>CAVYOT010000010.1:0-297909 GCA_963770115.1 uncultured Actinomycetota bacterium
GATTGGCGCCCGGCGTCATGGCGGGCGGCCAGTTCTGGGTCTCTCGCCTTCCGCCCCGTCGCCCAGGCGTAGAGCGCGTCGTATATGACGAAGCCATGCTGGAGGACCTCGTGGTCATCTGGCGTGACGTCCCGAAGGCCCATCGAGATCGCCAGCAGCCCGGCGGATTGCGGTGTGAGATGTGCGGTCGGTGTCCGCGCCGCGTACGATCGTCGCGATGTGACGAGTGCCGGATCGCGGTCGAGGCCGTATTTCGACATCGAAGGCGTCGAAGCTGCAGCCGTCCCCCACATGGGTCAGTTCGACGCCTGGGGATGTCGTAGGGTGTTGCGCCAGTCTCCTTGGCGACCCGCGTCACCCGGCCGGCGCCGCGAACAGGAAATCGGTTCCTTGTCGATGAAGCGGGCGATGTGCAGGGGCAGGCAATGCGGTCGATGACCGGTCGTTCGCGTGTGACCCATTTCATGCGTTCGTCTCCCTCTGTGAGGTGAGCTCGGCGGTTTGGGCGGCAAGCCGGAAGGCTCCCCGCTCGCGCCGCACCCAAGCAGGGGGTTACGGTACCAATCATAAATGATACAAGCGTTGCATTTACAATTTCGATGATACGGTTCGTCATGAGCGAGGGTGGACTCCCAGGTGGAGCAGCGATGGCTGCTTCTGATCCATCAGTTGCCGAGCAAGCCTGCCTATTTCCGCGTGAAGATCTGGCGGCGGCTACAGGGCATTGGCGCGGTCGCGGTGAAGAGCACCGTCTACGCGCTGCCGGCGAACGCCGAGACGCAGGAGGATTTCGAGTGGCTCCTGAAGGAGATCGTCGAGGGTGGCGGCGAGGCGATGGTGTGCGAGGCGCGCCTGATCGACGGCCTCTCCGACGCTCAGGTGCGAGCGCTGTTCGATGCCGCTCGCGATGACGACTACGAGGCGATCGCCAAGGAAGGGCGCGCTCTCGCGGAATCGATTTCGACGCTCGACGGCTGAGGAAACTGCCGAGGCGCGGCCCAACTCGGCCGGCTGCGCAAGCGGCTCGCCGGAGTCGTGGCGATCGACTTCTTTGGGGCCACGGTCGCCTCGCGGTCGAGGGATTGCTCGCCGAACTCGAGGGCCAAGGGTCACGGAGGAAAGCGTCATGACGGAAGACACCGCCGTGCGGCAGACCGAGGGCCGAGCTCAAGGGACGGACCTGGGTGACGCGGCGAGGCGTTCATGTCGATCGCATCGCCTGCAGCTTGGCTGATCCGTCGCTTTATCGATCCTGATGCTGTTATCCGCTTCGTGCCGGGCAAGGGCTACGTCCCGAAGAACGGGGGAATTGCGTTTCGACATGTTCGAGGGCGAGTTCACGCACGAAGGCGATCGCTGCAGCTTCGAGGTGCTTGCTCGCTCGCGCCGGCATCGCGGATCCGGCTCTGCAGGCGATCGCCGAGATCGTCCACGACATCGATCTCAAGGACGGCAAATTCGCACGTGAGGAGGCGACGGGCATCGCCAGCACCTCATCGCTGGCATCGCCATGGCAACGAGGAGGACGAGCAGCGGATCGCGCAAGGCGTCCTCCGTCTTCGACAATCTCTATCAGTATTTCCGCACCAAACGCGCGTGAGTGCGAGGGAATGCATGACCTCAGCATCGGAGGCACCGCGCGGCCGGATCAGGGAGGTGGTCGCCTACTTTCTGCGCCTTGGCCTGCTTGGCTTTGGCGGTCCGGTCGCGCTGGTCGGTCAGATATGAGGTATTCGGCCTGGCTGGCCCCAATGGCGCCGGCAAGAGCACGATGATTTCCCTGCTGCTGGGATTCCTTGCGCCCACGAGCGGCTCCGTCACCGTGGACGGAATGGAACCGCGACAGTACACGCAGCAGCACGGGGTGGGGTACCTGTCGGAGTTGGTGAACGTGCCGCCCACGTGGCGTGTTACCGAGGCGCTCCGGCGGTATGCGCTACTCGCCGGCGTGCCGGCAGGTGAGCGTGACCAGCAGGTGAGTGACGCCATCCGCGACTTGGGCTCAGGAGCACCAGCACAAGCGCATCCGTCAACTTCTTCAAGGGCAACCTCCAGCGGCTTGGCCTGGCCCAGGCGCTGCTCGGCGACAGTCGCCTGCTCGTCCTCGATGAGCCCACACATGGACTCGATCCGGTGTCGACGCAGCGCTTTCGCGACATCCTCGTGGGGCTTCGCGCGCCCGACCGCACCATCCTCATTGCGTCGCACAACCTCGATGAGCTGGAACGTGTGGCCGATCGTGTGGGCATCATCGATCGCGGTCACCTCCAGCGCATCGTGGACATGCGGACCCGTTCGCGCGACGGCGTGGAGGGCGCGCCGTTATCGCCTGCTCGTTCGCGACGGTGAAGCACGCGTGCGTGAACACTTTCCCACGGCGCGCGTGGTGTCCGAAGGCGAGCTGGAACTCCAGGACATAACCGTGGAAGAACTCAATCTTGGCATCGCGTTGCTCGTGAACAAAGGCGTGCGGTTCAATGCGTCTATCCAGTGCACTCCGCGCTGGAGCAGGAGTTCCGCGACGCGGTGGCCGGCGAGGCATTGGCATGAGGCGCGCACGGCTCGGCGCGTATGCGCTGTGGCAGGCACGCGACTGGGCGTTCGATCGCGGCGCACCCACGCTCCTCGTGCTGCTGACGCTCGGCTATCTCAGTGTGGCGCCGGCCATTTCCAGCGTTTCGTACCGCGTGTCGCAGTTGCCACCGAAAGCGATTGCCAAGCTCGGCGGCATGGACGCCGCGCATGCCTCCATGTTGAACGACGTGAGCCGGTTGGTGCTGGGCCAGTTCCTTGGCCCCATGGTGTTCCTGGGCGTCCTCCTCGCCATGCACGGCATCGTGGCGGCAGACCGCAACAAGGGATACTACCGGTTCCTGTTTTCCAAGCCGGCGAACAGCCTGCGCTACTACGCGCAGGCGTTCGCCATCCACTGGGTCGGCTTTGTCGTCCTGGTGGCGGGGCTGGCACTGTTGTACGCCCACTTCGTGGGGCCGGTGCTCTCGCCGCCGCTGGTGCTCGGCGTGTCCACGATGTTCCTGCTGTACGCGGGAATCGCATTCCTGCTCTCCACGTGCAGCCGGTTCGACTTTCTGGGACTCGTGGTGGCCACCGTGGCTTCAACGGCACTCTGGGACAAGTACGGGGCGTCAAGCTCGTGGCTCGCCAAGCTGCTCTACCTGCTGCCGCCGCTCAATCGCACCAACGAGATCTACGGCAAGCTGGCCGCGGGCACGATGCTGAACGCGAACCTGCTGGAATGGTTCGCCGGATACGGACTCGCCTGCCTCGTTGCCGGATTCCTGGTGCTCCACTTTCGACGCATGGCGATTGCGTAGTTTGCGGGCATGACAACGCCAGCGCTCCAGCCGTCCATCGATCCCGCCGCGGTCAGGCGCACGGTCCTGCCCAACGGACTCACCGTGGTGCTCCGCCGCGACACATCGGCGCCCGTGGTGGCCATCGTCACGTACGTGAAGGCGGGATATTTCGACGAGACCGATGACGTCGTGGGCATCGCGCACGTGCTCGAGCACATGTACTTCAAGGGGACGCCGAGCCGAGGCGTGGGCGAGATCGCGCGCGAGACGAAGGCGGTGGGTGGATACCTGAACGCCGCCACGATCTACGACCACACCGTGTACTACACGGTGCTGCCGTCGTCGGGATTCAGGCAGGGGCTCGAGGTGCAGTTCGATGCCTACGCCAATTCGTTGATCGACAGCGACGAACTCGCACGCGAGCTCAAGGTCATCATCCAGGAGGCAAAGCGCAAGTCCGACAGTCCGGGCGCCGTGTCGTCGGAAACACTGTACGAACTGCTGCACGACAGGCATCGCATCCGCCGGTGGCGCATCGGGCGAGAGCCCGACCTTCGCGCGCTCAACCGCGACGCCATGATGAAGTTCTACCGGAACTTCTACCACCCCGGCAACACTGTACTGGCCATCGTCGGCGACGTGGACGTTGACGAGATGATGGCCGAGGTGTTGGCGCGCCATGGCACGCTCGCGGCGGGCACACCGGAGCGCACCCCGGGCCCTGACGAAGAGCACGCGCTCGGCTTCCGCTACCGTGAATGGACCGGCGACATCGGCCAGACGCAGGTGGCGCTGGGCTGGCGAACGCCGCCAACGCTCGATGCCGCCACTCCCGCGCTCGATATCCTGTCGCTCATTCTCGGCGGCGGCCGAGCGTCGCGATTCTATCGCACGGTGCGCGACCAGAAACTCGCCAGTTCCGTGAGCGTGTACAACTACACGCCCACCACGCTCGGCGTGTTCGTCATCCATGCGGAAACGCCGCCCGAAAGATCACTCGAGGCGCTCACGACGATCTGGGCGCAACTGCGCCTGCTCGCCGAGCACGGAGTGAGCGACGCCGAGGTGGCGCGCGCGAAGCGGGTGTTCGAGTCGCGCTGGGTGCGTCGCCTGGAGGACATGGAGGGGCAGGCGAACTATCTCGCGGAGTGGGAAGCACTCGGCGACTGGCAGCGAGGCGACGAGTATCTGGCCCGTGCACTTGCCACGAGCGCGGACGAAGTCACTGCCCTCGCGCGCCGGTTCCTCGATCCAGGGCAAGTGGGCATCGTGGTGTATCGCCCCAACGGGAGCGCTCCGGTGGCGGACAGCGCCGATGCACTGCGGGCACTGCTGGACGCCGCGCCCGCGGCCACGCCGCTGGAGGTGTCGGCGCCCGTGAGTGCGGCGCCCGCCGTGCACACGCGCCTTCGCATCGAGCGCGAGGAAGCGAGTGTCCGCGTGTATCGCACGGAGCGCGGCATCCCGGTGCTGGTGAAGCGAAAGGCCGGCGCGCTGGTGCACGCGGGCGTGTACGCGCTGGGTGGCGCGCGCGACGAGTCGCCTGCGCAGGCGGGCATCACCGCGCTGCTGGCGCGCACGGCGCCCAAGGGCACTGTGCGGCGCACCGCGGCGCAAATCGCCGAGGAAGGGGAGATGCTCGGCGGCAGCGTTTCCGGAGGCGCAGCGGGTGAGAGCTTCGGCTGGTCGATCAGCGTGCCGCACCAGTACGCGGAGGAAGCCATCGCGCTCCTGTCGGATGTGGCGGAATCGCCCACCATTCCCGACGACGCGCTGGCCACCGAGCGCGCAATAACGCTGGCTGACCTCTCCGCACTGCGCGACGACATGTACCGCTATCCGATGCGGATGGCCACGGCTGCGGCGTATGCGGGACACCCGTACGGTGTGCCCGTGAGTGGCGACGAAACCACGCTGCCCACCATTACCGCGGACGCGGTGCGCGCGTGGCATCGGCAGCGCTTCCTCGGCGGCGCATCGGCGATCGCGATTGTGGGAGATGCCGACCAGGACGAACTGGCGGCGCTCGTGGCGTCGCACTTCGGTGCCCTCGAGGGTGGTTCCGCGCTGCCGGTGGCCCGACCGGAGTGGCCTGCGGGACTGGTGCAGCGCATCGAGCAGCGTGACAAGGCGCAGACGGCGCTGGTGATGCTGTTTCCCGGCCCGTCGCGCTCGGACGATGCGCGCTTTGCCTCGGGAATGATCGCGGGCGTTGCGAGCGGCCTTGGCGGCCGTTTCTTCGACGAACTGCGCGACAAGCAGTCCCTCGGCTACACCGTGCACGCCGGCGGCATCGAGCGGAGTGCGGCCGGTGCGTTCATGGCGTACATCGCCACGTCGCCGGAAAAGGAGGAGGTTGCGCGCCGCGGGCTGCTGAGGGAGTTTGAAAAACTGCGCGAATCGCCTGTGACGCAAAGGGAACTGGACGAGGCAAGGACATATGCCATCGGCACGCACGCCATCCGCCAGCAGAGCGGCGGCGCCGTGCTCGCCGACATGGTGGATGCCTTCCTGTTCGGCAGCCTTGCCGAGCTGGCACAGTTTGACGAGCGTGTGCGCGCCGTGACGGCGGAGGCAATGCAAGCCGTGGCGCGCGAGTACTTCAACGAGGGCCGGCGTGTCGAAGGGATTGTCCGCGGGGTGGGAAAGACCGTGTAGCGCCATCGCGGCCGCGCTTGTCGCGACGGCCGCGTTGGCCGCGCCGTCTGGTGCGCAGCGCATCTCAGGTGTGGTGCGCGAGGCGATGTCGGGCGCGCCGGTTCCGGCCGCCGTGGTCTGGCTTGCCAATGCCCGTGACAGTTCACTCAAGCGCGTCATCACTGATGAGGCGGGACGGTTCTCGATCGCGGCGCCGGCGTCCGCTGCGTCGGCACATGTGGTGCGCATCGGGTTCAGGCCACGCGTCATTCCGCTCTCCGCGCGCGACAGCACTCTCGATATCGAGCTCACGCCGATTGCGGTGATGCTCGCGGCGGATGTCGCGAGCGAGCGCCGGGTGTGCCCCGACGAGCGCGGCGCCAGCCGCGCCCTTGGCCTCTGGGAACAGGCGCGCGCCGCGTTGCTGGCGGACGTCGTTGCGCGTGAGACGGAACCGCCGCGCCTCAGGCTGATTGCCACCGAGCGGACGTTCGATGCGAGCACGCAGCGCGTTATCCACCGTTCCACCACCGTTCGCGAGGTGAACGGCGACAAGGCGTACGTGGCGGGCCGCACGCCGGCCGCCTTCGCCGTATACGGGTACCTCGACGAGACGGCGGGCGAGCGCGTGCTCTATGCGCCGGATGACGAGACGTTGCTTGCGCCCATCTTCGCGGAGCACCACTGCCTCGAGATGCGTGAGGCAGACAACGAGCACGTCGGGCCAGGTCGGCATCTCGTTCGAGCCTGCGTCGAAGGACCTCGACACGCTCGTGGAGGTTCGCGGCGTGGTGTGGATGGACCGCGGCCGCCCTGCACTTCGCTCGATCACGTTCAACTACGTTGGACTGGAGCCTGCGGCGCGCGCGAGCGGGGGCGAGGTGTTCTTTGCCACCGGGAAGTCCGGTGCGCAATTCGTGAGTCGCTGGACCCTGCGCACGGACCTGCTCGCGGCGGAGCGCAGGGACGACGGACAGCGTCGCGTGCCACGTGAGTCGCGCAACGGAGTGGTGCTCACCGGCTATCGCGAAATCACGGGTGAAGTGGCGTCCGCGCAGTGGAAGGACGGTTCAAAGTGGAGTTCCTCACTGCCGCGCGTGATAGGGAAGGTGGTGGACCTCGAAGGGCGCGCCCGTTGCCGACGCGCTCGTGTGGATCGTTGATTCGCCGGACACCGTGCGCACCGACTCGGTGGGGCGTTTCGTCATGCCCGCCATGCCCGCCGGCACGTATACGCTGCTGGCGTCGGACACCCTGCTGGTGAAAGCGGGCGTGTCGCGCACCGGCCCCACGCACCTGCTGATTGGCGAAGGGCAGAACGTGGACGTCAGCGTGCAGTTTCACTCGCGCGCCGACGTCCTGGAGCAGATGTGCAAGGGGCAGCACTACACGCTGGGCCAGGGCGTGATGCTCGGGCAGGTGACCGACTCCACGAGCAGCCCGCGTCCCAATGCGCGCATCGAGCTATGGCGCCGCATCCAGTCGCGGAACACGGAACTCTTTCGCGAGGAAGTGTCGGGCGAGGCGGGCGATGACGGGCGGTTCATCATCTGCGGCCTGCCGCGCGATCAACTGCTGCGTGTTCGCGCCACGCAGGTGGACGACACGGCGGAGACCCTGGTTGATGCCCGCAAGGAAGAGGTCTCGCTGGTGACGCTCCGGCTCAAGCGAAAGCCCTAGCGCTATTTGCTGGGTTTCGGATGTCCCTTCGGGGGCGGTACCGTCAGGACCTTTGGCGTTCCCTTCGGAGTCGGCACCGGCCCGAGCTTGGGCGCACTGGTCACGTCGGGCGCCGCGGTTTCGCGGAGACCCTTGACGGCGCGCATGATCGCGAACGCCACGCGCCGCATGTGTCCGTCCGACGCGCGGATGCCGCGGATGGTGCCGTAGTCGCCGGCCTCTGCCACCACGAGCCCCTTGATGACCGGTCGGCTCGTTGCCCATGCGAGCGCAGCCCACACGGCGCGTTCCTGGCTTGCCTCGCCGTGTGCCTCGGGAAATCCGCCAGTGGAAAACACCCAGTGATCCTTGGTGGAGTGCCCTTCGCGCATCCAGCGATCCGCGGCGCCACGAGCTGCCTCCAGCGACCGCACTCCGGCGGCGGATGGGTAGAGCGAGAAGCCCGGCACGTCTACAGGCGAGCCCTCGGCGGATGCCCACGCGTAGAGCGTGCTGTCGCGGTAATCGTACGACGATGCGGAGACGCCGATGCGCACGTGCCGGTCGGCGCGCTTCGCTTCCGCCGCCGCGTGTGTGATGTAGCCTTCCCAGAATTCCGGCGGCCTGAGGCCGGCCGCCAACGCGCCCGCGCCGTATGGATCCTGCGCGGGAAGCAGGATATCCGGGTGCAGGCGCAACACGATCTGTCGGATGGCCGCCAGCCGGCGCTTCTCGCTGAAATTCCTGCCGGGTACGGGAAGAATTCCCTTCGGGTAACCCAGCGTGAGGATCAGCTGCGTGCTGTCGCTCCGGATTTCCTCGAGCGTGCGCGACAGTGAGTCGAGCGCACCACGATCCATGAGCTCGGGGATGATGGTGACGCCCACCACCGTGACACCGAGTGAGTCCACGAGCGCGAGGTCGTTCCGGATGGCGAGCGGCGGTGGCCCGCTCGCGAGGTCCGGAAAGAGCTTGAGGCCGATGTCGAAGTCGCTGGCGGGGCGCTCCTGGAGCTTCTCGATGCGCGAGTCGTGCGTGCCGTAGGAGTTCACCGCCCGGTCGGCGGACAGCACGTTCATGAGGATCACCACGATCCAGCCGAACGCCACGAGTCCGAGGAAGCCCCGGAAGGTGGCGGCCGATGGGCGGAGTGCCGGGTACGCCGGAGCCGTCATCGGCGCGAAGAAGAAGAGCGGCGACGCGATGCTGGCCGGCGACTGCGTGATGAAGGCGAACGCGGAGCTGGTGGCGGCCAGCCCCACCAGTGCGTAGCCCGGCAACGGCGTGCCGCGCGTGGCGACAAAGCGCAGCACCGCATCGGCGGCCACGATCACGTTGTACACGGCGATGAAGAAACCGAAGAACGGATTCACGAGCCGCCGGACGCCGGCGTAGATGGCCTGGATGGCGAACAGCAGCACCGTGAGCGGCCACAGCCACGCGACATCGGTGATCGAGCGCCCCGTGATGGCGTCGGTGGACGAGAGGTGAATCACCAGGGCCGGCAGGAGCAGGAAACCGGCGAGCGCCGTGATGATCACGAACGGGCGCGGCAGTGTGCGCACCTGTGCGATGCTTCCGGTGAGGACGACGTCCCAGATCACGACGATGGCCGTGAGCAGCAGCTGGACCAGCGGCAGGAAAGCGGTCATGTCATCCGCGCACGTGCGACTCGCTTGCCACGGCAGCGGGCGCGAGTCGGCGCACGAACACGTCGAGTGCCTTCGTGACGCTGACGTCGTCCCGCGCCATCACGTCCACGAGTGCAACGCCGCGAGGCGGGAACGAGTGGATCGCCAGGTGGCCCGGCTCCACGAACAAGAGGGCGGACACGCTTCCCTCCGGCATGACGTGAACAACCGGAGCGCCAACGGCACTCAACCCCGCGGCGCCGGCGGCGGCGATGAGGAGGCCACTCAGGAGTGCGCTGTCACGGAGGGCACCGGATCCCACCCCGGAGAGGTCCGCGCACACGTGCGCGAGGATATGCTTGTCGGTCACGCCGGACGTTGGTGCGAGTTACGAGAATTGCGCGTGGCATGCTGGGGCGTTGTCGAATCTACTCGCGCCATGGGCCCTTGCCCCCAGGTACCCGGCTTTATGCAACAGACGAGCCCGAGGGTACGCCAGAGCGACGCGCTGGGCAAGCGTTGCAGGGGCAACATGTTAGAATATGGAGTCATGACACCACGTCGCACGCTCGGGCGCCTCCCCAACCTCCTTTCCGCGTCGCGCGTGTTGCTCGCGGTGGGGTTTGTAGCGTCGGGGAGCGTGGAAACGCGAGTCAGCCTCATCGGCGCCGCAGCGGTTACCGACTTCCTGGACGGATGGCTTGCCCGGCGTGTGGACGCGACGTCCCGCTGGGGAGCACTGCTGGATCCCATCGCCGACCGTGTGTTCGTGCTGACAGTGGTTGGTACCTTTCTCTTCGGCGGCCTGCTGTCCACGTCGGAGTACTTCGTGCTCATCATGCGCGACCTGGCCACGGCGGTTGGCTTCCTCACGGCGCGCGTGATTCCGTGGTTGCGTCCGGTGCAGTTCAAGGCGCGCGTGATGGGCAAGGTGGTGACGGTGCTCCAGCTCTTCACGCTGGCGGCGGTGCTGGTGTACCGGCCGGCGGTGGTGCCGTTGCTGGTGGCGGTAGGGCTCGCGTCGGTTGTGGCCATTGCCGACTACACACTGGCGCTCTGGCGCTCCCGACCCCTGTGAAGGCGATCGTGGCTGGCGTGCTGATGCTCGCGGCGGTGCGCGCGTCGGCGCAGGGTCTCGATGGCACGATCGAACCTGAGCTGCGCGCCGACATGATTGCCGCGAGCCATGTAACGTCGTGGCAGGGAGGCGCCGGCTTGCAGATTCCCGCCGGTTACTACGCGCGCATCGGACTCGACGCGGCGGTGGGCGCCGACGTGGCTCACGGCATGAGTGAAACCAGCGGCCGTGTGGACGTGCTCGCTCGCTTCCTCTTCGATCCATTCCGCCAGACTCACTGGGGCGTTTCGGCGGGAGCCGGCGTGAGCGTGCGGGCGCGCGAGGGCGACCATGTTCGCCCGTACCTGCTGGCGGTGCTGGACCTGGAGGCGCCGCGAACGTCGGGCGGGGTCGCGCCCGCGGTGCAGGTGGGCCTGGGCGGCGGCGTGCGCGTGGGCCTGGTGCTCCGGCGGGCTGCGCCGAGGGCGCGCTAGCTACAGCGCCTGGTAGAAAAGAAACGCCCCCGATTATCTCGGGGGCGCATATCTATCACAGACTGATCAGGCTGCGTCCGAAGCGGACCGTGCCTTCGGGGGCTGGGCGAACCGCGCTCCGAGCGTCTTCAGCTCGTTCATCTGCTGTTCGCTGAGCTCCGGATACCGCTCAGTCATGTACTTCATCGTGTCGGCGAACCATTCGTCCATATGCTCGGGCTCGGCACCGACGACGCCGCAACGCATGATATGCTGGAACAACTCATCGCGGGCCTGCTCGAAAGCAGACGGCTCCGCTGGTCCCGCAAACCGCCGGGCTCCTGCGTTTCTATTTGGCTTGGCCATGAATACGGATTGGAGGTGGAATCGAATGAAATATAGCTACTAAAGGCCCGTCTTCACAGTCGTTACGTGTATCAGCTCTGAAGTGCTGCCGTGCCGATGAATTCGAGGAGCAGCGCCACCACGGTGTCCGGAGCCTCCTCGGGCACCAGGCGCCCAACCCCCGGCAGGCGCACGAGCCTGCTGCCGGGAATCGTCCCGGCCAGCCGCTCGGGGAATTTCGGTCCGATCCACGGATCCTGGTCGCCCCAGAGAATGAGCGTCTGGTGCGGCAGGTGCTCCAGGTCTGCCTCCGCCATGTCTTCCGCGTCCACGGAGCGAGCCAGCAGCAGCAGGTGCTCCAGCCCTTCCTCGCCCACGTACGGGGCGAGATAGCGCGCCACGAGCTTGTCGGGCATGGCCTCGGCGTTGGTGACGCTCCGGCGGAGCAGCTCTCCGAGAATGGGGGCAGCCCCCAGGATTCCGCGGCTCACCCGGAACGCGAACCGGCCGGTGTTCCGCTGGAGCGTCTTGATGTCCTCCGCCGGCACCTCGTCCAGAGCGATCGGGTTCACCAGGAACAGGCGGTCCACACGCTCGGGGCGATTGGACGCCAGGCGCAGCGCCACCGCTCCGCCCATGTCGAGGCCCACGATTGTGGCCTTGGGAAGCCGCAGCGCGGTGAGCGCCCGGTCAACCAGTTCCGCCTGTGCGGCGATGCCGAAGTCCGCGTCGAACGGCCGGTCTGACTCACCATAGCCAAACAGGTCGATCGCGAAGGCGGTGCGGTTGGATAGCGCGATCTCGGGCGCCACCTGCCGCCACACGAAGCTCGACGTGCCGAAGCCGTGAAGGAGCACCACAGGTGCGCCACCATGACCATAGCGTTCGATGTGCATCGATCCGGGGCCGACCGGGATGCGTAGCAGATCCGCGTCGATGGGACCCTCCGTTCACGAAAAGGGGTAGTTCGGCAACCAAGCTAATGCACGCCTCGCGCCGCTGGAGCGGCGCTTCTAGCTTTCGCATTCAACCGTCACCAACCGAGACACATGGTAAAGAAGTCCGAGCAGGGGCGTCGCCGCGGTACCACCAACCAGAAGGTGGTCGCATCCAGCCGCCGGAGCGGCCCCGGCAAGGGGTTCTGGATTGCCGCCGCAGTGGTTGTGCTCGTCGGCGCATACGCGCTCTACACGCAGGCCACGAAGTCCAGCACCACGTCGCGCACCATCGACCCCACGCTCCCCAAGCTGAAGGCGGAGGGCTACGTGCTGGGCAGCCCCACCGCGCCGGTGGAAATCACGGAGTTCGGCGATTTCGAGTGCCCGAGCTGCGGCCAGTTCACCACGCTCACGGAACCGGACGTGCGGACGCGACTCATCAACACCGGCCAGGCGCGCATCCGCTTCATGGATTTCCCGCTACCAGTCCACAAGAACACGTGGGACGCCTCACTCGCCGCGTCGTGCGCGAATGAGCAGGGCAAGTTCTGGGAAATGCACGACCAGCTGTTCACGAACCAGGACCACTGGAACTCGGAAACCACCAGCCGTCCGCGCGGCCCCATCGGCGAAATTGCCAAGGGGCTCGGCCTGGACATGACGAAGTACAACGCCTGCATGGACAGCGAGAAGTATCGCGCGCAGGTGCAGGCGAACGAGCAGGAAGGTGAGCGCCGCGGCGTGAACGTCACGCCCACCTTCATCATCGGGAACAAGATCTATCCCGGTGCGCTGCCGTTCGACACGTTCAAGAAGCTGGTGGACAGCCTGTCCAAGGGCGCCGTCAGCACCGACACGGCGAAGAAGTCGAAGTGAACAAGCGCACGCTGATCGCGCTGGTTGCACTCGTCGGCATCTTCGTGGCGACGTACCTGGCGCTCTACAAGCTGGGCTACATCGGCCAGCTCGTGTGCGCCGTGGGCTCGTGCGAAAAGGTGCAGACGTCCAAATGGGCCACGATGTTCGGCATCCCCATCGCGGTGTGGGGCGTGGGGTACTACGTGGGCATTCTCGCCATCGCGCTTGCCGGGACGACGGCTGCGCTGGCCGACCGTCGCGGCGTGTCGCAACTGCTGCTCGCGCTCACCACGTTCGGGCTGCTCTTCTCCCTGTGGCTCACCTACCTCGAGCTCGCGGTCATCGACGCCATCTGCCAGTGGTGCGTGGTGTCCGCAGTCCTGGCCGCCACGCTGTTCGTGCTGTCGTGGCTCGACCTGCGAGACGTGGCCGCCTGGCGCGACGAGGTCGCGCCAACGGCCACGTAATTACCCGGGAACGACCAGGCGGTACTACGCGCGCTTGACGCCGCGCTTGGCTTCCGACGCGTCGTTGAGCCGGAGCGGCGGGCGTGAGTCGTCGCCGCCCGCCACCGATCCATCCTCGCGCGAGCGACGACGATACGGCACCAGATCCTGTCCGAGCACCACGAGCGTGCGCGTCGCCACCGTGCTGGAAAGCGGCTCCGGAATGGACATCTGCCGGATGTAGCTGTCGATCGCGCGGTCGAACGTGAGATCTTCCGCGAGCGTGTCAACGAACATCAGCGCGTTGTCCACGTGTGCGCGGATGATTGCCTCTTCGGCGCGCGCCTGTGCCAGGCGAAGACGCCGCTCTGCCCCCGGATCGATCTTGTGAGAGAAGATGGTCTCGGGGAACAGTCGCTTCAGGAATTGGAACATAGTGGCCCCTGGGAGTGCACGGATTATACCAGTCGGACAGTCTGACCGTCTGTCAGAACGTCGTACCTCGGCCCACCTTTCTCGCCCACATGCGCCGACTCCACCAGAATCTCACCGTCCAGGTCCTCGTTGCCATCGGGCTGGGCGTCGTGCTCGGCCTCGTCGCGCCGGACACGGCCAAGGCCATGCGGCCCCTCGGCGACACGTTCGTGAACCTCGTGAAGATGGTCATCACGCCGGTCATCTTCCTCACCATCGTCAGCGGCATTGGCGGGATGCGGGACCTGAAGCAGGTGGGGCGAGTGGGCGGGAAGGCGCTGCTCTACTTCGAGATCGTGACCACGTTCGCGCTCGCGATCGGGTTGTTCGTGGTGAATGTCACCAAGCCTGGCGAAGGGCTCGACGTGAGCGCGCTCGCCAAGGGCGACGTGAGCAAGTACGCCGAAGCCTCGAAGGCGCTCACGTTCACCGAATTCTTCACGCACATCGTGCCGTCGAGCGTAGTTGACGCGTTCGCCAAGGGCGACGTGCTCCAGGTGGTGTTCTTCGCCGTGCTCTTCGGCGTGGCGCTCGCGTTCACCGGCGACGAGGGACTCCCGGTCAAGCTGTTCCTCGACAAGCTCCAGCTCGTGTTCTTCCGCATCGTGGCCATCGTGATGAAGGTGGCGCCAATCGGCGCATTCGGCGCCATGGCGTTCACCGTCGGCACGTTCGGCGTGAAGAGTCTCGTGCCGCTCGGGCGCCTCATGCTCGACGTGTACATCACGATGGCGGTGTTCATCTTCGTGGTGCTCAACCTGATCCTGCGGTAGTTCGGCTTCTCCCTGTGGAAGTACCTCAAGTACATCCGCGAGGAGATCCTGATCGTGCTCGGCACCTCGTCCAGCGAGGCGGCGCTGCCGCGCATGCTGGACAAGATGGAACGCTACGGGTGCTCGAAGTCGGTGGTGGGACTGGTCATTCCCGCGGGCTACTCGTTCAACCTCGACGGGACGTCGATCTACCTGTCGATGGCCACGATCTTCGTGGCGCAGGCGTTCCACGTGCCGCTCACGCTCACGCAGCAGCTCTCGGTGCTGGCGGTGCTGATGCTCACGTCGAAGGGCGCCGCCGGCGTCACGGGGTCGGGCTTCATCGTGCTCGCGAGCACGCTCACGGCGCTGCGCGTCGTGCCGGTGGAGGGCGTGGCGATCCTGCTCGGCGTCGACCGCTTCATGAGCGAGGCGCGCGCCATCACGAACCTGATCGGCAACGGCGCGGCGACGCTGGTGATAGCGCGTTCCGAAGGGGAGTTTCAGTCTGACAGTCGGACGGTCTGAGCAGCGGGCGGCGCTACACTGCAACTGCGAAGTCAGCGGCAGAGTACCGACATCGCATCTCGGACCTGGACGTCGGATGGTGTTTCCGAGATCCAGGTCCGATTCTCTTGTCTGGCAGTCTGCCGCCGACGTCGTCGTGCGGCGGCCGGCGCTACACTGCAACCGCGACGTCAGCGGCAGAGTACCGACATCGCATCTCGGACCTGGACGTCGGATGGTGTTTCCGAGATCCAGGTCCGATTCTCTTGTCTGGCAGTCTGCCGCTGACGTCGTCGTGCGGCGGGCGGCGCTACACTGCAACCGCGACGTCAGCGGCAGAGTACCGACATCGCATCTCGGACCTGGACGTCGGATGGTGTTTCCGAGATCCAGGTCCGATTCTCTTGTCTGGCAGTCTGCCGCTGACGTCGTCGTGCGGGTGCTGTACCGACAACCGCGACGTCGGCGGCAGAGTGCAGGCGGCGGTCACGCCGTCAGACTTTATTCACCACTCCGCAAGCAATCCGCGCTCCGCTGTTCCCTGACGGGTCTGTGCGCTGGTCGTCGGGCAGTGCGTGCAGCACGATGGACGAGCCGTCGGCGTCGAACAGCGAATTCGGCCCCGGCAGCAGCGTGATCCGCATGTCCACCCACACGAAGTGCGCCTGGCGGAAGTCGTCCACGGTGATCGACTCCAGGTCGCCGGCGTGCGGCCCCTCGGGCGACTGAAGCCCGTGCTTCTTGCCCGCGGGGTTGAAGTGCGGACCCGCCGACGCGAAGGAGGTCAGCGAATCGCACTTGCCAATCGAGTGAAAGTGGATGCCATGCTGACCGGGCATCGCGCCGCGATCAATGCTGATCTCGAAGTTCCACGCCGCGCGTGCCGGGACGCTCGGTGAGGTGCACTTGCCCCACCTCACGGCCAAGGGTGTCCACCATCATTGCCACGGCGCGCGTGGCGCCGTCGTTGATGGGGCCCTTGTGGCAACCGGACAGGGCAATGGCAACGAACGAGAGTGCGGCCAGTGCCGCGCCGAGGTGGGGCCGATGAGTCAATCCTTTCATGTCAGCTTTCCTGAGCCTCGTACATGTCCTTGAGTGAATTGACCACGTTGGGGTCGGCCAGCGTGGTGGTGTCGCCAAGTGCTCGCCCTTCGGCAATATCACGCAGAAGCCGGCGCATGATCTTTCCCGAGCGCGTCTTGGGCAGGTCGGCGCTGAACAGGATATCGTCGGGACGGGCAATCGCGCCGATCTTCTTCGCCACGAACTCGCGCAGCTCGTCGCGCAGCGACGGCGGACTGCGCTGAATCCCTCGCGCAGCGTCACGAACGCCGCGAGTCGCCTGCCCCTTGAGCTCATGCGCCTCGCCCCACCACGGCGGCCTCGGCCACGGCGGGATGCTCCACGAGGGCGCTCTCCACCTCCATCGTGCCGATGCGGTGGCCCGCCACGTTCAGCACATCGTCCACGCGGCCCAGGATCCAGAAGTTGCCGTCCTCGTCGCGCTTGGCGCCGTCACCCGGGAAGTAGATGTCGGGGCGGTCCGGCCCACTTGGAAAAGTACGTCTGCACGTAGCGGTCGTCGTCGCCCCAGATGGTGCGGAGCATCGACGGCCACGGCCGGGTGATGGCGAGCAGGCCGCCGCCCACCGGGATCTCCTTCGCGTTCGCGTCGAGCAGCGCCATGGTGTACCCCGGCATCGGCCGCGTGGCGCTCCCGGGCGTCGTTTCGGTGATGCCCGGCAGCGGCGAGATCGCGATGCTTCCGGTTTCGGTCTGCCA
The DNA here is from genome assembly GCA_963770115.1 of uncultured Actinomycetota bacterium. Taxonomy (GTDB): domain Bacteria; phylum Actinomycetota; class Actinomycetes; order Mycobacteriales; family Pseudonocardiaceae; genus Pseudonocardia. The sequence goes on from CAVYOT010000010.1 coordinate 16,880, forward strand.
CCATGTGTCCACCACGGGGCACCGATTCCCGCCGATGTGCTCCCGGTACCACATCCACGCCTCGGGATTGATCGGCTCGCCCACGGAGCCAAGCAGGCGCAGGCGCGACAGGTCGTGACGGGCGGGCCAGTCGTCACCCCACTTCATGAAGGCGCGAATGGCCGTGGGCGCGGTGTACAGGATGGTCACGCCGAACTTTTCGCAGATTTCCCAGAAGCGATCCTTCTCGGGCCAGTCGGGTGCGCCCTCGTACATCACGCACGTGGCGCCGTTGGCCATCGGCCCGTACGTGAGGTACGTGTGTCCGGTGACCCACCCGACGTCGGCGGTGCACCAGTACACGTCGTCGTCCTTGAGGTCGAACACGATGTTCGTGGACGTCGTGCGCACCCACCATGTAGCCGCCGGTGGTGTGGACGATGCCCTTGGGCTTTCCCGTTGTCCCGGACGTGTAGAGGATGTAGAGGGGATCCTCGGCGTCCATCACCTCCGGCTCGCACCACTGCGACGCGGGGCGTCATGAGGCGGTGCCACCAGTTGTCGCGCCCCTCGGTCATTTCCGCACCGGCCTCGCCACTCACGGCGCCCTGGCGGCGCTGCACCACGATCACGTGCTGGATGCTCGGTGTTTCCTCGAGCGCCTTGTCGGCGTTCCGCTTGAGCGGGACGACGGAGCCCCGCCGATAGCCGCCGTCGGCGGTGATGAGCACCTTGCACTGCGAATCGTTGATCCGGTCGCGCAGCGATTCGGGGGAGAACCCCGCAAATACCACGTTGTGGATGGCGCCGACGCGTGCGCACGCGAGCATTGCCACCACCACCTCGGGGATGAGGGGCAGGTAGATGGCCACGCGGTCGCCACGCCGGACGCCAAGGGAGCGGAGCACGTTGGCGCACTTGTTCACCTGCACGTACAGGTCCCAGTACGTCAGCGTGCGGCTGTCGCCCGGCTCGCCCTCGAACACCAGCGCGGCCTTGTTGCGCCGCGCCGTGCCGATGTGGCGATCCACGCAGTTCACCGATGCATTGAGCTTCCCCCCGATGAACCACTGCGCGTGGGGCGGCTGCCAGTCGAGCACCTGCTTCCAGGGCGTCATCCACTCGAGCTTCGCCGCCTCGCCGGCCCAATAGGCCTCGGGGTCGGCCGCGGCCCGCGCGTAGACCTCGGCCGACACGTTGGCCTGCGCGCGAAATTCCGCGCTCGGTTCAAACTTCCGGTGCTCCTCGAGGAGGACGTCGATATCACTCATGATCTGCTGGTATCTCGCGTGTGTGGCCGACTGTCAGAAATAACTCCTTGACGCACGCTTCGCACGAGCGAGCTTAAGCGACCTCGTCGCCCAAACGGAGCATACATGGCAGCGTCTTCACCGTCACCGACAATAGAGTTGACCCGAGGGGAGGTCCAGCGCGTCATCTTCGCGTCCTCCCTCGGTACGGTCTTCGAGTGGTACGATTTCTACCTCTACGGGTCGCTCGCCGCGATCATCAGCAAGCAGTTCTTCTCCGGCGTCGCGAATCCCACCACGGCCTTCATCTTCGCCCTGCTGGCCTTTGCGGCGGGCTTCGCGGTGCGCCCGTTCGGCGCCCTCGTGTTCGGCCGCCTCGGGGACCTGGTGGGACGAAAATACACGTTTCTCATCACGATCCTCATCATGGGCGTGTCCACGTCCGTGGTGGGACTGCTGCCGAGCTACGCGAAGATCGGGGTGATGGCACCGGTGCTGCTCATCACCATGCGACTGCTTCAGGGCCTCGCACTGGGTGGTGAGTATGGTGGCGCGGCCACCTACGTGGCCGAGCATGCGCCGAATGGAAAGCGCGGCGCATACACGTCGTGGATTCAGACGACGGCCACGCTGGGCCTGTTCCTTTCGCTCCTCGTCATCCTCGGCTGCCGCACGGTGCTGGGCACCGAGGCGTTCGAGTCGTGGGGCTGGCGCATCCCGTTCCTGGTGTCGCTCCTGCTGCTGGCCGTGTCGGTGTGGATCCGGCTCAAGCTCAACGAGTCGCCGATGTTCCAGCGGATGAAAGCCGAAGGCAAGACGTCCAAGGCACCGCTGACGGAGTCGTTCGGCCACTGGGCCAACCTCAAGGTCGTGCTCCTGGCGCTGTTCGGCCTCACGGCGGGTCAGGCCGTGGTGTGGTACACCGGCCAGTTCTACACGCTCTTCTTCCTCACGCAGACGCTCAAGGTGGATGCGCAGACGGCGAACCTCCTCGTCGCTGGCTCGCTGCTGCTGGGCACACCGTTCTTCCTGGTGTTCGGACGCATGTCCGATCGCATCGGCCGGAAGCCGATCATCATGGCGGGGCTGTTGCTCGCGGCGCTCACGTACTTCCCGATCTTCAAGGGGATCACGCACTTCGCCAACCCGGCGCTGGAAGCCGCGCAGCAGGCATCGCCGGTGACGGTGAGCGCCGACGCACAGGCCGCATGTGCGACGCAGTTCGATCCCATCGGCAAGAAGAAGTTCACGTCACCCTGCGATGTGGCCAAGGCGGCACTCGTAAAGAAAGGCGTGCCCTACCAGAACGAAGTGGCGGCTGCGAGCGATGACAGCGTACGCGTAAAGGTCGGCGCCGTGATCATCCCGTCATACAACGGCGTCGGTGCCACGGCCAAGGACGACGCCAAGCATTTCGACGCAGCGCTCGACAACGCGCTCAAGACTGCCGGCTATCCGCCCAAGGCCGACAAGGCGCGCATGAACATCGTGATGCTTCTCGTGCTGCTCACCATCCTCGTGATCTACGTGACGATGGTGTACGGTCCCATTGCCGCCATGCTCGTGGAGATGTTTCCGACGCGCATCCGCTACACGTCGATGTCGCTGCCCTATCACATCGGCAACGGATGGTTCGGAGGATTCCTGCCTACCATCGCGTTCGCGATCGTGGCCGCCACGGGAAACATCTACTCGGGGCTCTGGTACCCGGTGGGCGTCGCGACGCTGACACTCGTGATCGGCGTGTTCTTCGTCCGCGAGACTAAGGACGTGGATATCGCTGCCTGAGGTAGCGCTCTATCCCGTCCACCGTCATGCCCGACGGCGTGGCGAGTTCGTAGGCCGTGGCAAGCAGGTTGTCGCCGACGTCAGCAACCACGTCGGCGACATTCTTTTGTGCCAGTTCGGCGGCGATGTCGGCGTTCGGGGTGCCGGCATCAACGCGTACCTTTACCCACGCCACCCACTCATCGAGTCGCTCGGAGAGCTCGGCGAGGTGCCGCTCGGCGTCGTCGAAACGGCCAAAGTGCGTGAGCTCCAGGTGCACCGGCTTCAGCGCGCGCATGCGCTCGATACTCGCATGCCATTCGTCGAGGTCGATGTCGGGCGGCGGTGTGGGCGGACGCACGATGTGCGCGCCGGGAATTCGCACGCCACCAACGTCTCCACAAAAGAGGGAACCGCTGGCGGAATCGTGAAACGCGATGTGATGCCACGCGTGTCCGGGCGTGTGCAGCGCGGTGAGCGTGCGAGCGCCGCAGGCAACCTGGTCGCCGTCGTTCAGGTCCGTTACGCGCTCGGCAGGGCAGGGTTCAAACGCGCCCCAGAGCCGATCCATCTGGTCGCCGTAAATGCGCGTGGCACTCCTGATCAGCCGCTCGGGGTTGATCATGTGCACAGCGCCCAGCGGGTGCACGAACAGTCGCGCGTTGGGAAGCCGCCTGAGCAGCGAGCCCGCGGCACCAGCATGGTCCAGGTGAATGTGCGTGACGACCAGCTGCGTGACATCCTCCAGCCGCGCTCCCGCCGCCGTGACCGCACGTTCGAGTGCGGCAACGGTTGAGCCCGGCCCCGTTTCCACCAGTGTGTGCCCGGATTCGCCGGTGATGAGATAAGACGCGATGACTTCCGGCTCGCCCTGGAAATCCAGGTCGAGCAGCCAGAGGTCGTCGGCGAGTCTTAGTGCTGGTGTGAGTTGTCGTGTCATTCCGAGCGCGTCGTGGTCATTCCGAGCGAAAGTCGAGGAATCTGCACTTCGAGCCTGCAAAATCATGAACAAACAGCCGCTTGGGATTTGGCGGATCTTGCGAATCCGCGAATCCTGCGGTGACTACGTGATGCCGGGGCATTGTCGTAACCGCCAACCCGCTCAATCCGCAGGATCCAGAAAACTTCTCTTTGTTGACGTTATTCGCGCGTAGTCCCGCCGTTTCCGCGAAGTCTGCGACGAAATCTGTGAAATCTGCGTCGAAGGCTTTTCCGCTCTTCCGTTTTACGCATTCAAGCATGACTTCGCGAACGACGTGAAAGCCTGCGACACAGATGGACGCAGATTTGAGCGCAGATGGCCGCAGATTACGACTTGAACTTCTCAGCCACAGGCGAACATCAGGGCGCCACGAGTTGCGCCTGTTGCGTGAACACGCCGTCGCTGCACGAAACGGAGATAGCCGTTCCCGGTGCGGCCATCAGGCGCATCCACGACTGCGACGCGGAGCCCAGCACGCCGCCGGTTGCGCCGCTGATCGCCACGATGCCGCGCGCCGAGCTGTCCGCGCATGATACGCGGAGCGATCCGCCTGCTTCGCGCAGCGCCGATGTGAGGGCGGGTGCAGCGAGTGGCGAGGCCGGCCTCGTTGGTGCCCGGTCATTTCGCTGTGTCGCACCTCGCCCGCGCACCACAATCGACTGGAGGCGCGCCTCCAGGTCGGGAGTGCTCGGCAGCGCGATGGTGAACGGTTTCACATCGGACGCGTGGTCGAGCACGAAGGGATCGAACGCGTACGAGAACAGCACCGCCCCGCTGGCGTCGAGTCCCTGGAGCGTGTATGCGCCGGGGTGATCGGGAAGCGAGGGATGCCCCGTGATGGCGAAGGTGGGCTCGAGCGTGATGCGGCCATCGCCGGCCACGTCGCCACGCACCACGAGCACGCGTGTCATCGGCGACGGCGCGCGGGCGGCAATCACGGCGCCGGTACCGCGGAAAGACATCACGCCCCGGTAGGTGTAGGCGCTGGCCCAGACGGGAAAGCAGTAACCCATCACGTCGCCGGTGGACGCCGGAACGGTGGCGGCCGAGGTGCTGAGTCCCGTGGCCCACGCAAACACGTCGTGGCCGTCCTGCTCGAGCGTTCCACTGGGCAGCGGGTAGGCCGGATCGATCCCCGACGGGGCACCGCACGGCGTGTGCGAGCGACCGAACGTGTGCCCGATCTCGTGCGCCACGAGGTCGCGCGCCTGCGTGGGCCGGCTGAACCATCCGGTCTCCACCGCCACCGACGTCCGCGTGCCCGCGCCGGAATTGGCGCCGGACGTGGGGATATAGGAGAACCCACCGAAGGCCACGTTGTTATAGCCCGTGGGCGGCGCAACGACGCCGTACCAGTTCGCATCGGGCTCGGTGGGATCCGCGATGCGTGCGAGATCGAGTTCACCAAGCACCTGCACCCAGAACGCCTGCACGCCGCCGGCGGGAGCCGTGCCGAAGTTGGACGCATTGGTGGTGACCGGCGCCCCGACGTGCGCGCTGATCGTGCCCAGCGGATGCACGCTCGTGAGCGTGCGAAGGTAGTCCGACAGGTTCGCGGTGTTCACCACACCGGTGGCATTGCCGTAGGCGCCGAGCACGATGGGGACGAACCGGATGGTGAGCGGCGGCACGTTCACCGTGGAGAGTGCGGCGGTTCCCGTGCGGGGGAACACGTCATTCGCCGCAGTGTCATCCGGCACGAGCTTTCGCGGATCGCGCACCACCTGCCACCGCACTCCCGCCGCCAGCACGCTTGCCGGCACGAGGAACTGCGCGCTTGGCGCCGTATAGGTTGGCGCGCTGCCGAGTGGTCCGGACGCCACAACGGTGTCGCTGCGCAGCAGGGTGCCGCCAGCGTCGAACAGGCGCAGCACCAGCTGCATTGGCCTGGTGACGGGCACGAGAGAGCGGAGCAGCACGTTCACCACTGCGGCGCGAGAGCCGAGCACCATGGGAATGGAGCCATCCGCAGCCTGGATGCCCTGGGTGAACTGCGCGTCCACGATTGAATAATCGGACACGCCGGTCGCGCCAACCAACGCAACCACCGACACCGTTGCCGATGCCTGCTTGCCGGAGGAGGTTGTGGCCGTGATGATGGACTGGCCGGCGGCTATACCGGTGATGAGGCCAGCCGACGAGACGGTGGCGACGTTGGGAGCACTCGACACCCATGTGATCGTCCCGGCATCGATGATTCCGCCGGCCTGTGCGTAGCCCGTGACCGTGGCGGTCATGGTGGAACCCACGACAAGGCCGCTGGCGACAAGGTTGATGACGATCGAGCCGAGCACCGGCGCTGGAGGCGTCGTCGTGACCGTGTCGGAACTTCCTCCGCACGACGTGATGCCCAGCACGAGCGCCGCGATGGCGCCGCGGGAGACCGCGTGCATCAATCGCGTCGGAGACGCCATTCGGTTCCACCGGGGCAGCGTGAGGCTGAAACACAGCACATACACAGTGAATTGAACTGCGCGCCACGCGTGATGACAACCCCGCCCACGGGGCAGGCCCCGCGGTCTATCGCTCGCGCTGCGTGGCAGGTAAACTGGGGTTTAATGCCGCGTCCATCCGCGGTCGAACGGCCGATTCAAGTTCCTGTCTCCCTGGAGTCAGTTGGCGACGCCGCGCCCTTCGACATCTGCTAGCACATCATCCGAACGCCCCGCGCAAGACCCGCGCGCAGAACACGCGCTCGGGCTCGCAAGCGTTCTCGAAGAAGAATTTGCGGCGTTGCACCCGGAGCAAGTGCTCACGGCGGACACCGGGCAACTGAGCGAGGACGAGCGCCTCCGAAGAATTACAACGCGAATTCACGGGGCTCGCCACGCCGCCCTCTGCCTGTCTGGCGGCGGCATCCGGAGTGCCTCGTTTGCGATGGGTGTGGTGCAGGGACTTGCCCGCCGGGGCATCCTGCCCGACTTCCACTATCTCTCCACCGTCTCGGGCGGTGGCTACACGGGAAGCTGGCTGAGTGCCTGGATGGCGCGCGACGGCGCCGCGAGTGTGCACGAACAGTTGCGCGGCGGGGAGCGCACCGGCAGCGACTGCGAGCCAGCGCCCCTCCGCCACATACGCACCTACAGCTACTACCTCGATCCGTCGTTCGGCCTGCTCTCTGCCGACACGTGGACACTGCTCGCGACCATCGGTCGCAACATATTCCTCATCTGGCTGGTGACGCTGCCGGTGATCGCAGCGGCGCTCATGGTGCCGCGGCTGATGGTGGCCGGCCCCATGACGACACTGAGCGACTGGAACCATATCGGTCTCGATCCGGCCGACGTCCTCGTCGTGCTTGCGGTGCTCGGCACCGTGCTCGCGGTTGTCGCCATCTCGTTCGTCCAGCGCCACCTGTACTCGTACACGGGCCGCGAGGACGGCGGCACACCCTCGGTGAGCCTGCGGCAATTCCTTTCGTGGTGCCTGGTGCCGCTCGTGGTCGCCATGGTGGCGCTGGCACAGGCGTGGGAGATGGGCTGGTCGTTCGTGCGGCTCCATCCGGAAGCCACGCTCGCCGCCATGAACAAGTTGAGCCGCCGCGAGTGGGCGCACTCGCTCATCGCCATCGCACCGGACACGATCGGCTCCTCGCTGCACTATGCTGGCCATGCCATGAGTACGTCCACCGCTGCCGTCGCGGCCGGAGTCGCTTTCTGGCTCGTCGTATACCTCGCTGCGTGGGCAATCGCCGCACGCGGACGGCGGGTTCGGCCAGTGGCCGCGCTACTCTCCGCGCTCTCGGGAGCGCTCGCCGGTGCGATTGGCGGCTACGGCTCCGCCCGCCTGTTCGGCGTACTCCAGTGGACCCACCCGCCGGAGTTCTACGCCACGCTCGCCGTGCCGATCTCCCTGCTGGGACTCCTCATGAGCAAGCAGCTCGTGGTGGGCTTGGCCAGCCGGCAGATGACGGACGCCGAGCGGGAATCGAACGCTCGCTTCAGCGCATGGTTGCTCATCGTGATCGTGGCGTGGGTGGCCATTGTCGGGATCTCCCTGTATGGCCCGCTGCTGACGCTCCAGTTGCTCGGGTCAGATGTACACGTTGGCCGGAAACTGCTTGGCGTTGGTGGGACGAGCGGCCTCCTGTCTGCGCTGCTGGCCACGTCGTCCGGCCTGTCCGGCACGCCGGGCACAAGGACGACTGGCGGGGGCCTCCGCACTGCGCTCCAGAAGCTGGCCATCGCACTCGCCGCGCCGCTCTTCGCCGTCTGTGTGATCGTGCTCGTTTCGCTGCTCAATACGTCGACGCTCGTTGCGGCGTGCGCACAGATTCCCAGTTGGTGCCCATCCGACGATTCAAGCGGCGTAGCGGATCTCTTTTTCGAGCGCGGATCGTTGGGCATCAACGCGGATTTCGCGACACCACACGTCGTGCTACTGCTGATGGCGGCGCTTCTGCTGCTGGGCTACGTGCTCGGTCGCCTGATCGACACCAACCGATTCTCCCTCCACGCCATGTATCGTTCGCGTCTGGTGCGAACCTTTCTTGGCGGTTCGCGGCCCGCGGGTGAGCGCAAGCCAAACCCGTTTACGGGCTTCGACGAAAACGACGACTTGCCGATGAGCGCCCTGTGGCCGGCGACGCGAGACGGCACCGCGAGCGGCCCGCCATCCGCGGGTGCCCACCCGCCACTCCACGTGCTGAACCTCACGCTCAACATGGTGGCCGGTACCGAACTGGCCATGCAGGGGCGAAAGGCCACGTCATTCACCGTGACGCCGCTGCACGCCGGCAGCGCTGCGGTCGGCTACCGGCGCACGAGCGTGCGCGGCGATGTACCCTGTGCGCTGTACGGCGGGGACGCCGGCATCAGCCTTGGCACCGCAATGGCCATCTCGGGTGCCGCAGCCAGTCCCAACGCCGGGTATCACTCTTCACCTGCTGTGACTTTCCTGATGACGCTGTTCAACGCTCGCCTCGGCTGGTGGCTCGGTAATCCCGGCCCCGTGGGCGAACGCACATATACCGACGACGAACCGCGCCTGGCACTGTTGCCGATTCTCGAGGAGATGTTCGGGCGGACCACCGACACGAGCCCGTATGTCTATCTCTCCGACGGTGGACACTTCGAGAACCTTGGCCTGTATGAAATGGTGCGACGGCGCTGCCGGTTTATCGTCGTCAGCGATGCCGGGTGCGATCCCACGGGATCGTACGATGACCTGGGCGGCGCCATTCGCAAGATCCGGATCGATTTCGGCATCCCAATCGAATTCGACTCGGGGTTCTCGATCTATCCGCGCTCGGTGACGCCCGCGCCGGCGGACGCGGCGTACTGGGCAACGGCGCGCATTCGTTACTCCTGTGTGGACGACGCGCCCGACTGCGACGGGCTGTTGCTCTATATCAAGCCGGCGTTCTACGGACGCGAGCCACGCGACGTGTACAACTACGCCACGAGTACGCCCGACTTTCCCCACGAGTCCACCGCCAACCAGTTCTTCGGCGAGGCGCAGTTCGAGAGCTATCGCGCGCTGGGATCGCACGCCATCGACCAGATGTGCGAGCACGAGTTTGGTGTGTCGCCGGACTCGGACGCTGTGGTGCAGCGTGATCGCCTGGAGGAATGGGTTCGTCCCCTGGTGGCGCAGCCATGACGGCTGGCAACGTCGGTCACTACCGGCTGGAATCGCAGATCGGGGCAGGCGGCATGGGCGAGGTGTACCGCGCCACGGATACTCGCCTCAATCGCGCGGTGGCCGTGAAGCTCTGGCGCAATGGCTCGGGCATCCTCACGGATCCGGGTCGGCGAATGCTCAAGGAGGCGCGCGCGGCCTCGGCGCTCAATCATCCGAACATCGTGATCGTTCACGAGTTCGGCGAGACGTCCGATGGCGATGCCTTCATCGTGCAGGAATTCATCGATGGGCAGACGCTGCGGAGCCGGCTCGCTGAAAAGATGCCGCTCGCCGAAGCCGTTGACGTTGCCGTGCAGGTGGCGCGTGCCCTCACCACCGCGCACGCCGCCGGCGTCGTGCATCGGGACATCAAGCCCGAGAACGTGATGCTGCGCGCCGACGGCTATGCCAAGGTGCTCGACTTCGGCATCGCGCACTTTCCGGAGCCGCACAGCGACGGAACGAACGTGCTCGAGACGCTGGCCAATGAGCTGATCGGCACGCCGGCCTACATGTCGCCCGAGATGATTCTCGGCGGCCACATCGGACCGGCGGCGGACGTCTTTGCGCTCGGCGTGATGCTGTACGAGATGGTCACCGGCGAGCAACCGTTTGCGGCGCCCACGGCAATGGGTGTGCTGGCATGCATCATCTCGGAGACGCCAGTGCCCATGACGAGCCTCGATCCGAGCGTGCCGCCAGGCCTCGATGCCCTCGTTCAGTCGATGCTCGACCGCACGCCGGAGCACCGGCCCACTGCTGCCGATGTGGAGCGCGCGCTGCCGGCATATTCGGTGGGCTTCGACCCCGAGGCGTTCCAGACAGCGGAGTTGAGTGCGTACACGGTGGGACGCGACCGCGAGCTGGCGCAGCTCAACGCGCTCTATGCGCGCGTTCGCGGGGGACGCAGCACCATCGTAGGCGTCAGCGGCGAGGCCGGGATCGGCAAGAGCACCCTGCTGGAGGCCTTCATGACCGAACTCCAGGTTGCCGACGAGCGGCCAACGGTGGTTCGGGTGCGTTGCTCGGAGAGCCTGGCCGGCAACGAGGCGTACCTGCCCGTGCTCGAGGCACTCGACGGCCTGAGGTCGCGCGGCCGTGCGTCGTTCGATCAACTGATGCGTAGCGTGGCGCCCACCTGGCACGCGCAACTGGCCCACTCGGTGGCGGGTGACGATGAGCGCGCGGCCGCTGCCGCGGCATCGCCGGAGCGCATGAAGCGCGAATTGCGCGCGTTCCTGTTCGATGCCTCGCGCCGCGCACCGCTCGTGTGGATCATCGAGGACCTCCACTGGGCCGACGTATCCACGATCGACATCCTGAACTACGTGGCGAGTCGTTTCGAGGAGATGCGTGTTCTCGTCGTCACGGCGTTCCGGCCGTCTGACATGTCCCTTTCACGACACCCGTTTCTCGGGGTTCGGCAGGCGCTCAAGGCCAGGGGCGTTTACGAGGAGATCGCGCTCGACTTCCTGGGGCGCGACGATGTGACGCGCTATCTCACGCTTCGGTTCCCCGGCAATGCATTTCCGCCGGCGTTTGTGGACGCGATTCACTCGCGCACGGAAGGCAGTCCCCTGTTCATGGCCGATCTGGTGCGCTATCTCGCCGACACCGGCGTGATTGCCGACGTGGGCGGCGCGTGGACCGTGACCGGCGAGCATGCGGTGGCCACCGGCGAGCTGCCGGAGTCGGTGCGCGGCATGATTGCGCGCAATATCGAGCGGCTTGGTGAGGCGGATCGGAAGCTGCTGCTCGCGGCGAGCGTGCAGGGCGAGGAGTTCGACTCGGCTGTCGTGAGCGAGGCGCTGGAGCTGGATGCCGCCGACGTGGAGGAGCGGCTCGAGACACTCCAGCACCTGCACGGGTTCGTGCAGCGGGGCGAGGAGGTGGAGTATCCGGATGGCTCCTACACGCTTCGCTATCGCTTTGTGCATGTGCTGTATCAGAACGTGTTGTACGCGTCGCTCCAGCCGTCGCGCCGCACCGGGCTGTGCGGGCGCACCGCACGCGCGCTCGCCGCGCACCACACCACCGATGCGCCAATCGTGGCTGGTCGGCTGGCCCTGCTGTTCGAGGCCGCGCGGGACTTCGCGTCGGCGGGACAGTTCTTCTACCTGGCGGCGCAGCGCGCCGTTTCGCTGTTCGGCTTTCGCGAGGCACTGACCCTCGCGGAGCGCGGCCTTGCCGGTGTGAGCAAGCTGCCCGAGGACGCCACGCGGCGGCAGCTCGAGTTGGCGCTCCAGATGACGCGTGGCCAGGCGCTTCGGCTCGTGAAGGGATGGGCCGCGCCCGAACTCGAGTCCACGTTCGCGCGGGCCCGGCAGATCTGCCAGGAACTCAACGATGCGCCCGCGCTCGTGCCGGTGATGTGGAACGTTGCGCTCTTCAACATGCTGCGTGGCGACCTGCCGCTGGCGCGCGAGCAGTCGGACACGCTGAATGCCAGGGCGGCCGACTCGGGAGAATCGGCGTTCCTCATGTCGGCAAACCACATTGACGGTGTGCTGCGCGAATTCATGGGCGACGTGGAGCAGTCCACCGTGCTACTGGAGCGCGCGCGGGAGCTGCACGATCCGGCGCGGCACGGCGAGTACAGCGCCCTGTTCGGCATGGATCCCGGCATGATTGCCCGCGCGATGTCAGCGCGCCCGCTCTGGGCCCTCGGCTACCCGGACCGCGCGCTCGAGCGCAGCAACGAGACCATCGCGCTCAGCCAGTCCCAGCGGCAGCCCGTGACGCTCGTGTTTGCGCTCATCATCACGCAGGGCGTGCACGTGTACCGTGGCGAGGCCGAGGAAGCGATCGCGCTCGGCGACCAGATCATCGACATGTGTCACGAGTACGAGTTTGCGCAGGAACTTCAGTGGGGACTGGCCTTCCAGGGCGCGGCCTTCTGCCAGGCGGGCGAGGTCGACCGCGGCGTCGAGCAGCTCAAGGCCAGCCTCAATGGCCAGGCGGCGATCAAGTCGAGCCTAGTGCGCTCCATGTTCCTGTCGCTGCTGGCGGATGCACTGTGGCGCGCTGGCCGCGTTCAAGAGGGCCTCGACGTGATCGCGGAGGCGTTCGCCTATGCGGAGAGTGCGCGTGAGGGCGGGTTCGTGCACGAGCTGCATCGCATCAAGGGTGAACTGCTGGCACTCGGCGGCCGCACGGATGACGCCGAGGCTTCACTGCGTGAGGCTCTCGCATATGCAGGGCGGCTGAATGCCAGGGGGTTCGAGCTGAGGGCGGCCACGGGCCTTGCTCGCCTGCTGGTGGCCACCGATCGCGCCGCGGAGGCCCGCACCGTGCTGGCGCCGGTGCTGGAGTGGTTCACCGAAGGACACGGCACGGCCGACCTGATCGCGGCTCGCACCCTGTTGATGAACATCGACGGATAGGACGTCATGAAAACATTCGAGCGGCTGCTGCCCACCGAGGACGAGGACGTCAAGGAAATCGTGGCGGGCATCCTGCACGCGCAGATGCGTTCTGCCGTGGCGCAGCATCGCCCGCTCATGCGCGGCACGCACACCAAGGGCATCTGCGTGCGCGGCTCGTTCGAGGTGTTCGATCTCGACGCGACGATCGAGGATCCCATTCTCCGCGAGCGGCTCAAGCGCGGGATGTTCGCGAAGCCCGGTGTGTATCCCGCTGTGGTTCGCTTCGCCAATGCCGACACCACGGTTGCGCCGGACTTCGCGCCCGACGTGCGTGCCGTGTCGTTCGCCGTGGAGCTGCCAGCCGGACTCCTGCCCTCAGGCTGCACCAGGCATGACTTCACGCTGAACGCGGCGACCACGTTCCCCATCAACGACGCGCACTCCTTTGCCATCCTCACGCGCATCCTCGAGGCGGGCGGCGTGTGGGGCAAGCTGATGGCGCTCACCACGCTGTCGCCGTCCGAGCTGTGGGGGCTGGTGCTGGTGGGCATTCGGGGAGCTCCCCAGAAGCGGAACTCGGTGCGTCCGTACCAGCGCTTCCGGTTCTGGAGCAACACGCCGTTCCGTCACGGCCCCGACGAGGCCGTGAAGTACTCCGCCACGGCGTCGTCCACCAACCTCGCGCACAATCCGCCGCGCAGCGAGAACATGCTCCAGGACGAGCTGGTGCGGCACCTGGACCTCGACCAGCGGATGGCCGAGTTCTCGTTTGCGATCCAGTTCCTGGACTCCGATCGCATGCGCCACCACTTCCGGAAGCGCGACGATTTCTTCTGGGTGGAGAATGCGAGCGCGGAATGGCCCGAAGATCAGGCGCCCTTTCACACCGTCGGGCGCATCACGCTCACGCACGGATCGAAGCTCACCGACGAGGAGTGCCGCGCCTGTTACATCGACGTCACCGAACATTCCACACCCGAGTCGCATCCGCTTGGAAGCATCAATCGCGCGCGGTGGTTTGCCGAGTCGGCAAGCCGGAACGCCCGCCTCGGCACCTCAACGGAAGGTGCGGCCGTTGATCCCACGGCGCTTCCGTCGTCGCGGACGGGCGCACCGGTTCCCGCAGCGGCGTCGCAGCGCGGCACCTGGGTGGGGAACATCACCGTGCGGTCGCTCACCAAGGCCGCGGCGATCCTCGTGCTGGTACTTGCCGGCGCCAGCGCCGCGCTGGCCATTGGCGCCACGCTCTACGTGCAGAGCGGACGCGGCACGCTGCCGGAAGAACACGTGGCGCGCGTGGACTATCCCGACCGCGGCTTCGGTGCGGGTGTGGACGCACCCGATCGTCAGCGCTTCTACTACACGCCGCAGGGCGCAGGGCTGAAGGACATTCGCTACAAGTGGTTCGTGAACCTCGAGATGCCCTGGGGGACGAAGCGCATCGCTGATCCAACGCTGATGCGGAGATACGGATTCCTCGTTGACGGCGTGACGGAGCGCAATCCCGACCAGCTCCCCGTGGGATTCACGAAGCACTTCGATCAGTCGCTCAACGAGGAGTTGCTCGACATCACCTGCGCCACGTGTCACACCGGGCAGATCAATGTCACGCGCAACGGCCAGACGCGCGCGCTGCGCATCGATGGCGGCCAGGCCAACCACGCATTCACCGATGCGAAGCCCGGCGATTTCCTGCCCACCATGATCGCGTCGCTGCTCGCAACGACGACCAATCCGCTCAAGTTCAATCGCTTTGCGCACCGCGTGCTGGGGCCCGGCTACGATGGCGGGAAGTGGACGCTGTACCGCGAGCTGTGGGCCGTGAACAGCACGTTCGCCGGCATCGCGTGGAACGAGAACCTGTGGCCGCACCGCCTCTTCCCCACGCGCGAGGGCTTCGGACGCACCGACGCGCTCGCCCGGATTGGCAACACGGTGTTCGCCGAGAACCTCGATCCTGACAACTACAAGGTCGGTAACGGGCCCGTGAACTTTCCGTCGCTCTGGAACATCTGGAAGTTCGACTGGGTGCAGTACAACGCGTCGGTGAGCCAGCCGATGGCGCGCAACATCGGCGAGGCCATGGGCGTGGGCGCGAAATACGCGCTGGTGGACCCGTACGGCAACCCGCTTCCGGCGTCGCAGCGGTTCCGTTCAACCGCGCTGATTGACAGCCTCAATGTGATTGAGCAGACACTGCACAAGCTCAAGCCACCCGCGTGGGACGAGGAGATCCTGGGCCCCGTGAACCAGGCGCGTGCCGACACGGGCAAGGTGCTCTTCAACAAGTACTGCGCTGGATGCCACGGACCGCACGTTGCGCCGCCGGCACTGGCATTCCGCAACTCGCCTGGCAAGCGCGATTCGTCCGCTGAATGGATCGTTGCCACGCTGTGCGCCAACGATGTGGGCACCGATCCCAATGCCGCGACCAATTTCTACACGAATACGGTGGACATCCGTCGCACCGGCATGACCGCGATCGAGCTGCGCCGCGTGGCGCAGCGGACGGCCGCGCGGTGGGTGCCGCGAGAGTCCACCTACATCGCAAGCGAGATCGCTCGTCTCAAGCCATTCACGAATCCCGATTCGGTGCGCCAGCGGGAAAGCCTCGTGCGAAAGCAGGCCGGACTCTGGGACGCCGCGGCACAGGACCAGGCGCAGATTGACCCGAGCCGCCTGCCGCTCGGAGCTGCCCTCAGCTACCTGGGCACGATGATCCGTGAAAAGGCGTACGCGGACGCACACTACGACTCCACCCGGCAGGCGGAACTCGACGGATTTGGCGCGCTGGACATGCCGCAGGTGATTCCCGCCTACAAGTCGCGGCCACTCGCGGGCGTTTGGGCCACGCCTCCGTTCCTGCACAACGGGTCGGTGCCTACCATTTATGCCCTCATCTCGGACGTGGCCCTGCGGCCGGATACGTTTCGGGTTGGGAGCCGCGAATACGACACGGCGCACCTCGGGCTCGCCAAGGCAGGAGACGGATTCCAGCTGTTCAACACGAAGGACAGCGGGAACCACAACACTGGCCATGAATTCGGGGCGGGCTACAACCCGAACGCGCATGACAAGCAGGTTCGCGTCGGCCTGATCGGACCCCGGCTCACCGAAGCCGAGAAGATGGCCATCCTCGAGCACCTGAAGGTGCGCGACGACGACCGCGACGCGCCGCCCTACCGCACGCCGCCGTCCTGCACCCCCTGATCAGGCTGCAGCGGATATCTTCCATGAATGGTTGCACGCTCACTCTCGCCTGACGAGTCGCAAGGCCCGGTCATCGCCGCCAATGCGCTGACGCGGGCCTTTGGCGGTCGCGTTGCCGTTGATGGAGTGAGCTTTTCGCTGTCCGCCGGTGAATGCCTGGCGCTGTTCGGGCCCAACGGCGCGGGCAAGACCACGCTGCTGCGCCTCGCCGCCGGCCTCCTCGCGCCAACGTCCGGTTCCTGCCAGGTGAATGGCGTCGGCATTCGCAGCGGCACCCACGCGCGTGCGGAGGTGGGGCTCATTTCGCACGCCAGCATGCTGTACAGTGCGTTGTCCGCCAGCGAGAACGTCGAATTCGCGGCGCGGATGTACGGCGTGCGTGACCCACGCGCCGCCGCGCGCGCGGCGCTTGCCACCATGCGAGTGCTCGACCGCGCGGACACGCCGGTGCGCTCCCTGAGCCGCGGGCTCCAGCAACGCGTCTCCATTGCGCGCGCCATCGTACACGCACCACGCGTGCTGCTGTGCGATGAGCCGTACACGGGCCTCGACGAAGTGGGAAGCGCCGCCCTCACGCACGCGCTAGGCGAATTGCGATCCGCGGGTGCAGCACTCCTGCTGGTAACCCACAACCTGGGCGAGGGACTCGCGCTTGCGACTCACGCCGCCATCATGCGCAAGGGATGCTTCGCCCGGTACGAGCCACGCGAGGCCGTGAACGCCGCGTCATATCCCGCGGAGTACCGCGACCTGGTGACGGCCGATGCCTGAGCGCGACGCAACGCCCGGGCTCATGACCGCCGCCTGGACGATCGCGCGAAAGGACCTCGCCATCGAGTTTCGCACGCGCACCGCATTCTTCTCGGCCATGATGTTCGCGCTGCTCGGCGTGACCATCTTCTACTTCGCGTGGGACTCCACCACGGTGAGCGCGCTCGATCTCGCACCCGGCGTGCTGTGGGTGATCTTCACCTTCAGCGCGCTGCTTGGCCTTCAGCGCTCATTCGGCGTGGAGCAGGCCGATCGCGCCATGGACGCGCTGCTGGCAGCGCCCGTGGAACGCGAGGCAATCTACCTCGGCAAGGCCATCGCGAACCTGCTGTTCGTGGTGGGAGTGGAGGCGGTGACGCTGCCGTCGGTGGCGCTGTTCTACAATCTTCCCCTGAGCGGCGCCGTGGGCTCGCTCGCCGCGGTTGCGCTGCTGGCCGCCGTTGGCATCGTGGCGGTGGGTACACTGTTCGCCAGCATGGCCGTGAACACGCGGCTTGCCGAGCTGCTGCTTCCCATGCTCAGCCTGCCATTCTTCATGCCCATCGTGATGTCGGCCGCGCAGATATCCGCGCGCCTGATTGCGGGACGGCCATTGGCCGAGGCGGGCCCGTGGCTCAAGGTGCTGCTCGCGTTCGACCTGGTATTCATCGTGGCATGCATGTTCGCGTTTCCATATACGGTTGAGGAATGACGACAGACACTCGTGGCCAGCGCGACTGGCTGCTCATATCGGGATTCCGTTGCCGTCGCCGCGCTCTATGTGCGCGCGATCTGGTTCACGCCGGTGGAAGCCGTGCAGGGCCCCGCGCAGAAGATTCTCTACGTGCACGCGGCGTCCGCGTTCGTGGCGCTGTACCTGGCGTTCGGACTCATG
The DNA here is from genome assembly GCA_963770115.1 of uncultured Actinomycetota bacterium. GTDB lineage: Bacteria > Actinomycetota > Actinomycetes > Mycobacteriales > Pseudonocardiaceae > Pseudonocardia. The sequence continues at coordinate 34,700 of CAVYOT010000010.1, forward strand.
GCCGTGTGCTCGGCGCTCTATCTCTGGCTCAGGGACGAAAAGCTGGATCGCGTTGCCGAGAGCAGCGCGGAGGTGGGGCTGGCGTTCACGTCGGTGGTGCTCGCCACCGGCCCGCTCTGGGGAAAGCCCATCTGGGGCGCGTTCTGGACGTGGGACGCACGGCTCACGGCAACGCTGTTTCTCTGGTTCCTCATTGCGGGCTACCTGCTCATGCGCGGCGCGATCGAGGATCGCGCCATGCGCGGCCGGTTCTCCGCCGTGCTCGGCCTCATGACCGCTTTGCTGGTGCCGTTCATCCATCTCACGGTCTACCTGTTCCGCACCATGCATCCCATGCCGATCCTGCTCAAGCCGAGCGCGCCCAACATGCCGGTGGAAATGCAGCTCACGTTTTTTCCCGGATTCCTCGCGCTGTCCCTGCTGTTTGCCGGATTGCTCAGGGCGCGCTACCGCATGGCCACGCTGCGCGACGAACTACTCGACGCCGAGAGTGCACGATGACGACGCCTGACAACGCCATCTACTACCAGCTCGCGTACGCTGCGGCCGCGGTCATCTACGTGGGCTACGCCATGTCCATTTTGGTTCGCCGCCGCCGGCTGCGTGCGCGGATGGACGCCCTCACCCAGGGCGAGCGCCCGTGAACCAACAGTTGCCCGGCACGGTGTTCCTTGCCGGTGCCGGACCTGGAGATCCGGGGTTGCTCACCGTGCGCGCACGCGAGCTGCTTGCCATGTGTGATGCCATCGCCGCAGACGCGCTGGCGAATCCACTCATCGTGGAGGCGGCGAGGCAGGAGAATCCCGGCGTGGAAGTCCACTTCGTGGGGAAGCGCGGCGGCGATCGCGAGTCGTCATCGCAGGACGACATCAACGCGCTCCTCGTGAAGCTGGCGAAGGAAGGGAAGCGCGTGGTCCGCCTCAAGGGGGGCGACCCGTTCGTGTTCGGACGCGGCAGCGAAGAGGCGCAGGCGCTGCGCGCGGCCGGCATTCCGTTCGAGGTGGTGCCCGGTGTAACCGCCGGCATTGCCGCACCGGCGTACGCGGGAATTCCGGTGACACACCGCGCGGTGGCAACCTCGCTCACCATCGTCACCGGCCACGAGGATCCCGCCAAGGCGGAAACGCAGACCGACTGGGCAGCGCTTGCGCGTGCGGGCGGCACGATCGTGTTGTACATGGGCGTGAAGACGCTGCCGCGCATTGCACAGGCGCTCGTGGCAGGCGGGATGAGCCCGGATACGCCGGCTGCGGCCGTGCAGTGGGGTACGCACGCGCGGCAGCGCACGGTCACGGCCACGGTGTCGACGCTGGCCGATGTGATTGAACGGGAGGGCATCGCGGCGCCGGTGATCACGGTGATCGGCCACGTGGTCAGCCTGCGTGACGAGATCGCCTGGTTCGACCGCCGACCGCTTTTCGGTCGTCGCATCGTGGTCACGCGCGCGTCGGCACAGGCGGGTGGTCTCCGCGCCGCGCTGGCGGCGCTCGGCGCCGACGTCATCGACGCACCGGCGCTCAGGATCGAACCCGTGAACACCGCCGAACTCACGTCGGCGCTCGGCGGCCTGGATGCATACAACTGGGTGGTATTTACCAGCCAGAATGCGGTGAAAATCGCGTGGGACGCGCTCCGCGCCGCGGGGCTCGACGCACGGAGCCTTGCCGGTGTTCGCGTGGCCTGTGTGGGACGCGCCACCGCCGACGCGCTACTCCAGCGTGGCATTGCCGCCGACCTGGTTCCGGAACGGTTCGTCGCCGAAGGCGTGCTCCAGGCGATGTCCACGCGTGACGATGTGCGTGGCGCGCGCATTCTCTATCTTGCGGCAGAAGGGGCACGGCGTGTGCTGCCGGATGGACTGCGCGGCATGGGTGCCACGGTGGACCAGGTGACTGTGTATCGAAGCGTGAGCGAGAAGGCGGGGGCGGATCGCCTGCGTGAGGAACTTGCAGCGGGGCACATCGACGCCGTTACATTCGCGTCGGCGTCCGCGGTGCAGGGGTTCACCGAGGCCGTCGGCCGCAGCACGACGCATCCGCCGGCTATTTCCATCGGGCCGGTCACGAGCGACGCGCTGCGTGCGGCGGGCATTGCAGTGGCCGCCGAGGCGGCCGAGCCGTCCGTCGCGGCGCTGGTGAACGCCACGCTGGCTTATCTCGCTACGGTGCCGTCCAATGGCTGAACGAACGGTTGCGCTGGCTACCTCGGCTGCTGTGGGCGGGATCACCGACGACGACCTGCTGCTCGCGCGGGAACTCGAAGCACGCGACTACAACGTGCAGGCCGCCGTGTGGAACGATCCGGACGTGTCCTGGGGCAGCTTCCACGGCGTGGTGCTCAGGTCCACGTGGGACTATCACCTGCACGCGGACGCCTTCCGCGCATTCACGAGGCAGCTGGAGCAGCTCGGGGTGGCTCTCTGGAATCCCGCTCCGCTCGTGCGCTGGAATTCGGACAAGTCGTACCTGCGCGACCTAGCTGCGCATGGCGTGCGCACGGCCCCAACGCGATGGGTGGGTCAGCACGAGCATGCATCGCTCGCCGACATCGTGAACGAGGAACAGTGGGAGCAGTTCGTGGTGAAGCCCAGCGTGTCCGCTTCGGCTTATCGCACCTGGCGTGGCTCACTCTCAGAGGCCGCGCTGCTGGAGACGAACTTTCGCGGCATGATCACGCACGGTGGCGTGCTCGTGCAGCCGTTCATCGAGGCCATCGTGGACATCGGCGAGTTGTCGCTGCTGTTCTACGGTGGTGTGTTCAGTCACGCCGTGCTCAAGCGCCCGCGTGCCGACGACTTCAGGGTGCAGCGCGAGCACGGAGGCAGCTCCGAGCCCATCGACGCGCCCCAGGCCGCGATCGACGCCGCAACGACGGCCCTTGCTGCGTCGGAGCAGCTGCATGGAGCGTCGGCGTACGCTCGGGTGGATGGCTGCATCATGGACGGCGAGTTCGTGCTCATGGAACTGGAACTGATCGAGCCCGACCTGTACCTGCGCATGCACCCTGATGCCCCGCGGCGGCTGGCCGATGCACTAGCTTTGTGATGTGACAAGCTCATCACTCCGGATCGGCACACGTACATCAGAACTCGCGCTCAGGCAGGCCCGTCTCGTACAGGCCGCGCTGGAGGCGCTGGGCTACGCCGCCGAGCTGGTGACGTACAAGACCGTTGGCGACAAGAACCTCGACGAGCCGCTCAGCACCATCGGTGCAAAGGGACTGTTCACGAAGGAACTCGAACACGGGTTGGCGCGCGGCAAGATCGACCTCGCGGTTCACTCGCTCAAGGACTTGCCCACGGAGTCGCCGGATGGGTTGGTCGTTGCGGCGGTGCTGCCGCGCGAGGACCCGCGCGATGCGCTGGTGGTGAATCGCGACACCGGCGCGCAATCGCTCGACGAACTCCCGCGCGGTTCGCGTGTTGGTACCTCGAGCCTGAGGCGTCGCGCGCAGTTGCTCGCCGCGCGTCCCGATCTCGAGGTGGTGGACCTGCGCGGCAACGTGCCCACGCGACTCAGGAAGGTTGATGAAGGCCGCGTGCACGCCGCCATTCTCGCCGCCGCCGGGCTGCACCGGCTCGACGCACAGCAGCACATCGCTGCCTACCTCGACGCACCGGCCTGGCTTCCGGCTGCGGGGCAGGGCGCCATTGCTGTGCAGATCCGTGGCGACGACGCGCGCATGCAGGAACTGGCCGTGGCGATGAACCACGTGCCCACCATGGACAGTGTGCGGGCCGAACGCTCATTCCTTGCGGCGCTCGAGGGGGGGTGCCAGGTGCCGATCGGGGCGCTCGCCATCGGCGACACGCTGCACGGCTTCATTGCCGACGTGCAGGGAAAGCGCGTGGTGCGCGGCGCTCACCCGATTGAAGGCGATCCCGAACTCGCCGGCATCCGCCTCGCCAACGAATTGCGCGGCGAGGGCGCATCGGAAATCCTGGAGGGGCTGCGCCGCGCGGTGCACCTTCCCAAGCCACAGCCCGAGTAAATGCCACAGTATCCCGAATACCGTCCCCGGCGGCTCCGTCGCACACCGGCCTTGAGGCGTCTGGTGCGCGAGACAGTTCTCGCGCCCTCGCAACTGGTGCTGCCGCTGTTCGTGCGGTCGGGCACCGGTGTGCGCACGCCCGTGTCGTCGATGACGGGCGTGGCCCAGACCTCGGTGGACGAGATGTTGAAGGACGCGCGCGAAGCCGCGGCACTTGGGCTTGGCGGCGTGCTGCTGTTCGGGATTCCGGACCACAAGGACGAACAGGGCTCGGGAGCGTGGGACGAGCACGGCCCGGTGCAGGAGGCCGTGCGCGCGCTCAAGCGCGAACTGCCGGAACTCGTGGTGATCACCGACGTGTGCATGTGCGAGTACACGTCGCACGGGCACTGCGGCGTGCTGCGGAACGGTGAGGTGGACAACGACGCGTCGCTGGAGCTGCTCGTCAGGGAAGCGTTGTCGCACGCGCGCGCCGGGGCCGACATCGTGGCCCCGAGTGACATGATGGACGGCCGGGTCGGCGCCATCCGCTCGGCGCTCGACGCCGAAGGGTTGCACCAGGTGGCCATCCTCAGCTACGCGGCCAAGTACGCGAGCGGCTGCTACGGCCCGTTCCGTGAAGCCGCCGAGAGCACGCCCGAGAGCGGCGACCGGCGCGGGTACCAGATGGACGTGGCCAATGCCGACGAGGCGCTGCGCGAGACCTGGCTCGACATCGAGGAAGGCGCCGACATGGTGATGGTCAAGCCGGCCGGCCCATTCCTGGACATCATTGCCAGGGTCAAGTCGGACACGCGCTACCCCCTCGCGGCATATCAGGTCAGTGGCGAATATGCCATGATACATGCGGCCGCCGAGAAAGGATGGATTGATCTCGAGCGTGCCATGATGGAGAGCCTCATCGGCATCAGGCGCGCCGGTGCGGACATCATCATCACGTACTTCGCACGGGAAGCAGCGCGCATCCTCTAGACGGAGCGTAGTCTCGCATGGTTCGCCGCCCCATCGGCATTGCGGCTGTGTTGCTCGCGGCCGTGCCCCTGTCGCTCCTCGCGCAGGCCGGCACACTCAGGGTGATTCGTACCACCCCCTCCAACAACGACGCAACGATCACGTCGCGCATCACCGTGTCGTTCGACCGGCCGGTGGCGGGCTCGCTCGACCGGAGCGTCGACGCATCACGCCTCGTGCACATCGAGCCGGCACTGGCCGGCAAGGCAGAGTGGCGCGACCCCGTAACGATCCGCTTTACACCAACGGAGCGCCTCGCGCCGGGAGCTACGTACGACGTCACCATTGCCAACAGCTTTACGGCAATGGATGGCAGCGCGCTCAGCCAACCGTACCATTTCACCTTTCGCGTACACGGGCCAATCCTGCTCGTGACCATGCCGTTCGGGTCGGGTCGTGAGCCACAACGCCGGCGCATTGTGCCCGGCCAGCAATTGCAGCTGGTGTATTCGTCGCCAGTTGACCTGGCGCGCATCAGTCGCGCTGCGTACGTGGAGCCGCTGGCAACCTGCGGCGGCGCCGACGTCATCCACCTCACCGCCACGAGCCAGCGTCCCGTGCGTGACAAGGAGAACTGGGAGATCACGCAGGCGGGCGGATACAGCCGCGATCGCGCGGTGGACTCCCTGCGGCGCGTCGTGCAGCTCGTGTCCGCATCGCCATTGCCGCGCGGCTGCGGCGGCACGCTGGTGGTTCCCGCGGAGGCAACAGACCAGCCATCGCGCGACCCGATACGGTACGCGTTCGACACGTACGGCGACTTCCGTGTTGACAGCGTGGCGTGCGGCGAGCCCGGACACTGTCCCACCGGACCGGTTCGCGTGGTGTTCTCCACGCCCGTTCGCGGCGGCGAGGTGTTGCGACGCCTGCACCTGCTGCCGGCCGTGAAGTTCTCGGTGAACGACACCATGGAGGAGTCCACGCGATGGTTCCTCGACGCGAAATTACGCCTGCACACCAACTACGCACTCGTGGTGGATACGGCCATTCGCGACGTGATGGGCCAGCGGATGATCGGCAACCCGGCCATGGCCTTCCGGACCACCGGGTACGACCCGATGGTGCGGTACGCGTATGGCCGGCAGGTGGTGGAGCGCGTCGGCTTCCGCTCATTGGCAGTGGAACACGTGAACGTTGACACGCTCATCGTGTCCATTGCGCAGGTGCCGCGCGCGCTGGAGGCCAAGGCACTCGGCATGGTGTCGTCGCGCGGCGATTCCCTGTGGAGCGCACTCAAGCGCACCACCACGGAGCAGCGCATTCCCGTGAAGTCCATCCAGGACAGCCCGATGATCACGGGAGTCCGGCTTCCCACGCTGAATGCGATGCGGCCGGACATGCCCACCCTTCTGGCCATCAGGGTTGGAGCGCGCGCCGGAAATACAAAGGTTGAACTGGGCCCGACCTCACTCGTGCAGGTCACCGACCTGGGCGTGCACGTTCGCATGGGAATCCGCGAGGCTTCGGTGTGGGTTACCGGCGTAAGCGATGGTTCGGTGAAGAGCGGCGCCGCCGTCACGGTCCACAACAACCAGGGCAAGGTCATCGCCAAGGGGGTCACGAACGCGGAAGGCCTCGCGCGCCTCACCGGCCTCCAGGTCCAGAAGGACACGGTCGTGGTGGACCGGGGCGACGGCGAGGACGAGGAAGAAGGAGGCGGGGGACAGTTCGAGGGATTCGTGAGCGTGGCGCTGGGCACCGACCGCGCACTCGCCGCCGTCAACTCGTGGGATCCCGACCTCTCGCCATATCACTTCAACGTCTCCGGCGCCGAGGGTGACGAGCGGCACCCCGTGGCGGGCGCGGTGTTCACCGAGCGCGGCATCTACCGCCCCGGCGAGCGCGTTCTCGCCAAGGCAATCGTTCGCAACGGGATGCTCGGCGCACTGCGCGCGATGGACGCCGGCGACTCCGTGCGCTGGATTTTTCACGATCGTGAAGGCGCCGTTGTTCGCCAGGCAACGACGAGTCTCTCGGCATATGGCACGGCCGACCAGGCGTATGCAGTGTCCAGCAGTGCGCCTGTTGGCCAGTACACACTTCGAGCTGCGCGCCGGCCATCGTGGCGCATGGACGCGCGTGGCGGAGACGTCATTCCGGGTGGCGGAGTATCGTCCCCCCGAGTTTCTCGTCGACCTGTCCTCGCAGGCGCGCACGCTGATGCCCGGTGATCCATTCACCGTTACCGCACAGGCGCGATATCTCTTTGGCGCGCCGATGGGCCGCGCTGAAATCCAGTGGGTGGCGCGCCAGACACCGGTGTGGCCGTGGGAACTCAACATCCCCGGCACCGAAGGGTGGTACCTCGGGGAAACGGCGAACTGGTGGGAAGAAACGCCGAACAATGCCGAGGCGCTGGAGAACCGCGTCGACACACTCGATGCGCGCGGCTCGCGCAGCTACACGTTCAAGCTGCCGCCGTCGCCGAGGGGGCGCCCCGCTCGCGTCACCATTCTCGCGTCGGTGACGGACGTGAACCGGCAGGTTGTGGGCACCACCACGTCCGCGCTCGTGCATCCGGCGGAGTTCTACCTTGCCGCGAAAGCGCTGGGTGAATCATGGTTCTGGAAGGCGGGTGCCACGCAGACGGTGCAGGTGCTCGCGGTTCGGCCCACCGGCGAAAAGGTTGCCGGTGTGCGCGTGCGCGGAACGGTGGTGCGTCGCGAATGGCATCGCGTGCGCCGCGAGCGCGACGGTGCGTCGGAGCTGGTGGGCGAGTGGGTGTCGGATACCGTAGCGCACTGCACCCTCACCACCGCTGACGCACCAGCGCCGTGCACGTTTGCACCGAAGGACGGCGGCGAATATGTGGTGCACCTGAGCGCCACTGACACGCACGGACGCACGGCATCCACGGCGTTCACGCGCTGGGCGGAAGGCGCCGGATGGATGCCGTGGAGCGACGAGTCGCAGTTCAAGATGAACGTCATTCCAGACCGGACACGCTACTCGGTGGGTGACACTGCAACCATCATGTTCGCGTCGCCGTTCGTGGGTACCGAAGCGTGGATCACCGTCGAGCGCGAAGGACTCATCGAGCAACGCCGCGTGCATGTGACCTCGGGCGCCACCACGCTCAAGTTTCCCATCACCGAGGCGTACGCGCCGAATGCGTTCGTCTCCATCATCGTGGCACGCGGACGCAGCGCCAAGCCGGGATACCTCGACGACCTGGGGCGTCCCACCATTCGCGTTGGCTACGCCGAGCTGCGCGTTACTCCCGAAGTGAAGCGCCTCACGGTGGCGGTGTCACCGGAGCATGCCGAGTACCGCCCCGCGGACAGCGCGCGCATTCGCGTTCACGTTGCCGATCGCGACAAGCGTCCCGCGCAAGGCGAAGTGACGCTGTGGGCCGTGGATGAGGGCGTGCTTGCCCTCACTGGTTACAAGACGCCCGACCCGCTCGACCTCATCTATCGCCCGCGCGGCCTTGGGCTTCGGCTCGCCAGCAACCTCACCGCCGTGGCGCCGCAGGTACCCGACGGTGAAAAGGGATGGCGCAATCCGGGCGGCGGCGGTGGCGCCTCCGGCTCCGAGATCCTTCGCTCGCGATTCCAGACAACCGCATTCTTCCTTGGCTCCGTGATCACGGACGCGCAGGGCAATGCCACCGCGCCCGTGAAGTTGCCGGACAATATCACCACGTTCCGCATCATGGCGGTGGCCGTCACGCGCGGCGACCGCTTCGGAAGTGGCGACTCGAGCATCATCGTGACGCGCCCGCTGCTGGCGCGACAGGCGCTACCGCGATTCGTGCGGCCGGGCGACGCCTTCACCGCCGGCGCCGTGATCAACCGCCGCGATGGCGCGCCGGTTGGCGTGAAGGTGACGGCAGACGTGAAGGGCGCAACGCTGCGCGCGCCTGCCGACCAGGTGGCAACACTCGCACCGCAGAGGGGCGCCGAGGTTCGCTTCCCGTTCACGGCGCTGCGCGCGGACTCGCTCACGTTCCGCTTCGATGTGAGCGACGGAAAGAATGCCGACGCTGTGCGAGTGTCCATCCCGGAACGACCTGATCATCATCCGGTGGTCCAGGTATTCGCCGGAGTGGTGCAGGATTCCACGAGCGTGGACATCGCGATTCCGCCGGGACTCGACCTCACGCGCTCCACACTCTCGGTCCAGTTGGGCGCGTCGCCGGTTGTGGCAGTACTGGACATGGTGCAGCAGTTGCGCGTGTACCCCTATCTCTGCACCGAACAGATGGCGAGCAATGCCCTCGCCCTGGGTGCGTTGCTCCGCGTGCCGCGCGACAAGGTTGCGGACAGCGATCCGTGCGCGCGCAGGCACCGACATCGCGCGCGCCGTCGCAACCATCTCGGCACGGCAGCGTTCCGATGGCGGTATCGGCTATTGGCAATCGACGGACTGGACGAGCGCGTGGCTCACGGCATACGCGGGCATCGCGTTGCTCGACGCGAGGAGTGCCACACACGTTGACACGCTCGTGCTCGGGCGGATTGCCGATTACCTCGGCACGCAACTCCACGGAAAACTGGTGGCCGTGTTCTCGCCCGTGGCCAACTGGGGCGAAACGCGCGAAGGGAACCTGCGCGAGCGGGTGGCGGCGGTGGACTTCCTGAGCCGGTACGGCAAGCCTGACATTGCGGCCGAGAATGAACTGGTGCGCGGAGCAGCGCAGATGAGCGTTGAGGATCGAGCCCGACTCGCCGAAATACTGGCGCGTCGGAGGCAGGGCGCGGAGGCTCGCCGGTTACTCGAGCCAACGTGGGCGCTCATCAGCGTGGAGGGGCGGCGGGCCGTGCTCGCGGAGTCGATAGCCACTCCGTTCTACTTCGAGTCCACGATGCGTCCGCTCGCGAGGATCCTCACCGCAACGCTCGCTGTCGATCCGGCGCACCCGCTCCTTGGGCCGCTCGTTGAAACGCTGCTTCAGCAGCGAAGCAGGTTGTGGAACACACAGGACCTTGCCTCGTCGGCGCAGGCGCTTGTGGCGTTCGATCTCCAGCAACGCCCAGCGGCCGGACGCGACCTCCGCGTGCGCTACGCCGACCGAGTGCTGCTCCAGGCATCCGGCGGCGCGCGCGCACCGGGCGGATCGAATCTCACACTGTCCAGCGTGCTCTCGGGCAAGGCCGCGTCGAACATGCACCTTACGCTGTCGGCGGGTCGAGGAGAGGGAGCGCTCTACTACTACCTCTCGCTCACCGAGATCCCCACGGCGCCGCCGGTGACGCCGGAGATCCAGGGCATCCAGGTGGAGCGGTGGTACGAAAAGCTCGACGGCATCACGCCGGTGACGTCGGTTGCCGAAGGTGAACTCGTTCGCGTGCGACTCCGCATCACGGTGCCGGCGACACGGTACTTCGTAGTGGTGGACGACCCGCTTCCCGCGGGCTTGGAGGCCGTGGACCTGAGCCTCCGCACGGCGTCCGCCACTCCCGGGCCCGGAGTGACCGTCGCCACGGAGAATACCGATCACGAGGAGCGAGAGCCCACGCAGTGGTTCGGTCGCTGGGACGCAGGGTGGTGGTCTCCGTTCGACTACCGTGAGCTGCGCGACGACCGCGTGATCTACTCCGCCAATGTGCTGTGGCGTGGCTCGTACACCGCCACGTACATCGCGCGCGCCACCACGCCGGGCACGTTCATCAAGCCGCCCGTGCACACCGAGGAGATGTACAATCCCGGCCTTTATGGCCGAAGCGACGGAGGCACGTTCGTGGTGACAGCCAAACCCGCACCGAAGTGACTCGGCTGCGCGTGCTCTCACTCTCGGTCGCGGTGCTGTGCGCCGTCTCCGTGCTTGGACTCGCCGGATGGATTGCGCGTCCGGTGCCGGCTGCGCTCCTGGCGCCGGTGCGCACGCGCTCCATCACCATCGCAGACAGGAACGGCGTGCCGCTGCGTACCACCAGGGGAGCGGACGGCACGCTCGCGGAGTGGACGCCATACGATCGCATCGATCCCGACGTGATCAACGCGTTCGTGGCCGTGGAGGACAAGCGCTTCTGGGAGCATCATGGCAGTCGATGTGCTCGCCCTCGCGCGCGCCGTGCGTGACAACGTGCGGCATGGACGGACGGTATCCGGTGCGTCAACCATCACCATGCAGACCGCGCGGTTGCTTCATCCCTCCGCGCGGCGTGTGGGAGGCAAGGTCCTCCAGGCGCTGTGGGCGATCCGGCTCGAGGCGCACCTGAACAAGCAGCAGATCATGGAGCAGTACCTCAATCGTGTGCAGCTCGGTCAATCGGCAATGGGCGTTGGTGCAGCGGCCAACATCTACTTCGCCCGCTCGGCGTCCGAGCTGAGCATCGGGCAGTCGGCCATGCTCGCGGGTATCGCGCACTCGCCGTCGGGCGACAATCCGGTCACGTCACCGGTGCTCGCGAAGGCGCGGCGCGCGCTGGTGCTCCGGCGCATTCGCCAACTCGGGCTCGCGTCAGCCGAGGACGTGCGTCGTGCCGCCACTGAGCCGCTGCGGAGCAGCGGCATCAGCGCAAGGTTCCTGGCGCCGCACTTCACCACGCACGTGATCCCGCTTGCCGCCGCCGACTCCGACAAGGCCGCAACGGTGATGACGTCGCTCGACCTGTCGCTCCAGCAGGCGGTGGAGTCCGAGGTGCGCACCACGGTGGAGACATTGCGCGACCGTGGAGTGGAGCAGGCGGCGGTGGTGGTGCTCGACAACCAGACGGGCGAGATCCTGAGCTGGGTTGGCTCGCCCGACTTCTTCAGTGGCGATGATGGGCAGACCGACATGGTCACGTCGCGGCGCCAGCCGGGTTCGTCCCTCAAGCCATTTCTTTACGCACTCGCATTCGATCGCGGGTTTACCGCCGCCACCGTGCTGCCGGATGTGCCGCGGTCGTATCGCACATCGGCGGGGCCGTACGCGCCGCGCAACTATGACAGGCGCTTCCGCGGTCCAGTTCGGGTGCGCGAGGCGCTGGCCAGCTCGTACAACGTGCCTGCCGTGGAGATGGCGTCGCGGATTGGCGCCGGGAGCCTGTTGCAGGTTCTTCAGCGCGCCGGCTTTGCGTCGCTTGACAGGAGCGCCGATTTTTACGGCCTTGGCCTCGCCCTTGGCGATGGCGACGTGACGCTGCTGGAACTGGCGAATGGATATCGCGCGCTTGCCGAAGGTGGCGAGTGGCGCCCCGTCACGTGGAGGCTCGCTGGCCGTGGAAGCGTCGGTGGCGGGCGGCGGGTGGCGTCGCCCATGGCGAGCGCCATCGTGCTCGACATTCTCGCCGACGCGTCGGCGCGGATTCCTGGCTTCGGGTTGGAAACGCCGTTCGACTTTCCGTTTCGCGTGGCAGTAAAGACCGGCACGAGCAGGCACTTCACCGACAACTGGGCGGTGGGTACAACGGAGCGCTTCACCGTTGCCGTGTGGGCCGGCAATTTCTCCGGAAAGCCGATGGCGGGTGTAAGCGGAGTCACTGGAGCGGGGCCGCTGCTCCACCGTGTCGTGATGGAAACGGCCAGGCGATATCCGCCGGGCGCGTTGACCGCTCCGTCGGATGTCGGTGCGGTACCGGCGCGGATCTGCCGGCTCTCCGGCCTGCGCGCAACGGAGCGCTGTGCAAGCCTCACTGAATGGTTTGCGCCCGGCACCACGCCAGCCGAAGGCGATACGTGGGAAACGGCGGCCGGTGTGCAGATGCCCGAGGAGTATCAGGGGTGGATCCGGCAGAATGCAGCGGCCACGGGAGTGCAGGTGAGCCTCCAGCAGGCCGCGCCCGACACACGTTTCCGCGTCACGTCGCCTCACGATGGAGACCGCTACGCAATTCCCGCCGGCGTTGCGGCGCGCTATGCCAGTATCCGGCTGGAGGCCAGCGGCGCGCGCGGTCCGGTGGATTGGCTCATCGATGGGAAGCCGTTCCGGGGCGAGCGCTGGACACCCGTGCCGGGCACGCACGTCATCGTCGCCTTGAGCTCCGGTGAAAGCTCCTCGGCGCACTTCGAGGTGCTGCCGTGAGATGCGCGCCACCTCGCCGCCACGATTAACTTTCGGCAATGAGACAGCGTGTTTTTCCCGGCACCGACATTCACGTCAGTGAAGTCGGGTTCGGTACGTGGACGATCTCCACCGGTTGGTGGGGCGAGAAGACCGACGCCGATGCCGTCGCCATGATGCGTCGCGCGCTCGACGATCACGGCGTCAGCTTCTTCGACGCGGCCGACGCGTACGGCAATGGCCGCGCGGAGCGGCAGATTGCCGAGGCGTTTCGCGGACGTCGCAGCGAGATCGTGATCGGCACAAAGGTCGGCTACGACATCTACGATGACGAGGCGCAGAAGCAGCGGCGCGGACAGAGCGAGCTGCCAATGCGCACCGATCCGGCGTTCATCCGCATGGCGGTGGACAAGTGCCTCGAGCGCCTCGAGACCGACTACATCGACGTCCTCCAGATTCACAATGCCAAGATGGAGCACGTGCGCGATGCGGCGCTCTGGGGCACGCTGCGTGAGCTCCAGCGCGAGGGAAAGATTCGCGCGTGGGGCGCGGCGTTCGGTCCCGCCATTGGCTGGCTTTACGAATCGGTTGAGCTGGTGGAACGCGAGCCCGATGTGAACACCATCCAGATGATCTGGAACGTGCTGGAGCAGCATCCCGGATCAGCGATGATCGAGGCGGCTCGGCGCCACGCGCCGAACTGCTGCTTCAACGTTCGCGTGACCCACGCGAGCGGCATGCTCGAGGGGAAGTACACGGTTGACACGGTGTTCCCGGAGAACGATCACCGCCGGCATCGTCCGCGCTCGTGGCTGGTGAACGGTGTGGAAAAGGTGAAGCGACTCGACTTCCTGGCGCGGCAGATGACGCTTGGCCAGGCGGCGCTCAAGTGGCTGCTCGAGGAGCCGCTAGTGGTGACCACCCTGCCCAACATCTACGACGACGAGCAGCTCGCGGAGTTCGCGGCGGCGTCGGAGCTGCCGGGCCTTGAGGCAGGTCAGATGCAGCGCATTGCCGAGCTCGACGGCGATAACTTCGGGGTGACCGAGGAGCCGATGAAGTACAAGGGCGCGATGACGCGCGCCGAGGGCGCCAACCTGGATCTCCAGGACGCGCGCAATCCGGCGCAGCGTCCGCCGGCGCCCGTTCACGCAAACAGCTGATGCTCAACCTCTGGCACGACCTGCCCGCCGGCATTCACGTTCCCGACGCGATCACCGCGGTGATCGAGATTCCTTCCGGAAGCCGCAACAAGTACGAGCTCGACAAGAAGAGCGGCATGCTGAAGCTCGACCGCGTGCTGTTCTCCGCGGTGCACTATCCCGGCGATTACGGCTTCATTCCGCGCACGCTGCATGAGGACGGCGATCCGCTCGATGTGCTGGTGCTGGTGAAGGAGGAAACCTTCCCGGGGTGCCAGATCGACGTGCGCCCGATCGGCGTGCTCAAGATGCTCGATCGTGGCGAGCCCGACGACAAGATCATCGGCGTGCCGCTCCACGATCCCTTCCAGAGCGAGTACTTCGACATCGCCGACATCTCGCAGCACACGCTGAAGGAGGTGGAGCACTTCTTCCGCACCTACAAGGATCTCGAGGGAAAGCGCGTGGAGATCATCGGGTGGGGAAAGAGCGATGAAGCCGCCCGCATTGTGCTGGAATCCGTGGAGCGGTACGATATGGCCTACGGCTCGGGCGGACGGCCGCCGGAGGCGTAGTCGTCTCATCGTTCAGCGGAGGGCTACCACATGTCCACGCAGCAACAGAGCACACGGCGCAGTTTCATCGGTCGGCTTGCCGCCGGCGCGGCACTCGCGGGAATTGGCGGACGCAGTGCGGCGGCGGAAGCCATCACCGACCACGCAAATCCGGCCGAGGGATTCTCCGAGGCGTGGCTCGGCAAGATCAAGGGCACGCACAGGCAGTTCTTCGACGCCACGTCCGTGAACAACGGCTTTGGCCTCGCGTTCGCGATGAACTTCCTGAACAGCAACAACGAGGCGTACAAGCTCCCGGACGCGAGCCTCAGTGCTGTGGTGGGAATGCGCCACTTCGCCATTCCCATGGCGTTCACCGACGACATCTGGGCGCGCTACAAGCTCGGTGAGTTTGCGTCGGTCACGGACCCGGCCACCAAGGCGCCCTCCACGCGCAACTTGTACTACCATCCGCGCGAGGGCGACATGATGATGCCCATGGCATCGGTGGACAAGCTCCTCGCGCGCGGCGTGCAGGTGACCTGCTGCAACGTGGCGCTCACCATCCTGTCGGGGATGCTGTCGAAGAACGCCGGCAAGTCGCCCGAAGATGCCAAGAAAGAGTGGGTGGCGGGGCTGATTCCGGGCGTGGTGCTCGTCCCGTCCGGCGTGCTCGCGGTGAACCGGGCGCAGGAGCAGAAGTGCACCTACTGCAACGGCGGGTGACGAAAGCGGCGCCGCGGTGATGCTTTGCAGTGCAAAGCACTTTTTAAAGATGTGAAACGCGGTTGCAGTGACGCTCCGCCCGCCGCCCGCCGCACGACGACGTCAGCGGCAGATGCCAGACGAGAGAATCGGACCTGGATCTCGGACAAACCATCCGACGTCCAGGTCCGACATTCGACATCGGTATTCTGCCGCTGACGTCGCGGTGGCAGTATCGCCCCGCCTGCCGCTAACGTCGCCTAAACGGCCTCTCCCGACGCCGACGCTCCGCTGCCGCCCTTCAGGAACAACGCCTCATACAGCAGCGCGGCCGCGCAGGCGCCCACGATCGGCCCAATCCAGTACACCGCGTGCCCCTCGAAGTACTGCGTCACCACCGCGGGACCGAATGACCGCGCGGGATTCATCGATGCACCGGTGCGCGTGCCGATTGCCAGGATGTCAGCCGCGATCGTGAGCCCGATCGCAAAACCGCCAACCTTCGGCCCATCCGGATCCACCGCCGTTCCGTAGATCACGAACATCAGGAAGAACGTGGCAATGGCCTCCATCAGGATCGCCTGGCCCATGCTCACTTCCGCCGCCACCGACTGTCCTCCGGCATGCGTGGCCACCACCACGTCGTGCGGAAACACCGCAACCAGCGCATACGCGGCGATCGTTGCGCCCAGCAACTGCGCGACGACATGCACCGCCGCCATCATGGCTTCGATACGCCCCGTCACCAGGAAGGCGATCGTCACCGCGGGATTGAGGTGACCCGAAATACGCATCGTGGCAGAGACCATGAGCGCCAGGATCAACCCGTGCGCCATGGCGGCAATGAGCAGTCCGGATGCTGGCGCGGCGATGGTGGACGACATGATGGCTGCACCACCAACGAACACCAATGCGAAAGTGCCGATGAACTCGGCGGCGAAGTGACGCCAGCTGTCGCGCATTCTGAGTCGGGGCGAGGGGGGAAACGAAACCGGGAACGCGCCTACGATAACCGCCCGCCTCGCCCCGCGTCAGACCCCGTCGTGTCGCTTCAGCACCACGGCCGCGTTGATGCCACCGAAGCCGAAGCTGTTGCTCAACGCATACTCCACATCGGCCCCGCGCCCGCGATTGGGGATGTAGTCCAGGTCGCACCCCTCGTCGGGCGCCGCGTGATTGAGCGTGGGAGGCAGCCACTTGCCGTCGAGCGCCAGCGCGCTGATGGCCATCTCGATGGCCCCCGACGCGCCGAGTGCGTGGCCGTAGTAGCCCTTGGTGCTGCTCACCTGGAGCTTCGCGGCGTGATCGCCGAACGTTCGCTTGATGGCGCCCGTTTCCGTGGGATCGTTGAGCGGCGTGGAGCTGCCGTGCGCATTCACGTACTGCACGTCAGCCGGAATGACTCCGGCGTCCAGCAGCGCAAGCCGCATGGAGCGTGATGCCTGTGAACCGTCAGGACGCGGCGCGGTCATGTGGTGCGCGTCGTTGGAGCTGCCGAAGCCAACGACTTCCGCGTAGATATGCGCGCCGCGCGCCATGGCGCGGTCCAGTTCCTCCAGCACGAGGATGGCCGCACCCTCGCCCATCACGAAGCCGTCGCGATCCTTGTCGAACGGGCGCGATGCACTGCCCGGATCGTCGTTGCGCGTGGACATCGCGCGGATGATCGAGAACGAGCCAAAGCAGAGCGGCGCGAGCGGCGCCTCCGCGCCACCAGCGAACATGACGTCCGCATACCCGTCGCGAATGACCCGGAATGCATCGCCCACCGCGATCGTCCCCGACGCGCAGCTCATCCCGTTGGTGCTGTTCGGCCCCTGCACGCCCAGCTCGATGGCAATGTTGCAGCTCGCCGCGCCAGTGAACACGTTGAGCGCCAGGGTGAGGTCCACCGCCTTTGGGCCTTCGTTCAGGAACACGCCGAGTTGCTCCTCGGCAAAGCGGATTCCGCCGAGCGCGCTGCCCATCATGGCGCCGATTCGCTCGCGATTCTCGCCGGCCATGTCGATGCCGGAGTCTTCGAGTGCCAGGCGCGCGCACGCCACCGCGAAGTGGCTGAAGCGGTCGAATCGCCGCGCCTTTTTCGCGTCCATGAAGTCGGCGGGGTGGAAGTCGTCCACCTGCGCCGCGTTGTGGCTGCGCCACTGACTGGGATCGAAGCGCGTCAGCGTTTTTACCGCTGTCGTCTCGCTCCTGAGTCCATCCCAGAGGCCCTGCCGGCCTACGCCAATGGGCGTGACTGCCCCGATTCCCGTGACTGCGACACGCCGACGCTGCACGCTTCCTCCTGACCGCTAGTTACCCGCGCCAATTGCCGCTCGTTCGGCGTGCGCGGCCAGTCCCGCAAGGGTGCGACTGGCAATGCCATGCACGAACACGGGGCCGATGACCATCGTGGCCGCCGCCGATCCCACCACCGGGATGTCGGGACCGTCCCACACATGCACAATGCGAACCTCCGTCCCACCCGCAACTTCCCGGAATGTCCACTCTACGTCCATGCCCGTCGTCACTCCAGCCACGTGGACAAACCGGATGCTGGCGGCTGAGCCCGGTGCGGGACGCACCACCTGCATCTTCGAGCGCCAGTAAGTCGGCCACTGCACGATCCCGAACGGCCGGTTCGCGCTCATGTCCACCACGCCCCCGCCATCGCGGCGGCGCTCCGTGAAACGCACATATCGATAATGCGGCAGCAGGGAGGGCCACCGCTCCACATCGGCCGCCAGCCCGAACACCGAGTGCAGCGGGGCACGAATCAGCCGCTCGTCCACGGTGGACATCTGGCGGCCTGTCGGCATCGGTCCAAGGTCGAAGGCTGGCAGGTTGCTCATGACGTGGGTGTCCAGGTGGCGGTGAGTCGAAAGCCGGGATGACGGCGAATTACAGGATAGCCTCCCACGGCACGGTGCACCGCACCGGCCAGCTCGGACGTGGTAAAGCCTCGCAGGACCGAGACCACTCCGTCGTGCTTCGTGATCGGGTGAAAGCGAAGGACCCGGCTCACGATCCAGAAGCCACCGGCGGCAACCCAGCTCCGACGCAGGTCGCTCACGATCACCGCGCGGCGGGCCACGCGGTCGAGTTCAGCCAGTACCACCGCAAGTTCGGCGTCCTCCAGGTGGTGGAGCATCTGCGAGCAGGTCACCACGTCCATCGAGTGCGAGGCAAACGGCAGCCGCCGGGCATCGGCACACACGCTCACGTCGAGAATGTGCGCGTTGTGCGCTGCCACCGTCCACGCTTCGTCCACACCGATGGTGGTGAGCGCCACACTCCGTTTCGCCGCCACCCGGCGAGCGTACGCGGGAATGTCCGCGAGCCCCGTTCCGACGTCGAGCAACGTGGCACGCGCACCAAGGCGCGGCAGCACGCGCTTGAGCTCCGACATCACGGCGTTCGTGCCGCCAAGGAGCGTGTTCGAGATGCGCACGTCGGCGAGCGACAGCTCGCGCAGGCGAGGATCGGTGGCGGGATCGTCCAGGTGCTCCACGCCGCGCCGGCGCCGCGGAGTCAGCACCTGCTAATGCTCCAGCTCCGCGTAGCCGCCGCGATAGTAGAGCAGGGGATGTCCGTCGCGCGCACCGGCGAACAGCACCTCGCCAATGAAGATGGTGTGATCGCCTGCTTCGTGGCGCGCCGTCACGCGGCACTCCAGGTGCGCGAGCACGTCGTCCAGCAGCACCAGTCCTGACTCGCCGCGTGAATAGCCCAGGCCATCGAACCGTCCCTCGGAGTCGATTGCCGCGAACCGGCGCGACAGCGGCTCCTGCTCGGTGGACAGCACATTCACCGCGAAGTGCGACGCCTGCATCAGCGCCTCGTATGCGGAGGCATCGTGCCCGACGCAGATCTGCACGAGAGGGGGGTGCAGGCTCACCGACGAGAACGCGCTCACGGTCATGCCGATGTCGTCGTGGCCGGCGTCCTTCGTGGTCACCACGGTGACGCCGGAGGCGAACCGCCCCATTACACTGCGAAACGCGTCCGGGTCGATCGTCATTTCTTGAATCAATGGGAACGGGCGCTCAGCCGGAGCGGAGTGAGGTGTCCGCGTGGTTCCGAAAGAGATTCAGGATATACCCCGGGCGCAACACCTCGCGCGCCGGCACGAAGTCACCGGTCACGCCCACGAGCAGGTCGGCCATGTCCTTCCTCGCCGACAGCGCGCGTGCGAAGTAGTTCACCACTGGTGCGTGGCGAATGGCCGCGTTGATGAGCCGTTCGACGATCCACTTGCCACCGAACTCCGCGCGCCGCGCGTGCTCGTAGTCGCGCAATGCATCGTCTGCGTCGCGCGCCGATGACGCGCCGAGTGCGCGGATGATCCGTGGTGCGGCAAGCTCGCCGCCGCGCAGCGCGGAGTAGATGCCTTCGCCGGTGAACGGATCGAAGAAGTCCGCCGCGTCGCCCACGAGCACCACGCCGGGTGCCCAGGCTCGCCGCGCATGCGACGCAAAGGGGCCCGTGGCAATTGCAGGCGCCACGCGCCGCGCTCCCGCAACGCGTGGTGCAAGCTGCGGTCGCGCGCGCAGCCACTGTTCCACGAATTCTCCCGCCGCCGCGCCGATGTTGCGCGCCTCCGATGCCGGCACCACGAGCGACACGTTGGTGATACCGCCGCCCACTGACGCGAAGCCGACGTAGCCCACGTTTCGCTCCACGTGCATCTCGCCCACGTCGCCAACGCCGTCAAAGCCCTCGAAGTGCGTCACGATCGCCACGCGGCGCTCCCAGCTGCGGCGGATGCGGGCAAGTCCCGCGCGGCGCGCCACCACGGAACGGAGCCCGTCGGCGCCCACAATCAAGGGCGCATGAAACTCCGCACCCGCAATGGTGCGAACACCTGTGGCGCGACCATCCGCTCCACGTACCACATCCGTGATACGCACGCCCTCGCGCACCTCGGCACCTGACGCGCGCGCACAGTCCAGCAGGATGGGATCGAGCACCACGCGCCGCACGGCAAGCCCGCGGTCGCGAAAGGCGCTGTAGCCGTGCTGCGCCACGAAGTCGCCGCGAATGAGCGCGCCGTTGGGCGCGCGCACGATCATGCCCGCGAGGTGTGCGGCGCCCGTCCGCTCCACCGCGTCCAGCGCTCCCATGTCGTTCAGCAGGCGCGACGCCTGTGGGCTCAGGTATTCCGCGCATGGCTTCGGGCGGGGAAAGTGCGCGCGGTCCAGCACCAGCACGCGCGCGCCAGCACGAGCAAGTGCGCACGCCGTGGACGAGCCCCCAGGGCCCCCTCCCACAACAATCACGTCCCACGATGTGCCTTCGTGCGCCATCACCACTCCCGTACGATGAGGCCGGCCATGACCACGAACGCTCCTGCCATCGTGGCGGCGAGATTCACCAGGTCATTGTCGAGACGCCGCACGCCGCCGGCGTGCGACGTGGCTGCGCCACAGTCGTGAAGGCGCCGCTCGGTTGCTGCTTCGCACGACGCGCACCAGCGCCGCTCCTGAAGGGTAGCCCCGAGCAGCGAGTCGGTCATCGCGCCGGCAATACCCGCGGCGAAAACCAGCGGCACCAGGTTGGTGAGCCCGAGAGAGCGCGCCACGATGGCGATGAACGCGGCGCCCGCCACCATGGCGACACAGCCGGTGGCGCTCACGGCGCCGGACGTCCCGCGCGGAACGCTGGCAAATCCCAAAAGCGAGCGCGGCGTACCGCCAAGCAGCACTCCAGCCTCGGTGGCCCACGTGTCCGCGGTTGCGGCGCCCAGCGCGCCGAGCGCCGCTGCACCCAGCCACGATGCCGCTGGCAGCGGCGTCAGAGCACTCGCGAGCGCGCACAGCGCAAACACGCCGCCATTGGCAAGCACCTGCGCCGCGTCTCGGGCACCGCCTTTCTCCACCACCCCGCTCACGCGACGCTCCTTCTCCGCTCGACCAAGTCGCGAGAAAAGGGACGACACCACAAAATACGCAACGAGGAGGATTCCCCACGTCCAGCCCGCGGACATGCACGCTGCGCCCACCAGCGTGGCGGCAAGCGCGCCGGAACGCGAGAGCGATCCGGCGCGATACGCCACCGCCGCAATCACCGCGGCAATGAGAATTCCGGTTACTATTCGTTCAACGATCAGCGTTGAAGCCATTGAGTGCCCTCATGGTTCCCGTTAGCTTCACGGCTGCCTCACGCCCCCCTCGCCGCCGTCACGCTGTTCATGCTCGCTACTGTCGACGCACTCCTCCCGCTCAGCCTGCTCGAAGCCGTTCGAGACGTCGACACCCCCGAAGGGGTGCTCGAGGCCGAGTTCGTGGATGAACTCCGCAACAAGCGCTTCGGCTTGAGCGATACAGTGTACTCGCAGATCAAGCGATACACCGAAGCCGTACGCCGCAACCATCGCACGCAGCAGGAAGAAGCGGTTGCCCTGGCGCGCCTGATCGGGCGTCGCCCCGACGCCGAGGCGGTGCTGCGCGCCGCGGGGCGGTTCCTGGCACGTGAAGCCTATATGACCATCTCGCCCGTCACGCGAGGTGTGCTCAAGGTGATGCCGTCGATGATCTCCAAGCCGCTCGCCTTCCGCAAGACGAAGGCGCTGGCACACCGCTACCTGAACGGGAACGTGCGCCGCGTCGGGCAGTTCGTGCTGCTCGAGGTGCCGCGCTCCGTGACACTCGGCGTGGCGCCAGGCAGCACCGGCTGCGCGTTCTACGAGTCCACCCTGCGCGAGATGCTCCGCCTGCTCGTGGGCACCACGGGATCGGTGGAGCACACGCGCTGCGAAGGCCGTGGTGAAGGGGCGTGCGAGTGGCGCGCCGACTGGCGTGGTGCGGACCGCTCACACTCCTCCTGACATGCTCACGCCGGAAACACTCCCCGCCCTCCAGCAGGCCCTTGCCGAGGCGAACCTCGACGGCTGGCTCCTGTTCGACTTCCAGGGCACCAATCCCATTGCGGGGGGCCTGCTCGGGATAGAGGGCATGGTGACGCGCCGCATCTTCGTGTGGATTCCGCGCGAGGGGCAACCGCACGCGCTCGGCCACGCCATCGAGCCGGGACCATGGCGCACGTGGCCGTGGAGCAAGTCCACGTATTCCTCGTGGAAGAGCCTCGAGAGCGGCGTCGCACAGATGGTGAACGGCAAGCGGATCGCCATGGAGTACTCGGCCGGCGACGCTGTGCCGTACCTCGACCGCGTGCCCGCCGGGGTGCTCGAGATGGTGCGTGCCGCCGGAGCCACGAGCATTGCGTCGAGCGGCGAGCTGGTGACGCGCTTTCACGCCCAGTGGAGTGCCGCGCAGACGGCGTCGCACGTGCGCGCCGCGGAGATCATAGCGAAGATTGCGCACGACGCATTCAGCGTGGCGGGCGAGCGGGCCAGCAGCGGGAAGCCGATCGCCGAGCACGAACTCCAGCAGTGGATTCGCGAGCAGTTCGACCGTGCCGGGCTGAGCACCGATCACGGACCCAACGTGAGCGCGGGCGCGAACGCCGCCAATCCGCACTACGAGCCAACCGCCGATCGTCCCCGCACCATCGTGCGCGGAGACATCGTGCTGATCGACCTGTGGGCCACCGAGCCAAAGGGCATCTACGCCGACCAGACATGGATGGCGTCGCTGGGCGAGCCGTCGGCGCGCGCGTCGGAGATCTGGCGCGCCGTGCGCGATGCGCGCGACGCGGCCATTGAGTTCGTGGTGAGCGAAGTGGGCGCCGGCCTTACGCCCCGCGGCGGCGACGTGGACGACAAGGCGCGCGCGGTGATCACGGCGCGCGGGTTTGGCGAGTACTTCACGCACCGCACCGGGCACTCCATCGACGCCCGCTCGCTGCACGGGTCGGGTCCGCACCTCGACAATCTCGAAACGCGCGAGGAGCGGCTGCTGATTCCCGGCGTCGGCTTCTCCATCGAGCCCGGGATCTACATTCCCGACGAGATCGGGATGCGCTCCGAGGTGAACGTGTACCTCGAGCCGGGACGCGCCGTGATCACGCCCGTGGACATCCAGCGCGAACTCTTCATCGTCTGACAGAGCGGACTCGGCAGCGCTCGAGCGACCTGCGTGGCTCGGCGCTTGCCCCGGGATGGTCGTTCGCACTCAACGCCATTCCCCCGGAACGTGAATCACTCGTGAAGACTGTGTCGCTCGTGGTTCTTTGTGCCTTTCTTGCGTCGTGCTCCCAGCACGAAAGCGGCAGCACAGACACCGTAAAGCGCGACAAGGCCGTGCTGGCCGAGGCCGGGGGCGACGTGATGATCAAGGCGATCACCGGGACCTACCGCGCGGAACCGGTGGCCAATCCCGGATCCGTGAGTGGCACAGTGTCCGTCAAGAATGTGCCACCCGCGGTTGCGCCCATTTCCACCGGGAGTTTCAGCACCATCTGCGGCGCCACGGCGCAGGACGAATCGATCCAGCTGTCGGGCAACCAGCTCGGCGGCGCGGTGGTGTGGCTCGATGGCATCCGCGCAGGCAAGCCGTTTCCGGATGAACGCCGGCTGGAACTCGAGACCGACCAGTGCAAGCTCCATCCGCGCGTGCAGGGCGCACTCACGGGGAGCGCCGTGAACATCATCGGCCACGATGACTTCCGTCAGCACCTGCGCTTCATCGCCTCCGGCGACGCGGCACCCCGCGCCGCTGTACTGCTTGGCGGTGGCGAACAGGTGATTCCCACTGAGCTTCCGTTCACCAAGCCTGGCCTGGTGCTGGTGCGCGATCCCGGCCATGCGTGGACTCGCGCATACCTCGCGGTGTTCGACCACCCGTATTTTGCGGTGACCGCCCCGAATGGCACGTTCAAGATCGATGGCGTGCCGCCGGGCAAGTACACGCTGCACGTGTGGCACGAGCGTGCCGGTGAAACCGATCAAACGGTGGACGTTGGGGCGGCTGGCGACGCAAAGGTCGCAATCCAGCTCAACGCGAAGTAGGTCGGTCCGGGACTCCTAGTCGCGAAGCTCGGCGCGGTAGAGGCGGCCGTACACGCCCTGGCCGGCCAGCAGTTCGTCGTGTGTGCCTTCTTCGACGACGCGTCCGTGCTCGAGCACCACCACGCGATCGGCGCGCCGCACGGTGCTCAGCCGGTGCGCGATGATGAGCGTCGAGCGGCCGCGCAGCAGCTCTTCCATCGCCTCCTCGACCAGCCGCTCGCTCTCGTTGTCGAGGCTCGACGTGGCTTCGTCGAGCACCACGACGGCGGGATCCTTGAGGAACACGCGCGCGATCGCGAGGCGCTGGCGCTGGCCGCCGGACAGCTTCACGCCGCGCTCGCCGACGCGCGTGTCGCAGCCCTTCGGCAAGCGCTCGATGAATTCCATCGCGTGCGCCGCGCGCGCGGCGGCCATGCACGTCGGCGTCGCGTCGCATCGCGGGCGCGCGTACGCGATGTTCTCGCGCATCGTAGCCGCTGAACAGCGCCGGTTCCTGCGGCACCATGCCGATCGAGCCACGCAGGTCCGCGAACGAGAGATCGCGAACGTCGATGCCGTCGAGCGTGATCGCGCCCTGACGTCACGTCCCAGAAGCGCGGACGCGAGCGATGCAACCGTCGTCTTGCCGGCGCCCGACGGCCCGACGAGCGCGACGACTTCGCCCG
Organism: uncultured Actinomycetota bacterium; assembly: GCA_963770115.1. GTDB lineage: Bacteria > Actinomycetota > Actinomycetes > Mycobacteriales > Pseudonocardiaceae > Pseudonocardia. Next base: position 59,587 of record CAVYOT010000010.1, read on the forward strand.
GCGCGATGCGCAGAACGAGACGTCGTGCAGCACTCGGGCAGCTCGGGTGCATAGCGGAAGTCGCACCTGCTCGAGCGCACGCGCACCGCGCACCGGCCGCGACAGCGGACGCGGATGGTCGGGCTCGGCGACCGTCGGCCGCATGTCCAGCAGCTCGAACACGCGCTGCGCCGCGCCGAGCGCCTCCTGGTAGCTGCCGAAGAGCGACGCGAGCGACCCGACGGCGGCCGCGACGGTGATCGCGTAGAGCAGGAACGACACGAGCGCGCCCGGCGTGAGCGCACCCTCGAGCACGAGCAGCGCCGCCCTGCCACAGCACGGCGACGACGCCCGCGAACGCGACGAAGCCGACGATGCCGAAGAACATGCGCGCGGAGCTTCGCGCGGTGCGACGGCAGCGTTCACGACGTCCGCCAGCAGTGCGCGCTGATAGCGCCGCGTCTCCTCGCCTTCGCGCACGAAGCTCTGCACGGTGCGAATCTGCGAGAACGCCTCATCGGCCGTTCGCCATCGCCTCGGCGACGCGGTCCTGCACGCCGGTGCTCGCCTTCCGCAGGCGCCGGCCGAAGACGAACGCCGCGCCGACCACGATCGGCACGACGGCGAGCGTCGTGGTGGTGAGGCGCGGATGCGTCAGCGTGAGCAGCACGATGCCGCCGATGAGGAACAGCGACCTGGCGCGACAGCTCGCGACACCCAGGTGCTCATCAACGGTCTGCAGCACCGCGAGATCGGCCGAGAGGCGGCTCGTGAGCTCGCCGGTGCGCCGCTCGGTGAAGAAGCCCGGCGACAGCCGCACGAGGTGCGCGAACACATCCTCGCGCAGCCTGGCGATCACGCGCTCGGTGGTCGACGTCAGCAGGTAGACCTGCACGAAGTTCATGAGCGCCCTGCAGCGCGAACAGCGAGCACCAGGATGATCGCGATGCGATCGAGCAGTGCCGCGGTCGTGCTGCTGGAACGCCGCGTCGAGCAGCTGGCGGACCACCTGCGGAAATGCCAGTGCAACGGCGGCGGCGACAAGGAGGCACAGCGCCGCAACGAGCAGCCGCGGCGGTACGGCCGCATGCGCGGAAGGAGGGCCGTAGCGCTTGTGGCGAGGGCGGCGCTTCCGCGCGCCGCCTTCCGGGGCTACCGGTGAAGCCACGTGCGGATCTGTGCGAGAGGCTGGTTCATGGTGCGGCCGTTACGGCGAGCGTCCTCGAGCCAGTCGTGAAGTGACGACGCCAGCGTCGTCTCCACGCTCGGCACGGAGCTCCAGTCAGCGGCCGTCCATCGGCGCACGGTCACGATGCCCGCGGCATTCGGCTCGGACACCAGCATGAGTGTTTCCGGTTCGTCCTGGCCGGGGCCAACGAGCACCGGCAACTCGGCGAGCGCGCTCACGGCAGCACGCGGTCAACGACCATCGCCGCGAAGAGGAGCGCCAGGTAGAGCAGGGAGAACTTGTACAGCCACCACGCCGGCTTGTTCCAGTCCGTGGCGCGCATGACACGCACGACACCGCGGAGCAGCAACGCGCCGAGCACGAGCGCACACACGAGGTAGGAAGACCGAACGCGCCGAACGCGACCGGCAGCAGCGTGAGCGGGATGAGGATCAGCGTGTACCAGATCATGTTCCGCTTCGTTTCCGCTTCGCCCCACACGAGCGGCGCCATCGGCACGCCGGCGCGTCCGTAGTCGCGCTGCTTGAGGAGCGCGAGCGCCCAGAAGTGCGGCGGCGTCCAGTAGAAGATGATGAGGAAGAGGTAGATGGCGAGCGAGGTCGATCGCGGCCCGTCACCGCGGCCCATCCCACGAGCGGCGGGAATGCGCCGGCGGCTCCGCCGATCACGATGTTCTGCGGCGAGCTGCGCTTGAGCCAGCGCGTGTAGATGAAGACGTAGAAGTAGAAGCCGGCGAGCGCGAGCGCCGCCGTGAGCACGTTCACGAAGTGCGCGAAGCAGATACGTCGCGGCGGTCGCGAACAGCACGCCGAATGCGAGCACGGCGCGGGCGCATCCGTCCGCTCGGAATCGGCCGGAGTCGCGTGCGCGCCATCCGGTCGTCGATGTCGCGGTCGATGTACATGTTCACCGCGTTCGCGCCGCCGGCCATCAGGTAGCCGCCGACGAACACGACCAGCACCAGCTCCAGTCGGGCGTCCCGGCCACGAACATCGGCGCGATCGTCGTGACGAGCAGCAGCGAGATGATGCGCGGCTTGGTGAGCGCGATGAGGTCGCGAACGAAGCTGGGCGGCGCGGGAGTGATGACGGTGTCGCTCACAGGTCGGCCCCGCGCGCAACGATCACGGCAACGCTGTGCGGCGCGCGGCGCACCGAGGCCACTGCCACATCGGCCATCGCCAGCGGTTCAACGGGAAGCGGCACCAGCGGCTCCCGCACGCCGTGTCCGCCGCGCCCGAGCTGGGCGAGGTACGCCAACACGAACGCGGAGATCCAGATGCTCACACCCGTGGCCTCGTGCAGTGAGCGCAACACCGGCGGAAGCTTCATGCCGATCATCGCGCCCGCCACGAGCAGCTGGAACACGCCGAGGGATGCGGCAATCGTGACAGCGCGCACGAGAAGCGCGTGCTCGCGTCGCTTCCGGAAGGCCATCATGAGGCCAATGAGGTGCAACACCACGAGCACGGCGAGCACGCGGTGCGTGATCTGGACGTGAATGGCCGCGCGCTCCACGTCAGGGTTCGCGCCGCAGAGCGGGAACGACTGGCACGCCACGGAGGCACCGGGAAACTTGGCGGTGAGTCCGCCCATCACCACGGTGAGGAGGGCCATGCCTGCGCCGGCCAGTGACGCGCGTTGCGCTCGCGGGGAGACGTCGATTTCGCGCGCCACGTCACCGCCAAGTCCGCCGGCGCGGATGAGCGTGGCGGTGACGGCAGCCACGACGCCCATGGCAACGGTCCAGTGCGTCACCGTGGCCCACGCCGCGTTTCCGAAGATCACGGTCACGCGGCCCAGTGAGGCCGCGGCGAGGCCCAGCGCGAAGGCCACGAGCGCCGCACGCAACACACCGCCGCGTCCGCCAACGCCGGGCGTCTCGCGGCGGATGATGGCCGCAACAAGTACCGTCAGGATGGACGCGAGCAACAGCAGCGCGAGGTACCGGTGCAGCACCTCGATGACCAGGTCCATCCGGTCGAACGGCGGGAACCAGTCGCCGTAGCACTTGGGCCAGTGCGGACCGCAGCCCATTCCCGATCCCGAGATGCGCACGATCGCACCGAATACCAGGTGCGTGCAGGCAATCAGGAACGAGACGTACGCGAGGCGTCTGAGCACTGCCATGGTCAGGCGCCCGCGTGCGTGATGGCCGGCGCGCCGGCGGGCCGCTCAACGGCACGCATGGCGCGCCACGTGAAGAGCAGCAGGAACGCGAGCCCGATGGCGGGCAGCACGGCCCAGGCCAGCTCCACGCCGTAGCCCGACCGGCTGGCAACCACCGGGGCTTCGGCACGCTGGCGGCCCTGTTGCACCGACCGGATGATGTATATCTGCGCGACGGCGCAGCACGCCACGGACAGCCAGAACAGTCCGGCGGCGAAGGAGAGACGCATGTTGCTGACAACTATAGGGAGAGTACGAAAGCTCACCGTTCGGGCTGACAGGGTCAACCACTTGTCAAACCTCTGGAACGTACCCGGCAACGGGTTACCATTCGCACATGGCGACCTCGTCAACTCCTGATCGGCCCTCCCTCCAGCGCCAGCTCGGCCTGTGGAGTGCCGTGGCTGTGCTCATCGGGTCCACTATCGGGTCGGGAATCTTCCGGTCCCCGGCTGGTGTGACCGACAAGCTGCCCGGCCCACTGCCACTCATGGCGGTCTGGGTGGCGGGCGGCCTGTTCGCGCTCTGCGGCGCGCTCACGCTTGCCGAGCTGTCGGGCGCGTTTCCGGAGACGGGGGGCGCGTACGTGTTCATCCGGGAGGGATGGGGACGCATGCCGGCGTTCCTCTTCGGGTGGTCGGAGCTCGTCCTCATTCGCGCCGCTTCGCTCGGCGCAATCAGCACCACCTTCGCCGAATATCTTCTCCGTGTGCTGGGCCACGACCCGTCGCTCGATCCGTACGCCGGGTACGTGCACTACATCGCGGCGCTGGCCATCGGGCTCACCGCCACATTCAACTATGTGGGACTCCGGTGGGGCGCGCTGGTGCAGAACCTCACCACGCTCGCCAAGTACGGCGGCCTGCTGTTCATCATCATGCTCGCGCTGGTGATGGGATTGCCGCAGACGGGAGGTCATTTCACGCCTGCGGCGCCGCCGGGCTCGTTCCACGTGCCCGCATTCGGGCTCGCGCTGGTGTCGGTGCTCTGGGCGTTCGACGGATGGGCCGACCTGAGCTTCGTGCAGGGCGAGGTGAAGGATCCGCGCCGCACGCTTCCGCGCGCGATCATCATCGGAACGCTGGCGGTGATCGTGATCTACCTGCTGGCGAACGTCGCCTACCTCTCGGTCATGTCGGTAGACGAGATACGCCATTCCAAGCTCGTTGCGGCCGACGTGGCAATGCGGCTCATCGGGTCGCCCGGTGTGGTGCTGGTGGCGGTCACGGTGATGCTGTCCACGTTCGGGACGCTGAATGGCACGCTGCTCACGTCACCTCGCGTGTTCTTCGCGATGGCGGACGACGGCCTGTTCTTCAAGAAGGTGGCGGCGGTGCATCCGCGCTTTCACACGCCGTACGTCTCCATCGTGCTCGTCACGGTGCTGGGCATCATCTTCGTCCTGGCGCGCACGTTCGAGCAGCTTGCCGACACGTTCGTGACGGCGATCATCCCGTTCTATGCGATGGCGGTGGCGTCGATCTATGTGTTCCGGCGGCGGCCCGACTACGAGCCACCATTCAAGACGCCGCTCTATCCGCTCGTGCCCGCGCTTTTCATCGCGGCAACGCTTTTCCTGCTGGGCAACGCCATCCTCGACGAGTCATCGCGGTGGGCCACGTTGGCGGTCATGGGAATCATCCTCCTCGGCATTCCGGTGTACCTGTTGACGGTAGGGAGGAGGCGTCAAACGGGGGCCTGAAAAGGGCGACTGGAAAGGGCGGGGCGAAAGAGCGAGCCGAAAGAGCGAACCGAAAGAGCGAACCGAAAGGGCGAACCGAAAGGGCGAACTGAAAGGGCGAACTGAAAGGGCGAACTGAAAAGGCGCCTTGGAACTGGCGGACTGGCCAACTAATTGTTATTTCAACGAACAATTAGAGCCACCTCTTCGCCGAGGTCGTGATGAGCAAGTCCAGGCCAATCAGTCGCCGCACGTTCATAGAGCAGTCCGCCACCACGGCGGCCATTCTCGCGGCGCCTCTCGTCCTTCCGCGCCGGCTCTTCGGCGCATCCGCACCGAGCAATCGTGTGCGCGTCGGCCACATCGGCGCGGGACGCATCGCGCAAAGCCATGACATGGTTGGCGTGGCCAACGCCGACCTCGCGGACGTCCTCGCCGTCTGCGATCTCGACTCGCGCCGCGCGGAGAGTGGCAAGCGACGCGTGCAGGCGCTGCATGCGAAGTATGATCGGCCAAAGCCCGACATCAGCGTCTATCACGACTATCACGAGCTGCTGGCGCGGCCTGACATCGACGCCGTCACCATCAGCACGCCCGACCACTGGCACGCGCAGCTGGCCATCGCCGCCGTGTATGCCGGAAAGGATGTGTACCTCCAGAAGCCGATGACGATGACGCACGCCGAGGGCGTGCTGCTCAGGAGCGCGGTGGCGAAGACGGGGCGCATCCTCCAGGTGGGAAGCCAGCAGCGTTCGTGGGGACCCAACGAGCAATTCAGGAAGGCGGTGGAGTTCGTGCGGAGTGGCCGCGTGGGCACGCTCAAGCGCGTGGAGATCGGCTTGCCAACCGATCCCACCGCGCCCGACGACCCGCAGCAGCCCGTGCCGCCGAATCTCGACTACAACACGTGGCTCGGGCCCGACGCCCGACGTCTACTACACGGAGCAACGGGTGCATCCGCAGGGGCTCGACACGGCGGGCAATCCCGACGTCAACTCACGCCCGGGCTGGCTCCGCAACGAGGCGTACTGCCTCGGCATGATCACGGGCTGGGGTGCGCATCACTTCGACACGGCGCACTGGGGCATGAACACCGAGCTCACCGGGCCCGTCGCGCATCGAGGGACGCGGTGAGTTTCCCGACGAACAAGATCTGGAACGTGCACGGTGCCTATCACATCGAGCTGACGTATCCGGGCGGCATCCTCATGATCGGTGTCGGACAAGTTCCCCAACGGGATCAGGTTCATTGGTGATGACGGCTGGATCTTCGTTTCGCGCGACGCACAGTCGGCGACTGCGAGCGATCCGACCTCGGCGCCCACGCCGCTCAAGCCGCTCGACGCAAGCGACGCACGCCTCCTCGATCCGAAGGGCGTGACGGTGGAAATGCCGCACAGCCTTTCGCACCATCGCAACTGGCTCGAGTGCGTGCAGTCGCGGAAGACACCGCTCGCGCCGGCGCCCATCGCGCATCGCAGCAACACCGCGTGCGTGTTGAGCTGGATTGCCATGAAGCTGGCGCGTCCGCTCACATGGGATGCGGTGAACGAACGATTCGTCAACGACGCCGAGGCGAATGCGATGTTGTCGCGCCCCGAGCGCGGGCCGTTCGGTGCCACGCGCCTGGCGGCGAAGATGGGATGAGGGCACTCGTTGCGCTCGCGTCAGCGCTGGTGGGAGCGGTGAGCATTCCGGCGCGGGCGCAAACAGTTCGCCTCATCACGCTCGATCCGGGGCACTTCCATGCCTCGCTCGTGCAGAAGTACATGTACGACGGCGTGGATTCCGTGGTGCACGTGTACGCGCCGGCGGGTGACGACGTGCAGGAGCACCTGGCGCGCATCGCCGCGTTCAACACGCGCGCCGCGGCACCGACGCACTGGCACGAGGAGCTGTACACGGGGCCGGATTATTTCGAGCGCATGCTGCGCGACCGCGCCGGCACCGTGGTGGTGATTGCCGGCAACAACGCGCGGAAGACGGAATACATCGCGAGGTCCGTCGACGCCGGCTTCAACGTGCTGGCGGACAAGCCGATGGCGCGTGTCCCCGAGGACATCACGAAGCTCGATGCCGCGTTCCGGAGCGCGCACGAGCATCACGTGTTGCTCTACGACGTGATGACCGAGCGCTACGAGGCCACGAACGCCATCCAGCGCGAACTCTCGCGCAACAGAGCGTTGTTTGGCGACGCGGTGAAGGGAACACCTGACGACCCGGGAATCAGGATGGAGAGCGTGCACTACTTCTCCAAGCTCGTGAACGGAGCGCCGCTCAGGAGGCCGGCCTGGTTCTTCGATGTACGGCAGGAAGGCGAGGGAATCGTGGACGTGACCACACACCTGGTGGACCTCATCCAGTGGGAGCTGTTTCCCGACCAGGTGCTGTCGCCGTCCGATGTGGCAGTGCTGAATGCGCGCCGGTGGCCCACGAAGGTGACGCGCGCGCAATTCGCCTCGGTAACCGGGCGCGCCGACTTTCCGCCGTATCTTGCCGCCCATGTTACGGGAGACACGCTCAACGTGCAGGCAAACGCCGAGTTCAACTACCGGCTCCGCGGCGTGAACTCCCGTGTCACCGTGAAGTGGGATTTCCAGACACCGCCCGGTGCCGGCGACACGCATTACTCGCTTTTTCGGGGCACGCGGGCGCGCCTCGTGATCAGGCAGGGCGCCGCGGAGATGTACAAGCCGGTGTTGTACGTGGAACGCGATGCGTCAGTGCCCGTCGCCGATTTCACGGCGGCACTGGAGCGTGCGGTGGCGTCGCTACAGGGTCAGTGGCGGGGCGTTGCCGCCGAAGCCGATGCGAACGGCGCACGCATCCGCATTCCCGCACAGTTCGACATCGGGCACGAAGCGCATTTTGCGCAGGTGACGGAGCACTTCCTGGCGTACCTGCGGCAAGGCGCGCTTCCCGACTGGGAGGAGCCCGGCATGCGCGTGAAGTACCACACCATCATGCAGGCCTACACCATGAGCCACCGCTGATCATGAACCACATGCCCAGGTTGATCCGCCTTGTTGCCTTCGCCGCGCTGCTGCCCGTCACCGCGCGCGCCGAGTGGGACCGGACGCCAACGTCGATTGCGTGGCGCGTGAACGGGCAGGATGTGTGGCGCTTCTCGTTCGACCCGAAATACGGGAAGCCGTTCTTTCATCCGCTCACGCTGAACGGTGCCACGAGCTTCACCAACTTCAAGCCCGAAGATCACCCGTGGCACTACGCGCACTGGTTCTCGTGGAAGTACATCAACCACGTGAACTACTGGGAAGAAGACCGCACCAGTGGACAGGCCGCGGGGCGCACGCGGTGGGACACGCCCGCGATCTTCACGCGCAGCGACGGTAGTGTGACGATCCGGATGCACCTCACCTACGCGCGCCCCACCGGCGAGGTGGACATGACGGAGAACCGCACGATTGCCGTGTCCGCGCCGGCGCCCGACGGGAGTTATCACATTGACTGGTCGCTTTCGTTCACGGCAGGCGCCGATGGCGCGGTGCTGGACCGGACGCCGATGCTGGGCGAGCCCGATGGCGTGGTGAACGGCGGTTACGCGGGGCTGAGCATCCGCCTCGCCGCGGCACCAATGATGATGTCGGTGATGACGTCGAAGGGCGCGGTGACCTCATACGACCACGATCGCGCGCGCCCCGCCGCCGCCGCGGTGGCGGGCAACTTCACGCTGGATGGCAAGGACATGGGTGGCATCGCCGTGCTGAGTGACGCCGGCGCCGATGCGCCGTGGTACATCATCAACGTGCCCACGGATTTCCGCTTCATCGACGCCGCAATCCTCGCCCCCGCCATTCGCACCGTGCCCGCCAACGGCTCGTTCGCGCTGCACTACCGCGTGGCGATGAAGGGCACCGCATGGACCGCCGAAAATCTCTCTGCGGCACTTAACGGCTGGCAGTGAAAACGGCGCGCTGAAACGGCGAACCGAAAGGGCGAACCGAAAGAGCGAACCGAAAGAGCGAACCGAAAGAGCGAACCGAAAGAGCGAACCGAAAGAGCGAACCGAAAGAGCGAACCGAAAGAGCGAACGCGAAAAACGGCACACCGAGCGGAATCGGTGTGCCGTCTTCTGTTCGCGGCCCTGCGCGTCAGACCGTCAGACCGTCAGTACGCTGTTCGCCGCCCGCCGCACGTCGCGCCGTTTCGGTTCGTCGTTTCGGTTCGTCGCTTTCGGTTCGCCCTTTCGGTTCGCCGTGCCGTCAGACTGTCAGACTGTCAGACTGTCAGACTGCCAGACTGTCGGACTGTCAGAAGATTTTCACATTTATGTATTTCTTCGGATTCGCCTTGAGGTCCACCAGCAGTGAATCCGCCTGGCCCACGAGCCGTCGCAGGTCGCCGTACAGCAGCGTGTCCTTCATCAGCTTGCCCACGTTGCCCTCGCCGCGCTCGATGCCGCCCACGAGGTTGCTCGCGCGACGGCTCGTGGTGTCGAGGTTCGCCGCAATGCGCGTCAGGCTCTCGCTCGACCGCCGGAAGTTCTTGAGCGTGGAGTCGATCGCTGCCGAATCGATGGCGCTGGTGGCGCGCTTGAGGTTTGCCGTGAGCGCCGTGACGTTCCGGTTCTGCTCCGCCACCACCGCTGTGAGCTGCAGCGCCAACCGGTTTGCATTTGCCGACAGCAGCTCGGTATTGGCGAGTGCCTTGCGCATGTCGCGAAAGCCCCCCGCTTGCACGAGCTCCGCGTTCATGGTGTTCACCATGGCCTGCACCGTCTTGCCCACGGAATCAACGCGGTCCTCGATTGCCTGGATGTCCACCGCAGCGGGGCCCACCGGAACCGTGTCGCCCGGATTGAAATAGGTCTTGCTCGGCGCCGCGGGGGTCAGCGCAATGGCGGCGTCGCCGAAGATGCCGATCGGCTTCACGCTCGCCTTTGAATTGCGCGGCACCTTCACGTCCTTGTTCACGCGAAGGAACACGTCCAGGAACCCGTCGTCGCGCAGCTTCACGTCGGCAATGGCGCCCACGTTCACGCCGGCGAGCTGCACTGGCTGCCCCTGCTTCAGGTTCTGTCCCCACGCGAACTTGCTGTACAGCTGATAGCCCGACGACAAGCCGCCGCGCACCAGCCACAGGGTGCCAACCAGCACCACCGCGATGGCCACAACAAGGAAACTTCCAACAAGTACTTCGTCGCGCCGTCTCATGTCTGTAGGTAAGGGGCGAGGATCGTGGCCGTCAACGTGTCGAGCACGAGAATCGTGACGGAGGTGTATACCACCGCGCGCGCCGTGGAGCGACCCACGCCCTCGGCGCCCGCTCCGGTGATGTAGCCCTCGTACGAACCGATCAGGGCAATGGCCGCACCGAAGAGCAGGGCCTTGAGCAGCGAGTACGTCACCTGGAACACGCCGAAACCAAGCCGCACGCCTTCCACGAATTCCTGCTTCGTGACATCGGTGGCGTAAACGGCCACGGCGTATCCGCTCACGAGCCCCACCGCGTCGGCAAGGATCACCAGCGCCGGGAGCATCACGAGGCACGCCAGCAGGCGCGGCACGATCAGGAATGCGTACGGATCAAACGACAGCGTCTCCAGCGCATCGATCTGCTCCGTCACGCGCATCGTTCCGATCTCGGCCGTCATGCGCGCGCCCACGCGTCCGGTCAGCACCAGCCCCGTGAGGAGCGGTCCCAGTTCGAGCACCTGCATCAGGCGCACGGACAGCCCGATGATGCTGAGCTGCACGCCGGGGAAGAGCTGGTAGCGTGTCTGGAGCGCGATCACGCCGCCGATGAACGCCGCCACGATGACGGTGAGGGGGATCGACTCCACGCCAATCCCGCGCATCTGCCGGATTGTCTCCGGCAGGTAGGTCATCGGCTCGCCAAAGGCGCGGGCGATGTCGCGCAGGAAATACGCGCGGAGTCCCATCTCGCGCAGGAAACTGATGAACCCCTGCGTCACCCGCCTGGTGAAGCGGATGCCCTGGCGCTGGACGATCGGGAAGGTTTCGGTGGGCCGCCGGCCCAGGAACGGACGATCGAGTTCGCTCACGTGCGAACGCGGTAGAGCAGGACCAGCCCCATCACCGCGAACGCGGCATTGGGCAGCCACGCCGCGATGTCCGGGGAGATGAAGCCTCCCGCCTTGCCGACTGCCTTGGTGAGCTGCACGAACATGAGGAAGGTTACGGTGATGGCGAGACTCACGCCGATGCCCCAGGCCGTGCCGCCGCGCTGCGTGCTGGTGGCAAGAGGCGCGCCGATGAGCGCGATCACGAGGCACGTCATCGGAATGGCGATCTTGAGCATGCGCTCCACCCGCAACTCGTTGGAGTTGCCTCCTGACCGTTCCAGCGACGCAATGAAGCGCGACAGCTCCGCAAACCGCATCTCCGAGGGATTGCGGGGGCGCGCCATCAGGTCCACCGGCGCCAGCTCGTTGAAGCGCCGGTCGATCATCTGGCCGAACTCGATGCTGACATCGGGTTGGGTATCGCGAATCACGTGTGTGACCCCCTGGACGATCCGCCACGCATGCGCGGCGGGGTCGTAGCTGGCGGAGTTCGCCGATGTCACAAGCGTAGGATAATCCGCCCCGAGTCCTTTTCGTTCGATCTGGATCCGGTCAATTCGTCCGGTATTCACGTCGAGCTGCAACGCCTTGTACACACGCCCGTAATCGCCGGCATAGGCAAAATTGGCGCGCTGGTTGCCGCTCCCCACCTTTGCCTCGCCAAGCAGGTCGTTGCGACGCACATCGGCAACGGGCTCCACCTCGCCTACCATGAGGTCCAGCCCCGAGGCCAGCAACGCGCCCAGCAGGATGGGCGTGATGAGGCGATAGAAGCTGATCCCCGATGCCTTGGCGGCCGTGACCTCGGAATACCTCGTGAACGTGCCGATGGAGAACACCGTCGCGAACAGCGTGGCCGCCGGCAGCGCCATGAACATCGACTGCGGCGCGTAGAACACGTAGCTCAGCGCGATGTCAGCCGGCGCGATGTTGCGGTCGAGGTACTTCTGGAGGTTGTCGGTGACGTCGATGATCGCGATGAGGATCGGCAGCCCCAGCGACGTGGAGATGAAGATCTTCATCCACTCGATGAAGACATACTTGTCCAGCGGGCGCACAATCCTCACGAGATGCTCCGCGCCGTGCGCTGTTCATCCCGCAGCATGCGTCGCGTGTCGAGCCACTCGCGGATCCCGCCGCCGCGCGACGAGCCGGAGTCGCTCCCGATCCGGAACAACATCACCACACCCACGAGCGTGAGAATCACGTTGGTCCCCCACATGGCCCAGAACGGTGGAACGAAGCCATGGTTGGCGGCCGACTCGCCACCGATGAGACCAACATAGTAGAGCGCGAACACCGCGAGGCTCACGCCGATCACGAGCCCCACTCCGCCCCGTGGGAACCGAAGCGCGATCGGGGGCGCCAGCACGCAGAAAATGAGGCACGCCGCCGCGAGCGAGAACTTCTTGTTGATCTCGATCTCGAAGCGGTCACGCGATCGCTCGGCCATCTGGAGGCGAAGCTTTGCCTCGGCGCCGCGTGAGTTGACAATGGCAAATGGATCGGGGGGCACGTTGGCCGCCGCCTTGGCGCGCATGAGTGCCTGGGCCGCCTCGGCCGCAATCTGCTCCTGCGTCTTCACCTGCGCCGCCGAATCGAGCTTTGCCGCGCCCTGGGCCGCCGGAATTCCGCCGCCGAGCGTCACCGTCTGTGGCGGGCGCGGCTGGAATACAACGCCGGGCGACGAGTCCTTCTTCGTGCTGTCCGGCTTTTTCGCGGCGTCCTGCTTCTTCACCGTGTCCTGGCCACGAGGCACTTCGGCCGCCTGCACCTCCTTCACACCCAGCACCCGGAACAGCGAGCAGTACGCCCAGGCGAGGTTGTGGGGCTCGCTGATGGGGTGCGGCATGCCGGGGGCCGAGCGCGCCAGGGCGGTGGGGGTCTTCGTCACCGTCTCATTGAATTCCGTCACCGCGGCGCGGTAGTTCGTCTCGGCCATCCAGAGATGCTTCTGCATCTCGCACACGCCCATTTCGCGGTCGCTCTTGGTGCCCGCGTCCGAGCTGGTGTGGTACACGTGGCCCACGCCCTTCACGCGGATGCGATCCTGGTTGTAGAACAGGCGATCCAGCTGGTCGGGCTTGTCGGTGGACACTTCCTGCATCTGCCCGTGGTACAGGTCGAGATCGAGGTCCACGAGGTTCGGGGCAAACGCGATGCGCCCGCTGTCGGCGTAGATGGTCTTGCGGCTCTGCGGGTTGGAGAGATCGTAGATCACCACCTCGCGCATGCGGTCGCCGGCCTGCTCGATCTTTCCCGCCTTGAGGTAGAGGCGGCCCTCGGCCACGGTGTTGATGACCTGCTCCTTGAGCAGCAGCGTGGGCTTGGTCTGGCTGATGTCGTCCTGGAGGGTCTTCAGCCGGTGGTTGGCGCGCGGCAGCACCTGGTCGTTGAACGCCAGCAGCCCCAGCGACATCACCACCCCGAGCATCAGCGAGGGCGCCACGAGGCGCCACGGGCTCACGCCACTGGCCTTGAAGGCCGTCACCTCGTTCTCCGCGGCCAGCCGGCTGTAGGCGTACAGGGCGGCCACCAGCACCGACATGGGGATGGTCAGCGCCACAGTGAAGGGCAGGGACAGCAGGAAGAACTTGCCAATCACCGACCACGGGAGCCCCTTGCCCACGAGGTCGCCGAACTGCCGGGAGATGAAATTCAGCAGCATCAGCGACGTCAGCGCGACGAACGCGAACGTCATCGGGCCGAGGTGCTCCCGGAGGATATATCTGGTGATGATCTTCAAACGTAGGACGGGATCGCGGTTGGGGCGCGGAACTTCAAGATTTGCACAGGGTTGTAGCGCGCGGCACAGCCTGTAAATTCCCTACGGCACCCACTGAATTTCAAGGCCGGCTCGCTCGGCCCGGCTTCCTACCCGGTTTTCCCCCCAAAGGTGCGCGCCATCAGGTTTCCAGCTGTGCTCGCGGCGCTGTCGCTGTCGTGCCTTTTGCCTTGTTCGCACGCCCGCGCACAGACCCCTGCCAGGCAGCCGGTAGCGCGAGCGGACACGGTGCGTGCGGATACCCTTCCCGTGCCGGACTCGGTGCGAAATGCCGCCGCCTCCAACAGCGCTATGCCCAGCCCTTCGACGTCGAGCCCGCGTCCGCGGGTGCGGCAAGGCAGGGCGAAGACATCGCCGAGAGCGTGGTAGGCGGGCAGCTCCGCATCGGACACGGCGCCGACGAACACCGCCGCTCCGGCGACCCCCGCGGCGGCGGCGAGCGCGCGCAGCCTGCCCGCGTCCGGCCCGTCGCCGACGAGCACGAGCCGTGCTCCGGGCACCCGTTCCCGGATCCGCGGCAGCGCCCTGAGGAGCATGTCCTGCCCCTTGCGCGCCACGAGCCGCGAGATGCAGGTGACGACGGGGGCGTCGCCAAGGCCGTGGCGGCGGCGCAACGCCGCCCGCGCGCCCGCGTCCGGCCGGAACCGGAGCGCGTCGATGCCGGGGGGCAGCGGCTCCAACGCCGCCCGAGCGCCGAACGCGGCGGCCACCCTGGCGCGGGTGTAGCGGGAGACCGTGGTGACCACGTCGGCGTCGCGCCCGATGCGCCCGAGCGCCTGCCGGGCGCCGGGCACCATCGACCAGCCCACCTCGTGGCCGTGGCTGCTGGCGAGCACCCGGGTGACGTCCGTGTGGCGGCGCAACCAGGGGCCGAGCAGCGCGAGCGGAGCGGCCGCCCCGAACCAGACGGTGTCGGCGCCGTGCTCGCGGGCGAGCGCAGCCGCCCGCCGGGCGACCGTGGGCTCCGGCACCATGACCGAGGTGGGATGGCGGTGCACCGGGAAGGGCAGCCGGGCGTCGAAGGCGTCGCTGCCCGCCCACGCGGGGGCGTAGACGGCGAGCCCGCCCGCCGGGAGCCGGGTCGCCAGCTCCAGCAGGTAGCGCTGGATGCCGCCGGTGCGCGGGGGGAAGTCGTTCGTGACGAGCAGTGTGCGGGCCACCGGGGCGACGCTACCGGGGCCGACGCTACCGGGGCCGGTGACGACGGGCGGCGGCCGATCACGGGGATCGGCCGCCGCCTGACCTCTGGGGAGCGGACGGGGTCGGTGGCGGCTCAGAGCCGTCGGGCGCCGGAGAAGGCGGAGCGGGACAGGTTCTGGTAGCGGACGACGTCGCCGGACTCGGGCGCGTCGATGAACACCCCGTCGCCCGCGTAGATGCCGACGTGGCTGACGGGGTGGTAGTAGAAGACGAGGTCGCCGGGCTGCAGGTCGTTCCAGGACACGGGGGTGCCGACCAGGGCCTGCTGGCTGCTCGAGCGCGGGAGCGTCACGCCCACCCTGGCGAACGCCCACGAGGTGAGGCCGGAGCAGTCGTAGCTGCTGGGGCCCTCGGCGCCCCACACGTACGGCTTCCCCAGTTGGGAGGCGGCGGCGCGAAGGGCCGCCACGCCGATGCCGGTGCCCGCGATCGCGGGCGGGATGACGACCAGCCCGGTGCGCTCGCGGCGCTGCTCCGGGCTGAGCGCACGCAGCATCTGCTCCGCCTGGGCGATGCGGATGTCGGCATCGCGCTTGCTGGCGGCGAGCTCCTGCTCGGCCTGGGTGGCCTGGTCGGCGGCGGCCTGGGCGCGCCCGACCGCGGCGGCGGCCGCGGACTGCGCCCGATCGGCGTCGCCGACCTTGGCGATCAGGGTGTCGAGGACGTCCTTGTAGTCGGACGAGATGGTCTCCAGCGCCGACATCTGGTCGAGGAAGTCCTGCGGGGAGCGGGCGGCGAGCAGGGCGTCGAGCTGGTCGAGGTTGCCGCTCTCGAACGTGGCCATCGCCACGACGTCGACCTGCTTGCGGTAGGCCTCCTCATCGGCCCGGGCCGCCGCCGCGAGCGCCTGGGCGGGCCCGACGGCAGCCTGGGTCCGCGTGATGTCCTGCTGCCGGGAGACGAGGTTGTCCTGGGCCGCATGCCACTGCTCGGTGAGGGCCTCGGCGTCGCGCTGGACCTGGTCGAGCCGGGCCTGGGCGTCGGCCGCCGTGGAGGGGGCCGGGTTGGGTGCCGGGACGGGCTCGGGGAGGGGCGCCGGGAGGGGCGCCACGCCGGGCGCGGGCAGCGGAGGCGGCGGGGGCGGCGGATCGGCTGCGGCGGGGGCGGCCCCGAGGACCAGCGCGACCAGTGCCGTCAGCGCCGCCAGCAGGGCACCGAAGGACCGCCGCATCTGGCTGCGTCCATCCGAGGTACGCCGGAGCGACACCACGCGGCTCTGGTCTCCTTCCCCGTGTGCCCGCGCGTCGCCCGATGAGACGTCAG
Source organism: uncultured Actinomycetota bacterium (assembly GCA_963770115.1). Lineage (GTDB taxonomy): Bacteria > Actinomycetota > Actinomycetes > Mycobacteriales > Pseudonocardiaceae > Pseudonocardia. The sequence continues at coordinate 75,898 of CAVYOT010000010.1, forward strand.
GTCTTACCGAACGGACCAGCGCGCGGTGACTTTGCGTCGTCATCCGGGGTTCGGACGGCGGACCTCCCGCAAAGTCTCGCGGAGATTACGGAGGACGGACGGACGCGTCCACATCCGGGCTCCCCCGGCGCGGCGCACCGTTTTGGTCACCCTGCGGATACGGCGCAACGCTCTCCGTCGTTTTATGACACTGTTATCTCACCCGGTGTCACGATCATCTTCCGCTCCGTGCACGTCCGGGTGCGCTCGCCGCGGCCGGGTGGCCACCAGCCGCAACCGGGGCACGAGGCCTTGCTCGGCCAGCACATCGAGCGCGTGCTGCTCCGGTGCGTCGAGTGACACGGTGGGCGCGCCAGACGGCACCCCCAGCAGCACGCCGACCACGCAATCCCCGCACGCGGAGAAACGGACGGCGCAGCTCTCACAGTCGATGACCACGTGGGCCTCCTCCTCACCTCCCGGACCTGGTCGTCCGGACACCTGCGGAGGCTAGGAGGACCCACCGACAGTTTCGGTGGCACGGAGTTTCCGGATACTCAGGCGCGACGAGCCACCGCGGCGCTCACCACGGTCGCACCCACGGCGGTCCGGGAGGTACCCGACGACCCGCGACGCCCCCACACCCGGCCCGCGGTCGGCGTCGAACAGCCCGCGACGATCGACAGCAGCGTGGACTTGCCCGATCCGTTCGCGCAGGCGAGGACGGCCGGTACCCCCGGGTTCGAGGGCGAGGTCGGCGCCCGCCAACACCAGCGGACCACGCCGGTAGCGGTTGGACAGCCGTTCGGCCCGGGTCATCTCCGCTCCTCTCCCCGGACCGGACCAGGCTGCCACTTGTGTCCGATGGCCTACTGCGGTTGCAGCACGAAGTCGTAGTGGGCCGAGAGCCACGGGCGGTCCAGCGTGCCGCCGTCGGGCGTCGGGCCTGCCTCGCGCGGCTCGAAGGCGACGACGAGCTCCTGCTTCGTTCCGAAGACGACGTCGCTGTCGAGGTACTCCGCGCCCTCCCGGAACAGGTGCGTGGTGAGCGGCTCGTAGCCGGGCACGTCGACGAGGACGTGGACGTGGGCGGGCCGGAAGTGGCTGATCGCGGTGGCGCCGACCAGCTCGCCCACGGGGCCGTCCATGGGGATCGCATAGCCCAGCGGCGCGACCGTGCGGATGCAGTAGGAGCCGTCCCCGCGGGTGACGTACTTGCCCCGCAGGCGCGCCTCGTCGACGTCCAGCTGGGCCTCGTACATGCCGTCGCCGTCGGCCTGCCAGACGTCGAGGACCGCGCCGCCGACGGCCTTGCCGTCGAGATCGCGCACGGTCCCGTGGACAAAGAGCGGGGTGCCCGCCACGCCCTCGGCCATGTCGGCGCCGAACGCGAGCGGCGGCGACCCGTCGATGTGGAACGGGCCGAGCACGGTGTTGGGCGTGGCGGCCGCGTCGAGGTGGTGGTTCATCTGGACGACGAGCATCGACAACCCCAGCACGTCGGAGGCGAGGATGAACTCCTCCCGCTTCTCGTCGCTCATCTGTCCCGTGCGGTTGAGCCACTGGATGGCGGTCATCCACTCGGCCTCGGTGAGCCGCACCTCACGGGCGAAGTCGTGCAGGTGCCGCACGAACGCCGTCATGATCTCCGCGAGCCGCGGGTCGCGGGCCGTTGCCCAGCGCTCGACGGCCAGATCGGTGATGTTGTCCTCGGTGACGAGCTGCATCTACGCCTCCTCCAGCTCGGCGCGCAGTGTGGCCGCTGCCTCGACCATCGCGCGCATCTTCCCCTCCGCGGCCGCCCGCGGCAGGTACTTCATCCCGCAGTCCGGCGCGAGCACCAACTGCTGCGGCGGCTTGTACGGGTACGCCCGGCGCACGCGGTCGGCGACCGTCTCAGCCGTCTCGACCTCGGGCGTCGAGAGGTCCAGCACGCCCAGGATGATCGTCTTGTCGGCGAGGTCCTCGAGGACACCCAGGTCGAGGCCGGACTGCGCGGTCTCGATCGAGATCTGGTCGGCGGGGCACCCGGCCAGCTCGGGCAGGAACGAGTAGCCCGACGGCCGCTCGTGGATGATCGCGGCGTAGCCGAAGCACAGGTGCACCGCGGTGGTGCCGGTGACGCCCGCGAGCGCCGCGTTGAGCGCGGCCAGGCCGTAGGCGCGGGCGGCGTCCGGCCGGGCCTGCAGGTACGGCTCGTCGATCTGCACGACGTCGGCGCCCGCGGCGTGCAGGTCCTTGATCTCGGCGTTGACCGCCGCCGCGTACGCCATCGCGGCCGACTCGAGGTCCGGGTAGTGGTCGTTCTGCGCCTGCTGGGTCATGGTGAACGGCCCTGGAACGGTCATCTTGACCGGACGGTCGGTGTGCGCCTTGAGGAACTCCAGGTCGCCCACCTCCACCGGGGCGGGCCGGGAGACGGGTCCGACGACGCGCGGCACCGGGTTGGGGTGCCCGGAGCGGTCGAGCGCGGTGCCGGGGTTGTCGATGTCGACACCCTGCAGCGCGGTGGCGAAGTGGTTGGAGTAGCTCTCCCTGCGGATCTCGCCGTCGGTCAGGAGATCGAGGCCCGCGCGCTCCTGGGCCAGGATGGCGAGCTCCGTGGCGTCGTCCTGGGCCAGGGCGAGCAGGTCCGGCTCGACCCGCCACAGCTCCTTCGCCCGCACCCGCGGCGGGAAGCGCCCGGCGAGCCGCGCGCGGTCGATGAGCCACTCCGGCTGGGCGTAGCTGCCGACCAGCGACGTGGGCAGGATGGGGAGGGCCGACGGTATGGACATCAGTGGCTCCAGGGCTCGGGCGGGATCGGGGTCGCGCCGCGGTCGATGGTCAGGTACACGTCGTTGCCGATCGGGTGGCGCAGCTCCTCGGCGAGCTGCCCGATCAGCCCGGCGGTGCGGGCCAGCAGCGCGAAGCCGCGCAGCAGCGGAAGCGGGAGGTCGAGGTCGGCCAGCGCGGCGCCGCAGACGCCCGCCCCGTTGAGCGGGAGGGTGCGGCCGAGCACCTGGGGGTGCACGCGGCCGATCGCCGTGAAGAGCCGCAGGTGCGGCCCGAGGCAGCCCTCCTCCTCGGCGATCTGCATCAGCCGCGGGGTGCGCGGGTCGACGTCCTTGTGGACGGGATGTCCGAGCCCCGGCACGTACCCGCCCGCGGCCCGGCGCGCGCGGACCGTGTCGAGGGCGAGCGCGTCCCAGCCCGCGTCGTCGGCCGGGAGCTCGGCGGGCAGCACCTCGTGCAGGAACCGGCCGGTGTCCTCGGTGACGCCCAGGAAGCGCGAGCCGCCGCCCAGCAGCCCGGCCGCCAGCGCGCCCTGGACGGAGTCGGGCGCAGACAGCCAGGTCAGCCGGGTGACGATCGCGGTGGGGGTGAACCCGTGGTCGGCCAGCGCGGCCAGCACGGCCTCGAACACGCGCGTCTGCCCGCGGGTGGGGCGGCGCTGGGTGGCGAGCCAGAACGCCAGCTCGCCGAAGCCGACCTCGCCCATGACGTCCTTCGCGAGGTCCTGGCCCAGCAGGGTGATCGTGTCCCGGGTCGACGCGCCGAGCGCCGTCTCGAACTCGAGCCCGCTCACGACGCCAGCCACTTCCGCAGCTCGACACCGTGTTCGTCGAGCTCGGGCGGGGCCAGCGGGTAGGCGGCGGGCGTGGCCGAGAACGTGATCGGGTGCCGGGCCATGGGCAGCGCACGCTCGCCCTCGCCCGCCTGGATGATCGGCTCCAGCCCGAACTTCTCCGCCATCGCGAAGCCACCGTCGATCGTGTTGATCGGCCCGCAGGGCACGCCCGCGTCGACGAGCAGCGCGAACCACTCCTCCGCGCCGCGGGTCGCGAGTCGCTCGACGAGGATCGGCTGCAGCTCGGCACGGTTGGCGGTGCGGTCGCTGTTGCGGCGGAAGCGCGGGTCGTCCGGGACGCCGGGAATGCCCAGCACCTCGCACAACCTCCGGAAGATGCGGTCGTTGGGGGCGGCCACGATCAGGTCGCGGTCGGCGGTGGGCAGCGGCTCGTAGGGGTAGACGCTGGGGTGGGCGTTGCCCATGCGGTAGGGCACCACTCCCCCGGCGACCCAGGCCGAGCTGTGGTTGACCAGGCCCGACAGCGCCGAGGACAGCAGGTTGACCTCCACCTCCTGGCCCTCGCCGGTCGCGTCGCGGTGCCGCAGCGCGGCGAGGATCCCGATCACGACGTGGTTGCCCGCCATGACGTCGAACACCGAGATGCCCGCCCGGTACGGCGGCCCGTCCGGGGAGCCGGTGAGGCTCATCAGGCCCGACGCCGCCTGCACCATGAGGTCGTAGCCGGGCACCTTCGCGCCCTCGAGCGGCCCGAACCCGCTGATCGAGGCGTAGACGAGACCGGGGTTGGCGGTCCGCACGGTGGCGGCGTCGAGCCCGTACTTCGCGAGGCCGCCCGGCTTGAAGTTCTGGATCATGACGTCGGCGCGGCGGGCGAGCTCGCGGGCCAGCACGAGGTCGCCCTCGTCGCGCAGGTCCAACGCGATCGAGCGCTTGCCCCTGTTGATGCCCAGGTAGTACGTGGAGACCCCATCCCGGGCGGGCGGGGTCCACGTGCGGGTCTCGTCGCCGTCGGGAGACTCGACCTTGACGACCTCCGCACCCATGTCGGCCAGCAGCATCGTGGCGTAGGGACCGGCCAGCACACGTGAGAAGTCCGCGACGAGCACCCCCGACAGCGGGCCTGGCATGTCGTCTCCTCCGCTCTCCGGACAGCTGTCCGATCTGTATCCAACCTTCAGATGGCAACGCTCTCGTGCGGCACGGCGGCCAGCCGCGCGAAATCGGCGCTGATCTCCCCGGCCGCGGCCAGCAGCAGCGGCAGGTGCTCCTCGACGAGGCGCTCGACCGGCGTCTCCGCGGCGTGCACGTTGACGTTCAGCGAGGCGACGACCCGGCCCGCCCCGTCGCGCAGGGGGGCGGCCACCGATCGGATGCCCAGCGTGAGCTGCTCGTCGGTGAGCGCCCAGCCGCGCGCCCGCACCTCGCGCAGCGCCGCGTCGCGCTCGTCGCGGTCCGGTTGCCAGCGGGGGACGAGCCCGGAGCGGGTGGGCTGGGCGAGGACGGCCTCCAGCTCGGCGGCCGGAAGGGCCGCGAGCAGCACCTTGCCCAGCGAGGTGGCCAGCGCCGGGAACCGCGTGCCGATCTGCACCGACAGACCGACGATCTTGGGAACGGCCACGCGCGCGACGTACACGATGTCCGAGCCGTCGAGCTGCGCGACCGAACACGATTCGTGGGTGCGCGCGACCAGTGCCTGCATGTGCGGCCGCGCGACGTCCCACAGCCCTTGCGACCGCACGTAGGCGACGCCGAGGTCGAGCACCCGCGGGGTGAGCGCGTACCCGCCGTCCTCGACGCGGACGTAGCCCAGCTCCTGGAGCGTCAACAGGATCCGCCGGGCGGTCGGGCGCGCGAGCCCCGCGGCGGTGGCCACGTCGGTGAGGCTCAGCGCGCCGTGGCCCGCCCGGAACGCCGAGATGACCTCCAGACCACGGGCCAGCGCCTCGATGAAGTCCGGTCCGGCTCCCGCGCGCGGCATGGACCACCCCCGACTCCGTCCGGACCTTGACACCGACCTTACCGCCGACGACCGTATGCCGGACAGTTGTCCGTCACAATGGGGAACGGAGCCGGGTGATGGCCCAACCGCACGGAGCGCAGGCGGAGCACGCAGCTACGGAGACTTCGGTCGTGCTGCGCGGCGGCACGGTGCTCACCCTCGACGCGCAGCACAGCGTGCTGCCCGGCGCCGACGTGCTCGTCACCGGCGACCGCATCGCCGCGGTCGGCCCGGATCTCGCCGTGCCCGGGGGCACCCGTGAGATCGACGCCCGCGGCGGGATCGTCATGCCCGGCATGATCGACACCCATCGGCACATGTGGCAGACGGCCATGCGCGGCTACGGCGCCGACTGGACCCTCACCCAGTACTTCGTCTGGTACTACCTGGAGTCCGGGCGGCACTTCCGGCCCCAGGACGTGCGCGCGGGCAACCTGCTCGCCGCCGCCGAGGCGCTCGACGCGGGCGTCACCACCTGCGTGGACTGGTCGCACGGCCTGCAGACCGTCGGCCACGCCGAGGCCGCGGTCGACGCGCTGCGCACGATCCCCGGCCGCAACGTGCTGGCCTACGGGAACATCCAGCAGGCGCCCTGGGAGTGGTCGGCCTCGCCGGATTTCCAGGCGTTCGCGCGGCGCATGATCGACGCCGCCGACGACCTGCTCGGCTTCCAGATGGCCTTCGACGTCACCGGCGACCCGGCGTTCCCGGAGAAGGCCGCCTACGAGGTCGCCCGCGAGCTCGGCGTGCCGGTCACCACGCACGCAGGCGTGTGGGGCGCCACGAACGACGACGGCATCCGGCTCGCGCACGAGGCGGGTTTCCTCGACGAGCGCAGCGTGTTCGTGCACGCGGCCACGCTCTCGGCCGACTCCTACCACCGCATCGCGGCGACCGGCGGCTCCGTGTCGGTCTCCACGGAGAGCGAGCAGAGCGCGGGCCAGGGCTACCCGCCCACGTGGGCGCTGCGGGCGCACAACATCCCGGTGTCGCTGTCGATGGACACCAGCGTGTGGTGGAGCGGCGACCTGTTCTCGGCGATGCGCACGACCCTGGGCGCCGACCGCGCCCGCGAGCACTTCGAGGCCCACCAGAAGGGCGATACCATCACCCACTGCTCGCTGCGCGCCGAGCACGTCGTCGAGTGGGCCACCCGCGGCGGGGCCGCCGCGCTGGGCCGCTCCGCCGATCTGGGCAGCGTGGAGCCCGGCAGGAAGGCCGACATCGTATTGATCAAGAACGATGCCTCGCCGGTGTCGTTCCCGCTGCTCAACCCGTACGGCCACGTGGCCTTCCAGGCCCAGCGCGGCGATGTGCACACGGTGCTGGTGGACGGTCAGGTCGTGAAGGAGAACCACCGGCTGGTCGGCGTGGACCTGGCGGCCATCCGCGGCGAGGTCGAGGCCACGGTGGAGTACCTGCGCGGCACGCTCGGCGAGGAGGCCTGGGCGAAGGGCATGAACCCCGACATCCCGGCGACCAAGGTGCTCGACAACCCCTACACCTACACCGACTACGCGAGTGGGGCGACGCACGGCGGCTGACCCGTCCCGGCTCACCGCGGCGGGGTGACCAGCCGCAACGCCAGCGTCGGACAGGCACGGACCGCGGCACCGGCGTGCGCGCGCAGCGCGGGACCCACGGCCGCCTTGACGACGATCGGGTAGCCCCACTCGTCGAGCGTGACGAGCTCGGGCAGGAGCTCGGCGCAGACCCCGTGCGCGTGGCAGAGGATCGGGTTGACGCGCAGGTGCTTGGGCCTGTCGCGGCTCATCGCCCTCCCTCGGTGACGCTCGCGGGGCGCGGTGTCGATGATTCGCTCACCGGCCGCGCCCCACGGGGATCCATGCGGAGCGGCCCGCCCACGGGCACGGCCGTCCGAGGGCGTGCCGCTCGGCGTCCGCGGCGAACAGGTCGAGCGCCGACGCCGCGAAGCGCACGGCACCGTCGGGGTGCGCGCACGCCCCCCGTCCGGCGACGACCGGCAGCCGCAGCCGCAACCGCCGCAGTGCGGTCCGGTCCCGGCCGTCGGCGAGCACGGCGAGGTCGTCGGCGAGCGCGGGCAGCCCGAACAGGCACGGTCCGCACTGGCCCGCCGACTCGTCGGCCAGGTGTCGCAGCACCCGCGCGGCCTCGGTGATCCCACAGGACCGCTCAGGCACCGCGACGAGCGCCGCGACGCCCAGCCCGCCCCCGGCGGCGCGTAGGTCCTCGTGGGTCAGGGGCACGTCGGCGGCGTCCGGGAAGGGGAGCCAGCTGCCGCCGAGCCCGCCGACCTGCACCGCCCGCAAGGGCTCGTCCACCCCGCCCGCGGCGTGGAGCACCGCCCCGAGACGGGTGCCCAGCTCGACCTCGTAGACCCCCGCCCAACGCACCGCCCCGCCGACCGTGACCAGCGTCGTGCCGGGCGAGTCCTGCGTGCCCGCCGCGCGGTACCACCCGGGCCCGAACCGCGCGATCAGGGCGAGGTTGGCGAGGGTCTCGACGTTGTCCACGAGGGTCGGGCGCCCGTGCACGCCCCGCTCGGCGGGCCGGGGCGGCGTCACGGTCGGTCGGGCGTCGCCGGTGTTCAGGAAGTTGACCAGCGCCGACTCCTCGCTGGCCACGTACCGGCCGGGCACCTCGACCACGCGGATCGGCACCCCGTCGCCACGGCGTGCCTCCACGGCCGCGGGCATCCGCTCGGCGGCCCTGCTCCCGCGGTGCACGCACAGCACGGCCTCTGCGGCACCCACCGCGCGGGCCGCCAGCACGACGCCGTCGAGCACGAGATGCGGCGCGATCTCCAGGAGGACCTCGTCCTTGTGGCTGGCCGGGTCGCCCTCGCACCCGTTGGCGACGACGACACGGCGGCGGCCGCGGCGCCCCTTCGCGACGGCGGCGAGCTTGCGGCCCGTCGGGAAGCCCGCTCCTCCCCTGCCACGCAGGCCGGCCCGCTCGACGGCCGCGAGCAGCGCGTCGACCGCCGGGAGCGGGCCGTAGCGCGCGCGGTGCTCGGCGAGCCCGGCAGGCGCACCGGTGGCGAGCCACCCCGCGAGCAGGCGCTCCGATGCCGCGTCGGGAGCCGGGTCCACCTGGGGATCGACGGCGGCGGTCACGTGTCCACCGCCGCGGCCCTGCGGGCGTCCCGGTCCGCGTCCGGCGCTCGCAGCCGGACGACCAGCGCGCCCGACACCGCGACGACGCACAGCCCGTCGACCACGCGGACCCAGGTGAGTGTGCTGTCCGCGCCACCGATGCCGAGGCCATGCACGACGGCGATCGGCCACATCGCGTACGCCGCGAGGTGCGTGGCGCGCCAGGCCCGCAGCGGCAGCCGGGTCCGCACGAGGCTCGTCACGACGAGGGCGAGCAGCAGGTCCAGCGCGACCGCACCCATGCCCAGCCAGAACGGGTGGTAGGTCGACCCGAACGGGACGACGGCGTCGAGCCAGCGGATGCCCGCGTAGGGGTCGATGATCGCGGTGGAGACGTGCACCGCGAGCAGCGCCACCGAGAGCAGCGCCAGGTTGCGGTGCAGGGCGTGCATCGCGAACCGCGGCCAGCGACCGGTGGAGGTGCGCCCCGCGTGCACCGCGCCGAGCACGGTCGTCGTGGTGACGAGCAGCAGCACGACGAGTCCCGCCGCCCTGCTGGCGTACCAGAGCGCCATCACGACCCGCCGGAGGTGGCCTGCGGTGGGAGGGGGCGGGCCACGCGTGGCGCGGAGACGGGCGGGGCCGGGGCGGCCGGGCGGGGCGACGCGGGCGCCACCGCCCCAGCCCGGGGGGCGTGATGGCGGCGGTGGGGAGCCGGTGCCGCCGCCGGAGCAGGGGCCTGGGTGCGGGGCTGCGCCCCAGATGGCGGGGGGACGGCGGCCGGGTCCGCCGCGTCGACGGATGGCGCCGCATCGGTGGCCGCCGCCGGGACCTGGGCGAACGCCACCCCGAAGGCGGCCGTCAGCACCGTGGCACCGACGACGCCGACCGTCGTCGCCCATCGAACGCTCTGCCGTCCGGCCGCGCGGCGGCGGACCGGATGACGATCGGCACCTGTCATGGGTCCGAGTCTGGGCGGCCCACCTTGGCGAATTCTCAGAGCCTCAGGGGCGGCTCAGGGGGCTCACAGGTACGAGCCGGACGATGTGGCCGTGATGCCACAGCTCCTTCTCGTCGAGGACGACCCCGGGCTGCGGACCATGCTCACCCAGCTGCTGACCGAGGACGGCTACCGGGTGGAGACCGCCGCGGACGGGCAGCGGGGCCTGCACCTCGGCCTGACGCAGCGGTTCGACGTGCTGGTCCTCGACCGTAGGCTGCCCGCCATCGACGGCGTGGACCTGCTCGGGCGCCTGCGCAGCCGCGGTGTCACGACGCCGGTGCTCATGCTCTCGGCGATGGCCAACCCCGCCGACCGGGTCGTCGGCCTCGACGCGGGCGCGGAGGACTACCTCGGCAAGCCCTTCGACGTCGACGAGCTGCTCGCCCGGCTGCGGGCGCTGCGCCGTCGGCATCTCGACACCGCCCGCTCCCTGCCGCTCGGGGACGCGTGGCTCAACCTGGACACGCGCGAGGTGTGCCCGAACGACGGGCCGCCGGTGCGGCTGTCCGACCGCGAGTGCGCGCTGTTGGCGACGCTCGCCGCCCGACCCACCCGGGTCTACAGCCGGGCCGACCTCCTCGCGATCGTGTTCCCGGAGGCGGAGAACGAGATCGTCGTGGACACCTACGTGCACTACGTGCGGCGCAAGGTGGGCCGTGGCGTCGTCGCCACCGTGCGCGGTCGCGGCTACCAGTTGGGCGGCCGGTGACCACGCGCGACACGGTGCTCGTCCGCCGGGCCGCGCGCAGGCTCGGGCTCCAGGCCGCGGGCGCCGCCGCCGGGGTGATCGCGCTGCTCGTCGCGATCACCGTCGTGGTCCTGGTCCGCGAACAGAGCACCACCGAGGCCGCCCGGCTGACCGCGACCATCAGCCAGGCCGACGACGTCACGGACCCGCCCGCGGGCATGTGGCTGACGATCCGGGCGGGCGGGCACACGGAGAGCACCTCCGGTCTGCCTGCCGGTCTGCCGCTGGTCGACGCCCTCGACCAGGTCGCGGCAGGAGGGTCGGCCGAGCTGACCGCCGTCACCCTCAACGGCCACGACTACCTGGTCGGCACCGCGGCCCGCACGACGCGGGGCGGCCCACCCCGGCAGGTCCAGGCCGTGCTCGACCGCGGCCCCGACGAGGCGCAGCTCGCGTCGCTCGTACGGGCGCTGCTGATCGGTGGAGGCGGTGCCCTCCCGCTGACCGTCGCCGTCGGCACCTGGCTCGGCCGCCGCGCGGTCCGGCCGCTCCAGTCCGCGCTCGCGATGCAGCGGCGCTTCGTCGCCGACGCCAGCCACGAGCTGCGCACCCCGCTCACGCTGCTGTCCACCCGCGCCCAGATGCTGCGCCGCCGGGTGCGCCGCACCGGGGAGGCCGTCGACTGGCAGGACGACGTCGACGGGCTGGTGGGCGACGCCGACCAGCTGCGGACGATCCTCGAGGATCTCCTGCTCGCCGCCGACCCCCGCACGGTGGCGTGGGAGGACGTCGACGTCGTGGTGGTCGCGGCCGAGGTGGCCGTCGCCGCGGGATCCGCCGCGGCGGACGCACACGTCACGATCCGGACGGCGGGCGAGGCGAGCGCCGTCGTCGCGGGCTCGGCGGTCGCGTTGCGCCGGGCGCTGCTCGCCACCGTCGACAACGCCATCCGCTACGCCGTCTCCACCGTCGAGGTGGCCGTGCGGCACGAGGGGCGCCGCGTCGTGGTCCGCGTGTCCGACGACGGGCCCGGTATCGACGCCGCGATGCTGCCCCACCTCTTCCAGCGGTTCGCGACCACCGGCGACAACGGCCTCGGACCCCGTCGCTACGGGCTGGGGCTGGCGCTGGTCAGCGAGGTGGCCGAGCGACATGGCGGCGCGGTCTCGGCCGAGAACGCACCCGGCGGCGGGGCGGTGGTCCGCATCGAGCTCCCCGGCCGTTGACGGCGGCGGGCACGGCTCACGCGCAAGCGACCCCCCGCCGACCGGCGCAGGCCTCAGATCTGGTCGAGCAGCGTGTCGAGCGAGCGGGGCCTGCCCAGGTGGAAGCCCTGCCCGTCGTCGACGCCGAGCGAGCGCAGGTGCGTCACCAACGTCGGTCGGTCGACCTGTTCGGCCACCGTGCGCATGCCGAGCTGATGGGCCACCCCGACCACCGCCGTCACGAGCGCGCGGTCGACGGCGTCGTCGTCGACCTGGCGCACGAACTCGCCCGCGATCTTGACGGTGGTGAAGGGGAGGTACTTGAGGTAGGTGAACGAGCCGTAGCCCGCGCCGAAGTCGTCGAGGGCGAAGCCACAGCCCGCCTCGGTGAGCCGGGTCGCGAGCAGCCGGGCGGCGTCGAGGCTGTCGATGGCCGTCGTTTCAGTGATCTCCAGGCCGAGCCGCTGCGGGCTCACCTCCGCCTCCTTGAGCAGCTCGAGGATCCACCGCCCCAGGTCCGGGTTTTCCAGCGACCGCGCCGAGACGTTGACCTCCAGCCGCAGCCCCGCCGCCTGCGCGCGCGGGGTGGCGAGCGCGCGGACGGCGCGCTGCAGCACCCAGCGGTCGAGCTCGAGCACGAGATCGGTGCGCTCGGCCGCAGGCAGGAAGTCGCCGGGGTGCAGCGGCGGCTCCAGGCCGTCGCGCAGGCGTATGAGCAGCTCGTGGCGGGCCGCGACCCCGGTGCCGAGGTCGACGATCGGCTGCGCGAACAGCCGCATCGTGCCCTCTTCCAGCGCGGCACCGACCCGCTGCAACAGCGACACGCGATGCGCGGCGGCCAGGTACTGCTCGTCGGAGAACAGCCGCGCGCGGTTGCGCCCTGCGGCCTTCGCCGCGTAGAGCGCGAGGTCCGCCTGGGCCAGCGCGACGTCGGCGGGCTGGCCGGGGGTCACCGGCGCGACGCCGACGCTGATGGTCACGTGCAGGGTCTGGTCCACCGCCGACGCGACCGCGACCGTGTCGCAGAGCCGGTCGGCCAGCGCCATGGCCTCGGTGGGCGGGCAACCGGGAATGATCACCGCGAACTCGTCGCCGCCGAGCCTGCCCAACAGGGCGTCCGGGTCGATCTGGGCGGCGACCGTCGAGGCCACTCTGCGGATGATCAGGTCGCCGACGGCGTGTCCGCGCAGGTCGTTGATGTCCTTGAAGTTGTCGATGTCGATCATCAGGAGGGCGCCGCCCCGCGGGTCGGCCGCGCAGTCGGCGATGCGCGACCCGATCCGACGGCGGTTGGCCACCCCGGTGAGCGGGTCGTGCTCGGCGAGGAACGTCAGCTCGGCCCGGTCGCGGTGCTGCTCGGTGACGTCGCGGACCATCGCGATCATGGTCGGGGCGGCGCCCTGGTCGTCGAAGAGCACCTCGCCCTGCACCTCGAACATCCGCTCGATCCGGTGGGCGGGGTCGACGTAGGCGCGCGCGACGTAGGTGAAACGGTCTCGCTCGCCGATGGCCCGGTTCACCGTGGCGACCACCCGGTCGACGTCGTCGGGGTGGATCACCGAAAGCAGCCGGTCCGCGTCGAGCGGCACGCCGGAGTCCCAGCCGAACATCGCCAGCAGCGAGTCGGAGAACTCGATCGTGTCCGTCGCGAAGTCCAGGACCCAGGAGCCCTGCCCACCCATCTGCTCGATCCGCGACAGCCGCCATTGCGCCGTCCCGGGCGTCGCCTCCCGACCGTCTGCGGTGTAACGCCCGGTCTCCTCGGTGATCTCGTAGAGGTCGCGGTCGGCGGAGAGCGCCGTGCGGCTGACCTGCCACCAGCGGACGCCTGTCGACGGCGACGGCCACCGGGTGGGCGCGCGCCGCGAGCCCGGCCGGACGTCCGCGAGCGAATCGATCGGCGAGCCCGGCCCGCACCACGTCCCGCCGTACGGGATGACCAGGGTGCGGGCGGCGTCGTTGAGCCACTCGACCGCCCCGTTCCGGATCACGACGAGGCCGACGCTCACCGCGCGGGCGACATCGTCGGTCAGCACGCCAAGTGCTCCTTTCTGCGCACCCGGTGACGCCGGGCGGGTCAGAGACAGTAGCAACCGAACGGTCGATGGCTCGCGGCGCCAATACTGACCCGGCCGGGTGGAAAAACCGCCCGGGTTCACCCGACAGGGGGATCTGTCAGGCCGGTGCTTCGGGGTTGCTCAGTGCCGCACTGGGCGGGGCGGAGGCCAGCCGGACCGTGTTGCGGCCCGCCCGCTTGGCGGCGTAGAGCGCCGTGTCGGCGGCCTGCATGAGCGCGGTGAGTTCGTCGCCGTGGCCGGGATGGACGGCGGCGCCGAGCGACGCGGTCAGCCCCGCCACCGTCAGCGGCCCGTCCGGCGTCGGGATCTCCACCCGCAGGGACGCGATGCGCGCTCGCATGCGTTCGGCGATGGCCAGGACGTCGTCGCCGACCGTGCCGTCGACACCGGCTAGCAGCACGACGAACTCCTCACCGCCGAAGCGGCCAACCAGGTCCTGATCGCGCACCTCGGCGCGCAGCGCGTCCGCGACGGCGACGAGCACGAGATCGCCCGCTATGTGGCCGTGGTGGTCGTTGACGTCCTTGAAATGGTCGAGGTCGATGACGAGAACCGCGGACGGCGGGCCCCCGGGACGGCGGAGCTCCCGTTCGGCGCGCGTGTGCCAGGCCGCGGCGGTGAGCAGGCCGGTCTTGTCGTCGGTGTTGGCCGCCTGCTCGAGATGGCGCACGAGCACCGCGCGGTGCAGGAGGAGCACGGCGGGCAACGCGAACAGCGCGAGGAAGGGGTTCACGAGCAGACCGACGGCGGTGAGCCCGCCGAGGCTCAGGGTGGCGAACTCCAGCGCGTTGTCGTCCCACTCGCCGATCGCCGCGACGACGTCGGGCTGCGGGGAGCTCATGATGATCGCCCCGGCGACGAGGGCGCTGTTGACGACGGCGTAAGTGAGCAGCGCCAGCACGACCGTGCCGAGCCCCATCCCGCCCAGTACCGCGGGGTCGCCCGGCCGCGTCAGCCGGGCCACCCCGCCCGCGGCCAGGCAGGCCAGCACGATCGTCGCGATGCTGAACACCTGCCGGTAGAGCGGCACGCGCGGGTACCAGGAGCGCCGCCATACGTGCAGTTGCAGGATGACCGCGATGCCCGCGGCCACCGCAGGCGGCAGCAGCAGGGCCGCCGCGAATGTCCACACCGAGCTCAGGTCGACGTGCAGAGCCTCGCCGATCCGGCGCCGCACGCGCTCCACGCCCGCCACGATCTCGGCCTGGCCCAACCCGAGCCCGACGATCGTCGCGGCCAGCGCCAGCACGCTCCCGTCGGGCAGCCCGCCGAACACCAGCAGCCGCCCGACCAGCAGTACGGCGGCCAGTTCGACGGTGAGCACCGCACCCAGAACCCGGCCCGGTGTCTGCCACAGGGGCCAGCGCCTCGGGTCCAGGACGTCCAGGCGCATTCATACTCTCAGTGGTCGGAGATGCTCAGAACGCAGCGTAGCCGACGTGATCGAGTTCGACACCCGCTCGCGCGATCAGAAGCCGAGCGGGCCGATCACATGCGGTTCAGCGTGACCGCATCCCCCACCCCGACGCAACCGGGGGGAGGTGAAGTCGATGCGCAACAAGACCTGGGGCTGACCCTTCCGCCGTGTCCGTCGTCCGCCGGAAGGAGTAGCGCCGTGCGCAACAAGACCTGGGGCTGACCCCCACCCGCCACCACCCCACCCAACAGAACGGAGGTCCGCCGTGCGCAACAAGACCTGGGGCTGACCCCCACCCGCCACCACCCCACCCAACAGAACGGAGGTCCGCCGTGCGCAACAAGACCTGGGGCTGACCCCCACCCGCCACTGAACCGACGACCACGGAGGAGCGCCATGCGCAACAAGACCTGGGGCTGAACCGTGCCGGGCAAGGGACGCGACGGGCCGGGTCGGCCTGTCGTGTCCCTGCCGGACGCACTCCACGGAACGACACTCCCCGGAACGACACTGCACCGCGGAACCACACTGCGCCGCGGAACCACACTGCGCGCACCTCGAAAGCCCGACACACCTACGGCGACGACGAGGTCGACGAGGACAGGTTCTCCCTGTGCTCGCTCGCACCGACCTGCCCCAGTCGACCAGCACCTCGGCGACCTGCAGGCAACGAGTCTTGGGGCGCTACGGCCGGGCCAGGCGGGTGACCAGCACGGTGGAAGGCACCGCATAGGCGCCGGACGCGCGGACGGAGACCACCACGGCCCGGTCGGAGGTGACGACGGCGACCGGGCGGCCGTGGGGCTCGGCGGCGACGATCGAGCGGATGACGTCGTCCGCAAGCACGCCCGGGTCGCTGAACAGCACCCGCACGCCCCGCGCGCCCCGCGGAGGTGCGGCCATCACGCCCGCCCCGTCGAACACGACGGTGATCTCCACACGGGTGCGGGCGGCGAGTGCGCCGAGCTGGGTGATCAGCCGGTTGCGCTGGTCGGCGAGCGGGAGCTCGGGGTAGCCGGTCTTGCTGACGTTGTAG
Source organism: uncultured Actinomycetota bacterium (assembly GCA_963770115.1). GTDB lineage: Bacteria > Actinomycetota > Actinomycetes > Mycobacteriales > Pseudonocardiaceae > Pseudonocardia. Next base: position 91,954 of record CAVYOT010000010.1, read on the forward strand.
CCGTCGACCACCAGGTGCAGCGTCGGCACGGCCAACAGCGCGTCGAGGCCCGCGACGCCGTCGACCTTGGTGCCCGAGCGCGAGGCCCGCGCGCCCGCCACGAGGTCGGCGGGGCGAGGCCCGCCGCCGCCGAGGGCGAGCTCGCGGCGCAACCCCGCCACGGCCCCGCCGAGCGTGTCGACCAGCAGCGACAGGCGCGTCTCGTCGGCCTGGCGCGCCTCACGGGCGGCCTGCCGGGCCGCGGCGACCTCGGTTGCGGCCCGCTCCGCGCGCTGTCGCTCGGCCTCGGCGCGCTCGCGCTCACGCCCGCACTCGGCCTCCGCGGCGGCGATGCGGGCCGCGGTCTCGGTGCGCAGCGCCGCCATCTGCTCTTCGGCGGCCGTGCGGGCGTCCAGCGCGGTGCGCAGCGTGGCGCCCTGCTCGGACAGGCGCCTGCGCAGCTGCAGGAACTCGGCCTCGCGGTGGTGGCCCGCCTCGCGGGCCTGCGCACGCGCCTCGGTCAGCTCGCCGCGGAGGCGTTCCAGCTCGGTGGTGAGCTTGTCGACCTTCGACAGCAGGGTGTCCCGCTCGGCCTTGACCTCTCCGACCTCGGCGCGCCGCGCGCTGGCCGCCACCGCGTCCGCCGCGGACGCGTCCCCGGTGAGGACGGCGGCGGCCGCAGCGGCCAGTGGGTCTGCGGCGTCGTCGGTAGCGAGCTCACCCGGGCGGTGCTCGTCCCACCACGCCATGACCGCGGACCGGAACGCCGCGGACGTGGAGAGCTCGCGGACCAGCGCGGCGCCACCCAGCCGCGCCCGCTTGGCGGGCGTGAAGCCCGCGATGCGGCGCAGCGCGATGGGCACGTCCGCGGCCTGCATCTCCCCCACCGCCGTGGCCGCGACCTCGGCGAGCCGGGCGCGCAGGGGCTCGGGCAGCGCCGACCAGTCGACGCTCGGGGCGTCGACCGGAGGCTCGGCGTGCGCGGGCACTGCATCAGGGTAGGCGTCCGCGGGCCGTTCTTGGTGTACGCCGCTCCTGTGGGCCCCCCGGGCGTTGCAGCAGGGTGACATTGCTCCGACCGAGTCGCAGGAATGTCTCGCTGCCCAGCCGGGGCGGAGCTCCGCAGCCGGTTCTTGTCGGTGCGGCCGGCTAGCGTCCCGGCCGTGTCGCCAGCAGGATCCCCGCCGCTCCCCCCGGCGCAGCTGTCGTTCGACGAGCTCGGCACGCCGTTGCGCGAGGTCACGTTTGTCGTGCTCGATCTCGAGACCACCGGTGGCTCCGCGCACGGCGACGCCATCACCGAGATCGGCGCCGTAAAGGTGCGCGGCGGGGCGTTGGTCGGCGAGCTGTCCACGCTGGTCGATCCCGGCATCGGCGTGCCGCCGAGCATCGTCGCGCTCACCGGCATCACCACCGCGATGGTGACGGGCGCGCCGCGCCTTTCCGCGGTGCTGCCCTCGGTGTTGGAGTTCCTCACCGGCGCGGTGCTGGTGGCGCACAACGCCCCGTTCGACGCCGGGTTCCTGCGCGCGGCCTGCAGGCGCCACGAGCAGGTCTGGCCGCGCCCGCCCGTGCTGTGCACGGCGCGGCTCGCGCGGGCGGTGCTGTCCCGCGACGAGGCGCCCAGCGTGCGGCTCGGCGCGCTTGCGCGGCTCTTCGGCACCGCCACCACGCCCAACCACCGCGCGCTCTCGGATGCGCGGGCGACGGTCGAGGTGCTGCACCGGCTGCTGGAGCGGGTCGGCAACGTCGGCGTGCAGAGCCTCGAGGAGCTGCTGACGCTCGCGAGTGACTCCGCCCCGCACCGGCCCACCACCGCCCAGCGCCGCAAGCGGGTGCTGGCGCAGGGGGTGCCGTCGGCGCCGGGGGTGTACCTGTTCCGCGGCCCGCGCGACGAGGTGCTCTATGTCGGCACGAGCGCGGACCTGCGGCGCCGCGTGCGCAGCTACTTCACCGCGGGCGAGCGGCGCAGGCGGGTGCGGGACATGGTGGCGCTCGCCGAGCGGGTCGACACGGTCGTGTGCGCCCACGCGCTGGAGGCGGCGGTGCGGGAGCTGCGGCTCATCGCCGCCCACCGCCCGCGCTACAACCGCCGCTCACGCACGCCCCACCACGCCTGGTGGGTCGCGCCCACCGCGGAGGCGTTCCCCCGGCTCTCGGTCGTCGCCACGCCGAGGGAGGGAGCGCTGGGGCCGTTCCGTTCGCGGCAGTCGGCGGTGTCGGCCGTCGAGGCCGTCCAGGACGCCGTGCGGATCCGCCCGTGCACGCAGCGCATCCCGGCGCGCGGCGCACGGGCGAGCCCGTGCGCGCTGCACGAGCTGGGCCGGTGCGCGGCACCCTGCGCGGGCCTGCAGACACCCGACGAGTACGCCCCAGCCGTCGCGGCCGTGCGCGCGCTGTTCGACGGCCTCGACGACGCGGCGTTGCGCACGCTCGCCGCCGCGGTCGAGGGCCACGCCGCCCGGGAGCGGTTCGAGACGGCGGCCCGCCACCGCGACCGGCTCGCCGCGCTGGTGCTCGCCCTCGGCCGGGCGCAGCGGCTGGCCGCGCTCGCGGCGATCGACGAGCTGGTCGGGGCCCGGCCCGACGGGCGGGGCGGCTGGGAGATCGCGGTGATCCGGCACGGCAGGCTCGCCGCGGCCGGGGTGGCGCCGCGCGGCGTGCCGCCCATGCCGGTGATCGACGCGCTGCGGGCGGGCGCACAGGTGGTGCTGCCGGATCCGGGCCCGCTGCGCGGCGCGCCCGCCGAGGAGGTCGGGCTGCTGCACCGCTGGCTCGGCACCGGCGGCACCCGCCTCGTGCACGCCGAGCCCACGTGGACCGAGCCCGCGCGCAGCGCCGCGTCCTGGGCGGGATGGGCGCAGCGCGCCCGGCCGGTAGTCGTGGATCCGGATCGGGACACGCCTCGAGGGATGGCCTAGGGTGCGCGGTGTGATCACCGCGATCGTCCTGGTGCACACCGCCGCGGACCGCATCCCCGAAACCGCGCAGGCCATCGCCGACCTCGACGGGGTGGCGGAGGTCTACTCCTGCGCGGGGGACGTCGACCTCGTCGTGATCGTGCGGGTCACGGCGCACGAGGAGCTCGCCGAGGTCATCGCGGGGCGGCTGTCGAAGATCGACGGCGTGCACCGCACCGACACCCACATCGCGTTCCGCTCCTACGCGAAGGCCGACACCGACGCCACGTTCTCCGTCGGCCTCACCTGACGGGCGGGATCGCGGTCGCCGCCCCTTCGCAGACGCCGTCTGTTCGTCGCAGCCTCCCCGGGCCCTGCGAGGAGCGCGCCAAACCAGTCTGCGAAGAGGCCCGAACCCGTTTGGCGGTCGCGCCTACGCGCGCAATGATGTCGACAGCTCGACCCAGCGGGCCAGCACCTCCCGCGCGGCGCCGGAATCGATCGCGGACGCCGCGCGCTTGATCGCCCCGGGGAACACCTCGGTGAGCGGGCCCGCGCCCGCCCCGTCGGCCGCCACCAGCGCGCCCGCCGCGTTGAGCAGCACCGCGTCACGCACCGGCCCCGGCTCGCCCGCGAGGACCGCCCGGAACGCGGCCGCGTTGACCTCGCGGGTGCCGCCGCGCAGGTCTTCGCGCGTCGCCACGGCGATGCCCATGAGCGCAGGGTCGAGCGTCTCGACGCGCACCTCGCCGCCGCCAACCACCCACACCGTGCTCGTGGTGGTCGTGGTCAGCTCGTCGAGGCCGTCGTCGCCGCGCACGACGAGCACCGAGGCACCGCGGCCCGCGAACACCTCGGCGATCACGGGGGCGAGCCGGGCGTCGGCGCACCCGACGAGCGCGGCGGGCGGTTGGGCCGGGTTGGTGAGTGGACCCAGCACGTTCATCGCCGTGGGGATGCCCAGCTCCCGGCGGGGCACCGAGGTGTGGCGCATCGACGGGTGAAACACCGCGGCGAAGCAGAAGCCGATGCCGACCCGCTCGACGCACGCGGCGACCCCCTCCGGGGAGAGGTCGATCGCCACGCCGAGCTCCTCCAGGACGTCGGCCGCGCCGCACGCCGACGTCGCGGCCCGGTTGCCGTGCTTGACCACGGGTACTCCCGCGGCCGCGGCCACGACCGCCGACATCGAGGAGATGTTGACGGTGTGGGCGTGGTCGCCCCCGGTGCCGACGACGTCGATGGCCGGGCCGGTCCCGGACGTCGGCAGGGCCACCCGCCGGGTGTGGCGCAGCATCGCCTCGGCGAGCCCGGTGATCTCCGCGGCGGTCTCGCCCTTGCTGCGCAGCGCCACCAGGAACCCCGCGAGCTGGACCGGCGTCGCGTCGCCCGCGAGGACCTTGTCCATCACCCACTCGGTGTCGGCGGCGTCGAGGTCGACGCCCGCGACCAGCCGCGCGAGCAGGCCGGGCCAGGTCTGCGCCTGCCCGTCCACCATGTTTCCGCCCATCCCCGTACCTCAGCCGTGGGCCGTGGGCAGCGCGCCGCGGGAGCGGCGCAGGACGTCGGCGACGGTCTCCGCCGCGGTGAGCGGGTCGAGCGGGTGGACGAGCACGGCGTCGGCCTGCGACCAGGTGGCGAGCCAGCGGTCGTCCCTGCGACGCACCGCCACGATGATCGGCGGGCAGTCGGTGATCTCGTTCTTGAGCTGCCGGGACACGCCCATGCCCCCGGTGGGCTGCGCCTCACCGTCGAGGATCGCGAGGTCGACCCCGCCCGCGTCGACGGCCGCGAGCACGTCGGCGATCCCGCCCGCCTCCACGAAGCGCACCCGCGGCAGATCCGGAGCGGGGCGGCGTCCGACGGCCATGATGATGGCCTCCCGGACCTCGGGACGGTGGCTGAACACCAGCACGGTGGTCGACGCGGTGACCTCTGGGCTGCTCACGCCCGGCACTGTAGTGGTCACGGCACGGGAACCGGACCCGGTCCCCGGCCGTTCTCGATGCCGAATCTTTGTGTCCCCGACAGGCCGTAGAAGTTGGCGGGGGGTCATAATGCCCCCGTGACGACAGCCGCTCCCACCATCAGCGCGCGGATCCATTCGCTGAACCGGCCAAATATTGTCAGCATCGGCACGATCGTCTGGCTGTCCAGCGAGCTGATGTTCTTCGCGGGTCTGTTCGCGATCTACTTCACGGCCAGGGCGCAGAACCCGCCGGGCAACACCGTGGCCGCCTGCGCCGACCGAGCTGAACGTCCCCTACGCGCTCGTCGTGACGATCGTGCTGGTGGGCTCGTCGTTCACCTGCCAGTTCGGGGTGTTCGCCGCCGAACGCGGCGATGTGTTCGGGCTGCGCCGCTGGTACCTGCTCACCCTCGTGATGGGCACGTTCTTCGTGTTGGGCCAGCTCAACGAGTACCACACGCTGGTCACGGAGCACGACACGACGCTGTCGTCCAGCGCGTACGGCACCGTCTTCTACATGGCCACCGGCTTCCACGCGGCGCACGTCACGGGCGGGTTGCTGGCGTTCATCTTCCTGTTGATCCGCACCAAGCTGAGCAAGTTCACGCCCGCGCAGGCCACCGCCGCGATCGTCGTGTCCTACTACTGGCACTTCGTCGACGTGGTGTGGGTCGGGCTGTTCGCCGTCATCTACTTCATCCGCTGACGACTTCGAGGGCGAGACGACGCCGACCATGACGCCGACGAAGACCACCGCAACCCCGACGCCGCGAGGTCCCCGCACGCGGTTTCGCCGAAGGCTCTCCGGCGCCCTTGCGCTCGGGTTCGGCCTGCTGTCCTGCGCCATCCTCTACGGGACCGTCGTACCCGGGCCCGCAGGTGGCCGCGGCAGAGGGTGACGCCGCGCAGGTCGCCAGGGGCCAGGATCTCTACAACACCGCATGCGTCACCTGCCACGGGGCGAACCTGCAAGGCGTGCAGGACCACGGGCCGAGCCTGATCGGCGTGGGCCAGGCTGCGGTCTACTTCCAGGTCTCGACGGGCCGCATGCCGCTGGCCCGCCAGGAGGCGGAGGCCGTGCGCAAGCCGCCGCTGCCGACCTTCGACCCGGCCACCAAGGACGGCGCCGCCAACCTCGAAGCGCTCGAGGCGTTCGTCCAGGCCAACGGCGGCGGCCCGGTGGTCCCGGTCGGGAATCTGCAGGGGGACGACCCGGCCCGCGGCGGTGAGCTGTTCCGGCTCAACTGCGCCTCGTGCCACAACTTCACCGGGCGCGGCGGCGCGCTGTCGTCGGGCAAGTTCGCCCCCTCGCTGGACCCGGCGTCGGACACGCAGATCTACGCGGCGATGCTCACCGGACCGCAGAACATGCCGAAGTTCACCGACCGGCAGCTCACCCCCGACGAGAAGAAGGACATCATCGCGTACATCAAGTCGGTGAGCGGGGACAACAACAACCCCGGCGGCAACCCCATCGGCGGGATCGGCCCGGTCTCCGAAGGCGTCATCGCCTTCACCGTCGGGCTCGCCGGACTGATCGGATTCGCACTGTGGCTGGGGGCCAAGTCATGACCACCTCGCACCGCGACGAGCCGACCCCGGCCGAGCTGGAGGACATGTCGCAGGAGGAGCTCGCCCGCCTCGCGGCCGAGCTCGACGACGTCCAGGTCGTCCACAACGCGCCCAAGTGGCCGGTGTCGGGCACCCGCGCGGAGAAGCGCGCCGAGCGGGCGGTCGCGCTGTGGTTCGTCATCTCGGCCCTCGCGGCGCTCGCCTTCCTGGGGTGCTACCTGTTCTGGCCGTTCGAGTACGTGGCCCCCGGACAGCCCGGCTACCTCCTGTACGCGCTCTACACCCCGCTGATCGGCGGCTTCTTCGGGCTCGCCGTGCTCACCCTGGGCATCGCGGTGATCTCCTACGTGAAGAAGTTCTTCCCCGACGAGGTGTCGGTGCAGGGACGCCACGACGGCCCGTCGCCGGAGTTGGCCCGCAAGACCGTGATGGCCCAGCTCGCCACGGCGGGCAAGGACACCGGCATCGCCCGGCGCTCGCTGATCATCCGTTCGGCCGGTGCCGCGGCGGGCCTGTTCGGCCTCGGCCTCGGCATCGCGGCGATCGCCCCGCTCGTGCGCAACCCGTGGAAGGGCGGCGACAAGGCCGCGCTGTGGACCACGGGCTGGGCGCCGAGAGTCCCCGGCGAGGTCGTCTACCTGCGCGTCGACACCGGCATCCCGGACGAGGTCAGGCTGATCCGCCCCGAGGACCAGGGCGCGGGCTCGATGCAGACGGTGTTCCCGTTCCGCGAGTCGGAGCGGGGCCACCCGGAGGCGCTCGCCGCCGCGCTCACGCGCGCCGACAACCCCACGATGCTCATCCGGCTGCGGCCCGGCACCCCGGTGATCCTGCGGCCGGGCCAGGAGAACTTCCACTTCGGGGACTTCTTCGCCTTCTCCAAGATCTGCACCCACCTGGGCTGCCCGACATCCCTGTACGAGGCACAGGATCAGCGGATCCTCTGCCCGTGCCACCAGTCGCAGTTCGTCGCGACCGAGTACGCCAAGCCGGTTTTCGGGCCTGCAGCTCGCCCTCTGCCGCAACTTCCGATTACCGTGAACGACGAGGGCTATCTCATCGCCACCGGAGATTTCGGCGGCCCGGTCGGCCCGGCCTTCTGGGAGCTTGGGAGTAACGCATGAGCTCGATCACCACCCCGACGACCAACGCAGGCGCGGGCATGGCCGCGAAGGCAGGCGCGGCGCTGGACGAGCTCGACCAGCGCTACCACCCGGCCGCCGGGCTGCGCAAGCAGTTCAACAAGGTCTTCCCGACGCACTGGTCGTTCATGCTCGGCGAGGTCGCCCTCTACAGCTTCATCGTCCTGCTGCTCTCGGGCACCTACCTCGGGCTGTTCTTCGACCCGTCGATGACCGAGGTCGTCTACGACGGCGTGTTCACCAACCTGCGCGGCGTCGGGATGAGCCAGGCGTACAACAGCACGCTGCACATCTCGTTCGATGTGCGGGGCGGCCTGTTCGTCCGCCAGATCCACCACTGGGCGGCGCTGCTGTTCGTGGCCGCGATGATGGCGCACATGTTCCGGGTGTTCTTCACCGGCGGGTTCCGCAAGCCGCGTGAGGCGAACTGGATCATCGGGCTGCTGCTGATCTTCATCGGCACGTTCGAGGGCTTCAGCGGCTACTCGCTGCCCGACGACCTGCTCTCCGGCACGGGCCTGCGCATCGCGTCCGGCATCACGCTGTCGGTGCCGGTGATCGGCACCTGGACCCAGTGGGCGCTGTTCGGCAGCGAGTTCCCCGGCAACGAGATCCTTCCGCGGCTCTACATCATCCACGTGCTCCTGCTGCCGGGCATCCTGCTCGCGCTGATCGGGCTGCACGTCGGGCTCGTCTGGTACCAGAAGCACACCCAGTTCCCCGGCGCGGGCCGCACCGAGCACAACGTCGTCGGCGTCCGGATCCTGCCTGCGTTCGCGGCCAAGGGCGGCGCGTTCTTCGCCGTCACGGTCGGGATGCTGGGCCTGCTCGGCGGACTGTTCCAGATCAACCCGATCTGGAACTTCGGCCCGTACGACCCGGCCTACGTGTCCGCGGGGTCGCAGCCGGACTTCTATATGGCCTGGTCGGACGGCATGGCCCGACTGTTCCCTGCCTGGGAGATCGTGATCGGGAACTACCGGATCCCGGCCACGTTCTGGGCCACCGCCTTCTTCCTGCCGGTGATCTTCGTGGTGGCCGGGGCGTACCCGGCGATCGAGCGGCGGTTCACCAAGGACAACGCCATGCACAACCTGCTGCAGCGGCCCCGGGACGTCCCGGTGCGCACGTCGCTCGGGGTCATGGCGATCGCGTTCTACACGGTCCTGCTGGTCAGCTCGGCCAACGACTGGTTCGCGTTCTACTTCAACGTCTCGCTCAACACCACCACCTGGATGGGCCGGATCGGGCTGCTGCTGATCCCGCCGATCGCCTACTACGCGGCCTACCGCATCTGTCTGGGGCTGCAGCGCTCCGATCGGGCGGTCCTCGAGCACGGCATCGAGACCGGCATCATCAAGCGGCTGCCGCACGGCGAGTTCATCGAGGTCCACCAGCCGCTGGCGGGCGTCGACGCGCACGGCCACGCGATCCCGCTCGAGTACCAGGGCGCGTCGGTCCCCCGCAAGATGAACCAGCTCGGGCTGGGCGGGGCCCCGGTGCCCGGCTCACTGCTCACCCCGGACCCGCCGGAGGAGACCGCGGCGTTGGCGAAGGCACGGGCCGAGCTGGCCGCGGCCGAGTCGGCACACCACGACGGCCACGCCATCGGCTCCGAGCGGGAGGCGTTGGCGGGACGCCCGTCCGACAGCCTGGACTGATCGGCCCCGCTGATCGGCCCCCGCTGATCCGCTGATCGACAGGGTCACACGACGAACGGCCCTCCGGTCGCCTATGTTGCGACCGGAGGGCCGTTTCGTGCGGGGAGGCAGCGGTGCAGGTCGACACGATGGTGCGGGGCACGACGATCGCCGAGCTGGCGGACGAGGCCCGGGACCGGGAGAAGGCGGGCTACGACGGCCTGTGGACCTTCGAGACCGCGCACGACCCGTTCGTCCAGCTCATGCCCATCGCCGAGCACAGCGAGCGCCTGGCCATCGGCACCGCCATCGCGGTGGCCTTCGCGCGCACACCGATGACCATGGCCTACACGGCCAACGACCTGCAGATGCACTCCCGCGGCAGGCTTCTGCTCGGGCTGGGCAGCCAGGTCAAGCCGCACATCGAGCGCCGCTTCGCGATGCCGTGGAGCAACCCGGCGCCGCGCATGCGGGAGTACATCTCCGCGCTGCGCGCGATCTGGTCGGCGTGGAACACCGGCGAGCGTCTGGACTTCCGCGGCGACTTCTACTCCCACACCCTCATGACGCCGTTCTTCTCACCCGGGCCGAACCCCTGGGGGCCGCCCGCGGTCTACCTCGCCGCGGTCGGCGAGCACATGACGCGCGTGGCGGGCGAGGTCTGCGACGGGATCATCCCCCACTCCTTCACCACGCAGCGCTACCTGCGGGAGCGGACGATCCCGCTGCTCGAGGAGGGGCTCGCGAAGAGCGGTCGGACGATGGCCGACTTCGCGATCAGCTTCTCGGCGTTCGTCGTCACGGGTCGCACCGAGGAGGAGATGGCCGCCGCCGACGTCGGCGTGCGGCGTCAGATCGCCTTCTATGGCAGTACGCCCGCCTACCGGTCGGTGCTGGAGATGCACGGCTGGGAGGAGCTCGGCGTGGAGCTCAACCGGCTCTCCCGCGGCACCGAGGCCGAGCGGTGGGTGCGCATGGGCGAGCTGATCGACGACGACGTGCTGGCGGCGTTCGCGGTGATCGCCGAGCCGGCCGCGCTGGGCCCTGCGCTGGTCGAGCGCTACGCCGACGTCGTGGACCGCTTCACCTTCTACGCCCCCTACGAACACGACGACGCGATGTTCGCCCCGGCCATCGAGACCTTGCGCGCCACCTGACCGGGTGTCGGATGGTCGGCATTCCGACCCGGGAGTACGCTCGTCCGCATGAGCATTCTCCTCGCCCTCGACGCGGCCGTACGGTCGCGCGTCGGCTGAGCCAGGCCCCCGGCGCGCTCCCCACTCACCACCGAGGCCTGGCTCGGGTCCCCCCATCGTCGTGGAGTCCCGGAGCATTTGATCATGACTGTGCTCGACCATTCACCCCGTACCGGCTACGCCTACCGCATCCACCGGCGCCACGAGATCGTCACCGTCGGTGGCATGGACGCCGTGCTCCGCGTCGGCGACGCGCTGCGGCACTCGGGCTTTCCCATCCGCGAGTTCAGCGTCGAGGTGCGTGACGGCGTGCCGTACAGCCGCGTCACCTGCACCGTGTCGCTCACCGCCGAGGAAGCCGAAGCCTTCCCGGCGATGCTGTGCCGCCTCGACGACGTCGTCGCCGTCGAGCCCTGCTAGTCGATCCGCTCATTTCGATCACGAATCGGACGCGGCGGGGTCAACGGCGGGATCCGCCCGCTTCGGGCATCGGCGCGCGTTCTAGGGTGCGGTCATGACCGTCCCTCCCCCACCAGGGCAAGGCCAGTACGGCGCGTGGAACCCGCCGCAGGCGGGTGCCGCCTGGCCGCCTCCGGCCGGGGTGGGCGGCTATCCCGAACAGGGGTTCGGCGGCTACCCCGCGCCCGGGTACCCCACCCCGCAGCGATCCGGCACGAACGGCTTCGCGATCGCGGCGCTGGTCCTCGGGATCCTCGGTTTCTTCGTGTTCCCGATCCTGCTCAGCGTCGTCTTCGCCATCGTGGGGCTGGTCCAGATCCGCACCAGCGGCCAGAACGGGCGCGGAATGGCGGTCGCGGGTCTCATCCTGTCGGCCATGTGGGCGATCGGCCTGGTCGTCGTCGTCATCGTGGCGGTCAACACCTCCGTCCAGCGCGACCCCACCGGCACCGTCACGCAGGGCGGGGACATCTCGGCCACCGCGCTGAAGGTCGGCGACTGCGTGAACAACCTCAGGGACAGCACCGACGTGCTGTCCCTGCCCGGCGTGCCCTGCGCCCAGCCGCACGAGGGCGAGGTGTTCGCCGTGTTCGACCTGCCCGCAGGCGAGTACCCGGGCCAGGCGGCCGTCGACGACCAGGTCTCGAAGCAGTGCAACGCCCGGCTGTCGGCCTACAGCCCCAGCGCGGCCGACGACCCCGCCGTCGGGCTGTTCAGCGTCTACCCACTGCAGCAGAACTGGGTGCGCGGCGACCGCGAGGTGGTGTGCATCGCGACGGCCACGTCCGGCACCGCGACGGGCTCGATCAAGGGGAAGTGACGCCCGGCGGGCATGCTAGGCCGGGCCCGCAGGCACCGCGTCGAGGGCGTGCCGGAGCATCTCGGTCATCGTCGCGACCTTGACGCGGTCGGCGTCGCGCAGGCCCCCGCGGCGGACCTCCTCGGCATCCAGGCGCAGCCACGCCGTCCAGTCGACCGCGCGCACGCCGTGGTCGGCAAGCGCCGCACGCAGCGCTTCCGGCTCGGGGTGCGCGGGCGCAGGCAGTGTCGGCAGATCCTCCAGCACCGCGTTGGCCGTCTCGATGCCGTCGCCCTTGTTCGTGCCGATCACGCCGGTCGGGCCGCGTTTGATCCAGCCGGTGACGTACGCGCCCGGCACCGGCACGCCGTCGCGCACGACGCGGCCGCCCACGTTGGGGACCGTGCCCGTCGCGGCGTCGAACGGCAGGCCGGGGATGGGCTGCGCGTCGTAGCCGATCGCGCGCACGACGAGGCCGACGTCGAACGTCTGGGTCTCTCCGGTGCCCCGGACGCGTTCCCCCTCGATCACGTTGCGCTCGACCTCGATGCCGGTGACCCGACCGTCCTTGCCGAGGATCCGGACCGGGGAGCGCAGGAAATGCAGGTGGATGCGCCGGGGCTTGCCGGTTGCGGCGGCCGCGACCCACCCGGTGAGCGAGGACAGGCACTGGCGCATCCGCCGCTCGGGGGGCTCCGGGACGCCCGCGGCGAGCAGCCCGTCGTCGTGGACGATCACGTCGGCGCCCGCGAGGTCGCCGATCTGGTTGAGCTCCGCGGGCGTGAACTTCACGTGCTGGGGCCCGCGGCGCACGATGATGTGGATGTCGCGCACGGCGCTCGCCCGCAGCGCGTCGAGCACCGGGCTGGGGACGTCGGTGGCGGCCATCTCGTCGGCGGTCCGCCCGAGTACGCGGGCCACGTCCAGCGCCACGTTGCCCGCGCCGACGACGGCGACCCCGGGGTGGTCCAGCGGCGGGGCGAGGTCGCCGAAGTCGGGATGCCCGGAGTACCAGGACACGAACGCGCCCGATCCCACGGAGCCCGCGAGCTCCTCCCCAGGTACGCCCAACGCGCGGTCGACCGAGCTGCCGGTCGCGTGGATCACGGCGTGGACGTGCTCGCGCAGCACGTCGAGGGGAAGCCCGTCGTCCCCGACGTGCACCCCGCCCAGGAACTCCAGCTCGGCGGGCTCGAACGGGCGCTGCAGCACCCGGATCACCGACTTCATCTTCACGTGGTCGGGCGCGACGCCGTAGCGCACGAGGCCGTACGGGGCCGGGAGCCGGTCGAGCACGTCGACGCTCACCGGTTGATCCGAGCTGAGCAGCGCGGCCGCCGCGTAGAGACCGGACGGACCGGCGCCGACCACCGCGACCCGGTACATCAGGCCCGCTCCCCGGATGTCGACGAGGCGAGCGGCGGGAACCGCGGCGGTCGCTTCTCCAGCCACGACGCGACCCCTTCGCGCAGGTCAGCGGTGCCGATGCGCTTGTCGGTCTCGACGAAGGCGCGGGTGAGCGCGTCGGCGTAAGTGCCCTCGGCCGCGTCGAGCACCTGCGCGGCGATCACCGCTACCGCCGAGGGCGCGCAATGGCGGGCGAGGTCGCGCGCGTACTCCCTGGCCGCCGTGAGGACGTCGTCGCGGGGCACGACCCGGCTGACGAGCCCCAGCTCCTTGGCCTCCGCCGCGTCGAACGTGCGGGCCGAGAGCAGCAGGTCGAGCGCGTTCTCGAGGCCGACGAGGCGGGGCAGGGTCCAGGCGATGCCGTACTCGGCGATCAGGCCGCGGCGGGCGAACGCCGTCGAGAACCGCGCGGTGTCGGCGGCGAAGCGGACGTGGCAGAACAGCGCATGCACCAGGCCCACGCCCGCGCAGGCCCCGTTGATCGCCGCGATGAGCGGCTTGGGGAATGTCCGCGGCACGTCGACGGGCCGGTGCGGGAGGACGGCGCCTTCCTGCGACAGGCCACCGAGGCGGCTCATGTCGGCACCGGGGCAGAACGTGGTGCCCGCGCCGGTGACCACGACCGCACGCACCGTCTCGTCGCGCGCGGCCGCGGCCAGCGCGTCGTCATACGCGTCGGCGAGGTCCTCCGCCCAGCCGTTGCGACGCTCCGGCCGGTTGAACGTGATCGTCGCGACGCCGTCGGCGTCGGTCTCGACAAGTACCGCATCGGTCATGTGAACCTCGGTTCCCGCCTCTCGAGGCCCGCCGCGGCGGCCTCCCGCTGGTTCGGACTACCCATGATCGCCGCCATCGCCGCGCGCTCCGCGGCCAGGCCGTCCTCGAGGGGGCCCCGCGCGTGTTCCACCAGCCGCTTGGTCGCCCGGATGGCGTCGGGGTTGACGGCGGCGATCCGTGCGGCGAGCTCCCGCGCTGCCGCGAGCGGGTCGTCCGCGACGCGCGTGACCAGCCCGATCCGGTCGGCCTCCGCGGCGTCGACCCGCCGCCCGGTCCAGATGAGCTCGGCCGCGACGTCCGGGCCGACGAGCCGGGGCAGCAGCTGGGTGCCCGCCATGTCGGGCGGGAGTCCCCAGTTGATCTCGAAGACGCTGAGCACGGCATCCGGGGCGGCGATGCGGATGTCGGCGCCGAGGGCGATCTGCAGGCCGCCGCCCAGCGCGTGTCCACGCACCGCGGCGATCACGGGGACGGGCAGGTCGTGCCAGGCCAGCACGGCGCGCTGGGCCGTCGACCGCCCGTCGGCGCCGGTCGACGTCGGGTCGTCGGCGGGGCGCCAGCGCTCCCCCTCGGCCATCTTCCCGAAGGCCGCGAGATCCAGGCCCGCGCAGAACGACCGGCCTTCGCCCGAGAGCACGACCGCGCGCAGCCCCGGCGCGTCGGCGAGACCCGCGGCGGTCTCGGCGAGCGCGGTGAACATGGCCATGTCAAGCGCGTTGAGCTTCTCGGGACGGTTGAGCCGGACGTCGGCGACACCACCGGAGATCGAGCACAGCACGCGATCCGCCACTCACCGACCCTACCCCGGCGCCCGTGGTGGCTCGCGCCCCCAACGGCCCACGGCTTCCGTGACGCTGCGTACCGCGGTTCCGCCGAGTGAGCAGGCGAGTGCGACGCGCTACGGTCAGCGGCCATGCGCAGCGATGCCGAGAAGCTCTATGGCAAGAAGGTGCTGGTCGAGATCTCGCACGCCATCGAGCGGTTCGCGCTCGCCGCCGATCCGGGCAGCCCGCTCGTGGTGATCGCGATGTTCCAGAAGCTGTCCTACTTCGCCCGCGAGGTGGACGTGTACCAGGAGATCGCCGCACGCGGGGCCGTCACCCTCGTCGGGCTCGCCGAAGACCTACCGCCCGAGCTGCCACCCGGCGTCCGCCACACCCTGCTCGGCGCCGCCGACCCGCTCGCCCGCGAGTGGAGCGTCACGGTGTTGGGCCCGAAGGGCGGCGCGACGCTCGTCGCCGTCGATCAGGAGTCGCTCGACCCGAACTCCCGCACGATCGAGGAGGGCCGCCGTTTCCGTGGCGCGTGGTCGTTCTCCCGGTCCGAGGCGTACGCGCAGGTCCTGCGGCTGCGGGCGCAGCTGCGCCTGTCCGCCGACACGGCCGAGCGGATCGACACGGTGTTGCGCGCCGTGCTCGACGAGCCTGAGCCGATGCGGCAGGACTGGTGGGAGGTGCCGCTGCGCTTCCTCGGCGAGCGCATGAACGGCGTGATCCGCGAGCGCGCCGCCGCCGTGGCCGAGTTCGAGGCCGTCCGGGACGACGCCGCCGAGCGCGACCCACGCACCGGCCTCTACACCGGCGCGTTCCTGGAGCGGTGGACCCGCGGGCTCGGGGCGGGCACGCTGCCGATCGGCCTCGTGCTGCTGCGCGTGTTCGGCGTGGCGCAGCTGCGCGGCCAATACGGGCTCCGCGCGGAGCTCGCCGTGCTGCAGGGGCTGCGCGAGGGCATCGGCGGGCTGCTGCGCCAGACCGACCGCCTGATCCGGCTCGGCCGCGAGGACTTCCTCGTCGTGCTGCCGTCCTGGAAGAACGAGGACGTGCTGCGCCTGTGCGACGAGGTGTGCTCCCGGGTGTCCGCGCTCGACCAGGGCTACCCGTTCGTGGCGCTCCCCGCCGTCGCCGCGGCCACGGTGACCCGGGAGCGGCCGCTTCCCGTCCAGCGGCTGGTGCACGAGGTGCAGAGCGACGGGCTCGCGGTGCCCGCCTAGGAGGGTCCTGAACGACTGCGGTCGTAGCGCGCAGTAGGCCCGAGTCGTTCAGGGCGCTCCTTAGACCGTGACGCGAGTGGCGGGCCGCTCGAGCCCGAGGTGGTCGCGGAGGGTCGAGCCGGTGTAGGCGCTGCGGTAGCTGCCGCGGTCCTGCAGCTCCGGGATCACCTTCTCGACGAACTCGTCCAGGCCGCCGGGCACCAGGTGCGGCACGAGGATGAAGCCGTCGGAGGCGTCCTGCTGCACGTAGTCGTCCATCTGGGCGGCGACCTGCTTCGGGGTGCCGACGAACGACTGCCGCGCGGTGGTCTCGATGATCAGCTCGCGGATCGTGAGCCCACCCTTGGCCGCCGCGAGCTCGCGCCAGGCGGTCGCGACCGCGCGCGGGTCCTTCTCGTGGCGCACCCGGCCGCGGGTGATCGTCGCGCCCGGATCGGGCTCGACGTCGGGCAGCGGGCCGTCCGGGTCGTACGCGGAGAGGTCCCGGCCCCACACCTGCTCCAGGAACGCGATGGCCGTCTGCGGGCTGACCTGCTCGCGCCGCACACGCTCGGCGCTCTCCTGGGCCTCGGCCTCGGTGTCGCCGAGCGCGAACGTCGTGGCGGGCAGGATGGTGATCTCCTCCTGGCGACGGCCGTAGCGCGGCATGCGGCCCTTGAGATCCTGGTAGAACGCCTGGCCCGCCGCGATGCTGCCGTGCCGCGAGAAGATGGCGTCCGCGGTGCGGGCACCGAACTCGCGACCCTCGTTCGAATCGCCGGACTGGATGAGCACCGGGTGCCCCTGCGGCGTCGGCGGGAGCGTGAACCGGCCCTCGAACGCGAACTGCCCGCTCCGGAACTCGACGGGCCTGCGCTCGGACAGCCACAGCTCCCTGGCCGCGTCGAGGATCTCCTGCGCGCGGTCGTAGCGCTCCTCGGGGCGCAGGAAGCCGCCGCGGCGGAAGTTCTCGCCGGTGAACGCGTCGGAGCTGGTGACGAGGTTCCACGCGGCGCGCCCGCCGGAGAGGTGGTCGAGCGAGGCGAACTGGCGCGCCAGCTCGTAGGGCTCGTTGAAGGTGGTGTTGATCGTGCCGCCGAGGCCGAGACGGGTGGTGACGGCCGCGATCGCGTTCAGCACGGTGAGGGTGTCCGGGCGGCCGACGACGTCGAGATCGTGGATCTTGCCGCGGTGTTCGCGCAGACGGAGGCCCTCGGCGAGGAACAGGAAGTCGAAGAAGCCCCGCTCGGCGGTCTGGGCGAAGTGCACGAACGAGGCGAAGTCGGTCTGGCTGCCCGACGCCGGATCGCTCCAGACCGTGGTGTTGTTGACGCCCGGGAAGTGGGCGGCGAGGTGGATCTGCTTCTTCTGGCTCACGAGCGGGCTCCCGCGAAGTGGTTGGCCGGGCGCGGCAGACCGAACCGCTCCCGCAGGGTGGCGCCCGGCGCGACCGGGTGGCGCAGGCCGCGTTCGGCGAGCAGGGCGGCGAGACCTGAGAAGGCGTCGCCATCGGGAAGGCCACGCAGGGTGACGCCGTCCGCCGCTGCCCCGCGGACGGCCTCGGCCACCGCGTCGGCCGTCGCCGCCTGCGAGCGGCCCACGGCGAGATCGAGCAGGACCGCGACGGCGTCGGGATCACGCCCCGCGTCGGCGACGGCCGCGCGGATCCGCTCGCGCGCCGCGTGCGCGGCCGCCAGATCGGGGGCCGCGACCCGCACGACATCGGCCCACCGCGCGGCGACGGGGAGCGCGTCGGGCTCGTCCTGGATGACCACGAGCGGGTGGGCCTGCGGGCTCCGCGGCGTGATCGACGGACCCTTGACCGAGAAGAACTCGCCTGCGAACTCGACGTAGTGCAGCCGATCGCGGTCGATGTACCGGCCGGTGGCGACGTCGCGGACGACCGCGTCGTCCTCCCACGAGTCCCAGAGCCGCACGACGACCTCGACGGCCTCCGCGGCCTCGCGCCACAGCGAGGCGGGGAGCGCGGCGGGCTTGCGGCCGAAGAGCCGCGCCTCCTCCTCGGTGCGCGAGACGGCGACCTGCCATCCCGCACGCCCCAGCGAGACGAGGTCGAGCGTGGCGATGGCCTTGGAGACGTGGAACGGCTCGGTGTGGGTGGCCGTGACGGTGGGCACCAGGCCCACGTCGGGGACGGTCGGCGCGACCCGCGCCGCCACCGCGACGGCGTCGAGGGTCGGCGGATCGGTCGGTCCCGGTGCGACGAACGAATCGGCCCAGACGAGGAGATCGGCGCCGGTGCGTGCGGCGGCCGCGGCGAGCGCGACGTGGTGCGCGGCGCTCGGCTCCCCACCCGTGCCCAGCTCCACGGCCAGGTACGCGTGACTACCCATGTCCCCCCCAACCCCGCGGCGCCGCGCCGCCATTCCCGGCTACCCGACGGGGTGCAGGGCGCTCCGCTCGGCGTCGGGTGTCGAGTAGCCCCGCTCGGCGTAGGGGAAGCCCTCCAGCTCCGTGGTCTCCGGCCGCTGCTGGTAGTAGGAGCGGATCTCGGCGATCCGGCCGTCGGCGGCGAAGGTGAACCACTCCGCCCCGCGGGTGGCGACCCGCCGCGGCGCACCCTGCGGCCGCCAGAACATCGTCCACTCGATCACGGCCTCGCCCTCGCCGACCAGACCGTGGTCGACCACCCAGCGGGCGTCGATCATCCTGGCGACCTTGCGCCAGTACCGCGCGAGGTGCTCTCCGCCGCGGACCGGCGCCGAGCCGACGTTGGGCGCGAGGAAGTAGTGCACGACGTCGTCGGCGAGGGTGGCCCGCATCGCCTCGACGTCGCCCGTGGAGCAGCCGTCGTAGTAGCGGCGGACGACCTCGAGCGGGGTCACAGCCGCACCGGGAGCGTGCGCAGACCCCGGATCAGGGTGCTGTGCCGGTACACGAGGTCGGCGGGGTCGGCGTCCATCGTGATGTCGGGGCGGGCGCGCAGCAGCGCGCCGATCGCCTCCTGGCCCTCGATGCGGGCGAGCTGGGCGCC
Organism: uncultured Actinomycetota bacterium; assembly: GCA_963770115.1. GTDB lineage: Bacteria > Actinomycetota > Actinomycetes > Mycobacteriales > Pseudonocardiaceae > Pseudonocardia. The sequence goes on from CAVYOT010000010.1 coordinate 110,758, forward strand.
CAGGCAGTGGTGCAGGCCGTGGCCGAAGGCGGCGTGGCCCGCGTCGTCGCGGTCGATGTGCAGCGCGGCAGGATCGTCGAACCGGGCGGGGTCGCGGTTGGCCGCCGCCAGCGAGAGGATCACGACCGAGCCCGCCGGGATCGTGACGCCCGCGTACTCGACGTCCTGCGCCGCGAACCGGGCCGGGGTGCTGTGCACCGGGGAGTCCCAGCGCAGGAACTCCTCGACCGCGGCGGGCAGCAGCTCGGGACGGCGGCGCAGCAGGTCGAGCTGCCCGGGGTGGGTGAGCAGGGCCAGCAGGCCGTTGCCGATGAGGTTGACCGTGGTCTCGTGGCCCGCGATGAGCAGCATCATCGTCATCGCGACGAGCTCCTCGGGGCTCAGCCGGTCGTCGTCGGCGTCCTCGATCAGCGCGCTGATCAGCGCGTCGTCCGGCTGCCGCCGCTTGGTCTCGATCAGCTCGGACAGGTAGCCGTGCATGGTCGCGGCCGCGGTCATCGACGCGTCCTGGGTCTGCTCGTCGACCATCGCGTTGGACCACGCCGCGAAGTCGTCCCTGTCGGCGGCGGGCACGCCGAGCAGCTCGCAGATGACGAGCACGGGCAGCAGGAACGCGTAGGACGGCATGAGGTCCACCCGGCCTCCCGGAGGCAGGGCCTCGATCAGCTCGGCCGCGACCTGCTCCACGCGGGGCCGCAGCGCCTCCATGCGGCGCAGCGTGAAGACCCGCGAGACCAGCTTGCGCAGCCGGGTGTGCTCCGGCGGATCCATGAGGATCATCATCGGGATCGGCGTGGCGGGCTGGGCGGCGCGCTGCTCCGGCGGCAGGGTGTAGCGCCAGTCCTTGGACAGCCGGGGGTCGACGAGCGCGGCCTTGACGTCGGCGAAGCGGCTGATGAGCCACACGACGCCCTCGGCGCGCTCGATCCGGCGCACCGGGGCGTCGTCGCGCAGCTGCGCGTAGGCCGGGTAGGGGTCGCGCCAGAAGGCGCCGTCGAACAGATCGAGGGTGGCGGTCACCGTTCTCCTTGCGTGCAGGCTCCGTTCGACCCTACCTACGGGTAGGCGCGAGGGCGGCCGGATCGACGGGGACGTCGGCGGGCGGCGGCGCGCCGGTGACCACGGCGGCGGCCAGCGCGGCGAGGGCGGGCGCGGTCTCGATGCCCGAGCCGCCCTGGCCCGCCACGAACGCGAACCCCGGATGGTCGGGCCAGGCGCCGACGACCGGGCGCCGGTCGGGCACGAACGAGCGCAGGCCCGCCCAGCTCGTGCGGATCGAGCGCAGCCCGAGCCCGGTGGCCTCCTCGACGCGTTCGAGCGCGAGCGCGACGTCCAGTTCGTCGGGCCGGGCGTCACCGGGCTCGGCGGGGGTCTCGTCGGCTGGCGAGAGCAGCAGGTCGTCGCCCTCGATCTTGTAGTAGAAGCGCTCGGTGGCCTCGCAGACCATCGCGCCGCGCAGCCGCGACCGGTCGGGCACCCGGGCGATCGCGATCGTCCGCCGGTAGGGCTGCAGGCCGATGCGCGGCACGCCCGCGCGGGCGGCGACGACGTCGGCCCACGCGCCCGCGGCGTCGACGACGAGCGGGGTGGCGAGCCCGTCGACCCGCCACCCGGCGCCGTCGCGCTCGAAGGCGCGCGCCGGGGCGCCGGTCCGCACCTGGCCGCCCCTGGCCTTCAGCCCGCGGACGTAGACCTGGTGGAGTGCGTCGGTGTCGACGGCCGCCGCCCTGGTGTGCGTGGCCGCGCGGACAGCGCCCGGCCGCAGCGTGGGGGCGAGCGCCTCTGTCTCGTCCGGGGTGAGGACGACCGGGGCGTCGGGCTCGCCCGCGCGCTCGGCCACCATCGCGGCCAACGCCGCCTCGGCCGCGGTGTCGAACGCCACCCAGACGACGTCGAGCGGGCGCAGCAAGGGCGGCGCGTCCCACTCCTCGGCGAGGCGCGCGAACCGCGGCCCGCTGGCCGCGATGAGCGCGCGCACGACGTCGGCGCCGTGGCCGGGGATCCAGGTGGCCGCCGAGCGGGCCGTCGAGTGGCGGGCGAGCTCCGGCTCGGCCTCCAGGAGCACCACCGAGCGGGTGGCGGCCAGCTCGAAGGCCACCGACGCGCCCGCGATCCCACCGCCGATCACCACGACGTCGCACGAGTCCATGGACGCGACGGTAATTCGCTCGCGGCCGGGCTGCCCCGCGGCCTACCGTGTCGACCATGCGCAAATGACACGCCCGCGGCGGCCCGGGATCGTCCCCGCGCCACCCGGCCTGGTCCCTCGCCGCATCGGTGTCGTGCGGCGTCCTCGACTTCCCCTTTCCGGAGGTGCGCATGTCTACCCAGCCCATCCCGTCCTCTGGCGACCAGCGGGAGCCGTCCAACCGGGCGGCCCGCAGGCGCAAGGGCAAGACCACCGACCCGGCGCTGCGCCAGCACGGAGGCGCGGGCCCCGTCCAGCCCGCCCGGACCACGGCGCAGGGCCGCCGGATCAACCCGGTGCGCCGTACGGGTTGACCCGGCCGCGGGCGCCGCGGGTCCCGGCGCCGCGCCCGGCGCGGACGTCCATCCGTCGCCGCGCGGCCCGGACCCGCGGCGCCCGTCTCGCCTCACCGGCCCACGGCCGGACGCCGCCCCCGGGCCAGAACCCGGTGCGCGGCGACCGGGCAAGCCGGGCAGGCGGGGCAGACGTGCCCCCGCCGCGGCCCGTCGCCGCAGGGCGCGAGCGTGCGCGCCGCGGCCCGTCGCCGCTGGCGCGACCGTGCCTCCCGGCCCGTCGCCACCGCGGTCCTCGGCGTGGGTGGACGCGGTCCTCGGCGTGGGTGGTCGGGGCGCTGGCGAGCGGGTGTCGCGCGCGATCCCGCACCTCGGGGGCCTGCGGGCCGCGCTTCGCAGACCCGGTGTGCGGTTCGCAGGGTCCCAGGACAGCCCGGGACCCTGCGACGGGCACTGGGCCTCTGCGAGGCGGTGGCGTGCACGGGGTGAGCGCCGCGCAGGTCGAACCTGCGGCGCAGGCCGGGCACCCGCGGAGCGCGTGTCACGATGGGGTTGTGTCGACGTGCCACGTGTGGTGGGCCGCGCCCGTGGCGCCGGACCGGGCGCCTGTGCTCGTGGACCTGCTGGACAGGCACGAGCAAGAACGTTTGGCGCGCTTGCGGCGCCCGGCCGACGCCGCCCGCTACCTGGCCGCCCACGCCCTGACCCGGATCGTGCTCGGCAGCTGGCTCGAGCGTCCCGCATCGGCGTTGGTGATCGACCGGACGTGTCGCTGCGGCCAACAGCACGGCAAGCCTGCGCTCGCGGGCGACGGCCCCGCGTTCTCCCTCAGCCACGCGGGCGACGTGGTCGGGGTCGCCGTCCTGGACGAGGGCCCGGTCGGGCTGGATGTCGAGGTGATCCGCCCGATGTCCGACCTGGCCGCCATGGCCCGTCACGTCGGCGCCCCGGCCGAGCCCTCCGCGTTCTTCCGGGCGTGGACCCGCAAGGAGGCCCTGCTCAAGGCGACCGGCGACGGCCTGGCGAGCCCGATGGCGGCGATCGTCCTCGACGCGGACGGCGTCGCGTCCTGGACCGGGGACGGCGCGCCGGACGGCCCGGTCTGGCTGCGCGACCTCTCCGCCCCCGACGGATCTCCCGCCGCCGTGGCGGGCCTCGGCGCCGCCGCCCCCACGGTGGCCGAGCACGACGGCCACCCCCTCCTCCACCCCGGTGAGTCCCGCATCCCCACACGGTGAGTCCCGCATCCCCGCACGGTGAGTCCCGCGATTGCCCGCGGCGAGCACAGCATCAGCACCAGGGGATCGCCGACGCCCACCGCGACCCGGCCGCCCGCGGGAGCGGACGTGTGGCGCGGCGAGACTGTCGGGGTGCTCGGGGAGGATGGGCGCGTGACGGGAGGCGTGGCGCGCTGGGTGCTGCACCTCGACATGGACGCGTTCTACGCCTCGGCCGAGCAGCTCACCCGTCCCACGCTGCGCGATCGGCCCGTGCTCGTCGGTGGGCTCGGGCCGCGGGCGGTGGTCGCGGGGGCCAGCTACCAAGCCCGGATCTTCGGCGCGCGCTCGGCGATGCCGATGGGCCAGGCGCGTCGGCTCTGCCCGCACGCCACCGTCCTCCCGCCGCGCTTCGCGCTCTACCAGGCGCTGTCCGAGGCCGTCATGGGCGTGCTCGCCGACGCGGCGCCGGTGGTGGAGCCGGTCTCGCTCGACGAGGCGTTCCTCGAGCCGCCGCAGCTCGCGGGGGCGTCCACGGCCGAGGTCGAGCATTTCGCCGCCACCCTGCGGGGCGACGTCCGCGCGGCCACCGGGCTGCCCGCGTCCGTCGGCGCAGGCTCCGGCAAGCAGCTCGCCAAGATCGCCTCCGAGCTCGCGAAGCCGGACGGCCTGCGGGTGGTCGACCCGGCCACCCAGCACGATGTGCTGGCCCCGCTCCCGGTCCGGATGCTCTGGGGCATCGGGCCGGTTGCCGAGGCTGCCCTGCACCGGGCGGGCGTCACGACGGTCGGCGAGCTGGCCGCCCTGGACGCCAGGGAAGCGGGCAGGCTGCTCGGCGGCACGGTGGGCACCGAGTTGCACCGCCTCGCCCGCGGCATCGACGACCGGCCGGTCGCACCCCGCGGCGCGGCCAAGCAGGTGAGCGCCGAGACGACGTTCGACGCCGACCTCACGGCCATGAGCGCGGTGCACGACGCCGTGGGCAGGCTGGCGGAGTCGGCCCACCGGCGGCTGCTGTCGTCCGGACGGGCGGCGCGCACGGTCACGGTCAAGGTGCGCAGCGCGGACTTCACCACCGCCACCCGCTCCGAGACGTCCGCCGAGGCCAGCACCGACCTGGCCACCCTCACCGCCGTGGCCCAGCGCCTGGCCCGCGCGGCCGTGCCGGAGGGCGGCGTCCGGCTCCTCGGGGTGTCGCTCGCCGGATTGGGCGAGGAGCCGCCGCCCGCGCTCTTCACCACCGCCCCCGACAACGCCGAGCCGACGCCGGTCGCACAGCGCTCCCCCGAGCCGTTCGACGTGCCGCGGCCCTGGCGCACCGGCGACGACGTGCACCATTCCGACCACGGCCACGGCTGGGTACAGGGTGCGGGCCACGGCCGCGTCACCGTGCGCTTCGAGACGCGCAGCACCGGGCCGGGCCGCGCGATCACCCTGGCGGACGACGACCCGGCGCTGCGCCGTTCCGACGCTTTGGTGAGCCTCGCCTGACCGGCGCGACGTGTCCACCGGCACAGGCGCGCAATGTGAGGTCGACGTGACCTCGCGGGGCTACTCTCGGACACAGACGATCAGCTATAGAGGATCAGCCACAGAGGATCAGCGCAGCCAGGGGGAGGCCGACGATCATCACAGATCGCAGCGGAGGACGTCGGGCCAAGCGCTGGTGGGGGGTCGCGACGCTGTTGTTGGCCATGGGCGCCCTGCTCGCCGCGGGCCGGGCCGCCATCACGATGGTGTACCTCAGCGTGGCCTACCGCGACCAGCTCAACCCGATCACCGTGCCCGCGAGCTACTACGTCTACGTCGACGGCGGCCGTGCGCCATTCGAGACCTCCTCGATCCTGCTGGCGCTCGGGGTGTTCGGGCTGCTCCTCGGCATGGCGGGCACGGGGGTGCGGATGGCCGGGCGCCCGACCGCGCTGTTCGGCATCTGGGCCTCCTGCATGCTGATGGCCGCGATCTTCCCGACCGACGACTCCCCCGACATCGAGACGTTCGGCGGCTGGGTCCACCAGTTCGCGGGTGCGGGCATCCTCGCGCTGCTGTCGTTCGCGGGCCTCGCCGCGGCCCCGCGGCTGAAGGAGTCGCCCGCCTGGCGCCCGGTGGTGGGGATCGTGCGGCTGTTGTCCATCGGCGCGGCGCTGCTCGCGGCGGCCTACGTCGTGTCCCGGCTCGTGCAGCTCAGCCCGCCGCTGTTCGCCCTCTTAGGCAGCCACGACATCGGCGGCATCCTGCAGCGCATGGTGTTCGCCTTCGACATCGGCGTGGTCGCCGCGCTCGCGGTGCATCTCGTGCGCGTGTCCTGGAGCGCCCTGCGCCCGAGGGTCGACGCGTGGGGGGCGGATCCGGGGCTCTAGCCGTCCTTGTCCGTGACGCCCGCGGCGTCGAACGTCGCGACGTCCCGCAGCGCCCGCGCCGCCCCGAGCGCCACCGGCAACGCGAGCAGCGCCCCGGTGCCCTCGCCGAGCCGCATACCCAGGTCGATCAGCGGCTCGAGGCCCAGGTGGGCCAGCGCGAGGCGGTGGGCAGGCTCGACGGAGCGGTGGCCCGCCAGGCACGACCCCACGGCGTCGGGGGCGAAGACGGCCGCGGCCAGCGCGCCCGCGCCCGCGTTCACGCCGTCCAGCAGCACCGGCACACCCGCGGCGGCACCGCCGAGCACGAACCCGGTGAGCGCCGCGTGCTCAAGGCCACCGAACGCGGCGAGCACGGCCAGCGGGTCGGCGGGATCGGGGCGGTGGAGCGCCAATGCGCGCCGCACGACATCGATCTTGCGGATGAGCGTGGCGTCGTCGATACCCGTGCCGCGCCCCGTCGCGTCGGCAGGTTCCGCGCCGGTGAACGCGCAGGTCAGCGCGGCCGCGGCGGTGGTGTTGGCGATGCCCATGTCGCCGGTGACGAGCGCGCGGTGCCCGTCGTCGACCAGTTCGCGGGCGACGGCGATGCCCACCTCGACGGCCGCGCGGGCCTGCTCACGGGTGAGCGCCGGGCCGGTCGTCATGTCCGCCGTGCCGTCGGCGACCCGCCGGGACAGGAGGCCCGGCCCGGCGTCGAGGGGCGCCGCGACCCCGACGTCGACGACGACCACGTCGGCCCCGAGCTGGCGGGCGAACGCGTTCACCACCGCGCCGCCCGCCAGGAAGTTGGCCACCATCTGCGCCGTCACCTCCTGCGGCCACGGCGTCACCCCCTGGGCGTGCACACCGTGGTCGCCCGCGAAGACCGCGACCGCCGCGGGCTCCGGGAGCGGCGGCGGGCAGGTGCGCGCGATCCCGCAGAGCGTGACGCCCAGCTCGCCGACGCGGCCGAGCGCACCGCGGGGCATGGTCATCCGGTCCAGGCGCTCCCGGGCCGCGGCCCGTGCCGCTCCGTCGGCCGGGGCGATCGCGGCGACGGTCTCGTCGATCAGCGTCATGGGGCTACCTCCGGGCTTCCGCGCAGCGCTCCGCCGCGCGTCCCCCTGCGCGGGGGGACGATCAGAGTGGACAGGTACGGGCCCGTCGCCGCCGGGTCCAGCTCCGCGGCGGGGCGGATGTCCTCGTCGGGCAGTCCGAGGCGGGCGCCGTAGACCGCGTTCTCCAACCGTCCCGCGGCGCGCAGGACGGCGAGCGTCTCGGGCAGCATGCGGCCGAACTTGTAGGCGACGAGCGCGTCGCCGCGGGCCAGGGTCTCGCGGAAGCGCTCGGGGCCCGCGGTCATCGGGAGCAGGGCGAGCACCTCCCGCCCCTCGACGAGGGGGGTGGCGGTGCGGGCGGCGAGGTCCTGCATGGCGGTGATCCCGGGCACGAGCCGGACGTCGAGATCGTCGACGTGCGCCCGCACGCTCGCGGCGAGATAGGTGAACGTCGAGTAGACGCACGGGTCGCCGATCGTGGCGAACACGGCGGTGCCGCCCGGGTGGTCGGCGAACCAGCGCGCCACCTGCGTCGCCGCGGCGTCCCACGCCTGCTCGCGCCGGGCCGTGTGCTCCCGGTCGTGCAGCGCGAACACGACCCGCTCGACCCGCCACGCCTCGGCGTAGTGGAGGACGGTCTGCTCCGCCCGCCCGGTCTCGAGGGAGTCGGCGACCGGCACGAACACGACGTCGGCCTTCGCCAGGAGGTCGGCCGCGCGCACCGTGACGAGATCGGGGTCGCCGGGCCCGACCCCGACCCCGTGGAGCACCGGCCTCACGCCTCGCCCTCCAGGTCGCCCTCGAGCTCGAGGTACGCCGCGCGCAGCCGCTCGATCACCGTGTCGTCGGGCTTCGCCCACATCCCGCGATCGGCGGCCTCGAGCAGCCGCTCGGTGATGCCGCGCAGCGCCCAGGGGTTCGAGCGCTCCATGAAGGCCCGGTTGACCTCGTCGAACACGTACTCCTGGGCCAGCGTGGCGTACATCCAGTCGTCGACGACGCCTGCCGTGGCGTCGTAGCCGAAGAGGTAGTCGACCGTGGCGGCCAGCTCGAACGCGCCCTTGTAGCCGTGGCGCTGCATGGCGGCGATCCACCGCGGGTTGACGACCCGGGCGCGGAACACCCGCTTCGTCTCCTCGGCGAGCGTGCGGGTGCGCACGGCATCGGGCACGGCCGAGTCGCCGACGTACGCCGCGGGTGTGCGGCCGGTCAGCGCGCGCACCGTCGCGACCATGCCGCCGTGGTACTGGAAGTAGTCGTCGGAGTCGACGATGTCGTGCTCGCGGGTGTCCTGGTTCTTCGCGGCGACCGCGATGCGCCGGAACGCGGTCTCCATGTCCGCGCGCGCCTCGCGCCCGTCCAGCCCCCGGCCGTAGGCGTAGCCACCCCAGACGGCGTACACCTCGGCCAGGTCGGCGTCGCTGCGCCAGTTGCGGGCGTCGATCAGCGGGAGCAGCCCAGCTCCGTACGCGCCGGGCCTGGAGCCGAAGACACGCGCGGTGGCGCGGCGGCGGTCGCCGTGCTCCGCGACGTCGGCCTCGACGTGTTCGCGGACGTAGTTGTCGGGCTCGTCCAGCGCGGCGACGGCGGCGATCGCGTCGTCGAGAAGCGCGATGACGTGCGGGAAGGCGTCCCGGAAGAAGCCGGAGATGCGCACGGTGACGTCGATGCGCGGGCGGCCGAGCTCCGCGCGCGGCACGATCTCGAAGCCGGTGACCCGCCGCGACGCCTCGTCCCAGACGGGCCGCGTGCCGATCAGCGCGAGGATCTCGGCGATGTCGTCGCCCTGGGTGCGCATCGCGCTCGTGCCCCACACCGTGAGCCCGACGCTGCGCGGGTACTCGCCGGTGTCGGCGAGGTGGCGGGCGAGCAGCGACTCGGCGAGGGCCCGGCCGACCTCCCAGGCGCTGAGCGAGGGAACGGCCTTGGGGTCGACGGAGTAGAAGTTGCGGCCGGTGGGCAGCACGTTGACCAGGCCGCGGGTCGGCGAGCCTGACGGGCCGGCCGGGACGTGGCCGCCGTCGAGCGCGTGCAGGAGGTGGGCGATCTCGTCGGTCGTGCGCGCGAGCCGGGGGACGACCTCCGCGCAGGCGAACGCGAGCACCGCGGCCACGTCGGGCACCTCCTCCGCCAGCACCTCGGTGACCACGGCGCCGGGGGCGGACCAGCCCCGTGCCTGCAGCGCGGTGACGAGGCGGTGCGCGACCTGTTCCAGGAGGTCGACGACGTCCGCCCCGCTGTGCGCGGGGCCGGTGGCGAGGCGGGTGAGCCGCGCCAGGTGCACCGGGATCGCAGGTAGGTCGCCCCGCTGCGACCGGGCGGGAGGAGTGTCACCCTGCTGCAGGCCGGGGACCGCGCGGCCCGGGTCGGCCAGCAGCGCCTGCTCGTCGAGGCCCGCCCACGCCGCGAGCGCGGCGCGCAGGCCGGGCAGCGCCGTCGCCCCGCCCCAGATCTGGGCGGCGCGGAGCACGGCGAGCACGAGGTTCACCTGCGCCTCGCCGTCGGGCACACCGCCGAGGATGTGCAGCCCGTCGCGGATCTGGACGTCCTTGATCTCGCACAGGTAACCGTCGACGTGCAGCACGAACTGGTCGAACTCGCCCGCGCCCGGGGCGGCGTCGAGGTGCAGGTCGTGGTGCAGCTGCGCGGCCGTCACCACCTCCCAGATGCGGGCGCGCAGCGCGGGCAGCTTGGCCGGGTCGAGCGCGGCGACGGTGGCGTACTCGTCCAGCAGCTGCTCCAGCTTGGCGAGCTCGCCGTAGGTGTCGGCGCGCGCCATCGGCGGGACCAGGTGGTCGACGACCACGGCGTGCCCGCGGCGTTTGGCCTGGGTGCCCTCGCCGGGGTCGTTGACGATGAACGGGTACACCAGCGGCAGCTCGCCGAGCACCGCGTCCGGCGCGCACCCCGCGGACAGGCCGAGGCCCTTGCCCGGCAGCCATTCGAGCGTGCCGTGCTTGCCGAGGTGGATCACCGCGTCGGCCCGGAAGGTGTGCTCCAGCCAGCGGTACGCGGCCAGGTAGTGGTGCGACGGCGGCAGGTCGGGATCGTGGTAGATCGCGATCGGGTTCTCTCCGAACCCGCGCGGCGGCTGGATCATGAGGAGGACGTTCCCGAACCGCAGCGCCGCCAGGACGATGTCGGACCCGTCCACGTAGAGCGACCCCGGCGGCTCGCCCCAGTGCGCGACGACGGCGTCGGTGAGCGACGGCGGCAGCCCGGCGAGCCACGCCCGGTAGTCATCCAGGCGCACGCGCGACGCGGCCGCGGCGAGCTGCTCCTCGGTGAGCCACTCGACGTCGTGTCCGCCCGCGGCGATCAAGGTGTGGATCAGCGCGTCGGAGTCGGTCGGGAAGTCGTCGACCGTGTAGCCCGCCTCCCGCAGCGCCGAGAGCAGCCGCACGGCCGACGCCGGGGTGTCCAGCCCGACGGCGTTGCCGACGCGGGCGTGCTTGGTCGGGTACGACGACAGCACGATCGCGATCCGCCGCTGCGCCACCGGTGTGTGACGCAGCCGCGCGTGCCGCACCGCGAGCCCCGCCAGCCGGGCCGCCCGCTCGGGATCGGCCACGTAGGTGGGCAGGTCATCGCCCGGCGCGGTCTCCTTGAACGAGAACGGCACCCCGACCAGCCGCCCGTCGAACTCCGGGATCGCCACCTGCATCGCCGCGTCCATCGGCGACAGCGCCGCGTCGGACGCCGCCCACGCCGCCCGCGGGGTCGTCAGGCACAGGCCCTGCAGCACCGGCACGTCCAGCGCGGCCAGCGCGCCCGCATCCCATGCATCGTCGTCGCCGCCCGCGATCGCGGTGGACGCCACCGTGCCCCCCGCCGCCAGCACGGTCGCGACCAGGGCGTCCGTGTGGCCGAGCAGGGCGAGCAGGGCGTCGGGCGCGCCGCGCAGCGACCCGCAGAACACCGGGAGCGCGTTGGCCCCCCGCGCCTCGACCGCGTCGCAGAGGACGTCGACGAACGCGGTGTTGCCGCTCAGCTCGTGGGCCCGGTAGAAGACGACCCCGACGGTGGGGCGGTCCGCGAGCTGCTCCCGCGCCCCGTGCACCCCGAACTCGGGCGCGGGCGTGGGCGGCGCGAACCCCTCCCCGGTGAGCAGCACCGTATCCCTGAGAAAACAGTGCAGCTCGCGGAGGTTGTCGGTGCCGCCGGCGGCCAGATACGCCAGCGCCTCCGCAGCCACGCCCGCGGGCACGGTCGAGGCCGCCATCAGCTCGGCGTCCGGCGCGCTCTCCCCGCCCAGCAGCACCACCGGCAGCCCGGACGCGACGAGCGCGTCGACGCCCTCGGGCCACGCCCGGCGCCCACCGAGCAGCCGCAGCACGACAACGGCGACCCCCGCGAGCAACGCGGGCACACCCGCTGGCTCGACCCTGGCCGGGTTGGCGGTGCGGTAGAGCGCCCCGGAGGCGCGCGCCGCCAGAAGCTCCGTGTCAGCGGTGGACAGGAGCAGGACGGCGCTCGGCGAAGCCGGTCCGTCCTGTGCCGACGGTTCGGCGGTTCGCTCGCAGGCTCGCTCACGGCCGACGGTTCGCTCGCAGGCTCGCTCACGCGTTCCTCCTCGGGGGGTCCGCGCCCTCACGCTCGGGGATTGACGACGGCGGCGAGTATCTGGCTCCCCGACGCCTTGGCGATCACTCGCGGAGGCATCCGGGTCACAGTGGCGGGACCGCGCCGGACTCACACCGGCTTCCTCGACATCCGTCTCGGCCACCAGACCACACCCGACAGTCGGCGGTCAACGATTCCGAGGTTTGGGAGCCGGCCACATTCGGGAACGCACTGTCAACGGTTCACACCAAAGCGTGTGTCGTTCATCACCCCAGAGAGGTGGCCGTGAACAGCACTGTGATCGTCCTGATCGTCGTCATCGTGCTGCTGGTACTCGCCCTCGGCGCTGCAGGGGCCATGTTGGCCAAGCGGCGGCGATCCGAGAACCTGCAGGAGCACTATGGCGCCGAATACGAGCGCACCGTCACCAAGACCGGTGACCGGCGCGCGGCGGAAGCCGAGCTGACCGAGCGGGAGAAGCGGCACCGCGAGCTCGACATCCGCGACCTGAAGCCCGAGGAGCGCGACCGCTTCGAATCCAGTTGGACCGATATCCAGCGTGGCTTCGTCGACGACCCGGTGCATTCGGTGCACCGCGCCGACGCGCTGGTCGTCGACATCATGCGCACCCGCGGGTACCCCATCGACGACTTCGACCGTCGCGCCGATGACATCTCTGTGGAGCACCCGCAGGTTGTCCAGCACTACCGCGACGCCCGTGCCACGCGGGTCGCCACCGACGACGGCGAGGTCGACACCGAAAGGCAGCGCCAGGCCATCACGTCCTACCGGTCGTTGATCGAGGCCCTGCTGCACCACGACTCCGTCCCGACCACGACTCCGGCAACGAGTCCGAACACCACCCAGGAGCACTCCCGATGACTACACAGCACGACGAGGAACACCGCCGCGGGGGCCTCCGCGGTGCCGTCAACGAGCTGTTCGGGCGAGGCGATCGAGACGACGCCCGCCCCGATCAGGCCGACGACCACCTTCGCCACGAGGGAGAGACCGTGCGACCCGACAGTGCAGACGCAGGTTACGCCGACGACCCGACGCTTGCCCGTGACCAGGGCCAGGCCCAGTACGGCGAGAGCAGGCAGGCCCAGTCCGACGGCCGCCCCGCCGAGGACCCGTACGCGGCAGAGACGACCCCGCAGGGTCGCTACGCCGACGCGCCTTCCGGCAACCCCGTCGCCCCTGAGGGCGAGTACGGCGGCGAGATGCGCGGCGACTCCATGGCGCAGCAGCAGACGCAGTACGGCGACGAGGTCCGCGGCGACGCCACCACTGCCGACCAGGTCCGGCGCGGCGGCGACCCGACCGCCGCGGGCCAGGTCCAGCACGGCGGCGAGATGCGCGGCGACCCCAACCTGCCGGGTCAGGTCCAGTACGACACGGGCCAGCCCCAGCACATGCGCGACGACGTCGCCGGTGACGTTCCCCGCACGGCGGACCGCAGGGACGCGGCAGGCAGCGCGACGGCGACAGAGCCCGTCGAGGGCTACCGGCAGGACGCGGCCGCCGGGACCGCGGCGACGGACCCCGCAGGCAGGGGCAGCGTGGCCACGGACGCAGGCGGTAGGGACACCGCGGCTGCCGCACACCACGGGACCACGACGGGCCTCGACGACGACTCGCCGACCGCGCTCGTCACCGCCGACCGGGCCGAGTCGTACACCACGCGGTGGGACGGCGTGAAGGGCGAGTTCGTCGACGAGCCGCGCCGCGCGGTGGCCGACGCGGACGCCCTGGTCGGCGAGCTGCTCGACGAGCTCCAGGAGCTGTTCAAGTCCCAGCGCGCCGAGATCGAGCACGGTCTGGACAACGACGAGGCCTCCACCGAGGACCTGCGGGTCGCGCTGCGCCGGTACCGCAGCTTCTTCGACCGGCTGCTGTCGATCTGACCCTTACACTGCGGCCGTGAACGCCGCCCCGCCACCGGTGATCCCTGGTCTTGAACGACCTGAGGTGATCGGGCGGGGCGGCTTCGGCGTTGTCTACGCCGCCGAGGAACCCGCGTTCGGCCGCCGGGTCGCGGTCAAGGTGCTCTCCGACCGCATCGGCGACGACGAGGCCCGGCGCGGGTTCGAGCGTGAGTGCCAGGCGATGGGGGCGCTGTCAGGGCACCCGCACATCGTCGGTGTGCACCGCGGCGGCGCCACCGACCACGGCGAGCCGTACATCGTCATGGACTTCATGGCGGGCGGATCGCTCGCCGACCGGCTGGACCGTACCGGACCGCTGCCCTGGTTCGAGGTGCTCGACATCGGCGTCCTGCTGGCAGGCGCCCTGGAGACCGCCCACCGCGCGGGAATCCTGCACCTGGACGTCAAGCCCGCCAACGTGCTCGTGTCGCGGTTCTCCGAGCCCACGCTCGGGGATTTCGGCATCTCCCGCCTTCCCGGCGTCACCGTCACGATGGACGGAAGAGTGCGCGCCACCGCCACCTACAGCGCCCCCGAGCGGCTGGTGGGTGGCGCCGCGACCGTCGCCGCCGACCTCTACGCGCTCGGCGCCACGCTGTTCGCGCTGCTCACGGGCGGCCCCGCGTTCGCGGGGGAGTCCGGCGAGGACATCGTGGTGACCGTGGCGCGAGTGCTCCGCGCCCCCGTGCCCGATCTGCGCGTGCGCGGCGTACCCGGCCCGCTCGCCGACGTCGTCGAACGGCTCCTGGCCAAGGATCCCGGCGATCGTCCCGCTTCGGCCGCCGAGTCCGCGTCCCTCCTGCAGGCGGCCCAGCGCGCCACCGGCCAGCCGGTGACCCGGCCGGTGATCGAGGGTGCCCGGGCCCACGCCGACGGTCAGACCGTCCCTGAAAGACGGTCGTGGCCGCCCGCGTCCGGGCAGGCGTCGTGGCCACCCGCAGACCACGCGGCCGCGCCGCCGACAGGGCCACGCGCGGGCGATGCGACGGCTTCGCCGTCGACACGGCTATCCACGGGCGACGCGACCCCGCCGTCGTCGTGGCCATCCGAGGCCGGTTCCGGGCCCGCCCTGCCGACCCCGGCCGCCGGGGTGTGGCCGCCCGCCCAGGGTTCCCACCCGGCCCGGCCCGCGCGGGTGGCGACGGTGTACCGCCGACGCGGGCGCCGCGGTCACGGCCCGTTGATCGGGGGCGTCGCGGCCGCCCTGGTGGTCGTCGTCGGGGTGGTCACGACCCTCGTCCTGCTCAACCGGACAGCGCAGCCGGTCCCCGTCGTCCCCACCCCGACCTTCACCACCACCCCGGCGCCGCCCGCCCCCACGACCGCGGCGGCGCCCGTCACCTCCGCGGTCGTGATCGCCCCCGGCGTCACCCACCCGGCGGCGCCCGACGTCGCGCGCATGCTGGACGCGTACGTCTCCGGCATCAACGACCGCCGCTACTCCGACGCCTTCGCCGTGTTCAGCCCGGACAACCCGACCGCGAGGAAGGGCCTCGACGCCTGGGTGGCCGCCGAGTCCACCACACAGATCCGCGACGCCCGCCTGCTGTCCGTCAGCGACAGCACAGCGGGTTCCGTGACCGCGGAGATGACGTTCAGCAGCACACAGGACGCCCAGTTCGGCTTCAACGGACAGACCTGCAGCCGATGGGACCTCCGCTACAACATGGTCGGTCCCGGGCCGAACTGGCGGATCCACCTCGCCAGCACCCGCACCGACCCGAAGGCCTGCTGACGGAACTCAGCGCGACCCGGCTGCCGTCTCGGTGACCGCCTCGCCGAGCCCGGCCACCGGCCCGATCACGATCACCGCGGGTGGGCTGATCTCCGCGCGGCGGACGACGTCGGCCACCGTCGCGAGCGTGGCACGCACGGAGCGCTGGATCCGGGTGGTGCCGTCCTGCACCACGGCGACGGGCGTGTCCGCGGGTCGGCCCCCGGCGACCAGCGCGGTGGCGAACGCCGCGATCCGCTCGACGGCCATCAGCAGCACGAGAGTGCCCCGCAGGCGCCCGAGGGCGGGCCAGTCGACGAGGCTGCGCGGGTCGTCCGGGGCGACGTGGCCCGACACGATGACGATCTCGTGCGCCACGCCGCGGTGGCTCACCGGCACGTCCGCGACAGCGGGCGCGGCGAACGCGCTGGTCACGCCGGGCACCATCGTCACCGGCACGCCCGCCTCGGCGCAGGCGAGCGCCTCCTCGAAGCCGCGGCCGAAGACGTAGGGGTCGCCGCCCTTGAGCCGGACGACGAACTTCCCTGCCCGCGCGCGGTCGATGAGCAGCTCGTTGATCCGGGCCTGGTTCATCGCCCGGCCGTACGGGATCTTCGACGCGTCAATCACCTCGACGTGCGGGTCGAGGTGGTCGAGCAGGTCGCGGGGACCGAGCCGGTCGGTGACGACGACGTCGGCGCGCGCGAGCAACCGCCTGCCCCGCACCGTGATGAGCTCCGGGTCGCCGGGGCCCCCGCCGACGAGCGCGACCCCCGGCCGGACCGGCTCGGCGACGTCGGCGACCACACCCGCGGCGAGCGCCTCGACCAACGCCGTGCGCACCGCGGCCGAGCGGCGGGGTCTGCGGCCCGCGAGCACCCCGACCGTAAGGCCGTCGTGCCGTCCGACGGCAGGCGTCACCGCGCTGCCCGCAGGCGCGTCGTCCGCGCGCACACAAAAGGTCCTCTGACGCTCCGCCTCCGCGGCGACCGCGGCGTTCACCGCGGGATCGTCCGTGCAGGCGATGGCGTACCAGGCGCCGTCGAGGTCGCCGTCGCGATAAGGGCGCGCCGTCCAGCGCAGCTCGTGCGCCATGCTCTCGACGGCAGGGGTGACGTGCGGGGCGACCACCTCGACGTCCGCGCCCGCGGCGAGCAGGCCCGCGAGGCGCCGCTGCGCCACCGACCCGCCGCCCACGACGACGACGCGGCGACCGGCGAGATCCAGTCCGACGAGGTAGGGCTCAGGCATGTCCGTGTCCGTGTCCCTGTGCGGGGTCCTCGGGGTGGTGGTGCGGGGTCTGGGGCGCGCCGAGCTTGTCCTCGAAGCCGGGCAGCAACACCCGGTAGGCGCAGGTGTCGCAGTTCATCCGGATGTCGCCCGCCAGGGCCTCGCGGTAGCGCTCGACAACGAGGTCGGCGAGCACGTCCGAGTCGCTGAGGTGGCCCGCCACCGTGACGTCGACGTCGGGGTGCTCGGCCGCGAACGCCCGCGCCTGGTCGCCGACCCGGCGCGGCAGCACGCCGTCGAAGAGGAAGTAGGGCGCCACGACCACCCGCCGCGCGCCCAGCGCCCGGCAGCGGGACAGGCCTGCCGGGACGTCCGGCCGCGCGAGGGAGACGAAGGCGGGCTCGACGAACGCGTAGGGCCTGCCCTCCTGCAGCAGACGGGCGACCTTGCAGACCTCGGCGTTGGCGTCGGGGTCGGTGGAGCCGCGGCCGACGAGCAGCACGGCCGTCTCCCCGTCCGTGTCCGGGGCGGCGAATCCACCACTCTCCCCGACGACGGCGACCCCACCCGCGACGGCGATCCCGTTGGCGCGCCCCGCGCCCCGGTGGGGGGCGGCGGATTCGGCGAGAGCGGCGGCGATGCGGTCGACGAGGATCTCCTGCAGCACCGGATGGGGGCCGAGCGGGCGGCCGAACACGTAGGCGGTGGCGGGATCGCGACGCACCTCCCGCTCCAGGGCGGCCGGGATGTCGCCTTTGGCGTGGCCTGCGGCAACCAGCACGAGCGGCACGGCGGCCATCGTCCGGTGGCCCCGCCCGGCCAGCGCGCTCCACGCCTCGTGGACGGTCGGGGACGACAGCTCGATGAACCCGCCGTCGACATCGACCCCGGCGCCGGACAGCCGCCGTCGCAGCCTGCGGCTGAAGGCGACGAACTCCGCGACGCCCTTCGCGTCGACGGTGCCGTGGCCGACGAGCAGCAGCGGGACGGGGGCGGTCATGCCTGCGGTCATGCCGTGGCGTCCGCGTAGAGCAGCGCGTTCACGGCGGCCGCGGCGACGGCGGCGCCCCCGCGTTCGGACCGGTTGGAGAGCGCAGGGAGGCCTGCGGCGCGCAACGCCGCCTTGGCCGCGACCGCGCCGACGAACCCGACGGGCAGGCCGATCACCAGCGGCGTGCGGACCAGCCCGGCCTGCGCGCACCGCACGAGCTCGGCCAGTGCGGTCGGGGCGTTGCCGACGACCCACACCGCGCCGTCCGGGTGCGCGGCGACGGCCGCCCGGATGCCCGCGGCCGACCGCGTCGTGATCGGCGCGCCGCAGGCCTGCCCACCCATCGCGGCAGCGGGCGGACCACCCACAGCGGCACCGCGAGCCGGACCACCCACAGCGGCACCGCGAGCCGGTCCACCCATCGCGGCACCGCGAGCCGGTCCACCCACCGTGGCACCGCGAGCCGGTCCACCCGGTGCGTCGTCGACCCCCGGGCGGGCGACCGGGGCGAGGTCGAGCGCCACGGTCGTCGGCCGGGCCGTGATCCCGGCCGCCACCATGCGGACGTCGACGATCAGCGGCGCGCCCGCGGCCAGCGCGTCCCGGCCCGCCCGCAGGGCGCCCTCGGCACACACCAGGTCGCCCGCCCAGCTCGGGTCGGCGCTGGTGTGCACCACCCGCTCGACGACGGCGCGGGTGAGCGGTGGCAGGTCGGTGGTGTCGAGCCGCTCGCGCAGGATCGCGTAGGAGGCGGTTTCGATGGCGTGCACACCGGTGCGCAATGTCGTGCCTCTCCCGGGTGTCCTGGCCCGGCTCGGGGACGCTCAGCTCGGCCCACGATCGTAGCTCCGCTGCGGCCGGAACCGGCGTGATCGACGTCTCGGCGCGGTTCCGGCTGACCTGGTGGGCGGGCGGCCCACAGCGTGCTCCGTCGGCTCCGGCCCTCACCGCTCTCCGTTTGATCCCCAACTCCGCGGATGCCGTGCACCAGCGCCCGGAATCCGCCGGATCCGGCGAGCATGCGGCCTGCGCAGGGCGCCTCACGACCAGCGATATCCCCGGGGCGTCACCATCCGCCCCGCCACCATCCGGGTGGTGCTCGACCCGACGATCACGGTGGTCACCATGTCGACTCCGGTCGGATCGAACAACGCGAGCGGCGCGGTCCACACCCGCTGGCCCGGCCGCCCGGCCTGGCGCACCGCGCCCACGGGCGTCTGGGGGGGCCGATGCCCGCGGAAGGCGTCGAGCGCGGCGGCGAGCTGCCAGTGCCGGTCGCGACTGCGCGGGTTGTAGAAGCACGTGACGAGATCGGCCGCCGCCGCGGCGGCCACGCGTCGCTCGATCACCGGCCACGGGGTGTGCAGGTCGGAGAGGGAGATCAGCGCGTGGTCGTGGCCCAACGGCGCCCCGAGCAGCGCGGCGGCGGCGAGCGCCGCGGTCACGCCGGGCACGCCGACGACCTCGACGTCGGCACCGGCGCTCTCGAGGGCGGGACTGCCCATGGCGTAGATCCCCGCGTCACCGGATCCGATCAGCGCGACGGCGTTGCCCTTGGCGGCGAGCGCGACGGCGTCCGCTGCGCGCTGTTCCTCCTCCCCCAGCCCGCTCGCGCGTACCTGCGTCCCCGGGCGCAGCAGGTGCCGGATCTGTTCGACGTACTGGTCGAGTCCGACGACGATCGACGCGCGGCGCAGCTCGGCGGCCGCCCGCGGCACGCGCAGGTCGTCGGCGCCCGGCCCGAGGCCGACGATCGCGAGCCTGCCCCGCGGCCGGATACGGGCGACCGCGACCGTCACGTTCTCGCCCTTGGTCTTCGGCACGACCAGCTCGACGGGCGCGCCGCCGCCCAGCTCCACGGCCGCGCGCAACGCGGCGGCCTCGGCGACGCTCGCCGTGCCGACCTCGGCGCGGACCACCTCGCTGGGGTTCGGCACGTCGACCGTGGCCAGGACGTCGGCCGGGAACGTCGACAGCGGGGCCGGGGCGATGGCGGCGAGGATGCCCGCCTCGTCGGCCTTGCGGTCGACGCTGGCGTACGCGCGCACGGCGAGGGGATCGAGGCGGTGTTCGTCGACGACCCGGCGGAGCAGGCTCGCCACCGCCGAGGCGGGCACCCCCCGCGCCGACCCGATCCCGACGACGAGCGTGCGCGGCACCAGGCGGGCGGTGGCCTCCTCGACCCGGTCGGTGACGACGATCCGCACACCCTCCCCGGTCGCAGCGGGGTGACATTCCGCCGACTCGGTCGCAGCGGTGTCACCCTGCTGCACCACCGCGGGACCGAGCGCGGGCAGCGGGAACCCCAGCGGGTTCACGACCTCGGCCGTGCCGTCCAGCAGCGCCACGCCTGCCGCCGCGGCATCGCCGACGACCCGGGCGTCCAGCAGCGCGGCCAGTTCGTCCAGGCCGGTCGCGCCGACGGCCTCGGACGCCGTCGTGACCACCGGCTGGGCACCGAGCAGCCCGGCGACCCGCGTGGCGAGCGCGTTGGCCCCGCCCTCGTGGCCGCCGGTGAGCGCGACGGCGAAGCGCCGGGCCTCATCGACGCAGACGACGCCCGGGTCGGTGCGCTTGTCACCCAGCAAGGGCGCGATCAGCCGCACCGTGGCGCCGGTGGCGAGGAAGAACACCGCCCCAGCGAGCCGGGGCCACAGCCGCGGGAGCTCCGCGAGCTCGTGCCGGGACGCCCCGAGCGCACCGGCCACCTCGTCCGCCGCGCGCCGTCCCGCGGCCGTGACGGCGAAGAGCGCGATCATCGGGTCCCCCACACCAGCGTGACCGGGTTGAGCGCCGCCAGCCGGACGGCCCCGTCAGGGAGCGCGGCCAGCCGGGAGGCCGCCAGTTGCACGCCGTCGACGGCGTACCCGGCGTCGGCGAGGGCCGCGCGGGTTGGGCCGACGCGGTCCAGGGCGGCGAGCGCGACAACCACGCGGTCGGCGCCGACCCCGGTGCACGCGGCCACCACGTCCGGCCCGCCTCCGCCGACGAACACCGCGTCCGGGCGGGGCAGCCCGACCAGCGCGGCGGGCGCCGTGCCGCCCACGACCCGCACCTCGACGCCGTGCGCCGCGGCGTTCTCCGCGATCCGCGCGGCGTCCTCGGCGTTCCGCTCGACGGCGAGCGCGGCCGCCCCGAGCCGGGCGCACTCGACGGCGACCGAGCCGGACCCCGCCCCGACGTCCCACACCAGCGCACCGGGCCGCGGGGCGAGGCGGGCGAGCGCCAGTGCCCTGACCTCGGCCTTGGTGACCATGCCGCCGCGGTGCGCGAAGGCGTCGTCGGGCAGCGCCCACCCGCCCGCGGGGGGTGTGGGCTCGCCCCCCGCGAACCAGTTCCGGCCGGGTACGGCGGCGAGATCGCGCAGCGCCAGCACGATCGAGAGCGCGTGCCACGCCCTGCCCGTGGCCCGCGCCCCGGGGAGGGTGGTCAGCCGCTCGTCCGGGCCGTCGAGGTCCTCCGCCACGACGAACGTCCGCGGCCATCCCTCCAGGGCCGCGGCGATCTCCGCCGGTCCCGCGCCCGGTCCGGTGAGCACCGCGGTCGCCGCCCGCGCCCGCACGACGTTGACGGCAGGCCCGAGCGCGCGGCCGTGCGCACTCACCACCGCCACGTCGTCCCACGACCGGCCCAACCGCGCGAAGAGGCGCTGTACCGACGAGCGCGCGGGCAGCACGACGGGCTCGTACCCGTGTTCGCGCAGCAGCCGCACGATGCCGAAGAACCCGGGATCGCCGCTCGCCAACACGACCGACCGTCGCCCGCGGATGCGCTGCAGCGCGGGCTCGACGGCCCCGAGCTCCACCCGCTCGACGCCCGCCGGGACGAGCGGCAGCAGGCGCGCTGCCCCGAGGACGACCTCCGCCCGCGCGAGCGCGGCGTCCGCCGACGCCGGGAGCTGCGAGTCGACCCCGATCACGGTCATCTCGCCAACCCGAGCAGCGCCCGACCCCGCTCCCCCGCCGCTCCCGGGTGCACTCTGCGACAGCTCCCTCGGCGGCGGCGGCGACGACGCACCGCCGCACTCTGGCTCGCCCGCAGCCGCTTCGCAGACCCCGTTGACGCCTCGCAGGGCCCCGGGGGCCTGCGAGGCGACAGCCCGGTCGGCGGGGTGACCCCGGAGCGGCGCGCCGTCGCCCGGCGTCACGGGGTGACGCGGCCCGACCGGGCCGCGCGCAGGGCTTTCCGCGCCTCCCGATCGGGCTTGCGGAACGTGTGGAAGTGGCCCGCGTGGTACAGGTGGCTGCGCGTGCCCGCGGCGGCGAGCGCGGGGCCCACGAGGAACAGGGTCTGGCGCCACAGCCTGCGCTCCTTGCACACGTGCTCGACCTCGTCGAGCCTGCACCGCACCGTCACCTCGTCGGGCCAGCTCGTGCGGTAGGCCACGACGACCGGCGTGTCGTCCGGATAGCCGCCCGCCACCAGCTCGGACACCATCTGCCCGGTCCGCGCAGCCGACAGGAAGATCGCCATCGTCGTCCCGTGCTGGGCGAACGCGCGCAGTCGTTCGCGTTCGGGCATCGGGGTCTTGCCGCCCTCCAGCCGGGTCAACACCACCGACTGCGCCACCTCGGGGATGGTCAGCTCGCGTCCCGCGGCGGCCGCCGCGGCTCCGAAGGCCGACACGCCCGGCACGATCTCGACGTCGAGGCCGAACTCGACGGCCGCGTCGTACTGCTCCTGGACGGCACCCCACAGCGACGGGTCGCCGGAGTGCACCCTGGCCACCCGCAGGTCCCCGGCGGCGGCGCGGCGGTAGAGGGCGAGCACGTCCTCGTGGGCGATCCGGGACGAGTCGACGAGCTCGGCATCCGGACGCGCGTGTTCCTGCACGCACTCCGCCATGACGAGGCTCGCCGCCCAGATCACGACGTCGGCCTCGGCGATGCGCCGCGCTCCGCGCAGCGTGATGAGGTCGGCCGCGCCCGGCCCGGCACCCACGAACGACACTCTCCCCGGCACGCCGGACAGTCTGTGCCGCGCCTGCGCCTCGCGTCCAACCCTCGACGCGGGAGTGTCATCAGCGCGGCGCGGGGACTCCTCAGCCCAGGAAGTGCCCGGCCAGGCTCAGGTCGGAGGGCGCCCGGGCATGGCCGAACGGCTCGGCCCGCTGACTGCGCAGCGCGACATCGGCCAGTGCGGCGGTGATGGTCTCGGCCGGGGACGTCGTGTCGAGCTCCCGCGCGGCCGCGGCGAGCTGGGCGTCGTCCAGCTCGAGGGTGATCCAGGTCATAGCGGAACCCTAGGATGTGGTCACGGACGCGATCCCACCAGGTCACGCACCGCAGCCGCGATCGTCGGCCAGAGCGCCGCGGGCAGGTTGTGGCCCATTCCGGGAAAGGTGAGCAGGCGTGCGCCCGGCACGGCGCGGGCGAGCGCCCTGCCCGCGGACGGACGGATCAGCGGGTCGGCCTCGCCGTGCACCACCAGCGTCGGCACGCGGACCGCGCGCAATCCGCCCAGCCTGCCCGGGGAGCCCATGGCGGCGGCGAGCTGCCTGCGGGCGCTGCCCACATCCGCCCCGGCCGCGGCCCCCCGAGCGAACGCACGCCGCGCGTAGGCGCGCAGCCAGTCCTCATCCAGGGGATAGCCCGGCGACCCGATCACGCGGAACGTCGCCACGGCGCGCTCGGCGGCCTCGTCCGGGCTGCGCGCGGGCGCGGCGAGGAGCGCGGCGGCCGCCCGGCGGCTCGGCAGGCCCAGCCACCGCGCGGGCGTCGACATCACCGAGGTCAGCGACCGAACCCTGTCCGGATGCTCGATCGCGACGGCCTGGGCGATCATCCCGCCGAGCGACGTGCCCAGCACGTGGGCCGAGTCCCAGCCCAGCGCATCCAGCACCGCGACCGTGTCGGCCGCCATGTCGGAGATCCGGTACGGCGCCGCGAGGCGGGGCGCGGCGAGCATCACGGGCAGCGACGGCGTGCCCAACCAGGTGAGATGCGTCGACGCACCGGCGTCGCGGTTGTCGAAGCGCGCCACCGTGAACCCGGCCTCGGCGAACTCGGCGAGCAGCCCGTCCGGCCAGTAGATCATCTGCATGCCGAGGCCCATGATCAGCAGCAACGGCTCGCCGCCGTCGTCGCCGACCTGCTCGAACGCCAAAGAGACGTTCTCGTTGTGGGCGGTCACGGTGCCTCCGGGGAGAGGAGCGTGTCGGCCATCATGTCGCGTCCGCGGGTCATGCCGCGCGGGCGCCCTCGTCGACCGCCAGCTCCACGGCCACCGCGGAGGTCCGCAGCGACACGTCCAGCACCCGCGCACGCCGCCGCGGGTTCATGAGGTTGCCGCCCATCGCCGCGAGGTCGGCGGGGCCCGGCGTCAGCACCGTCACCCGCACGCCCGCCGCCCGCACCGCCCGTACCTCGGCGTCCAGCCAGCGCGTCAGGACGCACCGCACACCCCGCTCGACGCCCGCGATCGGGTCGCGCGGGCGGTCAAAGACGTGGCTGGCCAACGGCGCGAGCAGGTAGACCTCGTCCAGCTCCGGCGCGCCCTGCCGGGCGAGCAGCCCCAGGGACGTCGAGGACGCGACGCCGCCGTCGACGTAGCGGCGCCCGTCGATCACCTGCGGCATGAACCATCCCGGGATCGAACACGAGGCCAGCACGGCCTCCCCGACCGACGACGCGGGTCCGCCCGCGCGGCCGAACACGATCCGCCGACCGGAGTCATAGTCGACGGCCACCACCCACAGCGGCGCGCCCGGCACCCAACCGTCGCCCGTGACGCCCAGCCGCGCCTGCAGTGCGCCGACCATCCGGATCAGCGACCCCATCCGGCTCCGCCCCGCTGGCAGCAGCGCGGACGCCGCGATGACCGGGTTGACGGTGCGGGGGTGCGCCACCGCGCGGGCCACGAGCCGCGGCGAGCCGATCCACGGCAGCGGGAGCGGCGGGCGGCCGTCGCCGGACTCCCGCTCCAGGGTGCGCATGTCGGGGAGGTCGGCGCCGTCCAGGTCGGAGGCGATGTCGGCCGGGGTCGCGCCGCGCTGGTGGGCGAGCAGTTCGTCGACGCTCATCCCGCACCGCAACGCCGCGCCGAGCACGCTGCCCGCGCTGGTGCCGAGCACGAGGTCCACGTCCTCCAAGGGCCGCCCGATCCGCTCCTGTACGGCGGGCAGGGCCCCGGCCATCCACGCCGAACCCAGGATCCCGCCTGCGCCCAACACCAGTCCCACGCGGGTCATGTGGACCTCCTCAGCTCGTCGAGGCTGTCACCGATCGCGCCCGCGAGCACGTCGACGTCCCCCATCGCGTCACGGTCGGCATTGAGCCCATAGAAGACGCCGCCGTCGTAGCTCGTGATACCGATCGACACCGCCTGCCCCTTCGCCAAGGGGACCACCGGGTACATGTCCCGCATCCGCGCCCCCATCGCGTACAGCGGGAACTGCGGCCCGGGAACGTTCGTGACGACCACGTTGAACATGCGCGACGACATCGAACTCGACAGGCGCGCACCCATGCTGTGCACCGCGGGCGTCGCCATGCCGATCAGGCCGATCAGCGCGCTGGCGCCGATGGCCTGACCGCTGCCCTTGTGCCCCGCCATCGCGGCGGACACCGTCTTGAGCCGGGCGACCGGATCGGGATCCCCGACGGGCAGGTCCACGAAGTACGCCGAGACCTGGTTGCCCGACCTCCCGCCCGCGCCGCGGGCGCGGATGCTGACCGGCACCATCGCACGCACGGAGGTGCTGGCCTGCACCGGCTCGCCGCGAGTGGTCATCCAGCGCCGCAGCCCGCCCGCGACGACCGCGAGGACGACGTCGTTGACCGTGCCGCCGTGCTCCTTCCGGAGGGCCTTGTAGTCGTCCAGCTCGCCTGCGGACGTGCCGTAAAGGCGCTGGCTGCCGATCGGCGCGTTGAGCGGGTTCGCCGGGGCGGGCCGCGACGCCGACCGCGCCGCCGCGAGCATGGCCCCGCCGGTGCGCACGACGGAGCGGACGTCGGACGCCGCGCGCTGGGCGGTGCCCCACGCCGTCCACGGCCGCTGCATCTGCTCCCAGACCGCCTCACGGGCCAACGCGAGCCCGGACGGCTCTGACGCCGGATGCCAGTCGTCGGGCGGGAACTCGCGCGGGGTGGGCGTGAGGTCCAGCAGGACCGTGCCGATGTCGATCGACGACAGCCCGTCGACCATCGCGTGGTGGATCTTCGTGACGATCGCGAACCGATCCCGGGCCAGCCCTTCGATCAGGTAGATCTCCCAGAGCGGGCGGGCGCGGTCGAGCTGGCGCGACATGAGACGCCCGAGCAGCTCCCGCAGCTGAGCGTCGGATCCCGGGGCGGGCAGTGCCGAGCGGCGGACGTGGTAGTCGAGCTCGAAGCCCGGGTCGTCGACCCACACCGGCAGCCCCAACCGGCCGGGCACCTCGCGGATCTTCTGCCGGTAGCGCGGCACGGCCGACAGCCGGTCGCCGATCAGCGCGACGAACCGGTCCGGATCGAAGGCGGGGGTGGCGTCGAACGTCATGAGGCCGCCGACGTGCATGGCGGTGGTGGACTCCTCCATGAACAGGAACGAGGCGTCAAGCGGTGAGAGCCGGTCCGCCATCACGACCTCCCCGGTGAGGATCTTCCCGCCGACGGTAGCGCGGCGGGCACGCGAACGGGAGGTGACGACGGGACACGGTCATGTCCCGCGTGCGGCCGCCGCGACGAAGCGGGCCACCGCGGCCGGGGACCCCGCCGGGTGGGTGTGCAGGAACGACGCGTGGACGCCACGGTGGACGTAGCCCTCAGGCTCGGCGCCGCGCCAGGCCCACGCCGGTGTGGCCGCGCGGGGTGTCACGGTGCAGCGGTGGAACTCGTGCCCGGTCACGCGGGCGCCCGCAGGATGCAGCGGCGACGGCGTGAGCGCCACGGCGTCGCGGTAGCCCAGCGTCAGCCGCCGCGTCATCGCGGCCTGTGCGGGGAGGACGTCGCACATCGGCGCGTCGTCGAGGGTCGAACACAGGTAGAGCAGGCCGCCGCACTCGGCGTGGAGCGGGGCACCCGACACCGCGAGCTCGCCTACTGCGGCGCGGAGCCCGGCGTTGGCCGTGAGCGCGCCGACGTGCTCTTCCGGGAAGCCGCCGGGGAGCACGAGCGCGGCCAGGCCCGCCGGCAGGGCCGCGTCGCGCAGCGGGTCGACGACGACGACCTCGGCCCCTGCCGCCGACAACAGCTCGACGTGCTCGGCGTAGCCGAACGTGAAGGCCGCTCCGCCGAATATTCCGACCCGCACCCCGGCAGGCCGGGCCGCGTCGAACCGGGCGGCGGGGATGGGGACGCCCGGTCGGGTCCCACCCGCGACGGACCCGACCGCGGCAACGGCTGCGTCCTGGTCGGGCATCGGAGCCGCCCGCGGGGTGTCGCGGTCGGCGAGGGCGTCGGCGGCCGACCAGGCCGGACCGTGCGGGAGCGGGCGGGCCAGGGCCACGACCGCCTCGAGGTCGACGTGCCCGGCGACCAGCTCGGCCATCGCGTCGACCGCCGCCACCGCGGCCCCTCCGTGCTCGGCGGCCGTGACCAGCCCGAGATGCCGGGACGGCACCGCGAGCGCGTCCCGGCGGGGCAGCGCGCCGAGCACCGGCAGCCCCACCTCCTCGGCCGCGGCGCGCAGCACCTCCTCGTGGCGACGCGACCCGACCCGGTTGAGCACGACCCCGGCGAGGTCGACCCGCCTCCCTGGCGCGGGGTCGAACGAGCGGAAGCCGTGCAGCAGGGCGGCGAGGCTGCGGCCCTGGCCGCGAGCGTCGACGACCAGCACCACCGGCGCCCCGAGCAGCCCGGCGACCTGCGCTGTCGACCCGTATCCGTCGGCGATCCGACCGTCGAAGAGGCCCATGACGCCCTCGACGACGGCGATCTCCGCACCCGCCGCGCCGTGGCGCGCCAGCGGGGCGATCCGGTCGGCGCCGACGAGCACCGGGTCGAGGTTGCGGCCCGGGCGCCCTGCGGCGAGCGTGTGGTAGCCGGGGTCGATGTAGTCCGGCCCGACCTTGAACGGCGCGACGGCCGTCCCGCGGCGCCGCAGCGCGGCCATGATGCCGGTCGCGACGGTCGTCTTCCCCGTCCCCGAGGCGGGCGCGGCGACGACGAGGGCCCGCGCGCTCAACCGTCGGTCACTCGTGACCGAGCACCGGATGCGCGACGTAGGGCGCCTCCAGCGCCGCCACCTCGTCCTCGCTCAACTCGACGGCAAGAGCCGCGACCGCGTCCTCGACATGGCCGGGCTTCGTCGCGCCGACGATGGGCGCGGTCACCGCCTCCCGCTGCAGCATCCACGCGAGCGCCACCTGGGCGTTCGGCAGGTCGCGGGCCTTCGCCACGTCCGCGACGGCTTGCACCACCGCGTCGTCGCCGTCGGAGTACAGGCCTTCGGCGATCGAGTCGGTGGCCGCCCGCGTGGTCGCGCGTTCCTGCGGTCCCCTGGCGAGCCGACCCCGCGCGAGCGGGCTCCACGGGATCACCCCGACCCCCTGGTCGAGGCAGAGCGGGTGCATCTCCCGCTCCTCCTCGCGGTAGATCAGGTTGTAGTGGTCCTGCATCGACGCGAAGCGCGTCCAGCCGCCGCAGATCCGCGACGTGCTGGGCCTTCGCGAACTGCCAGGCGTACATGCTCGACGCCCCGATGTAGCGCGCCTTCCCGGCGCGCACGACGTCGTGCAGCGCCTCCATCGTCTCCTCGATCGGGGTGTTCGGGTCCCACCGGTGGATCTGGTAGAGGTCGACGTGGTCGGTGCCGAGCCGCCGCAGGGACGCGTCGATCGAGGCCAGGATGTGCTTGCGGGACAGGCCGCGGTCGTTCGGGCGGTCCGACATCGGGTTGAAGACCTTGGTCGCGAGCACGTAGTCGTCGCGGGCGCGGAAGAACTCGCCCAGCAGCGTGCCCGTGACCTCCTCGGACGCGCCCAGCGAGTACGTGTCCGCGGTGTCGAAGAAGATCACCCCGGCGTCGACGGCACTGCGGACGAGCGGTCGCGCGTCGTCGATGTCGAGCACCCAGTCGCGCCACTTCGACGAGCCGTAGCTCATCATCCCGAGGCAGATGCGCGAGACCGTCATGCCGGTTGCGCCCAGTCGCGTGTACTCCATCACCACTCGATTCCCCGCTGGCCCTTCTGGCCGGCGTCCATCGGATGCTTGATCTTGGTGGTCTGCATGACGAGGTCGGCGGCCGCGATCAGCTCGGGCGCCGCGTCCCGCCCCGTCACGATCACATGTTGGCGTCCTTCGCGCCTGCTGAGCACGTCGACGACCTCACCGACGTCCACCCACCCCCACTTCAGCGGATAGGTGAACTCGTCCAGCACGTACACCTGGTGGACCTGCGCCTCGATGCGGCGGCGGATCTCCGCCCAGCCCTCCGCGGCCTGCGAGGCGTGGTCGTCGTCGGTGCCGTGCTTGCGCGCCCACGACCAGCCCTCGCCCATCTTGTGCCATTCGACCGGGCCGCCCTCCCCGGTCTCGGCGTGCACGCGCCCGAGCGCCCGGAACGCCGCCTCCTCGCCGACCTTCCACTTCGCCGACTTGACGAACTGGAACACCCCGATCGACCAGCCCTGGCTCCACCCGCGCAGGGCCAGCCCGAAGGCGGCCGTGGACTTGCCCTTCATCTCCCCGGTGTGGACGACCAGCAGCGGGCGGTTGCGGCGCTGCCGGGTGGTGAGCCCGTCGTCGGGCACGGCCGTGACCTGTCCCTGCGGCATGGCGACTCCTCTCCTGCCCGGTGCTCTATGCGGCCCGCGCGGCCCGCACGAGGTCGGTCACGCCGTCCGCCGACAGCTCGCCGATCCCCACCAGCTCACCCGCCGCGGCCCGCGCGATCCGTGCCGCGAGACCGAGGCGCACCGGGCCGCTCTCGCAGTCGACCACGACGGTGGCCACGCCGTCGGCCGCCAGGAGAGCGGCTGCGCGGCAGGCGTCGCGGACGGGCTCGCCACCGAGCCCCACGGTGGCGCGCCCGTCGGTGAGGACGACCAGGAGCGCACGGCGGCGGGGGTCGCGCAGCCGCTCGACGGCCAGCACCTTCCGCGCGCGCAGCAGGCCGGTGGCCAACGGCGTGCGACCGCCGGTGCGCAGCCCGGTCAGTCGGACGCGGGCTGCGGGGACGCTGGAGGTCGGCGGCAGCACGAGCTCGGCGCCCGAAGCGCGGAACGCGATCAGGCCGACCTTGTCACGGCGCTGGTAGGCGTCGCGCAGCAGCGACAGCACGGCGCCGGTGACGGCCGCCATGCGGGCCTTGGCCGCCATCGAACCGGAGGCGTCGACGGCAAACAGCACGAGGTTGCCCTCCCGGCCCTCGCGGACGGCGTGGCGCACGTCGGCGGGGCGCAGGAGCAGCCTGCTCACGCGGCCACGGGCGTGCTGGTGGGGGGCGGCGGCGGTGACGGTCGCCGGGAGGTGCAGGTCGGCGGCCCGGCGGGGGGCGGCGGCGGAGGCGCGCACGACCCTCCCGAGATCGGTCCGCGCGCGCGAGCGCCTGCCGGGCGCGCCCTCTCCGATGCCGGGAACGACCAGGCGGCGGGCGCGGAAGGCCGGGCCGGGCGGCGGCACGGGACGGCCACCGCCGTCGGGGCCACCCTCGTCGGTGCTGTCGTCGGGGACGTCGCGGTGGGGGCGGCCGTCGGCGGTCCTGCCGGGTCTGCGGCCACGCTGCTCGGCGCCGTCGGGTGCCCGGCCTGCGGCGGCGGCACCCTCTACTGGGGCGCCTGCGGGTTCGGCCCGGGCGACGTCCCGCCCGTCTGCCCAGTGGTCGTCCCGGTCGCCGTCGGGTGGGCCGCCGCGGGTGCTCGGGTCCGCGCCGGTGTCGCCCGGGCCGCTCGCCGAAGCGCTGTCCCGCCCGCCCCCGGGGCCGCCGCCGGGTCCGCCGTCCGGATCGTCGTCGGCCTCTTTGCGGGCGCGCTCCAGCGCGTCGTCAAGGGCCTGCTGGTCGACGCCGGACTCGTCGAACGGGTCGCGCCTGCGCCGGTGCGGCAGCGCGAGCCGGGCGGCGACGCGCACGTCCTCCTCGGCGACGGCGATCGCGCCCCGCCAGGCCGCGTGGGCGATCGCGGCGCGGGCGATGACGAGGTCCGCGCGCATCCCGTCGACGTCGAACGCCGCGCACACCGCGGCGATGCGGCGCAGCTCGGCGTCCGGCAGCGCCACGGAGCCGACCCGGGCCTGGGCGTCGGCGATCCGCGCGGCCGTCTCCCGTTCCGCGGCTGCCCAGGTGGCAGCGAAGCCGGGCGGGTCGTCGTCGAAGGCGATGCGGCGCCGCACCACCTCGGCGCGGGTCGCCACGTCCCGGGCCGCCCGCACCTCGACGGCGAGGCCGAACCGGTCCAGGAGCTGGGGCCGCAGCTCGCCCTCCTCCGGGTTCATCGTCCCGACCAGGAGGAACCGGGCCGCGTGGGACACCGACACCCCGTCCCGCTCGACGTGGGCGCGGCCCATCGCCGCGGCGTCGAGGAGGGCGTCGACGAGGTGGTCGTGCAGCAGGTTGACCTCGTCGACGTAGAGCACGCCGCGGTGCGCAGCGGCCAACAGCCCCGGCTGGTAGGCGCGCACGCCCTCGGCCAGGGCGCGCTCGAGGTCCAGCGAGCCGACGAGCCGATCCTCGGTGGCCCCGACCGGCAGCTCGACGAGCCGGGCAGGCCGTCGTGCGACGTCGGCGGCGGTCTCCCGCAGCCCGTCGTCCGGGCGACCGACGCCCGGCCCGCTCAACTCAGTGACGGCCGGATGTGCGGACCGTCCGGGCAGCGCGGGTCCGGCATGGCCGGGTCGCAGCTGAACCGACATCCCGCGACGACGTCGAGGGCGGGCAGCAGCGCGGCCAGCGCGCGCACCGCCGTCGACTTGGCCGTGCCCTTCTCCCCCCGCACCAGCACGCCGCCGACCCCGGGGTGCACGGCGTTGAGCAGGAGGGCGAGGCGCAGGTCGTCGTGCCCGACGACCGCGCTGAACGGGAACGTGCTCATCGCCCTCCCTCGCTGACGCGCGGTCGACGCTTCGCGGAGCGCTGGGTCGATGATTCGCTCGCCAGCTCGCTCATGACGGCGACACTGCCAGACCGGAGGTGATCACGGGCAGGTTCTGGTCCGCGCCGTGATCGATGACATGTTCCAGGGCCGCGGTGTCGAGATGGGTCGCGACGAGGTCGCCGAGCAGGTCGAGCTGCGCCGAGCGCTCCGCGGCGAACGATGTGTCCGGCGCGACCGCGAACCCGGTCCGCTCGGCCCGCTCGGCGACCCGCCGCAGCAGCGCCCGTCGGAAACCGTCGTTCTCCAGCAGGCCGTGCCAGTGCGTGCCGAGGACGGACCCCGTGTCGGAGCCCTCGCCGTCGACGAGCGTGGGGTCGCCGGAGCGGACCACGCGTCCATGGTGGATCTCGTAGCCGCGCACCGGCTCTCCCCAGGCCGTCCCGACCGGGTTGGCGAGGTGCTTCCCGGCGTCGAAGACGATCTCCAGATCGAGCAGGCCGAGACCCGTCGCGTCGCCGCCCTCGACGCCCGCCGGGTCGGCGATCCGGCGCCCGAGCATCTGGTAGCCGCCGCAGATCCCCAGCACCGGACGTCCGGCGGCCGCGTGGGCGAGCACGGCGTCCATGAGGCCGGTGCGCCGCAGCCAAGCGAGGTCGGCGACCGTCGAGCGGGTGCCGGGGAGCACCACGAGGTCGGCGTCGGCCAGCCGGGACGGCTCGGTGACGTAGCGGACGGCGACACCGGGCTCGCACGCCAGCGCCTCGGCGTCGGTCGCGTTGGAGATCCGTGGCAGCCGGACGACGGCCACCCGCAGCCACTGGTCCCCGAGCGGTGGCGCGGGGCGGCCGAGCACCCCGTCGGCGACCGCGGACAGCGAGTCCTCCGCGTCGAGCCACAGCCGCTCCGCCCACGGCACGACCCCGAGGGAGGGACGGCCCGTGAGCGCGCGGAGCTGGTCGAGGCCCGGGGCGAGAAGGGCCGGGTCGCCGCGGAACTTGTTGATCACGAAGCCCGCGATGCGGCGCTGGTCGGCGGGGTCCAGCACGGCGACGGTGCCGAAGAGGTGGGCGAGCACCCCGCCGCGGTCGATGTCCCCGACCAGAACGACGGGCAGGTCGGCGGCCTGCGCCAATCCCATGTTGGCGATGTCGCTGCCGCGCAGGTTGATCTCCGCGGGCGAGCCTGCGCCCTCACAGACGACGACGTCGAAGCGCGTACGCAGGTCGGCGAGGCTCGCCGTGACGACGTCCAGCAGGTCGGCCTTGCGCCGCTGGTAGGAGCGCGCGCTCACGGTGCCGTCGACCCTCCCGCGCACGACGACCTGCGCCGAGCGGTCGCTGCCGGGCTTGAGCAGCACCGGGTTGAACGCGACGCTCGGCGCGAGGCCGCACGCATGCGGCCTGGAAGGCCTGGGCACGGCCGATCTCGCCGCCGTCGGCGGTGACGACCGAGTTGTTGGACATGTTCTGCGCCTTGAACGGCGCGACCGCGACGCCCTGCCGGGCCAGCCAACGGCAGATCCCCGCGCAGAGCGCGCTCTTGCCCGCGTCGGACGTCGTACCGGCGACCAGCAGCGCACCCCGCACACCCGCACCCTACGAGGGTGAGTCCCGCGATTGCCCACGGTGAGTCCCGCGATTCCGCCACGGCGAGTCCCGCGATCCGGCACGGCGAGTCCCGCGATCCGGCACGCCGTGGTGCGGATTCCGGCACGGGGACGCGCGTCAGACTCGGGTGTACGCGCCGCCGCACAGCGGGTGCGCCTACCGTGGACGGGTGCGCTTTCTGCTGCGGCCTGCCTGGCTGGCGCTGATCACGTCGGTGACGCTCTTCGTCATCGCCTGCTACGCGGTGCTGGCCCCGTGGCAGTTCGGACGCGAGGCGCAGCGGGATGCCGAACAGCACACACTCGACGCCGCGTCCGCGATCCCACCCGCCCCGCTCGCGCAGGTGCTTCCGGCAGGCGGCGTGACGCCCGCGGTCGAGTGGCGGCAGGTCACCGTCACCGGGACCTATCTCGCCGACGCCGAAGCGCTGGTCCGGTTGCGCGTGTACGACGGTAAGCCCGCCTTCGAGGTGCTCACGCCGCTGCGGACCGCCGACGGGCAGGTCGTGGCCGTCGACCGTGGCTACGTGACGGCCGCGAGCGGTGCGGTGGTGCCGTCCTATCCCCCGCCGCCCGCGGGCGAGGTGACGATCGCAGCCCGGCTCCGCGCCGACGAGACCGACCCCGACCACCGGGCTACGTTCACCGCCGACGGGCACCGCCAGCTCTACGTCACCGACGCGCGAACGTTGGCGGCGGCCACCGGTCTTCCGATCACGCCCGGCTACCTCGCGCTGACCGTTGGACAGCCAGGGGTGCTGAACCCCCTGCCCGTGACTCCGGCGGCGGCCCAGAGCGAGGCACCGTTCACCAACTTCTCCTACGCTCTGCAGTGGCTAACGTTTGGCGCGATCGCCGTGTTTGCCCTCGTCTATTTCGTGCGCTTGGAGATCCTGCAGCGCCGCGGCGCGCGGACACCCCAGCGCGCAGGGCGTCGCGCCGACCGTGCCGCCCTCCGCCGGGAGCTCGCGGGCGACGACGACGGTCCGGCCTAGAACCGCGTCCGGCGACGGCCGCCTCGTCGGAATCCTCGGCGCCCCTCACCCTCCTCGCAGATGCCACGTCCACCTCGCAGGCCGCCCGGGCCACGCGACGCGAACGCCCAGTCTGCGACGGCGCGACCCGCGGCCGCCAACGCGCCCGGGCCGCCGATCGCGATCGTCAGTCGCGTGGCGTATGCGCGATCGAGTCGACGGCGATGGTCAGCAGCAGTCGTGTCTCGGGCACACCGCGGAAGTTCGGGTACGGACGGCCGAGGTACTTGTGCGCGATCTGGTCGATGCTCTCGGCGGCGCCGTCTGTCGTCGTCGCGACAACGTGACCACGCACTCCGTAATACCGCGAGGTGTCGTCCGGGTCGGTGATCGTCACCGCGACGCGCGGGTCCCTGGCGATGTTCCTCGCCTTCTGGTGGTCGACCACCGTGTTGATCACGATGTGCGTACCGTCGGTGGTGACCCAGGTCTGGGTCAGCTGTGGCGAACCGTCGGGCATGACGGTGGCGATGAAGCACGGGCTGGGTCGACGCAGCAGGTCGAGCAGTCCGTCAGGCAGCGGTAGGGACAACAGGGCTCCTTCACACGCGATAGGCGAGCTTGTCGAGGATCTCGCTGATCTCCTCGTCGCCTCGTCGGGCGGCGCGGAACCCGAGGAAGGTCACGATCGCATCCCAATAGACCGCGTCGGTTCCCGCCCGTCCGACGACCGTGGTCGTGCATCCGCTGCCCGGTGACGTCCGAGGCCGTGGCCGGACCCGTTCCTGGAACGCGACGACGGCGCGCCCGACGACCGGGCGGCGTAAGCACAGGACAGCAGAGTCGCAGCGACGGCGACCAGCCGCGACAGGCGCGCGGCGCGACACAGGTCGTCGGGCGTCGGCGGCAGGCCGGAGCCCAGCCGGGGTCGGTTCTCGATCCCGTGCCGGTACGCGGTGGGACCGCCGAGCCGGACGCCGAGCGCACCCGCCGCAGCCGCCTCGACCGGTCCGGCGTTCGGGCTGGGGTGCGCCGACGCGTCCTGCCGCCACGCAACGAGCGCCGCGCGCGCCGATCCTCCGACTGCGGGGGCGAGCACGGCGTGCAGGAGCGCGGCGATCCGCGCGGGAACGAGGTTCACCACGTCGTCGGAGCGGGCCGCCGCCCAGCCGAAGCGCGCGTACCGGGACGACCGGTAGCCCACCATCGCGTCGAGGGTGTTGATCGCGCGGTAGCCGAGCAATCCGGGCATGCCCGCTACGGCGCCCCAGAGCAGCGGGGCCACCGCGGCGTCGGCGGTGTTCTCCGCCATCGACTCCGTTCCCGCGCGGGCCATCCCCATCGCGTCGAGGGCCTCCGGGTCCCGCCCGCAGAGCGCGGGGATGATCGCCCGGGCCGCGGCCAGATCGGGCTCTGCTCGACCGTTCTGTGGCGGACCGGAATCCGCAACACGACGTGGCAAGACGCGGGACTCACCGCGCTTTGGGGACGCGCCGGGCGGCCTGGAATCCGCAACACGGCGTGGCGAGACGCGGGACTCACCCGGGTCTAGGGCGGCGGCGAGCGACTGGCCGTGCGCCGCCAAGGATGTGCCGCCGAGCACCGCCCAGGTCGCCAGGGCCGTCAGACAGGTGTGCACGACCGGTCGACGGCGGCTGAGCGCCTCCGCCGCCACCCCCAGCCCCACCGCACCCCCGACCAGCATGGCGGTGTGTGCCACCCCCGCGCGGCGCGAGTCGGCGTACCACCGCCGCTCCACCGCGGCGGCACACGACCCGAAGCCCGCGACCGGATGCCAGCGCGCCGGGTCGGCGAACACCGCGTCGGCCAGCGCACCCACCAACAGCCCGACGGCCCGCGATCGCACGGGACCGACGCTACGTCCCGCGCCCGCGTCAACCGGACCGGACCCGTCCGCCGACGGCCCGGCCGCCCCACCGTTTGCCCGACGGCCGCCCGCGTCACCGGACCGGACCCCTCCCCGACTGCCCGACTGCCGTCCGCCAACCGGCCCGGCCGGACGACCGACCGGCCGAGCCCTCCCTCGC
This sequence comes from uncultured Actinomycetota bacterium, assembly GCA_963770115.1. Taxonomy (GTDB): domain Bacteria; phylum Actinomycetota; class Actinomycetes; order Mycobacteriales; family Pseudonocardiaceae; genus Pseudonocardia. The sequence goes on from CAVYOT010000010.1 coordinate 146,861, forward strand.
GCATACGGGAGCGGCCACGTCGCCTGCGTCGCACGGCCCGGGCAGGATCGACGTCATGCGCAGCGATCTCGACCCCGACGAGCTGGGCGGCCGCCCGTTCTACAAGATCCTCACGGCCGTCGTGGTGCCCCGCCCGATCGCCTGGGTGTCCACCCGCTCGGCCGACGGCGTGGACAACCTCGCCCCGCACTCGTTCTTCACGGTGTCCTGCGTCGACCCGCCGATGGTGCAGTTCACGAGCGTGGGGGTGAAGGACTCGCTGCGCAACGTCCGCGCCACCGGCGAGTTCGTGGTGTGCATGGCGAACGAGCCGCTGTTCGAGCAGGTCAACGCGACCAGCACCGACTTCCCACCCGAGGTGAGCGAGTTCGCCGCCGTCGGGCTGACCGCCGAGCCGAGCGTGCGCGTCAAACCCGTCCGGGTCGCCGAGTCACCGGTCGCCTTGGAGTGCACGCTGCACGCCGCGATCACCCTCGGCGACTCGACGGTGGTGATCGGCCGCGTCGTGCACGCGTCGATCGCCTCGGACATCTGGGCCGACGACGGGCGCCTGCCCGCGATCGAGAAGCTCCGCCCGCTGGCCCGGCTCGGGCGCGACCAGTGGTCGACGATCGGCGAGGTCCGCGCGATCACCCGCATCCCGTACGGTCGGTGGCCCGGCCACTACTCCCCGCCGACCGCCTGACCCAGCCGCAGCCCGTACCGCCGCCGCGCCTCGTTGGCGATGCCGTACAACGTGCAGGGCCACCGCTCCCCCGACCCCGACGACGTCCGGCACGCCGAGCAACGACCCAGCCGGTCGGGTTGGTGCGCGGCCAGCAGCCGCCGCCACACCTCGGGCATCCCCGCCATCAGCTCCGCGATCGACAGGTTGGTCCGCTCCGGAGACTCGCCCACCAGCGCTCACCCTCCGATCCGCCGCCATGCCAGCCGTCCGGACGCGATCCCGAACGGCGGGGCCGGGTCGACCGAGGCGACGTGGGTGTCGCCGACACTCATCGTGCCTGACCGCTTACCTTACGTGCACCACCATCTGTCGCCGCTACAGAGTGAACTCGCCGGACGGCGTCGCGGATGCGTCCGAGTGAAGGTCCCGCTCGCGCCCCCGAAGCTCCACCCGGCGGATCTTGCCGGAGATCGTCTTGGGCAGCGCGGCGAACTCCAGCCGCCGGATCCGCTTATAGGGGGCCAGGTTGTCCCGGGCGAACTCCAGGATCGACCGCGCCGTCTCCTCGGTCGGCTCGAACCCGGCGGCCAGCACGACGTAGGCCTTCGGCACCGCGAGCCGCAGCGGGTCCGGCGACGGCACGATCGCCGCCTCGGCGACCGCAGGGTGCTCGATGAGCACGCTCTCCAGCTCGAACGGGCTGATCCGGTAGTCGCTGGCCTTGAACACGTCGTCGGTGCGCCCGACGTAGGTGATGTAGCCGTCCGCGTCGCGCGAGCGCCACGTCGCCGGTGTGGTAGACCCCGTCCGCCATCGCCTCGGTGTTGCGCTCGGCGTCCCCGTGGTAGCCGATCATCAGGCCCAGACGGCCGCTCGGCGAGATCGACGCAGATCTCCCCCTCCTCCACGTCGCGCTCGCCCCGACGCCGGGTCGACCAGCACGATCGGATAGCCGGGCAGCGGGCGGCCCATCGACCCCGGCTTGACCGTCTGACCGGGCGGGTTGCCGATCTGCACGGTCGTCTCGGTCTGCCCGTACCCGTCGCGGATCCGTCACCCCCCAGCGCCTTCTCGACCTGCTCGATCACCTCGGGGTTCAGCGGCTCACCCGCGCCCACCACCTCGCGCGGCGGGTCCGCAGGCACCGGACAGGTCGGCCTGGATGAGCATCCGCCACACCGTCGGCGGCGCGCAGAAGCTCGTGCACGCCGCACCGGTCGAGCACGGCCAGCAGCGACTCGGCGTCGAACCGCGCGTAGTTGTAGACGAGCACGCTCGCCTCGGCGATCCATGGCGCGAACACGTTGCTCCACGCGTGCTTGGCCCAGCCCGGCGAGGAGATGTTGAGGTGCACGTCCCCGGGCTGCAGCCCGATCCAGTACATCGTGGACAGGTGACCCACCGGGTAGGACACGTGGGTGTGCTCGACGAGCTTCGGCTTCGCCGTCGTGCCGGAGGTGAAGTAGAGCAGCAGGGTGTCCGAGCCGTGGGTGCGCCGTCGGGCGTGAACGTCGTCGGGGCCGCGGCGGCGTCCGCGTAGCCAGCCAGCCTTCGGGGGCGTGGTGCCGACTCGTCCGGGAACCGCGATCCGGGTGTAGTCCCCTTCGACGTCGTCGAACTTGCCGGTGTCCGCCCCGCCGACCACGACGTGCTTGGCGCTGCCGCGGTCCAGCCGGTCGCGCAGGTCGGCCGGGGTGAGCAGCGTCGTGGCCGGGATGACGACGGCGCCGAGCTTCATCGCCGCGAGCATCGTCTCCCACAGCTCGACCTGGTTGCCGAGCATCAGGATGATCCGGTCGCCGCGCGCGACGCCCTGGTCGTGCAGCCAGTTCGCCACCTGGTTGGACCGCGCCGCCAGCTCGGCGAAGGTCCAGTGGGCCTCCGAGCCGTCCTGCTCGACGATCCACAGCGCCCGCGCGTCCCCCCGCTCGGTGGCGACGGCGTCGAAATGATCGAGCGCCCAGTTGAACTCCGCGATCTCGGGCCAGCGGAAGTCGCGGTAGGCCGTGTCGTAGTCCTCGCGGTGTGTCAACAGGAATTCGCGGGCCGCGTAGAACGCCTGGGCCGACGGGTTCATCGCATATCACCTCTCTGCTCCGGCCCGACCCTAGTGATCTCCAGGGGCGCCGCCCACCGCCGGTCGGACGGGTCGCCACCCGGACGCGCGCCGCGCCGCGGGCGCGGCGCCGCGCCGTCGCCCTACGGTGGCCGCGTGCACACGCAGACCCGGGTCGCGGGCTTCCTGATCCTCGCCGCGACCGCGCTCACGACCGGGCTTATGACAGCGCTCGTGGGCTGCGCCCCGGCCACCCCGGGAACGGGCGCGCCCGACGCGGGCACCCCGCCCCGCACGCCCGCGGCGAGCACGACGTCCGCGACCCCCACCGCGCCCCCCACCGCCGACGCCCCCACCGCGCCCTTGCCGTCGACGCCGGGCGCCACCGTCACGCTCCCCTGGCCCGCCGCGACCCCATCGCAGGTCGCCGCACTCCAGTCCGCGGTCGACGGCGGCGCGCAGCCCTGGCTGCTCGACCCGACCGAGGTGGCGCTGGCCTACGCCGCCGCCCGCGGCTGGACGAACGCCGACGCCACCCCCGCGAGCGCGACGAGCGTCGCCGTCCGCTCGTCGGCGGGCAGCCACCTCCTCACGCTCGCCCAGCCCGGAAAGACCGGGAACGGCGGTATCTGGGTCGTCACCAGCGACTCCTCCCAGTAGTCCCCTCGGGCACGTCCGGCACACTCTCACTAATTCGGGTGAAGAACGGCGCGGTGTGCAGCGTTCAGCTCGACCGGGGCGATCAAGCCCATGAGACCGGCACCGACCGCCGGACCGAGCCGCCAGGGGGGCGACACCATGAGCGAGCCCGCGAGCGAATCATCGGCGCAGCGCGCCGACGCGTACCACGACGCGAGCACCGACTCCGTCAGCCACGACATGTTCACGGTGCTGCACGGCCAGCCCGCGCCGGTCGTCACCCGCTGGTCCTACCGGGCCGACGACCCCTTCGCCATCTCGCTCGCCGTCCGGACCAGGCACGACCGGTGGGTTGAGTGGCTGGTGGCGCGCGACCTCGTCGTCGAGGCCCTGACGAGCCCTGCGGGCATCGGCGACATCCGGCTGACGCCGCAGATCGTCCAGGGCTACGACATCGTCGAGATCGAGATCCGCTCCTGTGACGGGCGGGCCGTTCTGGAGGTCGACCGCGACCTGCTGCGGGGGTTCATCGAGGCCTCCTGCGAGATCGTGGCGCTCGGTGACGAGTCCGGCCGCATGGACCTCGATGGGGAGATCGCCCGTCTGGCGGCCTGACCAGCACGGTCAGCGCCGACCTTCGCTCCGCAAGCGTCGCTCAGCGCCGACGTTCGCTCCGCAAGCGTCGCTCAGCGCCGACGTTCGCTCCGCAAGCGTCGCTCAGCGCCGACGTTCGCTCCGCAAGCGTCGCTCAGCGCCGACGTTCGCTCCGCAAGCGTCGCTCAGCGCCGACGTTCGCTCCGCAAGCGTCGCTCAGCGGGCTTTCTCGGCCATCTCCTTCAGCGCGGCGAGGTTCGCGTCGATCCCGGCCTGCCACTCCCGCAGCCGTCCCGCCACGATCCGCTCCTCCTTGTGCGGCATCGCCTCGATCGCCAGGTTGAGGTTGGAACGGCCCGGCCCCATCCGCGCCCACTGCCGCAGGTCGGTGCCGCCATCGCGCGGAGTGAGCTCGAAGCACCAGGTCGCGCTCGGGCTCTCCGGGTCCTCCACCGCCCAGGCGAACACCCGCGGCGGCGCGCATTCCACGACGCGCGACGTCGTGTTCCACTCCCCGACGGCCGGGTGGCGGCTGCGGCCGCGGAACGCGGCGCCGATCACGGGCTCGCGCACCTCGCCGAGCCACGCCACCTCCTGCAGCTCTGTGGACAGCGACGCGATCAGATGGATGTCGGTGACCAGCGGCCAGAGCACGTCCGGCAGCGCGGCCACGTGGACGGTCGCCTCCACGGTCGGCCCGTCGGCGTACCTCATGCGCCGATCGTGCCACCGACAGCCGCCAGCGGCGACGGCTGCCGGCCGCCTCCCTTTCTGCGGCGGCCCGCAGCGCGCAGGATGAGCCCTATGGGCGTCCCTGATCTCTCCGCGTTCACCGTCGCACACAAGGCCGCGCTGTGCCTCGGCTCGGACTTCTGGCACACCGCACCCGTGCCCGAGCAGGGCGTCGAGGCGATCCTCGTGTCCGACGGCCCGCACGGCCTGCGCCGCCAGCCCGACGGCGGCGACCACGTCGGCATCGGCGGCAGCCTGCCCGCGACCTGCTTCCCGCCCGCGGTCGGCGCTCGGTTCGTCGTGGGACCCGGAGCTGGCACACGAGGTCGGCGCGGCGATCGGGCGGGAGGCGCGGGCGCAGGGCGTCGCCGTCGTGCTCGGGCCGGGCATCAACATCAAGCGCTCGCCGCTGTGCGGACGCAACTTCGAGTACGTCTCCGAGGACCCGTACTCAGGCGGGGCGGATCGCCGCGGGCCTCGTGGCGGGCCTGCAGAGCCAGGGCGTCGGCGCGTCGCGTCAAGCACTTCGCCGTCAACAACCAGGAGACCGACCGCTCCGCGTGTCAGCGCCGACGTCGACGAGCGCACGCTGCGCGAGATCTACCTGCCCGCGTTCGAGCGCGTGGTCACGGCGGCCCAGCCGTGGACGGTGATGTGCGCCTACAACAAGGTCAACGGCACCTACGCCTCGCAGCACCAGTGGCTGCTCACCGAGGTGCTGCGCGACGAGTGGGGCTTCGACGGGCTGGTGGTGTCCGACTGGGGCGCGGTCGCCGACCGGGTGCCGCCCTCGCCGCCGGGTCTGGACCTGGAGATGCCGCCGCACCTGGGCGTCAGCGACAAGGCGATCGTCGACGCGGTCGCCGACGGCTCGCTCTCCGAGGAGGTGCTCGACACGGCCGTCGGCCGGGTGCTCCAGCTCGTCGAGCGGGCGAGCCGCAGCGCGAGCCCGCCACGATGGCCGTCGACGACGCACCACGCCCTCGCCCGGCGGGCGGCGGCCGCCTGCATCGTGTTGCTGCTCAAGAACGACGGCGAGGTGCTCCCGCTGCGCGGCACCGGGCCGGTCGCCGTGATCGGGGAGTTCGCGACCGTCCCCGCGCTACCAGGGCGCAGGCAGCTCGCAGGTCAACCCGACCCGGCTCGACGTGCCGCTCGACGCGCTGCGGGCGGCACTGCCCGACGCGAAGGTCAGCTACGCCGCCGGGTTCGGCATCGACGACGCCGTCCGACGACGGCGCGCTCGCCGTCGAGGCCGTGCGTGCCGCGGGTGACGCCGACATCGTCGTCGCCTTCCTCGGCCTGCCCGCGTCCGCGGAGTCCGAGGGCTTCGACCGCACCCACATCGACCTGCCGCGGGCGCAGACCGACCTCCTCGGCGCTGCTCGCACGAGGTCGGCGCGCCGGTCGTCGTGGTGCTCGCCAACGGCTCGGCGGTGCGCACGCTGCCGTGGGAACAGCACGCCGCGGCGGTCCTGGAGTGCTGGCTCGGCGGGCAGGCCGTCGGCTCGGCGATCGCCGACGTGCTCATCGGCGCCGTCAACCCCGCCGGCCGGCTGACCGAGACGATCCCGCTGCGGCTCGAGGACACCCCCTCGTACCTCAACTTCCCGGGCGAGGCGGGCCACGTGCGCTACGGCGAGGGCGTCTTCGTCGGCTACCGCGGGTTCGACGCCGTCGGCCGCGAGGTCGCCTACCCCTTCGGCCACGGCCTGTCCTACACGACCTTCGCCCACCGCGACCTCGACGTCCGGGTCGCGGGCAGCGACGTGACCGTCGAGGTCACGGTCGTGAACACCGGTGCGCGTCCCGGCCGGGAGGTGGTGCAGCTCTACGTCGGCGACCCACAGGCCGCCGTCGCGCGGCCCCCGCGCGAGCTCAAGGGCTTCGCCGCGCACGATCTGGCGCCCGGCGAGGAGCGGCGGGTGGCGTTCCGCCTCGGGGCGCGCGACCTGTCGTACTGGTCGAGCGCCGAGCACGCCTGGGTGTTGGAGGGCGGGGAGTTCACGGTCGACGTCGGCGCGTCGTCGCGGGACATCAGCCTCTCGGCGACGTTCACCGTCGATGCCCCGCTTCCGGTTCGGCCGCTGACCATCGACTCCAGCATCGACGAGTGGCTCGCCGACGCCGAGGGCGGTCCGCGGTTGCGGGCCGCCGCGGGCGACGCCCCGCTGCTCGACGACGACCACCTCCTCCAGGTGATCGGCAACTTCCCCCTCGGGCGGCTCGCGGCGTTCCCGGGGATGGGGATCAACGACGCGACGCTGCGCACGCTCGGGCTCACCTGAGTTGTCGGGCGCGGCAAGCGCTTCCGACCCTCGCGGTGCGCCTGCGCCGCCGGGTCATCGCGTCCTGGTCGTCGACGACGAGCGGGTGCGCACGGTCGTGTCCTGGCAGCCGGAGGCCGACGGCTTCCCGGTCACCGAGGCGCCCGACGGCCTGGTCGCGCAGGCGAGCATCGATGAAGAGCGGCCCGATGTCGTGGTGCTCGACCTCGGCTGCACGCTGCCGAGCGACGACGAGGTGACCACCCGCGTCGTCACCGACGCGGCCGGAACCTGCACGATGAGGAGTTCCTGGTGCGGGACGGGCCGTGGTGCGCGGCGTGCGCCACGAGGGCGGTGTGGCCGCGACACCTGCGCCCGGCGTCCTCGACGCGATCGCTGCCGCCGACGTCGTCGTGCTGGGGCCCAGCACTCCCCTGGCCAGCATCGACCCGATCCTCGCCGTGCCCGGGATCCACGCCATCGGCAGGGCGGCCGCGGTCGTGGCGGTGACCCGATCGTGCGAGGCGTGCCGCTGCCGGTGGGTGAGCAGCGGCGGGCGCCCAGCCGGGCGGCGTGCTCGCGTCCGTAGGGTCGGCGGCGACGCCGACGGGGGTCGCGTCCCGCTACCGGGACGTGGTGGACCGCTTCGTGCCCGACGCCGCCGACGCCGACGACGCCATAAGCGGGGTCGGAATGGCGGTGGCCGTGCCACCGACGCTCTTCCACCTCGGCGCGGCGGCCGAGGATCTGCTCGAGGTCGTCCTGGATCGCCCGGGGGTGCCCACTCCCTCGCTCGCACCCGACCGTTCACGGGTCCGGTGTGGACCGCTCGGCCCCCGTGGACGACCACTCGCCCGCCCGCCGATTCCCGTCGCAACAGTTGCAACGCTCGGTCGTTGGCCGACGACTCTCCGGACAGGCACCGTCCGCCGTCGGACGGTCACCAAGCGTCGAAGGAGACCGCCCGTGCGATCGCCCGGACCCCAGCCCGAGGTGATATCGGTGGCGGCGCTGCTGCGCCGGGAGGGGCTGCACGCTCCGCACTCCGCCGTGGGTCGACTGCGGCCCCGCGGCCCCGGTCCCTCGCCCTTCCCCGATCCGGTCGAGCCGTCCGGCGCCACGCGCAGGACGGTCGCGGCCGGGTCGCTCCTGGTGGTGGGGGCGATGCTCGGCTCGGTCGTGCTCGACGACGGGCTCCTCGGGCCTCGCGGCGACGTGGGCGTCGACGGCGGCGGGGGCGCGGCGGGAAGCCCCAGTGCCGACCTCGGCGCACGGGTCGCGCACCCGCCGACCGTCGGCATCGCCACCGCGCTCGTCGACATGTCCGGCCTGCTGACGCCCTCCGCCGAGCATCGGGTGTCGCCGCAGTCCCCGACCGTCGGCGGCGCGTCGGGCGCCGGTCTCCTGGGCAGCGGCACCTTCCCCGACCAGGCCGGATCCGGCGTCGGGGCAGGCGGCACGGGCCCAGCGGGGAGCGGTGCGGCCACTCCCCCGGCGGGCACCCCGGGCGACGCACCCGGCGGTGCGACACCCAGCTCGCCTCCAGCGGACGGGACGGGCGGCGCCGGCTCAGCAGGCGGCGGCTCAGCAGGCGGCGGCTCAGCAGGCAGCGGCTCAGCAGGCAGCGGCTCAGCAGGCAGCGGCTCAGCAGGCGGCGGCTCGACAGACGGCGGCTCGCCGGTCATCGGGGACGTCCCGGTGATCGGCCCCGTCGTGGGTCCGGTGCTGGACCCCGTCGTGGACCCGGTCCTGGGCCCGGTGATCGGCCCGGTCGCGGGCCCGGTGATCGACCCCGTCGTGAACCCGGTGCTCGAGTCCGTGAAGCCGGTGCTCGACGGTGTCGTCGACCCGGTGCTCGACCACGTCGTGGACCCGCTGCTCGGCGGCGTGGTCCAGCCGGTCGTGGACGCCGTCACCGTTGTCGACACCGTTGTCACCCCTGTTGCGGACGCGGTCGTCACCCCGATCGCCGACGCGGTCGGTGACGGCGTGGTCCACCCGGTCGTGAACGCCGTCGCGCCTGTTGTGGACGCGGTCGCCCCGGTCGTCGACCTCGCGGTCACACCGGTCACCGAGGACGTCGTCAAGCCCGTCGTGAACACCGTCGCACCGGTTCTCGACACTGCGGTCACACCGGTCACCGACGACGTCGTCAAGCCCGTCGTGAACACCCTCACCCCGGTCGTCGACACCGCCGTCACACCGATCACCGACACTGTCGCCCCAGTCACCGGCGGCGTCGTCAAGCCGGTCGCCGACACTCTCGCCCAGGTCGGCACCGCGGTCGCGCCCGCCACCGACGCGGCCGCCAAGCCCGTCGCGGACGCGGCCGTCGGTGCTCACGCCGACTCCGGCCTCGCGCCGGTCGCGGACTCGGTCGTCAAGCCGGTTGCGAACACGGTGGTCGGCACGCTCGCAGGCACCGTCACCCCGGCCGCCGAGTCGGCGGCAGGACCGGCTGCCGACACGGCCGAGCCCGTCACGGAGGCCGCCGTCACGTCGAAGCCTGCGGCCGCCGACGTCGTCAAGCCCGTCACGGAGGCCGCGACCGACACGGTCGCGGCCGCGGCCGCGCCCATGACGAGCACGGTCGCAGGCGTCACCGCGGCCGTAGCCGGGGGCGACAGCCATCAGGCGGACACGGCCGGGGGCTCGGCAGGGGAGGCCACGACACCCTCGGCCGAGGACACCGGCAGCGCCACGACGGCCACGGCGGACACCCACGCCTCCACCGCGGGCAGCGACGGCGGGACGCACGCCAACGACCCGGCCATGGTGTCGCTGCCGTCCGTTTCCGCCCCCGCCTCTTCGACCCGCAACGTCGGACGGACCGCGGCAGGCGTGATCGACAGCGTCGTCGGCCACTGATCGCGACGCGCCGGGCGCCGGTACCCGCTGACCCGGCGGCGCCCAGACGCTGCCGGGGCGACCCCGGGCTGTCCGTCGCCGCGTGAACACCATCACGGCCACCCGGTTCCGCGCCGGACTCGGGCCTGCACCGTGGCTGGTCGCAGCGCCGATCACGGACGCGGTCGCCTTCGACGCCGAGCGCCTGCCGGGAATACCCCGACCCCGCGGGTGCCTTGCCCCACCGGGATCACCGGAGGAGGGCCCATGGCGCGCTCGACGGGCTTCGCGGCCGTGACGGCCATGCTCGTGCTGTTCATGGCGGCCGCGGGGGCGCCGACCCCGCTGTACGTCGTCTACCAACAGCGATGGGGCTTCCCGACGTCGACGCTCACGCTGGTGTTCGCCGTCTACGTGCTCGGGCTGCTCGTGACGATCCTCGTCGCGGGCGGGTTGTCCGATCACGTCGGACGCCGTCCGGTCCTGGCCGTGGCGATCGCGCTCGAAGCGGTGGCGCTGGTGCTCTTCCTCACCGCGGGCGGGGTCGCGACGCTGCTCCTGGCGCGTGTCGCGCAGGGCGTCGCCACCGGTGCGGCCGTGACCACGCTCTCGGCCACCCTCGTCGATCTCGCGCCGCCGCAGGCCCGTGGACGCGCGGGCGTCGTCACGAGCGTCGCCACGCTGCTCGGGCTCGCGGGCGGCTCGATCGGCACGGGGGCGCTGGTGGAGTTCGCGCCCGCCCCGACGCAGCTCGTGTACCTCGTGCTGCTGGTCGGCGCGGTCGGCGCCGCGGTGGCGACCGCGCTGCTGCCGGAGACCGCCGCGCGCCGCCCGGGCGCGCTCGCCTCACTGCGGCCGCACGTCGGGATGCCCGTGCACCTGCGGGCCGAGTTCGGGTCGATCACGCCGATCCTGCTCGCGAGCTGGGCGCTGGGCGGCCTGTACCTGTCGCTCGGCCCCTCGGTGGCGGCCGGACTGCTCGGGATCACCGATCATCTCGTCGGCGGGCTCGTCGCCACACTGCTCTGCGGCACCGGCGCGCTCACGGCGCTGTTGATGCGGCGCCTGCCGCTCCCGCGGGTGCTGCTCGCGGCCTCCCTTCTGCTCGCCACGGGCACCGTGGCCACCCTCGCCGCGGTCGGCGCAGGCTCGGCCGTCCTCGCCGGGCTGGGCACCGTGGTCGCAGGTGTCGGCTTCGGCGCGGCGGGCCTCGGCGCCTTCGGGACGATGGCCGCGCTGGCGCGGCCGACCGAGCGGGGCGCGGTGTTCGCGCTCACCTACGTGGTGTCCTACCTGGCGTTCAGCCTGCCCGCGGTGATTGCCGGTGTGGCCGCGAACCTGATCGGTCTCGGCCCGACCGCATCCGTCTACGGCGGGTTCGTCGTCGCCCTCAGCCTGCTCGCCCTGGTCGCGCGCATCCGGCTGCGCAGCCGGGCCGTCGAGCCGGTCTGACCGCTAGGGCTTCCGCGCGACCCCCGCGTAGATGTAGACCCGCTGCGACTCCGGCGGCACGATCCCCCGAGGGCGCCACTTCAGGACCGGCACCAGGCCAGGCGGCACGAGCTCCAACCCGTCGAACATCGCCGTGACTTGCGCGTGCGTCCGCGGGACGAACCGGAGCCCCAGCTCCGCCGCTGCCTCGACGTGCTTGGCCATCGCAGGGGGGTCCAGGTCGGCGGTGGTGTGCGTGGCGGCGAGGTAGCTCCCCGAGGCGAGTGGCGCCATGAGCTCGCGGAGCACTTCGGGCGGCGCGTCCACGTCGTCGACGAACATCAGCATGGCGAGCAGCAGCATCGCGACGGGGCGGCCGAGGTCGAGCACGCCGCCGAGGCCGTCGAGGATCCCCCGCGGATCGCGCAGGTCGCCCTCTACGAACGCGACACGGCCGGGGGGCTCCGCCCGCATCAGCGCCCTGGCGTGCGCCATCACCACCGGGTCGTTGTCGACGTAGACCACCCGCGTCTCCGGGGCGATCGCCCGGGCCACCTCGTGCACGTTCGGTGAGGTGGGCAGCCCGGCGCCGATGTCCACGATCTGCCGGATGCCCGCCTCGCCGACGAGGAACTCCACGGCGCGGACGAGGAAGTCGCGGTTGGCCCGGACGTGCTCGCGCTGCCGCGGGATCGCCGCGAGGATCCGGTCCCCGAGCGCCCGGTCGCACGCGTAGTGGTTCTTGCCGCCGAGCCAGTAGTCCCAGATGCGGGCGGAGTTCGGCGTGCCGGGATCGGGCAGGCGATACGGGACCGGGCCGTCCGCGAAGGAGGGGATCGGGCCCGACACAGTGGCCTCCGGTAGTCAATACGTCACACGCCGGAGTGGGACCCTACCTCCTCAATGAGGTGGTCGTGTCACTACGTGCAGTCGCAAGTAGGTGATGACGGTGAGATCGCCCAGCTCCCGACCTAGGGTTACGGGCGTCGTTCCTCCATGCGGGCGCCGACTCGCCGTCCGGTTCCGTTCCCGGCCGGCGCCGGCGATCCGGCGTCCGCTGGTCGCCAGCGGCGAGCCACGCCCGAAAGGTGTTGCGATGACGTCCACCGACTCGCCCGTCCGGTTCACGTTCACCGGCCGGGACGGCACGGCGATCACGGCGTACCGCTGGTCGCCAGGCGGCGAGCCACGCGGGGTCGTCCAGCTCACCCACGGCATGGGCGAGCATCTGCTGCGCTACGGCCACCTCGCCGCGGCGCTGACGGACGCGGGGTTCGTCGTGCAGGGCCAGGACCACCGCGGCCACGGCGCCACCGCACCCTCCGACGATGCGCTCGGCCAGCTCGGCGCGGCGGGTTGGAACAGCCTGGTCGACGACATCGACGTGCTGGTGGAGCGCACCCGCGACCGGATGCCCGACCTGCCCCTCGTCCTGTTCGGGCACAGCATGGGCTCGTTCGCCGCGCAGCAGTACATGCTCGACCACTCGGGTCGCATCGCGGGCCTCGCGCTCTCCGGCACCGCCGCCATCGACCTGCTGGAGCCCGCGCTCGACCTCGACGCCCCGATCGATCTCTCGGCGTTCAACGCGCCCTTCACGCAGCGCACCGGCTACGAGTGGCTCTCCCGCGACGACGCCCAGGTCGACGCGTACGTCGCCGACCCGCGTTGCGGCTTCGGCCTCGACACCGAGGGCGGCAAGGCGATGTTCGCCAGGGCCCGCGAGGTGGCCGACCCCAGCAGGCTCGCGGGCATCCGCAAAGACTTGCCGGTGCACGTCATGGCGGGCGAGCAGGACCCCGTCAACGGGCAGCTCGCGCTCGTGAACGCGCTCGTCGACCGACTGCGCGCGGCCGGGCTCACCGACGTGACGCTGACGGTCTGGCCCGACGCCCGGCACGAGATCTTCAACGAGACGAACCGGGACGAGGTGGAAGCGGACCTCCTGGCGTGGCTGGATCGCGTCGTCCCCGCACGCTGACCAGCGCAAACCCGATCGCGAGCGCCGTCCAGGCCAGGAACAGCGGCACCTGGCCCGGCTGCGCGAGCGACGGGACGAGGCGGGCCGCGTCGAAGCCCGACAGCCCGTCGAGCACGCCGAGCGCGGGGCTGCGGCCCTTCTGGGCGGAGAACCCCCCGGTGGGGCTGAACACCGCCAGCGTCGTCAGCGTGGCCCCGACCGCCGTGAGCACCCCGGCGAGCACGAGGGTCCGGGCTCCGGCGCGCTCCCACGCCAACCCGACGTGCCCGGCCAGCAGTGGCAGCACCACGGCGAGGAACCGCGCGGGCGGCGACCATGCCCCGTCCCACGCGGGGAAGGACGTGATCACCGCGACATAGGGCAGCACCACCGCTGCCACGGGCAGCGTCCGGCCGCGCCGCCAGGCGACTACGAGGCCTGCGAGCACGAAGAGCAGCACCGGGAAGTTGGGCAGGACGCCCGCCTCCTGGTCGAGCAGGATCCCCACCAGTGCCCGTCGTGGGTCGGCCGTGAACGGCACCGCGCCCGCGTTGACCTGGTTGGGGGCCAGGGAAATCGTGTGCCACACCGCCGCGTTGTAGCCGATCAGGCCGACGATGAGCACCGCGGCCGGGACGAGCAGGCACGCCAGACGCGCAGGCGTCCGCTCCTCCCGCCACACGCGGACCAGCAGGAACGCGCCGAGGATCGGCGGGAACAGCAGGAACCGGCTGTGGATCCAGGGCAAGGCGCCGAGCACGGTCGACACGAGCAGCAGATCCCTGCTCAGCAGGGTGCGGGCGTGCAGCACCCGCAGCGCGTACACACAGCCGAGGGCGCCGAGGGGCTCCACGAACGACAGCGACGCGTACATCAGCACCGGGGTGCCGAGCCCGAACGCCACCGCGACGCCGATCGCGATGCGTCGCCGCACCTCCAGCTCGCGGTTCAGCCAGTACACGTTCGCCACGATCGCGAGCGACACGACCGTCATGAACGCGATCACGCCCGCCCGGCCCCACAGCGCGAACGGCACGAGCCACAGCACCGGGCCACCGATGCTGTGCAGCGGGAGCAGGCGGCCGTCGGGGCCGGGCGAGACGTGCGGGTCCAGCGGAAGCGGGTAGTAGGACCAGTAGTCGCGGTGGTCGTAGACCTGCTGCACGTCGAGCGAGCCGTACAGGTGCAACGCCTGGCTGATCACCAGGTAGTGCGGCTCGTCACCCTGGGGTATCTGCAGCAACAGGCGCGCCACGCCGAGGGCCACCATCGGCACCGCGACCGCCGCGACGGTGAGCAGGACGGCTGCCCGCTCGCCGCGCAGCCCGGGAATGGTCACGCCAGCACTATCGCAGGCACGCCCCTGCCGTCGAGAATGCCGCTGCCACGACCGGAGGAGGACGATGGGCGAGGAAGTCGAAGAGCGCGCCTTCAGCCGCGCCGACCGCACCCGCTACCGCCAGAAGGTGCGCCACAGCCTGGACGTGTTCGCGCGGATGCTGCGCGAGGCGCGTTTCGACACGGCGCGCCAGACGATCGGCTGCGAGATCGAGCTCAACCTGGTCGACGACCACGGCGACCCGGCCATGCGCAACGAGGAGGTCCTCGCGGCGATCGCGCATCCGGACTTCCAGACCGAGCTCGGCCAGTTCAACGTGGAGATCAACATTCCCCCGCGGCCGCTCGCGGGCACGTCGCTCGCAGGCTTCGAGGACCAGGTGCGGGCGGTGCTCAACAACGCCGACCAGGCCGCGCGCCAGGTCGGACCGCGGCTGATGATGATCGGGATCCTGCCGACGCTGCAGCCCAACCACCTGCAGGCCGCCACCTTGACGGCCAACCCCCGCTACCGGCTGCTCAACGAGCAGATCTTCGCCGCCCGCGGGGAGGACATGCCGCTCGCGATCGACGGCCCTGAGCGGCTGCGGGCCACCGCCGAGTCGATCGCGCCGGAGGCGGCGTGCACGAGCGTGCAGCTGCACCTGCAGGTGGCGCCGGAGGCCTTCGCGGGGTACTGGAACGCCGCCCAGGTGATCGCCGCGGCGCAGCTGGCCGTCGGGGCGAACTCGCCGTATCTGTTCGGCAAGGAGCTGTGGCGCGAGACCCGCATCGCCCTGTTCGACCAGGCGACCGACACGCGCTCCGAGGAGCTCAAGGAGCAGGGGGTGCGGCCGCGCGTGTGGTTCGGCGAGCGCTGGATCACCTCGATCTTCGACCTGTTCGAGGAGAACGTCCGCTACTTCCCCGCCCTGCTGCCGATCTGCGACGACGAGGATCCCGCCGAGGTCCTCGACCGTGGCGACCCGCCGAAGCTGTCCGAGCTGCGGCTGCACAACGGCACGGTGTACCGCTGGAACCGGCCGGTGTACGACATCGTGCGCGGCGAACCCCACCTGCGGGTGGAGAACCGGGTGCTGCCCGCGGGGCCGACGGTCGCCGACACCGCCGCGAATGCCGCGTTCTACTACGGCCTCGTGCGCACGCTCGCCGACGACGAGCGGCCGCTGTGGACGCGGATGTCGTTCGGCGTCGCCGACGAGAACTTCCACGCCGCGGCGCGGCGGGGCATCGACTCCGTGCTGTTCTGGCCCGGCGCGGGCGAGGTGCCCGCAGCGGAGCTCGTCCTGCGGCGGCTGCTGCCGATGGCCGAAGAGGGGCTGCGCCGGTGGAACGTCGAAGCGGGGGTGCGGGAGCGGCTGATGGGCATCATCGAGGCGCGGTGCCTCACCGGGCAGAACGGCGCGTCCTGGCAGGTGGCGACCGTGCACCGGCTGCAGGAGCGGCGCAACCTCGGCCGCGCCGACGCCCTGCGCACGATGACGCTGCGCTACGCCGAGCACATGCACAGCAACGAGCCGGTGCACACCTGGCCCGTCGAGGGTTAGGAGGGTCAGGCGCCCGCGTCCACCCAACTCCCGCCGGACGCCTCGATCTGCGGCAGGGCGCGCCGGACCTCGGCCATGAGATCGGAGACGAACACCAGCACGACGTCCGGCTCCGCGGCCACGAGGTCCTCAGGTGTGATCACCGGGATGTCGGTGCCCGGCATGCGCCTGCCGTGCTTGGGCTCCGACGCGTCGGCGACCCCTGCCAGCAACGTCGTATCCGCTCCCACCAGGCTCAGCAGCGAGATCGCCCGGGAGGCCGCGGCGTAGCCGTACACCCGCCGTCCGGCGCCCCGGTGCTCCTCCAGCTGAGCGCGCAGGGTGGTGACCGTGCGTCCCACCGCGTCGCCCAGCCCGGCCACCGCGTCCGCGCGCAGTACGCCGGTGTCGAGTTCCGCGTCGAGCAGCGCGGTCAGGCCGGTCGGGTCGGGAACGCCGTCGCGCGCGGCCGTCAGCACCACGGTGCCCCCGTAGAGCGGGAACCGGTGCGCCGAGGTGACGGTCATGCCCAGCTCGGCGAGCATCCCGACCATCGCCGGTGTCGAGTAGTACGCGTAGTGCCCCAGGCGCAGCGCGTTCCACTGCGCGCCCTCGATGATCGCGGCGAGGGAGTGGAAAAGGAGCACCAGCGTTCCGCCCGGAGCCACGGCCTCGGCCCGGATGCGCAACGCGGCACGCTGGTCGGGCTCGTGCATGACGCCGAAGCATCCGTCCACGACGACGTCGGCGGTCCCGCCGGGCGGCACGGGCGCGAAGCCGTGCTCGGCGAGGCCGTCGAGCCACGTTCCGCCGTGCGGGCTGGGGAACTCGATGGCCGTTCCGCCTCTGGGCAACACGCCCACGCCGACCACGGCCGCGATGGCGTCGCGGCGCTGCTCGGTGAGGGCCGCGGGCTCACGGCCCAGCACCTCCTCGGGCACCGCGACCTCGTCGGCCAGCTGCGCGAGCCCGCAGCCCGCGCACAGCCACATCCGCAGCGGGTAGACCGGGTCGACGGCGTCGTCGCCTGCCGGGGGGAACAGCTCCGAGGAGGGCTGGTGGCCGAGGTCGAGGACGATCCGGCCGTCGCCGGACCGGCAGAACCGGCAGACGATCGGCCCGGTGGGAGCGTCCTCGAGGAGCGGGGAAGATTCCGTCAATCGGTGCACGGCCACGATGGTGGCACACCCTTTCCGCTGGTCGTCGGCGGTGTGGGGGCACGGATCGGACGTCGCACGGGCACAGTAGGGTCATGCGGACGAGGGACACGGGGAGGAACGCACGTGCAGGTGCAGACGACGGACATCGCAGGGCTGCTGCTGTTCGTGCCGACCCCGCACCGTGACGAGCGGGGATTCTTCTCCCGCACGTTCGACGCGGCCATCGCACGGGAGGCCGGGGTGGATCCCGACGCTTTCCGCCAGGACTCGCAGTCGCGCAGCGTCCTGGGGGTGATCCGTGGGATGCACGGGCGCCGCGACGCGGGCGAGGCCAAGCTGGTGCGCTGCGCGCACGGCGCCATCCAGGACGTGGTCGTCGACGCGCGGCCCGGATCGCCGACCTTCGGCGCCACAGCGTCGTTCCGGCTGGACGACGAGACGATGCACACCCTGTACATCCCGCGCGGGTTCCTGCACGGCTTCCAGGCCCTCACCGAAACCGCCGACACCTGCTATCGCATCGACGCCGAGCACGACCCGTCGGGGGACATCGCGGTGGCGTTCGACGATCCCGAGCTCGGCATCGCGTGGCCGATGCCACCGTCGCTGGTCAGCGCGCGCGACCGCGCCGCGGGCTCGTGGGCCGACGCCCGCGCGCTGCTCACGGCAACGCCGGTGGCCTGAGCGCGGCGCACGAGCTCGCCGGAGCCCGGGTGCGGGCGTAGCGTCGGTGGGGTGTTCCGACGTCGTCCCGCCCCGGTCGTCGTCACCGACCTGCACGAGCCGCTCTACGTCGTGCACAACCGGATCATGCGGATGCGACTGCTGCTGTTCGGGATCTGGCTGATCGGCTGGGCCGTCTCCGGCGTCCTGTGGCGCGACGGTTGGCTGGCCACCGCGATCCTGTTCGGCAGTGGCCCCGGGGTGTGGCTCGTCGTCGGGCTGCTCAGGTCGGGCCGGAAGGCCGGGCACCGTGAGCCGGTCGGCCGCCGGGCGCTGGGAGGACCTGGCGCGGGAGCCGCGCGCTGACGGCCGTGCCGAACCGCGCGGCGCGCGCCTTCCACTCCCGCGGGTAGCCTAGCGACGCCTCGACGAACCGCACGCCGTCCTCGACGGTCACCCGTGGGATGTGCAGATGCCCGTACACCACGGCCGCCGCGCGGTAGCGCCGGTGCCAGTCGGCGGTCTCCCTCGTTCCGCACCAGATCGAGAACTCCGGGTGGCGCAGCAGGCGGGTGGGCAGCGGGGTGAGCGGCCAGTGGTTGACCAGCACGGTCGGCAGGTCGGGATCGAGCGCGTCGAGCCGTCGCCTGCTCTCGACCACCCGTGCCGCACACCACGCGGGCCGCGACGGATGGGGGTCGGGGTGGAGCAGGTGCTCGTCGGTGCAGACCACACCCGCCGCGTACGCCGCGGCCAGCCCCTCCTCGGGCGTGCGCACCCCGTAGGGCAGGACGGTGTAGTCGTAGAGCAGGAAGAGCGGCGCAACGACGGCCGGACCACCGGGTCCATCCCACACCGGGAACGGGTCCTCCGGGGTGACCACGTCGAGGCCGCGGCACAGCTCGACGAGATGGCGGTAGCGCGCCTCCCCCCGCAGCGGCGGCGCATCCTTCGTCCGCGTCCACAGCTCGTGGTTGCCCGGCACCCAGATCACCCGCGCGAACCGCTCCCGCAACAGGCGCAGCGCCCACGCGATGTCGTCGGGCCGCTCGGCGACGTCCCCGGCGACGATCAGCCAGTCCGCCGCGCCGCCCGGACGCACATCCTCGACGATCGCGCGGTTCTCGAGATGGCGCACGTGCAGGTCGCTGACGGCCCACAGCCGGGGGAGGGTCACCTCCCAGACCTACCACAACGTAGGTTACCGGGAGTAAGTTGGCGTCATGCGACAGGCGATCCGGTGGGGCATCCGGCACGGGCTGATCAGCTGGTCGACCGCGCGGGGGGCCCGCGCGGGCGACGTCTCGGCGGCGCTCATGGTCGATCCCGAGTACGTGGCGAACCCGTTCCCGCACTACGAGACGATCAGGGCGAAGGGAAGGCTCTGGGACAACGGGTTCGTGCTCAACACCGTCTCGCACCAGGTGGCGACGGCCGTGCTGCGCAGCCCCGACTTCGGTGTGATCGGCGGGTTCAGCGGCAGCGTGCCGCGCTGGCTGCAGTTGGCCCAGGCCGCGGGCGGGCGGGGTCCGCTCGGGCCGGTCGAGCCGCCGTCGATGCTGGCCGTCGACGCGCCCGACCACACCCGCTACCGCAAGCTCGTCTCCCGCGCCTTCACCGCCAAGGCCGTGGCCGCGCTCCGCAGCCGCACCGAGGAGATCGCCGACGGACTGCTCTCCGGGCTCGAGGGCCGCGACCGGATCGACCTGATGAAGGACTACGCGAGCCTGCTGCCCGCCACGGTGATCGCCGAGATGCTGGGTGCGCCGGTCGCGATGAGCCGTCAGTTCCTCGCGTGGGGAGAGGACGCGGCGAAGTCGCTGGACGCCGGCCTGTCCTTCCGCGAGTTCCGCCGCTCGGAGAAGGGCCTGCGGGCGCTGCAGCGGTGGCTGGAGGGGCACTTCGTGCACCTGCGCGCGCACCCCGGCGACAACATCCTCTCGGCGCTCGTGCAGGCACAAGCCGTGGAGGGCAAGCTCACCCAGGACGAGCTGACGGCCACCGCGATGCTGCTGCTCGCCGCCGGTTTCGAGACCACCGTGAACCTCATCGGCAACGGGGTCGCGCTCCTGGACGCGCACCCGGAGCAGCGGGAGCGGCTGCGCGGGGAGCCCGACCTGTGGCCGAACGCCGTGGACGAGATCCTGCGGTGCGACTCCCCCGTGCAACGCACGGGGCGGATCGCGCACCGCGACACCGTGGTGGCGGGCGAGCAGGTGCAGGCGGGCCGGATCGTCATCACGCTGCTCGGCGGGATCAACCGCGATCCCGGGGTGTTCGACGAGCCGCAGCGCTTCGACGTCGCGCGGCCCAACGCGGGCGAGCACGTCGCGTTCTCCTCCGGCATCCACTACTGCCTGGGTGCCGGGCTCGCGCGGATGGAGGGCGAGGTGGGCCTGCGTGCGCTCTTCGAGCGGTTCCCGGATCTCGCGCTGACCGGAAAGCCCCAGCGGCGGGCGACCCGCGTGCTGCGCGGCTACACCGCCATGCCGGTCCGGCTCACGGCGAGGGTCGACGCGTAGCCGCCCGACCCGGCGCCGCCCGGGCCCCGCTCAGCTCAGCCGCTCCCGGCCCAGCGCCGCCCGGCCCGTCCCCGCGCCGCGGCACCGGGCTCGCCACGCCTTGCCCGGACCCACGCCGCGGCACCGGCCCGCCGCGGGCATGCCGACGCGCGGCTCAGGCGAGTGCGTCGAACGCGGCCTGCGCCTGCACGTAGATCCCGGCGAGGCGGTCCCTGCTCGCCGCGCCCTCCCCCTCGCCGAGGGCGCCCCCCTCATAACGGCTGTGCACCCCGGCCTGGATGCAGGCCGCGCGCCACCGGGCGAAGGCGACGTAGAAGTCGAGGTCGCCGAGGTCACGCCCGGAGCGTTCGGCGTACCGCGCGGCCAGCGCGTCCCCGTCGGGGTAGCCGCCGACCTGGTTGGGGCCCTCGATCGTCGGGACGACCGTGTCGGCGGGGCGCCCCCACGACGCGAGCAGCCATCCGAGGTCGGCCAGCGGGTCGCCGAGCGTGGCGAGCTCCCAGTCGAAGATCGCGCGGATGTGCCCGTCCGGGCCATAGGCGAGGTTGCCGGGCCGGTAGTCGCCGTGCGCGATCCGGGTGTCCGACGGTGGCAGCGTGGCCGCGCGGGCGACGAGCCGATCGTGCGCGGCGTCGACGATCGCCAGGTCCGTGAGCGACGAGGCGTGCACCTGACGGTGCCAGCGGCGCAGCTGACGCTCCAGGTAGGAGCCGTCGCGGCGCAGGTCGCCCAGACCGACCGCGTCCGGCTCGACGGCGTGCAAGGCGGCGAGGACGTCGACGGTGTCGAGGCCCGCGACCGAGCGCGGCTCCCCCTCCGCCAGCCTGTTGCCGGACGCGGCGTCGCCGAGCACCTGCCCGTCGACGAAGCGCATGAGGTAGAACTCCGCCCCGATCACCTCCGTGTTCGCGCAGAAGACCACGGGTTGCGCGACCGGAACACCGGTGGACGCGAGCGCGGAGATGAAGCGCCACTCGCGACTCATGTCGTGGGCCGTGGCCAAGACCATGCCCAGGGGCGGACGGCGGAGGGCGAACGGCGTGCCCGCGGCGTCGACGATGCGGTAGGTCAGGTTGGAGTGACCGCCGGAGATGCGGGTGACCTCGACCGGCCCGTCGCCGACCTTCACCTCGGGCACTTCGGAGCGGACCCATTCACTGAGGGCGGCAGCAGGGACGGCATCGGCGCTCATGCCGGTATTCAACCCCGCCCCACTCCCGGTGAGTCCACCTTTCCGCCACGGTGAGTCCCGCGTCTCGCCACGTCGAGTCCCGTCTCGCCACGTCGAGTTCCGCGTCTCGCCACAGGGGTGGGAGGAGAACGCGGAACTCACCGTGCACAGATACCGACTTCGGCGTGGTGAGACGCGGGACTCACCGTGTGTGGGGGTGGGCTCTGCGGGTGGCCACCAGGTGGTCGAGGCTCAGCCTGCCCGGGCCCGTCGCGGCCAGCAGCAGCGCCCCGGCGGCGATCACTCCGACCAGTTCCCACCCGCCGTCGCCGATGACGCCCCCGAACCAGTGGCCCGCGAACCATCCGGCGCCGAGCATCACGAACGCCACGAGCGCCCCGGCGACCGGGGTGAGCAGCCCCGCGGCGAGCATCAGCCCGCCGCCGCTCTCGACCGAGGCGGCGAACGCGGCCGACAGACCCGGCACCGGCACCCCCAGCCGCGCGAAGCCTGCGGAGGTCGCTCTCAACCCCTCGCCCACGAGCTTCTGCCAACCGTGCGCGAGCAGGACGGCGCCGAGCAGGAGGCGCGCGGCGAGGGCCAGCACGTCCCGCACGGTCGACGGCACCTCGAGCATGATCTTCTGACCTCCGGCGGAGCTCGACACGTCCTGCCCGGTCCAACGCGGCCGTGCCCGGGTCGTCACCTGGACTGACCCGTGTTCACCCAGTCGTGCGTCGATCAGGCGTAGGGCCGGACGCGCCGCGCGAGCTCGCCGGTCGTCGCGATGGCGATCATCTGGGTCGCGGGTGTCGCAGGCACGACCGGGATCGCGGTCGTCGGGGTGAAGTCCAGCGGAGACTGCACGGTGACGCCGAACGGCGACGGTGCCGCGTCCTCAGGCAGGCCCGACCGTTCGGCCATCGCCCGGTGCACACCCGCGCTCGCCATGCGCGGCGAGGTGGCGACGGCCGTGTCGCTGCAGGCCGCGACGGACGGCATCACCGGCCCGCGGGCGGCCGCCGGGTAGGGCGTCGAGGCCACCTCGGCCGCCGTGAGGGACGTCGAGGCGGGCAGCGGCCCCGTGTTCGCCTCGGATCGGGCGGCCTCCGCTGCGCCTGGTTCGAAGCGGGCGGTCCTCGCGACACCTGCGCCCCACGGGACCGCACCGACAGCCTCGGTGCGAGCAGTCCCGTGCTCCGCAGGAACACCGGCCGGGACGGGGCCGACCGCGCGGAATGCGCCGGTCGGCGCCTCGGCGGGAGCGGCGGTGGGGAACCCGCCCGTCGCTGCGGCCACCCCCGGGTCGACCACCGCGAATGCGCCACTCGGGTACGAGCGGGCGGCGGCCGCGTCGACGGCGGGGGTGAACGTCGCCGGCAGGGACTCAGCGCGCCGTAGCGGGGTCTGCGCCCGGCGCCGCATCTCGTCCCGCTCGCGCTGATGGCGCCGGGCGACGAGGTGGTCGACGCTGAACCGCCCCGGCCCGAACGCCGCGAGGGCGAGCTCGGCCGCGACGATCACGCCGACCAGCTCCCACCCGCCGTTCTGCGCGAAGATGCCGTGGGTGAAGTGCACGAAGCCCGCCGCCCCGACCATGACGACGAGGTCGAGTGCGACGACCGTGGTGGTCAACGCGCCCAGGATGATCAGCACGCCGCCGACGAACTCCACGAACGAGGCGAACGACGCCGAGACGATCGCCAGCGGGATCCCCAGCTTGTCGAACTGGGCGTAGGTGCCCGCGATACCGTTGATCATCAGCTTCTGCCACCCGTGCGCGAAGAGCACGACGCCGAGGACGACCCGGCCGATCAGGATGGCGACGTCGCGTGCCGGTGCAGGGAGGGGTCGGTTGAGCATACGGTGGGCCTCCAGACCCTCGGTGAGCGAGCTGGTGCGTTCAGTCACCGGAGTTAACCTCTGTGGGCGCACATCGATACGGCCGGTCAGCGTACTCAGCGGCGGCCGAGCGGCGACACGCGATGAATCGCCGACTGAAGGCCCGAGCCATACGCACCCGAGGTGATCTTCCGATTACCGCTCGTGATCGACCGCACGTCCGGCCCGCTGCTCCGCCGGTGTGATCAGGACCGGCCGACGGCGACCCTCCGCGACCACGAAGCCCTGGCGATCCACTCCCCCGGGACGGCTGTCGGGCCCGCCGTCACATTCCGCGTTCGACTACCGCGGCAACGGCCTGGTGCGCGAGCGCGTCCGGCGGGATACGGTCGCGCCGTCGCACCGGCATGGCAAAGAGGGGGCGCAGATGACCGACGGACCGCACACACTGGCGATCGACGTGGGTGGCTCTGGACTCAAGGCCATGGTCCTGTCGCCAGACGGGGAGATGCAGTCGGAGCGGGCGCGCCGCGAGACCCCCTACCCCTGCACCCCACCGGTACTCCTCGACGAGCTCGCGGCGCTCGCCGACAGCCAACCCCCCTACGACCGGGTGTCGGTCGGCTACCCGGGCGCGATCCGTCGCGGCATCGTCCGCGACGTCACCGCGTTCGTGCGGCCGGCCCCCGGCGAGCCCAAGGACCCGAAGCTGATCAAGCAGTGGATCGGCTACGACCTCCAGAGCGCGCTCGCGGAGCGCTTCGGCAAGCCCGTGCGCGTGGCCAACGACGCCGACGTCCAGGGCTGCGCGGTGATCGAGGGCCGGGGCATGGAGCTGGTCATCACGCTCGGCACCGGCGTCGGCTGCGCGGTGTTCTTCGACGGCACGCTGCTGCCGCACATGGAGCTGTCCCACGGTCGGTTCGGCGACGGTCTGTCGATCGAGGTGGCCTGCGGCGACAACGAGCGGCACAAGGTCGGCAAGCATGTCTGGCGGGAACGGGTGCTGGACGCCCTGGAAACGTTCGAGGAGATGGTCCTGCCCGACCACATCTTCATCGGCGGCGGCAACGCCAAGCGCCTGGAGCCCGACACGATCGGCCCCAACCGCACGATCGTGCCCAACATCTCGGGCCTCCTGGGCGGGATCGCGCTGTGGGAGCGCACCGAAGGTGCGGCGATCAGCAACGTGGAGGAACCACTTCCCTCCCGGACCTGACGCGAGAGGTCGATCACAGGGCAGGATGTCGGCCGTGGCCGAGTACCCATCTGGAACGCCTACGCGACCGGACTCCCGTTCCTCAGCAGCACCCGCTCCTTGGCGGGTGGGATGACTGACATCACCGCGACCGACGAGTGGTCGGCGCTTGCCGAGCACCACGGCGCGATCGCCGACCTGCACCTGCGCAGCCTCTTCGCCGACGACCCCGGCCGCGCCGACGCGCTCACCGCGTCGGGCGCCGACCTCGTGCTCGACTACTCGAAGCACCGGATCACCCACGACACCATGCCGCTGCTCACGGCCGTGGCGCGGCGGGCGGGGCTGCCCGAACGCACCGAAGCGATGTTCGCGGGCGTGCACATCAACACCAGCGAGGATCGCGCGGTGCTGCACACGGCGCTGCGGGCGCCGCGGGAGCTCGCCCTCGCCGTCGACGGCCAGGACGTGCCGACCGACGTGCACCGCGTGCTGTTCCGGATGGGCGAGTTCACCGACGCCGTCCGGTCCGGGGAGTGGACGGGCCACACCGGTGAGCGGATCACCGCGGTGGTCAACATCGGGATCGGCGGCTCGGACCTCGGCCCCGTCATGGCGTACGAGGCGCTGCGGGCCTACGCCGACCGTTCGTTGACGATGCGCTTCGTCTCCAACATCGACCCGACCGACGTCTGGGAGGCCCTGCGCGACCTCGACCCGGCCACGACGCTGTTCGTGGTCTCTTCGAAGACGTTCACCACCCTGGAGACGCTCACCAACGCGCGCGTCTGCCGCGACTGGCTGATCGCGGGCCTCGACGGCGAGGAGAAGGCGGTCGCCAAGCACTTCGTGGCGGTGTCGACCAACGCCAAGGAGGTCTCGGCGTTCGGCATCGACGAGGCCAACATGTTCGGCTTCTGGGACTGGGTCGGTGGGCGCTACTCCGTCGACTCGGCGATCGGGCTCTCGCTCATGATCGCGATCGGCAAGGAGCAGTTCGGCGAGTTCCTCGCGGGCATGAACGCGATGGACCGGCATTTCCGCACCACGCCGTTGGAGGAGAACCTCCCGGTGATCCAGGGCCTGCTCAACGTCTGGTACGTCAACTTCTTCAGCGCCCAGACACACGCGGTGCTGCCCTACAGCCAGTACCTGCACCGGCTGCCCGCCTACCTGCAGCAGTTGACGATGGAGAGCAACGGCAAATCGGTGCGCGGCGACGGCACGCCGGTCACCACGCTCACCGGCGAGATCTTCTGGGGCGAGCCGGGCACCAACGGCCAGCACGCCTTCTACCAGCTCATCCACCAGGGCACCCGGCTGATCCCCTGCGACTTCATCGGGTTCGCGGAGCCCAACCACGTCATCCCGGTCGACGACCACACGGACATGCACGACCTGTTCATGTCCAACCTCTTCGCCCAGTCCTCCGCGCTCGCGTTCGGCAAGACGGCGGAGGAGATCGCGGCCGAGGGCACCCCGGCCGATGTCGTGCCGCACAAGGTGATGCCGGGCAACCGCCCGACTCGACGATCCTTGCCCAGAAGCTCACCCCGTCCGTGCTCGGCCAGCTGATCGCCTTCTATGAGCACGTCACGTTTGTCGAGGGCACGATCTGGGGTATCGACTCGTTCGACCAGTGGGGTGTCGAGCTGGGCAAGGTCCTGGCCAAGCAGCTGGGCCCGGTGCTCACCGGCGAGGCGGGCACCGACGGCCTCGACCCCTCCACCGCGGCGTTGGTGGCGCGCTACAAGATGTGGCGGGGCCGCGCCTGACCGTCGGAGGCGGCCGCCAGGATGCCCGACCGTGACGAACCGCCCGCAGGCCTGAACGACGCGCACCGGCCCGTGCCGGTGCGCGCGGGCAGGCTTGTCGGGCTCGCGGTCGGGCTCGCACTGCTGGCGGCGGTCGCGTTGTGGGCGGCGTTCACCGGGGCGGGCCCGGCTCGGCTGGACGATGCGGCGCTCACCGAGTCGCTCGAGGATCGCACCCCGGGCTTGACGGCAGTCGCGATCGTCGTGACGAACCTGGGCAGCACCGTGGCCATGGCGGTCCTCGCCGTGGCCGTCGGGGCGTGGTGCTGGTGGCGCGGGCGCCGCGCCGACGCCGTCCTCGCCGTCGGCGCGATGGCCGGGGCGAGCCTGGTGTTCCGCGTGCTCAAGACAATGCTGTACCGGTCCCGTCCGCCCGCGGTCGACCAGCTGGTGCCCGCGGCCAATGAGTCGCTGCCGTCCGGGCACGCGACCATGTCGATCGTCGTGATCGGCACGATCGTGGTGCTCGCCTGGTCAGGCCGCAGCGCACGGGGCCGGACGGCGATGGTGGCGGCCGCCGTGCTGTGGGTCGGCGCGGTCGGCGCCACCCGGGTGTACCTCGGCGTGCACTGGGTCTCCGACGTGCTCGCGGGCTGGGCCGTGGGCGCGGCCTGGCTGGCGGTCTGCGTCGGCGTCTGGGCGCGGTGGCGCGCCCGCGTCGCGCCCGTGACCTGACCTGACCCAGACCTACCCCTGTTCGGCCGAGCACCACCACGTCGAGCGCCCGCCGACCGTGCCGTGCACCATTTCCGCCCCGCAGCGTGGGCACCGACCTCCCGGACGGCGGTGCTCGATCACCTCGCCGGTGTGCACGCCGCCGTTGGCGATGGCCGCCTTCAACGACCGCTCCAGCGCGTCGTACAGGGTGTCGAGCGTGCGGTCGGACAGGTGGTCGGCGGGCGCAGCAGGCGAGAGCGCGGCCTGCCAGAGCGTCTCGTCGGCCAGCAGGTTGCCGACGCCCGCGAGCACCGACTGGTCGAGCAGCCGCGCCTTCACCGCGGACCGGCCGCGGTGGACGCGCTCCCGGAACTCCGGCCGGGTGATGGCCTCCGCGTCGGGGCCGAGCGCGTCGAGGTCGGGATCCAGCCGCACGCGGCCCAGCCTGCGCTTGTCGAACAGGCGGAACTGCCCGCCGTCGACGAAGGTCATCGTGAAGCGGTCCCACTCGGCCTTGCGCGGGTTGCGATCGGGCCGCGCGGGGCCACCGCCGACCCGCCGCCCCGACGCGTCGGTGACGATCACCCGGCCGCCCATGCCGAGGTGCACGCCCAGGTGCGGGCCCGGTGTCCCGTCGCGGCTGAGCGTCTCGCACCACATCGTCTTGCCCTGCCGGTGCACGGCGGTCAGACGACCGCCGACAAGCGCAGCGGCGATCTGCCCCGGCGCGTGTGGGCGGCACACCCAGATGTCGGTGTCGTCGACCCCGGTGATCTCGCGGTCGAGTGCGTGGTCGAGCACGCGGCGCGCGCTCTCCACCTCGGGCAGCTCCGGCACCCGGCCATCCTCGCGGCGCGGAGGAACACGCGCGCGCCGAACCGGGTTCACCCGTGACGTGGACCGGATCCGGGTGCGGGCGCCCGAGCTGCGCGGGCGGCGGTGGCTCAACACCGGCGGGCGGGAGCTCTCCCTCGCCGACCTCCGCGGCAAGATCGTGCTGCTCGACTTCTGGACGTTCTGCTGCGTCAACTGCCTGCACGTCATCGACGAGCTGCGCGCGCTCGAGGAGCGCTACGCCGACGTGTTGGTGACGATCGGGGTGCATTCGCCGAAGTTCGCGCACGAGGCCGACCCCGACGCCGTCGCGGACGCCGTCGAGCGCTACGCCGTGCACCATCCCGTCCTCGACGACCCGGAGCTGCGCACGTGGGACGCCTACGCGGCGCGGGCGTGGCCGACGCTCGTCGTGATCGACCCACGGGGCTATGTGGTCGCGCAGATGTCCGGCGAGGGCCACGCGCACGGCCTCGAGGTGCTGGTCGAGGAACTCGTCGCGACCCACGCCGACACGCTGCGCCGCGGGGACGGCCCCTACGTGGCGCCGCCGGAGCCCGGTACCGCGCTGCGGTTCCCCGGCAAGGTGATCGCCCTGAAGCGCGGCTCGTTCCTGGTGTCCGACACCGCCCACCACCAGTTGGTGGAGCTGGCGCCCGACCTCAGCACCGAGCGGCGGCGCATCGGCACCGGCGAACGTGGGCTCGTCGATGGCACGGCGCCGCGGTTCGGCGAGCCGCAGGGGCTGCTCCTGCTCCCGGACGGGGACGTGCTGGTGGCGGACGCGGCCAACCACGCGTTGCGTCGGGTCCGGCTCGCCGACGGCGTCGTCACGACCGTCGCGGGCACCGGTGCGCAGCTGCGAGACCGCGTCCTGCCCGGTGAGACGGCGGCCGAGCTGTCGACGCCGTGGGACCTCGCCTGGTGGGAGGGGCAGGTCATCGTCGCGATGGCGGGCACCCACCAGCTCTGGTCGTTCGATCCCGACACCGGCGTGGGCCGCGTGCTGGCGGGCACCACGAACGAGGGTCTGCGCGACGGGCCGCCTGCCGACGCGTTCTTCGCCCAGCCGTCCGGTCTTGCGGCCGACGGTGACGTGCTCTGGGTGGCCGACTCCGAGACCTCGGCACTGCGCGAAGTGCGCCCGGAGCTGGTCGCCACCGCCGTCGGGCTGGGCCTGTTCGACTTCGGCCACCGCGACGGCCCCGCCGATCAGGCGCTGTTCCAGCACCCGCTCGGTGTGGCGGTGTTGCCCGACGGCTCGGTGGCGCTCGCCGACACCTACAACGGCGCGATCCGCCGCTACGACCCCGTGACACGCACGGTCACGACCCTCGCTACCGAGCTCGCCGAGCCGAGCGACGTCCTCGTGGACGGCGACACGCTCGTCGTCGTCGAGTCGGCGGCGCACCGGCTGGTGCGGCTGCCGATCCCGGGGCCGACGCTGGTGGCCGGGCGCGCGCACACGGTGTGCCGGGCGGTCACCGAGGTGGCGCCGGACCGCCTCGACCTGCGGGTGGCGTTCGTCCCGCCCACCGGCCAGCACCTCGACACCCGCTTCGGCGATCCGACGCAGCTCACCGTGGCGGCGTTCCCGCCGGAGCTGCTCGCATCCGGTGCGGGAACGGCGCCCAGCCTCGTCCGCGAGCTGCGCTTCGGCGACGTCGTCGAGGGCGTGCTGTCCATCAGCGTCGCCGCGGCGGCGTGCGACGAGGGCGACGGCGTGTTCGCCGCCTGCCATCGCTACCAGCAGGACTGGGGGATCCCCGTGCGACGGATGGACGGGGCACCCGCCGAGCTGGTGCTGGATCTGCGCGCGCTCTGACGACGCCGCCCTGGTCAGCCGACCGTCACCCGGACGTGGCCGAGCACGCTGTGCCCGCCCACCCGCACCTGCGGCGCTTCGGGACCGGCCGCCACCCGGCGGTTCCGGCGGTGCCCGCGCTCGACGACCGAGCGCTTGCCGAGGCTCGCCGTGCCGGTGTCGATCAGCCTTGTGCCCGGCGACACGTAGACCTCGACCTTGCCCAGCAACGAATGCGCCAGCACGTCGACCACGCAGCCGTCCGGCAGGTCGCGGAGGTCGAGCACGACCGCGCCCAGCACGGCCTCGACCGCGACGCGCCCGACATCGGGCTCGGGGCGCCTGCGGACCTTGCCGAGCAGAACCCGCAGGGGTTCCGGTGACGTCACCGGTGACGGCGCAACGGACCGCGGCGCGAGGTCGACGAGCCAGGGCTGCAGCTCCTTGCCCGTGCGTGCCCCGTACACGCCGGTCAGGCGCTCCTCCAGCTCCACCCACGTCAGGCGGCCGTCACCGACGGCGGCATGCAGGACAGCGGCCGCGCGCTCGCGGTCGGCGTCCGAGATCCGCAGTTCGAGGTCGGTCATGGCGGCATCGTGTGACGTCACGATGACGTCAACAAGACGCCGTCGGCGTCGAGCGCCCGAAAATGTCGGTGCCCGGTGTGACACTGCGGCCATGACGACTTCGACCCCGGCATCGAGCTTCACCCTCCGTCCCGAAGGCGCGTTCTCCCTACGCGAGAGCGTCGAGTTCGGCTTCGGCCAGCGGCACGCCACCGTGTTCGACGGCACCATGCGCCTCGCGTTCTGCGTCGACGACTTCGTCCATCAGGTCGGCGTGGCCGTCACGCAGGACGAGCGCGGCGTGCACGGCGAGATCGTCGGCCAGGAGGTCGACGCGGCGGCGGTCGAGCGGGTCGCCGCCCAGACGGCCCGGATGCTCTCGCTCGACGTCGACGCGCACGGCTACGAGGCCGTCGCGGCGCGGGATCCGGTGGTGGCCCGCGTGCTGGCCACGGCGGCGGGCCTACGGCCGCCGCTCTTCCATTCGCCGTACGAGGCGGCGGCGTGGTGCGTCCTCTCGCTGCGCTGGAACGCCCGGCAGGCAGCGGGTGTGCGGGATCGGCTCGCCCGCGCCCACGGGCGGCCGGTCGAGGTCGCGGGTGCGGCGATGGCCGCGTTCCCCACCCCGCGGCAGCTGCTCGCCGTCGCGGAGTTCAAGGGCCTGCCGCCGGTGAAGGTCGAGCGGTTGCACGGCGTGGCCGGGGCCGCGCTGGATGGGCAGCTCGATGCCGAGACGATCAGGCGGAGCGATCCCGAGGAGGCGATGACGCGGCTGCGGCAGATCCCGGGCATCGGGCCGTTCTCGGCGTCGCTCATCGTGATCCGGGCGAGCGGGGTGTGCGACGTGCCGGTCGAGCACGAGCCGCGCCTCGCCGCGATCGTCGGCAGCCTCTACGGATTGCCGGGTCCGGCAACGCCCGCGGATCTGCGCCGCATCGGGGAGGCCTGGCGCCCGTTCCGCACCTGGGTGGCGGTGCTGCTCCGGGCGGCCGCGGGCCGGGTGCCGGAGGTCGCCGCCACGGTCGCGTGAGGCGCGACGCGGCCAGGTGCGCTCGGCCCGGGGAGAGCAGACTGATCACGTGACCGAAACGCTCTGGGCCGACGTCGACGACTACTGGACGGGCAAGCTGCACGCCCCCGACACCACATTGGACGCCGCGCTGGCGGACAGCTCCGCCGCGGGCCTGCCGCCGATCGCGGTCACCGCGCCGATGGGCAAGCTCCTGCACCTGCTGGCCCGCACAGCGGGAGCGCGCCGGATCCTGGAGATCGGCACGCTCGGCGGCTACTCGACGATCTGGCTCGCCCGCGCGCTGCCCGCCGATGGTGAGCTGGTGACCTGCGAGATCAACCCGCACCACGCCGAGGTCGCCGCGGCCAACCTCGCCCGCGCGGGCGTCGCCGCGGTCGTCGACATCCGGGTCGGTCCCGCCATGGACACCCTCGCGGGCCTCGAAGGCCCCTTCGACCTGGCGTTCGTCGACGCCGACAAGGCCTCGGGGGCGGACTACTTCCGGGAGTGCGTGCGGCTCGTCCGCTCCGGGGGCCTGATCGTCGTCGACAACGTCGTGCGCCAGGGCGGGATCGTCGACGCGAGCAGCACCGACGCGGCCATCGTCGGCACCTGGCGACTGGCGGACGCGATCGCGGGCGAGCCACGCGTGGACGCCACCGTGATCCAGACCGTGGGCGGCAAGAACTACGACGGGTTCGTGCTCGCCCTCGTCCGGTAGCTCAGGCGACCGTCGCTTCCACCGTCACCTCGATGTTGCCCCGCGTCGCGTTGGAGTACGGGCACACCTGGTCGGCCTCGGCCACGAGCTCGTCGGCCGTCGCCTGGTCGACCCCGCCGAGCTCGACGTTCAGGGCCACCGTGAGCCCGTACCCGCCCTCGTCGCGCGGGCCGATGCCCACCTCGGCCGCCACGGCCGATTCGGTCACGGTCAGCTTCCGCCGCCGCGCCACCCCCTTCACCGCGGAGTGGAAGCACGCCGCGTAGCCGGCCGCGAAGAGCTCCTCGGGGTTGGCGCCGCCGCCTGCGCCGCCCATCTCCTTGGGGACCGCGAGGTCGAGGTCGACGAAACCGTCGGAGGATCGGACATGGCCGTTGCGGCCGTCGCCGGTGGACAGTGCGGCTGCTGTGTAGAGAATGCTCACCTCAGCAACGCTAACCCCCTGGGGTGGACGATGACGACCTCTCCGCCATCCTGTCCTCCGTGCGCGACTTCGTCCGCACCGAGGTGGTGCCGCTCGAGTAGCGGATCGACGCCGAGGACGCCGTCCCCGACGAGGTCGTCGCCGCCTGCAAGGCGATGGGCACGGCCTCACGCTGGAGGAGGCACGGCTCGCGTTCGACCTGGGCTGGAGGACGCCCGCGCTGCGGTCGCTCTTCGGCACCAACAACGGCATCGCCGGACAGGTGCTGATCAAAGGCGGCACACCCGACCGGAAGGCCCACTGGAACGCCCGAGGGTGTGCGAAGGGTCGCCCGGGGCGCGGCACCCGGGGGCGAGTATCAGCCGTCTGCTACACGACGGGCGGCCACGGCGTTTGCCGCATCGGCCGCCTCAGCGGGGGTTGCGCCCGCCAGCAGCGCCGCGAGGAAGGCGCCGGTGTGGGTGTCACCTGCGCCGGTGGTGTCGACCACCCGCACCGGGATGGCGGGCAGCCGCACCGGCTCCGCCCCGACCATCGCCAGCACGCAGCCCCGCGCCCCGATCCGGACCACCGCGCCCGCCCGACCGACGAGTGCGCGTGCGGCGGCCTCGGGGTCGGGTGCGCCGGTACAGGCGGCGGCTTCGTCCTCGTTGGCGCTGACCCAGTCCAACCTGCCCCGCACCCGCGCGAAGGGGCCGGGCCGGGCCAGCGGACCGGGGTCGAACGCCACCACGACGTCGTCGGGCAGCCCCAGCACCCAGTCGGCGAGGACGTCGTCGAGGCCGTAGCCCGAGACCAACACAACATCGCGCGCCTGAGGACGCAGGTCCGCCAGGTCCGACGGCCCGAGCGTCGTCTCCGCCCCGCGCCCGCTGACAAAGGTGCGCTCTCCGTCGCCGTCGACGATCACGATCACCACTCCGGTGTCGATCTCCGCGCGTGGCGGAAGCCGGATCTCGATGCCTTCGGTTCGCATCGCCGCGCGCGCCAGGTCGCCGAAGGGGCCGGTGCCGTGCGCGCCCGCGTACACGACGGGAAGGCCCGCCCGCGCTGCCGCCGCCATGGCGTGGAACCCACCGCCCGCGGCCATCCGCATCCGCGAGGCCCACGCGTCACCGCCGGGCGGCGGCAAGGCGTCCACCGTGGCCAGGACGTCGACCACCACGCTGCCGACGCTGACCAGCCGCCCCGTCACCCCACCCTCTCGATGATCACCGCGCACCTGTACCACCTACACAGGAGAGCCATCGCCGCCCACTCCGCCGAAGCCGCGCCGCCCGCGCTGCAGACGACCAACCTGCCATGATCACCGCATCCCGGACATGAGGTGCGCCTACGCAGCTCATGTCCCTGAACCGGCGATCATGGCCGGCGCACACGTCGATCATGGCCGGGCACGGGTGGCTGACAGAGTCGCGCACCCGATGATCATGGGCGGGGCCCACGCCGGGCGGCTGACAGGGCGCGCACGCGGCGATCAAGGGCGGGACACACCCTGGGCGGCCGACACAGCCGCGTGCGCGGCGATCTGGGCTCGCCTGCCCGGTGCGGCCGACGGGCGCGCCACATCACCGGCGATCACCTCTGGCCGGGTGCCGCCACCGGACCCCGACCACTCGCCGCCCCACCCCCGCGCCGCAGCGCCCACAGGCCCTCGGCCAGCCCGTCGAGGTCCAGGTCCGCGACATTCGCCCGCACCGGCAGGGCGTCCACCCCACAGCAGGCCCCTGCGATCGCCCCGGCCATCGCCGCGATCGTGTCGCAGTCGCCGCCGACCGACGCGCCGAGCCTGCACGCCAGCCACGGATCGTCTCCGGCGATGGCGAGCACCGCGAACGCCGCGGGCACGGACTCCTGCGCCGCCACGCTGGTGCCGACGAGCGTGGAGATCGTCTCCAGCGGGTCGCGCCGACCGCGGACCAGCTTCGTCGCCCACCGGATCCGGGCGCCCACGTCGGCGGCGGCGACCCACCGGCCGCGCCCCACTGCCAGCTCTGCGGCGTCCGCCGCGACCGCGAACGTCTCCCGGACGCCCGCCCCGTCGATCCCGGCGCTCACGGCCGCGGCCACGGCGGCCGCGCCTGCCAAGGCGACACCGGTGCCGTGCGTCGCGACCGACGCCTCGACGACCCGGTCGACCAGCGCATCCCCCACCGGAACGGCGATCCCGACGGGCGCGATCCGCATCGCCGCGCCGTTCGTCGTCCCGTCCCGACCGGCCTCGACCGGATCCACACCCGCGGCCATGGCGGCGACGGCTCGCCGGGTCGAGGGGCCGAGCAGGCCGACATGCCCCCGTTCGCGCATCGCGGCTTCCCAGGCCGCAAGCCGTCGACCCAGCTCGCGGGGGTCGATCCGGCCGCCGGACGCGACCAACAGGCGCCCCAGCAGCACGGCCTGCTCGGTGTCGTCGGTGACGCTCCCCGCGGACAACCCCCCAGCGATCGGATGGCCGGGAGGCGCGGGATGGAACCGGTCCACGAGCAGCCCGTAGCGCTCCACGATCCGCCAGCGCGGCGTCGACTCCGTGGGCATCCCCAGCGCGTCCCCGACGGCGAGGCCGTGGAGCGCCCCGCGCGCGCGTTCGAGCGTCATAGGAAGTCGGCGCTCGTCACGACCTCCACCAGCGGCGTGTAAAGCGCCAGCACGTCGAGCGCGGCGCGGTGGCCTGTGTCCGAGACGCCCGCGCACGCGTCACCGACGACCCGCACCGGCACCCCGGCGTCGGCCGCCGCGACCGCCGTGGAGAGCACGCAACAGTCGGTCGACACCCCGCAGAGCACCATCGTGGCTCCGCCCACCCGGTCGGCGAGGTGCGCGCCCCATTTGGAGAACGTCGTGGCGTTGACGGTCGGGCCGGCGGGCCCCAGCTCCGGCACGACGTCCCAGAGCGGCGCCCCGGCGGGCTGCAGCGCGAACGGCCACCGCGCGTAGTACGCCCGCCACGCGCCCTCCGGCTCGGGCGGCGCGACGAACCGTGTGAACGTCACATCGTCGCCGAACGCGGTGACCAGCTTTCCGATCGTCGGCACGATCGCCGCGAAGCCGGGCGTCGCCCAGGGGCTGTCCACCTCGGCGAACACCCGCTGCATGTCGACGACGACGAGATGGCTCTCCGTCATGCCTCCTGCGCCCGCACCCGCGACCGGTCGAGGATCAGCGTGCCGACGAAGCCGAGGACCAGCGCGACGAGCACGCCCAGGTTGGCGTACGCCCACGCACCGTCGCGCCCACCGAGCCCGAACGGGCCGAGCAGGTAGCCCTGCCAGATGAGGATGTCCGTGGTCGTGTTCGTCACCAGGCCCCAGCCCAGCACCGTGCCGACGACGAGCAGCGCCACCGCCGTCCAACGGACGTCGCCGTAGCGGCCGCGCGGGTCGTACAGCTCGGCCTCCGCGTAGTCGCGGTGGCGCATGGCGATATCGGCCAGCATGATCCCGGCCCACGCGGCCACCGGCACCCCGAGCGTGTAGAGGAAGCCCTGGAACGGCCCGAGGAAGCCGTCGGCGAAGAACACGACCCAGATCGTGCCGATCACCATGATCGTCCCGTCGATCAGCGCGGCCGTCCAGCGCGGGATGCGCAGGCCGAGCGACAGCAACGCCAGCCCGGACGAGTAGATGTCCAGCACCGCGCCTCCGACCAGGCCCAGCACCGCCACCAGCGCGAACGGCACGAGGAACCAGCTGGGCAGCACGTCGGTCAGCGCGCCGATCGGGTCAGCCGCGATCTTGGCGGACAGGTCCTGCGACGACCCAGCGAGCAGCAGCCCGAACACCAGCAGCACGATCGGCGCGAGCGACGACCCGACCGTCGTCCAGACGACGACCCCGCGCGAGGACGCGTTGCGCGGCAGGTAGCGCGAATAGTCTGCGGCGGCGTTGACCCAGCCGAGCCCGAAGCCGGTCATGAGGAACACGAGCGCGCCGATCACCTGCTCGACCGAGCCCGCGGGCAGCGCCGAGACCGCTGCCCAGTTGACCTGATCGGCGGCGAGGATGATGAAGACGACGGTGAGCACCGCCGTGACGATGGTGATGGCGGTCTGCAGGCGCATGATCACGTCGAAGCCGAGCACCCCGGCGCCGACGACGAGCGCCGCCACCACCAGCAGGGCGATGATCTTCGTGCCCGCGCCGCCGCCGAGCCCGAGCCGGTCGAAGACCGTGGCCGTGGCGAGCGTGGCGAGGATGACCAGCGCGGTCTCCCAGCCGACCGTCAGCAGCCATGAGACCGCGGTGGGGAGCTTGTTGCCGCGCACCCCGAACGCGGCGCGGGAGAGCACCATCGTCGGCGCCGAGCCGCGTTTGCCCGCCAGGGCGATGAACCCGCACAGCAGGAACGAGAAGACGATCCCGATCAGTCCGGCGACGACCGCCTGGCCGAACGCGATCGAGAAGCCCAATGTGAAGGCACCGTAGGAGATGCCGAGCACCGACACGTTGGCCGCGAACCACGGCCAGAACAGCTGGATCGGCCTGCCTTTGCGTTCGGCGTCGTCGATGACGTTGATGCCGTTGCTCTCGACGCCCAAGGCGCCTGCTGGCCCGGTCTGGTCCGACTTCCGCACCTCGACCACGAGGCTCCTCCTGACGACCGGAGATGTACCGGCCGCCACCCTAAGTGATCAGGTGGTGCGGTGGGAGACCCAGTGGCGATGCTCGCGTCGCAAGCTCCGCTCAGTGCCGATGCTCGCGTCGCAAGCTCCGCTCAGTGCCGCGATGCTCGCGTCGCAAGCTCCGCTCAGTGGTCGGACGGGCGCAGGTGGTACTCGAAGACCAGGCCGCCGACCGCGACGAGCAGCAGCACACCGGAGATGACAAGCGCCCAGACGTACCAGAACGCCAACGAGATGCCGACGAGCGCCGCCGCGGCCGCCAGGGTTATCGGCCAGTAGCTGCCGGGCGAGAAGAAGCCGATGTCACCCGCGCCGTCGGACACCTCGGCATCCGGGTCGTCCTCCGGCCGCTCCTCCAGCCGTCGGGCGACGAACCGGAAGTAGGTGCTGATGATCAGCGCGAGGCCACCGGTGAGGAACAGCGCCGCGCTGCCCGCGGGCTCCCGCGACATAATGACGTAGACGATCGCGGCGACGAAGAAGAAAGCCGTGAGGAACTCGAAAAGCCGGGCTTCGACATGCATCGCTGCTCAGCTCCCTGCTGCCGTGATCGGCTCAGACGGCGACCGCTGCGTGCGGTCGGTGGTGAACGGGTAGGTCGTGTAGGCCTCCGGCGAGCACACCTGGCCGCAGCTGAGCTGGGCCAGCGCCTCGCCCGCTGTGTACGGCGCCCCGGTCGCCGGGTTCGTCTGGGCCCGCAACTGGAGCCAGCGGTCGAACTTGTCCTTCGAGATCGCCCTGACCTCGAAGTTCATCTGGGAGTGGTAGCTGCCGCACAGCTCGGCGCAGCGGCCGACGAACGCGCCCTCCTGGTCGATGCCGGTGATCGTCCAGACGTTTTCCTGGTCGTTGACCCGCGGCAGCGGGAAGACGTCGCGCTTGAACAGGAACTCCGGGATGAAGAAGCTGTGGATCACGTCGTTCGAGTGCTGGGTGAACTGGATGCTCTCACCCGTCGGCAGCACGAGCAGCGGGATCGTGTCGCTCGTGCCGAGCGTGCTGATCGGCTGCCCGTTCGTGCCCTGGTGGTCGGGGTAGGCGAACTTCCACTGCCACTGAAACGCCGTGACGTCGACCTTCAGGTCCGGGTTGGGCGGGTTCTCGTAGACGTAGTCCTGCACGCTCACGGTGAACCCGAAGAGCACCGCCACGATGATCGCCGGGACCACCGTGAAGATCAGCTCCACGGGGAGGTTGTACTGGGTCTGCCGCGGGACGATGTTCGGGTCGCTGCCCTTGCGCTTGCGGTGGAAGATCATTGCCCAGAACATCGCGCCCCAGGTGATGACCCCGACGACCAGCGCGGCGATGCCCGACCACGTCCACATGTTCCGCATCGCCTCAGCCTGCGGAGTGACGCCGACCGGCCACCCGAAACGGATGACGTCCTCGATGGAGCACCCCGCGGTGAGCGGCCCTACCAGCGCCGCAAGGGCGACCAGCCTGACCACGCGACCCCGAGAACCACGGCGGTCCGCCCCGCGCTGTGCTCGGCTCACTGCTCGCCGCCTCCCACCCGTCTGCCCCACCCGTCTGCTGGGTCTTCGACCTCGCGTAGAGACTAACGGAGACGACCAAGGATTGGCCTGTCGGGTGCGCCGCGAACGGGCCCGGCGCGCCCCCCCGCATACTGGTTCGCCATGTGTGGACTGTTGGGACTGCTCACCTCCGCCGCCGACGCCCAGACGAGCGCGGAGGCCGTCGGGCGGGCGATGCGGTGCGCGCGGCACCGCGGACCGGACGAAAGCGGCACCTGGCACGACACGGACGTCGTCTTCGGGTTCAACCGCCTGTCGATCATCGACGTGGACCGTTCCCACCAGCCGCTGCACTGGAGCCCTGATCCAGGGCGCGATCGTTACGCCATCGTTTTCAACGGCGAGATCTACAACTACCTGGAGCTGCGCGCCGAGCTGGCGGCCGTAGGGGCGACCTTCGCGACCGACGGCGACACCGAGGCCATCGTCGCGGCCTACCACCACTGGGGTCCGGCCGCGGTGTCGCGGCTGCGCGGGATGTTCGCGTTCGCGATCTGGGACGCCCGCGAACGCGTGCTGTTCGTCGCGCGCGACCCGTTCGGGATCAAGCCGCTGTTCGTGGCGGCAGGGCCCGCGGGCGTGGCGTTCGCCAGCGAGAAGAAGAGCCTGCTGGAGCTCGCGCCCACGCTCGGGCTGGGTGCCGTCGACCGCGACCTGGACGCCGTGGCGCTGCAGCACTACTTCCTGCTGCAGTACGTGCCCGAGCCCGCCACGCTGCACCGCGCCATCCGGCGCGTCGAGTCGGGCACACACGTGACGGTCAGGCCCGGCGAGGAGCCCGAGGCCGAGCGCTACTTCACCCCGGTGCTGCACGCGGGCGGCGGCAGCGGGGCGGGCGTCCACCGGCGGATCGCCGGGGTGCTGCGCGACTCCGTCGCCAAGCACATGCGCGCCGACGTCACGGTGGGGGCGTTCCTCTCCGGCGGCATCGACTCGACCGCGATCGCCGCGCTCGCCAAGGAGCACAACCCCGACCTGATCACGTTCACGACCGGGTTCGACCGGGAGGGCTACTCGGAGGTGGACGTCGCGGCCGAGTCCGCCGCGGCGATCGGCGTGCGCCACGTCATCCGGACGGTCAAGCCCGACGAGATGATGGACGCGCTGCCGCTGATCGTCTGGTACCTCGACGATCCGGTCGCCGATCCCGCGCTCGTCCCGCTGTGGTTCATCGCGCGTGAGGCGCGCAGGCACGTCAAGGTCGTGCTGTCCGGGGAGGGCGCCGACGAGCTGTTCGGCGGCTACACGATCTACCGGGAGCCGCTGTCGTTGGCGCCATTCGAGAAGGTGCCCGGCGCGCTGCGCGGCCTGCTGGGCCGGGCGTCCACCCGGCTGCCCGAGGGCATGCGCGGCAAGGACCTGTTGCGCCGCGGTGCCCTCCCGCTGGAGGAGCGCTACTACGGCAACGCCCGCATCTTCCGGGACGACCAGCTCGCGGGCGTGCTGCGCCCGTACGACCCACGGCGGTCGCACACCGACGTCACCGCGCCCTACTACGCCGAATCGGCGGGCTGGGACCCGGTGGCGCGCATGCAGCACGTCGACCTGTTCACCTGGCTGCGGGGCGACATCCTCGTCAAGGCCGACAAGATGACGATGGCGAACTCCCTCGAGCTGCGGGTGCCGTTCCTCGACCCCGAGGTGTTCGCGGTGGCCTCGGGCCTCCCCCTCGAGGAGAAGCTCGGCAAGTCCACTACCAAGCTCGCGCTGCGCAAGGCGCTCGAGGGGATCGTCCCGCCGCACGTGCTGCACCGCCGCAAGCTGGGCTTCCCCGTGCCCATCCGACACTGGCTGCGCGACGAGATGCACGACTGGGCGCGCGCGATCGTGCGCGACAGCCAGGCC
The DNA here is from genome assembly GCA_963770115.1 of uncultured Actinomycetota bacterium. Lineage (GTDB taxonomy): Bacteria > Actinomycetota > Actinomycetes > Mycobacteriales > Pseudonocardiaceae > Pseudonocardia. The sequence continues at coordinate 187,307 of CAVYOT010000010.1, forward strand.
GACCACCTGGTCGACCTGGCCGCCGTCGCCCGCATGCTCGACGCCCACCGCGACGGGCCGGTGGACCACAGCCGCCGCATCTGGACGCTGCTGGTGTTCCTGCTCTGGCACGGGATCTTCGTCGAGCAGCGGATCAAGCCCGAGATCCCGGAACCCGCCTACCCGGTGCGCATCTAGGAGGGTCTTGAGCGACTCCGGCCGTAGCGAGCGACGCGCAGTAGGCCCGAGTCGTTCACGGCGCTCCTAGCAGGCCAGGGCGAGCACGTCGTGCCCCACCGCGGTGAGCCGTGCCGCGACGCGACTCCCCGGCGCGCCCGGAACGACACTGGCGATGAGGCCCTCGTGGGCGAGCCGGTGGGCGGCGACCTGGTCGGCGCAGCAGCGGCCGTCCAGGAAGAGATCGGGCTCGGAGCCCGCGAGCAGCTCGGCTCCGCCGCCCGCGACCGCGCGCAGGATCGCCCGGTCGCGGTGGCTCAGCTGGAGGGTTGCGCCCATCGTCCCGCCTCCTCTTGCATCGCGCGGGGGGTGACGAGCCGTTCGACGAGCACGGTGAAGCGGTGCCGGGCCGCGCAGAGCACAGTGGCGTGCTCGATGGGGCCGTCCGTGCTCTCCAGCACGTAGCGGTCGACGACCTCGGCGGGTGCCGCGCACGCGGGGCACCCGACCATGTCGAGGCCGGTCGCCAGGTGGTTGTCCATAGTCGTGTCCTCCTTCTCGACGAGCGTGCGCCGCTCGGTTCGCGGCGTCGTCGTAGAGAGGAGGCATTGGGACGTAGAGAAATGCACATTCCTCGCCCTAGGCTTCCCTCGACGTTCTGGCGGGATGGGGGGCATGACCGACAGCAGCACGTTCCCGGAGGGCGAGTTCATGGCGCGCCTGGGTCCGGCCGACCGCGACGCGCTGACCGCCCGCGCCCGCACACGGCGCTGGCCCGCGGGCGCGTCGCTCTTCCTCGAGGGAGAGCGGTCCTCGACCGTCGTCGTCATCGCCTCGGGGCGGGTGAAGGTGTTCTCCCTGACCGAGGACGGCGAGGAGGTCGTGCTCGCGGTGCGCGGGCCGGGCGCCGTGCTCGGGGAGCTCTCCGCGGTCGACGGGCGGCCGCGGTCCGCGTCGGTCGCCGCGCTCGAGCCCGTGCTGGCCCACGTCCTGCAGGTGGAGGCGTTCCGCGACTTCCTCACGACCCACGCCGCCGCCGCGGTCGCGCTGCTCCAGCTCGTCGTCGACCGGCTGCGCGACGCCGACCGCAAGCGGGCCGAGTTCGCCGCCTACGACACCCCCGCCCGCGTGGCGCAGCGGATCGTCGAGCTCGCCGAACGCTTCGGCGAGCCGGACGAGAACGGCACGCGGATCACCGTGGCCCTGTCCCAGGACGAGCTGGCGGGCTGGGTCGGGGCGTCGCGGGAAGCGGTGGCCAAGGCCCTGCGCACCCTGCGCGAGCGCGGGCAGCTCACCACCGGCCGACGGACGATGACCGTGTTGGATCTCGACGGCCTGCGCCGTCGCGCAGGCCGGTCGTGACCGTCGCGGTCCGCCGCGGCGGCAGCCGGGCGCGGCTCGCGCTCTGGCTGTTCCACCTCGCGCTGCCCGCGGCGGGCCTCTGGCTGCTGCTGGCCGTTCCGCCCGCCGACATCGTGTGGGAGCACCACCCCAGCCACTTCTGGCTCGTGTTCGCGGCGGCGGCGCTCAGCGCGTGGCTCGCGCTGGCGGTGGACCGGGCGGCCCGCCGCCACGGCGACGCCCGGCTGCTGCTCGTCGGGCTCGGCTTCTTCGCCGCGGCACTGTTCTTCGGGCTGCACGCGCTCGCCACGCCGGGCGTGCTGATCGATCACGCCAACGGCGGCTTCTCGCTCGCGACGCCTGCCGGGCTCGCGCTCTCGGCGCTGTTCGGGGCCGCGGCCGCGCTGAGCCTCGACGGCCGCCTTGCGGCGACCGTGCTGCGCGCCGGCCCCGCTCTGCGGTGGGGGCTCGTCGGGCTGGCGGTGGTGTGGGGCGTGGTGTCGCTGACCGGTCTTCCCCCGCTCGCCAGCCCCGTCATCGGGGACCGGGGCAGCGTCGCGGTCATCGCGCTCGTCGTCGTCGCCGTGCCGCTCTATCTCGCCGCGGCCGTGCGGTACTTCCTGCTGTACCGGCGCAGACGCTCGGTCGTCCTGCTGTCCGTGCTGACCGCCGACGTGCTGCTGGCGGAGGCGATGGTCGCGGTCGCGCTCGGCGCGAACTGGCACCTGACCTGGTGGCTCTGGCACGTCCTGATGGTGCTGGCGTTCGGCTACGTCGGCTATTCCGCCTACGTGACCTACCGCCGCGAGGGCGCCACCAGCGGCCTGTTCGACGCGGTCGGCACGGAGGCGACCCTGCGGGCCGTCCGGGTGGAGTACGGGTCGGCGTTGGAGCAGCTCGTCGCCGCCGTCGCGCGACAGGAGGCGGGAGAGCTGACGCCCGCGGAGATGTCGCTGATCACGTCGGGGCTCGCGGCGCGCTTCGGCCTGACCGAGGGCCAGACCGCGGTGCTCGGCCGGGCCGCCGCCGCGCTGCGCGCCGACCGGGAGCAGATCGGGCGTCTCGACGTGCTCGTCGCCATCGGCCACGAGTCGCGGGTGCTGCTGGGCGAGCGCGACCTGCTGATGCGGGCCGTGCGACGGGTGGTGCGGGGCTTCGGCTGTGATGCCGCGCGGATCGGCCTTCTCGACAGCGGACGCCTCATGTTCCCCCCCGAGCTGGCCTCCGACCCCCGCATGCCGGTCCCGCCACGCCTGGAGCAGGCGCTCGGGCAGCGGGGGCCCTTCGACGTCGCGCCCGAGCTCGTGGCGTGCACGCTGGCCGTCAAGGACCGGCCTGCCGGGGTGCTGCTCGTGCACCGTCGCGGCGGGTTCGGCGGCCGCGATCGCGCGCTCATCGCGTCACTCGCGGCCCAGCTCTCCATGGGACTGGAGAACGCGCGGCTCTACAAGCAGCTCGACGGCCTCTTCCGGCAGTACATGTCCCCTGACGTCGCCACCGCGCTGATCGCCGACCCGCGGCAGGCGGCACTCGGCGGGGCGGTCGTCGAGGTCACAGCGGTGTTCGCCGACCTGCGCGGGTTCACGACGTTCTCCGAAGTGTCGACGCCCGAGCAGATCGTCGCGATGCTCAACCGCTACTTCGAGGTGGCGACGGCCGAGATCCTCGCCGAGGGCGGCACGATCGTGCAGTTCGTGGGCGACGCGTTGATGGCGCTGTTCAACGCCCCGGTCCGCCAGCCCGACCACGCGGCGCGAGCGGCCAGGGCGGCCCTGCGCATGCAGGCGCGCATCGACGCGGTGGCCGAGCCCGCCTGGCCGCGTTTCCGTGTCGGCATCAACACGGGCCCTGCGCTGGTCGGCAACATCGGGAGCACCGAGCTGCGCAACTTCAACGCGATGGGCGACGCGGTCAACGTGGCCGCGCGCCTGGAGACCTCGGCGAGCCCCGGACAGGTCGTGATCGGCGAGTCCACGCGGGCGCTGCTGCCCCCCGGCACGGTGAGCGAACCGCTCGGTGAGCTCGCCGTCAAAGGCCGCCGTACGCCGGTCGTCGCACATGTCTTGTCAGGGATCCCGGGAGTGCGTATTTCTACCGGTTCAACCCGGTAGGACGGCATCGGGAAAGTGACCGGATGGGCGCACCGTGATCGGCATGACCAGCACCCCCTGCCCCCGCCCCTGCGCCGGGCTGTGCACCCCGTCCGGCTTCGCCGCCGCCTACGCCGAGAACCGCCCGCGGATGCTCGCCAAGGCCATGGCCGTCGTCGGCGATCGGCAGCATGCCGAGGATGCCGTGCAGGACGCCTTCCTGCGGGCGTGGTCGAAGTGCTCGTCGTTCGACCCGGCAGGGCCGCCGATCGGCGCGTGGTTGACCACGATCACCCGCAACGTGGCCATCGACCACGAGCGCGCCCGCGCCGTTCGGCCCCGGCTCGTCCGCGAGCAGCCGCCGGGCATCGAGCCGATCGACGCCCGGCCCGGCCCGGACGAGGTCGTCATGCGGGAGGTGCTGGTGCAGGCGCTGGCCCGGGTCAGCCCCGACCACCGTGCCGTCGTGCTGCGCGCCGTGCTGGCCGACCGCAGCTACGCCGACATCGCGGCCGAGCTCGGGGTGCCGGTCGGCACCGTCAAGAGCCGCGTGTTCCACGCGCTGCGGGGCCTGCGCGGCGCGCTCGGCACGGTCGCGGCGTGAGGTCCTCCCCTCCTCCTTGCTGCGCCTGAGTCGCGGCAGGTGACATTGCTCCGGTGCGGAGTCGGGGGCGGGGCGGGCGGAGCGCCAGCTCAGGCAGGCAGGGCCGCGGCGATCTCCGCTGCCGCGTCGGGGCCGTAGGCGTCGCGCAGCCGCTCCACGCCGCGCGTGCGGTCCCAGATCCAGTCCTGCCCACCCTCGGTCTCCAGCACCTGCACCGCGATCAGGCAGCCCAGCTGCGCCGCCCGCTCCAGCGACAACCCGCTGCTCGTGGCCGCGAGGAACCCGGCGCGGAACGCGTCGCCGACCCCGGTCGGGTCGACCTTCCCGGTCTCGGGCACCACGCCGACCTTGAGCTCGCCCGTGGCGCGCCCCGCGATCTGCACGCCGTGCTCCCCCAGCGTGGTGACCCGCACGTCGACCTGCTCGGCGACGTCGCCCTCCGACCAGCCGGTCTTGCGCATCAAGAGGTCGAGCTCGTAGTCGTTGGTCATCAGGAACCGCGCGCCCGTGACGAGCTGCCGGATCTCCGGGCCCTCCATGCGGGTGACCTGCTGCGACACGTCGGCCACGAACGGGATTCCCAGGTCGCGGCACTCCTGGGTGACGGCGACCATCCAGGCCGGGTCGCTCGCCCCGACCACCACGAGGTCCACGCGGTCGCGCAGCGGCGCCATCGTGATCTCCCGGGAATGGGCCATCGCGCCGGTGTAGAAGGAGCCGATCTGGCGCATGTCGTCGTCGGTGGTGCAGACGAACCGCGCCGTGTGCACCTCGGGGAAGACGCGGACGGTCGAGCAGTCGACACCGTGAGCCGTCAGCCACGCTCGGTACTCGGCGAAGTCGCCGCCGACGGCACCGACGAGCAACGGCGACTGCCCCAGCACGCCCAACCCGAAGGCCATGTTGGCGCCCGAACCGCCTCGGCGGATGGCGAGGTCGTCGACGAGAAAGCTCAGCGAGATCCGGTCGAGTTGGTCGACCACCAGCTGATCGGCGAACCTCCCCGGGAAGTGCATGAGGTGGTCGGTGGCGATGGAACCGGTGACGGCGATAGGCACGTCGCGCGATCTTACCGGGACACGCACCGTCAAGCCCCGGTCACGACGGGTGATCGGGGCTTGACGGGAGATCGATCAGTTGAAGCTGTCGCCGCAGGCGCAGGAACCGCCTGCATTGGGGTTGTCGATCGTGAAACCCTGCTTCTGGATCGTGTCCACGAAGTCGATCACCGCGCCCTCGAGGTAGGGGGCGCTGAACCGGTCGACGGCCAGCGACAGGCCGTGGAAATCACGGAACAGGTCGCCGTCGCGGCTCTCATGGTCGAAGTAGAGGCTGTACTTCAGGCCTGCGCAGCCACCGGGCTTGACCTCGATGCGCAGGTGCATGTCGTCGCGACCCTCCTGCTCGAGCAGGGCGCGGGCCTTGAGCGCTGCGGCGTCCGTGAGCTCGGCGCCGTGCGTCTCGACGTCTGTCTCAACTCCGGCCGGAGCGGTGTTCTCGACGGTCATGGCTCTCCCAACACGTACCGGGCGATTCGCATTCCAGCCTACGCCCCGTCCGTCCCGATCAACGACTCCAGCGACGCGCGACACGTCCGACCAGCGCGGCGAGGGCGGCGGCGTCGGCCGCGCCGTCGATGCCGTAGGCCGCGTCCACCCCGACGGCCGCCGCCTCCCGCCGTCCGACGCTGACCTGCCCGGCGACGACCACGCACGGCACCCCCCGCTCGACGGCCATGCCCGCGACCGTCGTGACGAGCGAGTCGCGCAGGGCCTCCCAGCCGAAGCGCGGTCCGCCCGTGACCGCCAGGGCGGCGCCGTCCAACGCGAGGCCGAGGTTCGCGGCACCCGGTGGGAGCACGTTCAGCTCGTCGTCTGGAGCGGCGGCGCGCCAGCCCTCCGTGATGGCCGCGGCGGCCTCCGCCGCCCCGAGCGCGGGCCCGAAGGCGTCGACGACGACCACGATCCGCATGGGCCGCAGGCTACGGACCCTCCGGCCTGCGAATCGAGGGCGACCGCGCGTAGGTGGGCGGCGTTGTCGCCCGTAAGCTGACGTGTGTGAGGTTCCTGCGCCGTTCCGCCGAGCCCGAGCCCGCGCCTGCGCAGGGGGCGCCCGATACCGTGCGCGTCGGCGGCAAGGGCCGTCCCACCCCCAAGCGCCGCGATGCCGAGGCCAAGCGGCGCGGCCCCGCGCCGCCTCCGCCGCGCACGCAGCGTGAGGCCTCCCGGATGGCGAAGGCCAACCGACCCAGCCGTGAGGAGCAGCGCGGGGCCGCGCTCGCCCGCCGCGAGGGGATGGCCCGCGGCGACGACCGCTACCTCCTCGCCCGCGACCGCGGCCCGGTCAAGGCCTACATCCGCGACGTGGTGGATTCCCGGCCGCACATCATGGGCCTGTTCATGCCGCTCGCCGTCATCGTCCTGATCTCGGTGGTGCTGCCCTTCCCGGCCATCCAGCAGTACCTGAGCCTCTTCAGCCTGATCTGTCTGCTCACGATGGTCACGGAAGGCTTCTTCCTCGGGCTCTCGACCACCCGCAAGGTGCGGGCGAAGTTCCCCGACGAGCGCGCGCACCCGGCGAGCATCGGCTGGTACGCCTTCACCCGGGCCAGCCAGATCCGCAAGTTCCGGGTGCCCAAGCCCCGCGTGGGGCGCGGCGCCAACCCCTGAGAACGGTGAAGCGGACACTGGTGCTGGGCGGCACGCGATCGGGCAAGTCGCGCTACGCGGAGGACCTCCTGCCCGCCGAGGAGCCCGTCCGCTACATCGCCACCGCCCGTCGCGTCGCCGACGACGCCGAGTGGGCCGCCCGCATCGACGCCCACCGCGCCCGGCGGCCCGCGGCGTGGACCACGCTCGAGGGCCCGGACCTCGCCGCGCTCCTGAGGGACGACGACGGCAGCGGTGATGGTGGCGGTGCTGGTGGCGGTGGCGCGCTGCTCGTGGACGACCTCGCCACCTGGCTCACCGGCGTCCTCGACGAAGCAGGCGCCTGGGACGACACCACCGTCGACGTCTCCCCGCACCGCGACCGACTCGTCGCCGCCGTCCAGGCTGCGCGGGCCCGGGTCGTGCTGGTGTCGGCGGAGGTCGGGCTGGGGGTCGTGCCTGCGACCCGTGCCGGACGCCTGTTCCGCGACGAGCTGGGGGCGTTGAACGCCGCGCTGGCACAGGTCTGCGACGAGGTCGTGCTGCTCGTCGCGGGGCTTCCCCTGCGCCTGAAGTAGCACCCGGGTCGGGCAGGATGGCGGCGTGGATCTCCCCCAGGTGCCTGCGCCGGACACCGAGGCCCGCCGTGCCGCCGTCGCCCGCCACGGCGCGCTCACGGTGCCGACCGGTGCCCTGGGCACGCTCGCCGAGCTGGGTGTCTGGCTGGCCGCGGCCCAGGGCGAATGCCCACCCCGCCCGCCCGCCCAGCCGCGGATCATCGTCGTGGCGGCCGACCACGGCATCGCGGCCGCCCGCGTCTCGGCCGACACGCCCGACGCCACGCGTACACAGGTCGACGCGATCCGCGAGCGGCGGGCGCCGGTCACGGTGCTGGCGCCGGTGTCGGAGTCGTCGGTGCGCCTGGTCGACGTGGCGATCGACGCCGTCTCCGACGACCGCTTCCACATCCGGGAGGGCAGCGGTCGCATCGACCGCGAGGACGCCCTCACGCAGGAGGAGACGACCCGCGCGATCGCGGCCGGGCGCGCACTGGCCGACGAGGAGATCGACTCCGGCGCCGACCTGCTCATCCCGGCGTCGATCGGGGTCGGTGCGACGACCCCGGCCTCGACCGTCGTCGCCGCCTTCACCGGCACCGAGCCGGTGGCGGTGATCGGTCGCGGCAGCGGGATCGACGACGCCGGGTGGATGCGCAAAGCCGCGGCCGTCCGAGACGCGCTGCGGCGTGCGAAGCCCTATGCCCGCGACCCCGTCGCGCTCCTGCGCGTGGCGGGCGGCGTCGATCTCGCCGTGCTCACCGGGCTCTGCCTGCAGGCGTCGATCCGCCGTACGCCGGTGCTGCTCGACGGGCTCGTCGTCGGCGCGGCCGCCTTGCTCGCCGACGCGCTGGCGCCCGGCGCCCGCCAGTGGTGGCTGGCGGCCCAACGGTCCCCCGAGCCCGCGATGACGATCGTGCTCGACCGCCTGGAGCTCACCCCGGTCGTCGACCTCGGTGTCCACCTCGGCGACGGCACCGGCGCGGCCGCCGTCGTCCCCCTGCTGCAGATGGCGGCCCGGCTGCTGGGCGAGACCGCCACCGCCCGGTGAGGGGCCTCGCGCTCGCCCTCTCCTGGCTCACGGTGCTGCCCGTCAGGGTCGACGCACCCGACCCGCGGACGGCCGCGGCGGCGCTGCGCTGGGCGCCGCTCGTCGGCGGGTTGATCGGGGCGGCGACGGGTGGGGTGCTCGTCGGGCTCGCCGCGCTGGGCGTTCCGGCGTTGGTGGCCGGACTGCTCGTCGTCGGGTTCGCCGGGCTCGCGACGCGCGGGATGCACCTGGACGGGCTCGCCGACACGGCCGACGGCCTCGGCTGCTTCGGCCCGCCCGAGCGCGCCCTCGCCGTCATGCGCGACGGCGGCGCAGGCCCCTTCGCGGTGGTGACGCTGCTCGTGGTCGTCGGAACGCAGGCCGCGGCCCTCGCGGCGATGGTCGGGCCGTCGGGCACAGCGGAGTTGACGGCGTCGCTGGGCGCGCTCTGGGTGGTCGCCGCGACGGCGCTGGCGATGGCTTCCGGACGGGCGGCGTTCGCGTGGATCGCCCGGCGCGGGGTGCCCGCGGCGCGGCCGGGAGGGCTCGGCGCGACCGTCGCCGGGTCGCAGCCCTGGTGGGTCGCCGCCACCTGGTGGGTGGCGCTGGCCGCCTCGGGGTTCGCGCTCGCGGGAATGCGGGGACTGGTCGCGATCGTGCTCGGCGCCGCCGTCGTCGCCGCGCTCTCCTGGCACACGGCGCGGCGCTTCGGCGGCATGACCGGGGACGTGCTGGGCGCGGCGTGCGAGCTCGCGACGACGTGCGCACTCGTGGTCCTCGCTGCGCGCTAGAAGCCCGGTCCCGGTCAGGGCGCGTAGAGCGTGCGCATCCAGCTGTGCGTGTCGGGCGCGGCGCCGCGCTGGATGTTCGTGAGCAGTGTCCGGAGCTGCATCGTGACCCGGCCCGGCTCGCCGTCGCCGATCCGCACCTCGCCGCCCGCGTGTTTCACCCCGCCGATCGGTGTGATCACCGCAGCGGTGCCGCACCCGAAGACCTCGGTGATCGTGCCGTCGGCCGCGCCCTCGAGCCACTCCTGCCCCGAGATGCGCCGCTCGGTGACCTGGCAGCCCAGCTCCTTGGCCAGCACGAGCACCGAATCGCGCGTGACGCCCGCCAGGATGCTGCCGGTGAGCGACGGCGTGACGACCTCGATCTGCTCGCCCGACCCGTAGACGAAGAACAGGTTGTTCGACCCCATCTCGTCGACCCAGACGCGCTCCTCGGCGTCGAGGTACGCCACCTGCGCGCAGCCGTGCGCGGCGCCCTGCACCTGCGGGAGCAGCGAGGCGGCGTAGTTGCCGCCGCACTTGGCCGTGCCGGTGCCGCCGAGGGCCGCACGTGTGTACTCCGTCGAGAGCCACACGTCGACCGGCTTGACCCCGCCCGAGAAGTACGGTCCGACCGGGGAGGCGATCAGCGCGTAGAGGTACTCCGCCGAGGGCCGCACGCCCAGCCCCACCTCGGTGGCGAGCATGAACGGACGGAGGTAGAGCGCGTCTTCGCCGCCCGCGGCGGGCGCCCACTCGTGGTCGACGGCCAACAGCTCGGAGATCGACGCCAGAAACAGCTCGTCGGGGAGCTCCGCCATGGCCAGGCGCGACGCCGAGCCGCGGAAGCGCGCCGCGTTGGCCTCCGGGCGGAACGAGGCGATCGAGCCGTCCGGCTGGCGGTACGCCTTGAGCCCCTCGAAGATCTCCTGCCCGTAGTGCAGCACCATCGTGGCCGGGTCGAACGACAGCGGGCCATACGGCACCACCGCCGCGTCGTGCCAACCCATGCCCTTCGACCACCGGATCGTCACCATGTGGTCGGTGAAGTACCGGCCGAAGCCGGGGGCGGCCAGGATCTCGCCACGCCGCTCCTCGGCGGTCGGGACGGGGTTGAGGGTGCGGGCGAACTGCGGGCTCATAGGGACAGACGGTACAGCGGACCGCCGATGATCGGACGTCCTATCGCACGTGAGAGGGCACGAACGGTGGCTTCGTGACGACGCACGGCAGCGGGCGTCCGCGGACGTCGACGCTCACCTCGGCGTCGAGGCCCACGCCCGGATCCAGCAGGGCCAACGCGATCCCGGTCTTCAGCGTCGGCGAGAACGTGCCCGAGGTCGTGACGCCGATGCGCGCGCCGCCTGCGAGCACGTCCATCCCCGGCCGCGGGATCCCCCGCCCGGTCGCCCGCAGCCCGCGCAGCCGCCTGGCGGGACCGGCGGCCTTCTCGGCCACCAGCGCGTCCCGGCCCCAGAACTCCGGCTTGCCCCAGCCGACAGCCCAGCCGCTGCCCGCCTGGACCGGCGTGATGTCCGGCGTCAGGTCCTGGCCGTGGAGGGGGTAGCCCATCTCGGTGCGCAGGGTGTCGCGGGCGCCGAGGCCGCACGGCCGCGCCCCGGCCGCCACCAGCGCGTCCCAGGCCGCACCCGCCGACGCCCACGGCACGAGCAGCTCGTAGCCGTGCTCGCCGGTGTACCCGGTGCGGCACACCCGCATCCCGCCGAACTCGCTGACGTCGACGAACGCCATGTAGTCCATATCGGCTCCCGCGCGCACGAGCTCGGCCGAGCGTGGCCCCTGCACGGCGAGCACCGCGAGCTCCCGGTGCCGGTCCTCGACCGTGATCCCCGACGGCGCCGCCGTCCGCAGCAGCTGCGCTACGTGCGCCGCGTTGGCCGCGTTGGGCACGGCCAGCACCTCGTCCGGCCCGACGAGGTAGACGATGACGTCGTCCAGCACGCCACCCGCCGCGTTGCAGCACAGCGTGTACTGCGCCTGCCCCGGGCCGATCTTGTCCAGGTCGGCGGTGAGGCAGCGGTTGACGAACGCCGCAGCGCCCGGCCCGGTGATCCCCAGCTTGCCGAGGTGGCTGACGTCGAACACGCCGACGTCGGTGCGGACCGCGGTGTGCTCGGCTACCGTGCCGTCCGGGTAGGAGATCGGCATCGACCAGCCACCGAAGGCCCCCAGGGTGGCGCCGAGGGCGGTGTGCCGGTCGTGCAGCGGGCCGGTGAGCAGATCATCCACCGGCGCACCGTACCGTCGACCGTCGTGGACCTGACCGGCATCGCGGCGGTGCTCTTCGATATGGACGGCACGCTCGTCGACTCCGACGCCGCCGTCGAGCGCGCCTGGACGACGTGGGCCCGCGAGTACGGCGTGCCGGTCGACCCCACCACGCTGCACGGCAGGCCCGCCGACGCCACCGTGCGGGCGCTGCGCCCCGACCTCGACGACGCGGGCGTCGACGCCGCGGCCGCCCGCCAGCTCGACCTTCAGTACGACGACCTCGCCGACGTGGTCCCCACCGCCGGTGCGCTCGACCTGCTGGCCGGGCTCACGCTCCCCTGGGCGGTCGTGACCAGCGCCGACGACCGACTCGCCCGGGCCCGGCTGGGCGCGGCGGGGATCACCGCGCCCGAGCTGGTCACGGTGGACGACATCAGCCGCGGCAAGCCCGACCCGGAGGGCTACCTCCTCGCCGCGCAGCGCCTCGGCGTGGACCCGGCGCGCTGCCTCGTCGTCGAGGACGCCCCGGCGGGGGTGGCCGCGGGCCGGGCCGCGGGTGCCCGCGTCGCCGCGCTCAAGGGCGTCGAGGGCGACCTGTCGATCGCCGACCTGGCCGAGCTGGCGACCCTCCTTGCCGATGGTTCGCTCGCGGACTCGCTCAGCGCCGATGGTTCGCTCGCGGACTCGCTCAGCGCCGAAGCGGCAGAAATGTGCACGCCGTCCAGCCCACCGCCAGCGCCGCCCCGGTGATCAGCACCTGGGTCAACGGCAGCAGCAGCGCGAAGGCGGTGCACAGCACCAGGCCGAGGATCGCGGTCCAGCGCGGCCACGACCGTTCCGACGGCCGCAGGCGCAGCGACGCGACGTTGATCACGCCGTAGTAGACGAGCACCGAGCACGCCGAGAGCGCGATCGCCGCGGCAGGCCCGACGAGCACGGCGATCCCGCACGTGACCACCCCGCCCGCGAGGTCGGCCACCCACGGCGTGGCGCGCGGGCTCATCCGGGTCAGCGCGCGCGGCAGGTCCCGCCCCCGCGCCATCGCGAGCGCCGTCCGGCTCATCCCCACCAGCACCGACAACAGCGCCGAGCCCGCGGCCATGGCCGCCCCGACGCGCACGAGCACACCGAGCCCGGGGGCCCCCCGGGTGTCGACGAGGGTGGCCAGCGGCGCCACCTGCTGCGCGAGCCGATCCGGGCCGAGCCCGACGAGCAGAGCCCAGGCCACGAGCAGGTAGACCAGCAGCGCGATGCCCAGCGCCAGGGCGATGGCCCGCCGGATGGTGCGCTGCGGGTCGCGCACCTCCTCGCCGAGCGTCGCGATGCGCGCGTAGCCCGCGAACGCGAAGAACACCAGGCCCGCCGCCGTCAGCACCCCCAGCGGCCCCGTGTCGACCACGATCGGGGCGACCGCGGGCGCCGCGGAGTCGACCGGTCCGCCGCTGCCCGACAGGCCCACCACCACGACGACCAGCAGCACCGCCAGCGTGCCGCCCACGAGCGCGTAGGCGCTGCGCGCCGTCCAGCGCACGCCCGCCATGTTCAGCGCGGTGGCCACGACCACCGCCAGGAGTGCCGCCGCCAGGGGCGCCGACGGCAGGACGTAGACGCCGAACACCCCGGCCGCGGCGGCAGCCGACGCGGACTTGCCGACGAGAAACGCGACCCCCGCGAGACGGCCCGCCCCCGAGCACAGGCGTGCCGAGCCGTAGACGTAGCCACCGCCGCTCTGTGGGTGGGCGACCGCCAGGTCGGCCGTCGATGCCGCGTTGCAGGCGGCGACGATCCCGGCGAGCACGACGGCGAGCAGCATCCACCGGCCCGCGGCGGCCGCGGCGGGCGCCCAGACGGCGAAGACGCCGGCACCCAGCATCGAGGCGAGGCCGAGCACGACCGCGTCGGACATGCCGAGCCTGCGTTCGAAGCCCGGGGACACCTGCCCACCCAAGCATCCGGACCTGCCCGGACCGGCCACCCGGCGGTGTCAGTAGGGTCTCGAAGCGGTCTCGCTCTCCCGAGAGGAAGTCGCCCCCGTGTCACCCGAGCTCTCCCCCGTCGACGGCTCGCCCGCCACCGCCGACGCAGACGCCGTCGTCGTCGGGCTGATCGCCGAGGACGGTGACGCACCGCCGCGGCTCGCCGCCGGTGCCGACGAGGTCGAAGCGGCCTTCGAAGGGCAGCTGGCCGACCTCCTCGCCGTCGCAGGGGCCACCGGCAAGGCCGACGAGATCGTCAAGCTGCCCACGCGGGGCGCGATCAGCGCACCCCTGCTGGTGGCCGTGGGGCTCGGCAAGGCCGACGGGTCCGGGAACGTGCGCCCCGAGCAGGTCCGCCGCGCGTCCGGCGCGGCCGCCAGGGCGCTCGCGGGCACCGACCACGCCGTGAGCGCCCTGGGGCGGATCGACCTCGCCGCGGCGGCCGAGGGCAGCGTGCTGGGTGCCTACGCGTTCACGGCCTACCGCACCAACGGGAACCGCAAGCCGCCGCTCGCCCGGCTCGGGCTGGTCACCGACGCCGCCGACGCCGCGCAGGTCCTGCGCACGGCGACCGCGGTCGGCGGGGCCGTGCGCACGGCCCGCGACCTGGTCAACACCCCGCCCAACGACCTCTACCCCGAAACCTTCGCCGCCCGCGCACGCGAGCTGGCCGAGGCTGCGGGCGTCGAGGTCGAGGTGCTGGACGACGCCGCGCTCGCCGAGGCGGGCTTCGGCGGGGTGCTGGGCGTCGGCCAGGGTTCGTCGCGCAAGCCCCGGCTGGTGCGGCTGCGCTGGTCGGGCGGGCCGTCGCCGCGTGCCAGCGTCGCGCTCGTCGGCAAGGGGATCACGTTCGACACGGGCGGCATCTCGATCAAGCCCGCGGCGAACATGGACCACATGACCTCCGACATGGCCGGCGCCGCTGCGGTGATCGCCACCACGGTGCTCGCGGCCACGCTGGAGCTGCCCGTCGCCGTCACCGCGACGGTGCCCATGGCCGAGAACATGCCCTCCGACACCGCCTACCGGCCCGGCGACGTGCTGCACATGTACGGCGGCCGCACGGTCGAGGTCCTCAACACCGACGCCGAGGGCCGCCTGATCCTGGCCGACGCGATCGTGCGGGCGGGCGAGGACTCCCCCGACTACCTCATCGAGACCTCCACGCTCACCGGCGCGCAGCAGGTGGCGCTGGGCCTGCGCACGATGGGGGTGATGGGCGAAGACGCCTTCCGGGACCGGGTCGCCGCGTTGGCCAGGGAGTGCGGCGAGGACGGCTGGGCGATGCCGCTGCCCGAGCACATGCGCGCCGAGCTGGACTCGCGGGTGGCCGACCTGGCCAACGTCACCGGCCAGCGCTGGGGCGGGATGCTGGTGGCGGGCACGTTCCTGCGCGAGTTCGTGCCCAACGACCTCGCGTGGGCCCACCTCGACATCGCGGGCCCGAGCTTCCACACCGGCAGCCCCTACGGCTACACGGTGAAGGGCGGCACGGGCGTGCCGGTGCGCACGCTGTTCGCGGTGCTGCAGGACATCGCCGCGAACGGCTGACACACACTTTCGGTCACTCGCACACATCGTCGACGGTCTGTGCGGGCCCGCGGGGTGTGTGTGCGCCGCGACGAGCCGCCTGCGTCAGCCGCTCTGGGCGCGCCGCCGCAGGATGCGCTGCCGAGCGTCGTGGTCGCGCATCCGCTGCGGGTAGCCGACGAGCTGCACGTCGTACACCGGCATGCGGAGGCCGCGCGCGAGCCTGCGCGCCGCCTCCGGGCTCGCGATCCGCCGACGGGTCCACTCCCCGTCCGCCGCGACGAGCAACATCGTCGTCTCCGTGACCGTCGTGCGCGGTTCGACGAACGCCTCGACCCCGGCGTGGGTGCTCGCCCACTCGCGCAGGTACGCCTCCTCGGCGGAGCGCGTCCCCTTCAGCCGTCCCAGCAGGCCCATCTCCGACCCACCTCCCACACGGCCAACGTGCCCGCGCCACGATTTTCTCCCCGACTCCGGGAGCAGGCGGACCAGACCCCACACGACGACGCGCCGGATGACAAGATGACAGCGGCGTGACATGCCGAGACGGTGGAACCGTGGTGAGGAGTAGGACGTGCCCGAGCACAACGCGGACCTGGTGATCCTCGGCGGCGGATCGGGTGGGTATGCCTGCGCGCTGCGTGCGGCAGAGCTGGGGATGTCGGTGGTGCTCGTCGAGCGCGACAAACTCGGCGGCACGTGCCTGCACTACGGCTGCATCCCGACCAAGGCGCTGCTGCACGCCGCCGAGGTCGCCGACAACGCCCGCGAGGGCGACCGGATCGGGGTCAAGAGCTCACTCGCGGGCATCGACATGGCGGGCGTCAACAGCTACAAGGACGGCGTGGTCGCCAAGCTCTACAAGGGATTGCAGGGGCTCGTGAAGTCCCGCAAGATCAACCTGGTCGCGGGCGAGGGCCGGTTCGAGGCGCCGAACGCCGTCACGGTGGGCGGCGACCGCTACGTGGGCAAGAAGGTCGTCCTCGCCAGCGGCAGCTACGCCCGCACGCTCCCCGGGCTCGACATCGGCGGCCGGATCATCACGAGCAACGAGGCGCTGCGCCTGGACGAGGTGCCGGGCAGCGTCGTCGTCCTCGGTGGCGGCGTGATCGGCGTGGAGTTCGCGTCGGTCTTCAAGAGCTTCGGCGCGGACGTGACGATCGTCGAGGCGCTGCCCCGGCTGGTCCCCGCCGAGGACGAGTTCGCGTCCAAGCTGCTGGAACGCGCGTTCCGCAGGCGCAAGATCGCCTTCAAGACGGGTGTCAAGTTCACGGGGGCGAAGCAGACCGACAGCGGGGTCACGGTGTCGCTGGAGTCCGGCGAGGACCTGGAGGCGGAGTACCTGCTCGTCGCCGTCGGGCGCGGCCCCAACACCGCCAACGCGGGCTACGAGGAGGCGGGCGTGCGCATGGAGCGCGGCTTCGTCCTCACCGACGACCGGCTCCGCACCAACCTTCCCGACGTCTACGCGCTCGGGGACATCGTCCCGGGCCTCCAGCTCGCCCACCGCGGCTTCGGGCAGGGCATCTTCGTCGCCGAGGACATCGCGGGCCTGAACCCGCCCGTGATCGACGAGATGGGGATCCCGCGCGTCACCTACTGCGAGCCGGAGGTCGCGTCCGTCGGCCTCACCGAGGCGCAGGCTCGGGAGCGCTACGGCGAGATCCAGACGCTGACTTACGACCTCGCGGGCAACGGCAAGAGCCAGATCCTGCAGACCCAGGGCGCGATCAAGCTCGTCAAGTCCGGCGGCGAGGGCACGCAGGGCCCGGTCGTGGGGATCCACATGGTCGGCGCCCGCGTCGGCGAGCTCATCGGCGAGGCCCAGCTCGTCTACAACTGGGACGCCCAGGCCGAAGACGTCGCCGCCCTGATCCATGCCCACCCCACCCAGAACGAGGCGTTCGGCGAGGCGCACCTGGCCCTGGCCGGCAAGCCCCTCCACAGCCACTCCTGACCTCCCGCGAACCCCCCAAGATCGAGGAGCCATGTCCTTCTCCGTCCAGATGCCCGCCCTCGGTGAGAGCGTCACCGAGGGCACCGTGACCCGGTGGCTCAAGAAGGAAGGCGACCGGGTCGAGGTCGACGAGCCGCTGCTGGAGGTGTCCACCGACAAGGTCGACACCGAGATCCCGTCGCCCGCCGCGGGCGTGCTGGAGCGGATCGTCGCGGGCGAGGACGAGACCGTGGAGGTCGGCGGCGAGCTGGCCGTGATCGGTGACGGGTCGGCCGCGGGGTCCGCGCCCGACGAGCCCGAGCCCGAGCAGGAGCAGGCTCCCGCGCAGGAGTCGGCTCCCCCTCTGGAGTCGTCGCCCTCCCAGGCGCCGAGCGCGGGCGACGAGCCCGCCCCAGCCCCGAAGGCCGCCGCCAAGTCCACGGGCTCCGGACAGGCGGTGACGATGCCGGAGCTGGGCGAGAGCGTCACCGAGGGCACGGTCACGCGCTGGCTCAAGCAGGTCGGTGACGCCGTCGAGGTGGACGAGCCGCTGCTGGAAGTGTCCACCGACAAAGTCGACACGGAGATCCCCTCACCGGTGGCGGGGACGCTGCTGGAGATCACCGCGGCCGAGGACGAGACGGTCGAGGTGGGCGGGCAGCTCGCGGTGATCGGCGACGCCGCGGCCGCCCCCGAGCAGGAGCCGGAGAAGGCACCCGAGCCGGAGCCCGAGCCTGCACAGCGGTCCGCGGCCCCGGCCGCCAACTCGGCGCCTCCCGCTCCGGCGCCCGCGGCCGAAGCCGCCCCACCCGCTGCCGAGGCCGCTGCCGAACCCGCTGCCGAACCCGCTGCCGAACCCGCTGCGGCCCCGGCAGGCGCAGAGACCGGCGCGGCCCCGTACGTCACGCCGCTCGTGCGCAAGCTCGCGGCCGAGCACGACGTCGACCTCGCGACGATCACCGGGTCCGGTGTGGGCGGCCGCATCCGCAAGCAGGACGTGCTCGCCGCGGCCGAGGCCGCGAAGCCCGAGCCGGAGCCGGAGCCGGAGCCCGCCGCGGCCCCCGCGCCCGCGGCGCAGGCCCCGGCGGCGGCAGCCCCGTCGGCCCCGGCAGCCGCCCAGCCCGCCGCGGGCGGCCCACAGCCGGGCACGACGGTCAAGTTGCCACGGCTGCGGCAGGTGATCGCCCAGCGGATGACCGAGTCTCTGCAGGTGTCGGCGCAGCTCACGACCGTGCAGGAGGTCGACATCACCCGCGTCGCGCGCCTGCGCGGCCGGGTGAAGGCCGATTTCGAGCGCCGCGAGGGCGTCAAGCTGACCTTCCTGCCGTTCTTCGCGAAGGCGGCGGTCGAGGCGCTCAAGCAGTACCCGGCCCTCAACGCGTCGATCGACGTCGAGTCCAAGCAGATCACCTACCACGGCAACGTCCACCTGGCGATCGCCGTGGACACCCCCCGCGGCCTGCTCGTCCCGGTGATCAAGAACGCCGAGGACCTCAACATCGCCGGGCTGGCCAAGAAGATCGCCGACGTCGCCGCGCGCACCCGCGACGGCAAGATCGGCCCCGACGAGCTGGCGGGCGGCACGTTCACGATCACCAACATCGGCAGCGTCGGCGCGCTGTTCGACACGCCGATCATCAACCAGCCGCAGGTCGCGATCCTCGGCACGGGCGCGATCAACAGGCAGCCGCGCGTGGTGGACGGGACGGACGGCGAGCCCGTCATCGCCATCCGCTCGGTCTGCTACCTCCCGCTCACCTACGACCACCGTCTCGTCGACGGGGCGGACGCGGGCCGGTTCGTCTCGGCGATCCGCACGCGGCTGGAAGCGGGCGAGTTCGAGGTGTGACCTCGGCCCGGCCGATTCGCGCGCGGGGGCGGTCTCCGCGAGGATCACCCCCGTGCGCGTTGTCATCGCCGGATCGTCCGGTCTGATCGGAACCGCCCTCGTGGCCCATCTCCGGGAGACCGGGCACGAGGTCCTGCGCCTCGTGCGGCGCCCGCCCGCCGCGCCGGACGAGCGCGGGTGGGATCCGCCCGCCGGGCGCGTCGATCCCGGCACGTTCGACGGCGTCGACGCGGTGGTCGGGCTCGGCGGCGTCGGGATAGGCGACCGGCCGTGGAGCGGGGCCCGCAAGCAGTTGATCCGCGACAGCCGCAACGTCCCCACCGAGGTCCTCGCCGCGGCCGTGGCCGAGAACGGCGTCCCGGTGTTCCTCTCCGCCTCGGCGGTCGGCTACTACGGCGACACCGGCGACCACGTCACCAAGGAGACCTCGCCGTCGGGCGGCGGCTTCCTCGCCGAGGTGTGCCGGGACTGGGAGGCGGCCACCCAGAAGGCCAAGGACGCGGGTGCCCGCGTGGTGCACCTGCGCACCGGGCTCGTCCTCGCGCCCGCGGGCGGCCTGCTGGGCATCCTGAAGCCGGTGTTCAAGGCGTTCCTGGGCGGGCGCCTCGGCTCCGGGACGCAGTACATGCCGTGGGTCTCCCTCGACGACGAGGTGGGCGGGATCCGGCAAACGCTGGAGCACGACGAGGTCCGCGGGGCGGTCAACCTCACCGGGCCGACGCCCGTCACCAACGCCGAGTTCACGAAGGCCCTCGCCGACGCCGTCCACCGGCCGACGTCGATCCCGGTGCCCGCCTTCGCGATCAAGGGGTTGCTCGGCGCGATGGGCGAGGAACTGCTGCTGTTCGGCCAGCGCGCCGTGCCCGCCCAGCTGGAGGCCACCGGGTACCAGTTCCGTCACCTGACGGTGGCTGACGCGCTGTCGGCGGCGCTGGACCGGTGACCGAGCACGAGGTCGTCGTCGTCGGCGCGGGGCTGGCCGGGCTGCGCGCCGCGCTCGTTCTCGCCCGCCGCGGGCTCGACGTCGCCGTGCTGGACGCCGCCGAGCGGCCCGGCGGGCGGCTCGCCACCGACGCCGTCGACGGGTTCCGCCTCGACCGCGGCTTCCAGGTGCTCAACACGGTCTACCCTGCGCTGCGAACCGTTGCGGACCTCGCCGCGCTCGACCTGCGCCCGTTCGTCCCCGGTGCCGCGATCCGCGGCGACGACGGCAGGTTGCACACCTTCGGCAACCCGCTGCGCCGCCCGACGCTGGCCTGGTCGACGGCTGTCGACGGGCTGTTCGGGCCGCTTGACAAGGCCCGGCTGGTGGCGTGGACGGCGCGGGTGCTGGCCACGCCGCCGCAGCGCACGGCCGTGCGGATCGACCGGTCGGCGGCCCGCGACTTCGCCGCGGCGCACCTGGACGGACCGGTCGTCGAGCGGTTCCTGCGGCCGTTCCTCTCCGGCGTGCTGGGCGAACGCGAGCTCGTGACGTCGGCAGCGTACGTGCGGCTGGTGTGGCGCTGCTTCGCGCTCGGGACGATCGCGGTGCCCGCCGCGGGAGTGGGCGCGCTGCCCGCCCAGCTCGCGGACGCCCTCCCGGACAAGGCGTTGCAGACGGGACGGCGGGTCAGCCGGGTGGAGCCGGGCCGGGTGGCGGTCGACGGCGAGACCCTGCAGGCCCGTGCCGTCGTCGTCGCCACCGATCCACGCACCGCCAGTGAGCTGCTGCCCGGACTCGACGTGCCGGTCCTGCACACGCTCACCACCTACCACCACGCCGCCCCCGCGGCCCCGGCGGACGAGCCGCTGCTGCACCTCGACGCCACCGGCGGACCGATCGCGAACACCGTCGTCATGCCGGAGGGCTACGCCCCCACCGGACGTGCGCTCGTGTCGTCGACGGTCGTCGGTGCGGCCATCCCCGAGCCCGACCTCCGCCGCGAGCTCGCCCGGATCTACGGCGTACCGACCGACGGCTGGGAGCTCCTGCGCGTCGACGACGTCCGCGACGCGCTGCCCGCCTTCCCGCCGGGGCGGCCGTTGCGTAGCCCGGTCGAGCTCGGCGACGGCCTCTTCGTCGCGGGCGACCACCGCGACACCCCGTCCCAGCAGGGTGCGCTGGTGAGTGGCCGCCGCGCCGCGGAGGCCGTGCTGACCCACCTGCGCGCCTGACCCGACTCAGAACGTCTTGGCGAGATCGCGCGCACGGGCAAGCGCCGCCGCGTCCTCTGCCGCGCGGTCTCCGGTGAGCGTGGGGTGGAAGCGGATGTCGCTGATGTCGGTGAGGCCGGTCCAGCGCAGCCAGTCCTCGAAGTAGGTCGACTGGAAGTCGCGGCCGAACTCCGGCCCGAGGCCGGGGCCCCACACGGCGCTCGTGTAGATCACCGCGACCCGGGTGCCGCGGTCGGCGAGCAGGTGCTGGTAGCCGGTCTCGGGGTCGACGCCGAAGATCCAGCCGGGCTGGCTGACCACGTCGATGAACTGCTTGAGGACGTACGGGATGCCCGCGTTCCACATCGGCACGCTGAACAGCACCCGGTCGGCGGCGGCGAAGCGTTCGAACGCCGCGCGCGCCCGCGCCCACGCCCGGCCCTGCTCCCCCACCGGGATGCCGCCGCCGAACACGGTCATCTTGGCTTTGGCGCCCTCGGCGAACTCGGGAAGCGAGCCCTCCCAGAGGTCCCAGTGGTCGACGTCCGCGCCGGGGTGGCTCTCGGCGTAGGCATCGGTGAACACGCGGGCGATCCGCAGCGACTCGGAGTCGGCGCCGCGTGGGGACGAGGAGATGTGCAAGAGGGTCATGACGACCTCCGGTGGTATCGGACTGCGGTCCGATTCACCATACGGACTTCAGTCCGTTTACGTCAAGAAGAAAACGGACTACAGTCCACGTCATGGATCTGAACCTGGCCGCAGCGCCGCGGACGCCGGAGCGGGCCGACGCCGCGCGCAACCGGCGCAAGGTGCTCGCCGCGGCGGAGGAGCTGTTCGCGGCGCGCGGCGTCGCGGCGGTGACCATGGACGACATCGCGGCGGCGGCGGGGGTCGGCAAGGGCACGCTCTACCGCCGGTTCGGCGACAAATCGGGGCTGGGCGCGGCACTGCTCGATGAGCAGGAGGCCCAGCTGCAGGGGGCGATGCTCGAGGGGCCTCCCCCGCTGGGCCCTGGCGCCGCTCCCGCCGAGCGGCTCACCGCCTTCGTCGACGCCTACCTGGGCTTCGTCGCGGCTCACCTGGACCTGGTGGCGATGTCACAGACCGCCAGCCCGGGGGCGCGGCTGCGCACCGGATCGCACCGGCTGTGGGTGCTCCACTGCCGCCTGCTGCTCGTCGAGGCGGGCACACCGGACCCGGACGTACGGGCCGATGTGCTGCTGGCCGCGCTCACCGCCGAGCAGGTGCGGCACTGGATCGTCGACGACGGGCGCCCGGTGGCGGCCCTACGGGCGAGCCTGGTGCGTCTGGCCAGGGTTCTCGCGCAGGTGTGAGGTCAGCGCAGAGCCGGGTGCAGCTGGAGGTCGAGCCCGGCGGGCGCGGTCGGACGGGTGACCGCATGCTCGCGCACTGGCAGCGTGCCGTCCAGCACTGCCAGCACGGCGCGCTCCGCCGCGTCGATGATCTCGGCGACGGACACCGCCCGCCCCAGCTCCACCGACAGCGACGTGACCCCGGCGTCGGTGATGCCGCAGGGGACGATCCGGTCGAACGCGCTGAGGTCGGGCTCGCAGTTGAGCGCGAAGCCGTGCAGCGTGATCCCGCCCTGCACGCGCACGCCGATCGCCGCGATCTTGCGCTCGGGTCCGCGTTCGTCGGCGGGCAGCCACACCCCGGTGCGCCCGGCCACCCGGCCTGCCGCGGTGAGCCCGAGGTCGTGGACGACGGCGATGAGCGACTCCTCGAGCCGCCGCACGAAGTCGACGACGTCCAGGGGCTCCGCGAGCGCGACGATCGGGTAGCCGACAAGTTGGCCGGGACCGTGCCAGGTGATCCGGCCGCCGCGGTCGACGTCGATGACGGGCGTGCCGTCGGTGGGGCGGTCCTCGGGCTGGGTGCGCTTGCCCGCGGTGTAGACCGACGGGTGTTCCAGCAGCATCAGCACGTCGGGCCCGGCGTCTGCCCGGCGCGCGTCGGCGTGGGCGCGCTGGGCGTCCCACGCGGCGACGTATTCGACGACCCCGACGCGGTCGACCCGCACCGGCCCGACATCACGACGACACGACCCCACCATGGCCGTCACGCTACGCCGCGGCGGGTCGCCGCAGCAGGGTGACACCGCTGCGACCCAATCGCAGGAATGTCACCCTGCTGGGACTCATGCGAGCTGGGGCGCCACCTCCGCGGCGATCAGGTCGACCTGGTCGAGATCGGCCAGGTCCATCAGCTGCAGGTAGACACGGGTGATGCCGGTCTTCTCGCGCCACTGCCCGAGGCGGTCGACCACCTCGGCAACCGTGCCCCCCAGCCCGTTGACGCGCAGGTCGGCGGCGTCGCGGCCGAGCGTGAGGGCGCGGCGCGCCACCTCGGCGTCGTCACGGCCGACCGCGATCGTCTGAGCCACCGAGCGCACCAGCTCGGCGGGATCGCGCCCGATCTCCCGGCAGGCCGCGTCGACGCGCGCGAACTGCGCGGCGACGGCGTCCATCCCGGCGAACGCCACGTTGATCTCGGCGGCGAACCGGGCGGCGAGCGCTGGCGTCCGCTTCGCGCCGAGGCCACCGACGATGACCGGCGGGCGCGGCTGCTGGACCGGCTTGGGCAGGGCGGGCGAGTCGGTCAGCGTGTAGTGCGCGCCCGCGAAGGAGAAACGCTCGCCGGGCAGCGTCCCCCACAGCCCGGTGATGATCTCCAGTTGCTCGGTGAGCCGGTCGAACCTCTCCCCCAGACCCGGGAACGGCACGCCGTAGGCCGCGTGCTCCGCCTCGAACCAGCCCGATCCCAGCCCGATCTCGACGCGTCCGCGCGACATCGCGTCCACCTGGGCCACCGTGATCGCCAGCGGACCGGGCAGCCGGAACGTCGCCGACGTGACGAGCGTGCCGAGCCGGATGCGCGACGTCTCCCTGGCGAGCGCCCCGAGCGTCACCCACGAGTCGGTGGGGCCGGGCTCTCCGGAGGCGTCGCCCATGGCGAGGAAGTGGTCGGAGCGGAAGAACGCGTCGTAGCCCGCCGCCTCCGCCGCCTGCGCGACGAGGAGCTGGTCGTCGTAGCTCGCGCCCATCTGGGGCTCGGTGAAGATCCGCATGTCCACGGCGTCGACCCTACGCAACCCACATGGAACCGCAGTGCCGACGGACCCGGGCGGCGTAGCCTGTCCCAGTGACGATCGCACCGGAGGGCCGCAAGCTGCTGCGCCTGGAGGTCCGCAACGCCGAGACCCCGATCGAGCGCAAGCCGCCGTGGATCCGCACCCGCGCCCGCACCGGCCCGCAGTACACCGAGCTGAAGGCGCTGGTCCGCGCAGGCGGGCTGCACACCGTCTGCGAGGAGGCGGGCTGTCCCAACATCTACGAATGCTGGGAGGACCGCGAGGCCACCTTCCTCATCGGCGGCGAACAGTGCACGCGGCGCTGTGATTTCTGCCAGATCGACACCGGCCGCCCCGCGGAGCTCGACCGCGACGAGCCCCGCCGGGTGGCCGAGTCGGTGCGCGAGATGGGGTTGCGCTACTCCACCGTCACCGGGGTGGCGCGCGACGACCTTCCCGACGGCGGCGCCTGGCTCTACGCCGAGACCGTCCGCCAGATCCACGCGCTCAACCCGGGCACCGGCGTCGAGCTGCTGATCCCCGACTTCAACGCCCTCGACGACCAGCTCGGCGAGGTGTTCGGGGCGCGCCCGGAGGTGTTGGCGCACAACCTGGAAACGGTCCCGCGGATCTTCAAGCGGATCCGGCCCGGCTTCCGCTACGACCGCTCCCTTGCCGTGTTGATGAAGGCCAGAGCGGCCGAATTGGTGACCAAGTCGAATCTGATCCTGGGCATGGGCGAGACCCCCGAGGAGGTCACCGCGGCCCTGGCAGACCTGCACGGGGCGGGTTGCGAGATCATCACGATCACGCAGTACCTGCGGCCCTCGGCGCGTCACCACCCGGTCGAGCGGTGGGTCAAGCCGGAGGAGTTCGTCGAGCACGCCCGCGTCGCCGAGGACATGGGTTTCGCTGGGGTGATGGCGGGTCCGCTGGTCCGTTCGTCCTACCGCGCCGGACGGCTCTACGCGCAAACCAAGCAGCGCCGCGGCGAGCCGCTCCCCGACGGGCTGGAACACCTGGCCACGGAGGGTGCGGCAGCGCAGGAGGCCAGCTCGCTGCTGGCCCGCTAGAGCTATCCTGACCGGCATGGCCGGTAAGCCCGACAAGGCGGCAACAAAGGAAGCGCAGAAGGCGGCGAAGCGCGAGAAGCGCGCGGCGTCCAAGCTGCGGTACAAGCAGCTCTGGCAGGCGTTCCAGCAGCAGCGTCGCGACGACAAGATGCTGCTGCCGCTGATGATCGGCTCGCTGGTGCTGGCGAGCGCGCTGGCGTTCGGCATCGGGCTGATCTTCGGGATGGAGTGGATCCTGCTCCCCCTCGGCATCGCGCTCGGTCTGCTCGCCGCGGTGTCGATCTTCGGACGTCGTGTGCAGAATTCCGTCTACGCCAAGGCCGACGGCCAGCCGGGCGCGGCCGGATGGGCGCTGGACAACATGCGCGGCTCGTGGCGGGTCAGCCAGGGCGTCGCGGGCACCACCCACCTCGACGCGGTGCACCGCGTGATCGGCCGCCCCGGCGTGATCCTGGTCGCAGAGGGGGCGCCGCACCGCGTCAAGTCGCTGCTCGGGCAGGAGAAGAAGCGCACCGCGCGGGTGGTGGGCAGCACGCCCATCTACGACTTCGTCGTGGGCAACGAAGAGGGCCAGACCCGGCTGCGTGACCTCCAGCGCACCCTCACCAAGCTGCCGCGCAACATCTCGACCGCGCAGATGGACGAGATCGAGAAGCGCCTCGCCGCCCTGGGCTCCCGTGCGGCCGCGCTGCCGAAGGGCCCGCTGCCCCCGGGCGCGAAGATGCGCAGCATCCAGCGCACGGTGCGCCGCCGCTGAGCTCAGCGGGTGCGCACCACCACCGTGCGCGCCGTGCGGTCGTGCCAGCCGCGCCCGTCGCCGTCGCGCACGAGCGGGGGCACCACCACCGCGATCAGCACGGTACGCACCACCGCCCAGCCGAGGCCGACACCCTGTCGTCCGTCGACCGGCAGGACGCGGAGGCCGAGCACCATCATCCCGACGGTCGCGCCGAATACGGCCACCGGCACAGCGGTCAGCAGGAACCACACGCCGAGCACGAGCCACCCGAACCAGGGGTTGACGGTGGCATCGGGTGTGGCGAAGATCGCCCCGATGCCGTAACCGATGAACCAGTCGATCGTCAGCGCGGCGAGCCGTCTGCCGAAACCCGCCACCGAGCCCGCCCCGGATGCGGGCAACCCCAGCCGCTCACCCGGATAGTCGCTGACTGCAGGGCCGTTCGGTCCCACAGTTGTCCCTGGCATCCAGGACTCGAGCCACCCGGCCATGGCTCGCAGTCTAGGTTGTTCGCCATCGCGGGGTTGGCGGCCGAGGCCGTTAACCTCTGCGAAACCCTCGAGTGACGGGCGGGCAACATCGTCGCCCTAGCGTCGCTCGAACCCACGAGCCGATCGAAGGAGCAAGCGAGGGTGTTCAGCAACTCCGAAGAGGTCCTCAAGTTCATCTCTGACGAGAAGGTCGAGTACGTCGACATCCGGTTCTGTGACCTTCCCGGCGTGATGCAGCACCTCACCGTCCCCGCCTCCACGGCAGCAGGCCTCCTGGAGGACGGCGTAGCGTTCGACGGCTCGTCCGTCCGTGGCTTCCAGGCGATCAACGAGTCCGACATGGCGCTGTTCCCGGACCCCGCGACGGCCCGCCTCGACCCGTTCCGCAAGCACCGGACGCTCAACATGAACTTCTTCGTTCATGACCCGATCACGGGCGAGCCCTACAGCCGCGACCCCCGCAACATCGCCCGCAAGGCCGAGGAGTACCTGGCCGCGACCGGCGTCGCCGACACCGCATTCTTCGGCGCCGAGGCGGAGTTCTACGTGTTCGACTCGGTGCGCTTCGGCTCCGACCCGCACCAGACCTTCCACCACATCGACTCCGTCGAGGGCTGGTGGAACACCGGGCGCGAGGAGGAGGGCGGCAACCTCGGCTACAAGGTCAGCTACAAGGGTGGCTACTTCCCGGTGCCGCCGGTCGACCACTACGCCGACCTGCGCGACGACATGGTCACGAACATGATCGCCATGGGATTCGAGGTCGAGCGCGGCCACCACGAGGTCGGCACGGCGGGCCAGGCCGAGATCAACTACAAGTTCAACACGCTGCTGCACGCCGCCGACGACATGATGCTGTTCAAGTACATCGTGAAGAACACCGCCTGGGCGGCGGGGAAGACCGCGACGTTCATGCCGAAGCCGCTGTTCGGCGATAACGGCTCGGGCATGCACTGCCACCAGTCGCTGTGGAAGGACGGCCAGCCGCTCTTCCACGACGAGGCGGGCTACGGCGGCATCTCCGACCTGGCGCGCTACTACATCGGCGGCCTGCTGCACCACACGCCGAGCCTGCTGGCGTTCACCAACCCGACGGTGAACTCCTACCACCGCCTGGTGCCCGGGTTCGAGGCCCCGGTCAACCTGGTCTACTCGGCGCGCAACCGTTCGGCGTGTATCCGCATTCCGATCACGGGCAACAACCCGAAGGCCAAGCGCCTCGAGTTCCGCAGCCCCGACTCGTCGGGCAACCCGTACCTGGCGTTCGCGGCCATGGTCATGGCCGGCATGGACGGCATCAAGAACAAGATCGAGCCGCCCGCCCCGGTCGACAAGGACCTCTACGAGCTGCCGCCCGAGGAGGCGAAGGACATCGCCCAGGTGCCCGCCAGCCTGCCCGCGGTGATCGACCGGCTCGAGGAGGACCACGAGTACCTGCTCGAGGGTGGCGTGTTCACCCCCGATCTCATCGAGACGTGGATCGACCTCAAGCGCACGCTGGAGATCGACCCGCTGCGTCTGCGCCCGCACCCCTACGAGTTCGCGCTGTACTACGACGTCTAGTTTCGAGAGGCCAACAGCCTCCTGAAACACCCCGGAAACGGTGGCTGAACTGCGAAGATGTCTTCCGACGTCGTCCAGCGTCAGCCACCGTTTCCGCTCTCATCTGCCACGAGTGTGGCACAGGGAAGTCCACGGTGGACATCAACTCGGCTGGCTCAACTCGGTTCCGACGTGCCATTCCATTGTGGACGCGAATCCGCAGAGTGACTCCGGCGGGGGGCCACAGGCGGGGTGGCAGTGTCCGCGCCATGGCCAGACTCGCTTCCGGATGGGCACCGACGCCACCGGCACACCTTCCTCCGACTATCGGGTAGGCCCAGCATCCGGACGCAGCTGCGACCCCCCGCCGCCGAGGTGCCGACGTCCGAGAAGAGGTCGTCCAGCCGCCCCCCAATTGAGTGGCTTCGCCAGCACTAATCCCGGCCGCCTGACCGATACACCGCCACGACCGGCCGTTCGCACCGCCTGGTCAAGGCGCTCTGTGATATCGGCGAGTTGACCTGCAATACGGGCACGGCGCGGTCGAGGTGATGGCTCCACTCGGCAACATGCCGGTCTGTGTCTTCCACCCATCGATCGCGGTCGGTGCGCGGCCGCTGAGGCTGGGCCTGATTTACTGCTTTGTACATTTGCAGTAAAGATCCTGGCAGCCCGCGGCCCCACGTGGAGAGGCCCTGGGCGTCGAACTGTCGGAGAACCACGGGGCGCCTGCCCACGCAGACGAGCCGGTCGGTGCGGATGGGACCTGTCAGCGCCCGGCCGAGTAGGCCAAGCTGGTCAAACAGTGAGCGCACACGTCAGCTGATCCACAGACCCGGCGGACCGAACCCACAGAGAGCAGAGAACCATGGCCGAGGAACCCTACGAACTCGTCCGTTCCGCAGAGGGGATCACCGCCCGGATCACCGCCCGCGGGCACGCGGTGCTGGCATCGCCGACAATCAACCAGGGCACCGCGTTCAGCGAGGAACACCGGCGTGCCCTCGAACTGGTCGGGCTGCTGCCGACCGGGGTGACCACACTGGAAGGCCAGGCCCGCCGCGCCTACGCCCAGTTCTCCGCCCAGTCCTCCGACCTGGCCAAGTGGGTGTACCTGGCCAACCTGCGCGACCGCAACGAGGTCCTGTTCTACAAGCTGCTGACCGAACACATCGAACAGATGCTGCCGATCGTCTACACCCCGACGGTCGGGCTGGCCATCCAGCAGTTCAGCCACGAATTTCGGCGCCCGCGGCGCGCGGTGTACCTGTCGGTCGACCACCCCGAGGACGTGGAGACCGCGCTGCGCAACACCGGCCTGCGCGGCGACGACGTCGACCTCCTGGTGGCCACCGACTCCGAGGGCATCCTGGGCATCGGCGACCAGGGCGTAGGCGGTATCGAGATCTCGGTCGGCAAGCTCGCCGTGTACACCGCGGCAGCCGGGATCCACCCGCACCGGGTGCTCCCGGTCGTCCTGGACATGGGCACCGACAACCTGACGCTGCTCAACGACGAGATGTACCTGGGCGCCCGCCACGCCCGAGTCCGCGACCGACGCTACGACGAACTCATCGACGCCTACGTCATCGCCTGCCAGAAACTGTTCCCGCACGCCATGCTGCACTGGGAGGACTTCGGGGCAGGCAACGCCAGGCGCATCCTGAACAAGTACGCAGACCAGGTCTGCACGTTCAACGACGACATGCAGGGCACCGCGGCCGTCGTGCTGGCCGCGATCTTCTCCGGACTCGGGGTCACCGGCTCCCCGATGCGCGAGCAGCGCGTGGTCATCCACGGCTCCGGCACCGCAGGCCTGGGCATCGCGGACATGATGGTCGACGTCATGGTCCGCGAGGGCCTGAGCCGCGAGGAGGCCACCCGCCGGTTCTGGGCGCTGGGCCGCAGCGGGCTGCTCACCGACGACCGCGCCGCGCACATGTACGACTTCCAACTGCCCTACGCCCGCCCGGCCGACGAGGTCGCGTCCTGGACCAGGCCCGGCGGCGGACGGCCCGGGCTGGCCCAGACCGTGGCCAACGTGCAGCCAACCATCCTGATCGGCACCTCGACCCAGACCGGGGCGTTCACCGAGGCCATCGTGCGGGACATGGCCGCGCACACCGGGCGGCCGATCATCCTGCCGCTGTCCAACCCGACCTCCCAGTGCGAGGCGCTGCCCGCCGACCTGATCAATTGGACCGAGGGCCGGGCCCTGATCGCCACCGGCAGCCCGTTCCCGCCGATACCCCACAACGAGCGCAGCTACCACGTCGCGCAGGCGAACAACGCGCTGGTTTTTCCCGGCCTCGGGCTGGGCGTGGCGGTCTGCCGGGCCGGCCGAATCACCGTCGGCATGATCGCCGCCGCGGCCGACGCGGTGGCAGCCATGTCCAACACCACCACCCGCGGCGCCGCCCTGCTGCCACCGATCAACGACCTGCGAACCGTGTCCGCGGCCGTGGCCATCGCCGTGGTCAAGGCGGCGGCCGACGAAGGGCTGGCCCAGGTGCCGATCACCAACCCGATCCAGCAGGTGCTGGACGCCATGTGGCGACCCGAGTACCCAAAGATCGAGATCGCATAGCGCCGAATGGGCTTCCGCTGGTCACCACCGATCTGGAATCTTTCCGCGGAAGACCTGGTGGCCCGTTGCGCGTCGCGGTGGGGAATCGAGTAGGCCTTCGCTGATGGCCGCCAGATCATGGGCGTGGGTGAGGCAGGCAATCGGACGCGTCATGCCGTGCAGAAGGCGGTGCCGCTCGGGTTGATCTGCTTCAGCATGGCCACCCTCTGGTACGCCCTGCATGGGCACGCCCCCGACGACGTGGCCAGTCACAGGGTGTCCTCGACCGCCATGCCCCGGGACCGGCGATCCCCGGCTGCTCGCACTCGAGTCGAGCCGGGATCACGACATAAGGGAGCCAGGGGTTTACCCTCCTGGGACGAGTCGGACAGAACCACGCCGAGGCAGTCTCGGCCGTTGGAAGCGGAGTCTGACTGCGCCAACGACCGTTCCCGTTCGTGGGAAGGAGGCGCTTCGGCGCACCGGACGGTGTCCGAGACGAAAGGCGGGATCGGCGTGACTGACCTGCTCACCAAGTGGCGGGCGCTGCCGCTGATGTGGACCGAGGCGCTGCGGGCGCTGGTGTGCCTGGTGCCGATGATGGTCGCCACCGTGCTGGGCCAGACCACCTACCTGGTGACCTTCGCGGTTTCTTCGGCACCCTGGGCGGCGCCGCGATGGCGGCGAGCGCCCTGGCGTTTATCCCCGATCCGACGATCGTCGTCCTGATCGGCGCCGTGTTCGCCGTGCTGAACGGATTATTCAAACTGACCCTGCTCGGAAAGATGCCGTTGTTCTACACCGCGACAATCCTGTTGCTGTACACCGCGAACGACCTCACGTCCGGCAGCGAGAACGTGCTGACCCGGGTGTTCTACAACGTCGTCGGCATCACCATCGGGGTCCTGGTCGTCATCTACCCGTTCCCACGGATGCTGAAAATGATCAACCCCAAGAGCACGCTCGAATAGCCGTCGGTGAGCCGGATGAAGATCAATGACCGGGCCGGGCGCCGACCATTGCTGCGGGCACGCCTGGCTGCAACTGCTGTACGTGTGCGCGGCCCATCGCCGCGGGTCTGGTGGTGCCCCGCCCCGGACGTCGACGCCACCCGAGATCCGGCCATCGGTGCGCTCCGGCCGGTGCTGCTCCCCTCGGAGGCTGCGGAGCGAATGTCAGCGCTGAGCGGCTGACCGCGCCCGCGTCGCCGCGGCTCGCGCTGCGGGGGTGGGGGTGGGGG
Source organism: uncultured Actinomycetota bacterium (assembly GCA_963770115.1). Classification (GTDB taxonomy): domain Bacteria; phylum Actinomycetota; class Actinomycetes; order Mycobacteriales; family Pseudonocardiaceae; genus Pseudonocardia. The sequence continues at coordinate 218,904 of CAVYOT010000010.1, forward strand.
ATGCAACCGACCGCTGCGGCCTAACTCCGAACGGTTGCTGAGTGACCGACGACGCGGAGGACGGGCCCGCACACGCGGGGGGTCTCGCTTATACAGGCCCGTCGCCGGTCCAACGGGCCACCTGGGGGGCAAGTAGGCCGCGTTGGACCACCTCGGGTTGAGGCCTCCCGACTCTCGCAGCAGATTCGTTGTGGGTAGTAGGGCCGCTTGGCCCCGTGCCTGTAGCCAGTGGCCCCTGGTCAGGCGCCGCCGCTGGCGCCGACTCTGATCGAATGGCTTGGTTCCTCCGCGCAATGGAGCAGGTGGATGGTCGTTGGACCTGTCGACATGGTCCACACATCTACGACCAACACGCCGCGTTGCCCGACGCACTCGATCACTTGCGCAGCATCGCAGCCACGATGAACCCTGCCGAGCTAATTGTTCATCGCCTCGACGGAAGCGTCGAGAACATCGGACTGGCCTGACATCAACGGATGGCCTAAACCTCCCACGGTGGCCCGATGGTCGGCCGACGCGGTGAGGCTGGGTATGGCTGATCTGATCGTGGCTCGGCTCCTGCCTGCAGGGTCTGCTCTCACGATCGCGGCAACCATTCGGGTCCCGTGCTGATGATCATGCGGCGTGTCGGCGCGTGACGTGGGACGGTCGGTGTGCTGACACTTCTGACTTGTTGGATGTGGGTCAGGTCGCTGGGTCTGCAGCCATAGCGTGCCGAGGGCGGCGGTTGGTTGGCTCGGATGCTTCTCGCCACCTTCGTGCCTTTTGCGGCGCGCCGGGCGACGTCGGCCTGGGCGGTCGGGCAGGAGCGCATCCGCGTGACGGCGATGCTGTGCAGCGCCCGGTTCAGGGCGCGGACCCCGCCACGGTTGAGCCGGTGCCGCACAGTGCGCCCGCTGCTGGCCTCAAGTGGGCTGGCGCACGCGTTTCCGCAGGTCGCATCAGGTCCCATCCTCTTGGTGCCCGCACGAGGTCCGGCCCTGCACACCACGATCATGCGCAGGTTGGTGCCCTCACCGAGGTCCGGCCAGGGCGGCGGCAGGTCTCGAGATCATCACCCGAAGGCGAGGACGGCCGCCACTCGCCTTCGACCAATCCGACCCGACATCTCATGCCGGCCGTAACGGCGGGGCCGAGTGGCGTACAACCGGCGACCCGGCGAAAGGTGGAGGTGCACGACTTCATCGACCCGACCCTGGGTAAGGCCAACCTCCTTCGGCGTGTACGACCTCGCCGCATAACTCCCCCGAATGATCCCGCTCTCCGTCAACGCGAGGCCCGAGAGTGCTAAACAGCTACGATTATGGGTGCCGCCGCGCCCTCGGAAGCATTCACCTGCGCTGCCATGAGCGGCTTCCCGGCGACCGCACACCCCGTGAATGTCACGTTGGCGACGGGACCGACGAGGTTGATGGCCCGCGCCGCATCCCACGTGACATCGGTCAGTGTCACATCGGACACGGTGCCCGAACCCAATACTCGAATCTGAAAATCCGTGTGCTGAACCTGGTTTTCGATACGAATGTTGTTGTACTGCACATCGTGGACGTGCACCGTCTCACCTTCGGGCATGATGCTGAGCGCGGCGCTGCCGCCCCAACTGTTCTCGCCATAACACCGCACAACATCGCAGTCGTGAACGCGAATGCCGCTGATGTCGGCGCAGTCGCTTTCAGTGCCGATCTTCACACCGTCGCCGCCCTCTCCGTCGCCGGTGCTCGGGTAAGTCTCGAGCACTGTTCGCGACACTTCGATGTTGGCCACGTTCGCACCCATCGATTTGATCGCAATGCAGTCGTCGCCGGTCGAGATCAAACACCTATCTATGGTAACGTTCGTGCAGCCGACAGGGTCGACACCGTCACCGTTCTCCGCAAACGAAAACACGTTGAGATTCCGGGCTGTGACGTTGGCGCACCCATCGAAAAGGCTGGTCCACACCCCAAACGGGTTCCGCACCGAGATCCCGTCCACGGTGACTCCGGTACAGTCCTGCAGCCGGATGACCGAGTCACGGTCGTCGGGCCCGCACAGAATGCCTCGGCCGCTGACGGTGATGTTCTTCGCGCCATCGGCGGTGACACGTCCGGTCACCAACGCCCCGGCAGCGAGATACACGGTGTCGCCGTCGGTCAGCGTAATCTCACCCGCATCATGCGTGCCCGCCGCGAAATACTGCACGTTCGGGGTGCTGGAGGTAGGCGGGTCAACCTCGGGCTCGTCGACCAGCAGATACAGGGGGTCCAGGGCGCCGGCCGCGGTGGCGACAAAGACGATCACCTTCGCGGGTTGCGGCAACGTGAACCGCGCCGACGACCCATCGACTGTGGCTGCCATACCGAGGCTTGCCGGGCTGACCTGCAGCGACGTGATGGTGTCGCCGACCTCCACCCGCACCGGGATGGCTCCGCTGCCGGCGAACGCGGCGCAGTGGACGGTGCGGTGCGCCGTCACCTGCTCCACCCAAACCTGTTGCTCCGACGACCCCGCAGACACCTTGTACACCGAGCTCGTCGTCAGCCCGCTGATGGGCGGGTAGGGCGTGATCCCCGCCGCCAGCGCCGGCGTAGGCGGGGATGTCAGGGTGGGAGACGGGGTGGGTGTCGGCGCGGCAAGGCCGCCCCCGACACCATCAGTCCGGGTGGTATTCGACGAACACCCGGCGAGCACGGAGGCAACCCCGAGCCCGAGCAAGCCCAGCAGGTGCCGCCGGTTGTAGAGGTCATCCACCGCGGACCACGCTAATACCCGCCGGGTTTCAGGCATTGCTCCCGACGAGCCGATCCTCGGCTGGTCGACGCTCCGGCCGACTCCCGGGGCGTCAGATAGATGGTCGTGATCCCGTCGCTGACCCGCACGATGTCGCCCTCGACCTCCTCGGGCGCTACCTGGCCGCCCGGGTTTCGCAGCAGCCAGGTCACCCGCAACGCGGCCGTCATCACACTCCGCCCAACGGGGGACGGACCGGGTTCGTTCCAGATCGGTACGTTGAGGGCCGAGGTGACGCTGGCTGGGTGTTGCGGAGCGAGTACGCGGACGCCGAACGATGCCCGCCTGCGTCGACTGTCGACCTCCGCATCGCTCAAACGCCGACCCTGACCCGTCCCGCGTCGCATCCAGTGCGAGCCGGTGACGATCAGCCTGTCGATTCTGGGCCGGATCATCGAGCCGACCAGCAAGCAGGACAGCCTCCGGGTGCGCAGGAAGTGCCGCGGCCGGTCGTGCTCGGCGCGACGGAGGTGTCCTGGTGATCACCGACCTTAGCCTCGATCCGCAGATGAACCGTGTTGGGGGATCGGCGTGTGAACGAGGAAAGTGCCTCCTGAGCTGGGAGAATGGGTGTTGCGACGCACCGATCAACCCAGCTCGAGAAAGGCACTTTCAGTGCGAGTCTCCCACAGGTTCACCGCCAGCTCCGCACGCTTCGACGAGGACAACCTCGTGTCGGACGCGGGGCTGGTGCCGTTGCTCGGGCTGGCCGAGCAGACCCGGCTGCCGCAGATCATCGCCGAGAAGGTGTCGATCAAGACGCCGCGGGTCAAGTCCGGCGCGGCCAACCCGGTCCCGAAGCTGCTGGGCGTGATCGCGGGGATGTGCACCGGCGCGGACAGCATCGAGGATCTGGATGTGCTGCGCGCGGGTGGGATGCCGATCCTGTTCGACGGGGTCTACGCGCCCTCCACGCTGGGGGTGTTGCTGCGCGAGTTCAGCTTCGGGCACGCCCGCCAGCTGGAGTCGGTACTGCGCGAGCACCTGGTGGCGCTGGCCGAGCGCACCGAGCTGCTGGCCGGGATCGACGAGCAGGCGTTCATCGACATCGACTCGCTGCTGCGCCCGGTCTACGGACACGCCAAGCAGGGCGCCTCCTACGGCCACACCAAGATCGCCGGCAAGCAGGTGCTGCGCAAAGGGCTCTCGCCGCTGGCGCACCACGATCAGCACCGCGCAGTCCGCGCCGGTGATCGCCGGGATGCGGCTACGGGCGGGCAAGACCGGCTCGGGCAAAGGCGCCGGGCGGATGATCGCCCAGGCGATCGTCACCGCGCGGGCGGCCGGCGCCACCGGGAAGATCCTGGTGCGCGGCGACTCCGCCTACGGCAACCGCGCCGTGGTGCGCGCCTGTCTGCGCGGCAACGCCGAGTTCTCCCTGGTCATGACCAAGAACCGGGCCATCCAGCGCGCCATCGACTCGATCCCGGACACGGCCTGGACCCCGGTGCGCTACCCGGGCGCGGTGCAGGATCCCGACACCGGGGCGTGGATCTCCGACGCCGAGGTGTCAGGGAGGTCGCCGAGGTCACCTACACCGCCTTCGCCGCCACCAAGGATCGGATCACCGCCCGGCTGGTGGTGCGCCGGGTCAAAGACGCCCGCTACCCCGACGCACTGTTCCCGGTGTGGCGCTACCACCCGTTCTTCACCAACACAGACCTGCCCACCGCGCAGGCCGACATCACCCACCGCCGGCACGCGATCATCGAAACCGTGTTCGCCGACCTCATCGACGGACCCCTGGCCCACCTACCCTCCGGGCGCTTTGGCGCCAACTCCGCCTGGGCGCTGTGCGCCGCGATCGCCCACAACCTGCTCCACGCCACCGGCACGCTGGCCGGCCACGACCACGCCGTCGCCCGGGGCGCGACCCTGCGCCGACGGCTGATCACCGTCCCCGCCCGGCTGGCCCGACCCGCCCGCACACCCGTGCTGCACCTACCCAGCCACTGGCCCTGGGCGCCGGGCTGGCTACGGCTGTGGGACCAGACCATCGGCCACAGCCCGCCCGCCGCTGCCTGACACCAACCCGCCGGCAACCCGGCCCGAGCACCCCGATCAGTGGAAAGGCTGGACAGACCAGCGACTCCGGCACGCCTCCGACACCGGCACACATGATCAACTCGAACCAAGATCACCGCGCGGCTGTTCTGCAGATCGAGGCTTAGCGCGACCGGCAAATGAGGCTGGTGGCGTCGTTACAGGTGAAGGCATTGACGCCTGCCGCCCGAGGTGGCGGCGTCAAGCCCTGACGCCGCCACGGGCGAGAGCAACGCGTCCGTCGATCAGGGGATAGCCGGACCATCCGGGCAAGGGTCCGGTCGCCCGACGGTGCGAGCGCACAGTGGCGCGCACCCTTCAGCCATCGGGGAAACGCCCCGCGACCACGAGAAGGGAAGATCCGATCAACACCGCCACCACCTCCGCCGACGACAGCACCACGACCAGCCGCGATGCCGAGTTTGATGCCGCCACTGTCAGGAGCCTCGTCCACATCCGCGAGCTTGGCCCCGGCGACGGCGACGTCGTCGACGTGGTCTTCGCCGGACTGTCCCCGCACAGCCGCTACCTGCGCTTCCAGGGCCCGATCGCCGAGCTCTCGGCTGCCACCCGCCGCAGCCTGACCGCGCTTGACGGCCGCACGCACGTTGCACTTGCGGCCTTCACCCAGGGCCGTCCGATCGGCATCGTGCGGATCATCGACCTCGGCGACGGGCGCGCGGAGCTCGCCGTCGAGGTCGTCGACCGCTGGCAGGGCCGCGGTGTTGGCACCCAACTGCTGCAGGCCGCCCGGAACCGGGCTGCCGACATGGGCTACCGCGAGTTCGTCGGCGAGATGCTCGTGGTGAACGCAGCCGCCCACGCGGCCCTGCGCCGCGTCTTCCGCGTTACGCGGGTGCATCGCGATGGTTCGGAGCTGACGATAACGATGCCCGTCAACCACGCGCCAGCGCCGGCGAGCCCCGCGGAGGGGCTCGTCGCGTAGGAACACCCACCGTCCAGACCGCCGGCCACGTCCGCGGCTTCACGGCGGGTGGACAGGCCCAGCTTCTGCAGCACTCCGGAACATGATAGTCGAGAGTCGCACTGACAGGCCGAGCACAAGGTCATCGGCGCTGGCACACTCGACACAACACCAGCCTCATTTGCCGGTCGCTCTTAGCCGGCTCGGGTCGTCTGACCGCTCCGCCGTGGCCGGGAGCGACCTCCTCGGTCACCCGGTGATCTCCTAAGGCGGCCCGCCGGTGATCGTCTACGGCGGGCCAAATGCCGTCGCACAGTCCGCGCGGCTGCAGGCGCATGGCGCGTTCGGGGTCGCCGCAGGCCGTGAATCGCTGTACGCATTGGTTCGTCAGGCGCTCGGGCGCATGGTCACACGTCCGGAGGCATAACTATGGGGCCCGCACGCTAAACCTCGATCCGCAGATGAACCGTGTTGGGGGATCGGCGTGTGAACGAGGAAAGTGCCTCCTGAGCTGGGAGAATGGGTGTTGCGACGCACCGATCAACCCAGCTCGAGAAAGGCACTTTCAGTGCGAGTCTCCCACAGGTTCACCGCCAGCTCCGCACGCTTCGACGAGGACAACCTCGTGTCGGACGCGGGGCTGGTGCCGTTGCTCGGGCTGGCCGAGCAGACCCGGCTGCCGCAGATCATCGCCGAGAAGGTGTCGATCAAGACGCCGCGGGTCAAGTCCGGCGCGGCCAACCCGGTCCCGAAGCTGCTGGGCGTGATCGCGGGGATGTGCACCGGCGCGGACAGCATCGAGGATCTGGATGTGCTGCGCGCGGGTGGGATGCCGATCCTGTTCGACGGGGTCTACGCGCCCTCCACGCTGGGGGTGTTGCTGCGCGAGTTCAGCTTCGGGCACGCCCGCCAGCTGGAGTCGGTACTGCGCGAGCACCTGGTGGCGCTGGCCGAGCGCACCGAGCTGCTGGCCGGGATCGACGAGCAGGCGTTCATCGACATCGACTCGCTGCTGCGCCCGGTCTACGGACACGCCAAGCAGGGCGCCTCCTACGGCCACACCAAGATCGCCGGCAAGCAGGTGCTGCGCAAGGGGCTCTCGCCGCTGGCCACCACGATCAGCACCGCGCAGTCCGCGCCGGTGATCGCCGGGATGCGGCTACGGGCGGGCAAGACCGGCTCGGGCAAAGGCGCCGGGCGGATGATCGCCCAGGCGATCGTCACCGCGCGGGCGGCCGGCGCCACCGGGAAGATCCTGGTGCGCGGCGACTCCGCCTACGGCAACCGCGCCGTGGTGCGCGCCTGTCTGCGCGGCAACGCCGAGTTCTCCCTGGTCATGACCAAGAACCGGGCCATCCAGCGCGCCATCGACTCGATCCCGGACACGGCCTGGACCCCGGTGCGCTACCCGGGCGCGGTGCAGGATCCCGACACCGGGGCGTGGATCTCCGACGCCCCGGTGTCAGGGAGGTCGCCGAGGTCACCTACACCGCCTTCGCCGCCACCAAGGATCGGATCACCGCCCGGCTGGTGGTGCGCCGGGTCAAAGACGCCCGCTACCCCGACGCACTGTTCCCGGTGTGGCGCTACCACCCGTTCTTCACCAACACAGACCTGCCCACCGCGCAGGCCGACATCACCCACCGCCGGCACGCGATCATCGAAACCGTGTTCGCCGACCTCATCGACGGACCCCTGGCCCACCTACCCTCCGGGCGCTTTGGCGCCAACTCCGCCTGGGCGCTGTGCGCCGCGATCGCCCACAACCTGCTCCACGCCACCGGCACGCTGGCCGGCCACGACCACGCCGTCGCCCGGGGCGCGACCCTGCGCCGACGGCTGATCACCGTCCCCGCCCGGCTGGCCCGACCCGCCCGCACACCCGTGCTGCACCTACCCAGCCACTGGCCCTGGGCGCCGGGCTGGCTACGGCTGTGGGACCAGACCATCGGCCACACCATCGGCCACAGCCCGCCCGCCGCTGCCTGACACCAACCCGCCGGCAACCCGGCCCGAGCACCCCGATCAGTGGAAAGGCTGGACAGACCAGCGACTCCGGCACGCCTCCGACACCGGCACACATGATCAACTCGAACCAAGATCACCGCGCGGCTGTTCTGCAGATCGAGGCTAAAGCCCGTGGGTGGACGCGAAGCTGGCAGTCTCTAGCGGCCAAACCGGGTGCGGACCGGATGACTACTTCTTCTCCAAACGCATCCTGGGAGTGATCACCGCTTTCACCCAGCAATGGCCGCACTCGATGCCCCTCCGACCGGGCGGCGCGACCTGCCCGGTCGAGAAGGAGGAAATCGAGCAGGCCCGAGCCGCGGTGGACGACTACGCCGACTGGTACGGCCCCACCATTCTCGGCGGCACCCTCGACGAGTGGGCCGACGTCGAACGCGCCGAGCAGTTCCATCACTGGATCCAGCAGCGCCCGCACAGCCTGATCAGCCTCTACACCCGCTACGCCACCGAAGCGGCCGAACTGCACACGGTCGGCCGAGGCAGCCAGAACCTGCTCAGCGGCGGGCTCTACCGGCAGCCCCGTTCTCCCGACCGGCCGCTCATTCCCGGCGGGGTGCTGGTCGGGGCCGGCCGAGGGCCGGCCGCCGCGAATTCGACGAAGCGCAGGTGCGGGAGCACAGCCGATTCTCCTGGTTCCCCGACGAGGGCCCGCGGCACCCCACACAGGTCGTGGTCACCCCGGACCGCAGCAGGCCCGAGTCCTACAGCTGGGCCACGGCACCCCGCTACGGCCAGGACGACAACGTCATGCAGCTGGGCCCGTTGGCCGAACTCGTCCTAGCCGAAGATCCACTCACCACCGACCTCGTCGCAGCCGATGGCGTCAGCGCCTACCTGCGCCAACTCGTCCGCTGGACACGCGGCGCCGCCTCCCTCACCCTGATGCGCGGGTGGCTCGACGACCTGGAACACGGACTCGGAGAACCGGCGCTCGAGACCCCGAAGGCCGCCGATATCGATCAGGACGCCGTCGGATTCGGTTTCACCAACGCCACCCGCGGCACCCTGATGCACTGGGTGACGCTGCGCGCAGGCCGGATCAGCACCTACCAGGTCATCACCCCCAGTACCTGAACGCGAGTCCCCCGTGACTCACACGCCGTGCCCGGCCACTTCGAACAGAGCCTGGTCGGCCTACCGGCCGACGAATCCGGTCGCGGAATACGGGCGCTGGTCCTCGGCAGCGACAACCCTGTCCCGTGTGCACCACACAGTAGGCCTGAGCCTGGCTCCACCCTCGGTCATGACCGTAGCTCGTGATTGATCTTTAGACCGGCCGGGAAATGGTGGTGGCTGCGTGTCGTAGCAGGTAGAGGCGGGCCTCCGGGTGCCGAGAACTGTGTGATTTGTCTCTGATCCTCTGATCAGCACCGTCGCGCCCAACCGACCTCGCTGTCTCAGCTCGCCGGCCCCCAGCATGAATCGCTGGTCGAGGCGTTTCGACTCGCGTACCCAGTGAGGCTCCGCCTCGGACCGCCGAGGTGCATGGCACCGTCTGGAGCCGATGATCGAATAGATTTTGGCCAGGCTCCCGCAGGGACCTGCGGTCATGATCGACAGACCGCCGCCACCCGCTGCGCCGAAGTCCGGTCACTAGCGCGACCGGCCGTGCCACCCCAAAGTGGCTGGTCAGACCTGTGTCTGCAGAAGTTGGAGCGGGCAGTCGCAACGGTAGACGCCCGGAGAACTCTGCCCAAGTGTCAAAGTTCTGGGGACCAAGGATCCCTAGCGCTCGCCCCCGTGCTGAGCCGACTGGCGCTGCTTCCCCGATCCAACATGACCAAAGAAGGTCGAGATCCCGGTGCTGCGACCATCGCGGGTCACGATGCTTCGACGCCATAGCCCGCACCCGAAGCAAACTCGGGTCGATCGCGCCTTCGTGCAGGGTCTGCTGCGTGCGGTCGGAGCTGCCCAGGATCTGCCGGGCCGGCCTCTCCCGCCGTCGATATCGCCTGCCGTCAGCCGATGACGCGACCGACCACATCGGATCCCGACAAATTCGTCGCCGGACCGGAACTACGACGCGAGACCGCCGGTCAACCATCGGTCCACCAATCAGGGGAGGGACGTTCCACCGGTGCATCGGGTGACCGCCCGACGGTGCGCGGCCGCTGCGGAGCGCACTGTCGAGGTACCGCAGGAACCAACAAGAACACCCAACACCAAGGAGCAGCAAGCCATGAACACCGCAACCACCACATCCCCCTCGAGCTCGCGCGCCCGCACCGCGCTCAGCGTGATCACCGCCGGGATCGCCGGTGCCGCCGTGCTCGTCGGCATGGCCCTCGCGATCGACACGGTCAGCGACAGCTCGCACGCCCCGACGTCCGGGGTGGCCGCCTCCGCCCCGGCCATGCCTCCAGGCGCGCCCATCCTCGTGTACAGCGCGGACAACTGACGACGAGGAATCGGGCAGGCCCGCCGGTGCCGACCGGTGCGGCCACCCACGATCGACGGGGAACCATCTCGCCGAGCGTCACAGCGGGGATGGCGTGGCAGGCCATCGCGCTCACCACCGATGCCGTCGCATCACCTTCTCCCCTCCCTCCACCCGGGGGATCTGGTGGGCGGATTGCCGCCCGATCGATACCTGGCTGGCAATGCGCCGCGCGGACGCCTGCTTCTGGCTGCGTGATTCTTGCGTCCTCGCAGCCGTTTGTATTTGTTGCGGAGCCTGCACATCAGGTAGGCGTTGATGCGCGCCAGGACGGGTGGGGGTGCCGAGAACTCGGTCATGTCATGCGACAATGAGGATGTAGGCGAGCCCCGCAGCGGTGGTTCTGACCCATCATGCGACTGACTTCGGGTCTTGAAAGTGGATCTGTCGTTCGGCCGATGCGGGGCTCGTGTGCACTCATTGGACGTGGCGTCGTGACCTCATAGAGCCTGTGCCGGCAGGCAAAGCAGACCTACATCGAGGTCACCGGTGGGGTCGACACGCACAAAGACATCCACACCGCCGACACCCACACCGCCGCAGCACTCGACGCGTCCGGCGGGCTGCTGGGGCACCGGGAGTTCGCGGCCACCGCGGCCGGTTACGCCGCATTGCTGGCCTGGCTGGGCACGCTCGGGCAGCTGGTGCGGGTCGGGGTTGAACCGGCGCTGGCGCCTTGCCGCCGGCTGGGAATCAACCGGGGAGGCATCGTGACCCCCTGCCTGCCCAATGGGTCCGCGAACTGAGCTCCTGGTCACCAAAGGACGAAGCGCCGGGCACACACGAACAAGGACGGGACAACGGCCGTACATGGAAACGCACGAATCAGGACTCGGCCGCCTCGATGATCTTCTCGTCGCCCTCGTTGACCGCCTTGACGACGGCGTCGTAGTCGCCCTTGTCGACGGCTTTGGACACTTTCTTGCTCGCCCTCGCGACGGCCTTGTCGACGCGGTCGAGGTACAGGTCGTCGATCACGGCCACGATCGCCGAAGAGCCCGTGGGGAGCCACTCCTCCGCATCGACCCCGATCGCCTTTTCCTCGTGACGCTTCGCGAGGGCCCCTGCCCCGGCCCCGATGCCCGCGCCGACCAGTGTGGCCAGCAACAGCGGCGGGGCGAACAGCCCGACCACCAACCCGCCGACGGCGCCTGCTGCAGTGCCGCCGGCGACAAGACCGCCGCCGTGCTCTTTGACCTCGACCTTGCCGGCCGAGTCGCGCTGGAGTATCACCGCAGCCACGATGAGGGTGTCGTTCAGACCCTTGATGGCCTGGAAGTCCTCCGCCGCCGAGGTCTCGTCGCCGTATTCAGCGACCAGTAGGCTCACGTTTCGATCTGTCATGCTCGTTCCTCTCGCCAGACGCCAGGCCAGTCGACGCCGGTCACCCTGCCACCAGCCCGGGCTCCGGCATAGGGATGACGGCCGCGCCGATCACGCACGCGGTCCAGCGGCGCCCGCCGCGGGACAGTCCCGGACAACGCCCGGAAGGCCGAGAAACGACGAGAGTCGGTGGCCGACCACCCGCGTCGAGCAGCGGGTCGCCTGAGTCTTGAGGGCGATGGTTCGGCGGGTCCGAGGCGGGCAGTGCGGCGGGTGCGGGTGCGATCATTCGACATCGGATAGTCGGACCTTGCAATCGAGACTCTCCGGGGCTCGGCCGGAACGGCGAATCGGCCACGCTCACCCACCCATGTTTCGCAGTTTGGTTGATCATGTCCCAGCGGCGGCCCGAGCTTCTTGCGGGTGGCCCGTTGAGGGCGTGGGCCGCGAACTCTGGCGGCGATGATGACCGCCGGAGTTTGATGGTCATGCCGTCGTAGGACGGTTCGGTCTTCGTGTGGTACCAGCGGGCCCGAGCCCCGTGACTGGTCACGTCGTCGGGGGTGTGCCCATGCCGGGTGTACCAGAGGGTGACCACGCTGAAACAGATCCGGCCGAACGGCACCGTTCGTTCCACGGCACGACGTATCCGGTTGCGGGCCTCGCCCACGCCGACCATCTGGCGGGCGCCGGCGAAGGCCTGCTCGATTCCCCACCGCGACGCGTAACGAGCCACCACATCTTCCGCGGCGGATTCGAGATCGGTGGTGACCAACGGAAGTCCATAGCCGCGGTCGTCACGGTCGCGGGTGCGGGGCTTGTCGTCGCGCACCAGAATGACCCGCACGGTTCGGCTGCGAAACGATCCGTACCATAGACAGGCCCGTTCGGTGATCTGCACGGTGTCGGTGCGTCCGTAACGACGGACCAGGGTGGCGCGCCACCCGCCCCGGCTGTGGCCATGCCGGCCAGGTCGGTCGGGTGCCCAGCCACAGCGCCTCGGCGACGGCTGCGTCGCGGTCGTCATCGGGGACCGACCCGCGAACCCCAAGAAGAAGCCCCACCTCCCCACAAACCCCGGGCCCGGGCGCTGCGAATGGCGAGAAATCCCACCTGGGGCCAACGACGCCTCCCGGGGCGAACTGGTCGGACTCGGCCACCGTGTTGCCGCCACCACCGTATGGAGAATCGTGAAGGCTGCCCGGATCGATCCGGGCCCGCGACGGGTGGGCCGCGGGTGGGCCCCACCGGCCGCAGTTCCTCGCCGCACGGGGTGTCGCGGTGTTGGCGGATCCGGCGGTTGTTCGGGCTGAATATTACGCACAACTGCGTACTTCCCCACACGCCCCCTGGTCGGTAGGTTCGACAGCTTCGGCTCTTCAGCCCGGGGGGGACTTCATGACGACCCGGAACGTCCAGACCGCGATCGTCCTGCAAGGCGGCGGCGCGCTCGGCGCCTACGAATACGGCGTGCTCAAGGCCCTCTACGAGCAGCGCCCCGGCTTGCGACCGGTGGCGGTCGCCGGCATCTCGATCGGCGCGATCACCGCTGCCGTGCTCGGCGGTGCCGCGGGCGACCCGATCGACGCGCTGGACATGCTGTGGCGCCGCAAGCTGACCGTGACCTCTCCGGTGCCCGCGCCGTGGCTGCCCGCCCCGATCGACCGGGCGCTGGCCACCTTCGGCAACCCGGGCATGTACCAGCTGCAGGCCGGGTTGTTCACCACGCCCTGGCTGCTCACCAGCATCTACGACACCGCACCGCTGCGACAGACGCTGGCCGAGCTCGTCGACCCGCGACGGCTCGACGACGACACCACACGCGTGATCGTTGGGGCGATCAACATCGCCACCGGCGTAATGGAGTACTTCCACAGCCGCCAGCCCGGCGGCCTCACCTTCGAGCACGTGGCCGCCAGCGGCAGCCTCCCCCCGAGCTTCCCGATGACTCCGATCGGCGAGCACCGGTTCTGGGACGGTGGCCTGTTCTCCAACACCCCGCTCGGCCCGGCGATCAACGCGCTGGAGGAGGCCGCGAATGGCGACCGGGCCGTGGAGCGCGAACTCATCGTCGTCGAGCTGTTCCCGATGCGAGCCGCAGTGCCGCGCACCTTCACCGACGTGCTGCAGCGGATGGTGCAGCTGCAGTACACGAGCCGGCTCACCCTCGACAAGAGCTTTTTCGACGAGATCAGCCGCCTCGTCGACCTGATCGCGGAGGTCGACCACGCGCTCCCCGCCGACAGCGCGATCCGCCGCGACCCGCTATTCACCAAGCTGCGGGCCCACCGCAAGATCGACCACCTCAACGTGGTGACCTCGAGCCTGCCCCCGGAGCTGTCCAATGCGGGCGACTTCTCGCGCTCGTCGATCGAGGCACGGATCCGGGCGGGCTACCAGGACGCGTTGGAGCAGGGCATCGGCGACGTCGACGCGCCCGGGCTCCGGTTCGGGGTGACCGCGGCCGACATCGCACGGGTCGGCGCGACGGGCTGACTACAACCAGGGTGAGCCGGCAGTCGCCAGCCAACGGCTCACCCTCTGGCGGACCGCACCGACCTAAAGGATCCCACCCGATCTCGCCATCGGGACGACACCATCGGGACGACAGGATTTGAACACCCTCGCGCAGGTCATGGCCGACATCACCCGCGCACGACACCTCAACCCGCACCGCCGCCGGCGCAGCTACCCCGCGGGTGGTCAAACGCGCCCGCCACAAGGCCTACCGCGTCAAGACCGCCACCGACGGGACTCGCCACATTGACTCACCCACGATCAGCGGCCTTGCGCGGCACCGGACCGTGAGCAGTGGTGCTCGGGAATCACGCAACGCGCACAATCCCGGCGGTCGCGCAGAGAATCACCGAACGGCATGTCCCTGTACCCGCAGCGGCCCTTGGGCGTGGACTGGCGCAGAGCCCGTGCAGCCCGGCAGCCTGTAGCCATGACACCGGTCGTCGTGGCGTGGGACCCGCAGTGGTCGGCGCACTTCGCAGCCGAGCGAGTGGCACTGGTCGACAGCCTCGGACCGTGGCTGGTCCAGGACGTACACCACGTAGGCTCCACCGCGATCCCAGGAATGCCGTCGAAACCGATCATCGACATGATCGCCGGAATCAGCCACATGAACGTCGCCGACATGGCCGAATCCGCGCTGACCCAACTCGGATACGCACGCCGACCGCACCGCGTCGATGCCGCCCTGTTCGTCAAGATCGTCGGGCATCGCCACACCCACCATCTGCATCTCACCGTGCCGGGCAGCGATCTGTGGCGAGAGCGTTTAGCGTTTCGTGACGCGCTTCGCCATGACCCGGCCTTGGTCGAGCAGTACAGCGCGCTAAAGGCCGAGTTGCTGCGCGCGAGCGGTGGCCGACTATACGACGCACCCGACAAGCGCGAGTTCGTCCGAGCTGTCCTTGCTGGGGCAGGTGTGCACCTACGCGATGGCCTACACACCAATCGCTAATGCCACCCTTCACGAGGTCGAGCGCAGCGGGATTGTCAAGCACCGCCACAGCGCATTCGAGCGAGCCAGCCACGTAGCTCAAGCATATCTTAGTCGCTCAACGGCGACACATGCCGCAAACTCCCGCAAGGTCGCTCGACCGAACCCGATCACCGTTGATCGGCACCGAACGGCCCATCGACAACGACAACCGTGCCACCGCGATGAGCACGGTCATGTGCAGCGTCGAAGCGCTATTGCTGGCGACACTTCCCGAGCTGCGGAACGGGATTCAGACCGTATTCGATACCTTGCTTCCAACCTCCGTGCCGACGCTGGCCCGGCGATGATCACCCGGAGCCGAAGCGGGGTCTCAGTGGGGAATCCGCTTCCGGGACGCACGCGCACCCTCCGGGCCAACGCCACATCCGGCACGTACTCAGGGGGTGAACCGACTTCGATACTCACCTGGTGGGAGGCCGAGGCTTCGCTGGAAATGACGATGCAGGTGGCTCTGGTCGGCGAACCCGGTAGCGGCGGCGATGTCGGCAATCGTGTCGCCGCCTTCGAGCAGCCGTCGGGCCTTACGGACGCGGTGAGCGATCTGCAGTGCGTGGGGCGGTAGGCCGGTGCGCTCGCGGAAGAGGCGAATGAGGCGGAACTTCCCGATGCCGGCGGCTGCGGCGAGCTCATCGAGGCCGATGTTCCGCTCCGGCCGGTCTGCGAGGTAGTCGTAGGCGATGCGAAGCGCCCGGTTGTCGCGGGGGCTCAGCGGACTTCGCCAGGGGCGCACGGCGGAGGAGCGCTCGATCAAGGCGCGCAGCCACTCTGCGAGACGCTGGTCGCGCTCGAGGCGCGTGGTGGCGGGCGTCTCGAACGCGATGTGCATCTGCAGGAAGCCCCGCGCGAGTTCGCGATCCGATAACGCCGGATCGGGAAACGCGATGTCGTGGGGGAACGCGACGTCCTGGTCACCGGCCAGGGCCGTCAGGCCGGCGCTCTCTACGACGATGAGGCGAGATGTCCAGGGCTGGCCCTCGACCGCCTCGCCGTCATGCGCGCTCGTGGGATCCCAGGCAACGAGTTGCCCCGGCTGGATGAGGCGGCGCTCACGACCGCGGCGCGAACGCATCGGCTCCCCTGCGACGATCCCGAAGACGTACTCGCCGCGTGGCTCGATGGCGTAGTGGCTGGTCCGCCCCGCCATCAGCAGTAGGCGATCTGTCTCTGCGGCACGCCACATCCGGACCTGCTCAGCCCGCCCGCCGCCGTGCCCCATCTCGCCATGCTAGGTGGCAACAACGTTCAAGCGCCCCGATCGCCGGCTCCATACGGTCGGCTCATGTCGATTACTCCGCACATCGTCGTCCGGGGCGCCGAGCGCGCTGCTGCCTTCTACCGCGACGCCTTCGGCGCCGAGGAGGTGAGTCGGATCCCGATTCCTGATGGGCGGCTGATGTCGATCCAGTTGCGGATCGGGGACGGTCTGCTGCATCTGGCCGACGAGTTCCCCGAGATGGGGGTGCTCGCCCCGCCCTCGATCGGCGGCACGCCCGTCGTGTTGGCTCTCAATGTTGTTGACGCCGAGGCGGTGTTCGCCCAGGCGGTGACGGCGGGCGCGGAGATCCGTCAGCCGCTGGCGGACATGTTCTGGGGCGACCTGCATGGCCAGCTCGAGGACCCGTTCGGGCATCGCTGGAACATCAGCCAGCATTTACGGGACGTACCGAACGACGAGGTCGTCGCGGCCGCCGCTCGGGCCTTCGCCTGAGATGCGCTACCGACCGCTGGGCGGTAGCGGGCTGCGTGTCTGGGAGGTGTTCCTCGGGGCGATGACCTTCGCGAGGCCCGCTCGAAGCCACCAGGGTTCGACATCGGGTTGACGAACAACTCATCCGCGACATGCAGTCGTTCATCTACGGCGAGGTCGGTGCCCAGGTCGATGGCGGATAGCGGGCGTCCCGGTAGTCGATCAGGGCTGGAACCGTTTGCAGCAGAGCAGTGGCTCGTGGCGAGGTATCACCGATCAGCTCGATACTCCGAACATTTTGGCTAGCCCCCGTGCCCGCACGCCCGGCGATCAAGAAGCTGCTCGGCATCCCCTGGCCGGCGTGGACCTCGGGTCGCGCCGCCTTCGCCCACGGCGAGGACTGGCGCTCCCGGCCCGCGGCGTGCGCCGCGTCGTCGGCCGGGCGGCGTTGTCGGCGATTGCGAAGACTTTCGCGCGGGGGGTGGCCCACAAATGCCCTCCATTGCCGCGCCGCGCTGCCCTGCCCATCCGCGGGTTGCAGGCCGTCCATGGTGATCACGCCGTTGTGGTGGGGAGGACGCCTGTGGGGAGCAGCGGCGGCCCGGCCAGTTGCCAGTCGAAGCCGCCTGCGAGGTCTATGAGTTCGGTTTGTGGCAGCGGCGCTCCCCGGCGTCGCTCGACGTCGGCGGCCGCGGCATGGAACCGCTCGAAACCGCCGGGGGTGTGCAGGGTCAGGAACCGGGCTGCGGCGGCGGGTGGCGTCGCGAAGGTGTGTCGGGTGCCGCGGGGGATGTGGACGAGGTCGCCTGCGCCCAGTTCGGCAACGTCCCCGTCGCGATATACCAGCAGCGTCCCGGACTGCACGATGAAGGTCTCATCGGAGGCGGGGTGGATGTGCAGCGGCGGTCCGGCGGTCGCGGCGGGGATGTCGCAGTCGACGACAGCCAGCACGCCCCCGGTTGCCGAGCTGGGTAGCGCGATGCTCAGTCCACGGTGGTCGCGGCCGACATCTGCGTGTTGCTGGGGACGGATCGTGGTCATCGACGACACCTCTTTCGCTTGATGCACTGACAAGTGACTTGGCAAGCTATACACTCGATATGTGTCTGAGGTCAAGCGGCGCTATCACGCACCCATCCGTACCGAGCAGGCGGCGCAAACCCGCCGTCGGGTCCTGCAGGCCGCGGCCGAGGCTTTCACCGAGCGCGGATGGGCGGGCGCGACCGTCGCCGACATCGCCCGCGCCGCCGGCGTTACCCCACAGGCCGTACACCTGTCAGTCGGCAGCAAATCCGCGTTGCTGATCGGCGCCGTCCGGCACGCCGTCGGCGGGGACCAGCCCGACCTCCCCTTGATCGACCGGGAACCGTTCCGCCAGGCCTATCTCGCCGACGCAGACGTGCCTCAACGGGCCACCGCGTTCGCCGCAGGAACCAGCCAGGTGTATGGACGCGCCGGTCGGCTGTTTCTCGTCCTCGCCCAGACCGCTGCTGCGGACCCGGAGCTCTCTGCGTTGTGGGATCGTGCCCGCGCCGCCCGACTGCAGGACTGCCGTCGCCTTCTCGACCTCACCGGACGGCGACGTCGCGTCACGCGCGACCGGCTCACCGACCTGCTATTCGTGCAGTCCGGGCCCGGCGTCTACAGCGACCTCGTCGGCGAGCGCGGGTGGAGCAACCACGCCTACCAACGCTGGCTCGCAGCCACCGTCGAGGCTCTTCTCGAGTCAGCGAGCGAAACGTCCGTCAAACCGACTGACTTTCACGGGTGATGACCCGCCTGAACTCGGCGCATGCTGACCAGCGTTATGGCAGGTGCGCGGCGGCGGGACCACCTCTCACCGTCGGACCCCACCGCCGCAGTCCGGCTGGGCAGGCGGATGGCCGCACCTGTCTCTTGACCCGACCGGCCAGCGCGGGCTACGCAAGCAGACGATGTACCAGGCCCTGATCGAGACTGAACTGTCGGCGGATCCCGAAGCTGCGCAGCGGGTCGTTCTTTCCCGCTCTGCTGGACCGACGTACGAGGGCGAGCTCTGGATCGCCAGCGCGACGCTGGCGTTCACCTTCCCGCTGTTGGCCACTCACACCGACTTCTTCGACCACTGGCCGCTGCGGTCCGGCGAGCCAGTCGCGGTGGGTACGGGAGAAGAGGAGCTTCCAGCATCTGAGGCCGAGAGCGAGCGCGAGGACCCTTCCCCGTCCGGGCGTCGTTGATTGTGGGCACCGCAGCCTCTGCTATAGAACGTGCCGAGTCGGGGACTACCGCGCCGCCCTGATCGGCACGACCATCGGCGGCCGCCGCGGGCCCTGTCACCCTGACAGCATCGTCATGACTGCGACCTCGTCGCGGCGATGAGTACTGCACTCGTGGCCCCTCGTCGAGCGTCGTCAGAGGTGAAACGGTCCCCGGCACCGCCACCGAGGGCCGCCGTGTGCACCCAATCGTGCTGCGCGATACCCGACGCGAGCACCAATGCCGCGCACAACGGGGCTTGCGGGTCGGGCGCCGGTGCGGCCGCGGGGACGTCGGACTCGGCGAAGGCCAGCCAGGCAAGACACAGCCCGACCAGGAACAGCTCGGCCCACTGCTCATGGGTCAAGCCGCTCGCCTGCTGCAGCCGATGCAGCAAGGCACACAGTTCGGCGGCAGCGGCGGCGTCCCCCTCCGGCGTCGGCCTCGGCGGCATCCACACAGCCTGCCAGCCCGCCGCCAACCGGCCCTTCGCCCCGGCAGGCGCCGCGTAGTCTCTGGCCCCGCAAAGGACCCCGAATGAGATGCGCCACCGGAGCGAAGCCCCTCCCATCCCACCTTGTCCTCCCTCGAGGAGGCGATGGAGAGAGATCAGCGCGGCTCCCTTACCTGCAGCCCGGCCACCCCCACGCGGTCGCCACCCACCGGTTTCCCGGCGCTCTCATCCAGCCGCCGGTTCCTCGCGCGTCCATGTCGGCGTCCTCGCCGCTGCGCGACTGCGGGCGCTCCAGCTGGACCCGCTGGTCATCGGCGGCGGTGCGCAACCCGCCGACCAGCAATGCAGCAAGTACAAGAGATTGGACTGTTGTCCCCGCCCCCGTCTTCATTAGACCTTCATGGCCCTGGCGGGCCGCCCGTTGAGGAATAAAACACGGTTCGGCCGGGCGAGAGTCATCGAGCGCCGCTTGCGTGCGTATCCGTGACTCTCGGACGGCTGGGGCATGCGGACTGCACCAGCGGCACCACAGGCCCCAATGGCACCAAGTCTCGTCTCAGAGCGACTCGACCGCCTCGGGCGGGGGTGGCCCACGAGCACGGGCAGCAGCGTGATCCATGGTCCGAGGGCGAGCAGCATAAGCGGCAGTTGCGTCTCGATGGCATGTTCTGGGGGGTGGTCGGTGACGGCCACGGCGGGCAGGTCGAGCGCCGTGGGGCGGGCCTCGGGGCCACCGGCAGCGGTCCCAGCGGCGTCGCGAAGGAGTCGACCTCGCGCATACAACGTGCACAACGCCGGATATCGAAATGTGAACAGCCAGCAGCCATCTCCGCCGGAAGAGGACAATACCCATGCAGGACGCCGTGAACGTATCCACCGCTGCCAGCAGCGGTCAGATCGTGGTCGCCGGGGCGGGCTACGCCGGGTTACATGTCGCTTTGCGCCTGACGGCCAAGCTGCGCAACAACCCCGTGGCGGAGCTGACCCTGGTCGACCGGCACGACTACCACCAGGTGCTCACCGAGCTACCCCGGGTCGCCGGCGGCACCCGCGCCGCCGACGCGGTGCGCATCCCGCTCCAGGACATGCTGGCCAAGCGGGTCCGCTTCGTCCAGACGGAGATCAGCGGTTTCGACCTGCCCGGCCGGCGGCTGCTCACTGGTGCCGGGCCGATCAGCTGGAGCCGGCTGGTGCTGGCGCTGGGCAGCAGGCCCAACGACTTCGCGATCCCCGGCCTGGCCCAACGCGCCCTGTCGCTGTACTCGGCCAGCGACGCCGAGCGGGTGTGGGCGGCAGTCAACATGGCACTCGACGACGCCGCGGCCGCCACCGACCCCGAGCAGCGGCGCCGCCTGGCGACCGTGGTCGTCGGCGGCGGCGGCGCCACCGGGGTCGAACTGGCCGGCGAGCTGGCCGAGATGCTGCCCGAAATAGCCAGCGGTCACGGCCTGGCGCCCGACCGGCCCGCCGTGCTGCTTGTCGAGGCGGGCCCCACCATTCTGGCCGGCTCCACACCCCAGCTGATCGACAAGGCCGTCAGAATCCTTTCTGACCTGGGCGTGCAGGTCCGCACCAACGCGCAGGTCGCGGCCGCGACCGAGGAAGGCTTCCGGCTCAAGGACGGCCAGCTCGTGCAGGGTGGCGTGTTCGTCTGGGCGGGCGGGGTGAAAGCACCCGAACTGGTGGTCGATTCGGGGTTGCCAACCGGCCACAACGGCCGCGTCAAGGTCGACCGGTACCTGCGCGTGCTGGACCACCCGGAGATCTACGTCGCAGGCGACATTGCCTCGGTGGTGGATCCGCGCAGCGGACACGTGCTGCCCCCGCTGGCGCAGGTGGCACTGGAAGAGGGTGAAACGGTGGCCCGTAACCTAGACGCGGAGCTGGAGGGCCGGCCGCTGGAGGCGTTCACCTTCCACGACAAGGGGTTCGTCGTCTCGGTCGGGACCCGCCGCGGGGTCGCCGACATCGCTGGCATCACCAGCGGCGGCCGGCTGGCCCACCTGCTCAAAGACGCCATCGAGTGGGAGTACCGCCAGTCCGTCAGACACCTCCGCGGCTGGGACCCAATAGCCCGGTAACCGCTGCCCATCCCGCTGCGAGCGACCAAACGAGCAGATGCCGCTCGCCGGCACCCCATCCACAGGCGGCCGTCAGAATGGACGACCACAACGGCTGCGCGTTTAAGCCAGCCAGCTCCAGGATCGCATGGCCCGCGACCGCCTCTCGCGTTGGGACCGAGGTCAGGCGCGTGCAAGGTAGCGCCCTCGCCCGCAACCTCGCGCTACGGGCCGATCCTGTTGATGCCCGGGGTCTGGTCGGCCCTGGTCAACTCGATGATCTCCACGCCCAAATCCCCGTGCGCCTTGTGACCGGGTCGGATGAAGTACGCATGGCCCGTCGACAGGGTCTCGGCGCTGCCGTCGGTCTAGCGCATGGTGACGCTGCCCTTGAGGATGTACCCCCAGTGCGGCTCCTGGCAGGCCCCGTCGGGCAGGCCTGCGAACATCTCCTCGGTGCCCAGCCCGGCGCGCCACCGCCCGACGAAGACGCCAGCGCCCGGCTCCTGTTCGTGCGTCGGACACGACCTGCGCCGTCGTCAGTGGTCGTCAGCGCCAATGAAGAACTCCGGGTGGCACAACCCTCCTTGACCAGGTTGACTGACGAGCGGCGGAATCGAAGCCACGACTGTTGTTGATCGAGGCGGGAGAGGCTTCCCGGTACCGACCGCTTATTCACCTCCAGACGGCCGCGTCGGCATGGTTGCTGGACACCCGCCTGAGGCGGCGACGACATTGAAGATCCGTCGCTGCCGGAACCTGTCGCGCCCGCTCCCGGAGCGATGGATTCACCGGCTTTGACCTGCGGACCGACGTCGCCCGTGCGACCTCGACCCGCACGTCACCGAGCGGCGTGACGTTGCGCCGCAGGCGGCCTCGTGTGGTCGGGATGGTCGTGGCGCGCGCGGTGCGTGCCGTCGGGGCGCGCCTGGCCACACCTGCGCCCCGGTCAGCGGCCGAGGTGGGCCAGCTCGCGGCGGTAGTTGTCCACGATCGCGACCAGCAGCCTGGCCGGGTACGCGTCCCAGCCGGGCTGGCCGACCAGGCGGGGCAGCAACTCGTCGGCGGTGTTCAGACTCCGCAGGATGGAGAAGATCGCCTCCTGCTCACCCGGGAGCAGCGTCGAAATCCGCACGGCGGCGGTCAGCGCGACAGCGCCGCGCTGTATCTGGGCGGGGTCGGGGGCGGCGTGGTCGGACACGGTCAACTCCCTCGGGGGCGGAGGTCTCGACCTGGACCCTCCTCCCAGGCGACTCGAATCGTGCACGCTACCCCGTCGCACCTACGCCCGGCGTCGCACCGCGCGGCCTTCTCCGCACCGTCTCGATCCGGCCAGGACGCCGCATCCGCGTCTTGCAGGCCCCTGGCCCGATTTGCGTGTGCGGTCGATGGCGCTGACTTCACCCCGGACCAGCCCGACCAGGACAACGATGCCCCAGACCGCGATCCCCACAGCGATGACGACGCAGCAGAGCCTTGCCATTACGTCTTCGACGCCGGATATCGCGGAGTCGGCCACAGCGATCGCGAAGCCCAGAGCCCTGGCGATCGGATCGGGGTTGGTGGATCGAGCAGTTGGTGGCGTAGGTCGGCAAGGACCCCGGTGCCAGCGGGGGTCATGATCATGCCGCATCGGCCTCGTGATGCGCGGTCGAGCCCGGCCCAGACGAGGTTTGAGCACGACGTCTCGCCGGTAGCCTGCCGATCACCTCGACGCAGCGACGGGTCTGGCCGATGGTCGCGTCAACCTGTTCTGGCCCCGGGAGAGCGACCGCGACGACCCGGCAGGACGCGGGTCACACGCTGGCGCACTACGGTGACCCAGGTCAACGCTCAGACCACGCGCCAGTGCGAGACCAGGTGGTCGTCCACGACCAGGTGCAAGGCGATCGACGGCGGCTGGGCGTAGTCGATCCTGGGCAGGTCCTCGGCGTCGGTAGTGATCGTCGAAACCAGCCCGCCGCCGACCAGGACGGGCACGCCGGCGAAGGTGGTGGTCGCCATCGTGTGCGCGTGCCCGACCAGCAGGGCGACGACGTTGCCGTGCCGGGCGAGCACCTCGGCCAGCCCCTCCGCCCTGGTGAGCTTGATCGGATCCATCAGGTCGACATGCAGGTCGACCGGCGGATGATGCAGCCCCACGAACGTCGGCGGCCCGGCGGTGAGCGCCTCGTCCAGCAACTGCAGCGAGTCCTCGGTGAGCTCGCCGCGGTCGATCCGCTCCCCCTCCGGGGCGTCCACCAGCGAGTTCAGGGCGACCAGCCGGTACCCGGCCACGTCGATGACGGATTCGGCCGGCCCGAGGTGCTGCACGAAACGCGTGCGCACGTCGTGGTTGCCGGGGCATACGACGAGCGGGACGGTGACGGTCGATAGCAACTCGACGACGACCTCGTACTCGACGTCCAGCCCGTGGTCGGCCAGATCACCGCTCAGCAGCACAACGTCCGGCTGCGGCGCGCAGGCGGCGACGTGGCCGAGGGCCCGGCGCAGTCGGGCGGGCGCCTCGTCGGTGGCCCCGATGTGGCAGTCGCTCAGGTGCGCGACGACGAACCGTGTCACGCCGACGAGCCTACCGAGACCGAGCTGGACAGCCGGGTGGTACAGACACCGTCGATGCTGCCCCGTCACACCTCAAGCGATCCACGAACCACGCGTCACCGGCTGTCCCTGCGACCCGAGCCAGCGACCAGCGCCAGGAAACTGCGAAACACAAGGGGCCCGGCGAGCCGGTCGAGCCTGCCGTGGGTTCAGCGGGCGGCCGTGTCGAGCAGGCGTTGCCGGGCGAGGCGTTCCAACAGTTCGGGCAGCGCCAAGGGGTGCGGTTCGTCGAGGTCGTGACGTGCCTGCAAGACGACGCGCACGATGGTGAGCGGCCCGGCTTGCTCGAGGAACTCGGGGGTGAGTCGGTTGATCACGGCCGCGACGGTGGGGTCGGTCTGCGCGGGGGCCGCTGCTCGAGCAGCGTGTTCGCCCAGCATGGTCTGACGATCCTCCGGTGTCGTTGGGCTCCCAGGTAATATCTTGAGCGGAGACCGCTCGGTCACCGAGAACGTTGCCTGCCGACCAGCAGTCCGCGACAGGGCCGAAGGGCCCGGTGGGGTCACCGGCCACCGAGGTGAGGCTACCCTGGCGGGGCGGCGGTCGGGGCTGGTCGCCGCCGAGGGTGCGGTGTGGAGTGTCCCCGATTTCATTGACAATGATTTAGGCTGCCACATCGGTGAGTTTTCTGAATGCGTGGAGTGTCGCCTGCTGCGGTTGTAGTAGCCCTCGATCCACAGGAATGTGTGGTGCCGGATCTCGGCGAGGTTATTCGATGGCCGGGTGTGGACCAGCTCCTTCTTATGAGTCGCGAAGAACGACTCGGCGACTGCGTTATCGAAGCAGGTCGTGCGGCGGCCCATCGACCGAGCGACCCCGTTCTCGGCGCAGAAGTCATCGAATTCCCGAGAAGTGTATTGCCTTGACAGCCACGGTCGCTGTGGAAGATCACGCCAATCGGAGGGCGGCGGGTCACGAGCGCGGCCGCGAGCGCTTCGACGATCAGGCTGGTGCGCAGGTGGTCGGCCACGGCATAGCCCACGACCTTGCGCGAGTGCAGGTCGATCACGGTCGCGGTATAGACCCAGCCGTCGACGGTCTGCACGTAGGTGATGTCCTGCACCAGCGGGTCTCCGGTGCGTCGGCGGTGAAGTGCTGCCCGATCAGGTCCGCCGCATCGATGGGCCGCAGACCTGCGACGGTGGTCTTCCTCCGCGCCCGAGGGCGCCGCTGCCCGGCTGGCCGCGCTGGGTGTGCCAGAGGTCGTGGTCAAGCACGGCGCCCAGGGCGCCTACCTCCTCGACGACGGCAACGCGACGCACGTGTCCGCCGTGCGCGTCGGCACGTGGTCGACACGACCGCTGCAGGAGACGCGGTCGCGGGCGGCTGCCTCGCGCCTCGACCGCCGCCCCGCGGAAGCCGCCGCCGAGGTCGCCACACACGTCGCCGCGGCGTGGTCCGCCACCCCGACGCCGTCATCGACCCGAGAGTCACCCCTCGTTCCGGCCGTCCTCGCCCAGACCACACGGACGACGCGATGAGCGCCGACGCCGAGCAGGCCACCAACGACAACCCCGGGCACGACGACTCCGGAGGGGTCAACCGTGGCCGCGACGGCCTATCCGACGACAGCGCACACCCCACGACTCCCAACCGCAGCCATGCTTCGCCGTCCACCAGTGGCCCCTCAGGGCTACGGTCGCAGGTCGGTGGATGGTTCGACAGGCAGGCGGTGACGGTGATGTTCGGACTGGTCGTGCGGTTCGAGCTGAAGGACGCGACGGCGGCAGCAGCATTCGATCGGCTCGTAGCCGCGACAAGCGAGGACATTCAAGCCGCCGAACCAGGCACGTTGATGTACGTGACCAACCGCATGGAAGGCGCCCCTCTCTCACGGTTGTTCTACGAGATCTACACCGACCGCTCCGCCTTCGAGGCCCACGAGGCCACCGCGCACGTCCGCCATTTCCGCGCGGAGCGAGAGGCCTACGTTGCGTCGCTGCGGGTGGAGTTCGTGACACCTACCGGAGGTAAGAATGGGCCCTCTTGAACCGGCATCGACACTGCTGGGTAGGGCGGCCGCATTGCCGATCCCGCTCGCCCGAATGCCGGATGGACGACCTTGACCGCTTCCGGTGAAATGCAGCGCCTATCCGCCAGCTCACCGTCTACCCCACAACAGGAGGACGTGCCATGTCTGCCGATCAGGACCAGCTCGAGACTCAGGAGTGGCGGGACGCGCTGGGGTCGGTGGTCGAGTTCGACGGGCCCGACCGCGCGGCGTATCTGTTGGGCGCGTTGCACGACGAGGCCCGCAGACACGCGGTTCCGGTGCCGGTCTCGGCGACCACCCCGTATGTGAACACGATCCCGGTGGGCGCCCAGCCGCCTTTCCCGGGTGACCGGGACGTCGAGCACCGGATCCGGTCGTTGAACCGGTGGAACGCGGTGGCGACGGTGCTGCGAGCCAACAAGACCAGCTCGGAGCTGGGTGGACACATCGCGTCGTTCCAGTCCTCGGCCACGCTCTATGACACCGGCTTCAACCACTTCTGGCACGCCCCCGACGCCACGCACGGGGGTGACCTGCTGTTCGTGCAGGGCCACGTCTCGCCGGGGATCTACGCCCGGTCGTTCCTGGAGGGTCGGATCAGCGAGGAACAGCTGCTGAGCTTCCGCCAAGAGGTCGGCGGCGGAGGGTTGTCGTCCTACCCGCACCCGTGGTTGATGCCGGAGTACTGGCAGTTCCCGACCGTGTCGATGGGGCTGGGCCCGTTGATGGCGATCTACCAGGCCCGATTCCTCAAGTACCTCGACGCCCGGGGGCTGGCCGACACCAAGGCCCGGCACGTGTGGGCGTTCCTGGGCGACGGGGAGATGGACGAGCCGGAGTCGCTGGGAGCGATCTCGATGGCGACGCGGGAGAAGCTGGACAACCTGATCTTCGTGGTCAACTGCAACCTGCAGCGCCTCGACGGCCCCGTCCGCGGCAACGGAAAGATCATCCAGGAGCTGGAGGGCGTGTTCCGCGGCGCGGGCTGGAACGTCATCAAGGTGATCTGGGGCTCCGGATGGGACCCTCTGCTGGCGGCGGACAAGTCCGGGCTGCTGCTGCAACGCATGGAGGAGTGCGTCGACGGGGAGTACCAGGACTTCAAATCCAAGAACGGCGCCTACGTGCGCGAGCACTTCTTCGGCAAGTACCCAGAGCTGCTGGATTTGGTGCGGGACATGTCCGACGACGAGATCTGGGCGCTCTCGCGCGGCGGGCACGACCCGGTCAAGGTCTACACCGCCTTCAAGGCCGCGGTGGAAAGCGAGGGGAGGCCGACGGTGATCCTGGCCAAGACGGTCAAGGGCTACGGGATGGGTGAGGCAGGCGAGGGCCAGAACATCACCCACCAGCAGAAGAAGATGGGCGAGAACGTGCTGCGCGCGTTCCGCGACCGGTTCGGCATCGTGGAGCTGCCCGACGAACGCATCCCCGAGGTCCCGTTCCTACCGTTGGCCGAAGACAGCGCTGAGCTGGCGTACCTGCGGGCGCGGCGGGCCGAGCTGGGCGGGGTGTTGCCGGTGCGGCGTACCCACTCCAGCGAGACGCTGCCGGTTCCCGAGCTGTCGGCATTCGACGCCCAGCTCAAGCCGACCGGGGACCGCACGATCTCCACCACGATGGCGTTCGTCCGGATCCTGACCACGCTGCTGCGGGACAAGCAGATCGGCCGCCGCGTGGTGCCGATCGTGCCCGACGAGTCGCGCACGTTCGGCATGGAAGGGCTGTTCCGGCAGTTCGGGATCTTCTCCCAGGTGGGGCAGCTCTACCGGCCCGAGGACGCCAACCAGCTCATGTACTACAAGGAGGACAAGTCCGGGCAGATGCTGCAGGAGGGCATCAACGAGGCCGGGGCGATGTCGTCCTGGATCGCCGCCGCGACCTCGTATTCGGTGTCGGACTGTCCGATGATCCCGTTCTACGTCTACTACTCGATGTTCGGGTTCCAGCGCACCGGCGACCTGGCCTGGGCGGCGGGAGACTCCCGGGCGCGCGGGTTCCTGCTGGGCGGCACCGCTGGGCGTACCACGCTCAACGGGGAGGGCCTGCAGCACGAGGACGGGCATTCGCACCTGCTGGCGGCGACCATCCCGAACTGCGTGTCGTATGACCCCACCTACGCGCACGAGGTGGCGGTGATCATCCAGGACGGGCTGCGGCGGATGTATGCCGAACAGGAGGACGTCTTCTACTACCTCACGATCATGAACGAGAACTACAGCCACCCCGGCCTGCCCGAAGACCGGCGCAACGAAGTGGTCGAGGGCATCAAACGGGGCATGTACCTGCTGCGCTCCACCGGCGAACCCGACGCCGCGGCGGGTCCGCGGGTGCAGCTGCTGGGCTCCGGCACGATCCTGCGCGAGGTCGAGGCCGCCGCGGACCTGCTGGCGGCCGACTGGGGCGTCGCCGCGGACGTGTGGAGCTGCCCGAGCTTCACCGAGCTGGCCCGCGACGGGCAGGACGTGGACCGGTGGAACCTGCTGCACCCCGACGAGCCACAGCGCATCAGCTGGGTCGCCGAACGCCTCGGCGAGCGGCCCGCGGGTCCGGTGGTCGCCGCGACCGACTACATGCGCGCGTTCGCCGAGCAGATCCGCGCCGCCGTGCCCGCCGACCGGCGCTACGTCGTGCTCGGCACCGACGGGTTCGGCCGCTCCGACTACCGCAAGGCGCTGCGCAGCCATTTCGAGGTCGACCGCCACCACGTCGCGCTCGCCGCGCTGTCCGCGCTCGCCGCGCAGGGAGCCGTCCCCGCCACCGCCGTCAGCGAAGCGATCGCCCGCTACGGCATCGACACCACCAAGCCCAACCCCGCACACGCCTGAGAAGGGATAGTCAACGATGACGACAACCGCCAAGGGCGTCGAGGTTACCGTCCCCGATATCGGCGACTTCCACGACGTGCCGGTGATCGAGGTCATGGTCGCCGCAGGCGACAAGGTCAACGCGGATGACCCCATCCTCACCCTCGAGTCCGACAAGGCCACCCTCGACGTGCCCGCCCCGCACGCGGGCACCGTCACCGAGGTAGTGGTGCAGATCGGCGACGCGGTCTCCCAGGGCAGCCTGATCCTCTATCTGGCCCCCGGTGACGGCGCCGTCACCACGCCGCCGTCGCTGGTGGAGCAGCAGGAGCCCGCGCCCGCCACCGCCGCGAAGGTGGCGCAGACCGTGGCCGCGCCCGCGGCGGCGCCGCCCGCGGTGAGCAGCCCGTCGGAGAATGTGGCTCCGGCGGGGGCGCACGCCGGTCCTTCGGTGCGGCGGACGGCCCGTGAGCTGGGGATCGACCTGTCCGCGGTGACGGCCAGCGGGCCGAAGGGCCGGATCACCAAGGACGACCTGCTGTCGTTCCTGCAGGGCCCCGCGGCCGCCCCGGCCACGGCGGCGACCCCGGCCGCCGGCTCGGGGATCCCGGAGATCCCGCCGCAGGACTTCGCGAAGTTCGGTCCGGTCGAGAACCGCGAGCTGTCGCGGATCAAGAAGGTGTCGGGCCCGTTCCTGCACCGCTCGTGGCTGAACGTTCCGCACGTCACGCACAACGACGAGGCCGACATCACCGCCCTCGACGCGTACCGCAAGGAGCTCGACACCGCCGCCAAGGTGGAGAAGGACCCGTACCGGGTGACGCTGCTGGCGTTCCTGGTCAAGGCCGCGGTCGCCGCGTTGAAGAAGTTTCCCGAGTTCAACAGCTCGCTCTCCCCGGAGAAGGACGCGCTGATCCTCAAGGGCTACTACAACATCGGCATCGCGGTCGACACCCCCGACGGGCTCGTTGTGCCCGTCGTCAAGGACGCCGACCGCATAGGCATCGTCGAGCTGTCCCGCGAGTTCGGCGCGCTCTCGGCCAAGGCCCGCGACGGCAAGCTCGCCCCGGGCGACATGCAGGGCGGCACGTTCACCATCTCCAGTCTCGGCGGGATAGGCGGTACCAGCTTCACCCCGATCGTCAACGCCCCCGAAGTGGCGATCCTCGGCGTGGTGCGCTCGGCGATGAAGCCCGTGTGGGACGGCAGCGAGTTCGTGCCGCGGCTGATGCTGCCGATCTCGCTGTCCTACGACCACCGCGTCATCGACGGAGCGCTCGCCGCTCGGTTCGCCCGGCATCTGTGCTACCTGCTCGAAGACGACCGCCGCCTCCTCCTCTGATCGGAGCCTCGACGATGGCATCGCAGGAGATCCGCATCCCCGACATCGGCGACTTCCACGACGTCCCGGTCGTCGAGATCCACAT
Source organism: uncultured Actinomycetota bacterium (assembly GCA_963770115.1). GTDB lineage: Bacteria > Actinomycetota > Actinomycetes > Mycobacteriales > Pseudonocardiaceae > Pseudonocardia. The sequence goes on from CAVYOT010000010.1 coordinate 249,207, forward strand.
CGCGGCCGGCGACACCGTGGCCGCCGAAGACCCACTGGTCACGCTGGAGAGCGATAAGGCGACCATGGACGTGCCCTCCCCAGTGGCGGGCACGGTGGTCGCCCTGGCGGTCGCCGTTGGCGACCGCTTGTCTCAGGGCGCGGTCATCGGCACCCTCGAGACCGCGGCATCCGGTGCTCCGACAGCCGCGGGTGACAGGGCAGAGCCGAAGGCCGAGCACACCGCGCCCGCGGGCTACGGCTCGTCGGCCGCGCCGCCCACCGCACCCACCAACGACGCCTCGCCCGCGGGTGTGCCCCCGCCGTACACCGGCGAGCACGGCGACGTGCATGCCGAGGTGCTCGTGCTCGGCGCGGGCCCCGGCGGCTACACCGCCGCGTTCCGAGCCGCGGACCTCGGCCGCAAGGTCGTGCTGGTCGACAGCCGCGGCCCCCTGGGCGGCGTCTGTCTCAACATCGGCTGCATCCCGTCCAAGGCCCTGCTGCACGCCGCGAAGGTCATCGCCGAGACCAAGGAGATGGCCGCGCACGGACTGTCCTTCGGCACACCCACGATCGACCTCGACGCCCTGCGCGACTGGAAGGACGGTGTCGTCGGACGGCTCACCGGCGGCCTCGCCGGGCTGGCCAAGCAACGCAAGGTCACCACCATCATCGGCACCGGCACCTTCACCGGCCCCAACATGCTGGCCGTCACCGGCCCCGACGGTTCAAGCAGCACGGTCTCGTTCGACGCCGCGATCATCGCCGCGGGCTCCGAGCCCATGCAGCTGCCGTTCGTGCCCCACGACGACCCCCGCGTCATCGACTCCACCGGCGCGCTCGCGCTGGAGCGCATCCCACAGCGACTGCTCGTGCTCGGCGGCGGAATCATCGGACTGGAGATGGCCACGGTCTACGCCGAGCTCGGCTCACAGATCAGCGTGGTCGAGCTGATGGACCAGCTCATCCCCGGCGTCGACAAGGACATCGTCACCCCCCTCACCCGGCGCATCGCCAAACAGTACGAGGCCATCTGGCTCGGCACCAAGGTCACCGCGATGACCGCGGGCCCGGACGGGCTCACCGTCTCGTTAGACGCGTCAGCCAGCAAGGACCGGAACAAGGCTCCCGACACGGCCATGTTCGACGCCGTGCTCGTCGCCGTCGGCCGCCGCCCCAATGGGCGCGTGATCGGCGCGGACCAGGCCGGGGTACGCGTCGACGAACGTGGCTTCATCCCGGTCGACAAACAGCAGCGCACCAACGTCGAGCACATCTTCGCCATCGGCGACGTCGTCGGACAGCCCATGCTCGCGCACAAGGCCGTCCACGAGGGCAAAGTGGCCGCCGAGAACACCGCCGGGCGCACCAGCTACTTCGACGCCACCGTCATCCCTTCGGTCGCCTACACCGACCCCGAGGTCGCGTGGGTCGGCGTCACCGAGAACGAGGCCAAGGCCGCGGGCGTCAAGTTCGGCAAGGGCGTGTTCCCGTGGGCGGCGTCGGGCCGGTCGCTGTCGCTCGGGCGTGACGAGGGCAGCACCAAGGTGATCTTCGACGAGGAGACCGAGCGCATCATCGGCTGCGGCATCGTCGGCCCCAACGCGGGAGATCTCATCGCCGAAGCCGCACTTGCCATCGAGATGGGCGCCGACGCCGCCGACATCGGGCTCACCATCCACCCCCACCCCACCCTGTCGGAAACGGTCGCCATGGCCGCCGAGGCCTTCGAAGGCACCATCACCGACCTCTACCTGCCGAAGCGGAAGAAATGACGGTGCTCGGCACACGCACCTCCCCGCTATACATCCCGGCGGCGGTCAGTGTCATCGGACGGAATCCCCGGTCCCTCGGGCGGTCGGACCCACTCGGGGCCGGTAGCTGCTGGCACCCTCACGGCAGGAGTCGCCTTCCAGGACGCCAATCCACGGTTAATCCACTTATGACGGCCTGCCGGAGTGTCGGCGACCATACCCTGGACTGAGGACGTAGTTCGTACCGTCCACAGGGGCATACAGAGCGAGCGTGGGGATCGAAACACGGGCGGCCACGAATGCGATGGCCGCTGCTACCGAGATGCTTCTGTGCGATGACTCAAGGGCTGTCTTCATACCGCAGCTTTGGCTGCTCGGTCGTTCGGATCTGCTGCTGGCATTTGTCGCTCGACCATCAGTGCATATCCTAACCACGCCAATGCCAGGCCCGTCGGTATCAGTATTTTTGGCTGCACGGTAAGCGGAAGCAGGCCGGCCACGGGGGCTAACGCCGCCCCAAGGGCGAGCAATACGGCGGCTCCACGCGGCAGAATGCGGGCGCGGAATGTGGCGATGCCAAACAACACGCCGCCGCCGATGTACAGCGGCCCGGTGAGCGTCCATAGCATCGGGAGCACTCCGAGGTCTATCGGGCTGGGGTCGCCGTTGAACATCCCCATCCAGCCCTCCACAAACGCCGGCGTCACGGTCGCCAGACGCGGCAGGATGAGGGCCTCAACGAAACTAAAGCCCATGATGAGCACCAGCCAGAGGCTCAACATTACGAATCCGACCAGGCCAAGCCACCCGGACTTGATCGCTTGCCTCGCGTAGAGTCCCACCAAGCCGAGCAGTCCGAGGAAAGAGGTAGCGCACGCAAGCACGTGAACTATCGCCCACTGAGCGGTGGAAACCGACGCCGGCAAGTTTGCCGGATGGAATATGCCAACAAATACGTAACACAACCCACCCAACAGGGCACATAGACCCGCCCAGCGAATGAGGTTGGCGTTCGTTATCTTCATGGCGCTCTCCTTGGTAGCGACCTTTGCCTCAGGCGATGGCGAACCTGCGATCCAGTGATCGGCGTGATGAAGGGCGCTGCGCGGAGTGTGCGCCTACTCTTGATAAATGGATAGCCCCCGGGGTGTGCTGTATCGATCTTCGACCGGACTCAGCGCTTGCCGTACCGCCTGGTCATGCGGTGGATGTGTAGCGGCCCAGCGGTCGACGCGCCCGCACTGATCCGATCTTCTCCGCCGGATTCCCTGGGCGTCCCCCTCGTCCGTCGTCCGACGGCCAGCGCCGCTCTGGGCAGCGGTGCACGCGACCGCAGAACCGCAGAACTGCTGTCACCTCCGTGCGCTCGGCGGCCGGGCGAGTTCCCCGACACCGCCGCGGTCCAGGACGACCAGCGGACGTATTCCCAAGGATCGGGCGGTCGGAGCTCGCCCAGAGAGGCCGCTGCCTCTTGGAGCAGTCAGGGGGAGTCCACAGTAGACATCATGGGTTGGCCGTCCGGCCAACCCGGGTCCCACGTCTTGTTCCATTGTGGACGCGACTCCGCAGAGTGACGCCGGCACGGCGGCTGCCGGGTCGGCATGCTCCGGCCCGGAGCCACGTCAGCAACAACGTCCTCACCGGTGCGTCCCCCTCCCGGACAGGCACCGACGGCCCTTGAGAACCGGTTCTCGGCAAATACGCCAGTCGGCGACTCCCATCCGTTGGTCGCTGTAGGCCGGGGAAACTGGGGTCAATCGCACCGTGCAGAGAACGGTGCGCAGCGCAGGCCAACACACACTTGCGGCCCGTCCAACCACTTGCACCGAGCGCCACCAGCCCGACTACGCAGGCCCCGACACATCACCTGGCGTTGGATCCACCCAGCAACGGCAGGCCACGTGGCGCAGGCGGTTCGGAGCCGCGCCCGCGTCGTGGCGGGGGAAGGCGCATTCCGCTACGGCCTCAGCGGGTGAGCCAGCCGATGCTCCGGCGCGAGGACAGCCGTGCCCACACGGCGGGCAGGTCCTGTTGGGCGCGGCGGGCCCGCTCGGCCTCGGCCGCATGCATCAGACCGTAGGTGAACCCGTTGCCGCCCTCGGCCGTCGCGGCCACGGCCAGCTCGCGCAGTGTCGCGCGGGTGACCGCGGTGTCCTGGTGCGCGCCGAGCAGGTTCTGCACCGCCTCCAGGCGTCGCTGCAAACGCCGCGCATGGCCCCCGACAACCGGCACCGCCGCCTCGGTGGCGTAGCGCAGGCGTTTGGCCGCCTTACGCGCCTCGTGCAGCGCCGCGTCCCGCTCGGCTCCCGCGGGCACCGCACCGGCGGTGACCATCGCCGCAGCCATCCGCCGGTAGGCGCCCCCCACCTCCCGCGGCAGCACCACGCGGGCCTCCCGGGAGGCACGGCGGGTGAACGGCGGATCGGCGAGCAACTCGTCCACCGCGGCCAGAACAGCCAGGTAGCGGTCGCTGTCCAGGGCCGCGAGTGCCCGCGCCCGCGCTTCGGTAGCGCGGCGGGCGAAGGTACGGGTCAGCTCGGCGCGTACCGGGCCGAGCACCAGCTCATCGGGCAACCCCGCCAGCAACTCCTCGAACCGGGCGAACATCACCTCGGTGTCCCGGGCCGGGGCAAGCTCACCCGCCAGCCACGCCAGCTCACCGGCCAACCCACCGGTGCGGTCTGGGTCGAGCACCCGACCGAAGGCCTGCAACACGCTGCGCAGGCGCCGTGCGGCCACCCGCATCTGATGCACCGCGTCCGCACGGTCCAGCCGCACCGCTGGATCGCAACGACGCAACACACACGCCTGCATCTGCAGATACGCGACCACCGCCGAGCCCGCCGATCCCGACGACACGACCGCCGCCCCACCGGCGACGCCGTCGGGCAGGCGGTCGGCTAGCAGCCGTGCGAGCTTGGACTTCGACCCGGACCGGCGCAGCCCCACCGTGCCCAGCCGGTCCTCCACCTGGTCGAGCAGCCCGGCCGGGGCGGCCGGGCCGAGCTCCACCTCGACCTCCTGCCAAATGTGTTCCTCCTCGCCCGGCCCGACCGACCGCGCACTCACCTCGTCGACCACCAACTCCGCGATCAGCACCCCGTCATCGTCGCGGGACTCCCACGCGCGACGATGCGTCCGCAGGAGCGCGACCGGACCCACCCTCGCGCCGCGGGCGAACACCCGTACCAGGCACGCCAGCTCCGCGGGCGGGCGGGTGCGCGCCCGCGTCAACGGCAGCCGCACCTCTTCCCGACGATCAACACCGACCGGAAGCTTGAGATGCCAACCAGCGTCCGGACCGCCGCTCCGCCGCCGCAGCGTCACCCTCTCGGCCAACAGCCGCAGGTCCGGCGTGTCGAAGTAGACCGCCTCCAGCAGCCGGTCCTCCGGCTCGCCGGACACCCCCCCGCCCAGCACTGCGACAGGATCCAGGGAGGCGAGAGCGTCGACGGTCACCGCATCGAACTTCCGCTCGACCTCCTCCGCCACCGTCGGGTCCGCCCGTCGCGCCATTCCGCATGCCTACACCGCGCCGCACCCCGCCGGATAGAGCACGTAAGCCCCCCATCGAGCCGAATAGGCGCCGAACCGGATCTTGCGGCCACCGTCCCATGGCGCAGCGTCCTCAGCCCGACTCGGAACTGTTCACCGAGATCGGGTTGTACCGCCGCCGCGCGGCGGCCAGGATCGCCGCTTATGCGGCTGGATGAGTACTTCCGCGACCCACACCCCCCGCCGGTGCAGGACCTGGTCGTGGTCGCCTTCGCGGTCGCGCGCGACCACTGGGACCAGGTCCTGTTGGTCCGGCGCAGCGATGACGGGAACTGGGAGCTGCCCGGCGGTCAGGTCGAGGTCGGAGAGACCGTCTCGGCCGCGGTGATCCGCGAGGTGGCCGAGGAGTCCGGCATCAGCATCGACCTCACTGACGTGTCCGGGATCTACAGCGACCCCACACACATCGTCGTCTACCCCGGCGGAGCCCGCCAACAATGCGCACTCTGCTTCCACGCCCGCCCGAATCCGCCCGACCAGCAACCGCACCCCGACCAGGAGGAAACCATCGAAGCAGCCTGGTTCACCCTTCCCGCCGCCCGCAGCCTCACGATGCACCCCGATGTGCGCCGGCGCCTGACCCACGCCCTGGACCACCCCCACATCACCCACATCGACTGAGACGACAACGTCCCCGGAACCATTGAGCCCGGCTTTCCCTCGTGCGACCGCCTTCGCCGCCGCCCTTGCCATGGCGGCATCCGACACCGACAAGCACCACCGGATCGAAGGGTCAACAAGACACCACGCACCTTGCGCCTTAGATCGATGGCTGTCAAGGTAGATCTGTGTCAAATCAACCCCCGGATCAGGGGCGGATCCTCGTCGAGCTCGCCGACCCGGCCGGGTGTTGCTCGCCGCTGGTGCGGGAGCCGCTGTCGGCCGGGCAGGCCGCCGAGTTGTCCCGGGTGTTCAAGGCGATGGGCGACCCGGTCCGGCTGCGGCTACTGTCGCTGATCGCCTCCCACGAGGGCGGCGAGGCGTGCGTGTGTGATCTTTCCGAGGTGTTCGACCTGACCGGGCCGACGATCTCCCATCACCTACGGGTGTTGCGGGAGGCGGGCCTGATCGCCGGTGAGCGACGCGGGACATGGGTCTATTACCGGGTGCTGCCCGAGGCCCTGCGTCGAGCATCAGATGTGCTGTTGCCCGATCAGGCCCCGGCATGATCGCACCGCTGGGGCGGCGGCTGCTCGCCGAGAGCGTCGGCACCGCGCTCCTGGTGACGGTCGTGGTCGGCTCGGGCATCGCCGCCCAGAAACTCTCCCCCGGCGACACCGGCCTGCAACTGCTGGAGAACTCCCTGACCACCGCCTTCGGGCTGACCATCCTGATCCTGCTGTTCGGACCCGTGTCCGGCGCCCACTTCAACCCGGTCGTCTCCGGTGTGGACTGGCTGCTCGGCCGCCGCCCCCGCAGCGGCCTGTCCGGCCGTGACGTCGCCGCCTATACCGCCGCCCAGATCGTCGGCGCGATCCTCGGGGCGGTGCTGGCCAACGCGATGTTCGACCTCGCCCCGCTGCAGGTCTCGACCAAGGTCCGCGCCACCCCCGGTCTGTGGCTCGGCGAGATCGTCGCCACCGCGGGTCTGATCGCGCTGATCTTCGCCCTCGCCCGCACCGGACGGTCCGCGCTGTCTGCCGCTGCGGTCGGCGCCTACATCGGCGCCGCCTACTGGTTCACCTCCTCGACCTCGTTCGCCAACCCCGCGGTCAGCATCGGGCGGATGTTCTCCGACACCTTCGCCGGCATCACCCCGGCCTCGGTGCCCGCCTTCGTCATCGCCCAGGTCGTCGGCGCCGGGCTCGGCGCCGGACTGGTGCTGGCCCTCTACCCCGACGTCGCCCAGGCCGCCGCCGACGCGGTCGTCCCCCACGACACCAACGCTTGACCCCGACAATCTCGCTCAGCGATAATTGACTCAATGAAGAATGAGCGAGGTGCCGGGTTGGGTCGTCGGGCCGCGCTGCACCGCGCGCTCGGGGACGTGGCGCGGCTGGCGATCGTCGACGCACTCGTGGTCGCCGACACCTCGCCCTCCCAGCTGCAGGCCGAGCTGGGCATGGCGTCGAACCTGCTCGCCCACCACCTGCGTGTGCTGGAGGCGGCGGGGGTGCTCCGGCGGGTCCAGTCCGAAGGCGATCGGCGACGCTCGTACCTGATGTTGGTGCCCGGCGCGCTCGACGGACTCAACCCCGCCGCCATCCTCACCGCTCCGCGTATCGTGTTCGTCTGCACCGAGAACGCCGCCCGCTCACAGTTGGCGGCCGCGCTCTGGGCCGACCGCAGCGAGGTCGCGGCCGCGTCTGCGGGCACCCATCCCGCCCGGCACATCCATCCCGGCGCAGTGGCCACCGCCCGCCGCCACGACCTGCCGTTGCGGCCCCAGACCCCTTGCCCACTCGACGATGTGCTGCGGCCCGACGACATGATCATCACGGTCTGCGACCGCGCCCACGAGGAACTACCCGCAGCCCTTGCCCACGTGCACTGGTCGGTAGCCGATCCCGCCCGCACCGGCGACGACGACGCGTTCGACCGCGCGTTACGGGAGCTGACCGAGCGCGTCACCCGCCTCGCCCCCACCGTCCGACCTCCGCCGCGACACGAGCCGCCCGATCCGATCAGTTCTGCCCCACTTTCCGCCCACTAACGCATGCCGGCCGCATCGACCGATGCCCGGCACCGCACGGTCCATGCCCCAGGAGGCAGCCATGAGCAACATGTGGCACCGCGACACCCTGTCCATCGACCAACAGCTCGCGCTCAAGACCGCCGCGGCGCACCTGGCCCGTGAGTTCGATGGCACGTTCGGCACGGAGACGATCGAACGGTTCCTGCACTCCTCTTACGATGATTTCGCCGGCCGGGCGGCCGTGTTGAACTTCCTTCCCCTGCTGGCCGAGAAGTTCGCCCGCCAACGCCTGCGCGCCCTGGCCAAGGTCGAGGGCACGGTCACCGACGGTCGCCCCGTGGTGCTGTTCCTGTGCACCCACAACGCCGGCCGCTCGCAGATGGCGCTGGGGTTCTTCACCCACCTCGCAGCCGACCGGGCACTGGCCTGGTCCGGCGGCTCCGAACCCGCCTCCACGATCAACCCGGCCGCCGTTGCGGCCATGGCCGAGCGCGGGATCGACATCTCCGGTGAGTACCCGAAGCCGTGGACCGACGAGGTCGTCCGCGCCGCCGATGTCGTGATCACCATGGGTTGCGGAGACGCCTGCCCCGTGTTCCCCGGCCGCCGCTACGAGGAATGGGTCCTCGACGACCCCGCAGGCCTCGATCTGGCCACGACCCGACCCATCCGCGACGAGATCGAACGCCGCGTCCGCGGCCTGCTCGCCGAGATCACCGCGTCCGCCCCCACCTGATACCCACACTCCAGACGACCGGAGCCCGCACCGGTGTCCGCGGCGCGATCCTGGTCGACGACACCATGACCACCTCCCTGCCCGGGGTGTGGGCCGCCGGGGACTGCGTGATCACCCACCACCGCCAACGCGGCCCCAGCTACCTCCCGCACGACCCGACCGCGCACAAACAGGGCCGCGTCGCCGTGCGAACGGCACCCCGCCCGGTTCCGCGATCGGCCACCACCCGCTCATCCTGTCCGCCGGCCTTGGAGAAGCTCATGACCGACGTGTCCGAAGTGTTGTTCGTCTGAACCTCCGTTGCCCAGGCGGCGATCCTGGCGGAGTCAGCATCAGCTCGGCGCGTTGGCGCCGAAGCGGATGACCGCCGCAATCGTTGCCAGTCCCACAATCCGGATGAAGACGATATATCGGATCGACAGCGGATAGTTGTCCGCGCACAATGCTCTGCTCATGGGCATTCGCGTTGAGTTCGAAGGCGGGCCTGCCGACGGCACGGTCAGCGAGTACGCGTATCTCGACACCGCTCTGCCGAGCCTGTACTGGCACCGCGAGGAACCAGTGCGGATCGGGGCGATCTACCGACGCGCCTCCGACGACCCCGATCCGGTCACGGGGGCTTGGCACTACACAGTCGCCTCCAACTGAGCGACTCTGAGCCCCCCGGCAGCGGACCCGTAAGCAAGCCCTCGGGCACGTTGTCCCACTCAGCCGGTCAGCCTGGCCCGAATCGCCGGACTCCATTGCGCTGATCGGGCGGGCGCTCTGTGGCGGGGCCGATGGTGCGCCGTTGTCCGCTCGCGTCGTCAGGCCGCCACGTGGGGATAACAGATCACACTCCGCCGCCACACCAAGTCGGTTTCCTTCGACATCCCAGCCCGCCAGCCGACGATTCTCCGAGAGAACACGTCGATCGTGAACGCCACCTACACGGTGTCGGCCCAGGTCGCGACATGGTGAAGTCGGCCACCCACAGCCGGTTCGGCGCACCCGCCGCGAACTGGCGTTTCACCAGGTCCGTCGCGTGTCAATCGGCATTGCACTCATCGACGCAATGGGTTTGACATTCGCTGTTACGCAGATTCTGCCGATGTCAGTTGGCGGCCCGTCGCAGGTACGGATCAGTGAGCGCCAGCGGGCGTTGGGCATGCGTGCTCGTCTCCAGGGTGTCCAGGCGGCCGAGGATCACCCCTTCGCGCAGCGCCCATGGGCAGATCTCCAGCGCGGAGACCCGCAGGGCACCCATTGCCGCCTCGGCGACCAGCGCGCCCGCCACCAGCTGGTACGCCCGCCCCGGGCTGACACCTTCCAGCTGGGCCAGGTCGTCTGAGGACATGCGGCTGATGAACGCCACCAGCTGGCGCAGTCCGGTATCGGTCAGGGTGCGGCGGGTGCGGAGTCCGGCCGCCGACGGCGCAGCGCCGGTCAACCGGGCCAGTGAGCGGAACGTCTTCGATGTGCCGACCGCGAGTTCGGCATCGCCGTATCTCCGCACCCGCCGCGCCACCGGCGCCAGGGTGGCGGCGAGCTCTTCGCGCAGCTCATCGGCCTCGGCCCGCGAGGGCGGGTCGGCGGTGAACCAGCCGCGGGTCAACCGTCCCGCTCCCAGCGGCAACGACACCGCGATGTCGGGATCCTCGTCGCGGCCTGCGGCCAGTTCCAGCGAGCCACCCCCGATATCCAGCACGAGCAACCGGCCTGCCGACCACCCGTACCAGCGACGCACCGCCAGAAACGTGTAGCGGGCCTCATCCTCGCCGGGCAGCACCTGCAGCCTGACGCCGGTCTGGGCGCGTACCCGCACCATCACCGATGTCGCATTCACCGCATCCCGCAGCGCGGAGGTCGCAAAGGCAAGCACGTCGTTGCAGCCGGCGGCTGCGGCGGCTGCGTTCGCCCGACCGACTGCCTCCACCAGCGCGTCCGCCCCGCCGTCGGTCAGCCGCCCCGACGCGTCGAGGTGTTCGGCCAGACGCAGCTCCGTCTTCTCCGACGTCATCGGCGTGGGGTGACCACCGCGATGAGCATCAACGACGAGCAGGTGAACCGTGTTCGAGCCGACGTCGAGCACACCCAGCCGCACACCCGCAGGCTACGTGCCGGTAACACTGGCCAGGTGAACACTCCGGAAGCGGGGGGTGAACAGCGCGTCGTCACCCGCCCGTTCCCGGGCCCAGCGACGGCTGCCCGACACCAAGCGCTACGACGTGGAACGCGTTGGAGCCCGGGTGGGAGACCCGGAGCGGCATAACGGTCATGGCCTCGATCCCGCAGGCCGGAGCCCGCTCAACGGCAACCTGCCCACCGACGCAGCGGCGCTCCGGTCGGGAGGGGCTATCCGGTGCTGCCTGCCTGCTCGATCACCCGCGCGACCGAGCCGTACTCGCCCCGATGGTCGAGCGAGAGATCCTCTGTAGCTACGAGACGGAACGGCCCTCCTCGCTTGAACCGCCCGGTCGGCCCACTCCCGGCGCGGTCCCGGGTCACCGGTCATGTCGACCAGCCGTCCGACAGGTGCCTGCGCGAGGCGACGTTCGGGGCCGCCCACGCCCGACGCAGCGGAACAGCGGGCCTGCCGCCCGCCACCAACGACCCCGACCTATATGCGTCGGCCTGTTCGGCACCGCCCGGCCACCTCGCCTACCTGCGGGTGGTGTTGACGCACCACGTGCCCGCCCAGCTTCCCCGCAGCTCACGGTCACCGCGACGGTCACCCTCTCACCCTCTCGCTCGCCGCACAGGTGACCCGACTCATTTAAAAACTGCTCGTTCAGTTTGCTATCTTGGCTGTGTCGCACTGATGGATCCAGAAGGAGCCGGGGATGACCTCAACAGCGCCGAGAACGTCGATGACCACGCCAACGACACCGCCGACGACATTCCTGCCGACCGGCCGGGCGCGCCGGGGCATTTCGGGCAGCGGGCTGCGGCGCGGGCCCCGTCTGCAGGCCAGCGACCGGCGGGGCCGGATCCGGTCCTGGGCCGGACTTGTCCATGGCACTTCCCAGGGTCCGCTCCCGGCGCTGCTGCTGGTGCTGACCGCTGCGACCGGCCTCATCGACGCCGTGAGCATCCTCGGGCTGGGCCGGGTGTTCGTCGCGAACATGACCGGCAACGTCGTGTTTCTCGGCTTCGCACTGGCCGGGGCACCGGGGTTCGCGCTCGCTCCGTCGTTGGCCGCCCTCGTAGGCTTCCTCGTCGGCGCCCTCGCCGCCGGGAGGCTCGTCCCGCGCTGGGCGGATCACCGCGGGCTGCTGCTGCGCAACATCACCGCGGTCGAATTCGCGCTGGTCGCCCTGGCTACCATGATCACGGCCGCTTCCCCGGCGGCCCCGACGGCGATAACGGCCGTCGCCGTCGCGATGCTGCTGGCGGTGGCGATGGGGCTGCAGAACGCCATGGCTCGCCGCCTGGCCGTACCCGACCTCACCACCACGGTGCTGACGATGACACTGACCGGGATCGCCGCGGACGCGCGGCGCAGCCCGGTCGGCACCACCGCCCGCCGCGTGCTCGCTGTCGTGACCATGTTCGCCGGAGCCCTGGCCGGCGCGCTGCTCACCCTGCACGCCACCCTCGCCTGGGCGCTCGCCCCGGCCGCCCTCGCGCTGGCGACGGTCATCGCCGTCGCGACCGCCGCCAGCCGGAAACCCGCCGGCTGGCAGACACATGAAGACTCCCCCGAACGAGCAGGTGACACCTCGCCAGGCCAAGACGTCTTAGCCCCCGCGACGACCAGCACGAACATCCTCGGCGGGCGAAGCGCTCACGCTTCAGCCGTGCCAACAGTGCGGTAAACTGAACGGCCAGTATCGCTTTCGGGAAGGTGTGGCCCATGCCTGACGTCCGTCCCGGGCAGGATCAGGCCCGGCCCCGGCCGGGCCGCCCGCGCAGCGAACAGTCTCGGGACGCGGTGGTGCGGGCGACATCGGAGTTGATGCTCGAGGTCGGCCTGCGCGCGATGACCACGGACGAGATCGCCCGCCGCAGCGGGGCCAGCAAGGCGACGATCTATAAGTGGTGGCCCAACAAGTACGCGGTGGCTATCGAGGCGTTCCTGTCGGAGATGTTCGCCGAGTCGCCGGATCCCGACACCGGGTCGGCACGGGAGGACTTCCGGCTCGCGCTGCGGGGCCTGATCCGCTTCTACACCGGGCCGAGCGGGCGGGTGTTCGCCCAGCTCGTCGGCGAGGCACAGTTCGACCCGGCGGTCGCCGTCGAGCTGCGGGATCGACTGGTCGGCTCCCGACGAGGACTGGTGCGGGCGATCTGGGACCGCGGGGTGGCCCGCGGTGAGCTGCGCCCCGACGCCGACCCCGAGGCCGCGATAGACGCCGTGTTCGGGCCTGCGATGTACCGGCTGGTCGCCGGGCACGCACCGCTGGACGACGCGGCCGCCGACGCGATCGTCGACGTGGCCATGCGCGGACTGGCTCGCTGACCCTCCGCTGAGACCGATGTCACGCGCGGGATGGAGCGGTTCCCACGCTAATCTTATTTCGAAACTAGACGTTCAGTTTATGAGGAGGCAGGGATGCAGACCACCACGCTGGGCCGCACCGGGCTGGCGGTGTCGCGCATCGCGTTCGGCACCTGGCAGCTGGGTGGGGACTGGGGCCGGTTCGACGAGGGCGCCGCGGTGGCCGCGATCCGCCGGGCCCGCGAGCTGGGGGTCAACTTCTTCGACACCGCGCAGGCCTACGGGTTCGGCGCGTCCGAGCGGCTGCTGGGCACGGCGCTGCGCCACGAGCTGACCCACCACCGCGACCAGCTCGTGATCGCCACCAAGGGCGGGCTGCGCAGCACCGACGACGGCGTGGTCCGCGACGCCAGCCCGCGATGGCTGCGCGCGGGCGTCGACGCCAGCCTGACCGCGTCTGGGCGTCGAGCACATCGACCTCTACCAGGTGCACTGGCCCGACCCGACGGTCCCGGCCGCGGAGACCGCGGGCGCCCTGGCCGAGCTGGTCGCCGCAGGCAAGATCGGCCACGTCGGGGTGTCCAACTACGACGCCACCCAGATGGCGGCGTTCGCCGCGACCCTGCCGGTGGAGACGCTGCAGCCGCCCTACCACCTGTTCCGCCGCGACATCGAGGGCCAGGTGCTGCCCTACACCCGCGCAGCACGACATCGGCGTGCTGGTCTACGGACCGCTGGCCCACGGCCTGCTCACCGGCACCATGACCGAGAACACCACGCTTCGCCGCCGACGACTGGCGCGCCACCAGCCCGGTGTTCGTCGGCGAGGGCTACCGACGCAACCTGGCCGCCGTGCACGCACTGGAGAAGTTCGCCGCCGACCGCGGCATCACCATCAGCCAACTGGCCATCGCCTGGACATTGGCCAACCCCGCCGTGCACGTCGCCATCGTCGGCGCCCGCCAAGCCCGGCACGTCGAGGACAGCCTGGCCGCCGCCGACATCACGCTGAGCGCAGCCGACCTCGCCGACGATCGACACCATCATGGCCACCGCCGTCGCGGCCACCGGCCCGACCCCGGAGAGTGTGTGATGAGCAGGCAGGCGCACACCCTCCCCGGACGCGCCGTCGCGGTGCTGGGCACCGGGACCATGGGCGCCCCCATCGCCCGCAACCTGCTCCGCGCCGGGATGCACGTCCGGGTCTGGAACCGCACCCCGACCAAGGCCGAGGGGTTGGCCGCCGACGGGGCGCTCGTGGCGACCTCCCCGGCGGCCGCAGCTGCCGATGTCGACGTGCTGATCACCATGCTCACCGACGGCGCCGCTGTCGAGCAGGTGATGACCGGCCCGGACGGCGCACTGTCCACGCTCGGGCCGGACGCGATCTGGGTCCAGATGAGCACCGTCGGGGTCGAGTGGTCCGACCGACTCGCCGACCTGGCCACCCGACACCGGGTGAGCTTCCTCGACGCCCCGGTATCGGGCAGCTCACGTCCCGCCGAGAACGGACAACTGGTCATCCTCGCTTCCGGTCCGCGGTCTGCGCGGTCACGCCTGGAACCGATCTTCGAGCTCCTCGCGCGGCAGATCATCTGGCTGGACCACGTCGGCGACGGGAGCAGGCTCAAGCTCGCGCTCAACAATTGGCTGGCGGTGCTGGTCGAAGGGATGGCCGAAACCCTCGCCCTCTGCCTCCGCCCTGGGTTTGGACCCGCACCTGTTCGTGACCACCATCGCAGGCGGCCCACTGGCGTCGCCGTACGCCACCGACAAAGCCACTCGCGATGATGAACGACGACTTCACCCCCGGGTTCCCCCTGCAGCACGCGGCCAAGGACGCCGCGCTCGCCGCCGAAGCGGCGCACCACCGCGGATTGCCGACTCCCACTCACCACCGCGCTGCTCGACCGCTGGGACCAGGCCATCGCCGCAGGCCACGGCCACGACGATGTGGCCTCCGCCATCACCGCGCGGCGGCACTGTCCCCGCAGGCACAGGCTGCGTCGGGTGAGGCCACCGTGATCACCGGCATCGTGATCGCCGACGCCGCGGCCGACTTCGCCCGCCTGCAACGCCAACAGACATGGTCACGGCTCGGCCGCAGACTGCACCTACGCCCCGCGTCCGAGCTGCTCGCCTTTGACCAGGTCGTCGGCACAGCTAGGCCGCACCGGCCAACGCGAGCTCGGACTCCACACCGTCGAAATCGACACGATCGTCGGAAGCGTCGACCGAGTCGGCGACTTCGACCGCTGGTTCCGCCCCCGCCGCCCGGTCGACCGACAACGCTGGATCGACCTGGACCGTGTCGGCCGAGCGGGCGCGATCATCCCCCCGATCGAGGTCTACCGGGTCGGCCACCTGCATTTCGTCCGCGACGGACACCACCGCGTCTCCGTCGCCCGCGCACACGGCCAGCGATCGATCGACGCGCTCGTCACCGAAGTGACAACAACCCTCCCGGCGGCACTCGACCGCCTCGACGAGGCCGAACACGAGACAGGTCGCGCATCCTCGTCGATGCGCCGCTGGTTGCGCCAAGATGGATGGTGCCGGTGGCGGCTCATCATGTCGTTCGCGGCCTCCGAATCAAGCTGCCGGGCGTGAGGCTGGAATGTCCGGGAAGCCCACAGGGTGGCTTCTGCCGCCACGCTCATCAAAGGCAGGCAAGCCGACGTTGCCGCTCGTGGTGCGGCTCGCGGTCCGGGATCAGCTCGGGTCCGGCGGCCAGGCCGCGTCGCTACCCGCCGCGGTCGCTGCGCACCATCTGCGCCTCAGCGGCGACGGCGACATCCACACCAGCCACCGCCTGCTCGTCGGCGCCATCGAGGCCCAGCCACCGCCCTACACGCCGTAGACGAGACCCTCATAGAGGTGCGCACGGGGATGCCGCTCGAAAGGTGGTCCGCAGCGCCTGCACGATGGCCGTCTCCCGCTCGGGGGTCGACGCGACCGGGGGCCGGTGAGTGCAACCTGGCCGTCGCTGACACGTCTTCATAACAGGACGCGTTCCGCGCGCGGCCTTGTCAGGTGAGCCGTACGCGCACCCCGGCCTTCGCCTCCGATGCCCCCGACCAGAAACGGAAGCCATGAGAAATCTCGCACGCAGGTGCCGGGACGTCGGGGTGATCGCCATGATCTTGGCGGCATCGTTCGTCGGCGGCACGTCCGCCAACGCCGCGACGTGCGCCCTTCCGGTTCGCTACTCGTCGACGTCGGACACGATCTACCTCACCACGCCGGGCTCGGTCGACACGCTGACCGAGATCAAGGCTGCCTGCCCCGCCGCTCCCCTGGTGCAGCCCAGCCCCGGCGTGTGGGAGCTGAACTCCGATCTGGTGGTCCAGGGCGGGGCACAGCTGAACCTCTCGGGCGATGTGAAGGAGCTGCGGCTGCAGAGCCTGCCCAGCGGCCTCACCAAGGACGTCTCCGCGCTGATCGCCCAATACGGGACGATCAACATGAAGGGCGTGAAGGTGACGTCGTGGAATGGGACCGGGCCGGACACCGATCTCACCGTGCCCAGCGGTGGCACCCGCGGGCGCGCGTTTGTCCGGGCGGTGTCCTTCATGGACGGCAGCACTCCCCGTACGTCGACCATGAACATCGAGGACCACTCGGACCTGGGGTTCCTCGGGTTTGACGGCGCCGAGTCCTACGGCGTCTCCTATAAGGCGCGCGGTTGCGGGGCGACCACCCAGGAGATCTGCAAGGTCCTCGACGTGTTCGGCAAGCAGACCGACAGCACGTTCCACGACAACTACATCGGCACCTACACCTGGGGTGCCAAGGACATGCTGTTCGACCACAACGTCTACACCCACAACAAGTACTACGGCCTGGACCCGCACGACGACTCGGACTACCTGAAGATCACCAACAACACCTTCTCGGAGAACGGCAACCACGGGCTCATCTGCTCCCAGCGGTGCGACCACCTGACCATCACGGGCAACACCAGCAGCCACAACACCAGCGCCACCGCCGAGACCCACGGGATCATGCTCCACCGGGGCGTCACCGAGACGCTCGTGGCCAACAACATCGTGGAGAACAACACCACCGGCGGGGGCATCGTGGTGTTCGACAGCGACGGCACGCCCGTCAGCCCCGACAAAATCGGAATCAAGATCGAGAACAACACCATCCGGGGCAACAAGTACGGGCTCCGGTTCAGCGTCGGCACCAAGGATCTGGCCGTCTCGAACAACACGGTGACGGGCTCGCTGCAGTACGCCGTCTACACCTACAAGGGCAGCGACGTGCCGAGCTTCACGGGGACGAGCGGGCGCCCGACGGGCATCACCTTCACCGGCAACACCTTCGACGGTGCCGGTGCCGACCTGTTCAAGATCCAGGACTCGGACGGGTTCACCTTCACCGGCGGGTCGATCAAGCCGGGCGCCCCGACGCGGGGCCCCAGGTTCGAGCGCGCCATCGGGCATTCCTTCAGCCCGGTCACGATGCCGTCAGGGACCACGACGTTCACACTGCGTGGAACCAGCACGGTCAAGACCTCGCTGGCGATCAAGGGCATCCCCGCGTCGGCGGTGAAGATCGACAAGGACGCCTACAGCAGCGCGACGTTCGACGGGACCACCGTGTCCGCGACGTCCACCCCGGCGGCGAGCGCGCCGGCTGCCTCGAAGACCGCGACTGCCGCCCCGACCGCGACGCTGCCCGTCGTCGTGAACGCGCCCATCAGCCCGATCCTCGCCCCGACGGGGGTGGCGGAGGCCCCTCCCGCCGTCGGGGAGACCACTCCCTAACGGGGCTCCGCCCCAGCCCGACGAGCCATGCGGATGGTCGGCTTCCGTTTTCGAGCAAGCTCACTCACGACCTGCGGTCCGGGCCGCCACCCTTCGCTACGCCTCGATATGTTGACCATGACGTGAAGGGCGTTGATGCAGGTCAGGCAACCTGGTCGCTCCCATCGCGTGACACAGTGCCGCCCCGCCCGGCGGACGGGGGCGCCCAGGTCGGCGTCGGAGGATCAGCGCGCGCCGAGCGAGCAGCGGCACGGTGTGCCGGGCGGCTCGCGGCCGGGCTGCTCAACTCGCCAGCGCTGACGTGGACATCGGTACAGGCACTCTCAAGCAGTGACTGCAACGCGCGGCAGTACGGGCGCGTACGTGCCGATCCCGCCGCGATGGCGCTGCAGCCCCGAGAAGCGCTGCTCGGCGCCACCGGGACCGCACGCCGCGACGACGAGGGCCGCGTCGCGCATCACTCCTCGCCCGACTTGGCCATGTCGACCGGCGGGACGTCGGGGACCAGGCTCGGCTTGGGCTCACCGCGGAAGGTGAACTTGGCCTTGTCGTCGGCGGCCCGGGAGCCCTCGGGGGCATCGGGGTCGAGGCCCTCGACGTCCACGATGACGATCTGGCCCGGCTCCACCTCGCCGAACAGGATCTTCTCCGACAGCTGGTCCTCGATCTCGCGCTGGATCGTGCGGCGCAGCGGCCGCGCGCCCAGCACCGGGTCCCACCCGCGGCGGGCCAGCAGGCCCTTGGCGGCCGGGGTGAGCTCGATGGCCATGTCCTTGTTGGCCAGCGCGCCCGCCACCCGGGTGATCATGAGGTCGACCATCGTGATGATCTGCTCCTGGGTGAGCTGGTGGAACACCACGATGTCATCGATGCGGTTGAGGAACTCCGGGCGGAAGTGCTTCTTCAGCTCGTCGTTGACCTTGTTCTTCATCCGCTCGTAGTTCGAGCTCTCGTCGTTGCTCTGGGCGAACCCGAGCCCGACGGCCTTGGAGATGTCCTGCGTGCCCAGGTTCGACGTGAAGACGATGACGGTGTTCTTGAAATCCACCGTGCGGCCCTGGCCGTCGGTCAGCCGACCGTCCTCCAGCACCTGCAGCAGCGTGTTGTAGACCTCCTGGTGCGCCTTCTCGATCTCGTCGAACAGCACCACCGAGAACGGCTTGCGCCGCACCTTCTCGGTGAGCTGGCCGCCCTCCTCGTAGCCGACGTACCCGGGAGGCGCGCCGAAGAGCCGCGAGGCGGTGTAGCGGTCGTGGAACTCGCCCATGTCGATCTGGATGAGCGCGTCGTCCTCGCCGAACAGGAAGTTCGCCAGCGCCTTCGACAGCTCCGTCTTACCCACGCCCGACGGCCCGGCGAAGATGAACGACCCCGACGGCCGCTTGGGGTCCTTCAGCCCGGCGCGCGTGCGGCGGATCGCCTGCGCCACCGACTTGACGGCCTCCTCCTGGCCGATGATCCGCTTGTGCAGCTCCTCCTCCATGCGGAGCAGACGCGTGGTCTCCTCCTCGGTGAGCTTGAACACCGGGATCCCGGTCCAGTTGGCGAGCACCTCGGCGATCTGCTCGTCGTCGACCTCCGCGACGACATCCAGGTCACCGGACTTCCACCGCTTCTCCCGCTCACCCTTCTGCGCGAACCAGCTGCTTCTCCGAATCGCGCAGGTGCGCCGCGCGCTCGAAGTCCTGCGCGTCGATCGCCGACTCCTTGTCGCGCCGGACGTTGGCGATCTTCTCGTCGAACTCGCGCAGATCCGGCGGCGCGGTCATCCGGCGGATGCGCATGCGCGCGCCCGCCTCGTCGATCAGATCGATCGCCTTGTCGGGCAGGAACCGGTCGGAGATGTAGCGATCCGCCAGCGTGGCCGCAGCCGCCAAGGCCTTGTCGGTGATGGTGACCCGGTGATGCGCCTCGTACCGATCACGCAGACCCCGCAGGATCTCGATCGTGTGCGCGACGGTGGGCTCGCCCACCTGGATGGGCTGGAAACGCCGCTCCAAGGCAGCGTCCTTCTCGACGTACTTGCGGTACTCGTCCAGCGTGGTGGCGCCGATGGTCTGCAGCTCGCCGCGGGCCAGCATCGGCTTGAGGATCGACGCGGCGTCGATCGCGCCCTCCGCGGCACCCGCACCCACCAAGGTGTGCAGCTCGTCGATGAACAGGATGATGTCGCCGCGGGTGCGGATCTCCTTGAGCACCTTCTTCAGGCGCTCCTCGAAGTCACCGCGGTAGCGCGAGCCCGCGACCAGCGACCCCAGATCCAGCGTGTAGAGCTGCTTGTCCTTGAGGGTCTCGGGCACCTCGCCCTTGACGATGGCCTGCGCCAGGCCCTCGACGACGGCGGTCTTGCCCACGCCCGGCTCGCCGATCAAGGCAGGGTTGTTCTTGGTCCTCCGGGAGAGGACCTGCATGACCCGCTCGATCTCCCTCTCCCGCCCGATCACCGGGTCCAGCGTGCCCTCACGCGCGGACTGGGTGAGGTTGCGGCCGAACTGATCCAGCACCAACGACGAGGACGCCTGGGTACCTTCGCCACGGCCACCCGCTGCGCCCTCGGCGGGCTCCTTGCCCTGCGAGCCCGACAGCAGCTGCAGCACCTGCTGGCGGACCCGGTTGAGATCGGCCCCCAGCTTGACCAGGACCTGCGCCGCGACGCCCTCACCCTCGCGGATCAGACCGAGCAGGATGTGCTCGGTGCCGATGTAGTTGTGGCCGAGCTGCAGCGCCTCGCGCAGGGACAGCTCCAGCACCTTCTTGGCCCGCGGCGTGAACGGGATGTGCCCGCTCGGTGCCTGCTGGCCCTGGCCGATGATCTCCTCGACCTGCCGGCGGACGCCCTCCAGGGCGATCCCGAGGGACTCCAGGGCCGTCGCGGCCACACCCTCACCCTCGTGGATGAGGCCGAGCAGGATGTGCTCGGTGCCGATGTAGTTGTGGTTGAGCATCCGGGCCTCTTCTTGCGCCAGGACGACAACCCGCCTCGCACGATCGGTGAACCTCTCGAACATGCGCACCCCCGCCCACCGCGCCGAACCGCGCGCACCACCAGCGATCGCTGCGCCGCGTACGGCCCCCACCACTGTATCGGGGCGAGAGCGATAGTCGCTCGTGGTCGCAACGCATGTGTTGGGCGCACGACGACGGTGACGGGTTCAGCAGGCGCAGCAGAACCTCAGCACGCCGATGACCGCGCGCAGCCACTACGCCGAGCACCTGGTCATCGGTCACCCTCGCCGGGCGACGGGACGGCTCCCACAACCGCAGATCGCCACGCCGCAGATCGCCGCGCTGCGATCGCGACCTCCTGACTTGCCGCGGCCACAACGTCGGCGCCCTCGGTCCGGCCACGCGGAGCTGTGATCTCCACAAAGCCGTCGACATCGCCTCAGCCTGACAAGCCCCGCACCGCCACCGGCCTTGCCGCGTCGCCCGACCAGGACATGTCGCGCGGGATGGGTGGGCACCCCGCCCGGCTCAGTGGAAGGAGTGTTCGAGGGCGCGCAGCCAGGTGCCGTCAGTGGTGGGGATCAGGTCCAGTGATCGCGGATCGAGGCAGCGTCCGCGGCGCCGGTGCCGGTCCCAGAGCGCGACGTCGTCGAAGACGTGACCGCATCCGGCGGTGCGCCGACAGCAGTGCGCGCGATCGACCCCGACCCAACGCCTGCCGCAGCAGACCATGCTCACCTGCTCCCGTGCCGGGACGTGTGCCGTGTCGCGGCTCCGGACCTGGTGCCGGTCACGGCAGTTCGACGGGGCGACCGGCCGCGATGTCGGCGGCGAGCTCACCGAGCGTGGCAGGGGTCAGGCGCACACCCAGCGGTGCCAGGCTGCCACGCAGCGTGGCTCGGATCTGAGTGGCGGGTCGTCCCTGGTGGCTGCGGGCCAGGGTGCGCAGCACGGCGGTGGCGTAGCCGCGTCGTTGCTGTTGCACCTGCCGCGCCACGCTGATCCGGGCGGGTCTCCGGGGCGGCGGGGCCGGGCGCCGCCCGGGCGCAGGCGGCGTTGCCGGCGGCGTCGTCGTCGCGGACGTGGTCGCGGTCGTCGTGGTGTTCACGGAGTGTGTGCTCATGCGAACCGAGCTCCCGGATGTCGAACCTATGTTCGAGGCACGATAGCTCGTCGACGGTCCTGCCCGCCACGACACGCCGGGAACGTCAATCAGGCCATGCCGCTGGGGGGAGAGCAGGTTCTGTAGGGCCACGGGCTCCCTGCCCGGCTCGACGCCCTTGAACGACGCCCGACGCCCCATCAGCGGACCACGCCGAGCACCCACACGAAGATCAGATACAGCAGCGCGGCGACACGGCGTCGATCACGCCCGACCGCTGGAGAGCGCTGATCACCGCTGGTCAACAACGGGTGCGGAGTTCTGGAAGATGGTGCAAAGGATGTCGAGAACGGCCTGGCGGCTCCGTCTCAGGGGCGGATGCGCCACCGTGGCCGTACAACCCCAAGGAGACGCTGCATGACGATCCAACGGATGGACAACGTCCTCATCGTTGTCGACGACCTTGACGCTGTTATTTCGTTCTTCGTCGAACTCGGCATGGAGCTGGAGGGCAAGGGGCCCATCGAGGGACGTTGGGTGGAGCGTGTCATCGGCATCGACGACGTCCGACAGGACGTCGCCATGCTGCGGACCCCGGACGGCCACGGCCGAATCGAGCTGGCGATGTTCCACACGCCGAAGGCGATCAGCGCCGAGCCGAAGGATGCACCGGCGAACACGCTGGGCATTCGTCGCATCATGTTCGCCGTCGACGACATCGAGAACGTCGTTGCCCGCCTGCGCACCCACGGCGCCGAACTCGTCGGCGAGCTGGCGCAGTACGAGGACAGCTATCGACTCTGCTACGTCCGCGGCCCCGAGGGCATCATCGTCGGACTGGCCGAACAGCTCAGCTGAAGGCCGTCGAAGGACCGCGCACCCAAAGCACCTCCCGGGCACGCAAATAGCCCTCGGCGCATTTCCGCAGGTCGCACCAGGTCCCATCCGTGGTGCCCCGCCCGAGGTCCGGCCCTGCGCACCCAGCCCGCGCAGGTTGGTGCCCTCCCGAGGTCCGGCCAGGGCTGCGGTAGTTTCCAGAGCATCAACTGATGGCGAGGACGCCGCCGCCACTGGCCTTCGAAGGTGAGCCGACTCCCAACGTTCCGCCGCCGGTTGCCCGACTGGGCAGAAGCCCGGCCAGCGTGCCGTCGCGGGCCCATGATGAGTCGCGGAACTGGAGCATCTCGTGATTCAGCACGGCGCGGCGCCACGCTGCGCGGTCCACCTTCCGCCAGGCGGCCGAGCGCCTCGCTGTCGCGGTCATGTGCTGCCGGTCGTAGCGATGTCACCGACCGTTACCACTGCGCGCGTGGTGTGGACCGCGCGTAGGGACGGCAATGCCGCCCTGGACACGCCCGCCACGCGTTCTGTACACGAACGGCCACCGGCCGCGATCGGCACCGACCGGCGGACGTCGCATCTCGGCGGGCGAGCCGGGCGGCCGTGTCGATAACGGTCATGTCCCGACGCGCCGATCGGCCGAGTCGCGGACCCGGCGGGTCGCGACCATGCGCGCGACCACCACCGGGCAGGCTGCGGACGTCACCAGTCCCCGGCTGGTCGATCCCAGATGCGCGGCGCCAGGGGCCGCGTGACGAGTGCGTTGCCCGACGACGACGGCGCGTGCCGTGCGGGCCAGCTCGTGCAGGGCCCGCAGCGGGGTGTCCGCGACCAGCCGCCGCTCCACGGTCAGACCGGGCCGTCGGGCGACGAGACGGCCGAGCTGCTCGTCCAGGGCACGCGTGGCCTCATCGGCAGGCCCTGGCCTGCCTGTCGCCGCGCGGTGTACGCCGCCGGCGGGGTCTGACACGACCTCAGACCACGCGTGCACGATGACCAGCGGGCTACCGAGCGATGCCGCGAGATCAGCCGCCACATCCAGGGCATCGTCGGAGGCGGGCGTGCCGTCGGCGCCCGCCAGGATCGGGCCGCCCCGGGGCGGGGCAAGTCCCCGCCGACTACCGCGTACCACCGCGACCGGACAACCCGCCCGCGTGACGAGAGTCAGTGCCGTGGAGCCGACGAGCATGTCGGCGGGCGCATCGTGACCGAAGCTCCCGACGATGATCATGCTGGCTCCGTGCGAGCGGGTGAGCAGCACGTCGAACACGGCGCCCGTGACGACGTCCACCCGGCACGGAACGGCACCGGCACGGTCGGCGGTGTCGGCGATTTCCGTGAGCCAGTCGGGGACGGCGCGCGGCCTGCCCGGCACGACATGCACCAGGTCCACCCCGCAGCCGCGGGCGGCGGCGAGGTCGACGGCCCAAAGGGCGGCGTCGCGTGCCGAGTCGGACGGATCGACCCCGACGACGAGCGGCCGGTCGGCGCCGGACAGACCGGTCATCGCGGGCCGCCGCTCGTCGGCGGATGCGGCACCACTGCGCCGAGGGCACCGGACACGGCTATGGGGACCAGATAGATCTTCATCAGCGTCGCTCCTACGATCGGCCAGGCGGGATCGCGCCCGGGACGTCCGGATGCCTCCGTGGGCCGCCCGGGCGCGACGCGCGCATGGCGTCGATCGGACGCACGGTCATGGCGTCTTGTCGGAGGTTCGGACACCTCCCCATCCAACCCGGCCCGATCCGGCGGCGACCAGGAGCTGAAGCCCTGCCGGGCGGGACTCTTGGCCCCTGCTGCCACCGGGTCTCACCCGGATGCCCGACGACCAGGATCCTGCATACACGGGCAGTTGGGCGGCACTGGCATGCCCGGAACTGCGCCGCATCGGATATCGAACGTGGAATCCAGCGTTGACCCGTGTCGGACGCCCCACGCCCGCGCCGGCACGCGTAGCCAAGGGGGCAGCGAGCCCGGTACGACCGGATGCCATGCCGATCCGGTCGATCGCAGGCAGGGTGCCGTCGAGGATCACGAACGCCTTGCGGCGGGCCAGATACGAGCCGGCCCGCCCGCCACCATCGCGTCCTGGCCGGTGACGACCTCACAGCCCGGATCCGCCAACGCCCCGCGACCCGGCTCGCGGTGCGGAACTCCGTGAACCCCATCTCGGGTGGGCGTGCGGGTCCCGCCGCCAGCGCACGGCGATCTCGCCGGGCATGCTCACCGGCCGACCGGATCCGGGATCACGCCGTGGCGGGACAGGATCGGAACGTCCACGGCGACGGTGTCGGGATAGATGAGCCCGGACGCCGGTGTTGAGCACCACCACCTCGTCGATCGCGCTCAGCCAGCCCGACTCGCGCAGCTGCCCGACCGCGGCGAAGCACGCCGCACCCTCCGGGCAGATCCACGTCCCCTCGTCCCGCGCCAGCGCGGCCTGGGCCGCAAGCAGTTCGTCGTCAGTGACGGCGATCGCTGTGCCGCCGGTGGAGCGCACCGCGTCGAGCACCAGGAAGTCGCCCAGCGCCTTGGGCACCGTGATCCCGAATGCGACCGTGCGAGCGTCGGTGGGCGGGCTGGACTCCTCCAGGCCCGCGTCGAACGCCCCGACGATCGGCGCGCAGCCCGCGGCCTGCACGGCGACCAGCCGCGGGAGGTCGCCGGTGAGCCAACCGAGCTCACGCATCTCCAGCAGCGCCTTGTAGATCCCGATGATCCCCACACCGCCGCCGGTCGGGTAGAGGATCACGTCCGGAGGTCGCCAGCCGAGCTGCTCGACGATTTCGTAGGCCATCGTCTTCTTGCCCTCGATCCGGTAGGGCTCGCGCAGGGTCGACACGTCCTGGTAGCCCTCCCGCGCCTCGACAGCGGTCCTGACCAGAGCAGCCGCGTCCCCGATCAGGCCGTCCACGAGGTACAGCTCGGCGCCGGCAATGACGCATTCACGACGGGTGATGTCCGGTGCGTCCACCGGCATGACCACGAGTGCCCGCATGCCCGCGCGGGCGGCGTAGGCCGACCACGCCGCACCCGCGTTGCCGTTGGTCGGCATCGCGATTCCCGTGACGCCCAGCTCCGCGGCCCGCGACACGCCGACCGCCGCCCCGCGGGCCTTGAACGACCCGGTCGGGACGAGCCCCTCGTCCTTCATCCGCAGCTGCCGCACCCCGAGACGCGCGCCGTGTCGCGGCAGGTCGAGCAGCGGTGTCATGCCCTCGCCCAGCGTCACCACCCGGGCGGGGTCCCGGACGGGCAGCATCTCGTGATAACGCCAGAGATCCGGCGATCGCGCCGCGATCTCCGCAGGCGTGATGGCCGCGGCGGCCCGTTCGAGGTCGTACCGGGCGAGCAACGGCGCCCCGAGCGGGGACGTTCCCTGCACGACATCGGCGTCGTGGCGCGAACCATCGCGCGAGCACTCCAAATGCGACAGCGCGGAGAACACCGCCGTGTCCCTATCTCGCTCGCCCGACATCGCCTCGTTCCCTCCGCCCACCCGCTGATGCGCCCCCGACCGGCTCGATCAGCAGCACCGGCCCCCCGACCCCGGCGGTTCAGGTGCTGCTCGGCGAACCAGTAGTCGGCGACAACCAGCCGCCTCGACCTGTCTCTCGCGACGCTCGACCCGCCGCGATCGGGCGAGGTCGAGCACCGAGAGCGGGGCCGCCCGCTCCCCTGGATCAGGTCGCGTCCCACCCCTAGTCTCTCGTGCGAGTCCGCAGGCCGCTGCCAACCCGGCGGCAACCACAGGCGACATCGGCCAGGTGCGGGCATCGACGGTGCGGCCGTCCTTCTGGTCAGCAAACGCCCAATTCGGAGTATGCGAGCACGAGATGCTGCCCGCACTCAACGGCGACGTCGCAGCGCACCCATCACGGACGCGGTGTTCACGGCAATGCGGATGTTGGCGACTGCCTGTCCGCTCGGGCGATCCTGAGGTCGTGGGAGCTGTCGAGCTGCGCGCCGCGCGCGGTGACACGGGACTCCTGTGGGCGCAGGCGGCTCAACCGCGCGCCGCGAACGCCTGGAGGTCCTCCACCATGCCGTGCAGCGGGCGGCGCAGGATCGCGCCCAGCGGCGTGCGGTCCGCCGCACGGACCTCGTCGACCGCCGCGCGTGCGCGCCCGAGGTCCTCGGCGAAGGGCCTGCCGGTGAGCGCGGCGCCCACGCAGGACGCGAGCGGGTCGACGAGCCGCTGCAGCCGGTCCGTGCGCAGTGTGGCGTCCCGCCGGAAGTCCGGGCGGTCGCCCAAGGTGATCGCCTCGTCGGCGAAGGCCTCCAGGTGCCGGCCCAACCGGACCGCCAACCGCCGGGTGGGCTCGAGGTCGGCGACCGCCCGCATCTCCGAGCGCCGCACGAGCGTCCACCGCGCCGACTTGCGGGCGGTCCGCATCTGCGACCCCAGCACCTGCAGGCCCGCGCCCAGCTCCGCGAGCTGGTCCACGACCGTCCGCAGGACCGCCGCCCGTTCCGCGTGGTCCGCGTGGCCCTCGCCGACCAGTTCGGTCGCCGACCGCAACGCATCGGTCAGTTCCGCCGCCACCCGTGCCAGCTCGGCGCGGGCGGCGCTCAGCGGGTTCGCCGGGAACAGAAACGGGGCCAGCAGGAGCAGGGAAACCGTGCCCACCCCGGTCTCCCACAAGCGGGTCACCGCATAGTCGGCCGCATCTGCCGAGCTGAACACCAGGAGCGCCGACACGGCCACCTGGATGTTCAGAACGTTCCCGACCCGCACCACCATCCCAACCGCCAGCGCCAGGGCCAGGACGGCAGCGATCGCCACCGTGTCCAGCCGCCACAGCTTGAGCACGCCGATGGCGATCACAATCCCGGCCACCACCCCGACCAGGCGCGCGATCGAGAGGTTGAAGGCGCTGAACGGGTCATCCCGAAGGGTCACCAGCGGCACGATCGCCGCGAACACCGGCGGCTGGTTGGCCCCAAGCGAGAGACAGATCTGCCACGCCACCGCGGCGACGATGACGATGCGGGCGATCTGCGGCAGCTCCCGCCGCAGGATCGACCGCCACGGCCGAGCGCCGAGGCGCGGTGCACGAGCGGCCACGGATGCACTGGTCACGCGGGGGACGGTATCCCCGCCGCTGGCCCCGTTTCAGCGCACCGACCATGCCACTCGAAACCGGCGGAAGGCCGAACTGCCTGCCAAGCGCAAACGCCGAGCCAGCGAGGAGGACGACACGGGCGCCACCGAGGGCGGCCGTGCATGCGCGTGATCCGACCTTGCCTGACTGACCGGAAGCGCACGGCCGTTCAGCTCGTCGCGATTGTCGTAGTCGGCCGCCCACCCCGAACCCGACCCGACGAATCGTCATGGATCACTATGGAAGGCGGCGATCAGCTCAGGATCCAAATCGCCGGATCCAGCTACCGGTCGATTCACGCCGATCTCGTGGAAGTCCTCGCGGCGGGGGTACCCGTCCAGGCCGAAGGTCCCCGTTTCTCGGGAACAGAGCCCATGTCCTCGAAGCCCCCGATCCCTATGGTCGGTCCCAGTGATTCCGACGGTGAGAGGGGCCTGCGATGGCCGACCGGGACGAGAACGCCGACCACAGCCTGATGGCTCTCGACACCTCGGCCTGCTGGGATCTCCTGGCCCGGGCGAGACTGGGCAGGCTCGCCTGGACGGATCCGGACGGTCGCATCATGGTCGTGCCCGTCAACTTCGGACTGGACGGCCACACCGTCGTCATCCGGACCGGCGACACGGCTCTGCTCGACGCCGCCCGAGCCGGCATACGGTGCGCTTTTCAGGCCGAGGATCTCGAACCGGGTCTGCGGAGCGGCTGGACAGTGCTCGTCGACGGACAGCTCACCGTGACCGAGCACGACGCGACGGCCGAGCGGCTCGGTCGGCTGGTCGACCCGTGGCTGCGCGAGCCGCGCCCCCACGTCCTGATGCTCACGGCGACGCAGGTCACCGGCCGCACGGTGCACGCCGTCGGCGGCGTTCAGATCGTGCACGGCGAAGAGTAACCCCACCTCGTGGCCCCGTCGGGCGCGCCGCTGCTGGTCGCGGCGTGAGGAATCCGGAGAGTCCTCGGTCGTGACGGGCCTGCGCCTCCACGTCCGACCCGTGCGGACAACACCCCACCGCCAGGACCGTCAGACGGCCTGATCGCCTGGACCCCGTTCGTGCAGCGCGTGCTATACCGCAACGCCAGGCACGATCTGCAACGTCGGTTCCATGCGCCGCGGCCGCGGGAAGGCGCGGCATCGAGGCCGCCAAGTGGGCTTACCGCCGCAGCAACAGGTGATCGAGCCCGAAGCGCCCGGATCCGACCGCGGCCAGGGTGAGGCTGAGCAGTCCGATCGCGATCACCAGCTCGGGCCCGTTGTGGTCCATCGCATACAGCGGGCTGGTGTGCACGAACATCCAGGCCCCCGCCATGTTCAGAGCCATCAGGACGCCGACGATCGGCACGGCGATGCCCAGGATCATGGCGATACCGCCCACGACTCCAGCAGCACGTTGGCTGGCCCGGTGATCGCCGGGAACGGCACGCCGGCCTGCTGGAACAGCGCATCGACGCCGGGTAGCGCGGCTGCCGCAGGTCGCTCCAGGTCCCACCCATGTGGCGCCCTGCCCGCGTCCCGGCCAGCGCACCGCGGAGGCTGTGCCCCTCCCCCGGGTCCCGGCCGGGGCGGCGGCGAGCGGGTCAGCTTGCAGCTGAAGATCCCCTGGGCACGGTCCGCTCAGGCCGGGCTGGCGAGCTCGTCGCGGCCGTCCGTCCAGACCCCTCACCATCGCCAGCGCTGAACCATTACGCGGCGGCACCCACTTGCCGGGTGGACAGGGTTTTGTGCACTTCCGCGACCACGATGCTGATCTCCGCGACGAGTCCGCTCGGCGGTCCGGGATCACAGACTGAACGGGTCACAGACCATCACCCTCGCCCTGCAGCTTCGGAGACCGCCATGATCACCACGAGCACGCTCAGCGGACGCGACGCAGCGATTCCGCGCGCCGTGGCGACAGACGGGGCCCAGCCGCATTTGGCCACCCAGCCCGACCTGTTCCTCGGCGACCCATACCGCTATGACGCAGCACTCGATGACGCACCGTTCGTGTACACCGAGCGTGTCGCCTTGTCCGACGACAGCAAGACGACCGTCCATGTGCTCCGCCAAGAGTTGCGCAATACTGTCGTCAAGGTGGCCAACCTGGGGTCGGCGCGACGTGTGACAGATGTCTGCAACGAGCTCGGTGGCCACGTGGTAGCGGCGATGTCCGGCGGTTTCTTCGCCCGCGAAGCGGGACAGCCCTTGGGTGAACTCTGGATCGCCGGAGAGCGTCAATCACATGTCCCGTTCCCGGCACCCTGGCACGACATCCGCGGATCGCTGCACGTCGACACGGACGGAATCACCATCGACAGGCGCGCGATGCTGCCGGCCCGGCCGGACGGCGACCTGCTGCAGGCCGGACCCGTACTGGCCACCGACGGACGACCGGTCGTCGATCTGGCGGCAGATGGCGAAGGCTTCCACGCAGGCTCCGGGCAGTTCGACAGCGACATCACCAACGGCCGCCACCCTCGCGCTGCGATCGGTTACGACGACACGTACGTCTACGGCGTCGTCGTCGATGGCCGAACCGACGGCGATGTCGGTATGTCCTTGATCGAGCTCGCCGAATACATGACAGAGCGTCTCGGGGTAGTAGCGGCCCTCAACTTGGACGGCGGCGGTTCCGCCACGCTGGCCGCAAGGGATCCGGAGGGCGCGTTCCACGTCATCAACAATCCGATGGACGGCTACATGCAGCCCACTCCGGGCGGCAGCAGGGAGCTGTACTCGGCACTCGTCTTCGCTCAGGTGTAGCGGGCGGACATTCGGACTGCCGCAGGAGGGCAGGCGACGCTCAGGAGGCCAAGCCGAGCCGCCGACCCCGGAAAGACCTGTCATAGGCCGTGAGGCTGCGTGCCGGTCACCCGGTGCCTCCGCGCCCGGAAACCCGTAGTGGGCACGTCCTGTGCGTGGCTCGTACTGCCATCGGTACCGGCCTGCGGCGCGGCAGGGGTGTGCCGTGCGCGTGCCGCGCCGAGCATCACCGGTCACGTCGGTTTCCGTTGCTGCCGCCCGGCGTGATCCGGGAGCCCGTCGAGGTCGTCACCCCGCGCGGGTGATGCTCAACGGACGGGTCCGGTGCGATGTTGGCGGCCTGTCCCACACAACCTCACGACACCACCCCCGACCAAAATGACGGACACCGCAGCACCCCCAAACGGCGCCACCCAGACCCGCCGCGCGAATCGACGCGGCCGTGCCCCCACGATGATGTTCCACAGGTAGGAGGCTGCATCAACGTGATCGCGTGGCTGATCGCACTCGCCTTCTCACGTAGCACGCAGGTGCTGCGGTGAGTGGCATCGGTGTAATGGTCGTCGGGCTCATCCTGTGCTTCGTGGGCGTCAAGTCGTTGCCCATCGCGGTGCTCGCCTCCGGATTCGCGCTTGGGTGGCTGATCACCGAGCCGTTCAACGCGAGCCTCGGGGTCGCGTTCGTCGTCGCTCTGGCCGCCGCTGTGGTGGCCTGGCTGGTGGCGACCTTCGTGTTCCGCGCCGGCCTGTTCTTCGTCGGGCTGATCGGCGGTGCTGTCATCGGAGCGAAGCTCTTCGGCCTGCTCCAAGGCAACGATCACAGTGTCGTGCTTGCCGTGATCTTCGTCGCGGCCGTCGCCTTCATCGCCGGTATCGCGACGCAGCGGTTCCACACCACGGTCCTGACCTGGGTATGCGCCCTCGGGGGTGCCGGGCTCGTCCTGAGCGGCGTGGGCCGGGCATTCCCCGACGCGCTCGGCTTCCTACGCACCCCGGTCTCGACGGCCCAGACGACCCTCGCGGCAGTCATCTGGCTGGGCCTCGCCATCGCGGGGTGGCTGACACAGCGACGGCTTGTCGGCCGCGAGAAAGCGCAAAGCGGCTGAGAACAACCGGCATTGAGTGCGGCGAGCCTGCTGGCGAGCCCCATCGGGTCGAGTCGGCAGTTCGGGAGATGCCCTATCCGAGCAATGGGGTCACAGCCCGCAGGCGCGGCGTTCGGCCCGATCCTGGGTCTGCTGATCTTCATCTTCACGGTGTCCCAGTTCGTGCTGTTCCTCACCGCCTGGACGGCCACCGCGCGGGAGAACCGCGTCGAGCAACCGCAGCCCGCACCACCCCCGGCGCTGATCCGCCCAGAGATCACCGTTCGCAGCGGCCCAGGGCTGGGCGCCGCTGCAGGCCTGCTCGGCGTCGGTGCCATGGCAGGGTCCTCGGCGACCGTTTGCTCGGTCATCGGAAGTAGCGCACGGGCCATCATCACACCACCCTCCGCCCGGCGCCGATCGACTGGTGTCCTCGCCAGGGCGTCGGCACGACGTCATCACCAGGCAAGGTGACGCCAGGGGTCCGGCCATCGGTACGCCTCGCGGCAGCCCGGACGTGCGGAGGCGACAACCGGTGCCTTCGCCATGAGCCCTTCGGCCCTATCAAGCGACTGGCGTGTCGACCATGGTGGAAGAAAGCGGTCAATGGCTGGCCTGGACCCCGCCGGGCCATGTGTCGCTGAGCGTGCCTGTCTGGAGTTGGTCGAGATGATGCCGGTGGCCGACGTGAAGTCGAGGATGCGCCTGATGCCAGCCGACTTCGTCGAACGAACCGAGCTGCTTGCTGAATTGGACGCCGGTGGCAGCGCGGGCGTCACACTGGTCTGCGCCCCTCCCGGCTACGGCAAGACCTTGCTGCTGATGGATTGGGCCACGCGCCCGTCACTGGTTGAGACGGCCTGGGTCACGATCGACGGCGACGACAACGACCCGCGGCGTTTGTGGGCGTCGGTGGCGGCGGCCCTCGCCCCGCACATCCGGTTGCCTGCGCCGAATTCGATCAAGTCTCCGCCCGCATGGTCGACGGCCGAGCACACCAGTCTTGTGGCGGAGCTGGTGGACGACCTGTACGCCCTGCCGAACCCGATCAGGCTGATCCTCGATGACGTCGACGAGCTCACCGATCCCGAGCCATTGCGGGGGCTGCGGTTCCTGGTGCAGCACCTCCCGCTCCAGGTTCAACTGGTGCTCTCCAGCACGTTCGACCCGCCGCTCGGGCTGAGCAGGCTACGACTGTCCGCCCGGCTCCATGAGCTGCGGGCGGACCGCCTGCGCTTCACCCTTGCCGAGTCGGCCAGCCTGCTGGCCAGGGCCGGCCTGAGCTTGACGTCCTCGCAGGTGCAGCGGCTGCACCAACGAACGGA
Organism: uncultured Actinomycetota bacterium; assembly: GCA_963770115.1. GTDB lineage: Bacteria > Actinomycetota > Actinomycetes > Mycobacteriales > Pseudonocardiaceae > Pseudonocardia. The sequence continues at coordinate 282,205 of CAVYOT010000010.1, forward strand.
CGGGTGGGTGGCGGGCATGCGCCTGGCTGTGCTCGCCATCGCCGACGAGCCCGATCCGGACAGGTTCATCGCTGAGTTCTCCGGTGACGAGCGCCATGTCGCCGACTACCTCACCGCAGAGGTCCTGAACCGTCTGAATCCCGACACGGTGGCGTTCCTGCGGGCCATCAGCATCGTGGATCCCATCTCCGCGGACCTGGCGGCGGAGCTGTCGGGCCGGGACGATGCGGGCGCCCTGCTCGATTCGCTCGAGCACGATACGTCGCTGCTCACGTCCCTCGGCTGGCGGCGCGACAGCTACCGTCTGCAGCCGCTGCTGCGCACCTACCTGCGCGCCGACCTGCGTCGCCATAGCCTGCGACAGCTGCACGAGCTGCACGCCGCGGCGGCACGCTGGTGGGCGGCCAACAATGAGACGGTTCGCGCGCTCGAGCACGCCCGGCAGAGCGACAACACTGAGCTGCTGTCCGAGCTCGTGCGGCGGCAGGCGATCGGACTGATCCTGAGGGGGGACCGGGTGCCGCTGCGGCGCGTGCTCGACGACCTCGGCGGCGATGCGATCGCCAACGACCCACAGCTCGCACTTGTGTCGGCGATCACGAACCTCGACGTCGGCGACGTCAGCGCGGCTCAGAGCGATCTTCGTCATGCCCGCGACGTGTGGCCCACCCAGAGCACTGCCGAACTCGTCGTGCTGCGCAGGTTGGTCGAACAGCTGGGGGCTGCGGCGCTCGGGCAGACCCCGGAGCCTGCCGACGGCCTCGCAGCGGACGCCGAGGAGGTGCCTGATGCCCCGGAGCTGGAGGCCATCACGCGACTCGGCCTGGGCGTGGCTCACCTGCGCGAGGGCGGAGACCTCGAAGCCGCCCGGACGGAATTCGCCACCGTGCTGAGCCTGGCGCGCCGCTGCCGGTTCGACTACCTCGCCATGCAGTCGCACACGTGCTTAGGACTAACCGCCCTGGGGGTCGGTGACCTGGTCGCTGTCCGTGATGCCTGTCTGGCTGCCGCTGCGACTGCGGCCGACCATGGTTGGCAGGCCTCCGTCTGGTCCGCCGCCGCTGGCGCCATGCTTGGCTTCACCGAGCTGCAGCGGGCCGAACCGGCGGAGGCTGCCCGCCTCGCCGCCGCGGCGTGGGAGTCGAATATCGCCGAGACATCACCGGCGCTGCGGTTCGCGCTGGAGGTCGTACAGGGCGCGGCGACCTACGACAGCGGCGACAAGATGGGCGGGCTCTCCGCCATGCAGCATGCGCGGTCCGACCTCGGAGACAAGCACGCGGCGCCTCTCCTGCTCGCCGCCGCCGCGTTGCTCGAGTCGCGAGCGGCTCTGCAGCTTGGCCACCTTGCCGCAGCCAGGACGGTGCGGAGCTGGCTGACCGACCGCGTCGGCGAATGCGCCGAACTCGAACTCATGCGGGCCTGGACCGCCGAGGTGGAGGGGCACGAGCCGCAGGCCCGTGCCCTGCTCCGGCCCCTTATGGAGAGCGCGCAAGCCGCGCTGATGCCGCACACGCCGGTGGAGGCCTGGCTGCTCGAAGCAGGGCTGTGCCTCTCGGCGGGAGACCGGAGCGCCGCCCGGCACGCCCTTTCCACGGCGTTGGGTCTCGCCAAACCGATCGACACCGTGCGGCCGTTCGCCATGGCCGGGCCCGGGGTCCGCGAGTTGCTGGCGGCCCAGCAGGGCAGCTTCGGTGCGTCCAACACCTTCGCCGCGCAGGCCCTCCGCGCCGCCACCGCCACCGCCACCAACACGGCGAAGGCGCTCAGTGAGCGCGAGCTGACCGTGCTCACCATGCTGCCGTCGATGCTGTCGCTCGTCGACATCGCCACCGACCTCACCGTGTCGGTCAACACCGTGAAGAGCCACGTGCGTTCGATCTACATCAAGCTGGGCGTGAGCAGCAGGCGCGCCGCCGTGCTCGCCGCCCACGAGAACGGCCTACTGACCATCGGCAGCTGATGCGCCTGCGCACACTCATCATGGGTGCGCTCGTCTGGGGCTGGTCTGCCGTGCCACTCACGTCGGTGCGCTGCGGATGCTCCGGAATCCTGCGGGCCGCGAACCGCTCAGGCGGACGAGGAGGACAGTTCCGGGTCCTCCTCCTCTTTGCGGCGTCCGGTCGGTGGGTCGTGCGGGAGTTCCCGGGTGGACATCAGTGCGAGCAGGGCGAGCAGGGCCGCGGTGAGCAGGCCGACCTTGAGGGAGCCGAGCTGGGCCTTGGCGTAGTCGTCCACGAGAGCGGCGGTGGTGGGCTGGTCGAGCCCGGCCTTCTCGGCGGCGGCCTGCACCTGGTTGTCGGAGACGAAGTCGATACCGTTCTCGACGGCGACACCCACCTGCGCGGAGACCTCGGCGCTGATCCGCTGGTCGGACTGGACCGTCGTGACGAAGGCGCTGGTCAGGCCGGTCAGCACGATCGCGCCGATCAGCGCCACGCCCAGGGAGGAGCCCAGCTGTTGCCCGGTGTACTGCAGCCCGCCTGCCTCCCCGCGCCCGGAGGTGTCGACCGAGGACTGCACCACGTTGCCCAGCTGGGACGCGATGAGCCCCATCCCGACGCCGAGGATCGCCATCGCGATGGCGAACCCTGCGTCGTTCAGCTCGGGATCGATGGTGGCGATCAGGATCAGGATCGCGATCGCCGTGGTGGTGAGCCCGGTCCGGACGATCCCGCGCACGGTGAAGCGGGTCGACAGCCGCGAGCCTGCCGCGGCGGCCAGGAACATGGTGATCGAGATGGGCAGCATCTTGATGCCGGTCTGCAGGGCGTTCAGCCCGAGCACGAGTTGCAGGTACAGCGGTACGACGAAGAAGACGCCCATGAGGATGAGGTTTTGGCTGAACAGCCCGGTCAGGCCCGCGCGCAGCGGCGGGATCCGTAGCAGGCTCAGGTGCACGAGCGGGTCGGCGCCGGTCTTCTCCCGGTGGCGCTGCCACACCGTGAAGGCCCACAGCAGCAGGGCGCCGCCGGTGATCATCCAGATGGTCAGGGAGAAGCCCAGCGGGGTGATCGGGGAGTCTTTCGGCACCACCCAGCCCCAGGTGCTCGACTGCAGCGTGCCGAGCACGATGATGCCCAGGCCCACGGCCGACAGGACGGCGCCCAGGTAGTCCAGCCGCGGTTTCGGTCCGCTGCGTTGGGCGTCGGCGACCTTGCCGGTCATGGCGAGGATGAAGATGACCAGCACGACCTCGCCTGCGAACACGATCCGCCAGCTGAGCTCGGTCGTGGCCCAGCCACCGAGGATCGGGCCCACGGCGATGCCGGCCCCGGCGACGCCACCGATCACCGCGTAGGCCACCTTCCGGGAGGCTCCGGTGAAGTTGCCCGCGATGAGCGCGGCGAGCGCGGGCAGGACCAGCGCCGCGCCGATCCCTTCCAGGATCGACCAGCCCAGGGTCAGTACCGCCACGGTGGGCGCCACCGCGGTCAGCAGCGAACCGCAGCCGTAGATGATCAGGCCGACGACGAACGCCCGGCGGCGGCCGATGATGTCACCGACCTTGGCGCCGGTCATCATGAACATGGCCATGACCAGGCAGTACAGCGTGATCACTGCCTGGATCGTGGTCACCGTGGTGTCGAAGTCGGCCACCAGGGTGCTGATCGACACATTCATCACCGACTGGTCGAGCACCATGACGAACTGGGCGGTTCCCAGCGCGATCAGCGGTGTCCAGCGAATCGCCGACCCGGTGACGGGCCCGCCGCCGTACCCGCGGGTGTCGTGTCCGTCATTGTCAGATCCCTTCAGCCGTCAAGCGAGGTTGCCCGGACGTACAAGTCCTCCAGCAGGCGCGTGTTCACGTTGCCGATCGGGACGTCGCCGAACGCCGAGTAGAGGTGCACGCCGGCATACTGCTCGCAGCTCGCGCGTGCCTGTGCAGCCATGCTTGCATCGCCGTATGGAAGGTCGCGTTGGTCTTGGCGTGGCGCTGCTCGTCGACACGGGCGGTGAGACGACGCAGGATGCGCCGGGCCTCGGCCTCGTCGTTGGTCGACTCGCGGACCGCACGGCGCTGCCCGGTCACTTCCGCGCCGCGCTGTCGGTGGCGTTCTTGGCGTGGGCGACGGCCTCTGAGAGGTATCGGCCGCCGCCGACGAGCGCCCGGCGCCATGGCGGGACTCCCTCGATCTCGATCTCAAGCGAGAAGCTGAGGAAGGTCCGGATCAGGACGATCAGGCCGAGGATGGCAACGTTCTCCAGGTTCGGCTCGACCGCCACCGTGCGCACCAGGTCGGCGGCCACCAGGATCTCGAGGCCGAGCAGCAGCACGCCGCCGAACGTCTCCCGCAGGGTCTGGTAGGCGACTCGGCCTCGCCGGGTGCGCCGCCAGACCCGCCATGACATCGCGAGCGCCAGCAACAGGCCCAAGACGAGGACGGCCGCGCCGAGCACCTCGAACGCCTTCGCGACGTCGTCCATAGCCTCGGTGAACGTCATCCCGCCTCCTCCTGGCCCGACGATGGCACCGGATCGGGGGTCGCGGCCGCGGCCGAGCAGACGTCCTGCGCAGACCGCTGGGTCGCGGCGTTGGACTGATAGTCAGGTTCGGCGGACCTTCGGGAGCCGGGGCGGCGTGCGCTTGGCAGCGGGGGCCTTACGCATGTGGACATGCGCAAGGCCCCGCCACAGCCAATGGGATCGCGTGCATCTGATGGGCAGTGGTCGTCAGCGGCGACCTACGCGCCGGGACGTCCTGCGCGCCGTACGTCTGGCGACCCTTCGGGATCCGAACATGAGCTCACCTCCTCTCAGGTTGCTTTGGCCGATGCGGTCTCGAGTTCGTGCAGCCGCTGGGATTCCTCTGCGGACACCATGCCCAGTGCGACGAGATCCAACGGGCTGATGAAGCCGTCGTCGATGCGGTAGCCGCCTGCCTCGGCGACGGCGTCGCGGAGCGGGATGGCCCAGGTGTGCTCGAGCAGGATCACCGCGGCGGCGCTGCCGTTGGGGATCTGCTCCAGCACGTCCCACGCGTCCTCGTCGGAGAACACCTCGACGCCGTCGGCGGTGGCCTGAGCGCCTGCCTCGGCGCCCGCTTCGAGGCCTTCCTCGCCCTCGATGCCCAGTCCGATGAGCGCTCCGACGACGGTGCCGAACTCGACCGCCTCTTCGTCGGTGAGGTTGCTCAGGTGGGCCACCTCGATCTCGCCTGCGTCGTCCTTGTGTACCGCCAGTGCGTCGATGACCTTGACGGTGTCGCTCGCGCGCAGCCGTTCCAGCTCAGCGATGATGGCGCCGTGGAAGTCGGGATGGGGAAACCCCAGTACGATCATCTGTACGGGTCCGATTGTCATGTCTCTCCTCGTCTTGTCATGCCGCTCCTTGCCGAAGCCGAGGGTGTCCTGGCTGTCGTCGTGCCGGCGGATCGCCGGAGGGTAAGCGTCGTCGCCGCGCCGAGCGGCCACCTCATCCGGTCGGGGTGAGCGTCCTGTAGAAGATCGGCAACAGCGCCACCACGGCTGGACCGGGGTACCTCCGCGCGCGCCGCCTTGCCCCGGGCGATCCGCTGCAACCGGTTGAGCCGCGGACCGGGTCGGGTCTCCCGCTCGGCAGCTGTGACAGCGCTCTCACCGACATCGCCCCGGCCGCCCGGCAGCTCCCAGGTACGGCTGTCCCAGCGGCGGACCAGCAGCAGGCGACCCCCGGGGTCGCGGACTGCGACGAAGATCGACGGCGTCACCGCCGCCGCCACCGGCGCGTCGGGAACAGGGAAATACACCCGCCGGGCCGACCGGCAGGGCCTCTCAGCTGTCTGATACTCAATGTCGGTCATCGATCGGCTCCTCGCCCGGATCGCGACAGTAGCCCCCACTGTCGCGAAGGGGACCGCCCCCTCGGCACCCCCTACGTCGGGTGAGCGCGGACACCGTCCGGGCCCGACTCGGGCAACGCGGCAAACTGACGATCGCGTTCGCCCGTCGAGGGTGATGCCGGGATGGCAACCGGTCCACAGACTGGCCTGACGATCGGCATCCGCGCCGAGCGTCGGACGTGAGTCAGTGGGGACGCCAGCTTGCGGCGGCCGTGCAACATGCCTGCTTGCGCTGTCCCGGCCCGCTGGCGATGAGCGAATCGGGGCGCGATGCTCAGCCATGACGATCGACGCCGTCTCCAGGCGATCGAGCGGCAACTGATATCCGACGACCCGCGCCTCGCCGAACGCTTCGACCGCTGGACGCCGTCGCGGGCGTCGCGTCGGGCTGCGTTCTGCGTTCCGCTGACGATCGTGCTGGGCGCGCTCGGGACGCTGGCAGGGATCCTGTTGTGGAGCCCTGGGGTGTTCATCGTGTTCCTGACGGTGCTGCTCATCGGATCGGTCAGTAGGGTCCGACGCGCCGGACGTCACCGACCTACCCCGTGACGGGCGCGGCGGATGGGTCGGCCAGGTGAGACGTCGACGTGTCCACAGGTTGGGCCATGCGTGCTGGATGGCGGTACCGCTGACAGTAGGTGGGGGCCGCAGAGGTGGGAGCCACCTTTCATGACCCGGCAAGGGATCGACACGTTGGGTATTGCCGGGTCGAGGCTGTCCTCGCTGCGTCCCCGCGAGGGTTCTCCACGATGCTCCACCTCGGCGCGGTAGCGGTCGTCACCGACGAGGTCACGGGCCGATGTGATCAGCGGCGGATCCGCCACGAGGCACGGCGTGCCCTCGTGAAGCGCGGCGAGTCCTCATGGGCTCAAGCGTCCGGAGAGGGCCCGGGTGTTCCAACGAGCCGCCCCGGGCTCCACCATCACTACGGCTATTTGGGCGACCGGGCGCGGCGCGCGGGCTTCGCAGTGGCCGAGCCTTCGGTTGAGTGGTCCACGGGAAGTGGTGCTGTCGACCACTTCAGTTCGAGCTCCAGTTCGACCTCGTCACCGTCGACCTCGACTTCGATCTCGCACCGGACGTGGTCGGGAACGTGCAACTTGAGTTTGCTCGCGCCCAGCTCCACCTCGACGTGACCGCCATCGGCCAATGCCGCGGCCAGCGCGGCAAGCCTGCGTGCGGCCTCGCTGCGGGAGAGGGTCTCGGTGCGGCTGACCTCCACGTCCGACAAGGGAGTGCTCCGTTCACGCTGGGTTGTGGGACATCTAGGCTGGCAGTGTCGGCGCTGGATCAGCGGCGGTCGCCACCCCATTCGGGTGGCTGGTGCTTGCTACTCGGAGTCCGGGAAGGCCGAGCGAAGTCGCGCTTCTTGATCCGCCGACAGGTTGGTCGAGATCAGCGATGCACCGGTCGATCGGAACTGCTCGAGGACCTTGTCGCGGACGCCATGGTGCTCGGCGCGCTCGCGTCGGCGGGCGTGAACGCATTGCTGGACGTGGACGTCATCGCACTGAGGCTTTCACAACCGGCCGAAGGCGGAGGCGCTGTTATTGATGCGGACCGGGCGCGAGCCGCGATAGCCCGACCGCCGCGCGGCCGTCGGCGCCGCCGGTGGGATTCACCGTCAAGGGACAGGAAGCACCGACACCACAGTGATGCCCAGCGCCTGGAACTGGGCGATGATGCCGTGCAGGTGCGACGCGTCGATCACGTCGCCGTCGAGGAGGGTCTGCGGGGGGGTCTCCATGATCCGCATGTCGACGAACGCGGCCCGCGCCTCGTCCGAGAGCCTGCCGTCAACCCGGAACTCGTACCGCTTCGTCCCCATACGGCCTCATCTCGTTTGGCGAGTTCGCGATGCCCGACGCGCCCCCTGCATCCTGCACGGTGCTCTCCGCCACCGAGACCGGCATCGCCCGAGCCAGGTGAGCGTCAGAGTGCCGGACAAGCGGCAGCGTGCCGCCGAAAAGACGCAGTCGACGGGAGCGGGCTGTGTTCTACGGTCAGTGGTGCCGCCCGATACCGCCCGTCCGCTCCAGAGGTCGATCATGCTCATGCCCGTGCGAGAGCCGCTCCGTTCGTCCTCGACGAGCCGGACTCTCAGCGCACGACCGGGTACCGCGGGTCCTGCCCTTCTCCGATCGGCACGATCACGCGCCCGAGGGGCACAAGCGACACGGGGACCAGAGTCTCGTGCCCATCCCGCGTAGTGCATCACCCGCGTGGGATGTTCACCCCCGCGGATGAGGAAATCAGGGGACGTTGAGCTTGTCGGGGTCGAGCAGGCCCCAGGCGGCGTACACGGCGAGGACCTGGACGGCGGAGGCTTCGGTGATCTCGACGAGGTCGAGGTCGCGAAGGTGGTTCCGGTGCGCGCGAACAGCTTCTCGACCGCGGGAACCGGCCCGATGCCCATAGCCGCGGGATCGCAGCCTGCCACGGCCCAACCCTCGCGGCAGCCGAGGGATCCTCGTGGTCACCGCAAGACCGCCTGCAGGGGGTATATGGCGTCGTCGGCGGGCGGTGCGGGCATACGCCCTGAGCCGTCGGGCACAGGCACCGCGGCCAGCAGCGCCTGGGTGTAGGGGTGCCGCGGGTCGCGCCAGATCACCTCGGCAGTCCCGGACTCGACGATCCGTCCTCGGTACATGACGACGAGCCGATCGGCGATCAGCCTCACCACCGAGAGGTCGTGCGAGATGAACAGCAGGCCTGCGCCGCTGTCCACGGCGAGGTCACGCATCAGGGCAGCCACGACCGCCTGTGTCGAGGCGTCGAGGGCCGAGATCGGCTCGTCGCCGATCAGCAGGTCCGGCCGGGCCGCGAGGGATCGAGCGATCGCGATGCGCTGGCGCTGGCCGCCGGAGAACTCGTGCGGGTAGCGCGAAGCGGCATCGGGGTCCAGTCCGACGCGTTCCAGCCATGCCGCAGGTGCGGACGACGCCGCACCCCGCGCCATGGCAGCGCGCACCCCGTCGCCGATCTGCACGCCGATCGCCCGCCGAGGGTGCAGCGAGGCGTAGGGGTCCTGGAACACCATCTGGACACGAGTGAGCTCGGCCGGGCGGCGACGCAGCCCCAGAGTCGTGACGGGCGTGCCGTCGAAGGTCACCGTGCCCGCCTCCGGCTTCACCAGGCCACAGATGGCGCGGGCGATGGTCGACTTGCCGCATCCGGACTCGCCCACCAGACCGACGACCTGCCCGGCGTCAACGGTGAGGTCGACGTCGTCGACCGCGCGCACCGGCGGTCGGCCAGGGTAGGTCACGCGCAGGCCCGAGACGTCGAGCAGCGCACTCACCGCACGGCCTCGCTCCGCTCGGCCTGCGCTTCGCGCAGACGCTGTGACATTGATTCGCTCGCTGCACCCACCCACCCCCGCAGGCTCCGCCGGCTGCCATCCCCGGGCTCGCTCATTGCGCCTCCAGGGCACGCACGTCGTCGAGGGTCTGCACCCCGCCGGTGGCGCCGGGCAGGCTGGCCAGCAGCGACGCTGTGTAGGTGTGGGTGGGGGCGGTGAACACCTGGTGGCGCTCGCCGTTCTCCACCACCTCGCCGTGCCGCATCACGGCGACCCGGTCGGCCACCGCGCTCATCACCCCCAGGTCGTGTGTCACCAGCAAGACGGCCAGGCCCATCTCCGACGCCAGGTCGCGCAGCAGGTGCAGTACCCCGGCCTGCACGGTGACGTCGAGCGCGGTGGTGGGCTCATCGGCGATGAGAATCCGGGGTGAGCAGGCCAGCGCGATGGCGATCGCGATCCGCTGCCGCTGCCCGCCGGAGAACTGGTGCGGGTAGCGGCGCAGCGCGCCTGCCGGATCGGGGATACGGACCGTGTCCAGCAGTTCGATCGCGCGGTCGCGTGCCGCGCTGCGGCTGAGCCCGAGATGGTGACGCAGGTGGTCGGTGAGCTGGGCGCTGACGCTGAGCATCGGGTGCAGGCTCGTGGACGGGTCCTGGAACACCATGGCGATCGCGGTGCCCCGCAGGCCGTTGCGACGGCGTGTTGGGAGCCCGACGAGCTCGAGGTCGCCGTAGGTGATGCTGCCGGTGACGTGTGACCCGGACGGCAGCAACCCCATCACCGCGAGCCCCGTCATCGTCTTACCCGACCCTGACTCGCCTGCAAGACCCTGGATCCGACCTGCCTCAAGGCTCAGGTCCACCCCACGCAGGATCTGCGTCCCCCCGATGCCCACGGTGAGACCGGCGATGTCCAGCACCTTCTCCGTCCCATGGTCTCGGGTCACCGTGTCTCGACCTTCCCGAGGACGCCCGCGGTGCGCGGATCCAGTGCGTCGCGCAGCGCGTCGCCGAGGAAGTTGAACGCCATCACGACGGTCAGGATCGCCAGGCCGGGAAACACGCCCATCCACCATGAGTCGAAGTTCTGCACCGCTGTGGACACCATCGACCCCCATTCGGCGGTGGGCGGCTTCGCCCCGAGACCGAGGAACGACAGACCCGAGAGCAGCAGCGTGGCGGTGCCGATGTCCAGGCTCGCGAGGATCAGCACCGGCCCCACCACCATCGGGACGATGTCGGTGCGCAACGACCGCATCGCGGAGAAGCCCAGCAGCCGATCTGCCAACACGTAGTCGGCGGTCCGGACACCCAGGACGAGTCCCCGCGTCACACGCGCGTACGCGGGCCAGGAGACGACGAGCGCGGCCAGCACCGCGTTGACCAGGCTCGCTCCGAGCGCCGCGGCCACCACCATCGCGAGGATGACGATGGGGAACGCCATGACCAGGTCGGTCAGTCGCATCACCGTCTCGTCGAGCCAGCGCCCGAAGAACCCCGCGGCCAGCCCGAGGATGCCGCCCACCACCACGGACAGCCCGACGAGCAACAGCGCCAGCGGCACCGTCACCCGGGCGCCCGCCAGCACCCGGGAGAACACGTCGCGGCCCAGCTCGTCGGTGCCGAACCAGTGCGCGCCGCTCGGCGCCTCCAGACGGGCGAAGTCCTGGGCCAGCGGGCCGTAAGGCCACAGGACCGGACCGAGGACGGCGACGAGGATCCACAGCGTGGCCACCATCGCGCCGGTGATGCCCAGCGGGGTGCGCCACGCCTGGGGGATCCGCCTGCGGAACCGGGCGCGCAGGCCACCCGTGCGCATCGGGTCCGTCGTGATCGCGGTGCTCACCGCGCCCCCGCTGGACGACCCGCGTCGGCAGTGCTCATGCGACCCTGACCCGCGGATCGATCACGCCGTAGAGGAGGTCGACGATCAGGTTGATCACCACGTAGATGACGCCGACGACCAGCCCCACTCCCATCACCCCTGGCAGGTCGAGATGTGATGCCGCCTGATAGGCGTAGGAACCCATACCGGGCCAGGAGAAGATCTGCTCCACCAGCACGGTGCCCGAGAGCAACGCACCGAACGCGAGGCCCACCACCGTCAGGATCGGCACGAGCGCGGCCCGCAACACGTAACGGAGAAGCACGGTGCTTCCCGGCAGGCCCTTCGCTCTGGCCGAGCGAACATAGTCCTGGTCGAGGACCTCCAGCACGGCCGAGCGGGTGAACCGCGTCAGCAGCCCGACCGTGTAGAGCGTCAGTACCAGCGTGGGCAGAGCCAGGTGCGCGACGGCGTCGCCGAACGTCGCCCACTGCCCGGCGAGCAGGGAGTCCACCGTGTAGAGGCCGGTGACGGCGGGCGGTGCGGTGTCGGCAGGCGAGAGCCGTCCGGAGCCCGGTGCGATGTCGAGCTGGTAGGAGAAGACATAGAACGCGACCATCGCCAGCCAAAACGTCGGCACGGAGATGCCCACCACCGACACCAGGCGCAGCGCATTGTCGGCCAGGTGCCCGCGCCGTACCGCGGCGACGACACCGAAGCCGACGCCGATGAGGATCGACAGCGCGATGGCGCCGATGGCGATCTCCAGGGTGGCGGGCACCGCGGCCGACAGGTCCGCGACCACCGAACGGTGCGTCTGCTGGGACTCGCCGAGATCCCCGTGCATGAGGTTCCCGAGATAGGTCAGGTACTGCACCGGCAACGGCTTGTCGAGCCCGTAGTGGGCGCGGTAGGCCGCCACGATCGTCGGGTCCGCCGCGGCCTGCTGCCCGAGGTTGGCCGCGACCGTGTCGCCGGGCACAAGGTTCGTCAGCACGAACGTCACCAGCGTGACACCGAGGACGAGCAGCACCGAGACCCCGATGCGGCGCAGCACGTACCGGCCCAGCGGGTGGCCCGCCCGGTACGGGCTTGTGTCGGTGTCGCGGCCCTTCTCGACGACCCCGTCGGCGCTACTTGGCTCCGATGGTGCCGACATCGACCGTCCAGATCGGGTTGTACGTGGCTCCCGTCACCGACGTCGCCGTGACGACGTTGGAGGGCGGCTGCACGAGCGGGATGAACGGGCCGGAGGCGTTGAGACTCTGCTGGAACTGCTGGTAGAGGGCGTCCCGCCGGGCCGTGTCGGCCGTCACGCCCGCGGCGGTGGCCACCGCGTTGATCGCGGGCGCCGCTGTGGCGGGCCAGTTCGCGCGCTTGCCGATCAGGCCGCCGGGGGCGAATGCCAGGTAGTTGGAGGGATCTGGGAAGTCCGGCCCCCAGTACCAGAGCCCCATCTGCTCCTTGCCGCCCCGGTAGTTGTCGAGCTCGGTGGCAACGGGGGCGGGCGCCAGGTCGATCGCGATGCCTGCGGCAGCGAGCTGGGACTGCAGCTTTTCCGCGAGTGTCTGGAAGCTCAGGCCGTTCAGCGTGAGGTCACTCGGGTAGGCGAGCTTGGGCTTCTGGCCCGCCATACCGCTGGCGGCGAGTGCGACCTTGGCCCCGGCGAGGTCCTGCTTCAGTGCGTCGGACGCCGGCAATGTCCCCGCGATCAACGACGGGATGATGCCAGCGGGCTGTACGGCGCCCGCACCGGCCACGCCCAGCAGCCCGGTGTAGTCGATGGCCTTCTTCACCGCCGAGACGTACTGGGGGTTGCTGGTGGCTGGGGAGACCGCGGCGCCCTGGTTGAGCAGCAGGAAGATCGTGTAGGCGGACGGCCCGCTGGTGACGATGACCTTGCTCGTGTCCAGGCCCTTGACCTGGTCCCCTGAGAGGTCCAGCGCGACCTGCGAGTCGCCCTTCTGGACGTTGAGTACCTGGGTAGCCGCTTTGACGTTGCGGATGACGACGGTGTCGTAGGCGGGCTTGTCCGGACCGTTGTACTTCGGGTTCTTCGTGAGCACGGCCTGGCTGGCCACATCGAGCGACTTCAGCACGTACGGGCCAGACCCGGCGGAGGCGCCGTTGAGGTACTTCTCGGCGGCGTCCTTCTCGTCGGTGGTGCCGCCGTTGGCCGTGACGACCTTTGAGTTGACGACCGACAGCGACGGGTTGGGCAGGATGAACGGCAGGGCGGGATTGGGCGTCGCGCTGGTCAGAACAACGGTGCTGTCGTCCTTCTTGCTGACGGTGACGCCGTCGAGCAGGAACGACGGGTTGCCCTTCATCCCGATGAGGCGTTGCAGGGAGAAGACCACGTCGTCGGCGGTGATCGGGGTGCCGTCGGAGAACACGCGCCCCGGGGCCAGCGTCAAGGTCAGCGTCTTCGCGTCCGGCGAGAGCACGTAGGACGACGCGAGGTCGCCGACGGGCTTCGTCAGGTCGTTGTTCGCGAAGGTCAGCAGCGTCTCGTACAGACCCTTGGTCAGCATCTGCCCGGTCAGCTCGTACTCACGCCCCGGATCGACCGTCTTGAGGTCGAAGCTCGAGTCGATGACGAGAGTGCCCCCTCCCGAACCGGCGCCCCCGGACGAGCCACTGCTGGACGAGCCGCTGCCGCAGGCGACCAGGCCCGAGGCGGTCAGGACGGCAGCCGCCACCAGCACCAGCGAGCGGCCGCGGCCGCGCGTCGACGTCGACCCGATCATGTGTACCTCCGTGCTCACCGCATCAGACGGATTGCTCCCGCAACCGCCGACCGCTGGACGATTCGACCGCATCATGCTCCGCTGATTTTTATCGCGTCCAGTAACGATCGAGCTTCCCAGACGTATCCCGCACCGCGCCCCCTGCTGGACGAATCGCTGGTCCGCCGGACCAGGTCGATCAGCGGATCCTCGCCCGACAGGGACCGACGGCCGGATCTCGATGTCGGCTCTGGCGGATCAGGTGGGCGTCTCCCGGGCCACGGTTTACACCCGGGTCGAGAACATGCTCGCCGCGGGCGTCATCACCGGCTTCAGCGCGCAGATCGACTCGCGCAAGGTGGGGTTCGGGATCGGCACGCCCGATGTTGCTCGTCCGGGCCGTGGACGTGGCCGAAGTGCACTACTTCGTCACCGAGGTGCTCTCACTGCTCCCCGAGATCCGTGCCGTGGAATCGGGTGCTCGTGATGGATGAGGTGATCCGGAGGCCGTACCTCCGGCCGGGCGACGTCCTGCCGCTCGCTCCTTCCGTGCAGCAGCAGGTGGGCATGACCCGGTTCATCCGGGCGACGGGTGATCACATCGGAGGCGACTGAGCGGGCGAGCCCTGACCGGCGGATACCGCCGTGTGATTGACCATCCCGTGGAGTCCAGGGGACCCGCCTACCCGAGCACCTGCGGCAAATCCCTTGTGCGCCGGAACCAGGAAACGGTGACGACGTGGGTCGCCACGACCATCGACGCGGCGTCCGGCCATGCCCAGACCGGCCCGGTTCGTTGCCTCGCCGAGGGACCGCGGAGGGACGATGACCAACGTCGAGCTGAGCAGCACTGTCGCCGGGCGTGTCCCGGAAGTCGTCACCGAGGCCATCGTCCGCTATGTCGAGCTGCCCTTCGGCGTCGGGCGCTTCGCCCTTGTCACCCTGGACAACGGCCTCGACCACACCCGGCCGAACACCTTCGGCCCTGGCGGCCTGGCCGCTCTGGACGCCGCGCTGGACGGCGTCGCGCAGAACGACGTCGTCGGGGTGGGCCTTGCGGGCAAGCCGTCCGTCTTCGCCGTCGGCGCCGACCTCAAGGCCGTCGAGACCATACGAAGGCGAGAGGAGGGCCTGGCCATCGGCCGGGCTGGACACGCTGTGTTCCTGCGTCTCGGCGAGTTCGGGGTGCCGACGTTCGCGTTCTACAACGGGACCGCGCTGGGCGGCGGCGTCGAGCTGGGACTGCATTGCGGCTACCGCACCGTCGCCGCGAACGTCGCCACGTTCGGCCTGCCCGAGTGCGCTCTGGGCCTGGTGCCCGCCTGGGGTGGTACGCAGCTTCTGCCGAACCTCATCGGAGCAGCCGCGGCGGTCCGGGTGATCGTCGAAAACCCGCTGAGCCAGAACAGGTTGCTTTCGGCGCAGCAGGTGCTGGACCTCGGCATCGCGGACGTGATGTTCGAGCCCGCGGAGTTTCTGCAACGGTCGCTGAGCTGGGCGGCGAAGGTCATCAACGGCGAGACCATCCCCGCCCGCCGCGAGGTGGACCGGAGCGAGTCCGCCTGGACCGCAGCGCTCGCCCGGGGCAAGGCCGTCGCGGACGCGAGGGTGCACGGCGCGGCCCCGGCCCCCTACCGTGCCCTCGAGCTGATCGGACTCGCGCGTACGGCCTCCCGTGACGCGGGCTTTACCGCCGAGGACGAGGCGCTCGCCGACCTCGTCATGACCGACGAGCTGCGGGCCGGGCTGTATTCGTTCAACCTCGTGCAGAGGCGGGCCAGGAAGCCCGTGGGTGCGCCGGACCCGGCGCTCGCCCGCGCGGTCACCAAAGTCGGGATCGTCGGCGCGGGTCTGATGGCGAGCCAGCTCGCGCTGCTGTTCGCCAGCCGGCTGCAGGTGCCGGTCGTGATGACCGACCTCGACCGGGCGCGGCTGGACAGGGGCATCGGCTACGTCCACCGCGAGATCGACGGGCTGGTCGCCAAACGGCGCCTGGACGGCGACCGGGCCGAACGCATCAAGGC
>CAVYOT010000011.1:0-71732 GCA_963770115.1 uncultured Actinomycetota bacterium
GGGTGAAGGTCGCGGGCCCACCGGAGCCGGACTGGCCCGCGGCGAACAAGCGCAAGGCGGGCATCGTCAACCAGCTGCACCGGGGGCTGTCGGGTCTACTCAAGCGGCGCAAGGTCACCGTCGTGGAGGGGTTCGGCACGCTTACTCCCGATGGCGCGGTGGCCGTCGGCGGCGAGACGCTGCGCGGGAAGGCCACGATCATCTGCACCGGCTCGGTGCCGCGCGCGATCCCCGGCATGGACATCGACGGGGTCCGGGTGATCACCTCGGACCAGTCGACCAACGACCCGGCGCCGCGCCTGCCCGAGCGGGTCGCGGTGATCGGCGGGGGCGTGATCGGGGCCGAGTTCGCCTCCGTCTACACCGATCTCGGGGTGGCCACCACGCTGTTGGAGGCCCTCCCGCACGGCGTGCTGCCGATCGGGCCCGACCGGGACTGCGCCGACGTGCTCGCCCGCTCGTTGAAGAAGCGGGGCACGACGATCCACGCCGAGGCGCGGGTGGGCAACCTGGAGCACACCGACCACGGCGTGGTCGTGCCCTTCGAGAGCCCGAAGGGTTCGGAGAAGATCGAGGTCGACCAGGTGCTGGTCTCGATCGGGCGCCGCCCGCTCACCGAGGACATGGGTTTCGATGCGGCCGGGGTGCGGCTGGACCAGCGCGGGTTCATCGAGGTCGACCCGAACACGATGCTGACCTCCCGGCCCGGCGTGTACGCGATCGGCGACTGCGTGAACACGCCGGGGCTCGCGCATGTCGCCTACGCCGAGGCGGTGCTCGCGGTCGACCACTTCCTGGGCGAGGATCCGGTGCCGGTGGAGTACGGCGGCGTGCCGTGGGTGGTCTACACCCACCCGGAGGTGGCGTGGTCGGGGATGACCGAGGCCGACGCGCGCGCGGCCGGGCACGACGTCGTCGTGCACAAGCACGCCTTCGCGGGCAACGGCCGGGCCATGATCCTCGGTGAGACCGACGGCCTGGTGAAGATCGTGGCCCAGCGGGACGGACCGATCCTCGGGTTCCACCTGGTCGGGCCGTGGGCCAGTGAGCTGCTGCACGAGGGCTACCTGGCGGTGAACTGGGAGGCGCTGCCGTCGGAGGTCGGCAGGCTGATCCACGCGCACCCGAGCCTGTCCGAGGCCATCGGCGAAACCATGATCACTTTCTCCGGCCGTTCTTTGCACGGCTGAGCCATCTCGAAAGTCACCCGAAAGGCCACGTGATGAGCGACGAGTGGGTCGTGACCATGCCCAAGCTGGGCGAGACGGTCACCGAGGGCACGATCGGGAACTGGCTCAAGCAGGCGGGCGACACGGTGGAGTTCGACGACCCGCTGTTCGAGGTGTCGACCGACAAGGTCGACTCGGAGATCCCCAGCCCGTACGACGGCGTGATCGTCGAGATCCTCGTCGGGGCGGGGGAGACCGTGCCGGTGGGCACCCCGCTCGTGCGCATCGGTGCGCCGGGATCCGCCGTAGGCCCCTCGGGAGCGGCCCGGCTGCCGTCGGCGGCGCACGGCGTGGCGGCGGCGGGTGGGCCCGCGCTCGGTGACGCCGCGAGCCCCTCGATGGGCGGCTCCGAGGGCATGGCCGGGGAGGACCCCGGCTACTCGGTCCCGTCCGGGGTCGTGCACGACATCACGATGCCGAAGCTGGGCGAGACGGTCACCGAGGGCACGATCGGGCGCTGGCTCAAGCACGCAGGCGACACGGTGGAGTTCGACGACCCGCTCTACGAGGTGAGCACCGACAAGGTCGACTCCGAGATCCCCAGCCCGTACGACGGCGTCATGCTGGAGGTGCTGGTCCAGGAAGGGGAGACCGCACCGGTCGGCGCCGTGCTCGCCCGCATCGGTGAGCCCGGCGCGGTGGCGGCGGCCCCCGCGGGCGGACCGGCCCCCGCCGCCGCAGCCGCTGCCCCGTCCGCGGCCCCGGCGGCCGTACCTGCCGCCACCCCGTCCGCCGACCGCAACGGCCGGATGCTCTCGCCGCTGGTCCGGCGCCTCGTCGCCGAGGCGGGCCTGGACGTCGCGGCCCTGGCAGGCACCGGAGCGGGCGGCCGGATCCGGCGCGAGGACGTCGAGCGGGCCATCGCGTCCGGCACGGGCCGGGCCGCAGGCGGCCCCGGCTCCCGCTGCTGCAGTCCCTTCCGTCGCCGCTCCGCCCCGGCAGCGGCACCCGCAGCTGCCGCCCCCGCACGTCCGGCGGCACCCGCGGCCGCGGCCGCCCCCAGCGCGGCCGCCGACCCGCGTGACCAGGTCGTCCAGCTCTCGCGGATGCGCTTGGCCGTCGCCGCGGGGATGAAGGCCTCGCAGACCCTCGCGGCGTCGGTGTGGACCTCGGTGGAGGTCGACTTCGACAACGTCGAGCGGGCGCGGCAGAAGCTCAAGACCCGGTTCAAGTCCGAGACCGGCGCGTCGCTGTCCTACCTGCCCTTCGTCGCGCGGGCCACGATCGACGCCCTGCGCGCGCATCCCACCGTCAACTCCTCGATCGACGTCGAGGCCAAGACGATGACGATGCATCCATACGTCAACCTCGGCATCGCGGTCGACCTGGACCAGCAGGGCCTGGTGGTCCCGGTCGTGCGCGACGCCGACGGGCTGAACATCCGCGGGATCGCCAAGAAGATCACCGAGATGGCCGGGGCGGCCCGGGCGAAGAAGCTGGCGATGGCCGACATGCAGGGCTCCACGTTCACGATCACCAACCCCGGCCCGTTCGCCAGCTGGGCCTCCGCGCCGATCATCAACCAGCCCAACACCGGCATCCTCTGCACCGACGGCGTGAAGCGCAGGCCGGTCGCGGTCGGCGACACGATCGCCATCCACCCGACCGGCGTGATCGGCCTGGTCTACGACCACCGCGCCTTCGACGGGTCCACCGCGTCGCTCTTCCTCCGCGACATCCGCGACGCGCTGGAGCAGCGGGACTGGGAGGCCGAAATCGGCTGAGCAGCAGCCCGTCACGGTGACGATCGCGCGCAGCGTCGCCCCCGGACGGGAGGAGGAGTTCGAGGACTGGAGCGCGGAGCTGACCCGTGCCGCCTCACGGTGGCCGGGCTTCCTCGGCGCGGGCCTGCTGCGGCCGGGGCATGTCGGCGAGCCGTGGCACGTGGTGTTCCGCTTCGCCAGCGGCGCGGACCTCGCCGGGTGGGAGGCCTCGCCCGATCGCGCCGCACTGCTCACGGCGGGCGAGCCGCTCGTGCACAACACCGACATGCACCGCGTCTCGGGCCTGGAGACCTGGTTCGCGCTGCCCGGCCGCACCGCGCCCGCGCCGCCGCGCTGGAAGATGTTCCTGGTGTCCGCGGCCGCGATCTACCTGCTCAACATCCTCCTGACCGCGCTGTACGGCGGCTTCATCGCAGGCTGGGCGCCGTTGGCACGGGTGGCGCTCGTCTCGGTGCCCGTCACCGCGCTCATGACCTGGGTGGTCATGCCCCATGCCGCGCGCCTGCTCGCCTCGTGGCTCTACGCCCCGCGGTCGCCGTCGTAGAGGACGACGCCCATCCCGTTGATCCACTCGTAGACGGCCTCGTAGGCGAGCACGTGCCCGGGCTTGCTGCCCATCGCGGCGGCGAGGGCGATCCACGCCCGCACTTCTCCGGTGCCGTTGCCCGCCTCCATCAGGACGTCGTTGGGCAGGGCGAGGATCTCGCTGAGGTCACCGGTGCCCAGTTGGTCGAGGAACCAGCGGTCGAACTCCTCGTCGATGTCCCCGACGCGGGGCTCGCCGACGAAGTGCGACAGCCCACCTCCGGCCACCAGGCCCACCCGCTCCAGACCGTCGTAGGAGCGGATCGCCTTGCCGACGGCGACGCCGAAGTCCCAGAACTGCTGTGCGGTCATGAGCGGTGGCGTCGTGCAGTTGAGCACGATCGGCACCATCGGCATTTCCATGGTCGGATCGAGCCAGTAGTAGACGGTCATGAAGCCGTGGTCGACCTTCATGCCGTACGACAGCGCGGGCTGGTGGCCCTGCTCGATCAGGCTCTTGGTGATGTGCGCGGCCAGCCCGGCGTCGGAGGGCACCATCTTCTTCGGCACCTGCAGCCACACCTCGGGGGGACCCAGGTGCTCGTCGTCCAGTCCGATCGCGATCTGCGGAAGGCCGTCGAGGAAGAAGTTGGTGAAGTGCTCGCCGGTCATCATCACGACGGCCTGGACGCCGGTCTCCTTCGCCTTGTCGCGCACCTTCTCCAGCGCTGAGAAGAAGTTCTCCGCCTGCTGCCGTGGCGCGGACCCCGGATCGGCCGTCATCATCGGGGCGTGCGAGGCTGAGTAGGCCATCACGATTTCTGCCATGGCGTCCTCCTCTGTGACGTGACGGCGTCCGACGTCTGGAGCAGCGGCCGGTAGTCGGCCCGCTTGTAGCCCAGGGCCCGGCAGAAGCCGTTGATGATCACCGGGTGCACCCCCATGTCGTAGAGGGCGCCGATGTCGGGTTCGGCGATTGCCCGCTGCTCCTCGGGCGTGAGCTTGTAGCCCTCGGTGACGATCTCCGGACGCGGCCCGTCACCAGCGGCCTCCAAGCGTCGCAGATGGTCGAAGAGGCAACGCTGGACCATGTAGAGGGTCATCCGGCTCCTTCCGGCGTAGGGGCGACGGCCGTGGACAACAGCGTGGATCAGAGCACGGCCACTCAGCGACTGCTGATCGGCAGCCCCAGCAGTTCGGCGGCGTTGCCGCCGAGGATCGCGCGGGTGGCCTCGGCGTCGAGCCCGAGCGCCCGGACGGTGTCCAGCGGGGCGCGGTCGCCGAGCTCGAAGGGATGGTCCGTACCCAGCAGCACGTGTGCCACCCCGACGTCCTCGACCAGCCGCCGCAAGAGCACGGTGGAGAACACGGCGGTGTCGTAGTAGAGCCGGTCGGTGAACTCCGAGGGCCGCACCGCGGTGGTGCGGGCGACGTCCTTGCGCTCCCAGCCCATGTCCATCCGACCGCGCAGGGCGGGCAGACAGCCGCCGCCGTGGGCCAGGCACAGGTTCAGGGGGTGGCGCTCCAGCACGCGACCGAAGGTGAGGCGGGCGACGGCGAGCGCGGTCTCCATCGGGTAGCCCACGAGCTGGGGGAGCCAGAAGTCGGCCTGCCGGTACGGGTCGGGCACCCCGCTGGGGTGCAGGAAGACGAACGCGCGGCGTTCGGACAGCAGCGCCCACAGGTCGTCGTTGACGGGGTCGTCCAGGTCTCTCCCGCCGCCGCGGCTGCCGATCGCGATCCCGGCCATGCCCAGCCCGTCCAGGCAGCGGCGGGCCTCCTCGGCGGCGCCGCGCCAGCCGAGCGGCACCGAGCCGAGCGCGATGAGCCGGTCGGGGGCGTCGGCGACGTAGACGGCGAGCTCGTCGTTGCCCTCGCCCACGATGCCGGTGGCGAAGCCCTCGTCGTCGGCGGTCGAGCAGAACAGGAAAGGCGGCATGGACACCGCGTGGCGGGCGACGCCGACCTCGTCCATCTCCGAGAGGCGCACGTCCACGTCGTACTGGGAGCGGGCCAGCGGCAGCGGGGCGAGCGGTCCGACGCCGCTGACCCGGGTGTCGAGCCGGACGATCCCGTCGGGCACGCCGTCGAGGTCGGCGAGCCCGCGGTCGGCCAAACGCTGCAGGAGTGGCAGCGGCATGGCATGGGCGTGCACGTCGAGCGTGCCGTCGAGCACGGTGCCGCCCACGGCAGGGCCTGCCGCGCCATTGATCCCCATGTGCCTCACTGTCGGCGCGTCCCGCCGCGGCGGCCACCGGCTCTCACTGGTCGGAAGGAGCCGTGCCGCCTCTGGGCGATCATGGGAATCTGCCTGCAGAGCGAGGGAGGGACGATGGCCGACGGGGTGGCGGAGGTCGCCCCCGGCGTGTACCGGCTGGCGCTCCCGCTGGGCATCCAGGGCATCCCCACGCTGAGCGCCTACCTGCTGCGCGACGCGACGGGCGACACGCTGGTGGACTGCGGCATCGCCACTGGCCCCGGGGAGGAGGCCTGTGGCGAGCTTGACGCGGGCCTGCGGGCATGTGGGAGCTCGGTCGAGGCGATCGCGCGGCTGGTCGTCACGCACGCCCACATCGACCACTTCGGCCTCGCGGGCGAAGTGGTGCGCCGCAGCGGCGGCGAGCTGTGGATGCACCGGCGCACCGACCTGGACCTGGCGAAGTACGAGGACCCCGACGAGGCCGTCGACCGCCGCGAGCTGATGCTCGCCGACCACGGCCTCTTCGGGCGGGAGCTCACCGCCTCGTCGACAGGGCTGCGCGAGTGGATGCCGGTGATGCCGTCCATCGGACGGCCCGGCGTGCTGCTCGACGGCGGTGAGCGGGTCGTTGCGGGCGACCGCACGTGGGAGGTGGTCCCCACGCCGGGACACTCGCCCGGCCACATCTGCCTCTGGTCCGCGACCGACCGGATCCTGTGCTCGGGTGACCACCTGCTGCAGATCGCGTCCCCGCCCGTGACGTTCGAGCGGGGCTTCGAACGCGACCCGATGGGCTCCTACCTGGAGTCGCTGGACAAGGTGGCGCGGCTCGATCCGGCACTGGTGCTCCCGGGACACGGGCCGCCGTTCGCCGAGGGGGCGCGGCGGGCGCAGACGATCGCGCGCGGAAAACGGCGGCGGCTCGACGAGGTGCGGGAGTTCGTCGAGACCGGGGACCGGACCGTCACCGAGCTGACCGACCGCCTGCACCCCGGCACGCTGAGCGGCGCGCAGCGGCACTTCGTCATGGCCGAGCTGCTCGCCGACCTCGCCTACCACGAGGTGCGCGGCGTCCTCGAACGCACCCGACGGGCCGACGGGGTGTTCGTCTGGAGCGCTGCGCGCCCCTAGGAGCGCCCTGAACGACTCGGGCCCACTGCGCGCCGCCCCGGCAGCCACCTCGCCGCGATGCGGCCACCTGGCCGCCGTTCGTTACGGCCGGAGTCGTTCAGGACCCTCCTAGGCGTCGATGCGCTCCCGGCACTCGACACACCCGCGCAGGCAGCCCGGACACGGCCCCATGGCGGGCACGGGCCGTCGCCCTACACCGCCCGGCCGCATGAGGTTCCACCAGAAGGCGGTGACCGCGAACGCGATCGCCATCGGCGCGGCGAGCAGCGACCCGGCGCCGAACGCCAGGAAGGTCATGATCCCCGACAGCACGGCGGCGATCCCCAGGAGACGGTGCACGACACCAGTGTGAACCCCAGCTGTTATCGGACCGTGACCAGGGTCGGCGCGCCGTGCCGTCCAGCGGAAATACGACCGTCACGCGTTGACCGTTTCCGACGGTCGGGCTGCACTACCTGTCGACAGCTGTGGAGTGCGCGCTCCGCCCGAGGAGGACTGATGAAGGACGAGATCGTCGAGCCGCCGGGCTCACACGAACCGACCGAGCATGCGAAGCAACCGAAGAAGGCGGCGGCGAGCGGCTGGATCGGCAGCGCGCTCGAGTACTACGACTTCTTCATCTACGCGCAGGCCGCAGCGTTGGTCTTCCCGAACATCTTCTTCCCGTCGCACCAACCCGCAGGTCGCCATCGTCGCGTCCTTCGCCACCTTCGGTGTCGGCTACGTGGCGCGGCCGATCGGCGCGTTCGTCCTCGGGCACTGGGGCGACACGCACGGCCGGAAGAACGTGCTCGTGCTGTGCATGCTGCTGATGGGCGGCTCCACCTTCGTGGTCGCGCTGCTGCCGACCTACAGCGCGATCGGCATCTGGGCACCGATCCTGCTGGTGCTCGCTGCGGCTGATCCAGGGCTTCGCGGTCGGCGGCGAGATCTCCGGGGCCAGCGCCATGATCCTGGAACACGCGCCGTTCGGCCGGCGTGGCTACTTCGGCAGCTTCACGCTGCAGGGCGTGCAGGCCGGGCAGATCATCGCGGCCGCCGTGTTCCTGCCGCTGTCGGCTGTGATGTCGACGGACGCGTTCGAGTCGTGGGGCTGGCGGATCCCGTTCCTGCTGAGCGCGGTGGTGGTCGCTCGCCGGCTACATCATCCGGCGCCGCGTCGACGAGACTCCGGCGTTCCAGGAAGAGGCCGAGCACGGCGAGGTGCCGGCCGCGCCGATCGTGATGGCCGTGCGAGGAGAACGGCGCGGACATGCTCCGGGTGATCTGCATGGCCCTGATGAACGCCATCCCGACCGCCGTCACCGTGTTCGGCGCGACGTTCGCCACCAACACGTCCTACGGCGTCGGCCTGACCGCGACCAACTACCTGTGGATCTCGGTGGCCGGGCAACGTCGTGGCCGTCATCCTCATCCCGTTCGTCGGCAACCTGTCCGACCGGATCGGCCGCCGGCCGGTCATGATCGTCGGCGTGCCTGGCGTCCGGGCATCCTGGCCTACCCGTACCTGTACTTCGTCAGCGCAGGGCAACCTGGCGCTGGCGTTCCTGTTCGCGATGCTCATGTGGGGCGTGGTCTACCAGGGCTACAACGCGGTGTTCCCGGCGTTCTACCAGGAGCTGTTCCCGACCAAGACCCGGGTGACGGCGTTCGCGGTCTCGCAGAACATCGGCACGCTGATCACCGCGTTCCTGCCCGCGATCTACGCCGCGCTCGTCGGCCCGACACCCGGCGCCTGTGTGGTCGAACAAGAAGTTCGCGCCGGACGTCACGGTCGACAGGCCAGACCTGTCGCCAGCTGGCCGACCAGATCGAGACCGACGTGATCTGGGTGGTCGGCAGCATCACCTTCGGCCTGGCGATCATCGCGGCGATCGCCGCGTTCACCGCCCGCGAGACGTTCCGGATCCATCTGAACGACCTCGGCAACGAAGGACGCGGAGCCGATCCCGCAAGGAGGAGTACGACCGATCGGACGACCGGCGTGGACGTCGCGCTGATCCGTCTGAACTGAAAACGCGTGGACGGCCGGTCGACATCCGTCGATCGGCCGTTCCATGCCGGCGTCCCCGACATCGGAAGAGAGATGCCCATGACGTCCATCACCGTGCTCAACGGGCCCAACCTGAACCTGCTCGGCACCCGGAAGCCGGAGGTCTACGGGCGCACCACCCTCGCCGACGTCGAGGCGATGTGCCGGGAGGAGGCCGAGCAAGCTCGGGCTTGGACGTGGAGTTCCGCCAGTCCAACCACGAGGGCGCAGCTGATCGACTGGATCCACGAGTTCGGGGCCGAGGTCAAGGCCGGGCGAGTCGCATCGGCGCCGTCTACAACCCCGGCGCGCACACCCACTACTCGTACGCGATCCGCGACGCCATCGAGGGGGCCAGCCTGCCGGTGATCGAGTGCCACATCTCGAACGTCCACAAGCGGGAGGAGTTCCGCCACCACTCGGTCATCTCGCCGGTGGCCGCGGGCATCATCGTCGGGTTCGGCGTGCACGGCTACGTCACTGGCGATGCGCGGGCTGCAGCACTTCTCGACGCTGACGGGCTGAGCGATGCCCGGCGGCCGGATGGTGCAACTGGCGATGAGCCTCGGCACGGCCCTGCTCGGCGTCCTGCTCCTGGTGTTGGCGGGATCGTCCGGGCTGGGCCTGTTCGGGTGCCTCTTCGTCGTGCTGGGCGCGCTGGGCGTGGTGCTCTGGTTCGT
Organism: uncultured Actinomycetota bacterium; assembly: GCA_963770115.1. Lineage (GTDB taxonomy): Bacteria > Actinomycetota > Actinomycetes > Mycobacteriales > Pseudonocardiaceae > Pseudonocardia. The sequence goes on from CAVYOT010000011.1 coordinate 9,522, forward strand.
GCTGCCCACCGGCGCGCGCCGCTGAGCGCTACCGGCGGGTCGAGGATGGTGCCGGTGACGTCCGCAGCCCCGGGCACCAGCCGTTCCGGGTGACGCTGCGGCGACGGCCGTCGGCGGGCGGGGCGAGGCGGCCGTGCAGCTGCCACTCCTGCCCGTCGAACGCCCAGTGCAGGAACTCCTCCTCCCACGGCCGGTTGAGGAGGCGCTGACGTTCGTGAAGCTCGGTGACCTCGGCGTCGAACTCCCGCAGAGCCGTGCCGAGGCGACGGAGCCGGTCGCTGACTGACATGGCTTTCACTTTGTCCCTGAGGCCTCGGCGGACGCCATACGGACTTCACGTCGTCCCCGCGCAGGGCGGCGCCTCAGAGGGTGATGTGGCGGGGCCGCAGGCGCCAGGCCACCCACAGCGCCACGGTGTCGACCCAGCGGGCGACCTCCAAGGCGGCCGCGGCCTGCTCGTGGCCGCGGGCGCCACGGGCGGCCTCCATGCTGCGCTGCATGGTCATGCGGTCCACCGCGGCCTCGGTGCCGAACCTCAGGAGGGCGTCGCTCAGGCGTTCGCGTAAGGCGACCATGCGGCATACGGTACGCCGGGGCTCACCACCAGCCCTGCCTGCGGGCCCAGATGAGCAGGGCGATCGACATCACGAGCATGCCGCCCAGCAACACCGTCAGCCAGCCCCAGTGGGTCTCCTCGCTGACGATCACGTTCATGCCCATCACGGACGAGATCGCCGTCACGGGCAGCGTGACGGCCGCGATGACGGCGAGCCGTTCGGCGGCGATGGTCATCTTCGTGTTCGTGCGGGTCTGGTAGAACTCGATCACGCCCTGGAGGTACTCCCGCTGGGAGTCGGCCATGGCGGCGATGCGGCCGAACTGGTCCTCGGCGTCGCGCAGCAGGTCGACCTCGTTCTTGCCGAACATGGTCTGGGTGGTCATCCGGCCGTACACCTCGCGGGCCTGCGCCGCCATGGTCCGGGCCGCCAGCAGCCCGTGCCGGGCGCGGAACAGCTCCTCCAGGAAGTCCTCCGCGTCGCCGAGATGCCCGGCCGTGACCGTCCGCTCCAGCCGCCACACCTCCTGGGTCAGCGTGGACAGGAAGTCCCGCAGGCGGCCGGTGAGCGCCGTCACAAGCGCGTGCGACAGCGCGTGAGCGGAGTCGGGCTTCAGCCGTCCGGTCTCGAGCCTGCGCAGCACCGCGCGGGTCTCGGTCTCCGCCGCGGCCGGGTCGACGCCGTGCCCGAGCGGGCCGTGCACTGTCAACAGCCAGTTCGGGCCGACGAACTGGTCGAGCTCGACGTAGTGCACATGGCCGTGATGGCCAGCCTCGGGCGAGTGCAGTACGAAGAACACGTGGTCAGGGTAGATGTGGACCTTGGGCATCGGGTTGCGCTCGGCGCACTCCCGCACCGCGCCCCCGTGGAGGCCGAGCGGCTCGACGAGCGCGGCCGCCGCCGCGTCGTCCCAGCATCCGACGTCGATCCAGACCGGGTCGGGCCCGCGCAGAAGGGTCGGGAGCTCGGCGACGTCCCGTGTCTGGACCCCTTCAGGCGTCACCACGCGCACATCCACGGCCGTACCGTCCATCGGCGAAGCGGATCGCGCGCGCCGTCTTCCAGCCAGCGGAACGGTTGTGCCCACGGCATCGCGTTGTTCACGATAGGGGCATGGACATCACCGACCCGGCCCGTGAGATCGCCGAACGCGCCGCGAGTGTGTTGGGCCCCGAGTCGGGCCTCGTGGAGGACATGGACGCGGCAGGGTTCGGGGACGCCTTGGTGCGGGCGATCCGCGCGACGGCGACCAACCCAGCGGAGCCCGCGCGGGCGGCCATGCAGCTCGCGACCGATCTCGCCCGCATCCCGATGGTGGCCGGGGCCAAGCTGGTCGGTGCCGACATGGAGCCACCGGTCGAGGTCGACCCGAAGGACCGCCGCTTCGCCGCTCCGGCGTGGGTCGGGCAACCCGGCGTTCTACGGCACCCGGCTCGACCTACCTGGCGGCGGCCGAGTGGGCCCGTGAGGTCGTCGGCGCGGCCCAGATGTCGATCCGGAGGTGAGCGGACAAGGCCCTGATGGCCGTCGGTCTGCTGATCGACGCGCTGGCGCCGACCAACTTCCTGCCGACCAATCCCGCAGCGCTGCAGCGGGCGTTCGACACCGGCGGCGACCAGCCTGGTCAAGGGCGCGCGGACGTTCGTCGACGACGCTGCGCCACAACGGCGGCAGGCCCCGGCAGGTGGACACCAGCGGCTTCGAGGTCGGCGGCAACCTGGCCTGCACCCCGGCAAAGGTGGTGTATCCGCAACGACCTGATGGAGTTGCTGCAGTACGAGCCGCAGACCGAGCAGGTGCACGCGACACCGTTGCTGTGCAGCCCGCCGTGGATCAACAAGTACTACGTGATGGACCTGGCGCCGGGCCGCAGCTTCATCGAGTGGGCCGTGCAGCACGGCCGCACGGTCTTCGCGATCAGCTACAAGAACCCGTCCGCCGAGATGTCCGGCACCACGATGGACGACTACCTGGTGCACGGACCGCAGACCGCGCTCGACGTGATCGAGCGAGATCACCGGCGCGGAGACGATCGACATCGTCGGGTTGTGCCTCGGCGGCGCCATGACGGCGATCACCGCCGCGTACCTGACCCAGGCAGGGCGACAGCCGGATCGGCACCCTGACCCTGCTGAACACGATGCTCGACTACTCCGAACCTGGCGCGCTGGGCACGTTCACCGACCTCGCGGACGGTGGAGAAGCTCGAGAACGAAGATGCGCAAGGCCAGGGCACCCTGGAGGGCGCGTCGATGGCGGGCACGTTCGACATCCTGCGGGCCAACGACCTGATCTTCAACTACGTCGTGTCCAACTGGCTGATGGGCCAGAACGCCGCCGGCCTTCGACATCCTGGCGTGGAACGCCGACAGCACCCGGATGCCGGCCGCGATGCACGCGTTCTACCTGCGGAACTTCTACGTGGAGAACAAGCCTGGCCAGCAGGCACGCTGGAAATCGCCGGGCGGACGATCGACCTGTCGCGTGATCAAGTCGCCCGACCTATGTCGTGTCAGCGCGATCAACGACCACATCGTGCCGTGGGAGTCGGCGTACAAGACCGTCGGCCTGGTCACCGGTCCGGTCCGGTTCGTGCTGGGCAGCGGCGGCCACATCGCCGGCATCGTGAGCCCGCCCGGGCCCAAGGCGTGGCACCTGGTCAGCGACAGCGAACGTCCCTGCCGGCGCCGGCGCGGAATGGCGCGCGAGCGCCGAGCGCCACGGCGGCTCGTGGTGGGAGGACTGGGCGGTCTGGTCCGCGGAGAACTCCGGCCCGATGAGCGACCCGCCGCGCATGGGCAGCGACACCCACCCCGTCCTCGGCGACGGTCCGGGCGCGCTACGTCAAGACCTGAGGGTCAGGCAGGCTAGACCCCGGCCGCGGCGATGCAGCCGCGGGTCGGGGGTCAGCACCGGCTCGCGGGCCTGCCGGGACTGCCCGGCGAGCTCGCGGGAGAGGCTGCGCGAGGCGATGGTCAGCGCGGCGAGCACGGGCTGCAGCGTGGCGCCGAGGTCCTGCACGGTCAGTTCGATGGCGGCGACGACCTCGCCGCCCGGTCCGAACACGGGCATGGCGACGCCGCAGACGCCGGCCTCGAGCTCGAAGCGGGTGACGGCCACGCGGGTGAGCCGGGTGACGGCCAGCGCGCGGCGGAAGCGATCGGGCGAGGTCACGGTGTGCGCGGTGTAGGGACGCAGGCCGCGCATGATCGTCATGTCGACGACGCCTGGCGGGGAGAACGCCAGCAGCGCGCGACCCAGCGCGGTGGGGTGCGCGGGCAGCGTGGCGGCCGGTCCCCAACGTGGTCACGGGACGGTGGCCGGGCTGCTTTTCGATGTAGGCGACGTCGAGCTCGTGCAGCACGCCCAGCCGGGCCCGGCTGCGGGTGGCGGCGGCGAGGTCTTCGAGGACGCACGGCGCGCGTTCCTGGAGGGTGGGGTTCCGGTCCGGGCAGTTGCCGATCATGCGCAGCGGCAGGCCCGCGCGGTAGAGCCCGTCGGCGGTGCGCTCCAGCAGTCGCCAGGAAGTGAGCTCGGAGGTGAGCCGGTGCGCGGTGGAGATGGGCAGTCCGGCCAGGCGGGCGATCTCGGTCAGGGAGTGTTCACTGCCCTCGGTGAACGTCATCAGGATCGATGTGATCTTGCTGGTTACGGAACGTCCTGACTCGGTCGAGTTGCCTGCCACGGCGATTGGCCTCCCACGACGTTGTGTGATCTCCAGGTACCGCAACCCAACACAGTGGATGAGCCGCTGACCAGTGCGTCATCCCGGGGACATCATCCGGATCCCGCATGTTGTCCAGGGTTACCCAGGGTCGGCGCAGGGAAACCCAGGGCGAGTCACCGGGGCGAGCACCGTCTCGTCGGGGCAGGATCCCAGGGTGGAGTTGGACTGGCTGGAGACCTTCCTCGCGGTCGCGGACCGAGGGGGCTTCACAGCTGCGTCCGAAACTATCCACCGGTCCCAGTCGCGCGTCAGCGCGCACATCGCCGCCCTCGAGCGTGACCTGGGCGTTCGCCTCGTCGACCGCACCCACCGGCCTGCCCGACTGACCCCGGCTGGCAAGGTCTTCGCCCGGCACGCCAGGGAGGTCGTCTCCGGAATCGGGGCCGCCCGCTCCGCCGTGGGGGCATTGCGTGGGATGGACGCCGAGCCGATCACCGTGCTCACCACGCCGTGCGTCGGCGCCACACTCTTCCCCGCGGTGCTGGCCGAGCTGGTGACGACCCACCCCGGCGTGCGGGTGACCCTCGTGGAGCGCGCGGGCCTCGACGTCGAACGGCGGCTGCAGAGCAACGGACCCGCGGTCGCGGTGCTGCCACGGGTGCCGGCGCCGCTGCCGCCGGGTCTGCGCGAGCAGGTGCTGTGGCGCGAGCCTCTGCAGGTCGTCGTCCCCGCAGGCCACGAGCTCGATCGGGCGGGCAAGCCGGTGACCGTGGACGCGCTCGTGGCCGAACCGATGATCGTCTGCGGGACTCAGGCCGAGACACGCCCTGCCGACCCCGCCGCGGAGGTGCTCGCCCAGCTCGTGGCGCTCGGCCGCGCGGTGCAGCCACGGGCGTCCGTCGACACGCCGCAGACCTTGCTCGCGCTGGTGCGGTCCGGCCTCGGCGTCGGCGTCATCAACGCGGTCGCGCTCGGCCCTCTTGACCTGTCCGGGCTTGCGGTGCTCGATCTCGACGACACAACGCTGCGACGCGAGGTCGCCGCGTACTGGTACGACGCGCTCACCACCGGCGGCGCCGGGATGGAGCTGCACCGCACCCTGATCGCGGCGCCGCCGCCACCCGGAGGAGACCCTCCGTAAGGAGTAGGGTCGGGCGGTCACCCCGGGCCGGAGGGAGGCGGGCAGTGTCGCCCCTGGCGCCCTTCGTCGGTCGCGCGGCCGAGCTGGCACTCCTGCGTGGGGCGCTCGCTGACGCCACCGCCCGCCGCCCGCGGACCGTGCTGGTCGAGGGCCCTGCCGGGGTGGGCAAGACCGCGCTCATCGAACGCTTCCTCGCCGAGCCGGGCATCGACCGCGCGCCCGCGGTGCTGCGTGCGGGCGGCGACGAGGCCGAGACGCTCTTGGCGTACGGCATCGTCGAGCAGCTGGCGCGCTCGGCGGGGCTCGACCCGACGACCGTGACGGGCACGGCCGACCCGCTGGACGATCCGGTCACCGTCGGCACCCGCCTCCTGCGCATGCTCGACCGCGACGACGAGGCGGTCATCGTCGTCATCGACGACGCGCACTGGGCCGACCGGCCCTCGCTCTCCGCGCTGGTGTTCGCGCTGCGGCGGTTGGTCGCCGATCCGGTGCTGACGGTGCTGGGTGTTCGCGACGCGGTCACCGGCCTCCCGGAAAGTCTGCGCAGGCTCGTCGACGGCCACCAGGGCACGGTCGTCCCCCTCCCCGGGCTGGCCGAGCCGGAGCTGCGCGATCTCGCCACGCAGATGGGCGCACCGCTGTCCCCGGTCGCCGCTCGGCGCCTGCACGACGGCACCCAGGGCAACCCGCTGCACGTGCGGGCGCTGCTCGCGGAGTCCCCGCCGGAGGCGTGGGGGGCGGCGGGCCGTCCGCTGCCCGCGCCGCGCTCCTTCCGGCTCGTGGTGAAAGACCGCCTGACCGCCTGCACCGCGCCCACACGGAGCCTGGTCGACGCCGCGGCGGTGCTCGGCATGCGCAGCCCGCTCCCGCAGGTGGCGGCGTTGGCCGAGCTGGCCGAACCCCTGGCGCCGCTGGACGAGGCCACCGCGGTGGGGCTCCTCGCGGAACCGGCGCCGGGCACGCCGCTCATCGTCGCGTTCCCGCACCCGCTCGTGCGCTCCTCCGTGCACGACTCCCTCGGGGTCGCGCGGCGCAGCGCGCTGCACGCTGCCGCGGCGACGCTCGTCGGGGACCCGGTCGCTGCGCTGCGCCATCGCGTCGCCGCCGCCATGGTCCCCGACGAGGTCCTCGCGGCCGACCTGGAGGCCTTCGCCCGCCACGAGGCAGGCAGGCAGGCGTGGCCCGCCGCGACGGCGAGCCTGGTCGAGGCCGCTCGTCAGAGCCCGGTGGCCGCCGACCGGCAGCGCCGCCTGCAGGAGGCCCTCACCTGGATGCTGCAGAACGGCGACGCGGCGAGCGCCGCCGAGCATCGGGCGGAGATCGCGGGCTTCGCCCCGGGTCCCCAGCGCGACAGCGTGCTGGGCGCGCTGTCCATGGCCGAAGGCCGTCCCGCCGCGGCGGAGGAACTGCTGCACCGGGCGTGGGCGGGATGCACCGACGATACGGACCCCGAGCTGGCGGCCACGGTCGCGCTGCAGAACGCGATGCACACCTACGGCCGCCTCGACGGCGCGGGCACCGTCACCTGGTGCCTGCGCGCGTTGGAGCGCACCGGCCCGGACACCGTCACGCGCTGGGCCGCCAGCACGTATCTGGCGCATGGATTGGGCTACGCGGGACGCATCGCCGAGTCGTTCGCCGCCGTCGCGGGGGCGGACGGGCCGGACTTCTCCTGGCTGGAACCGCGGTCCGCCCGCGGCACGCTGCGCCTCGTGGAGGACGACCTCGACGGTGCCCGCGCCGACCTCGCCGCCGCGGCGACGGCAGCGTCACGGCTGGGCGTGCTCAACACCGCGGCGTTCTCCTTCGCGTTCCTCGCCAGGGCCGAGTACCTCGCTGGCGCGTGGGACGACGCCGTGGTCCACGCCGAGCGCGCGGTCGCGATCAACATCGAGGCCGACCTCGACTTCACGCGCTCGATGGTGGTCGGGGTGGCCGCGCTCGTGCCCGCCGGGAGAGGCGACCGGGAGGCCGCCGAGCGGGCGTTGGAGGGGGCGCTGGAGGGGGCGCTGCGGGACAGGGGCGACTACGAGCGGTCGGTCGTGGCGGTGTCGATGTCCCGCGCGCGGATCGGCGAGGCCGTCGGCGATCCGGAGGCCGTGCTCGCCGCACTGGAGCCGGTTCGCCGCTTCCCGTTCCGCGACGGGGTCGACGAGCCGGGCTTCTGGGCGTGGCCCGACCTCTACGCCGAGGCCCTCGTCGGCGTCGGCCGGGCGGCGGAGGCGGACACCCTGCTCGTCCCGCACGAGCGCCGGGCCGCCGAGCGGGGTCGACAGTCGTCGATCGCCCGGCTGGCGCGGGCCCGCGGTCGCGTGGAGGCGGCGCTGGGGCGGTCCGAGCGGGCCGAGGTGGCATTCACCAACGCCCTGGCCGCCGTCGAGAAGGTGCCGTTCCCGTTCGACGCGGCCCGCACCCGGCTGGCGGCCGGGGAGTTCCTGCGGCGCGCGGGGCACCGTCGTCGGGCGGCCGAGCTGCTGCAGGCGGCGCAGCGGGGGTTCGTCGAGCTGGGCGCCATGCCCTACGCCGAGCGATGCGCGCAGGAGCTCGCCGCGTCCGGGCTGCGGCCCGGCCCGCGCCGCGACCGCGACGACACGCGCCTCACCGCCCAGGAGCTCGTCGTGGCCCGCCGCGCCGCCGCGGGCCTGTCCAACCGCGAGCTGGCGGCCGAGCTCGTCGTGAGCATCAAGACCGTGGAGTACCACCTGCGCAACGCGTTCGCGAAGCTCGGCGTGACGTCGCGGCGCCAGCTCGCGGAGCGGCTGGATTCCCACTCCCCGGAAGGTGCCTTGTCCGGCCCGCGGTGACCGGCGACGCTGCGGGGGTGCCCACCGATCTGCAGCAGAAGCTGGCCGACGAGCTGTGGGAGGCCGACCGCACCGCGGCGCCGATCGCGCCGCTGACCGAGCGCTATCCGGATCTCGTCCTCGCCGACGCCTACGCCATCCAGACGATCAACATCGACCGGCGGGTGGCCGAGGGGCAGCGGGTGATCGGCCGGAAGGTCGGGCTGACGTCCAAGCCGATGCAGCAGCTGCTGGGCGTCGACGAACCCGATTTCGGGGTGCTGACCGACGCGATGTTCGTCGAGGACGGCGACGAGGTGGACCTGACGGCGCTCGTGCAGCCGCGGGTCGAGGCGGAGATGGCGTTCGTCATGGACCGCGACCTCGCGGGGCCCGGTGTCACGACCGGCACCGCGCTGGCGGCGATCGCCGGGGTGCTCCCCGCGGTCGAGATCGTGGACAGCCGCGTGGCCGACTGGAAGATCAAGCTCGTCGACACGGTGGCGGACAACGCGTCGTCCGGCCTGATGGTCATGGGCGGGCGGATGACGCGGTGGACGATCTCGATCTGCGGCTGGTCGGGGTCGTCGTCAGCCGCGGCGGTGAGGTGATCGACACCGGGGCCGGCGCCGCGGCGCTGGGCAACCCCGCGCGGTGCGTGGCGTGGCTGGCCAACAAGCTCGGGGCGTTCGGGGCGGGCCTGCGCGAGGGCGACATCGTGTTGCCGGGCTCGCCGCACAAGATGGTGGCGGTCGCGCCCGGCGACGTGTTCCGCGCCGAGTTCGCCCACCTGGGCGCGGTGACCGTCCGGTTCTCGAAGGAGGCAGCCTGATGGCAGGCGACGGTATCGACGCTGCCGGTGTGGCGAACGACCTGATCGCGGCGGAGCGGGAGCACAAGGCCATCGGCCAGTTCACCGACGCCCACCCGGACTTCGACCTGGCCACCGCCTACCGGGCGCAGCGCCTCTTCGTCGCCGCGAAGCTGGAGGCCGGGGAGCGGTTCGTCGGCTGGAAGCTGGGGCTGACCAGCCGCAACAAGCAGCAGGCCATGGGAGTGGACGCGCCGCTGTACGGGCGGGTCACCAGCGGCATGCTCTCCACCTACGGCGATCCGATGCGGCTCGAGAACTTCATCCACCCGCGGGTCGAGAGCGAGATCGCGTTCCTGCTCGCGCGCGACATCGAGGCGCCGGCGACGGTGACGTCGGTGCTGGCCGCGACCGACGTCGTGTTCGCCGCGGTGGACGTGCTGGACTCCCGGTACGAGGGGTTCAGGTTCACGCTGGAGGACGTGGTCGCGGACAACGCGAGCGCGGGCGCGTTCTACCTCGGCCCGGTGGCGCGGCGGCCCGCGGAGCTCGTGGACCTGCGGCTGCTGGGCTGTGTCGTGCGGGTCGACGGCGAGGTGGCGATGACGGCCGCCGGTGCGGCCGTGATGGGGCATCCGGCGGCGTCGGTGGCGTGGCTGGCCAACCAGCTCGCCGCCGAGGGCGAGGGGCTGCGGGCGGGGCAGCTGGTGTTCTCCGGCGGCGTGACGGCGCCCGTGCCGGTGACGGCGGGCGGGTCCGTGACGTTCGAGTTCGACGGGCTGGGCGTCATCGACGTCTACGGAGCGTGAGACATGCCGACATCGCAGGCGAAGGTGGCGACCGAGACCGCCCCGCGCTACGCCAAGCAGCTGCTGTCGCACCTGGGCCACAAGGCCCAGGTGGAGGCCTTGGAAGGGGAACCGGACGGCGGGCGGCTCGTGTTCGAGCGCGGCACCGGCACCGTCCGACCCGCGGGCGACCACCTGCTCCTGGTCGCCGAGGCTGCGGACGAGGAGTCGCTGCGCCACGTCGAGGGCGTGCTCGCCCGGCATCTGGAGCGCTTCGGCGCCCGCCGCGAGCTCGTCGTCTCCTGGGAAGACACCCCCTCAGGGTGAGTCCCGCATATCGCCACGGCATGTTGGCGAATCGTGCACGCATAGGCGGGGCCGCGGCATGCTCCGGGTGATCCACACCGACGAGGCGCCGTCGCACGTCGGGCCGGTGCCCCAGGCCGTCGAGGCCGGGGGATGGGTGTACGTGTCCGCCCTGTTCGGCGTCGACCCGGCCACGCACGCGATCCCCGACGACGCGCGCGCCGAGGCCGAGCAGCTGTTCGACAATCTCGCCGCGATCCTCGACGCCGCCGGGTCCGCGCTGACCGACGTCGTGCGCGTCGGGATCGTGATGCGGCACCTGCAGCGCGACCGGCCGACGTTCAACGCCGTGTGGGCGGAGCGCTTCGGCGACCACCGCCCGGCCCGTTCGGCGATCGAGTCGTCGGACTTCGGCCGGGTCGGGGAGAACGCCCGGTTCATGGTCGAGGCCACCGCGTACCCCACCCGAGAGCCCTGAGGCCCGGGCGGTGAGTCCCGCACCCGCACACGGTGAGTCCCGCGTTCCACCACGGTGAATCGCGGGATTCGTCACGGCCCACTCCGAGTGCTGCCGCAGCGAACTGCGCCGGTGGCGAGGTCGTCGCCAGCGGTGTGCTGAAACAACGAACTCGACGTGGCCAGATGCGGGACTCACCGGGGTGGGGTGCGGGACTCACCGGGGTGGGGTGCGGGACTCGCCGGGGCGGGGGGCGGTGGAGGCGCGGACGCGGAGTTCCGTTGCGAGGACGACCTGCTGGGCGGGGTTGTCGCCGAGCAGGAGGTGGACCAGTGCCTTTCCCGCCTCCTCCACCGGGCTCGCGACCGTGGTGAGCGGGGGATGGCAGAAGTCGGCGCCGAAGATGTCGTCGAAGCCGACCACCGAGACCGTGTCGGGCACGGCCACGCCCCGCTGCTCGAGCCTGCGCAGCACGCCGATCGCCATGAGGTCGTTGAACGCCACGAGCGCGGTGGCCCCGGACGCCAGCCCCACATCGGCTGCCCCGACGCCCCCCTCGAGCGTGGGCGGGAACGGGCCGAGCCGGACGATCGTGGCGCCCGCCTCCCGGCTGCGGGCCGACAGCGCCTCCCACCGCATCGTCTCGCTCCACGCGTTCCGAGGGCCGCCGAGGTAGGCCAATGACCGGTGGCCGAGCGCCAGCAGGTGCTCGACGACCTGTCGGCTGCCGTCGGCCTGGTCGTCGACGACGCTCGGGAAGCCCGCGAGCTCCCGGTTGTACAGCGCGAGCGGACGGCGGCCGAGCAGCTCGAGGAGCTCGGCATCGGGGCGGCGGCTCGAGGCGAGCACGAACCCGTCCACCGAGGAGCCGAGCCGGGCCGTGAGCTCGGCCTCCAGCTCCGGGCGGCCCCGGCTGTCGACGAGCACCAGCGTGTAGCCCGCGGCGCCTGCCTCGGCCTCCGCCCCGCGGATCAGCCCGAACTGGTGGGGGTTGGTGATGTCGGTGACCAGCAGCGCCAGCATCCGCGTGCGGCCGGAGGGCAGCGCCCGCGCGAGCAGGTTGGGCCGGTAGTCCATCCGCGCAGCGATCGCCCGGACGTGCTCGCGCGTGCCTGCGCTGACCCGCTCAGGGTGCGACAGCGCCCGCGAGACCGTCGACACGGCGACGCCCGCCTCGCGCGCGACGTCCTCGAGCGTCACCGGTCGCCCGTGATTCATGCCGCACATTCCTAGCGCACGACGACAACGATGGCAAACGTTTGCCATAGTGGATGCGTGACACGAAGGGGATGGGTCATCTGGTCGGTCGGCGTGCTCGCGTACGTGCTCGCCGTCATGCAGCGCACGACGTTCGGCATCGCGGGTCTCGACGCCGCGGCCCGGTTCGCGATCACGCCCGGCGCGCTGTCGGCGTTCGTCTTCGTGCAGGTAGCGGTGTACATCGCGGCCCAGATCCCGGCGGGCCTCGCCGTCGACCGGTTCGGTTCCCGCGCCATGCTCGTCGTCAGCGGCACGCTGCTGGCCGCCGGTCAGCTCCTGCTGGCCGTCGCACCGGCCCTGGCGCTGGCCGTCCTCGCCCGGGTGCTCGTCGGCCTCGGTGACGCCGCGGTGTTCACGGCGGTGCTCGCGCTCGTGCCACGGTGGTTCCCCGCCCGGCGGGTGCCGCTGATCGTCCAGATCACGACGATCCTCTGCCAGCTCGGACAGGTGCTCTCGGCGCTGCCGTTCGCGTGGGTGCTGCACGGCGCGGGCTGGCCGGTGGCGTTCGGTGCGGCTGCCGCCGCGAGCGCGCTCGTCGGGGTGCTGGTGTTCGCCGTGGTGCGGGACGCGCCCGCCGGGGTGCCGGTCGTCCGTGTCACCGGGGCCTCGGCCGGGGAGATCCTCGGCCAGGTGCGCGCTGTCTGGCGGCGGCCGGGCACTCGGCTGGGCTTCTTCGGGCACATGGGCACCCAGTTCTCCATGATGGTGTTCACGTTGCTCTGGGGCGTGCCGTGGCTGGTCGGCGCGCAGGGTCTCACGCCGGGCGCGGCGGGCGGGGTGCTCACGCTGTTCGTGGCGTGCACCATCGCGATCGGCCCCGCGGTAGGGGTCGTCACGATGCGCCACCCGTTGCGCCGCTCGTGGGTGGTGCTCGGCATCATCGCCGCGGAGGCGACGGTCTGGACGGCAGTGCTCGCCCAGCCCGGCCCGGCGCCGCGCTGGCTGCTGGTCGCGCTGGTCGTGGTGCTCGCCGCCGCGGGCCCCGGCTCCGTCGTCGGCATCGACATCGCCCGCACCCACAACCCGAGCGCGAACCTCGGCGTCGCCCAGAGCATGGTCAACATGGGCGGGTTCCTCGCCTCGCTGGCCGTGCTGGTGACGATGGGCGCCGTGCTGACCGCGCTCGGCGGGTTCACGCCCGAGGCGTTCCGAGTGGCCTGGCTGGTGCAGTATCCGGTGTGGGCCCTTGCGGTCACCGGCATTCTGGTGGCGCGGCGGAAGGCCCGCCGGGTGGACGCCGAGCGCGGGATCGTGCCGCGGCCGCTGCGTACGGTGCTGGGCGACGCGCTCGCCCGGTGACGCAATAGCGGCGGCATGCCCGGCGTCCTGGCGGGTGGGAGGTGGAATGGAGTTCGCCGATCTCGCCCGAGAGCAGCTTCCTCGGCTCTACGCCCTCGCCCGCCAGCTCGTCGGCGAGGACGCCGAGGACCTCGTGCAGGAGTGCCTGCTCAAGGCCTGCCGCGCGTACGGCGAGCTGCGCGACGCCCAGGCGGCACCCGCCTGGCTGACCCGCATCCTCGTCAACTGCGCGCGCGACCGCTTCCGCAGCCGTGACCGCCGCGTCCGCGAGGCCCCGCTCCCGGACGTCGAGGACTTCTCGCTCTACCGCGTGATCGCGGCGGAGGACCCGTTCCCGTACTCCGACTCGCTGCACCTGGACTTCCTCCACCGGTTCGGTTCCGAGGACGTCTGGGCCGTGCTGCGCGGCCTCCCGGAGATCTACCGACTGCCCCTGGTGCTGGTGCACATGCATGATGTGAGCACCAAACACGCCGCCCGCCTGCTCGACGTCCCGCTCGGGACGCTGCTGGCACGGCTGCACCGCGGGCGCAAACAGTTCGAGAAAGACCTGTGGGCCTACGCCCAGCGCCACGACCTGTTGCGCGAACCCGCACGGGAGGGAACATGATCCGCTGCGAGGACGCGGTGCAGGAGCTGTGGGCCTACCTCTGTGACGAGGTGACGCCCGAGAGCCGGGCCCGGATCGTCGAACACCTCGACGCGTGCCGCCGCTGCTGCGGCGAGATCGCCTTCCTCGGTGAGCTGCGCAAGGTGCTCGCGTCATCGGGACCGGAGCTGCCCGCCGACGTCGGCGTCCGGATGGAGGCGTTCCTGGCGACCCTGGAGGGGGGCGCAGGTGACCGACCTGATGCACAAGGCTGAGATCCAGGAGATGGTGCGCGCCGCCTACCGCACCGTCGCCGTACCCCGCGGGGCCGGAGCGGCCTACTACGCTCCCGACGACCTCGCGGTCCTGCCCGCAGGAGCGGTCGCCTGGTCGCTCGGCGTCGGCAACCCGCTGGGCCACGCGGTGCTGCCGCCGGGCTCCACCGTGCTCGACGTCGGCTGCGGCGCCGGCATCGACGCTCTGCTCGCCGCGCGGCGGGTCGGCCCCGACGGGCACGTGATCGGCCTGGACCTGCTGCCGGAGATGGGCGAGCGGGTGCGGGCGCATGCCCGCGAGGCCGGGGCGGCGAACGTCGAGTTCGTCGAAGGGGAGATGGAGGCCATCCCCCTTCCCGACGACGCCGTCGACGCGGTCATCTCCAACGGGGTGGTCAACCTGTCGGCGCGGAAGATGCGGGCGCTGTTCGAGTGCGCCCGCGTGCTGCGCCCCGGCGGTCACCTCTGCCTCACCGACGTCACGCTCGACGAGAAGGACCTGCCGCCCGAGGTGCTGCTGCACCCGGCCGCCTGGTCGGGCTGTGCCGCGGGGGCGATGGCCGAGCGGGCCCTGCTGCGCGGGCTGGGTCGCGTCGGGCTGGTCGACGTCGAGGTCCGCGAGCGGCATCCGTTCGGGGTGGAGGACTGCGCGCGCTTCCCGCTGTTCACGCCCGAGCTCCTGGCGGTCATGCGCGCGACGATCCCGCCAGAGCGGCAGCCGACGATCGCCACGGTCATCACCGTCACCGCGCGCCAACCAGGTAAGGACGCCCCGCGACGGGAAGTTGTTGCATCCCCGCCCATGCGCAACACGCCCGTGCCCGCGCCCGTCCTGGAGGGCATGGAGAACACGATCCGGGAGTTCAGCGCCTGCGACCGCGCCTGCGGCGACGGCGTCGGCCGCGACCTGCGCACCTGGTGGGCGTCCGTCCCTCCGGGCACCCGCACCGTGGTGACCATGCGCGACCCCTCGACGAAGGCCGACGTCCCGTCGCTGGCGCGGATGCTGGGGCACTGCGTCGAGGACATGACCGAGACCGGCGGCACGCTGCGCGTGACCATCCGCACCAAGGGAGACCCGGCATGACCAAGATGATCTTCGGCTGCTCGCACGGCCAGGACGACGTGGAGCGCGCCACGCTGCCGTTCATCGCCGCGAACGTCGCGGCGGTGGCGGGCCAGGAGGCCTACGTCCTGCTCACCGTCGAGGGCGCCTGGCTCGCGACCAAGGGATACGCCGACGGGATGCACTTCCCCGGCATGCCGCCGCTGCGCGGGCTGATGGACGAGTTCCTCGACAACGGCGGCACGATCTGGGCCTGCGGTGCCTGCACGAAGCCGCGCGAGATCACCGAGGATCACCTGATCACCGGGGCCAGCATCGTCGGCGCCGCGAAGGTGGTGGAGGAGATCGCGGCGGGCGCCCAGAACATCACCTTCGCGTAGGGGTACGGAGGCGCGGCGGCGCGGATGGGGGTTCGTACCGATGTGGCGCCCCCGTCCGCGCCGCGACGCTCTTCCCGTCAGACGACGAGAGGAGCGGACGTCATGAGATCAGCGCAGGTACCGGGGCCGTTGTAGGGAGCGCGGGCGCAGGAATGGTCCGAGACCACCGATCCCGGGCATGTGCCCGTCTATGACGCCGTGTTCGGCGAGCTGAAGCTCGGGCCGGACACCAGGCTGCGCACCAGCCGGGTCTTGCCGATCCGGGCCTCGCTGCCCAGGAAACCGGCGGACCCGGTCCCGCGCGCGACGGCCGCCGTCAGCGTGTTCAGGCGATCCAGCTCAGCGGCCCGTCCGGTCACGACGGGACAGCGCACCTGCACACGGGCCATCATCGCGCAGACCGGGCCGTCACGGTTCGCGAGTGCGCCGGGGCCCGCCCGCCGCCTCGGCACCTGCAGGAGGCCATGGTGGCGGCCACAGCAGAGCGGCGCCTCAGCAGCGGCCCCACGGCGTTGCGGCCACGGCGGCCGCCGTCGTCGCGTCGGCAGCCGTCAGGCCGCGAGGTCCTCGGGGCCGAAGCCGCCGCGCCGCATCCGGCCGCGCAGCTCGACCAGCGCCCGGCCGCGGGTCGGGCCGATGCTGCCGACCGGCATGCCGGTCCGCTGGGCGACCTCGACGTAGTCGGCCCCCGGGCCGCGGAAGATCGCGTCCACGAGCTCCCGGCGTCGGGTCGGGAGCTGGGCGACGGCGGCGTCCACCGCGCGGTCGCGCTCCTTCCGGAGCACGCGGGACTCGGGGCTCGGTCCGGCCCACGCGACCTGGTCGACGAACGCGTCGACCGGCAGCTCGCGCCGGGAGCGGCGCAGTACGCCGAGGCACTCGCGGGCGGCGGTCGTCGTCAGCCAGCCGCCGAGCCGCTCCGGATCGCGGACGGTGCCGATCCGCTCGACCGCACGCAACCAGGTGTTCTGCATCGCGTCCGCGGCGTCGGCGGGCTGCAGGCGGAAGCCCGCGACGGTGGCGCGGACGAGGTCGCCGTACCGCACGACGATCTCACGCCACGCCGCCGTTTCCCCGGCCGCCGCGGCCTCGACCAGCTCGGTGACGGTCTGTTCACACATCTGCTTGCACATGTCGTGTCCCCTCCATCGGCTCGGAACCGACGCTAGGGAGACGCGACCCCTTGCGGATCCGAGCAAACCCTGGCCCGTACCCCAGCGCCGGCCCGGAGGGGATGCAGCACGGTGGAGGTCAGCAGTGAGGTTGGGTTGCAGAAAGACATGATGCGAACTGACGGACGCGGGCGGACTCCCCATGGACGGCAGGTGTCCCGTGTCGCGGCGGCAGAATCGCCTTACCGTTCGGCAAGGGCGTCAGGCGGGGGCGGCACCGCGCCGATCTGCACGAGCACGCTCAGCATGTCGGCGCACGACCAGCGCTCAACGCACCGTCCGTCGCGGAAGTGCAGGATCGTGATGCCGGGCAGGGCGATGTCGCGGCCGGTCGCGGGCACGCCGAGGAACGGTCCGTCGTGGCTGCCCGCCAGGGTGAAGCGGCAGACGAGCCGGTCGCCGTCGGAGAACGTCTCGTGCAGGGTCAGCGCACAGCCGGGGAACGCGGTGAAGATGTCCGCGTAGAACCGGGCCACCTCGTTGCGGTCCAGCGCGTCGGGCGTGTAGCCGTGCAGGCGGACCGCGGGGTCGTACAGCTCGAGGTAGCCGTCGAGGTCGCCCGCGTTCCAGCGGCCGACGGCGCGGTCGAGGGCGGCCTCGTTGCGGAGGGCGGTGTCCGTGGTGGCGGGAGCGGTGGTGGTGGTGGAGGTCGTCATGCGGTCAGAGTGGCCCCGCGGTGACCGCCGTCACATCCGTTGATCAACGGATATCAGCAGGTCGTGCTCCATCGCGAACACCGCCGCACCCGCCCGCGTGCGGCGGCCGGTCTTGTCGTAGACGTGCTTGAGATGGGTCTCGACCGTGCGGTCGGACAGGACGAGCTCCTGCGCGATCTGGCGGTTGGACAGCCCGCGCGCCGCCAGCCGCAGCACGTCGACCTCGCGGTCGGTGAGATCGCATGGCCACGCCTTCCGCGGGCGGGGGAGTCCCGCCGCCTCGACGACAGCGGCGCAGGCGTCGTGGTCCAGCCGCCCGGCCGCGGCCTCGGCGACGACCAGCCGCGCGGCGTCGGCCGCCGTCAGAGCGGGCCGGTGCGGGCGGTCCTCGGTGACCGCGGCGAAGACGTCCGCCGCGGCCAGCAGGCGGGCGGTGCGCGACAGCTCGCCCGCGGCCGCCCCGCGGTGGTAGCCGTGGCCGTCGAGCCGCTCGTGGTGGGCGCCCGCCACGCCCGCCAGCGGTCGCAGCGCGGGGCAGCGGTCGAGCATGCGGCCGGTCCAGTAGGCGTGCAGCCGGACACGCTCCCAGTCGGCGGCGCCGAGCGGGCCGGGGCGGTCCCAGATCGAGCTGGCGACGCCTGCGCGTCCCAGGTCGTGCAGCAGTGCGGCGGCGCGCAGCTCGGTACGTCCGGGCGGATCGACCCCGGAGAGCCCGGCGGCGGCGTCTGCGAGCGTCGCCACGTGCGCGGAGTGGCCGAGCAGATACCGACCCTTGAGGTCGACGACGATGGCGAGCGTCTCGCAGAGCGTCGCCAGCCCTTCGGGCCCGACCGTGGTCGGGTGGCCGGGTTCGGCGGCGACCACGGCCGCCAGCAGATCCGGAACCTCGAGCCCCGCCAGAACGGCGTCGGCGTCGGCGACGAAGCGCGCGGCGAGATCCGGGTCGAGATGGCCGCCGCTGCGGCGCCGCACCTCGGCCATCGCTCCAGGACGGCCGCTCTGCGCGTACGCCCATGCGGCCTGCTCGCCGACGTGCACGATCCGCGCGACGAGGGGGAGCCGCTCGCCGGAGCACACCCCGGGCATGCCCAGCCCGTCCCAGCGCTCCCAGACGTGGTCGAGCGCGTCGACGGCGGCGGCGGGCAGGCCCAGCCGCGGACCGAGCGCCCGGCTCACCTCGCACGACGCGCCGGTGGCCTGCACCGCCTCGGTCGCGACGATGTCGAGGAAGCGCTGGGCGAGGACCGGCTGCTGCTCCGGGCCCGCCCACGCGCCGAACCGCGCCATCTGCGCGCCGAAGACGGCCGGGTCACCAGGGTCGATGACCTTCAGCGCCGACTGGAACGCCGTGTCGTCGACGAAGAAGGCGGCGTTCTCCGGCGCGTAGGCCGTGCAGCCGACGGCGCGCAGGAGCGCCGTGTGGAACACGGCCCGCCGGTCGTCGGTGTCGAGGCCGAGCGCCCCCGCGAACGCAGTCGACACCGCGCAGGTGGCGAGTCCTTTCTCGAACGGGACACCAGAGGCCAGGTCCGTCGTGAGGGACAGTGCGGCGAGCACCTCGGCGACCCGGATCGTCGACACCGCGGAAGCATAGGGCCGTCAGGCGGCGAGGACGCCCCGCGCCCGCTCCTCGAGCGCCAGCGTGGCCGGGACCGGGAGGCGCCAGCCGGTGCGGCGTTCGAGGTCGCGGAGCTTGCGCCGCGCCTTGTTGAGCGCGGTGTGCCGCTCTTCGACGTAGGGGGACGAGCCGACGACGTCGAGCAGATGCCTCGCCTGTTCGAGCAGGTCCCGCTCGTCGGGTGAGAACCGCGCGTCGCGGCTGCGCTCGGCGGCTGCGACGGCCGCTGTCCACGCCCGCTCCTCCCGCTCGACGGCCGCCACGAAGCGCTGGGCGAACACGGAAGCGGGGTACTTCTCGGTGAGCAGCGCCCCCGCCTCGGCGAACGCGTCCACGAACCGCGCAGTGGGCGCCTGGCGCACGTCGGCCAGCGCCGGGGTGGCGAGCACGGCATGGGCGTCACACTCGAAGCGGGCGAACGCCTCCGCGACGACGTTGTGCCGGGCGACCGCGTCGTTCCAGCGGGCCCGCCAGTCCACCCGCTCCTTGGCCGCGCGTGGCCCCCGCGTGACCTGGCTCGTCAGGAGCGCCAGGCCACCCGCCCACAGGATGGCCACCACCAGCAGCGTCATGAGCAGGCTGCCCAGGACCGGCCACCAGTCCATGACCATCGGGAAGTGCGGACCGTGGTGGAAGTGGTGCTCGAAGCCCGGCGGGTAGCCGTGTCCGTAACCGTGTCCGAAGCCGTGTCCGTAGCCGGGTCCGTCGGGTCCGTCGAAATCAGGTCCCATGGCGCGCTCCTCCCGCAGGCAGGAGCACCGTAACCCGATCGGTGCTGGTCCAGGGTGAAGTCGTCGGTCAGCCGATGACGACATTCGTCGCGAACAGGCCTGCAGGGTCGAACCGCTCCCGGATCGCCAGCAGACGCGCCCGCTCGGCCGCGCTCCACAGCTGTCCGACCCGGTCCGGACCCGCTTGGCCGAGAAGGTTGAGCAGGCCGCCGCAGGCCCAAGGCCGCAGCGCCTCCACGACCCCCGCCCCCGCGGCGGCGACGGCCTGCACCGACGCCCCGGCGAGCACCCCGACGGTGAACACGGAGAACGCGGCGTGGCGGCCCGCCACCGCGTTCGGCACGCGCGGGGCACGGGCGATCGCGCCACCGAGCAGCCGGATCTCGACCATCACCAGCGGCGAGACGACGTCGGGGCCCGCCTCGGCGAGCAGGGTGTCGACGGCCTCCGCGGGCAGGGCGGCGAGCGCGGTGCCGCGGTCCCACAACGGCATCGGCTCGGTCGGATCCATGTGCACCGCGTCGACGGCCGGGTAGGGGAGGTCGGCGACGAGGTCCGCCAGCGGCGTCGCGACGGCCCGCATCGGCGCCAGCAGAGCGGGCCCGTCCGCGCCGAGGTGGGTGAACCGGAGCGCGACGACGAACCTGCCGCGCAGCGGCTCGGGCAGGTCGGGGTCCGGAGGCAGCCGCAGCAGCGCGACCGACGTCGTGGTGTCCTCGGGAAGCGTGGGGGCCCACTCCCGCCAGGCGTGCAGCACCGCGGCGGCGTCGTCGCCCGCGAAGAAGATCCCGCCGCCGTGGAACGTCGTGACCGGGACCAGGTCGAACGTCATCTCGGTGACGATCCCGAAGCCGCCCTTGCCGCCGCGTACCGCCCAGAAGAGGTCGACGTCGTCGGGGTCGGGGCCGTCGGCGCGGACGTCGCGGACGGCGCCGTCGGCGGTGACGATCGTGAACGCGGTGACGTGGTCGGCGGCGAAGCCGTAGCGGCGCGCCATCGGCCCGAGGCCACCGCCTGTGGTGTAGCCGACGACGCCGACCTGCGACGACGAGCCGTTGAGCGGCGCGAGCCCGTGCGGGGCGGCGGCGTCGATCACCGCGCGCCACCGCACCCCGGCCTGTACCCGGGCGGTGCGCGCCACGGGGTCGATCGCGACGTCGGTCATGCGGCGGGTCGTCACCAGGACAGTGCCGTCCAGGTCGTCCGTGAGGCCGTGACCGGTGGCCTGTACGGCGATGCGCATGCCGCGGCGCGCGGCGTGGCGGACGGCGATGGCGACGTCGGCCGTGCTCGTGGCGCCGACGACGACCGCGGGCGTCGGGGTCCAGGCCAGGTTGAAGCCTGCGATCTCGGCGCCCCAGCCGGGGTCGCCGGGGCGCAGAACCGGGCCTGCGACGCTCGTGAGGTCGGCCGGGCCGGAGGGCACAAACGTGGTCATCTCAGGGGTCTCCTCGGGTGATCGCTCACGGATGAGCCTGCCGAGGGCCGTTCTGATACACGACCGTCCTGCCAGGTGTGTGGGGGTGTGGCCAGCACCCCCTTCGTCAGTCGAGGTAGTCGCGCAGCACCTGCGAGCGGCTCGGGTGCCGCAGCTTCGACATCGTCTTCGACTCGATCTGCCGGATCCGCTCGCGGGTGACCCCGTAGACCTGCCCGATCTCGTCCAGCGTGCGCGGCTGGCCGTCGGTGAGGCCGAACCGCAGCCGCACCACGCCCGCCTCGCGCTCGGACAGGGTCGCGAGCACCGACTGCAGCTGGTCCTGGAGCAGGGTGAAGCTCACCGCGTCGACCGCGACGACCGCCTCGGAGTCCTCGATGAAGTCGCCGAGCTGGGAATCGCCCTCGTCACCGATGGTCTGGTCGAGCGAGATGGGCTCCCGGGCGTACTGCTGGATCTCCAGCACCTTCTCCGGGGTGATGTCCATCTCCTTGGCCAGCTCCTCCGGCGTGGGCTCGCGGCCCAGGTCCTGGAGCAGCTCGCGCTGGATACGGCCGAGCTTGTTGATGACCTCGACCATGTGCACCGGGATGCGGATGGTGCGGGCCTGGTCGGCCATCGCGCGGGTGATCGCCTGACGGATCCACCAGGTGGCGTACGTGGAGAACTTGTAACCCTTGGTGTAGTCGAACTTCTCGACCGCGCGGATCAGACCAAGGTTGCCCTCCTGGATCAGGTCGAGGAAGGCCATGCCGCGGCCGGTGTAGCGCTTGGCCAGCGACACGACGAGGCGGAGGTTCGCCTCCAGCAGGTGGTTCTTGGCGCGCTCGCCGTCCCGGACGATCCAGCGCAGATCGCGGCGCAGCTGCGGGGACACCTTCTCGCCCGCGTCGATCGTGCGGCGCATCCGCTCGGCGGCGTAGAGGCCCGCCTCGATGCGCTTGGCGAGCTCGACCTCCTCCTCCGCGTTGAGCAGCGCGACCTTGCCGATCTGCTTGAGGTAGGCGCGGACGGAGTCGGCGGACGCGGTGAGCTCGGCGTCCTTGCGTGCCTGTCGAAGGGCCTCGGACTCCTCCTCGTCCCAGACGAAATCGCCCGACTTCTGCGGCGTGCCGGAGCGCTCGCGGGGTGTGCGCCGGTTCGCGCCGGTGTTGGCGACCTCGTCGTCGTCCTCGTCGTCGACGTCCTCGTCGTCATCCGCCTCGACGACCTCGTCGACGGCTTCCTCCTCGACGGCGACCTCGGCGAGGTCACCCTCCAGGTCGGCACTGAGGTCGGCGCTGAGGTCGGGCTCCTCGAGGTCTTCGGGGGCGCCCTCGAGCTCGGGCTCGGCGTCGAGGTCGACCGCGTCGTCGCCGCCTGCCTTCTTGGAAGGCTCGGCCGCCTTCTTGGCGGGCGGCGCGACCCTGGCCTTCGGCTCCGCCTTCGTGGCGGTCTTCGCCGCCGCAACCACCCGCGAACGGGGGCGCGCCTGCTCGTCGGCGGTGATGTCGCTGCGGCTTACGGGATCTGCGGCTGCCACTGGGCCCTCTCGCTACGGTGCGCTTACCGGAAACCGGAACGGCGAAACGCCCGCCTCCGGCTGCCTGTCGAGATCTGGTCGACCCGCCGGAGCGCGTCCGGCATCGTCACCGGAGGCCGTCCCGTTGCGGGTACCCCGACATTGTAACGGCGCGATCAGCTACGTACTCCCTTCGGCTTCCCGCGCGTCATTGTGAGCGGGCATGTGGTCGGATGAGCATGTGAGCGAGCGTGCGAGCGAACCATCGGCGCAGAGCGGGTCGCCCGGCCGCACGGGTGCGGTCGAGACCGCAGATGGGGATCCCACGGACCGCGACGACCCGCGCGAGCTGCGGCGGGTCGCCGAGCGTGTCGCGGTCGACGCCGCGGCCCATCTGCGGGACCTGCCCCGACCGTGGGAGGGCGGGAACGGGGCGGACCGGATCGGGGTGACCACGAAGAGCACGCCGACCGATGTCGTGACCGCGTCCGACCACGCGGTCGAGACGCTCGTGCGCGACCGCCTCGCCGTCCTGCGCCCTGGCGACACGGTGCTGGGGGAGGAGCACGGCGGCAGCGCGGTCGGGCCGGGCGTGCACTGGGTGGTCGACCCCATCGACGGCACGGTCAACTTCCTCTACGGGCTCCCGTGGTACGCGGTCTCCGTGGCCGCGGTACGGGACGGCCGGTCGCTGGCGGGCGCGGTCGTCGAGCCCGCCTCCGGCCGGGTGTGGAGCGCCGCGCTGGGGTGCGGCGCGACGTGTGACGGGGTGGCCCTGCGGGTCTCGGGCGCCACCGACGTGGCGCTCTCGCTGCTGGGCACCGGCTTCTCCTATCGCGCCGAGCGGCGGGCCCGGCAGGTGGCGATGATCGCCGGGGTGCTGCCGCACGTGCGCGACCTGCGCCGCACCGGGTCCGCGGCGTTGGACCTGTGCGGGGTGGCGGCGGGGTGGGTCGACGCCTATCTGGAGCACGGATGCAGCTGGTGGGACTGGGCGGCGGCGGCGCTCGTGGCCGCCGAAGCGGGCGCCGTGGTTCGCACACCGGGGGCGGCAGGCCGACAACCACCGGAGGACGGGCTGGGCGCTGACGCGCTCTTCGCCGCGACCCCCGCGATCGCCGACGAGCTGCGCGCTCTCGCGGTGGAGCACGGCGCGGGCGCGGTGTAGCAGCCTGGTGTTCGCAGCAGGATGACACTCCTCCGACTGAGTCGCGGCAATGTCACCCTGCCGGGGTAGGACCGGGCCGTCAGCCGCAGGTGGCCTCGCGCGCCGCGGCGAGCGTGGCGGGGTCCACGATCGGCGTCGCGGGCGGCGGGGTGTTGCCCGCGGCGGGGTCGGCGTTGCCGGAGCCGGTCGATCCCGATCCGGGCGCCCCGAGCTGGTCGAGGGCGTCGCGGACCGCCCGGCTGGGGTTGATGTCGCCGAACGTGGTGCCCACCGCGACGTCGACGGTGTCGTCGGGCCGCGCGTCGCGCACCAGCTCGGCGCACGGTACGAGCAGCGCCACGGTGCTCGCCGCTCCCTGCCCGGCCTGCCCGAACCGGATCTGACCAGTGCACGCCATGTCGCCGTCGGGGTAGAGCTTGTCGTTGGTGGGCGGGGCCGCCTGGGCGAAGCCGAAGTCGCCGAACTGGGCGGCCACCAGGTTGGCCTGCCCACGCTGGCCGCCCGCGTTGAGCACGCGCACCTTCACCGCCGACGGCGGCAGGGGCGGGACGCCCGTCAGCGCGCTCGCGGGCAGCACCTGGCCCGGCGGGGGGCCGGAGGCGGGCTGCGGGCAGGAGGTCGCATTGGATGCGGCACCCGTTCTGATCAACACCGTCACCCAGGTGACCGCTGCCGCGACCACCAGTAGGGCCACCACGGCGATCACCGGACCCCGGCGGCGGCGCTGGTAGGGGCGGTTGCGCACGGTCATTCCTCCTGCTGCGCAGCGGTCACGGCACGAGACCCTACTGGCGCGTGCGGCGTCACAGCGGGGTGCCGCGCGGAGGCCGCCGACTTGAGCTACCCTCTGCGCGCCCACGGGGGGCCGCGACGACGTCCAAGGGGTCCGAGGGCGGGGCCTCGAGTTGAGACCTGCGTCACTCGGATGCCGGGCACAAACACCGCCGCTGTGACGTTGTTCAGCGGCACGACACGACAGAACGCATGTCACAGGACATGGCTAGAGGGTGGGAAAGATGGCGACCGACTACGACGCGCCGCGGCGTAACGAGACCGACGACATGGGGGAGGACTCGCTCGACGAGCTGAAGGCCCGTCGCAACGAGGCTCAGTCGTCCGTGGTCGATGTCGACGAGACCGACACCGCGGAGAGCTTCGAGCTGCCAGGGGCTGACCTGTCCGGCGAGGAGCTGACCGTCAAGGTCCTGCCGAAGCAGGCCGACGAGTTCATGTGTGCCAGTTGTTTCCTGGTGCACCACCGAAGCAGGCTGGCCGAGTCCAACGGTACGACGTTCATCTGCCGGGACTGCGCGGCCTGACCTGATCACTCCTTCAGCGCGGCGAGCAGTCCGGAGGCGTCGCGCACGCTGAAGACCCAGTAAGGCGTCGGGTCGTCCGGGTCGGTGATCTCGACCCGGACCACCGGGCGTATCCACGCGCGCAACATGAGATGCGCCGCCGGGTCCAGCTCGGGGCCCAATGCGACCTGCCGGTTCGCCTTGGGGACGATCTCCGCCAATCCGAGGTGTCGCACGTCCTTGACCGCGCTCCCGACCTGGAGCGTGCCGTCGGCGACGCGCACCCTGGTCCGGCCAAGGAGGACCAACGCAAGCACGGCGACCGGCACACAGATCGCGTAGCCGATCCACGAACGGATGCCCGGATACCCCATGTGGATCTCGGCGCCGAGCAGCACCGCCACACCGATCGCCAGCACGAACCACCACAGCGGCACGGACAACCGCTCGTCGAACCGGGAGCGGCCGGACGTCGATCCGCGGGCCGGAAGCGGGCTGTCGCTCACGGCCACGAGGGTAGCCTCGCTCGTCGTGTCCGGCTCCGTCGATGCTCCCCCGCACGAGCCGTCAACCGCAGGTCCGCCGGTAGACGGCGCGCGGCCGACGGTCGACGTGCTCTTGACCCGGCTCGATTCCGGCCTGCCGCTCCCCGCGTACGCCCAGCCCGGCGACGCGGGCGCCGACCTGTACGCCGCCCGCGAGGTGGTGCTGGAACCCGGCGAGCGCGCGCTGGTCGGGACGGGCGTCGCGGTCGCGCTGCCGTTCGGCTATGCGGGCTTCGTCCACCCCCGCTCGGGTCTGGCTGCCCGCGCGGGCCTGACGATCGTCAACGCGCCCGGCACGGTCGACGCTGGCTACCGGGGCGAGATCCTCGTCTGCCTGGTCAACCTCGACCCGCGCACCCCCGTGCGGATCAGGCGGGGTGACCGGATCGCCCAGCTGGTGGTGCAGCGCGTCGAGCGGGCCCAGTTCGTCGAGGTCGACCGGTTGCCCGCGTCCGAACGCGGCGTCGGGGGGCACGGCTCGACCGGCGGCCATCCGCTGCTGCCCGGGGAGGACCGCTAGTGGCACGCGACCGCGGCGGCGCCGTCGCGACCTCGAGCCAGAGCTCCGAGGCCACGGTCACCCAGCGCATGCGCGTCCCGACGAACGGGCCGCACGACGGCGACACCGCCGACCCGCAGATCACGCCCGCGCCCGGGACGATGGACTTCGGCGCGGTCAAGGTTCCGGTGCCCGCGGAGGGCACGGTGGTGGTGGAGTCGTCCTCGGCCGGACGGATCCAGGCCGTGCACGTCTCGGTGCCGGAGGGGCGCCTCTCGGTGAGCGCGCTCGCCGCACCCCGCACCGGCGGGCTCTGGCCCGATCTCGCCGACGAGGTCCTCGCCTCGCTGCGTGAGGGCGGGGCCAGGGTCCGGTCGTTCACGGGCCAGTGGGGCCGGGAGCTCCACGCGACGACCGAAGGCGCCACCTCCCTCTTCGTCGGGGTGGACGGACCGCGCTGGATGCTCTACGGCGTCGCCACCGGCCCAACCCGCGACGCCGTGGCTCTCGACGCCCGGCTGCGCCGGATGCTGCGCGGCACGGTCGTCGTCCGCGGGCGGGCGCCCTACCCGGTCCGCACCGTCCTGCCGCTGGTGACGCCGCCCGGGCTCGGGGGCGAAGAGCAGCCGACGACATCGGCACCCCCGACGATGACCCTGCGCACGGCGGCCGCGAACGGCGGGGCACCGACGACCGCGATCCCGACGACCAGCACGACGAACGGCTCGACGAACGGCACGCCGTTGAACGGTGTGGCGACGGCCGGCAGCGCGCCGAACGGGACGGCCGTCGGCGGCGCGGCGGCCCGCGGGGCGGCTGCGACCGGCACGACGGCCGACGGCCCGGCCGTGACCGGTGGCGCGACGAACGGCGCCTCCGTGAACGGCAACGGCACCGCGTCGGGTGGCGTGGCGAAGGGCATCGCCCGGTGGCCGACCGCTGCCCAGGGCGCGAACGTCACAGGGCCGAACGTCGCAGGGCCGAACGTCGCAGGGCCGAACGTCGCAGGGCCGAACGTCGCAGGGCCGAACGACGCAGGTGGGAACGGCGCGGCCTCCGACCGTCGCCCGCATACCAACGGCGCCGCTTGGACCGATGGGCGCCCCGGCACCGGCCCGTCACCCCGCGCTGCCGCCGGGAGCGGTGCGTTCCCGACCGGTGCCCTGCCCAATGGCGCGGGTCCGGCAGGCACGACGAACGGGGTGGCCCCGGCAGGTGCGCGGAGTGGTGCGTTCCCCGCGGGTTCCGTTCCGAACGGCACAACGTGGCAGGGCGCGCCGCTCGACGGCACGACGCCGATCAGCGGCTACCCGGCAGCCCCTGCCGCGTACGACGCGCCGTCGCACGGGGGCTCGACGAGCGGCGGCTTCCCGACCGGCGCATCAGGCGCCACCACTCCGTACGACGCGTCGGCGAGCGGCGGATTCGGGGCCGGTGCGCCCCCATACCCGCCACCGGCGGGTGGGCAGGGCCGCAGCGGGCCGGTTGACCGGCCCGATGGGGGCCGTTCCACGGGCCCTCACGCGGCGTCGTCCGGCAGCTTCCCCCGTCAGAACGTCCCCACCGGCTGGGCGCACGAGACCGGCACCCATCGCCGTTGGACCGACGTCCCGGCACCGCAGGCGTGGTCGGATGCCCAGCCGTCGCTGAACGGGCAGGCGCATCCCCTCGTGCCGACTTCCTCGCCGCCTTCCCCGTCGCCGTCGTCGTCGCCCGGGCCCTGGGCATCGCCATCACTGCCGTCGCTGTCGCCACCGCACCCGTCGTCGCAGTCGCAGCCACCGCAGTACCCGCCACCGTCGCTGTCGTCGCTGCCGTCGTCGTCGTCGCCTTCAGAGGCGCCCTCGCCGCAGCCGACGTCGCTGTGGTCGGCGGCCCGGCATCCGGACGTGGACGCCGCGCCGCCGAATCCGCCGAGGACCCGAGGTGAGGGGGCGTACCGGGCATCCGAGCCCGAGCCCACCGCGCACTGGCAACCGGAATGGGCTGAGCCCGCCGCCCGCACGCCCGATCGGGACGTGCAGTCACCGTCCGACCTGCCAAGCGCCACCTCTCGGTGGGATCCGCTGGTCGACCCCCTGCCCGGCGAGTTGGACCCGCTTCCCGATCCCGACCCGGCGTGGCACGGCCCCCTTGCGGGCGATCCCCCCGGACCGGCGGATCTCCCCGCCGGAGAGTCGTACGGGCGCCTCGACCGCCCGATCGGCGAGCCCGACCACCTCGCCGCGGAGCGGGAGGGGCCGAGCGAACGCTCCGATCCGCTGGAGTGGAGCGCCAACCCCATCCGGCGCCAGGGCAGGTGGGCGGCCCCGACCGTGTCCGGCACCACCGCCCACAGCCATGCCGCGGCGTCATCGCCTGCGCCGACACCGTCCGGCGATGTCGTGGCCGCGCGGCGGACCGGTCGTCGGCGCGCACCGGAGGCGGTCGACGACGGCAGGCACAGCGCCGCACAGCCGCCGAGGGGGCACCGCGAGGAAGCGGCGCCGAGGCGGCGCCGTGAGGAAGCGGCCGCACACCATGCTGACGTCGAGAACAGGCACGCGGCTCCCACCCGGGTCCCGCCGACGCAGTGGGCGTGGCCGAAGGAGCCCGCACCCGCGACCGCCGAGTTCGATGCCCAGGCGGGCAGGCGCGCGGCGGACGGCGCCCGCCCGGCGGCGTGGTCAGCGGCGGATCTGCTGGCCGTCGGCCGCCACGGCGGTGATCGGCGCCACAGGAGCGAACCCCCGCGCCACGGTGCGCCCGATGACGCGGAGACGGGCCGCCACTACCGTCCGTGAGCGGCCCGGGCAGCGGCGTCGCGGCGAACGCAAGAGCTCAGTCGGCCTGTCCGGAGGCGGCACGCAGCCACGCGAGCACCGCCGCGCGGCCGACCACCTCGGGATCGCCGCCGAACACGGCCATCCGGGCGGTGACCAGCGCCGAGCGCGGCAGCGCCGCCTGCCACCGGTGGGCGACCGCGAGGGGATGCACTGGGTCGTCCAGCAGCGCCGCCACCCCGACGGGCACGGTGAGGGTGGCGAGCTCCTGCTCCGTCGGCCCGGGCTCGGCGGCGGCCACCTCGAGGGCGGGTGCCAGCCCGTCCCCGTAGCCGGACCACGCCCGCGCGAGCTCGGCCGCGAGCCACGCGGGCGCACCGGGCGCGGCCGCGGTCACCGCCCCGGCGACGCCGCCCGCCCGCACCTGTGCCGCGGTCAGGCGCGCCGCCCGTGCCGCAGGCGCGGCACCGGCCTGCCCCGTCCAGGCGGGCAGCGCGAGCAGCAGCCCCGCCAGCCGCCCGCGCGGCGCGGACGCGGCCCAGCGCGCCGCGACGTGGGCGCCGAGCGAAATGCCTCCCACCAGCAGCGACCCCGGCTCGTCCACGGCCCGGTCGAGCGCCTCCCGGTAGCCCACGATCACGTCGGTGCCGGGCCGCGGCGCAGGCGCGATGAGCTCGACGCCCACCCCGGCGAGTGGACCTGCGAAGACCGAACGGACTAACCGTTCGTCGGAACCTGCGCCAGGCAGGAGGACAGCGCAGGTCACAGGGCCTTCTGGCGGGTCAGTACCCCCGGTATGGAGGCAGTGGGCAGGTTTCGTCCGGGTTACAGTGGATGACGTTAACGGGCCCGAACCGACGGGCACCGACCGACAGGGGAGATCCGCGATGGGCGGCACCGAGGGCGGAGCCTTCCGACGCATGCTGCGCAAGCTGACCAGCGACGTCGGCACACTGGACGCCGACGACCTTTCCGAGCACGCCGAGCGGACCGGCGCGCACAAGGCGTCAGAGTGTGCCTGCGGTCAGGACGTCACGGTGTTCGGTAGGCTACGCAGCGTCGAGTTCTGCCCCCAGGACGCCGACGCGACGCTCGAGGCCGAGCTGTTCGACGGCTCCGAAGGCGTCACCCTCGTCTGGATGGGCCGCCGCCGCATCCCGGGCATCGAGCCCGGCCGCACCCTGCGGGTGCGGGGCCGGATCGCGGTCCGGAACGGACGCAAGGTGATCTACAACCCGTTCTACGAGATCTGCCAGTCCCACACCACGTAGGAGACCCGTGACGGTCGGTCCGCCCGAGGAGTCCCCGCCCACCGAGCGCCGGATGCCCACGCTGCTGGAACAGATGGGCGGCTTGTCGGGAATTGTCGCCTCCACGATCCCGGTGGCGGTCTTCGTCATGATCAACATCCTCACGGCGCTGCAGCCCGCGCTCGTCGCCGCGCTGGCGTCGGGCGTCGTGATCGCCGTCTGGCGCATCGCCCGCCGTCAGCCGGTCCAGCCCGCGATCTCGGGGCTCTTCGGCGTCGGCGTCGCCGCGTTCATCGCCTACCGCACCGGTGAGGCCCGCGGCTTCTACCTGCCCGGCCTGATCTACAGCGCGGTGCTCGCGCTGGCGTTCTTCGTCTCGGTGCTCGTCCGGTGGCCCCTCGCGGGCGTCATCTGGCACGGCATCAACGGCCAGGGCCAGTCGTGGCGCAGCGATTCGCGCCTCCTGCGCGCCTACACGCTCGCCAGCCTGCTCTGGACGCTGGTGTTCGCGGCGCGCCTCGTCGTCCAGGGCCTGCTCTACAACGCCGACGCCACCACCTGGCTCGGCATCGCGCGGCTCGCCATGGGCTACCCCCTGGTGGGTGTCGCCCTGTTGGGCACGGTGTGGGCGGTGACCCGCGCGCGCCGTTCCCCGAATCCTGCCGAATGACTTCACCCACATGGAGCAGGCACCTCTTGCCAGCGTGACATGATCTGCGATCATTGCCGCTCTTCGGGTGGAGGTTGCGCGGCATGGCGATTCGGTCACCGGGTGCAAGCGGGATGGCCGTTGACATCCACGGTCTGGCTGCTGATCACGCGAACGCCGTGGCGCTCTGGTCAGCGGGCAGACACAAGGACGCGGCCGCGGTGCTCACCGAGATACTGCAGGGTTGCCGCGAGCTCCTCGGTGCCCAGCACGACGCGACCCTGACGGTGGAAGGGAACCTCGCCGTCACCCAGTTGCTCGCCGGACGCCGCCGGGACGGGCTGGCGATGCTGGAGGCCAACCTCATCGAGCGTGTCCGCTGTTGGGGTGACGAGGATCCGCGCACGCTCACGGCCCGTGACGCGTACGCCGTCGCACTGCGGCTCGCGGGCAAGGTCGACGACGCCGTGAGCGTGTCCACCCTCGTCACCGCCCAGCGCACCCGGGTGCTCGGCGCGACCCACCCGGACACGCTGACGTCGCGGATGGGGCTGGTGCAGGCCCGAGCGGCCGCGGGTGACGTCGGCTCGGCGAGTGCGCTGCTGACCGCGGCGCTCGCGGACGCCGAACAGGACCTGGGCGGCCGTCACCGCAACACCCGGGCGCTGCTCGAGTGCGGACACCACCTCGGCCTGATCCGCACCGACCCCTGAGGGGCCTCAGGAGCCCAGCGCCGCGCGGATGTCCTCCTCAACCGCCGTCGTCGCCACGAACAGCAGTTCGTCGCCGGGCTCGAGCGCGTCGTCGGCCTGCGGCACGATCACCCGGCCGCCCCGCAGGATCACCACGAGCGCCGAATCGGGCGGCAGCTTGAGCTTGCTCACCGCCTGACCGGCCAGCGGCGTGTCGTCGGGCAGCGTGACCTCCACCAGGTTGGCCTGGCCCTGGCGGAACGTCATCAGCCGCACCAGGTCGCCGACCGCCACGGCCTCTTCGACGAGCGCGGCGAGCAGGCGCGGCGTCGACACGGCGACGTCGACTCCCCAGTTCTGCCCGAACAGCCACTCGTTGCGGGGGTCGTTGACCCGCGCGACGACCCGCCGAACCGCGAACTCGGTCTTGGCAAGCAGCGACACGACCAGGTTGACCTTGTCGTCCCCGGTGGCCGCGATGACCACGTCACAGGTCTCCAACCCCGCCTCTTCCAGTGAAGCCAGCTCGCACGCGTCCGCGTGCACCCACTCGGCCGCCTCGACGGCCTGCGGGTCGATCTGGGACAGCTCCCGCTCGATGAGCATCACCTGGTGACGGTTGTCCACCAACTCCAGCGCGATGGAGCGCCCGACGGCCCCCGCACCCGCGATCGCGACCCGCATCTGCTGCTCAGCCCTCCTGTGGTGGCGGCGCGGCCGCGGCGGACGTGACCTCGCTGACCGTGCCGGACACGGCCGCGACGTAGATCGTGTCCTCGGCCTGGATGTACGTCTCCGGCCGCGGAAGCACCCCGGTGCCGAACCGGACGATGAACGCCACGCGGGACCCGGTGACGGCCTCCAGCTCACGGACGGGGCGGCCGATCCACTCCTCGTGGACCGGGAGCGGCAGGATCGCGACCGTGCCCGTCGGGCTCGCGCCACGCCGAGGCCACGCCGTCAGGAAGCAGCATCCGCATGAGGCGGTCGGTGCTCCATGGCACGGTGGCCACGGTCGGGATGCCGAGCCGCTCGTAGACCGCCGCGCGCTTGGCGTCGTAGATCCGGGCGACCACGCGGGAGATGCCGAACGTCTCGCGGGCCACCCGCGCGGAGATGATGTTGGAGTTGTCGCCGCTGGAGACCGCCGCGAACGCCTGTGCGCGCTCGACGCCCGCTTCGACCAGCACCTCCCGGTGGAAGCCCATGACCGACCACCTGGCGCCCGGAGAACTCGGCAGACAGCCTGCGGAACGCCTGCGGTTCCTTGTCGATCACGGCCACCTCGTGGCCGAGCCGATCGAGGCTCGCGGCGAGCGAAGAGCCCACGCGGCCACAGCCCATGATGACGACGAACACGGCGGAACGCTATCGCAGGCAGGCACACGCAGCAGGCCACGCACCGCATACGCTTCCGCCGTGCCCTCGATCCACGTCGCCCTCAAGCGCATTCTCGTCGGGCGCCCGCAACGCAGCGACCGCCTCGCCCACACCCTGTTGTCCAAGCGGATCGCCCTGCCGGTGTTCGCGTCCGACGCGATGTCGTCGGTCGCCTACGCCCCCGAGGAGATCTTCCTGACGCTCTCGGTCGCGGGGGCTGCGGCGTACGCGCTGTCGCCGTGGATCGGCCTCGCGGTGGTCGTCGTGCTGCTCACGGTGGTCACGAGCTACCGGCAGAACGTGCACGCCTACCCGTCGGGCGGCGGCGACTACGAGGTGGCCACCGACGAACCTCGGGCGCAGCGCAGGCCTGACGGTGGCCAGCGCGCTGCTGGTGGACTACACGCTGACCGTCGCGGTGTCGATCTCCGCGGCCGCCGCCAACATCGGCGCGCTCGTCCCCTTCGTCGCCGTCCACAAGGTGCCGTTCGCGGTGGGCGCGATCGTGCTGCTCACCGCGGTGAACCTGCGCGGGATCCGCGAGTCGGGCGCGGCTTTCGCCGTCCCGGTCTACGCCTTCATGGTCGGCATCGGGGCGATGATCATCTGGGGTCTCGTGCGGATCCTGGTGCTCGGCCAGCCGGTGGTGGCGGCCAGCGCGAACTTCACGCTGCTGGCGGAGGGCGACGCGTTCACCGGCCTCGCGCTCGTGCTGCTCATCCTGCGCTCGTTCACCCAGGGCGCGGCGGCGCTCACCGGCGTCGAGGCGATCAGCAACGGCGTGCCCGCGTTCCGCAAGCCCAAGTCGCGCAACGCCGCCACCACGCTGCTGCTGCTCGGGGTGCTCTCGGTGAGCATGTTCATGGGGCTGATCGCGCTGGCCCGGCTGGCAGGCGTCCAGATCGCCGAGGATCCCGCGACGCAGTTCGCAGGCGCCCCACCGGGCTACGTGCAGCAGACGATGGTGGCGCAGCTGGCCGACGCGGTGTTCTGCCGCGTTCCGGCCCGGCTTCTACTTCGTGATCGTGATGACGGCGCTGATCCTGGCGCTCGCGGCCAACACCGCGTTCAACGGTTTCCCGGTGCTCGGGTCGATCCTCGCGCAGGACCGCTACCTGCCCCGTCAGCTGCACACCCGCGGCGACCGGCTGGCGTTCTCCAACGGCATCCTCATCCTCGCGGCGTTCGCCGTGGTGCTGGTGGTGGGCGTTCCAGGCCGAGGTCACCCGCCTGATCCCGCTCTACACGGTCGGGGTGTTCGTGTCGTTCACGCTGTCGCAGACCGGCATGGTGCGGCACTGGAACCGGCTGCTGCGCAGCGAGACCGAACCGACCGCCAGGCGGCGGATGCGCCGGGCACAGTCGATCAACGGCTTCGGCGCGATCATGACCGGCGTCGTGCTGCTCATCGTGCTGGTCACGAAGTTCCTGCTCGGCGCGTGGATCGCGATCGCGGCCATGGCGGCGTTCTTCGTGCTGATGCAGGCCATCCAACGGCACTACGACCGCGTCGCCGCCGAGATTGCGAGCGGCTGAGGTGGACACGGTGCTGCCCTCGCGCAACCACGCGATCGTGCTGGTCTCCACAGCTGCACAAGCCCGACGCTGCGCGCGCTGGCGTACGCCCGCGCGACGCGGCCGGACGTGCTGGAGGCCCTGACCGTCAACGTCGACGACGCCGACACGAAGCGACTGATGCGGGCATGGGAGAAGCGGGCGATCCCGGTGCCGCTGAAGGTCATCGAGTCGCCCTACCGGGAGATCACCCGACCGGTGCTGGAGTACGTCAAGCGGGTGCGGACGAAGAACCCGCGCGACGTCGTCACCGTCATTCATCCCCGAGTACGTCGTCGGCCACTGGTGGGAGCAGCTCCTGCACAACCAGAGCGCGCTGCGGCTCAAAGGGCCGGCTGCTGTTCCAGCCGGGGGTGATGGTGACGAGCGTGCCGTGGCAGCTGGCGTCCTCGGAGCGCATGGTCACCCGCCGCCCCGAGACGCCGCCGGGCTCGATCCGGCGCGGCTACGAGGCGCCGCCCGCCCAGGTACGCACCCCCGCGGCGAAGCCGTGAGCGGGCTGGTGAGGGAGTCGCCGATGCTGGACTGGACCGATCGCGTCCTGGATCTCGAGGTGGGCGCGGTCGCGCACGGCGGGCACTGCGTCGCGCGGCACGAGGGGCGGGTCGTGTTCGTCCGCCATGCGCTGCCCGGCGAGCGGGTGCGCGCCGTGGTCGACGAGGACGCGGGCGGATCCTTCTGCCGCGCCGACGCCGTGACCGTGCTCGACGCCTCGCCGAACCGGGTTCCCGCGCCGTGCGCGTGGGCGCGGGCGGGGGGCTGCGGGGGATGTGACCTGCAGCACGTCGATCCGCCCGCCCAGCGGGAGTGGAAGGCGCAGGTGCTCGCCGAACAGCTGCACCGGCTCGCGGGTCTGTCGCGTTCGGTCGAGGTCGAGGAGCTCCCCGGCGGGTCGTTGGGCTGGCGCAGCCGGGTGCGCCTCGCGGTCGACGAGGAGGGTCGGGCAGGCCTGCGGGCCCACCGCAGCCACGACGTGCTGCCGGTCGCCGACTGTCCGCTGGCGCCGCCCGGCACGCTGCCGCCGGTGCTCGCCGGGCGGTTCGCGCCCGGCGAGGTGGAGGTGTCGGTCGACGCCCGCGGCGTCGTCCACGCGGGCGACGGCGCGCCGGTCGTCCAGCGCGCCGTGGGCCGCGAGTGGCGGCTCTCGCCGGGCGTGTTCTGGCAGGTGCACCCGGCGCTGCCGGACGTGCTGGCCGCAGTCGTGGGGGAGTGGGCGGCGGCGCCCCGCGCCGGGACGGCATGGGATCTCTACGGCGGCGTCGGGCTCTTCGCGGCCGTGCTGGCCGAGCAGGTGGGCCGCGACGGCTCGGTCACCGTGGTCGAGACGTCCCAGGCCGCCGTCGACGACGGGCGCGCGGCGTTGGGCGATCTCCCGCAGGTCGGCTGGCGGGTCGGGCGGGTGGAGAAGGTGCTCGGGGGGCTGCCCGCCGAGCCGGACGTCGTCGTGGTCGACCCGCCGCGCAAGGGGCTCGGCCGAGGCATGGTCGACACGCTGGCAGGCCACGGCCCGGAGCGGATCGTCTACGTCGCCTGCGACCCGGCCGCCCTCGCCCGCGACGTCGCCCTCTTCGCCGCCCAGGGCTACGCCCTCGGCCCCCTGCGGGCGTTCGACGCGTTCCCGATGACCCACCACATGGAGTGCGTCGCCCTCTTCACCCGCTGACCCACCACGGTGAGTCCCGCACCCGCCCACGGTGAGTCCCGCATCTCGACACGGCGAGTTCGGGGAATCACCACGCCCGGACAGGTTCCAGCGCGGATCGCCGCAGACGTTCGGCCAGACCCGCGAAGAGCGGCGCCACCGTCGCCTCGTCGATCAGACCCGCGAGCGTCGTGATCAGCCGCGGTGCCCGGCGGCCCAGCGCGCTGATCCGCAGGCGAAGATGCAGCCGCGTGCCCTCGGCCGCAGGTGTGAGCACGAGCGCCCAGCTGATCCGGACGGGATCGCCGTCGCGCCGCTCGCGGACCGACCGGTGCACGAGCGCGTGCGGCGGGTCCAGGGTGACGACCTCGAACGTCGCGCCCGGCCCGCCCCAGTCCGGGATGACATCGCCGACGGCAAGGCGCTGCCAGCGCGGCTCGATGTGCCGCAGGCCGCGACGGTGGCGGGGGATGAAGATCTCGATCCAGGCCGGGAAGTACCACCCCGCACGCCGTTTGCCGAGCTGCACGATCCACGGCCAGATCCGCTCGGGTGTGCTGTGCAGGGTCGTCGCCCGGTCGATCACGACGCGGGCGTCGGGCACCACGTCGTCGCCGGGGAGCGCGGCGGCCACCTCCGCGTCGGTGACCCCCGAACGCCTGCCGAGGCGTGCGGCGCCGACCAGCGCCGCGCCGAACAACGGGATCAGCAGGAGCGCGCGGCGCATGGCCTCAGTCTGCCGTGCGGCGGGACCGACGACCGTGGACCCTGACCAGGTGGGAGGTATGGCGAAGATCAATGCTTGGTCGGGTGGCCAGTCCCAGGCCCTACCACCTGCGGATTCCCGGCAACCCCCGCCCGGCGGTACCTCGCGAAGGCCCACCCGGGACGATGGATCTCGTGACCGGCACGACCGTTACTCCCTCCGCATCCCCTCACCCGGCGGCCCAGAGCATCCGCCAGCGCATCGCCGACGAGCTCGGCGTCCGACCCCACCAGGTCGCGGCCGCCGTGGACCTGCTCGACGGGGGCGCCACGGTGCCGTTCGTCGCCCGGTACCGCAAGGAGGCCACCGGCTCCCTCGACGACGTCCAGCTGCGCACCCTCGAGGAGCGGCTGGGCTACCTGCGGGAGCTGGAGGACCGCCGCACCGTGGTACTGGAGGAGATCCGCAAGCAGGGCAAGCTCGACGCCGGGCTTGAGGAGCGCATCCGGGCGGCCGAGTCCAAGGCCCGCCTGGAGGACATCTACCTGCCCTTCAAGCCCAAGCGCCGCACCAAGGCGCAGGTGGCCAGGGAGAACGGGCTAGAGCCGCTCGCCGATGCGCTGCTGGCCGACCCCACGCTCGACCCCCACGCGACGGCGGCGGCCTTCGCCACCGAACAGGTCGCCGACGCCGCCGCCGCGCTGGAGGGCGCCAGGGCCATCCTCGTGGAGCGCTTCGCCGAGGACGCCGACCTCATCGGCGGGCTGCGCGAGCGCATGTGGACGCGCGGACGGCTCGTCACCACCGTCCGGGAGGGCAAGGAGGCCGAGGGCGCGAAGTACGCCGACTACTTCGCCTTCTCCCAGCCTTTCACCAAGCTCCCCTCGCACCGGATCCTCGCGGCGTTCCGGGGCGAGAAGGAGGACGTCCTCGACGTCGCGCTGGAGCCGGACCCCGACAGTGCCGACGCGCGCTCCGCTCCGCGCGGCGCAGAGCCGGGCGTTGTCACCGACTGGGAGCGGACCATCGCGGCCGCCGCGGGCATCCGCGACGGCGGCCGCCCCGCCGACCGCTGGCTCGCCGACTGCGTCCGCTTCGCCTGGCGCACCCGGATCCTGCTGCACCTCGCGATCGACATCCGCGTGCGCCTGCGCACCGCCGCCGAGGAGGGGGCGATCGGCGTCTTCGCGGGCAACCTGCGCGACCTCCTGCTCGCCGCCCCGGCGGGCAGCCGGGCCACGATGGGCCTCGACCCGGGCCTGCGCACCGGAGTGAAGGTCGCCGTGGTCGACGCCACCGGCAAGGTCATCGCCACCGACACGGTCTTTCCCCACGAGCCCCGTCGCGCCTGGGACGCCGCGCTCGCCACGCTGACGAAGCTGGCCGCCGCCCACGACGTCGAGCTCATCGCGATCGGCAACGGCACGGCATCGCGCGAGACGGAGAAGCTCGCCCGCGAGCTGGCGGTCCGCAACCCGGCGCTCAAGCTCGTCCCGGTGGTGGTGAGCGAGGCAGGCGCCTCGGTGTACTCGGCATCGGCCTACGCGTCCGCTGAACTGCCCGACCTCGACGTCTCGCTGCGCGGCGCGGTCTCGATCGCCCGGCGCCTCCAGGACCCACTCGCCGAGCTCGTCAAGATCGACCCGAAGTCGATCGGGGTCGGGCAGTACCAGCACGACCTGCCCGAGTCGGCGCTCTCCCGCTCGCTCGACACCGTGGTGGAGGACTGCGTCAACGCCGTCGGCGTCGACGTCAACACCGCGTCGGCGCCGCTGCTGCGGCGGGTATCGGGCATCACCGAGTCCCTCGCCGCCCAGATCGTGGCCCACCGCGACGCGAACGGCCCGTTCCGCACCCGCACCGCGCTCGCTGACGTGCCCCGCCTGGGGCCCAAGGCGTTCGAGCAGTGCGCGGGCTTCCTGCGCATCCGCGGTGGCGACGACCCGCTCGACGTCTCCGGCGTGCACCCCGAGGCCTACCCGGTGGTGCGCCGCATCCTCGCCCGCGCCAAGACCGACATCGGGTCGCTCATCGGCAACGCGCCCAAGGTGAAGTCGTTGCAGCCCAAGGAGTTCGTCGACGAGCGGTTCGGGCTGCCCACCGTCACCGACATCCTCGCCGAGCTGGAGAAGCCCGGCCGCGACCCGCGGCCCGCGTTCCGCACGGCGACCTTCGCCGAGGGCGTCCACCAGATCTCCGACCTGCGCCCGGGCATGCTCCTGGAGGGCCAGGTGACCAACGTGGCCGCGTTCGGCGCGTTCGTGGACGTGGGCGTGCACCAGGACGGGCTCGTTCACGTGTCGGCGATGTCCAAGCAGTTCGTGTCCGACCCCCGCGAGATCGTCAAGTCCGGTGACGTCGTGCGGGTCAAGGTGCTCGAGGTCGACGAGGCGCGCAAGCGGATCTCGCTGACGCTGCGGCTGGACGACGAGGTGGGCGCGGCCAAGCCCGAGCGCGCCCCCCGGCCCGACGGCAAGGACAGGGCTGACCGTGGTGACCGCAACGACCGCGGCGAGCGCACGGGCGGCGCCCGCGACAACCGCGACAACCGGGGCCGCAAGGACACCCGGGCGCGCGGCGACCGATCCGGCGGATCGAGCCCCTCCAACAGCGCGATGGCCGACGCCCTGCGCCGCGCGGGCCTCACCGGCAAGTAGTCGGGCCTACCCTCGGGATCGGGAAGTGTGGTGAGGTTCGGCACCGGGGTCTGATCGGAGGAGGGGCGCATGGCCAAGGCCGCAGCCACGGCAGGAAATGGCGACACCAACGGCACGGCCCCCCTCGCGACGCGGCTGCCCAGGAAGCGCTACGCGGCGGAGCTGCTGCGGCTGCAGGCGCAGCTCGTCGAGATGCAGGAGTGGGTGAAGACCTCCGGTACACGCCTCGTCGTCGTGTTCGAGGGCCGCGACGCGGCGGGCAAGGGTGGCACGATCCAGCGGATGATGCAGTACCTCAACCCGCGCATCTGCCGCATCGTGGCGCTGCCCGCGCCCACCGAGCGGCAGCGCTCCCAGTGGTATTTCCAGCGCTACGTCGAGCACCTGCCCGCGGCGGGGGAGATCGTGCTGTTCGACCGGAGCTGGTACAACCGCGGCGGCGTCGAGCGCGTGATGGGGTTCGCGACGCCCGCCGAGTACCAGCGGTTCCTGCGCCAGTGCCCGACCTTCGAGCGGCTGCTGGTCGAGGACGGGATCCTGTTGCGCAAGTACTGGTTCTCCGTCAGCGACGCCGAGCAGGAGCGCCGCTTCCGCGCCCGGCAGCAGGACCCGCTGAAGCGCTGGAAGCTCTCCCCGATGGACCTGGAGTCGGTCAGCCGCTGGGAGGACTACTCCCGCGCCAAGGACGACATGTTCGCCGCCACCGACAACCCGGACATCCCGTGGATGGTCGTCGAGTCCGACGACAAGCGCAGCGCGCGCATCAACATGATCGCGCATCTGCTGTCCAGCGTGCCGTGGGAGCCCGTGCCACGCGCCGCGCTCCGCCTGCCGAAACGGCCGAAGACCATCGGCTACGTCCGCCCGCCGCGGGAGATGTTCCACCAGGTGCCCGATCACGCGGCGAGCCTCGTCGGCAGGTAAGGCCGCCGGTGTCCGATACGGCGTGATCGCCCGACGCGCGCCAGCCTCCCTTACGCCGACGATAGAGCCATCGACTTGACAAGGGAGTGATCGAGATGGTGGCTCTGGTGATCCTCGCGGTGCTGGTGGCGATCGCGGCGGCAGCGCCGCGCTACGGCGTCGACAGCCGCAACGGAATCGGCACCCGCAGGGCCCGTCCGAGCGACGACCTGCGCGCGCTCGCACGGGCGCTGAGCAGGCGCGGAGCGCGCATGGTGCGGTAAGGGTGGGGTCGACGTGGCGGTGACGGCGATCACCTGGGACTATAGACGCAGGGTGGTGCGTTATATACCCACCGGAGACCGCGTCGGCCAGGCAGAAGTCGTGCAGAAGGCGCTGCGGGCTCACCCCGCGGGGCACGCGACCGTGCTGCCGCCCGACTGCGACGAAAGTACGACGTGACTTCCAGCGAGCTCGACCTGCCCACCTTTGCCGACCTCCCGCTGCGAGCCGAGCTGCTCGCCGTGGTGGAGGAGCTCGGCTACACCCATCCCAGCCCTGTCCAAGCCGAGGCCATCGCGCCGCTGGTGGAAGGCCGCGACCTGATCGGCCAGGCCGCCACCGGCACCGGCAAGACCGCCGCGTTCGCCCTTCCCATGTTGGAACGCCTCGCCGAGATCCGCCCCGGGCGCCGCCGCGGTGACGCGCCGTTCGGGCTGGTGCTCGCCCCCACCCGCGAGCTCGCGCTGCAGGTGTCCGAGGCCGTCGCCCGCTACGGCTCGCGGCTCGGCGCGCGGGTCGTCACCGTCTACGGTGGCGCCCCTGTCGGTCCCCAGTGGAGGCCCTGCGCGAGGGTGTCGACGTCGTCGTCGCGACGCCCGGCCGCGCCATCGACCTCATGAACCGCAACGCACTCCGCCTCGACGAGCTCGAGACCGTCGTCCTCGACGAGGCCGACGAGATGCTCGACATGGGATTCGTCGAGGACATCGAGACGATCCTCGACGCCACTCCCGACACCCGCCAGAGCATCCTGTTCTCCGCCACGATTCCGCATCGGATCGAGACGCTCGCGCGCAAGTACCTGCGTGAGCCGGTCACCGTGCGGATCGCCCGTGAGGAGGTGCCGGAGGGTGAGGCGCCCAAGGTGCGCCAGACCGCCTACCTCGTGCCCCGCAGCCACACCACCGCCGCGCTCGGACGCGTGCTGGAGGCCGAGCGGCCCCGCGCCGCGATCGTCTTCTGCCGCACCCGGCTCGACGTCGACGCCGTCACCGAGACCCTCACGGCCCGCGGGCTGCGCGCCGAGGCCCTGCACGGGGGCATGGACCAGGAGCACCGCACCCGGGTCGTCGAGCGGCTGCGCAGCGGACGCACCGAGCTGCTGGTCGCCACCGACGTCGCGGCCCGTGGGCTGGACATCGACCTGCTCACCCACGTCGTCAACCACGACGTGCCGCAGTCGTCCGATGCCTATGTGCACCGCATCGGCCGCGTCGGCCGGGCAGGCCGCGAGGGCGTCGCGATCACGCTCGTGCCGCCGTCGAAGATGTACGCGCTGCGCAACGTCGAGCGGCTCACCGGGCAGCCCATCGAGATCGCGGCCGTCCCCACCGCGGC
Source organism: uncultured Actinomycetota bacterium (assembly GCA_963770115.1). Classification (GTDB taxonomy): domain Bacteria; phylum Actinomycetota; class Actinomycetes; order Mycobacteriales; family Pseudonocardiaceae; genus Pseudonocardia. Next base: position 51,366 of record CAVYOT010000011.1, read on the forward strand.
CGATCTGCGCGCCGCGCGTCTCGATCGCACCCGGGCCGCGCTGGAAGAGACCCTCGTCGCGGGCGAGGACGCCGAGGACGTGCGGGCCATGCTCTCCGGGCTCGCGGCCGAGCACGACCTCCTCGACGTCGCCACCGCGGCCGTGCGTCTGATGCAGACCGCCGCAGGCGCGCCGGACGACGGCGACGACATCCCCGTCGTCAGCGCAGGCCGGTCCCGCAGCGAGCGTCCCGAGCGCGCATTCAAGGCCCGCGGCGCGGGTCCGCGGCCTCCCAAGTCGGGCATGACGCGCCTCTTCGTCAACGCGGGCCGCGCGGGCGGCGTGCGGCCGCAGGACATCGTGGGTGCGCTGGCCAACGAGTCGAACCTGTCGGGGCGCGACATCGGCGCCATCCAGATCCACGAGCGGCACGCGCTGGTGGAGGTCCCGGAGCACGCGGCCGACGACGTGCTGCGCAGCCTGCGGGGGAGCACCACGCTGAAGGGCCGCCGGGCCAACGTGCGCCGCGACCGCGACTTCGCGGGCGCGGGCCGCGACCGCTCCTGAGGGCCGCCACCCCCATAACCGCCAGGCGCCTCGCAGACCGCACGGGTCCGCGAGGCGTCTGTGGTTTCCCGGGGCGTCAGTGCACCTGCACCTCGTCGCCGACCTGCAGGTCGTTGAACCACGCCACGGCGTCGTCCTTGGACAGGTGCACGCATCCCGCTGAGGGGTTGCGCGGGTTGCCCTGGTGGAACGCGATGCCGCCGGGCGCGAAGAACACCGCGAACGGCATTGCCGCGTCGTTGAACTCCGCGCTCTTGTGGTTCTGGTCCTTCCACTGCACCTGGAAGGTGCCGATCGGCGTCTCCTTCCCCTGACCGCCGTGACTGATCAGCACCGGGCCGCGGGTGGTCTTCCCGTCGTGGATCAGCCACGCCTTGTTGTGGGCGAGGTCCACACAGGCGCGGGCCGTGTCGGTGCATGGCGTGCCCGCGACCGGATGTGGCTGGTCCCCGCCGCCGCCGCCGTCGCCGCCGCCGCCGTCGTCCCCACCGTCGGCGGCCAGCGCGGTGCCGGCCGCCACCACCGCCGCGGTCAGCCCGATGCAGGCGATCGCCGCCGCCCGTCGCAACCGCCGTGTCGTGCGCGTCATCCTCTTCCCTTCGGCCAACGTCCCTCGGCGCAACGAGCCGTTCAGGCGCCAGGTGACGGCGACGTGGCGAAGTCGCCCGGTTTCGGATGAGGATGCGTGGCGTGTCCAGGTCCGGTGGGGGAGGGTGGGCCCCATGACAGATCTGAAGCCCCGCAGCCGCGACGTCACCGACGGGATGGAGCGCGCCGCCGCGCGCGGGATGCTGCGCGCGGTCGGCATGCGCGACCAGGACTTCGCGAAGCCCCAGATCGGGATCGCGTCGAGCTGGAACGAGATCACCCCGTGCAACCTGTCGCTGCAGCGCCTCGGGATCGCCGCCAAGGAGGGCGTGCACCGGGCGGGCGGGTTCCCCATGGAGTTCGGCACGATCTCGGTCTCCGACGGGATCTCCATGGGCCACGTCGGGATGCACTACTCGCTGGTCAGCCGGGAGATCATCGCCGACTCGGTCGAGACCGTCGTGCAGGCGGAGCGCCTCGACGGCACCGTGCTGCTCGCAGGCTGCGACAAGAGCCTGCCCGGGATGCTCATGGCCGCCGCCCGCCTGGACCTCGCGGCCGTCTTCGTCTACGCGGGCTCGATCCTGCCCGGGCACATCGGCGACCGCGAGGTCAACATCGCCGACGCGTTCGAGGCCGTCGGAGCGTGTGCGCGGGGTCTCATCAGCCGCGACGAGCTCGACGCCATCGAGCGCGCGATCTGCCCCGGCGAGGGCGCGTGCGGGGGCATGTACACCGCCAACACGATGGCCGCCGCCGCCGAGGCGCTCGGGCTGGCGCTTCCCGGTTCGGCCGCGCCGCCCGCCGTCGACCGCCGCCGCGACGGGATCGCGCGCGCCTCCGGCGAGGCCGTCATCGGCATGCTCGAGAAGGGGATCACGGCACGGCAGGTGCTCACCCGGGAGGCGTTCGAGAACGCGATTGCCGTCGTCATGGCGTTCGGCGGCTCGACGAACGCGGTGCTGCACCTGCTCGCGATCGCCCACGAGGCGGACGTGCCCCTGGAGCTGGACGACTTCACCCGGATCGGCGAGCGGGTGCCGCACCTGGCGGACGTCAAGCCGTTCGGCAGGTACGTGATGAGCACGGTCGACCAGGTCGGCGGCGTGCCGGTGGTGATGAAGGCGCTACTGGACGCGGGCCTGCTGCACGGTGACGCGCTCACCGCCACCGGGCAGACGGTGGCCGAGAACCTCGCCGCGATCGACCCGCCCGACCTGGACGGGGAGATCCTGCGCCCGCTTTCCAAGCCGATCCACCCCACCGGCGGGATCACCATCCTGCGCGGCTCGCTCGCCCCCGAGGGGGCGGTGGTGAAGAGCGCCGGGTTCGACGAGGCGACGTTCGAGGGCACCGCACGGGTGTTCGACGGCGAGGCCGGGGCGATGGCGGCCGTGCCCGACCTGCAGCCCCACGACGTCGTCGTGATCCGTTACGAGGGCCCCAAGGGCGGGCCGGGGATGCGGGAGATGCTCGCGGTCACGGCCGCGATCAAGGGCGCCGGGCTGGGCAAGGAGGTGCTGCTGCTCACCGACGGGCGCTTCTCCGGCGCCACCACGGGCCTGTGCGTGGGGCACGTCGCCCCGGAGGCGGTGGACGGGGGGCCGATCGCGTTCGTGCGCGACGGCGACCGGATCGTGCTCGACGTCGCCCGCCGCACCCTCACCCTCGACGTCGACGAGGCCGAGCTGGCCGGGCGTCGCGAGGGTTGGAGCCCGCGGCAGCCCGAGCTGCGCACCGGGGTGCTCGGCAAGTACGCCAAGCTCGTCGGCTCCGCCTCACAGGGCGCGGTCTGCGGGTAGGCCGTGTCCCGTGTCAGGCGATGCGCCGCACCCGGTTGAGCACCAGCTCCCCTTCGACCAGGTCGGGGATCTTCGGCAGGAACGCCTGCAGGTGCGGGGCCGCGAGGTGGGCGTCGAGGTGCTCGGCGCTCGTCCAGTTCTCGTAGAAGATGAAGAGCGAGGGGTCCTCGACGCCGCGGTGCAGGGCGTAGGTGTGGTGGCCGTCCTCCTTCTGCGTCGGCTCGACGAGCGCCTCCAACGTCTCCCGCAGCTCGTCCTCCTTGCCCGCCTTGGCCCGCATGATGGCGACGACGGTGAGCAGGTCGCGGTTCTCGTCGGTGGGGATCGACATACGTGCTCCTCGGTGACCAGGTGGATTTCCGATCACCGTAGCCGGCCGGGGGTGGTGGCGCCCGTTGGAGAACGTGATCAGGCGCGTGCGGCCGCCGCGGCGTCCAGCGCGGCGCGCATCTCGACGACCGGGCCCGGCTTGCCCGTCATCAGCTCGACCTGTGCGGCGGCCTGGTGCAGCAGCATCTCCAGCCCGCTCTCCACGCGCGCGCCCGCCGCGAGCGCCGCGGCCGCGAACGGGGTGGGCCACGGCGCGTAGACCACGTCGAGCACCACCGCCCCCGCACCGGGCGGGGTGAGCCCGTCCGCGCCGCCCGGGGGGAGTGTCGAGACCACGACGTCGGCGTCGGCGAGCGCGGCGGACGCCCGCGCGGGGTCGTTCAGCGCGTCGGAGAACCGCGGGGTGACGCCGAGGCGCTCGGCCGTGGCCCGCAGCTCCTCGGTGCGTCGCACGTCGCGCACGAGCACCTCGACGTCGGTGATCCCGCGCTCGCGCAGCGCCGCCAGCGCCGACTGCGCCGTGCCGCCCGCGCCGAGCACGACCGCCCGGCCCGCCACCACACCGAGCGTCGCGCCGATCCCGAACACGTCGGTGTTGTGCGCGGTGCGCCTGCCCGCGAGCACCAGCGTGTTCGCCGCGCCGACCGCCGCGGCCAGCGGGTCGACCTCGTCGGCGACCTCCAGCGTGACGCGCTTGAGCGGCATCGTCAGGGAGAGCCCCGCCCACTCCCGCCCGAGCCCCTCGACGAAAGTGGACAGCTCCGCCTCGTGGCACTCGTGCAGGCTGTAGGACCAGCCGTCGAGCCCGAGCGCGCGATAGGCCGCGTTGTGCAACACGGGGGACAGCGAGTGGGCGACGGGCGATCCGAGTACGGCGGCCAGCATCCGCCCAGTATGGGGGCCGCTGCGCCCAGTGTCGGCGGTGCAGTACCGGAAGCGTTAGTGCCGGAAGCGCTGGACGCGGACCTCGCCCTCGGCGAAGGTCGCGGCCGCCCGCTCGATGCTCGCCAGCGACGCGGCGGCCAGCGAGCATGGCATCCCGAAGGCCGCGCGCACCCGCTCACTGGCCTGGCGCAGCGCCTCGCGGCTGCGACCCACGAAGTCGGCGAGGGGATAGGCGCGACCCGGCTGCAGGTAGTCCTCCACCACGAGGGAGGGCGAGTAGTACTCGCGGCGCGACCCGTCGGGCCAGCACACCTCGAAGCGCATCTCGGGCACCGTCACTCCGCCCCGGCCCAGGTCGTGGGCACTTCGCACGTGCGGACGTCGGTCTGACGCACGCACCACCGACGGTAGGACGCCCGTGTTGCCGCCGTGTGACAGTCTTCCGCGCCATGGGCGAGACGATCGTCATACTCGGCGGGCGCAGTGAGATCGGCCTCGCCGTGGCCCGGCGGCTGGCAGCCGGGGCGACGGTGGTGCTCGCGGCACGACGCAGCGCCGACCTCGCCACCGAGACGCGCGCGGTATACGAGGCGGGCGCGGCCGCCGTCGACACCGTCGAGTTCGACGCCGACGACCTCGCGACGCAGCGCGGCGTCCTCGACGGGATCGTCCGCCGCCACGGTCGGCTCGACGTGGTCGTCCTCGCCTTCGGGATCCTCGGCGACCAGGCGCGGGCCGAGCACGACGCCGGGCATGCCGTGGCCGTCGTGCACACCGACTACGTCGCGCACGTGGCCGTCCTGACCCATCTCGCGCAGATCCTGCGAGGTCGGGGCCTCGGCACGATCGTCGTGTTCTCCTCGGTCGCGGGTGCGCGCGTGCGGCGGGCCAACTACGTCTACGGGTCGGCCAAGGCCGGGCTCGACGGCTTCGCGTCCGGGCTCGCCGACGCGCTGCACGGCTCCGGGGTGCGGCTGCTGCTGGTGCGGCCGGGGTTCGTCGTCGGCCGGATGACGGCGGGCATGCCGCCCGCGCCGCTGTCGTCCACCCCGGACCAGGTCGCCGACGCGACCGTCGCCGCCCTCCGGTCGCACCGGGGCGAGGTGTGGGTGCCGAGGGGTCTGCGCCCGCTGTTCGCCGTGGCCCGACACCTGCCGCGCGCGCTCTGGCGACGCATGCCGCGATGATCCTGTTGGCAACCCGTTCGTAACGCTACGGTCATCCCCAGCTCGCAGGATCGCTGCATCGCAGGGCAGGGGAGGGCGCGCGCATGGGGGGACGGACCCGCTCGGTCGTCACCACCGTGGCCGCGTTCGTGCTGCTCGTGGCGTTGTGGGAGCTGGTGAAGCTCGTGGTGCCCGACAACGGGGTGGTCATCGGCGGCGTCCGGGTCCTGCCCCGCACCGACGACGCGGCGATGCCCCACGTCTGGACGGTGCTGGCTCGGATGGGCCAGCCCGAGGTGGCCGGGGCCGCGGACGTCCGCACGGTCGGCACGGCCGTCGCTCTCAGCACGCTGTTCACCCTGGGCCTGGCGCTGGGCGGGCTCGTGCTCGGCGGCGTCCTCGGGATCGTGCTGGCGCTGGTGATGCTGCGCTTCCGGCTGGCCGAACGCGCGATGCTGCCCTACGTCGTGGCGTCGCAGACCGTGCCCCTGATCGCGATCGCCCCGCTCGTCGCGGGCTGGGGCGGCAAGATCGCGATTCTCGGTTGGGCGTGGCAGCCCTGGGCGAGCGTCATGGTGATCTCGTCGTACCTCGCGTTCTTCCCCATCGCCGTCGGTGCGCTGCGCGGGCTCGGCTCCCCGGGCCCGGCCGACGTCGAGCTGTTCCGCTCGCTGGCCGCGGGCTGGTGGACCACGCTGCTGCGGCTGCGGTTCCCGGCGGCGGTGCCGTCGCTGATCCCGGCGGCCCGGCTGGCGGCGGCGGCCGCGGTGGTCGGCGCGATCGTCGCCGAGATCTCCACGGGCACCCGGGGCGGCATCGGCCGGTTGATCATCGAATACGCGCAGTCGGCCACCGGCGACCCGTCGCAGATGTACGCCGCCATCCTCGGCGCGGCGGTGCTGGGGCTGGTGGCAGCGGGCGCGGTCGCACTGCTCGACGTCGTCCTGTGGCGGTACCGGGGGGCGGTGGGTTGAGCGTGGGCGAGGCAGTGCCCCCGGTGGCGGTGGATCTGGCCGGGGTCGACAAGCGGTTCGGCGACGTCGAGGCGCTCTCGGGCATCGAGCTGACGATGGACGCGGGCGAGTTCGTGTCGCTGATCGGCCCCTCGGGCTGCGGGAAGTCGACGCTGCTGCGGGTGGTCGCCGATCTGGAAGAGCCCACCGCGGGCGTGGTGCGCGTCGGCGGGAAGCCGGCCCGACAGGCCCGGCTCGACCAGGACTACGGGATCGCGTTCCAGCAGTCCGGGCTCCTGGAGTGGCGGACGGTCGCCGAGAACGTCGAGCTCCCGCTGCAGGTGCACGGGGTCGGCAGGGCGGAGCGGCGGGCCCGGGCGGCGGAGCTGCTGGAGCTGGTCGGGCTGGGGGACTTCGCCGAGCTCGCGGCCCGCGCAGCTCTCCGGCGGCATGCAGCAGCGGGTGGCGATCGCGCGGGCGCTGGCCGCGCGGCCCCGGTTACTGCTCATGGACGAGCCGTTCGGCGCGCTGGACGAGATGACCCGCGAGCGGATGCAGGCCGAACTACTGCGGATCGCGGGCGAGACCGGCGCGGCCGTGCTGTTCGTCACGCACTCCATCCCGGAGGCGGTCGTGCTGTCGGACCGGGTCGTGGTGATGACGCCGCGACCGGGCCGGGTCACCGAGATCGTCGTCGGTCGCCGCCCGGGCCGCGGCGGGTCCGAGCTGGAGCCCGACGACGTCGACGACGTCCGGGAGACCGCGACCTTCTTCGCGGCCGTCACGGCTGTCCGTGAGGCGTTGCGTAAGGGGCATCCGTGAGCTCGGTCGCGACCGAGCCCCCGACGCGGCGCACCGGGCGGCAGCGCGGGAAGGCGCTCAGCGCGCCGGTCGCGCCGGTCGCGCCGGTCGTGCTCGGGATCCTCGTCCTGGTGGCGTGGCAGGTGCTCGTCGTGGCCGCCTCCGTGCCCACGTTCCTGCTGCCCGCCCCCACCGCGATCGCGCAGCAGTTCGTCGCGCAGTTCCCGGTGATCCTTTCCACCGCGTTGGTCACCGGCGGCAACGCGCTGGTCGGGCTCGTCGCCGGGTTCCTGCTCGGGCTGGTGGTGGCGGTGCTCGCGGCGTCCTCGCGGCTGATCGCCGAGCTGGCCACACCCGTGGTGCTCGCGGCGAGCGCCATCCCGATCGTCGCGCTGGCCCCCGTGTTCACCACGATGTTCGGCTCGGCCACGGAGATACCCCGCAGGCTCGTCGTCACCGTCGTCGTGGTGGTGCCGGTGTTCGTGTCCGCATCCCGCGGGCTGCGGGCGGTGGCGCCGGTGCACAGCGAGCTGATGACGTCGTTGGCCGCCACGCCCTGGCAGCGGGCCCGGTTCGTGCGGCTCCCCGGCGCCGTGCCGTTCGTCATGACCGGTCTGCGCCTCGCCGCCCCCGCCGCCGTGATCGCCGCGATCGTCGCCGAGTACTTCGGCGGCCTGCAGAACGGCCTGGGCAGTCGCATCTCGTCCGCGGCCGCCAACACCGCCTACGCCCGCGCGTGGGCCTTCGTCGTGGCCTCGATCGTGCTGGGGCTGCTGTTCCACCTGGCCGGGACGCTCGTCGAGCGGCTGGCCACCCGCGGACGTCCCGCCTGAAAAACCCGAGGAGATCCCCGATGTCCAGACGTCCACTGCTCGCGGCGGTCGCAGCCGTCGCGATGGCGGTCACCGCCTGTTCCACCGCACCGCAGGCGGGCGGCAGCGCCGGAGCGAGCACCGCGCCCGGCGCCCTCACGAAGGTGACCCTGCAGCTGCAATGGGTCGCACAGGGCCAGTTCGCGGGCTACTACGCCGCGATCGCCAAGGGCTACTACCAGGACGCGGGCCTCGACGTCACCCTCAAGGAGGGCGGCGTCGACATCGTCCCGCAGACTGTCCTCGCGCAAGGCCAGGCCGACTACGCGATCGCCTGGGTCCCCAAGGCGCTCGCCAGCCGGGAGCAGGGCGCCGCGATCACCGACGTGGCGCAGGTCTTCCAGCGCTCGGGCACCCGCCAGGTGTCGTTCAAGACCAAGAACATCACCCAGCCCGCCGACTTCAAGGGAAAGAAGATCGGCAACTGGGGCTTCGGCAACGAGTTCGAGCTGTTCGCGGGCATGACCCAGGCCGGGCTCAAGCCCGCCTCCGACGTCACCCTCGTCCAGCAGCAGTTCGACATGCAGGCGCTGCTCAGCGGCGACATCGACGCCGCACAGGCGATGTCCTACAACGAGTACGCGCAGGTGCTGGAGGCGAAGAACCCGGCGACCGGCCAGCTCTACCAGCCGAGCGACTTCAACCTCATCAACTGGAACGACGACGGCACCGCGATGCTCCAGGACGCCATCTGGGCCAACACCGACAAGCTCTCAGACCAGGCGTACCAGGACCAGACCGTCAAGTTCGTCGCCGCGTCGCTCAAGGGCTGGATCTACTGCCGCGACCACACGGCCGAGTGCCGTGACATCGTCGTCAAGGCCGGGTCCAAGCTGGGGTCGAGCCACCAGCTGTGGCAGGTGAACGAGGTCAACAAGCTGATCTGGCCCTCGCCGTCCGCAGGCGTCGGGACGATCGACACCGCCGCGTGGGCGCAGACGGTGAAGGTGGCGCGCACCGCCGTCAACGCCGACGGGCAGACGGTGCTCACCAAGGACCCCGACGACAAGGCGTACACGAACGACTACGTCACCAAGGCCATCGAGCAGCTCAAGGGCGAAGGTCTGGACGTCGTGGGCTCGGGCTTCACGCCGGAGACGGTGACGTTGAACGAGGGCGGCGCCTAGTTCGATGGCCACCAACGTTCACCCGGTGAACGTTGGTGGCCGCCGCACTAGCGCATCCCGGGGCGCAGCAGCTCGTACCACGCCCCGTCGTCGAGCTCGCCGGTGCCCAACGATGCCGTCGGCGTGGAAGTGGCCGACGAGCGTGAAGCCCGCGCGCTCGGCGACGTGCCTGCTGGCCGTGTTGCCCCACGCGGTGCCGATCTGCAGCCGGTGGCGGGCCAAGGCCGCCGTCGGACACGGGCGTGAACGCGTGTGCCACCACGAGGTCGAGGGCCGCCCCGACGACGCCGCGCCCGCGTGCGTCGGGGTGGGCCCAGTAGCCGATCTCGCCACCGGTGGGGTTCAGCCCGTCGCCGAGCCGGAAGACGCTGATGTGGGCGAGCATCCGGTCGTCGGCCGGGTCGGCGACGGCCCAGGCCACCCGGCGCCCGAGCGAGGCCTGGAGCGGGCCGCCGCGGCGTGGTGGCGCTCGTCAGGCTGCGGCGCGGACGTCTGCCGCACCGCCTCCGGGTCCCGCACCATGACGACCATCTCGTCGATGTCGTCGGGCCGCAGTGCCCGCAGGGTGACGACGCCGTCGCAGAGCGGCGGGGCAATCGGGGCCGGTCGGGCTGGTCACCGGGCACATGATCGCCCTGCGGCGACTCCACCGCGACGCCATCGCCCTGCGCGCCGACACTTCTCCCCATGGCCACCTCCCGCGACCGCGCCCTCGCCCTCCTCGCGGACACCCCGCTCGTGGACGGGCACAACGACCTCCCCTGGGCCCTGCGCACCCTGGGCCGCGAGGTCGACCTCGCCGTGGGGGTGCCCGCGCTGCACACCGACCTGCCCCGCCTGCGCGCCGGGCGGGTCGGCGCCCAGTTCTGGTCGGTTTACGTGCCGTGCTCGTTCACCGGCGCCGCCGCGGTGGAGGCCGTCCTGGAGCAGGTGGCGCTCGTCCGGCACCTCACCGAGCGGCATCCGGACGACTTGCGGCTCGCCACCACCGCCGCGGAGGCCGAGGCGGCGTTCGCGGCCGGTCGGGTCGCGTCGTTGATGGGCGCGGAGGGCGGGCACGGCATCGGCGGCTCGCTTGACGCGCTGCGGCACCTCCGCCTGCTCGGCGTGCGCTACCTGACGCTCACGCACAACCGGAACACCGAGTGGGCCGACTCCGCCACCGACGAGCCCGCGCACGGCGGACTGTCGGAGTTCGGCCGCGAGGTCGTGCGCGAGATGAACCGCATCGGCATGCTCGTCGACCTCTCCCACGTCGCCGCGACGACCATGCGCGACGCCCTCGCGACGAGCGCCGCGCCGGTGGTGTTCACGCATTCGTCGTGCCGCGCGGTGACCGACCATCCCCGCAACGTCCCCGACGACGTGCTCGCCGCCCTGCCCACCAACGGTGGGGTGTGCATGGTGACCTTCGTGCCGCAGTTCGTGTCGGCGGCCGCGTTCGACTGGGACCGCGCGGTCCGGGACGACATGGCCGCGGCGGGGCTCGACCCGCGCGACCTGGAGGCGCGGCCGCGGTTCCTGGCGCGCCGCGGCGGTCCGCCGTGTCCGTCCGCGACGCTCGACGACGTCGTCGCGCACCTCGAGCACGCGCGGGCGGTGGCGGGCATCGACCACGTCGGGATCGGCGGCGACTTCGACGGCACGCCGGAGGTGCCGCGCGGCCTCGAGGACGTCTCGACCTACCCGGCGCTGTTCGCCGCCCTGCTGGACCGGGGCTGGAGCGACGCGGACTGCGCGAAGGTCGCGGGCGGCAACGTCCTGCGCGTGCTGCGCGCTGCCGACTCGTGAACCCGCTGCGGGGCTCAGCGGGCCGTACCCCGGCTGAGCCCGTCATCCGCGCACGCCGAGTGCTCGACGCCGCACGTGTCGTGGTGCCCCCGGTGGGATTCGAACCCACACTGGACGCTGTTTGAGAGCGCTGCCTCTGCCGTTGGGCTACAGGGGCCGGAATGTGTGGGGAAGCATAGCGGCCGCAGATCACAGCGCGGCCGTACCGGGCCCCGGCTATTCTGAATCCTTACCGAAAGCCACCGCAGGTGCGAAGGAGTAACCCGGTGACCCAGCAGGTGTCGCAGGACAGCACGCCCGCCGAGGCGACCACCCAGCCAGGCGTCGGCCTGCGGGTGCTGGTCGTCGAGGACGAGGCGCTGATCCGCCTCGACCTGACCGAGATGCTGACCGAGGAGGGGTACGTCGTCGCGGGCGAGGCCGCCGACGGTGAGCAGGCGGTGGAGCTGGCCCGCTCGCTCGCCCCGGATCTGGTGATCATGGACGTCAAGATGCCGAAGGTCGACGGCATCGCCGCGGCGGCGTCGATCGTGGACGAGCGGATCGCCCCGGTCGTGATGCTCACCGCGTTCAGCCAGCGCGACCTCATCGAGCAGGCCAGGGACGCCGGGGCGATGGCCTACCTGGTCAAGCCGTTCGCCCGGCACGAGCTGGTGCCCGCGATCGAGCTCGCCGTGTCCCGGTTCGCCGAGCGCAAGGCGCTGGAGGCCGAGGTGGCGACGCTCACCGATCGGCTGGAGACCCGCAAGGTCGTCGACCGGGCCAAGGGCCTGCTGATGACCCGCCAGCAGATGACCGAGCCCGACGCCTTCCGTTGGATCCAGCGCACCGCCATGGACCGCCGCACGACGATGAAGGCGGTCGCCGAGGCGGTCGTCGACGGGCTCGCCGCGCCGAAGTCCTAGGTCACGCCCGGGTCACAGGGCATATCACCTTCGGGTTGCGGTCCGGTAAAGACCGGGGGGTGATGCTGCCACCGCGTCGGGGGGTGGCCTAACGTCCCGAGCGCTCTCGACAGTCGAGACAAGCTCGGGCGTGGTCGGGCACCCCCGGCGCGGCAGGGAAGGATTTGAGCAGCATGACTCGGAGGCGGACGATCGTCACCGCCGCGATCCTCGCCGGAGCCCTCGGGCTCACGGCCTGCGGTACCAACAGGAACGAAGCAGGCGGAACCGGCGGCGGCAGCACCTGCGACACCAGCAAGGGCACCCTCGTCATCGGCATGGTCGCACCGCTGTCGGGCAGCCTTTCGGCGCTGGGCCTCGGCATGCGCAACTCGGCCAAGCTGGCCGTCGACCAGGCCAACCAGAAGTGCGCCGTCAAGGGCTACAAGCTCGCCTTCCAGCCGGAAGACGACCAGGCGACGGCGCAGATCGCGGGCCAGGCGGGCACCAAGCTGGCCTCGGACCCGAACGTCGTCGGCGTGGTCGGCACGCTGAACTCCTCGACGTCGCAGACCGTGGCGCCGATCCTCGCGGGCAAGAACATCGTGCAGATCTCGCCCGCCAACACCAACCCGACGCTGACCCTCGGCGACAACCCGACGACGTCGCCGAAGCGGCCGTTCCCCACCTACTTCCGCGTCGCCACCACCGACCTGGTGCAGGGTCCGTTCGGCGCCCAGTACCTGGTGCAGAAGGCGGGCAAGAAGAACATCGCGGTCATCGATGACGGCAAGACCTACGGTGCGGGCCTCGCCGACCAGGCCGCCCAGGAGATCACCAAGCTCGGTGGCACGGTCGTCGCTCGCGAGAAGGTCGGCGAGAAGGACACCGACTTCTCCGGCGTGATCGGCAAGATCCGGCCGCTGAACCCGGACGCGGTCTACTACGGCGGCGAGTACCCGGCGGCGGGTCCGCTGTCCAAGCAGCTCAAGGACGCTGGTCTCGACATCCCGCTGATGGGCGGCGACGGCATCGTCGACACGCAGTTCGTGGAGCTCGGCGGCAGGAGGGTGACCTCGCCACCAGCGTCGGCGCTCCCGCGGAGAGCCTGCCCAGCGCCAAGGCGTTCATCGACGACTACAAGGCGGCGGGCTTCTCGGAGCCCTTCAGCACCTACGGCGTGCTGACCTACGACGCGACGAACGTCATCATCGCGGCGCTCGCCAAGACCGTCGGTGACAGCGGCACCTTCGACGACTCGAAGCGCGAGACACTGATCAGCAACGTGCAGTCGACCAACATGGACGGGGCGAGCGGCAAGGTATCGTTCGACCAGTTCGGCGACACCACCAACAAGGTGCTCACCGTCTACCAGGTCAAGGGTTCCGACTTCGCGCCCATCGCGACCGGGGCGTACCAGGCGAGCTGACGCTCGTCGACACTCGACACGGTGGGGGCAGGGCCGGACTTCGGCCCCTGCCCCCACCGTTCGTGGAGAGGAATGCGGTTGCTGTCCACGTTCTTGTCGCAGATCGTCAACGGCGTCGTGTTCGGCTCGCTCATCGGGCTGATCGCGCTCGGCTACACGATGGTCTACGGCATCATCCAGCTGATCAACTTCGCGCACGGCGAGATCTTCATGGTCGGCGCGTACGGTGCGCTGTTCGCGTTCACCTACCTGCTGCCGACGACACTGACCAGCCAGTGGTACTTCGCCCTGCCGCTCCTGCTGATCGCGGCCGCCGCGGTGTCGGTGCTGGTCGCGGTGGCGATGGAACGCTTCGCGTACCGCCCGCTGCGGGGTGCGCCGCGGCTCGCCCCGCTCATCACCGCGCTGGGGGTCTCGGTGGCCCTTCAGGAGGCGGTCCGGGTGTTCTATCCCAACGCCACGGCCGCCCTGCCCTTCCCGAACGTGTTCGTCGACGGCACCTGGATCGTCCCGATCGGGGACGGCGTGCCGATCCGCTACGCAGGCATTCTGGTGGTGGTGGTGTCGCTGGTGCTCGGCTACCTGCTCGACATCTTTGTCGAGCGCACCCGCATGGGCCGGGCGATGCGCGCCACCTCGAACGACCCGGACATCGCCCGCCTGATGGGCATCGACCCGGACCGGGTGATCGTGCTGACCTTCGCGCTCGGCGCGGCGCTCGCAGGCGTGGCAGGCGTGTTGTACGGCAACTATCTCAACAACATCAACATCGACATGGGCTTCCAGAACGGGATCTTCGCGTTCACCGCCGCGGTCCTCGGCGGGATCGGCAACATCCGGGGCGCGATCGTCGGGGGGCTCGCGATCGGCCTGATCAAGTCGCTGGCGGGCCAGTACCTTCCGGGCGGGACGGCCTACGACTACGTCTGGATCTTCGTGGTGCTCATCGGGGTGCTGGTATTCCGGCCGCAGGGCTTCTTCGGCGAGTCCGAGCGGGTGCGGGCATGATCGCCAGGCTGGCGCCCGCCGCCACGGCGCTGCGCATCGCGGGGGGGCTGCTGACGATCATCGGCGCCTACCTCCCGTGGGCCACGTTCGTGCTCAACGACGGCGCCTACCCCGAGAAGTCCACCCTCAACTTCTTCGTCGACCCGTTCGGCGTCACCGGCTACCGGCTGCACCTGGTCGTACTCGGCCTGGCGGTCATCGTCGTGACCGTGCTGAAGGTGGCCCCGACCGGACGGATCGTGCGCGGGATCGGTTGGGGCGTGGCGGCGGTCGCGGTGGTCAACGGCGCCTACATCCTCGTCGGGGGCGGTGGACTCGGCGCGATCACCGTGTCGGAGGGTGAGGCGGCGTTCGGCGCGCTCGTCACGCTGCTCGGCGGCGTCGCGGCCATCGTGGGTGGCATCGCAGGCGGGCTGGGGGAGCGCCCGGTCCTGAACTGGCGCCTCCCGTGGTGGGTGGAGTGGCTGCTGCTCCTTGTCGTCTTCGCGATCGTGCTGTTCCTCGTCGCCGCCGTGCTCACCAGCGGTGGCCAGGGCGGCGTGGTCAACCCCTACGCGGGAGCCGTGTTCCTCTCCCTGCTGGGCGCGCTCGGCGGCGCGTTCGCGGCCTGTCGGCCTCCGGGCTGTTGACCTGGGTCGCCGCGGTGTCCGAGCGACATCGGACGTTCAGCGTGATCGTGATTCTCGTGATGGCGCTCGTGCTGCCGCTGACCGCCGCGGGCACCGAGTACTGGATGACCGTCGCCGCGAACATCGGCGTCTACGCGGCCACCGCGATCGGGTTGAACATCGTGGTCGGGCTGGCGGGACTGCTCGACCTCGGCTACGTCGCGTTCCTGGGCATCGGCGCGTTCACCGCCGCCAACCTGTCCGGCGCGGCGGCGTCGAAGGTCGGAATCCAGCTGCCGTTCCCGCTGGTCATCGTGATCTGCGCGCTTGTGGCGGGCTGCTTCGGCGCGATCGTGGGTTCGCCGACGCTACGGGTGCGCGGCGACTACCTGGCCATCGTGACGCTCGCCTTCGGGGAGATCTTCACCCGGACCGCGCAGAACAACATCGGCGACCTCACCGGCGGTGCGAACGCGATCCCCAACATCCCGCAGGTGTCGCTGTTCGGCACGAACTTCAACGAGTCGATCAGGATCGGCGTGGTGCTGCTGCCCTCGGGCGTCCTGTACTACCTGCTGATCGTGCTCCTCGTCGCGTTCGTCATGCTGGTCTTCGCCCACCTCAAGTACTCGCGGTTGGGCCGGGCCTGGATCGCGATCAGGGAGGACGAGGACGCCGCCCGCGCGATGGGCATCCGGACCGGGCCGATCAAGATCCTGGCGTTCCTCTGCGGCGCCATGTTGGCCGGGATCGCCGGAGCCTTCTTCGCGCACAAGACCGCTGTGGTGGCCTACGACAGCTTCCGGTTCACCGAGTCGGTGACATTGTTGGCCGCCGTCATCCTCGGCGGCATGGGCACGATCCCGGGCGCGGTACTCGGCGCGTCGATCCTGTTCGTCCTTCCCGAGAAGCTGCGCGAGTTTGCCGACTACCGGCTCCTGCTGTTCGGCCTCGGGCTCATCCTGATCATGCGGCTCCGCCCGCAGGGGCTCATTGCCGACAAGCACCGGAAGGCCGAGTTGGCGGCCGAGCCCGAACCCGCGCTCATTGTGGACGAGCCCGAGGAAGTCGGTGTGTCGACATGACCGCTCCCGTGTTGGAGGCGTCCGGCGTCTCGATGCAGTTCGGTGGGCTCAGGGCACTGGACGACGTCTCGTTCGCCCTCTCCGAAGGAGAGATCATCGGGCTGATCGGGCCGAACGGCGCGGGCAAGACCACGCTGTTCGCGCCCGTCGCGCCAGGCCGTCGCGCCGCCCCCGACGCCGCTCGCCAGGACCCGCCGCGCTCGCCGGATCAACGATCGGCTCGCCCAGGGCTATCCGGAGGCGCGCTGCGAGCTCGACTTCACCACACCGCTGGAACTGGCCGTCGCCACGATCCTGTCCGCGCAGTGCACCGACGCGCGGGTCAACCAGGTCACCCCGACGCTGTTCGCCCGTTACCGGGGGGCCGCCGACTACGCGGCCGCCGACCGGGTTGAGCTCGAAGAGTTGATCAGGCCGACAGGTTTCTTCCGGAACAAGACGACGTCGTTGATCGGCCTCGGCCAGGCGATCGTCGAGCGTCACGGCGGAGTCGTGCCCGGCAATCTCAAGGATCTGGTGGCGCTGCCG
This sequence comes from uncultured Actinomycetota bacterium, assembly GCA_963770115.1. Classification (GTDB taxonomy): domain Bacteria; phylum Actinomycetota; class Actinomycetes; order Mycobacteriales; family Pseudonocardiaceae; genus Pseudonocardia. The sequence continues at coordinate 67,770 of CAVYOT010000011.1, forward strand.
GGATTCGGCCGCAAGACCGCGAACGTTGTGCTGGGGCACGCTTTCGGCGTTTCGGGGATCACCGTCGACACCCATGTCGGTCGCCTCGTCCGACGCTGGGGGCTGACCGAGGCCACCGACCCGGTGGTGGTCGAACGCGACCTGATGGGCATGCTGCCGAAGGCCGAATGGACCGAGGTTCTCCGACCGGACGATCTTTCACGGGCGGCGGGTGTGCCACGCGAAGCGGCCGGCCTGCGGGGCCTGCTTCCTCGCGGGCAGCCGCCCTGTCCTACGGGGCCGGCGCAACCGAACCGGAGTCGGCGGCGTCCCTGGTCGTGGGCGCCGAACGGAACCATCTGCTGCGGCTGGCCGGTCTGGAGGCGCTTGTCGAGGTGCCGATCGACCCGATCGCGGCCCGCCAGGCCGACTCCTGATGACGGCGGATCCCCCGGGGCCGGGAGAGCCCAGCGCGGCCCCGGTGCTGCCTGCGACCCGGCCGACCGGCCGCCGATCGTTGCCCGCGCAGCAGTGCCGGCCTACCTGGAGCCACTCGTCAGCAGGCTCGATGGGTCACCGCTGCCCCTGCGGGTTCTGCACGCCACCGGGTCCGCGCCGGACGGCGCCCGTCGCAGCGCCGTGTTGATCCTGCTGGCCGAGGGCCGGGAGCATCGGCCCGGCGTCGATCCGGGCGAGTTCCGCCCCGACGTCCTCCTCACCGCGCGGGCGACCACCCTTCGCTCCCATGCGGGCCAGCCGGCATTTCCCGGCGGTGGTTTCGAACCCGGCGAGGACGCGGTCGCGGCGGCGATCCGCGAGGGTCGGGAGGAGACCGGGCTCGATCCGTCCTCCGTGATGCCGCTCGCCGTGTTGCCGCAGATGTACCTGCGGCCGTCCGGATTCGTGGTCGACCCGGTGGTGGCCCACTGGCGCCACCCCGGGCCGGTGCGGGTGATGGATCCGGCCGAGACCTCGGCCGTGGTCAGGGTGCCGATCGTCGACCTCGCGGATCCGAGCAACCGCGGGGTCGTCAGGTTCCGCGACTTCACCAGTCCCGCGTTCACCGTGGCCGGTCTGGTGGTCTGGGGATTCACCGCGGGACTGCTCGACCTGCTGCTGGACTGGTCCGGGTGGTCTCAACCGTGGGACCGGGGGCGGGAGATCGCGCTGGACACCGAGGCGGTACGGCTCGCCGAACAGGCTCGGCCACGGGTGACGTCATGACGGTGGTCGACCTGGTCATCGTGCTGCTGCTGGTCGCGGCGGCGTTCTCCGGATATCGGCAGGGTCTGGTCACCGCGATGCTCGCACTGATCGGAGCAGTGATCGGGGCGCTGGTGGGCGTGAGGGTCGCCCCGTTACTGGCCGACCAGGTCACCGACACCGCGGCCAAGGTCGCGATCGGGATCGCCCTGGTGGTGGTGGGGGTGGGTCTCGGCGAGTTGGCCGGTCAGTGGATCGGCCAGCTGCTGACCAGACAGATCACCTGGCGGCCGGTGATCGCGCTCGATCACGGGCTCGGACTGGTGGGCTACACCATCGCGGTGCTGATCGTGGCGTGGATGGTCGCGGTCCCGCTGGCCGCAGCGCCCTATCCGTGGCTGTCCTCGGCCATCAGGTCGTCGGCCGTGCTGACCGGTGTCAACGAGGTGATGCCCGCGGGTGCGCTCAAGGTGTCGGCGCAGCTGCGGCAGCTGTTCGACGATTCCGGATTCCCCCAGATCCTGGACCCGCTCTCGCCGGCACCCGACACTCCGGTCGACCCGCCCGACGCGGCGCTCGCCGACAGCGCCGCCGCCGATGCGGTGCGCGGGTCGATCCTCAAGATCCGCGCCGTGGCGCCGTCCTGCGGCGAGCAGATGGAGGGCTCGGGGTTCGTCATCGGCGCCGGTGTGGTGCTGACCAACGCCCATGTGGTCGCGGGATCGTCGACCGTCACCGTGGAGTCCGGGACCTCCGACCTCGACGCCATGGTGGTGCTGTACGACCCGGAGACGGACCTCGCGGTACTCGACGTGTCCGGGCTGACCGCTCCCGCCCTGCACTTCGCCGGCAAGCCCGCCAACTCGGGGGACGACGCGATCGCTGCCGGCTATCCACTGGACGGCCCGTTCACGCTGACACCGGCCCGGGTGCGAAGCTCGATCACCCTGCGCGGGCCGGACATCTATTCCGACAGCACGGTGACCAGGGACGTCTACACGTTGCGTGCGGAGGTCAGGGCCGGGAATTCCGGGGGGCCGCTGCTCGACGAGGATGGCGCGGTGCTCGGCGTCGTGTTCGGCGCTGCGATCGACGACCCCGATGTCGGCTTCGCGCTGACCGCGGCTGAGGTGCAGCCGGTGGTCCAGGCTGGTCTCGACGACGACAGCCCAGCAGCCACCGGCACCTGCATCAAGGGCTGACGCGGCGCACGGACCCACCGGGGGTCAGGGCTCGATTCGCGGCGGACGGGCGCCGTTCCGCCGGTGCCGAGTGCGGAGGCAGACGGCCCGGCGTCGGCGGTGCCCACCGGGGCCGTGCCGAGCGGCACGGGGGATACCGCCTCCTTGAGCGCCTCGGCGGTCTGCTGGAACTCCGCGATCGTCTGTTCCGGTGCCTTCACCTTCTTCATCCGGCGAAGGCCCAGGTACCCGAGCAGTGCCGCGATCAGCAACATGACGACGAACACGATGACGAACGCCGCCCAACGCGGCAGCCAGATGGCGATGATCTCAGCGATCATCAGCCAGAAGAAGAACAGCGAGAAGAGGGCGGTCGCTGCGGCGGTCGCGAAGAACGCGCTACCCCGCAACGCCTCCTTGAGCGAGGCCGACAGCTCGAGCTTGGCCAACTCGATCTCCGAGCGGACCAGGGTCGAGAGATGGACGGTGGCGTCCTTGACCAGGTCGCCAAGGGACCCGGAACGATCGACGTCCGGCTCCGGGGTCAGCGGCACGGCCGTCGGGCCGGTCGGCTGGCGCGAGAAGTCCGGCTCCGGACGGGCCGCAGGGGGGGTCGTCACGTCGGTCTCCTGTCCTCGGTGTCACGTGTGTCGCGATGCCTCGCGGTGCACGGAGGCATCATCGTCCCACGTGATTACCCCGTGACTCGCAGCCACACGTGGCTGGGTCGCGGCTCGTACCCCGCTGTCAGTGGGACCGGCTGGGAGGTCCGCCGCCCGCGGGCGGCCTTGGACGTCGCTGCAGAGTGCGCGGACCGGGCGGATCGCACCGTGGGGCCGGACCCGGTGGATCCTGACGACGAGTTCCGGCGCGAACAGCATCTCGGTGCGCGGGCCGACGCGCCCCGCGATCTCCTCGACCAGTAGCTGGACAGCCATTCCCCCCATCGCCGACACCGACTGCCGGATGGTGGTCAGCGGAGGGTCGGTAAAGCTCATCAGTAGCGAGTCGTCGTATCCGATGACGGACACGTCCTGCGGCACGTCGAGCCCCCGCACGCGGGCAGCGCGGATCGCGCCGAGCGCCATCAGGTCCGACCCGCAGACGATGCCAGTGCACCCGGCGTCGAGCAATTGCACGGCCGCCGCGTGGCCACCCTCCACCGTGTACAGGGTCACTGCGACCGGACCTGCGTCTGCCTCGCCCAGCCGCCGGGACAACGCCTGCTGGAAGCCGGCGATCTTGCGGATCGTCGGCACATAGCGGTCCGGGCCGATAGCCAGCCCGATCCTGGTGTGGCCCAGTCCCACCAGGTGCCGAACCGCGAGGTCCATTGCGGAAAGGTCGTCGGTGGACAGGAACGTCCCGTCGATGTTCTCCAGGAACCCGTTCACGAACACCAGTGGCAGGCCGGCCTTGCGCAACTCGGGGTAGCGAGAGACGTCGGCCGTGGTGTCCGCGTGCACCCCGACAAAGATGATCCCGGCCACGCCGTGCTCGAGCAGCAGATCGATGTACTCCTCCTCGCTGATCCAGCCGGGAGCCCTGGTACACAACAGCGACGTGTAACCCCATTGCGCCAAGCCACTTTCGATGACCT
>CAVYOT010000012.1:0-270088 GCA_963770115.1 uncultured Actinomycetota bacterium
ACGCTGCTCGGGCAGAACGTCAACGCCTACGGGGTGGAGTTCGCTAAAGCGGGTGCCGGCGACCGGGGCGCGTTCGCGAAGCTGCTGCGCTCCTGCGGGGAGATCGACGGGCTGGAACGGGTGCGGTTCACCTCGCCGCACCCGCGCGACTTCACCTCCGACGTCATCGCCGCGATGGCGGAGACCCCGAACGTCTGCCCGCAGCTGCACATGCCACTGCAGTCCGGCTCGGACGACGTGCTGCGCCGGATGCGACGCTCCTACCGGTCGGCGCGCTACCTCGCGATTATCGACGAGGTGCGCGCGGCGCTGCCGGACGCGGCGATCACCACCGACGTCATCGTCGGCTTCCCCGGCGAGACCGAGGCCGATTTCGCGGCCACCCTCGACGTGGTGCGCGCCGCGCGGTTCGCGAGCGCGTTCACGTTCCAGTACTCGCCGCGGCCCGGAACGCCCGCCGCGACGCTGCCCGACCAGGTGCCCAAGGCCGTCGTCCAGGCGCGCTACGAGCGGCTCGTCGCGCTGCAGGAGGAGATCTCCTGGGCGGGCAACCGGGCGCTGGAGGGGCGCGTCGTCGAGGTCCTCGTGTCGGCGGGGGAGGGCCGCAAGGACGGTGCCACGCGGCGGCTGTCCGGCCGGGCGCGCGACGGCAGGCTGGTGCACTTCGCCCACGGCGACCTGGCGATCCGGCCGGGCGACGTCGTGGAGGTCGCGGTGACCTACGGGGCGCCGCACCACCTCGTCGCCGACGGGCGGGTGGTCACGCACCGCCGCACGCGCGCGGGGGACGCCGCGGACCGGCCGCGCGGCACCGGGTTGGGCCTGCCCGGGTTCGGCGCGCCTGCGTCATGTCGCCGGCGTCATCGTCATCGTCGTCGACCCTGGAGCCCGCCGGGGCCTGCGGGATCGCGAGATGAGGGTCCGAGGTGTCCGGGGGAGACGGGGAGCACGACGTGCCCGAGGAGCTGAGTGAGCTGAACCGAGAGCTGGCCGACGTCGAGCGACGGGTCGAGCGGCGCTTCGACCCGGGCGGCATCGCGTTCGGCGTGACGCTGGCGATGCTCGTGCTGATCGTCACGCTCATCCTGCCGTGGACCGGGGACGCCCAGGGCTGGGAGATCCTGGCGGGCAGCCGGACGTTCGGCGCGCTGCCGCGGCTCTTCACGTTCACGTCGCTGGGCTTCGGCCTGGTGGCGTCGTCGCTCGCGCTGGCGCTGCGGTGGTGGCCGCTGGCCTTGATCACGGCCGTCGGCTGCGGGATCTCCGTGATCAACGGGCTGTGGGCGGTGTGGTCGCGGCAGACCGGCGTGCTGACCGGCGGCAGCGGCCCGGGGATCGGGATGGTGCTCGCGGTCGCCGCGGTGATCGTGCTGACGGCCTGCTGGGCCCGGATCGCGGGCCGCAGGGGCTGACGGCTCACCCACACTGCGGGCGATGTGTGCGGGTGTCCGACGGTGTGTCAGCGGTGGTGGACGGCCTGCTCGGCGGTGCTGAGCCACTCCCGCCACTGGGCGGCCTGTGCGTCGGCCTGTGCAGCGCGCTTGGCGTCGCCTGCCGCGCGGGCCTTCGCGGCCTGCGCCTCGAAGTGGGCGATGCGCTCCCGGAACTGCGCCACCCGGGCCTCGGCCTCCGGGTCGGTGCGCTGCCACTGGCGGTCGGCGGCCTCGCGCACCTTCTCCTCGATGGTGCGGAGCCGGGCCTCGAGCGGCCGTATGTCGTCGCGCGGGACCTTGCCGATCTCCTCCCACCGCTCCTGGACGGCCCGCAGCGCGGCCCGCGCGGCCGCAGGTTCCGTCGTGTCGATCTTCTCGGCCTCGGCGAGCAGGGCCCGTTTGGCCTCGGCGTTCGCGACGAACTCGGCGTCGCGTTGGGCGAACGACTGCGACCGGTGCGCGAAGAACGCATCCTGCGCCGTGCGGAAGCGCTGCCACAACGCGTCGTCGGCGTCCTTGTGGGCGCGGCCCGCGGCCTTCCACTCGGCCATGAGGTCGCGGAAACGGGCCGCGGTGGGCCCCCAGTCCTCGGAGTTGGCGAGCTTCTCGGCCTCCTCGGCGAGCTCCTCCTTGCGGTGCTTGGCACCCGAACGCTGGCGGTCGAGGTCCGCGAAGTGCGAGCCCCGACGGCGGTTGAACGCCTCTCGGGCGCGGGAGAACCGCTTCCAGAGCAGCTCGTCGGTCTTCCGGTCGATGCCGCGGATCGTGCGCCACTCGTCGAGGATCGTCTTGAAGCGGTCGCCCGCCTGCTTCCACTGGGTCGCCTCGGCCGCGAGCCGCTCCGCCTCGATGGCCAGTTCCTCCTTGCGGGCGATCGCGGAGGCGCGCTGGGCGTCGCGGGCCGCGCGGGCTGCCGAGACCGCCGTCTCGGCATGGGTGATCACCTCGTCGAGCCGGGCGTGCAGGCTCGCCAGGTCGCCGACGACCGTCGCCTCGGCCAGGCCCTCGCGCATCGCGCGGGCGGAGCCGAGCGCGTGCTTGGGGTCGCCGCCAGCGGTGAGCCGGTGGAACAGCAGCTCGACCTCGGTGGCGAGGTCGTCGAAGCGGCGCGCGAAGTGGGCGAGGCCCTCGTCAGGCGCGCCCGCCTGCCACGAGCCGACCGTGCGCTCGCCGTCGGCGGTGCGGACGTAGATCACGCCCTCGGCGTCGACCCGGCCCCAGCGCGCCGGGTTGGCGCTCGCCGAAGCGACCGGCGACGGCTGCACGGCCGGGGCTTCGGTGACCACGGGCTCGGGGCGCGGGCCGGGCGGCCGCAGGCCCCTGGGGGCGCCCGGGCGCGGCGGCCCCGGCCGCGGCCCGGCACCCGCGGGCGGGGCGGGCCGCGGCGGTGCGGCCGTCGGCTGCGGGGGTCGTGGTGTGTCGCCGGTGGTCGGCGCCGCGGGGCGGGCCGCGTCGCCCAGGGGCGGAGTGGGCTGGGGCGCGGTTTCGGGGGGGGTGGCGGGCGGCGGCGTCGCGTCTGCAGGCGGCGCGGGTGCCGGTCGGGCGTCGGCCGCGGGGGCTTCAGCGGCGGCCGTCTCCGACCCGAGTGGATCGGGGGCCGCTGCGTCCGCAGGGGTCCTGTCGGAGGGGGCCGGATCCGGGGTGGCTGGGTCGGTGGTCGCTGCGTCCGCAGGGGTCCTGTCGGAGGGGGCCGGATCCGGGGTGGCTGGGTCGGTGGTCGCTGCGTCCGCAGGGGTCCTGTCGGAGGGGGCCGGATCCGGGGTGGCTGGGTCGGTGGTGGTGGCCGGCTGTGCGCTGGCCGCGTCGGCGGTGGTCGGCTCGGGTGCGGCCGCGTCCGCGTGGGTCGTGTCCGGGGTGGCCGGGTGGGCGGCGGCCGGGTGGGCGGCGACCGGGTGGGCGGCGGCTGCGTCGGCCTGCTCGGGGTGGCTCGGGTCGGCGACGGCTGCCTCGCCGGTAGTCGAGTCCGGGGTGGCTGCGTCGGCGACGTCGGCGGTTGCTGCGTCCACGGGGCCCGGGCCAGGGGAGGCGGCGACTTCGGGTGCGGCCGCGTCTGCGTGGTCGGGGCGCTGGTCGGGGCGCTGGTCGGGGCGGTGTCGGCGGCCGCTCTGTCGGGCGGGGCGGGTTCCGAGGTGTCGGGGGCGGTCGGTGGGACCGCCTCGTCGCGGTGGGGCTGCGCGCTCTCCGCGATGTCCGCGCGCTCCGCGATGTCCTCGACCGTGTTGCTCCGCTGCTCCTGATCCGACACCTGGTCCTCCTCGCGATCCGGCCCGCCACGAGGGCGGGCGCCCCGCCCGGGGGCGGAGCCGTGCACAACGGCCGCCTCGACGGGAGATCGGCCGTGCGGCGATTGAAACAGGTCCGGCCGCGCAGCGGAACGCCCCGAGCGGGGCTGCGCGGCCCAGCGGCCCGCGTTGGTCGCCGAGCCGTCGGCGCAGGCCGGGCGGGTTCCACGTCGGTTTCCGAGCTGTCCGCCCAGGCCGTCGCGGTGCGCCGCCAGTGCGGCGGCCACAAACGCTCACTGGGTCCTCGCGCGCCCAGACGACGACGCGCGGCGTTGCCGCCCTCGCGAAGACGCCCGGTATGAGTGTCGGACGGCGCCTTGCGCGTCGCCGCCTGGATCACGCGATCACCCCGGCAACGTTCGTGGCCTAGCCTTCGGCCGTGCTCCCGATGGTCGCCGTGCTGCCCGAGCCACCGCTGCTCGTGCCCGAGGTGGCCACGGGCGCGACCGTCGAGACCGCCGCCCTGCGCGCGGCCTGCCGCGAGGCCGCCCGAATGCTGGCCGACGCCGCGCCGTCGTGGGTCGCGGTCGGCGCGGACCCCGGTGGCCGCAGGACGGTCCCGCCCGACACGCGGGGGAGCTTCGGCGGGTTCGGTGTGGACGTCGTGGTCGGCCTCTCGCCGTACGCCGCGGGCCCGGTGGATATCCGTCTGGCGCTCCCGCTGCTGGTCGCCGGATGGGTCCGCGACGGCCTTGACGTCACCGTCCGCGGCGAGCTCGTGGCCCCCGACAGCACGCCCGACGAGTGCGTCGCACTCGGCGGCGCACTCGCGCGGGAGGACGTCGGCCTGCTGGTCGTCGGCGACGGGTCCGCGAAGCACTCCGAGAAGGCGCCCGGCTACCTCGACGAGCGCGCCGGGCGGTTCGACGACGTCGTCGCCTCGGCATTGCGCGACGCCGACCCGGAGGCCCTCGCCGCGCTCGACCCCGGGCTCGCTGCCGAGCTGTGGGCGTCGGGCCGCGCGCCGTGGCAGGTGCTGGCGGGCGCGACCCGCGGCACCGCGTGGAAGGGCGAGCTGCTGCACTCGTCGAAGCCCTTCGGCGTCGCCTACCACGTGGCGGTGTGGGAGCCATGCGGCTGATCGCGGTCGTCGGCCCCACCGCCACCGGCAAGTCCGATCTGGGCCTCGCGCTCGCCCGCGCCTACGACGGCGAGGTCGTCAACGCCGATGCGATGCAGCTCTACCGCGGCCTCGACGTCGGCACCGCCAAGCTGACCCCCGCCGAGCGCTCCGGCGTGCCGCACCACCTCCTCGACGTCCTCGACGTCACCGAGACCGCCTCGGTCGCGGCGTACCAGCGCGCGGCCCGCGCGGCCGTCGAGTCGGTGCTGGCCGCGGGCCGGGTCCCGGTGCTGGTGGGCGGGTCGGGGCTGTACGTGCAGGCCGTCGTCGACGAGCTGGAGTTCCCCGGCACGGATCCCGACCTGCGCGCGGAGCTCGCGGCCGAGCTGGACCGGCTCGGGCCTGCCGCCCTGCACGCCCGACTGGCCGCGGTCGACCCCGGCGCGGCCGCCGCGGTGCTGCCCAGCAACGGACGGCGGATCGTGCGCGCGCTCGAGGTGGTCGCGCTGACCGGCCGCCCGTTCGCGGCCCGCCTGCCCGCGGCCGCCGCGCCGCGCTACGACGCCGTGCTGCTCGGCGTCGACCGGCCGACCGCCGAGCTCGACGAGCGCATCGCCCGCCGGGTGGCGCGGATGTTCGCGGCCGGGCTCGTCGCGGAGACCCGCGGGCTGCTCCCGGGCCTGCGCGAAGGTCGCACCGCGTCGCGAGCGCTCGGCTACCAGCAGGTTCTCGCCGCGGGAGACAGCAGCGCCGATTGGGCGGTCGCGGCCGTTGAGACGGTCACGGCGACGCGCCGGTTCGTGCGCAGGCAGCGGTCGTGGTTCCGGCGCGACCTGCGGATCGTCTGGCTCGACGCCGCGGAGTCCGATGTGCTCGGCCAGGCACGAGCCGCGGTCTCCGCCTCGGTATCCTGAGGGCCGTGCAGTTCAGCAAGGGCCACGGCACCGAGAACGACTTCATCCTCCTGCCCGACCCCGACGGCGCCATCGACCTGACCCCCAACCGCGTCGCCGCCCTGTGCGACCGCCGCCGCGGCCTGGGCGCCGACGGCGTGCTGCGCGTCGTCCGCTGGGCCGCGCTCGCCGAGGGGCCGATGCCCGCCGAGGGCATCGAGTGGTTCATGGACTACCGCAACGCCGACGGCAGCGTCGCTGAGATGTGCGGCAACGGCGTGCGGGTGTTCGCCCGCTACCTCGCCTACCGCGGCTGGCTGCCCGAGGGGGAGCTGCTGCTGGGCACCCGGGGCGGGGTGCGCAGCGTGCACGTGAAGGACGACGAGGTGTCGGTCGACATGGGATCGGTCCGGATCGGCGGCGAGTCCACCGCGAGCATCGACGGCCGCGCGTTCCCCGGCCTCGCCGTCAACGTCGGGAACCCCCACCTGGCCTGCGTCACGGATGTTCCGCTGGCGTCGCTGGACCTCACCCGCCCCCCCGGACACGACCCGTCGCAGTTCCCGCACGGCGTGAACGTCGAGTTCGTGTCGCCGATCGTCGGTGACCGGGTCGCGATGCGGGTTCACGAGCGCGGCGTGGGAGAGACCCGCTCGTGCGGCACCGGCACGGTCGCGGCGGTGGTGGCCGCCCTTCGGCACGCGGGCCGGGAGACCGGCACGGTCGCGGTCGCCACGCCGGGTGGGCAGCTGCGCGTCACCGTCGACGAGGCCACCACGACGCTGCACGGGCCCGCCGTGCTCGTCGCGCACGGCGAGCTGGCCCCGCTGTGGTGGGACGGGATGGTCTGACCGCGCGATCGGCGGGTCGGTCTGGTAGCAAGGGCGGGTGAGCCGTGAGGTGATGTCCGCGACCGTCCATCGGTCCCGGGCGGCCGACCTGGACGTCCGTCTGCTGTACGAGCTGCTGCGGCTGCGGGTCGAGGTGTTCGTCGTCGAGCAGGCGTGCCCCTACGGCGAGCTGGACGGCCGCGACCTGGAGGAAGGCGCGCGGCACTACTGGCTCTCCGGCGACGGATGGGGCGCGCCGGTGCTGGGCTGCCTGCGGCTGCTCGAGGAGCAGGACGACACGTTCCGGATCGGACGGGTGTGCACGGCCCGGTCGGTGCGGGGCCGCGGGCTGGGGCGTCAGCTGATGGATGCGGCCCTGGCGGAGGTCGGCGACACGCCCTGCGTGTTGGACGCGCAGGAGCATCTCGCGGGCCTCTACCGCGGCTACGGCTTCGTTGCCGCGGGCCCCGCCTACGAATGGGACGGCGTCACCCACCTGCCCATGCGCAGGGACGGCGTCTGATCGACTCCCCGGCGGCGCGTGCGGGATACTGCTCAGAGCACGTGCACGACCCGGGGCGAGGGGACGATCGATGAGTGAAGATCCGACCAGGGCGCTGCCCATGCCGGGCCCACAGACCAGGGACGTCCCCGCCTACGGCAGAGTCGGCCCCGCCGATCCGCACAGCGATCCGGCCACCCATCCGTCGTTGCGGCCCGCCGACATCGACGGCCCGGCCACCGACCCGGGGCTGCCTGTCGTGCAGGCCGCGCCCGAGGCGCCGACGGTGCCGACCGCACAGCCCACGACACAGCCCGTCCAGCCCGAGCCGGTCGTGCGGCGCACCCGCATGGGCGGCCTCGTGGCCGGGCTGGTGCTCTCCGCGATCGTGCTGATCTTCCTGCTCGTGTTCATCCTGCAGAACCTCGACCGCGTGCGGATCACGTTCCTGGGCCTCAGCGGATCGTTGCCGGTCGGCGTGGCGCTCCTGCTGGCCGCGGTCGCCGGGCTGCTGCTGGTGGCGATCCCCGGCGGGGTGCGCATGCAGCAGCTGCGCCGGGCCGCGCGGCGGGCGGCGAAGCGGTGATGCTGCGCATCGCGGGGAGGCCGCTGCCGATCGTCGGGAGGGCACGGGTGTACGTCTGCGGCATCACGCCCTACGACACCACCCACCTCGGCCATGCCGCCACGTTCGTGTGGGCGGACGTGGCCGCGCGCGTGCTGCGGCACCTGGGCGTCGACATCGAGGTGTGCCGCAACGTCACCGACGTCGACGACGTCCTGGACGCCGCGGCGGCCCGCTCGGGATCGCGGGCGGACAGCTTTGCGGCGGTGCAGCAGTTCCGGTTCGACCGCGACATGGCTGCCCTCGGCGTGCGCAGGCCCACCCACGAGCCGCGGGCGCGGTCGCACGTCGGCCAGGTCGTCACGCTCGCGGCGGCGCTGGTCGCGCTGGGTGCGGCGTACGAGGTCGACGGCACGGTGTGGTTCCGGGGCGCGGGCCTCGCCGAGCGCGCGGGGCTCTCCGCGGCGACGGCGGACGCGTTGGCCGCCGAGTTCAACCAGCATCCCGACCCCCAAGCCGAACATCCCGCGGACGTGCCCGTCTGGCGGCGGGCGCACGCGGGGGAGGTGGCGTGGCCGAGCCCGTGGGGCGAGGGACGTCCCGGCTGGCACGCCGAGTGCGCGGCGATGGCGTTGACGACGCTCGGGCCTGCCCTCGACCTGCATGCGGGCGGGGCCGATCTGCGCTACCCGCACCACACCTACGAGGCGGCGATGGCCGAGGCGGTGACCGGTGTGGTGCCGTTCGCGCGGGCGTGGCTGCACGTGGGCACCGTCGGGCTCGACGGCGCGAAAATGGCCAAGCGCACCGGCAACCTGGTCCTGGTGTCCGACGTCCTGGCCAAGCACCCCGCCGCGGCGCTGCGGCTGCTGCTCGTCGACCGGCCCTGGGCGATGCCGTGGGAGTACGACCCGGAAGCGCTCAACGCCGCCACAGCGCGGCTGGAGCGGCTCTACGCCGCCGCCGCGCGGGGTGCGCTCGACACGGGCACCCCGGCCGCGCGGGACGTCACCGCTGCGCTGCTCGACGACCTCGACGTGCCCCGCGCGCTCGCCATCGCCGAGGAGGCTGGTGGCGAGGCGGCGCGGGTCGCGCTGTCGGTGCTCGGGCTGACCTGAGCGAGCGGGGCGTCAGGCGGCCCGGCGCCGCGACGGCCGCTGTCGGGCAGCCTTCTGTCGGGGCTGCACCTGTCGGGGCGGCTCGGCGACCGCGACGCCGGAGGGTGGGCGGGCACCGGTGATCCCGACGAGGGCGGAGTCGCCCGGCGCCACCTGTGTGCTGGTCGCGCGCACCCCGGCCTGGCGGGTCATCTGGTCGACCTCCCGGCGCTCAGCGGCGGTGACCATCGTCACGACGGTCCCCGACTCGCCCGCCCGCGCGGTGCGGCCCGCTCGGTGCAGGTAGTCCTTGGGGTCCGCGGGCGGGTCGACGTGGACGACGAGGCTCACGTCGTCGACGTGGATGCCGCGCGCCGCGACGTCGGTGGCGACGAGCACCGGAGTGACCCCGTCGCGGAACGCCGCGATCGCCCGGTTGCGTGCGTTCTGCGCCTTGCCGCCGTGCAGCGCCCCGGCGGCGATGCCGTCCCGACGCAACTGCTTGACCAGACGGTCGGCGCCGTGCTTCGTCCTGACGAAGAGGATCGTGCGACCGTCGCGGGCGGCGATCTCCGCCACGACCCGGTTCTTGGCCAGCGCGTCGACGTGCAGCAGGTGGTGCTCCATCGTGTCGACGGCCGCCGGTGGGCGGGGTGATCGAGCGGGTGACCGGATCGGTCAGGTAGCGCTGGACCAGCGTGCGCACGTCGCCGTCGAGGGTGGCGGAGAACAGGAGCCGCTGCCCGTCGGACGGGGTGCGGTCGAGGATGCGCCGGACCTGGGGCAGGAAGCCCATGTCCGCCATGCGGTCGGCCTCGTCGATGGCGGTGATCGCGATGTCGTCCAGCACACAGGTGCCCTGGTCGAGGTGGTCGGCGAGCCGGCCCGGCGTGGCGACGAGCACGTCGATGCCGCGCTGCAGCTCACCCGCCTGGCGGTGGAAGGACATCCCGCCGACCACGGAGGTCGTGGTCAGCCCGAGCGCTTTGGCGAAGGGGAGGATCGCCTCGACGACCTGGGTGGCGAGCTCGCGGGTCGGCACCAGAACCAGCCCGCGGGGACGGCGCGGTCGCGCCCGACCGCCTGCCAGCCGGGCCAGCATGGCGAGCCCGAACGCGAGCGTCTTGCCGGAGCCGGTCTGACCGCGGCCGAGCAGGTCGCGGCAGGCGAGCGCATCGGGGAGGGTGGCGGCCTGGATGGGGAACGGGGTGGTGAAGCCGTGCGCCGTCAGCGCGGTGACCAGCGGCTCGGGGAGGCCGAGCGCGGCGAACGTCGGCATGCCGGACGCCGGTGCGGTCCACAGGACCTCGGATGGGGTGGTGGCGCCGGGAGCGGCGGCGGCCGGTCCGCCTGCGCGGGACCGGCTGCGTGCGGCGCCGGGATCGACGCCGCGTGCGGCCCCGGGGTGCCGTCGTTCGACGCCGCGCGTGGGCGCCGAGCCGGGCTCGCCGCTCTCAGGTCGGCGGCGTCGGTTCGGCGCGCCTGAGCGGCGCCGGGATTGCGGGGATGTCACTCAATACCTCCGGGACGGGCACGTCACGCGGAGAGCCGGACGGGCCCGGACGCGTCGATGCGCGCCCTCGTGGTGGCGCCAGCGGATGGCCGGGCGCTCGCCACCACCCTACGGCAGCGCCCGGCCCGTTCGGATGCAGCGGTCATGTGACGCGCGTCGTCGTGGTCAGCGGTCGGCACGGATCTGTCATCGGGACGACGGATCCGTGCCTCTCGACGGCAGACCGTGCGCGGACCCGTGGTCACGGCCGCGGCCCGCGGATCCCGATCTCGTCGAGCAGCTCGTCGAGCAGCGTCTCCGCGTCACCGACGGCGGGCGGCAGCCCGCGCGCGCTGAACCACTCGCCGATGCGCCGCACGTCGCGGGCGAGGTACTCCGGCCCGTTCGGGTTGCCGACGACGTCGACCACCTGCGGTAGATCGATCACGACCAACCTGCCGTCGTGGACGAGGAGGTTGAACGCCGACAGGTCGCCGTGGGCGAGACCGTGGCGAGCCAGCCCGACGAGGGCGTCGACGAGCTGCCGCCACAGGTCGCACAGCTCGTCTCGCCCGGGTCGGAGCTGGACCAGGCGGGGCGCCGCCCGGCCGTCGTCGGTGCCGAGGTATTCGAGGATCAGCTCCGTGCCCGCGTGCTGCACCGGGTAGGGCACCGGCACGCCTGCGCGCCAGAGGAGGGTGAGCGCCGCGAACTCGGCGCCCGCCCACTGGCCGGAGAGCAGGTCGCGGCCGAACGCCGTGCGCGTGGCCATCGCGCGGGTCTCGCGGGAACGGCGCACGCGGCGGCCCTCGAGGTAACCCGCGTCGCGGTGGAACATGCGGTGCTGGGCGCTGCGGTAGCGCTTGGCGGCCATCACCGTCCGGCGGTCGGTGCCCGGGACGGCGCGCTCGACGAGGTGGACGTCGGCCTCCTTGCCGGTCTTGAGCACGCCGAGGTCGGTGTCGACGGCGCCGTGATCGGTGATCACCCAGTCGGGTCGGGGCTCGGGGCCGTGTTCGGCGCCGTCCCAGGTCGACCAGCGGTCGCCGGTCGGCGGACCGTCGTCCTCGACCCCTGCGCGCTCGTCGAGGGTCGTCAGGTCGAGGCGGCGGCCGAGGGCCGGGTTCGGCTCGTCGTCGACGTCGTCGTCGACCCCTGCGCGCTCGTCGAGCGTCGTCAGGTCGATGCGGCGGCCGTAGGTGGTGTGGGGCTCGTCGTCGTCGAAACGACGGCGGCGCCTGCGGGTGGGCTCAGCGAAAGGGTCGTGCTTGCGCAACGCGGGGTCTCCTGGAGGTGGGCCCCGCGGCAGGTCAGGTGCGCGGGGCGAGGATGGGACGGCGGCCGTCCACGACAGCGATGGACATCGCGCACACCTCCTCGGCTCCCAGCGACTCAACGCTCGCGGCTCAAGCCGGACGCCCGGCTCGACGCGGCCACCCTGCCCGGCCCGGCGACGGCCCCGCAACCCAAATACGGTGAGTCCCGCGTCTCCCCACGGCGAGTGTGGAATTCGGACACGGGACGCGTGATGAATCGGCCAACTCGGCGTGCTCGTTCGCGGGACTCACCCGCTGCGGCAGGCCGCCATCACGGAAGGATGATCTCCAGGGCCGTGCCGCGCCGCTCGACGTGCATGCCCGCGCGGCGCGCGATGGCCGCGACCCCGGCGGCGTCGGAGGGCTCCGCGCGGGTGCCTGCCAGCAGGCGGGCGAGCCTGCCCTTGTGGGCCTTGTTGAAGTGGCTCACGACCGTGCGCTGGGCCGTCAGGACGGTCACCGTCACCGCGCCGGGGATGCGGGCCAGCGCGGCGTACGAGCCGGAGCGCAGGTCGACCACCAGCTCGCGCTCCGCCAGGGCGACGAGAACGGGCTCGAGCAGCGGTCGCCACGTGGCCGCCAACGTGCCGCGATCCGGCAGCGCCGAGCCCGCCGAGAGGCGGTAGGCGGGCACCGGGTCGCCCGCCCTGAGCAGCCCGAAGAGCGCGGAGCCCACGGCAAGGCGCCGCTGCGCCCGCGCCACGGCGGCCCCGCGCAGCGAGCCCACGTCCAGCGCGTCGTAGAGCACCCCGGTGTAGCGGCGCAGCGCAGGCGTCGTCGGCGACGTCCAGAGCGCCGCGTTCCGCTCGATCTCCGCGTCCTGATGCGGGGACAGCCCCAGCGCGGCACGCGCCGCCTCCGCATCGCCTGCGAGCTTCACCAGCTCGTCGACGAGCTGCGCGCGCACCGGGGTCAGCTCGGGATGCGCGAGGGCGTCCAGTCGCAGCGGTGGCCCGCCGCCTCCGTCGAGCTTCGTCTCCGACGGGGGGAGGATCACCAGCACGCCCGCACCGTAGCGCCACGAACCTGAACGATCCGGGGTGCGGCCATCGTGTCCTTGTTGTGTGCAGGTTCCGCCGGCATTACGGTCTCGATCGTGATCCGTCTCGTGGTACGCAGGCATGTGGATCACATGCGGGTCGCGAGCGCGGTCTGTCGCCCTGGCCGCTGACCACGATCCCGTAGTTTCTCACTGGAGACAGCCGTGTCCGAATCCTGGTCTTTCGAGACCAAGCAGGTGCACGCAGGCGCCACGTCCGACCCGACGACCGGTGCCCGTGCCACCCCGATCTACCAGACCACCTCCTACACGTTCCGCGACACCGACCACGCCGCAGCGCTCTTCGGCCTCACCGAGCTCGGCAACATCTACACGCGGATCATGAACCCCACCCAGGACGTGCTCGAGCAGCGCGTCACCGCTCTGGAGGGGGGCCTCGCCGCCGTCGCGTTCGCCTCCGGTCAGGCCGCGGAGACCCTCGCCATCCTCAACATCGCCCAGGCGGGCGACCACTTCGTGTCCAGCGCCTCGCTCTACGGCGGCACCTACAACCTCTTCCACTACACGTTGCCCAAGCTCGGGATCGACGTCAGCTTCGTCGACGACCCCGACGACGTCGACGAATGGCGCGCCGCCATCCGCCCGAACACCAAGCTGCTCTTCGCCGAGACGCTGGGCAACCCGCGCGGCAACGTGCTCGACGTGCGCGCGGTGGCCGACGTCGCACACGAGGCGGGCGTGCCGCTCATCGTGGACAACACCGTCCCCACGCCCTACCTGCTGCGTCCGATCGAGCACGGCGCCGACATCGTCGTCCACTCGGCCACGAAGTTCCTCGGCGGCCACGGCACCGCGATCGGCGGCATCGTCGTCGACTCCGGCAACTTCCCGTGGGGCGACCACGCCGACCGCTTCCCGGGGCTCACCACGCCGGACCCGAGCTACCACGGCCTCAACTACTGGGAGGCGCTCGGCCCGCAGTCCTACATCATCAAGCTGCGCGTGCAACTGCTGCGCGACATCGGGCCTGCCATCTCGCCGCAGAACAGCTTCCTGCTCATCCAGGGCGTCGAGACGCTGTCGCTGCGCATCGAGCGGCACGTCCAGAACGCGCAGGCCGTCGCGGAGTGGCTCGAGGCCCGCGACGAGGTGGAGAAGGTGTACTACCCCGGGCTGCCGTCGAGCCCGTGGCACGCGCGGCAGCAGAAGTACATGCCCAAGGGCGGGGGCGCGGTCGTCGCGTTCGACCTCCAGGGCGGGATCGAGGCGGGCAAGAGGTTCGTCGACGCGCTGGAGCTGCACAGCCACCTGGCCAACATCGGCGACGTCCGCAGCCTCGTCATCCACCCGGCCAGCACCACCCACAGCCAGCTCTCCGGCGAGGAGCAGCTGGCCACGGGAGTGACCCCGGGACTCGTGCGGCTGTCGGTCGGGCTGGAGGGCATCGAGGACATCAAGGCCGACCTCGAAGCCGGGTTCCGCGCGGCCAAGGGCGTGTGAGCGAGCTTGCGAGCGCACTGATCGGCACTGCAGCGGCCCAGCACATGACGGTGACCGAGACGGCCCTCCCTCCCGCCACCGGCGCGTGGCGGGAGGGGGACCCGCCGGGCCGACGGCAGTGGGTGCGCCTCCCGGAGCCGCTGCCGCTGGAGTTCGGCGGCGAGCTGCCCGCCGTCACGATCGCCTACGAGACGTGGGGCACGCTCAACGCCGACGCGTCCAACGCCGTTCTGGTGATGCACGCGCTCACCGGCGACAGTCACGTCGCCGGTCCCCCGGGCGACGGCCATCCGACGCCGGGTTGGTGGCAGGCGGTGGTCGGGCCCGGACGGGCGCTGGATCCGGCGCGCTGGTTCGTCGTCGTGCCCAACATCGTCGGCGGCTGCCAGGGCAGCACCGGCCCGGCGTCCACCGCTCCGGACGGCAGGCCGTGGGGCAGCCGCTTCCCGCTCGTGACCATCCGCGACTCGGTCCGCGCGGAGACCGCGCTGGCCGACGCGCTCGGGGTCGCGCGCTGGGCGTGCGTGGTCGGCGGCTCGATGGGCGGTATGCGCGCGCTGGAGTGGGCGGCCGTCGAGCCCGACCGCGTCGAGCGGCTGTTCCTCCTGGCGTGCCCGGCGGCGGCCTCCGCGGACCAGATCGGCTGGTGCGCCCCGCAGCTGGCCGCGATCCGCGCCGACCCGGGCTGGCGCGGCGGCGACTACCACGACCTTCCGCCCGGCCACGGCCCCCACCTGGGCCTCGGCGTCGCCCGTCGGATGGCGCACCTGAGCTACAGAAGCGCGTACGAGCTCGCCGAGCGGTTCGGACGCGAGCCGCAGGACGGCGAGGATCTGGCGGCAGGCGGGCGGTACGCGGTCGAGTCCTACCTCGACCACCACGCGGAGAAGCTCGTCCGCCGCTTCGACGCGGGCTCCTACGTGCGGCTGACGGAGATGATGAACGCGCACGACGTCGGGAGGGGGCGGGGCGGCACGTCCGCCGGTCTGGCCCGCGTCACGGCGCGCACGCTCGTCGCAGGCGTGTCGTCCGACCGGTTGTATCCGCTGGATCAGCAGGAGGAACTCGCCCGCCGTATCGCGGGCGCAGGCGACGTCGAGGTGATCGATTCGCCGTACGGCCACGACGGCTTCCTCATCGAGGCCGAGACCGTGTCGAGGCTGTTGCGCGATCTGTTGCGGGGCTGAGGGCGGCTATTCTGACTCCCGGGACCTCCCGAGCGGTGGCGGCCGTCACCCGTTCGTGACGACTCAACCGTATCGCCGCTGCAACCGTGAAACTCCCATAGGTGTGCAAGCGATACCAAGGGCAAACGATGCTGTGGTGCTGGGTCCGGTTGGACTACCGTTCCGCGCGAAGGGGGGTGTGATGACGGCGTTCCTCGAGGTGTGGCGCCCGGCAGGAGCTGATCTCGTCCCGTTGGGCGGTGACCGCATCACCGTCGGACGAGCCGCTGGCAACGACATCGTCCTGGGTGACGACGGTCAGGTCTCCCGTGTGCACGCCGTTCTGGAGCGGCTCGGCGGGGGATGGAGCATCCGCGACGTCAGCTCCCGCAACGGCACGTTCGTCAACGGCAACCGGGTCTCCGGCGAGGCCAGGGTGGGTCCGGGTGACGAGCTGCGCATCGGGCGCACGCGCATCGTCCTGCGGGCCGACCGCACCGCGGACGACCCTGGGATGACCGAGGCCCAGGCGCCGCCGCCGCAGCTCACCCCGCGGGAACGGGATGTCCTCATCGCGCTGTTCACCCCGATGACCGGCCCGGAGATGTTCACCGAGCCCGCGTCGACGCGGCAGATCGCCCAGCAGCTGTGGGTCAGCGAGGCGGCCGTCAAGCAGCATCTGCTGCGGCTCTACGACAAGTTCGGCGTGTCGGGCGACGGCGAGCGCCGCCGCACCAAGCTCGCCAACGAGGCGCTGCGCCGCGGGGCGATCACGCTCGCCGAGGTCCGCGCGGCGGCCGCGTCCAAGGACCACTGATCCGCCGTGACGGATCCCGGTGTCACCGCTGGCGGGCGGCCCGCCATCGTCCTCGACCTCGCGCGCGCCGGGTTCACCGACGCCGTCGAGGTCGGGCGCGGTGGCTTCGGCGTCGTCTTCCGGTGCACCCAGGAAGCGCTCAACCGCACGGTGGCGGTGAAGCTCCTGCACACCGACCTCGACACGGTCAGCCGTGAGCGGTTCTTCCGCGAGGGTCGGGCGATGGGTGGGCTGTCCGGGCACCCCAACGTGGTCGACGTGCTGCAGGTGGGGGTCACGCACAGCGGGCGCCCGTACATCGTGATGCCGTTCCAGTCGCTGGATTCGCTCGCCTCCCGGGTGCGGCGCGAGGGACCGATCGCGTGGGACGAGGCCATCCGCATGGGGGTGCGGCTGGCCGGGGCGCTGGAGAGCGCGCATCGCGTCGGCACGCTGCACCGCGACGTCAAGCCCGCGAACATCCTGCTCTCCGACTACGGCGAGGCCCAGCTCACCGACTTCGGCATCGCCCGCATCGAGGGCGGCTTCGAGACGGCGACCGGGGCGTTCACCGGATCGCTGTCCTACAGCGCCCCCGAGGTGCTCAACGGTCGCCCGCCGACCCGACAGTCGGACATCTACGGCCTCGCCGCGGCGCTCTTCTCGATCATCGCGGGGCGCGCGGCCTTCGAGCGGCGCGAGGGCGAGGAGATCATCGCCCAGTTCCTGCGGATCACCGGACAGCCCATCCCCGACCTGCGCGGCCACGGTGTGCCCGACGAGCTGTGCGCGGTGCTCGAGCACGCGATGGCCAAGGACCCCGGCGACCGCCCGGCCAGCGCGGAGGCGTTCGGGCACGACCTGCAGGACGTGCAGCGCGCGGCGAACCTCCCGGTCGCGGAGATGGCGCTGCCCGTGAGCAGGCGCCCGTCCGAGAAGGACGTCACGCAGGTCTCC
This sequence comes from uncultured Actinomycetota bacterium, assembly GCA_963770115.1. Lineage (GTDB taxonomy): Bacteria > Actinomycetota > Actinomycetes > Mycobacteriales > Pseudonocardiaceae > Pseudonocardia. The sequence continues at coordinate 16,893 of CAVYOT010000012.1, forward strand.
CACCCCGACGAGCGCTCGCCGCGGCGCACCTCGAACCCCCTGCCCCTCGTCGAGCGGCCGTGGGCGGGCACCCTGGGCGCGGGCGCCTCCGGCGTGGGCGCCGTGCCGTCGTCCGCCCGAGGGGGACCGCACAGGCCGGTGTCGGGCGACCCGCCGTCCCGAGCGGGGTTGGACGCCGCGGGCGAGCACGCCGGGACGGCCTCCACCGCGGCGCTTCAGGGCAAGCCCGACGACGGCGCCACCGCGTTCATCGACAAGCGTGGACCGACGCCGTGGCCTGGCCCGGCAGGCTTGGCGGGTCGACGCTCGGACGACTCGGGCGGCTCCGGCCGCATCGACCACACGGGCAGCTCGGCGCAGACGGTCGTGCACGCGACACGTCCCGGTCAGAACGTGCAGCACGGCCCGGCGGCGGCCCCGGCGGCCCCGCAGGGCCGCGCGCGGCGCCGCCCCCACCGCCGGAGACGCCGGACAGGCCGCGTCCCCGCCGTCCGCTGATCGCCATCGTCACCATCGTCGTTCTGCTGGCCTCGCTCGTCGTCGTCGGCGTACTCGTGCTGCGCAGGCCGGGCACCACACCGACGGCCGGGCCGCCGCCGGTCACGCCGGTGGTGCCCGCGAGCGCGTGGCGGGAGCTGCACGCCGACCCCACCCCGCGCCAACAGGTCGCCACGACCGTTGCCGACGGCACGGTCTGGGTGATCGGCGGGATCACCGACGGCGCGGCCACCCCGTTGGTGGAGGGCTACGACCCGGCCATCGACACGTGGAAGACGGGCATTCCGCTGCCGGTTCCGCTGTCGCACGAGACGGCCGTGACCTACCGCGGGGAGATCATTGTGCTCGGCGGCTGGCAGGCGCAGGGCGGCAACCTCACGGCGGTGAGCTCGAACAAGGTGTACGCCCAGCGCGGCGGCGGTTGGGTCGAGCTGCCGCCGATGCTGTCGCCGCACGTCGCGGGGGGCGCGGTCGTCGTCGGCGACGAGATCATCGTCAGCGGTGGACAGGACGACGGCAAGCTCAACCCCACCACCGAGGTGTTCGACGGCAAGGCGTGGCGTCGGGTCGCCGACCTGCCCACGCCGCGCGAGCACCTGGGCATGGCCACCGACGGCACGTACGCCTATGTCGTCGGCGGGCGCGACCTGTCGTCGGACAAGAACAGCGCCGCGGTGGAGCGCTACGACCCCAAGGCCGACTCGTGGACCGCGCTCGCGCCACTGCCAGCACCCCGCGGCGGGATCGGGGCCGCGGTGGCCGACGGGCGTCTGGTCGTGGCGGGTGGCGAGGAGCCGACGACGGTCGACGCCACGGTCTTCGCCTACGACATCCCGTCCAACACCTGGACCGACCTGCCCGCGCTGCCCCAGCCCCGGCACGGCCTCGGCCTGGCCGCGGTCGACAAGATGGTCTACGCGATCGGCGGCGCCGAACAGCCCAGCCACATCGCGTCGACCGGCGTGGGCGAGGCGTTGCAGATGCCCCCACGCAGGCTGCAGCCCGCTCCGGTGTGGCGCGAGCTGAAGGACGCCCCGATCGCCCGCCAGTTCGCCGGGGCGACGGTGGCGGGCGGCAAGCTGTGGATCGCGGGCGGGCTCACCCAGGACGCGGCGACGACAGCGGTCTACGGCTACGACCCGGTGATCGACAACTGGACGCGGGGCCCGGACCTTCCGGTGCCACTGCACCACATCGCGGCGGTGACGTACCACGACGAGGTCGTCGTGATCGGCGGCTGGACGCCCGCGGGCGGCAACCTTTCGGGCCAGGTCTCGGGGAAGGTCTACGCGCTGCGGGGCAGTGCGTGGGTCGAGCTGCCGCCGCTGAACCACCCGCGGGTGGCGGAGGGTGCAGCCGTCGTGGGCGACAAGATCGTCGTCGTCGGCGGGCAGGCGGACAACCAGCTCGTGACGCCCACCGAGGTGTTCGACGGCACCCGCTGGACCGATGCGGCGCCGATCCCCACGCCCCGGGAGCACCTGTCCGCGACTACGGACGGCACGTACGTCTACGCCGTCGGCGGGCGCAACCTCTCGTCGGACAAGAACACCGCGGCGTTCGAGCGCTTCGACCCCGCGACGGGCGCATGGCAGACGATGCCGAACATGCCCACGCCCCGCGGCGGCGTCGCAGCCGCGTGCGTCGACGGCCGGATCATCGCGGCGGGCGGCGAGGAGCCCACCCGGGTGCTGGACACCGTGGAGGCCTACGACACCGCTACCGGCACGTGGGCGACGCTGCCGCCGCTGCCGGTGCCCCGGCACGGCATGGCGCTCGCGGCGGTCGGCAACTCGGTGTACGCGATCGGCGGCGCTCGGCGCCCCACCCACCAGCAGTCCGCGGCGACGGTGGAGGCGCTCGACTTCTCGTAGCCCTTCCTGCGGCCGCGCTGGGCAGATGGGTGTGCGTGCTGCCGTCAGGCTGGGGCAGTTGGTCGAGCGCGCTGGGCGGCGCGGTCGGGCACCGCCGCCGGGCACCGCCGGTCGCCGGTGGTCGTCGCCGGTGGTCGTCGCCGGTGGTTGTCGCGGTGGGGCCCGCCGCCGTGGCCCGCCGCGCCGCTGGTGGTGTTCGCAGAGCCGCCCTACGCCTCGCAGAGCCCCGGGCCCTGCGAAGCGCACACTCGATGATCTGCGAAGTGCGCGGAACGCGCGGCCGGGCGAGATCGGGCTCGGCCCGTGGTGCGGCCCCGGTGGTGCGGCCCCGGTAGTGCGGCAGCGGGGTGGCTAAGCGGCGGGAGAGGCGGCGGGCGACCTGTGGGCTTCCCGGCGGCGCCCCATCAGCACCACGAAGGCGCCGGGAAGGCTCGCGATCAGCGTCAGGACGCCGTAGGCGACGGCGACCGTCACGCCCAGCGGCGCGCCGAGGCCCGCCATCCAGAACGAGACCGCGGCAACCCCCTCGCGCGGGCCCCAGCCCCCGACGCTGATGGGCAGCCCCATCGCCATCAGAGCGAGCAGCAGCAGCGGCAGGAGCTGCCACACCGACGCGTGCGTGCCCGCGGCGTACGCCGCTACGAGGAACAGCCCGAGGTAGCACGCCAGCGCGCCAGCCGACAGCAGCAGGACCGACGGCCACGCCCCCCGCGCCAGCACACCTGAGCGCAGGTCGGCGAGGGCCTTGCCCGCCGCGCGCCGCCACCGCTCGTGTGCGCCGGTGCGACGGGCCCGCAGCAGCACGACCGACACCGCGGCGAGCACGCCGAGGCCGACGCCGATGAGCACGACCGGCTTCGTCTGGACGCCGCCGATCAGCGACGGGATGAGCGCAGGGTGGGTGGGCAGCACGAGCAGGGCGGCGGCGATGAGCACGACCTGGCCCGCGGTGCGCTCGAGCACGACGACCCGCGCCGACCGTCCGACGTCGCCCGCGTCGCGGCCGTGCCGCCGCGCCCGGTCGACGTCACCCAGCACGCCGCCCGGCAGAACCGAGTTGAGGAAGACGGCCCGGTAGCTCTCGGCCACGGCCTCGGCCACCTCCAGCCGCAGCCCGACCCTGCGGGCGATGAGCCGCCAACGGAGCGCGGTGAACACCGTGCTGGCCAGGCCGAGCGCGAGCGCGGCGGCGGCTGACCAGGGGCCGACGACGCGCAGACCGGCAGCGAACGCGCCCGTGCCCAGCGCCGAGGCAAGGGCGACGAGCATCGCCACCCCGCCGATCATGCGCAACCACGGCAGTCGCCGACCAGGCGCGGCGTGCCGCGTGGGCACCGCGGCGGGGTTGGCGATGTGCCGGGGCCCGGCGTGCGTCATGGAGGGCCTCCGATCGGAGCGGCGAGCAGGTCGATATGAGAGATCACGGCGCGCAGCGGCGTGGCGTTCACCCTACGGGTCAACGCCATCCACGCGGATTTTGCCCGTTGTGGTTCCTGCTCGACGGCGGCTTCCACCCGCTCGGTGAGCCACCGCACGGCGAGCGGGCGGTCGTCCGGGCCCAGCCGCCACGGCGTCGGCACGGTCCGGACGGTCATTCCGGCCCGCTCGAACGCTTCGACGGTGGCCGCGGCGGCGCCCGGGCCGAGCAGCGTGCGGCCTGCGACCGTCCGGCGCTGGTGGGCGTCGAAAGCCGCGGCGACCTCGTGGTCGACCGGGTCGGGTGGGTCGATCTCCACCTGCCCGGTGACGGTCAGGGTGATCAGGGCGGGCACCCGCGCCGCGGCACACGCCGCGGCGAGGCTTCCGATCTCGTCGGCGGTGAGCAGGTCGACGAGCGCCGACGCGGTGACCGCGCTCATGCCCGCGAGGTCCCTGGCGGTGAGCGATGTGATCTCGTCGTGCCGGGTGGCGACGTCCACCGGTGTGCCGTCACGGTCGCGGGTGCCCGCTGTGCGCTCGGCGACGAGCGCGAGCAGGGCGGGGTCGCGGTCGAGCATGACCCAATGCTGCGGGCCGGGCAGCAACGGGGCGAGCCAGCGGGTGGTCGAGCCCGTCCCGCAGCCGACGTCGAGGATCCGGAGCGGTCCAGGCCGCAGCGCGGCGGCCAGCTCCCTGGCGAGCTCGACGCTGCGGGACCGGCGGTCCACGGGCTCCCGCAGCTGCAGCCAATCGGGTTCGGCGACAGGGGCCGTGACCTCGCGCGATGCGGCGACGGCTGACCCGGAGGGCGTGGGCGTCCCGGTCGGCGTGGGCCCGGCTGACGCGGCAGCCGCAGGCGGCGCCCCGCTGGGCGGCCCTGCGGGCTCAGCCACGCCAGGCGGGGTGGGCAATGCCACGGTCTCCGGGGTGAGCGGCCGGGCGGTCACGACGCGCCTCCCCGGCCCTGCGACAGGGCCACCTCACCGCGAGCGAACGGGGTGAGTACCGCGGACACCGCCGCCGCCGTCGCGTCCCACCGGGGGAGCGCGGCGCCGCGCGCGGCGGACGCGGCGCGCAGTCGGGTGCGCAGGGCGGGCTCGGCGAACCACCGACGCAGGGCGGAGGCGAGGGCCGCGGGATCGCCCGGAGGGACGAGGAGGCCGGGAATGGTGCCGTCGGGGGCGCGGCCGACGGTGTCGGGCAGGCCGCCGACCGTCGTCGCCAGCACCGGGATACCCCGGGCCAGCGCCTCGGCGGCGGCCATTCCGAACGTCTCGGTCCGGGACGGCAGGACGGCCAGGTCCGTCGCCGCGTAGGCGGCGGCGAGCGCGGCCGGGGCCAGCGGACCTGCCAACCGCACGCGCTCGTCGAGGCCGGAACGCGCGATCTGCCGTCGCAGCGCGGCCACATGGCCGGGTGCGCGGTCGAGCGGGCCCGCGCACACGCACGTCCACGGCCGGTCCGCGACGGCGGTGAGCGCGTCGACGAGCACGTCATGGCCCTTGACCGGGGTGACGGCCGCGACGCACAGCAGCGCGGTCGCCCCGTCGGTGCCGACCGCCCGCGGTGCGGTGTCGGTGCCGGGCTCGGCGATGTGCACGGCGGGCAGCCCGTGCCCGGCGAGCTGCCGGGCGACCGCCGCGCTGGTCACGATCACGGCGTCGGCGGCGCGGAGGGTCGCCCGCTCCCGGGCGTCGAGCTCGGCCGCGACATCGGTCGGCAGGCCCGCCTCGTCGGCCAGCGGCAGGTGCAGGAGCACGACGAGCCGCAGCCGCCCAGCGTGCGGCCCGACCACCTGCGGCACCCCGCAGGCCACCAGCCCGTCGAGGAGCACGGTGCCGCCGTCCGGCACCGCCCCGAGCACGCCCGCGAGCCCGGCCTCGGCGGCGGCGTCGGGCCGCGGCCAGCGCCCGGCCACGAGGTGCCGCGTGACCGTCCAGCCGAGGGCCTCGAGCTCCTGCGCAACCCGCCGCCCGTAGGTGTTGCCGCCGCTCGGTGACCGGGGATCGTCGACGTCACCCGGCAACACCACGTGCAGGCGGCTCACAGGCTGCGCTCGTAGCCCGCCGACGCGACGTGCGACTCGTGCAACGTGACCTCGATCCCGTCGATCCCGCGCGCCGCCTCCCCGAGCGCGCCCGCGTGGATGCGTGCGGCGAGCCGGTCGGCGATCAGCCGGGCCAGGAACTCGGTGGTCGTGTTGGTCTCGGCGAGGTCAGGGTGGTCGTCGAGGTTGCGGTAGTTGAGGTCGGCGAGCGACTTGCCGAGCTCCTCGGTGGCGAGGCCGATGTCGACGACGATGTTGTCGGTGTCCAGCTCGGCGCGCCGGAACGTCGCGTCGACCACGAACGTCGCGCCGTGCAGGGCCTGGGCGGGTCCGAAGACCGCGCCGCGGAAGCTGTGGGCGACCATGACGTGGTCGCGGACCGTCACCCGATACACGTCACCCATGGTGGTCATAGACGACGCGTTGGCACAGCGCCGATCGGCGGCCGTCCGCCAGCTCGGCCATCACGGTCGGTAGATGGTCGAATGCGACGTCTCCGGAGATCAGCGCGTCGAACGCCGGATCGGCCAGCAGGTCGAGCGCCAGCGCCAGGCGGTCGGCGTGCGTGCGGCGGACCCTCCGCCGGGCCGCGACGGCCCCCACCTGGCTGGCGCGCACGGTCAGTCGCCGGGAGTGGAAGGCCTCGCCGAGCGGCACCGGCACCAGGCGGTCGCCGTACCAGCTGAGCTCGATCACCTCGCCCTCGTCGCCGAGCAGCGTCAACGCCAGCGTCAGGCCCTCGGGGTGCCCGGAGGCGTGCACGACGAGATCACACTCGCCCGACGCGTCCGCGGGTGCCCGGAACGCCAAACCGAGCGCCTCGGCGACGGCCGCCCGCTCCGGGTCGGCGTCCACGAGCTCCACCCGGGCACCGGGCAGCGACGTCAGCAGTCGGGCGACGCAACAGCCGACCATTCCGCCGCCGACCACCGCGATCCGGTCGCCGACGACCGGGGCCGCGTCCCACAGCGCGTTGACCGCGGTCTCGACGGTGCCCGCCAGCACGGCCCTTGCCGCAGGCACGGTGTCCGGGAGGGGCGTCACGGCCGACGACGGTACGACGTAGCGATCCTGGTGGGGGTAGAGGCAGAACACCGTCTTCCCGACGAGCGGCTCCGGCCCCTGCTCGACCACCCCGACCGAGAGATAGCCGTACTTGACAGGAGCGGGGAACTCGCCGTCCTGGAAGGGGGCGCGCATGAGCGCGTGCTGGCTCGGCGGGACCCCGCCGCGGAAGACCAGGGTCTCGGTGCCCTTGCTGATCCCGGAGTAGCGGGCGCGCACCAGCACCTCGTCGGGTCCGGGGCGCTTGAGCGGCTCGGTGCGGATCCCGCCGACGCCGGGGGAGAGCAGCCAGAACGCGCGGGATTGGTCGGGCATGCGGCCGATCCTGGCACCCCCGGTCCCGGTGGCCGACGACACAGGACCACGATGAGATGAACCGGATGCCCGCAGACGTCGTGATGGAGGACATGGCCATCGGAACATGCGCAACGAGCGCAGGCTTCGACCGCGAGCTCAGCTGGGCGGGCGCGGCACAGCTTGTCGTCCTCGGCGGAATCGGCGCCTGCGTCGGGCTGAGCTCGGTGGGTTGGGCGGCGGGCATCGCGTTCGGGCTGGTCGTCGGGATGCTGCTGATCCGGTACGACCCCGCTGCCCGGGCGCGTGCCGCGGGCGCCGCGAACCAGGTGACGTTGGCCAGGGCGACGCTCGTCGGCGGCGTCACCGCACTCGTCGTCGAAGGCGCCACCGGAGCGCGGGTCGGCCTGCTCGTGGTGATCGGTGCCATCGCGCTCGCCCTGGACGGGCTGGACGGCTACCTCGCCCGCCGGTTCGACACCGTCTCGGCGCTGGGGGCCCGGTTCGACATGGAGGTCGACGCGTTCCTCATCCTCATGCTGAGCGCGCTGGTCTGCCGGTCGCTGGGGCCGTGGGTGCTCGCGATCGGGCTCATGCGCTACGCGTTCGTGGCGGCGATGTACGTCGTGCCGCGCCTGCGCGCGCCGCTGCCGTTCAGCCGGGCGCGGAAAGTTGTGGCCGCGATGCAGGGCGGAATGCTGGTCGCGGCCGCCGCGCCGATCGTGCCGCGCCCGCTGGCCTTCGTTCTGGTGGCGGTGGCGCTGGCCGCGCTCGTGTGGTCGTTCGGCCGTGACGTGCGGTGGTTGCTCGCGCACCCGGCTTGATCACACCCGTGGCCCGCGCGGGCGGCCACGGAGGACACTGTGGGGGTGGACGACCGTGTGCTCCTGCAGGAGGCGATCTCGCTCGCGAAGCACACACTGCCCTCCGCCTACGCGTTCTCCGTCGGCGCCCTGATCGTCGACGCCCACGGGCGCACCCTCTCGGCGGGCTACACCCACCAGGACGACCCGCGTGACCACGCCGAGGAGGCTGCCCTCGCCGCGCTCGGCCCCGGCTGGCTGGCCCCGGCGGGTGCGACCCTCTACAGCTCCCTCGAGCCGTGCAGCGTGCGGGCGTCGCGGCCGCGCAGCTGCACGGAGCTGATCCTGACCGCGGGCATCACCCGCGTCGTGTTCGCCTGGCGCGAGCCGGAGCTCTTCGTCCACGGCGAGGGCGCCGAGAAGCTGCGCGCCGCGGGCGTCGAGGTGGTGGAGCTCGCCGAGCTCGCCGACGCGGCCCGCGTCGTCAACCTCCACCTGCCCGTCTGAGCGGAGCTTGCGCAGCGAACCTCAGCTCTGAGCGGAGCTTGCGCAGCGAACCTCAGCTCTGAGCGGAGCTTGCGGAGCCGCTAACCTTCGCGGGGTGTTGACCCGGATGTCGTCGCTGTTCCTGCGTACCCTCCGCGAGGACCCGGCCGACGCGGAGGTACCGAGCCACAAGCTGCTCGTCCGCGCAGGCTATGTCCGTCGCGTCGCTCCGGGGATCTACTCGTGGCTGCCGCTGGGGCTCAAGGTGCTCCGCCGCGTCGAGGACGTCGTGCGCCAGGAGATGGACGCCATCGGCGCCCAGGAGATCCACCTGCCCGCGCTGCTGCCCCGCGAGCCCTACGAGGCCACCGGCCGCTGGACGGAGTACGGCCCCAACATCTTCCGGCTCAAGGACCGCAAGGGCGCCGACTACCTGCTCGGCCCGACGCACGAAGAGTTGTTCACCCAGGTCGTCAAGGGGGAGTACGCCTCCTACAAGGACTATCCGGTGATGCTCTACCAGATCCAGACCAAGTACCGCGACGAGGCACGGCCCCGTGCGGGCATCCTGCGCGGGCGGGAGTTCCTCATGAAGGACTCCTACTCCTTCGACCTCACCGACGAGGGCCTCGCCGAGTCCTACCGCCTGCACCGCGACGCATACGTCAAGATCTTCGACCGGGTGGGGCTGCGGTACGTGATCGTCACCGCGACGTCCGGGGCGATGGGCGGCTCGGCCTCGGAGGAGTTCCTCGCTGTCGCCGAGACCGGCGAGGACACCTTCGTCCAAAGCCCCGGCGGCTACGCGGCCAACGTCGAGGCGGTCACCACACCAGCGCCGCCCGCGCGGCCGGTCGAGGGGCTGCCCGACGCCCAGGCGCACCACACGCCGAACACGCCGACGATCGAGTCGCTCGTCGACTTCCTCAATGGCGCGGGGCTCGGCCGCACCTTCACCGCCGCCGACACGCTGAAGAACGTGCTGCTCAAGACCCGCGCTCCCGGTGCGGCCGAGTGGACGCTGCTGGGCGTGGGGGTGCCGGGCGACCGCGAGGTCGACATGAAGCGCCTGGAGGCCGCGCTCGACCCGGCTGAGGTCGCGCTGCTCGACGAGGCCGACTTCGCCAAGCACCCCTTCCTCGTCAAGGGGTACATCGGCCCGGGGTCGCTGGCCGCCAACGGGGTGCGCTACCTCGTCGACCCGCGGATCGTCACCGGCACGGCGTGGGTCACCGGCGCCGACAAGTCCGACCACCACGTCGTCGACCTCGTCGCAGGCCGCGACTTCACCCCCGACGGCACGATCGAGGCCGCCGAGGTGCGGCCCGGCGACCCGGCGCCCGACGGCTCTGGCCCCCTGGAGGCGGCGCGCGGGATCGAGATCGGGCACGTCTTCCAGCTCGGCCGCAAGTACGCCGACGCCCTCGGCCTCGACGCGCTCGGCCCGGACTCGAGGCCGATCCGCATCACGATGGGCTCCTATGGCGTCGGCGTGTCGCGGCTGGTCGCGGCGATCGCCGAGCAGAGCGCCGACGAGCACGGGCTCGTGTGGCCGCGTGCGGTCGCGCCGTTCGACGTGCACCTCGTGATCGCGGGGAAGAGCGAGGAGATCGTCGGCGGGGCCGAGGACCTGGCCGCCGCGCTGGACGCGGTCGGCATCCGGGTGCTGCTCGACGACCGGCGGGCGGCCTCGCCGGGCGTCAAGTTCGCCGACGCCGAGCTGATCGGCGTGCCGACCATCGTGGTGGTCGGGCGGGGCCTCGCGGACGGCCGGATCGAGATCAAGGACCGCCGCACCGGCCTGCGCGACGACATCCCGCTCGTCGGGGCCGTCGAGCACCTCGCGGGGCTCGTGCGCGGATAGGTCCAACCGCGGCGACGTCCGCAGGCGACCCGATGGCGACGTCACAGATCGTGCTGCCCAAGGACGTCCGCGACGCGGTACACGGCACCGACGGCGACGCCACGAGCGTCCGCAACCTCTCCGCCGTCTCGCTGGACACCGACAACATCTTCCGCGACGGATGGTCCAGCCAGCTCGGAACGATCACCGGCGGCGTCGACAGCGGGCTGGCCGTCGCTCTCGCCGTACCGGTTGGCGCCTAAGCGGCGTCAATCGGGTCACGTTCTGCTACCGCGGCGGCAAGCTATCCGCCATGCGTGTGACGACGAGCACCGCGGGTGACACCGTCGGCTTCGACGGGCTACGGGCGGTAGTGGGGGCTGGCGAGGGTGTCGTAGGCCGCTTCCCGGGCATCGTCTGCGTGGCGCGCTGCCCTGAGCCGGAGCCGCTGCGCGAGCTCCTCGCGATGTGCGCGGCCGTCGCGGGACCCGATCCCGGCCGCGTGCTCGCCCGGCGACTGGCCACCTGGATGAGCGGACCGGCCGCACCCGGCCCCACGCTGCGGTTCGGCACGGTCGCGTCGGCGGGGGAGCAGTTCGCGGTCTACCTGGTGGGCGCGGTCGACGCGCGGGTCGACGCGGCAGGCGGCCTGATGCTCTCCGGCGCCCACGCGGCTATCGGGACCGACCGTCTCCTGCCGCGCCTCAGCGGACCCATCGTGCTCAGCATCGACGGCGGTCCGATCCGTGCCGACCCTGTCGACGTGCACGACCTCCGCGCGGGCGTCGTCCCCGGTGCGGGTGTCGTGTTGTTCCCCGGGGGCGCCGAGCGCGAGCCGGAACGGGCCGAGGCCGCGGGGCAACCCGACTACGGGGCGGCAGGCGGACACGAGTGGTTCGACACCAGCGAGCGGGCGGGCGAGCCGTTCCCGAGCCCGCCATGGGGTCCTGAGGTGCCCGCGCAGCGGGTGAGCGGGCGCAACGGTTCGGTCCGGGCGACGGGCGAGCCGGGCCAGGCTCCTCCCACCCGGGCCGCGGAGCTCACCCCTGAGACGGGCGGCCCTGAGACGGGCGGCGCGGAGACGGGCGGCGCAGGGACCGGCATTCCCGAGGACGGTCCGCGGTCGCCCGGACGTGCCGACGCCTCCGGTGGCAACCTCCGGCCCGCCGCGCCGCCCGATCCCCTCAACGACCCGCTGCCCGAGAGCCCCGACTCCCTGGGCGACCCGCTGTCGGAACCGCTGTCGGACGCACCGCCCGTCCCTCCGGTCGACCCGTGGGCCGATCCCCCGGCCGGTTCCCTGACCGGTCCGTCGGCCGACCCGCTGGGCGATCTCCCGGCGGGTTCCCCTGCCGGCCCGCCGTCTGATCCTTGGACGGGTTCCGTGGCTGGTCCTTCGGCTGATCCGCTGGCTGATCCCTCGGCGGGATCTCCCGCCGAGGCCTGCCCGCCGTCTGATCCTCTGGCGGGTTCCGTCGCTGCCCCGGTGGCTGATCTCTTGGCGTGGTCCCCGAACGACGCCAGGCCGCTGGCCGATCCGTGGGCGGGTTCCCCGGCCGACGCCAGCCCGCTGGCCGATCCGTGGGCCGCTTCCCCGGTCCGTCCATCGGCGGACCCGTCGGCTGATCCTCTGACTGGTTCCCGGACCGATCCTTCGGCCGACTCCCTGCCTGACTCCCCGGCCGACCCGCCGGACGGCCCGCTGAGCGACCCGCGAGCGGGCGGTGCCCGGGACGAGCCGATGACCGGAGACCCGTCGGAGGTCGCGCACACCGGCCGCCATGCGCTCAACCTCGAGGCATCCGGCGGCTTCATGGCGGCCGATCCGTCGCCTGCAGGTCGCGCGCCCGCGGATCTGTGGGGCGCGGACCTCCCGGCGGCGGATTCCGCACCCGATCGCCCGCCACCCGACGACCCCGACCGCGGCCGCCCGGCACCCGATCCACCAGAAACCGCTGAGCCCGAGGTCAGCCGTTCGAGGCCGTTCGTCCCCACGCCCACCGATCGGCCGCCCGCCGCCGCGTCGGCCGTCGACGACGAGCGCGCCGAGTCCGCGCGCATCCCCGCGGGCCCGTCAGCCGTTTCGGCGGCCGATTCTGTACCGTCGTCCGTGGGCCCGTCGGGCCCGTCGGGCGTGGCCGCAGCCGAATCCCCACCGACCCAGGCGGGTCCTCCGACCAGCACCGGGGCCGACGGTTCGCCGACGACGGGTGTCGCTCCGGCTCCTGCCGGGTCCCCGCCGCCGTCCCCGACATCGGCCGACGTTCTGTCCGGTCCCGGTGTTCCGACGGCCGAACCCGTGGTCGGCGGTTCGCGGCGGTCGACGGCCGGTGCCCGGCAGGCGGGTCCCCGCTCGGCCGAGCCCTTCTCGGCGGGTGGCCTGTCCAGCGGTCCCGCGGCAGGCGCCCTGGCCCCGTCCGGCGCTCCGCCCGTCGACCTCTTCGCCCCGGCGCCGTCGACGACGGTCGCGGACGGGCGGACGCCCGACCCGCCGGACGCGACCCGACGCCCCGCTGCGCGTCCGACGCGCGGCCGACCGGGCGGGGCCCGGCCGACCGGCGGCCGAGCCGCAGGCGCTCCTACCGAGACCGCCGGACCCCAGGGCCGTCGAACCGCCTCGGCGGCCGAGGGGACGGCCACCATGCCCGGCTTGCTCTTCCTGTCCCCGGGCCATCCCTCGTCGGACAGCCCGTCGGCCCCCGACCCGGCCGCCCCGGCACCCGACGACCTGCAGCCCGACACCCCGGCGCCCGCCGTCGACGAGCGCAGCGGCACGCGCGGCAGGGCGCGGATCCGCGGATACCGGTGCGAGAACGGCCATCTCAACGACCCGCGCTCGCCTTCGTGCCGCCACTGCGGCGCACCGATCGACGAGCGCGTCGGCGGGCTCGTCGCAGGCCCTCGACCACCGTTGGGGCGACTGGTGTTCGACGACGGCGCTGCGCACGTCGTCGACGGCGGCTACCTCGTCGGGCGGATGCCCGAGGTCGACGAACGGGTCCGCACCGGCGAGCTCCGCCCGATCATCGTGGAGGATCGGGCGGGCTCGGTGTCCCGGGTGCACGCCGAGGTCAGGGTCAGCGGCTGGGATGTCATGGTCGTCGACACCGGATCCCGCAACGGCACGTACGTCTCGGGCCCGGAAGAGGCGCAATGGACGCCGCTGCCCCCACGGCGCAGCAGGCGGCTCCTGCCGGGCACCCGGGTGCGGCTGGGCGCGCGCATCTTCTTGTTCGAGTCGTCCTCGACCGTCCGGTAGACCCCGCTATCCGGCCAGGAACGACAGCCGGACCGAGCGAACGGGGTTGTCCCGGTTCGTGTCCACGAGGCACACCGATTGCCACGTGCCCAGCGCAGGCCTGCCGCCGAGCACCGGCACCACGAGCGACGGCGCGATGAACGCGGGCAGCACGTGGTCGCGGCCGTGGCCCGCGCTGCCGTGGCGGTGCCGCCAGCGGTCATGGACGGGCAGCACGTCGCGCAATGCGGTCAGCAGGTCGGCGTCGCTCCCGGCGCCCGTCTCGATCACGGCGAGCCCCGCGGTCGCGTGCGGCACCCAGACGGAGAGCAGGCCGTCGCGGGCGTCGTTCGCCTGCAGAAACCGCTCGACGTGGATGTCCAGGCTGACGACCGCCTCCTGGCTTCCGGTGCGTATCTCGATCACCTCGGTGTGCACGCGCCTACTGTCGCAGGAATGCGCACGGCGTTCGGCTGCGACTTCGACGTCCCCGACGGCTACCTCAACACCGCCAGCGTCGGCATACCGCCCGCACCCGTCGCGGACGCCGTGGAGGCGGCCGTGCGCGGGTGGCGCAGCGGGCAGGGTCGCCCGCCGGACTACGACGAGCCCGTCGCGCTCGCCCGGGCCGCGTTCGCCCGCCTGGTGGGCGTGCCCATCGAGCGCGTGGCGATTGGCGGCGGCGTGTCGCCGCTGGTCGGACTGCTCGCGGCGAGCACGCCCGACGGCACACGCGTGCTGGTGGCCGAAGGCGAGTTCACGAGCGTCAGCTGGCCGTTCGCGGCGCAGGCCGGGCGTGGGGTCACCGTCATCGAGGTCCCGCTGGACGAGGTCGGGGTGCGCGCGGGGGAGTTCGACGTCGTGGCGGTCAGCGTCGTGCAGTCGGCGGACGGGCGGATCGTCGACCTCGCCGCGCTGCGGGCCGCCCAGGCCACCGGCACCCGGGTGGTGCTGGACGCCACCCAGTCCCTCGGCTGGCTCGACGCCGACCTCTCCTTCGCCGACGCCGTCGTCGCGGGCGGTTACAAGTGGCTGCTCAGCCCGCGGGGCACGGCGTGGCTCGCGATCCGGCCGGACTGGTCGCCCAGCCCCCACCACGCGGGCTGGTACGCCGGGGCCGACGTCTGGGACAGCGTCTACGGCCTGCCGTTGCGGCTTGCGGACGACGCGCGGGCGCTCGACGCCTCGCCCGCGTGGTACTGCCACGTCGGCGCGGCCGTGGCGCTGCCGTGGCTCGCCGGATTGGACCGCGCGGCCGTGCGTGCGCACTGCGTCGGGCTGGCCGACGCATTCTGCGCGGGGCTGGGTCTCCCGCCCGCGGGATCGGCGATCGTCTCCGTCCGGCACCCGGACGCCATGGCGCGGCTCACGGCGGCCGGGGTGACGGCGAGCGCACGGGCCGGGGCCGCGCGCCTGGCGTTCCACCTCTACAACACCGAGGCGGACGTGAACCGCGCGGTCGCCGCGCTCAGTGGCTGATTCAGGCCTGAATCGGGTCAGGGTCTGCCAGGGAAGACCGGGATCGCGGGCGTGGTGCCGACCACCGTGCGCCAGCGGGCGCAGCGGACGGCGCCGTCGCTGAGCGCCGTCAGGCCCGCCTGGCGCAGGCCCTGGTCGGTGGTCTGCTCCATCAGCGCCCGCCAGGACGTCAGGCAGTCGCTCTCGGCGACCTCCACGAGCCGCGCGGCGGACGCCGCGTCGGTAACCGGCTGTGGCGTGGCGTAGGCGGGTTGGGCCGACACCGGGCGCTGCCCGATCTGGGAGAGGGTCT
Organism: uncultured Actinomycetota bacterium; assembly: GCA_963770115.1. Lineage (GTDB taxonomy): Bacteria > Actinomycetota > Actinomycetes > Mycobacteriales > Pseudonocardiaceae > Pseudonocardia. Next base: position 32,231 of record CAVYOT010000012.1, read on the forward strand.
GCTCGACGCGGCTGCGCAGCTGGCGGTGCACGTCGGCGTCGCGGCGGGCCTGGCCCAGCTGCGGCTCGGCGAGGAACGCCCCGGCGAACGAGTAGCACCAGAGCGCGGCGTGCTCCGCGCCGAGCGCCACCTGCAGCGCCTGCGCCGCCTGCCCGTCGATCGTCGAGACCGCGGCCGTCATCGGATCACCCCAATACCGTCGCGTACGTCGTGCAGCACGCGGCCACCGAGGCGACCAGCCCGACCCGCCGCGCGTCCGCGGTGAGCGCGACCTTCCCGGCCGCCTCCCCGGACGTGGTGACGGCCTTGCGGAGCTGCTCGAGCGTGGCCGCCCCGCCGGGCTGCGGTGTCGCGGACGGGGTGGGTCGCGGCGTCGCCGTCATGCCTGCCTGCCGCGCCACCTCGGCATCCAGCGCCGTCGCGTGCTCGGCGCGGGCGTCCCGCAGCGGGCCGACGCGCCCGGCGAGATCCGGCGTGGCGGCGATCACCGTCGCGGCCAGTGCTGCGTCCGAGCGCGCCGCCGTGGCGAGCGCGATGAGGGGATCAGGGCCGTTGCCCTGCGCCGACCGGGCCGGTGTGCAGGCGGCCATCGCCGGTGGGGCGAGCAGGAGAACGGTGAGCAGCCTGCGCCGCGTCATCGCCTGCCCCGTCATCCACTCCTCCTGACCCCCGCCCGGGGTCGCCCATCCTGCCAGTGCCCCGTCGGCCCGGGATCGGCGGAGCGCGAGCGGCAGGGCCGAACGCCGGGCGCGATACCCTGACGGACCCACCCCTCCCTCGCCCGGCAGGAGCCACCCGCGATGCCCACCCCCCGCCCTGTGCGCCCGTCACCAGGGCCGCTTCCAGGGCAGTTGCATGGCGTGCTGGAGCCGATCGTCACCGACGCCGGGTTCGAGCTCGACGAGGTGGACGTGCGCGCAGCGGGTCGCAGGCACACCGTGAAGATCGTCGTCGACTCCGACACGGGCGTCGGCCTCGACGACATCGCCCGGCTCTCCCGCGCCGCCGCCACCGAGCTCGACCGCCACGAGCACCTCATCGGCGGCTCGTACACCCTCGAGGTCACCTCGCCCGGCGTCGACCGGCCGCTGACCGCCCCGCGGCACTGGCGCCGGGCGCGGCTGCGCCTGGTCACGGTCCGGCCCTGCGAGGGCAGGCCGTTCACCGGTCGCGTGGGCGCCGCGGGGGAGGAAGCGGTCACGCTGCTGGTCGACGGCGCGCTGCGGAGCGTCCGCTACGCCGACGTCGAGCGGGCCGCGGTCGAGGTGGAGTTCAAGCCCGCGCCCGAGTCCGAGGTGGCGCTGCTTACCCAGGACGTTTCGGAGGACGCCGAGTGAACGTCGACATCGCCGCCCTGCGCGCCATCGAGCGCGATAAGGAGATCCCCTTCGACACCGTTCTGGAGGCGATCGAGACCGCGCTGCTCACCGCCTACCGGCACACCGACGGCCACCAACCCCACGCGCGCATTGACATCGACCGCAAGTCGGGGCTGGTGCGCGTGATGGCGCAGGAGCTGGCCGAGGACGGGGCCGTCGCCCGCGAGTGGGACGACACGCCCGAGGGCTTCGGCCGCATCGCCGCCACCACCGCCCGGCAGGTCATCGTGCAGCGCCTGCGCGACGCGGAGCACGAGCGCACGTTCGGCGAGTTCTCGGCGAAGGAAGGCGAGATCGTCTCGGGCGTCATCCAGCGCGACGCGCGGGCCAACGCCCGCGGGGTCGTCGTCGTCCAGCTCTCCGGCCAGATCGAGGGCGTGCTGCCGCAGGCCGAGCAGGTGCCGGGCGAGGTCTACGCCCACGGCGAGCGGATCCGCTGCTACGTCGTCGGCGTCACCCGCGGAATGCGCGGCACGCAGATCACGTTGAGCCGTACACATCCCGGCCTGGTGCGCAAGCTGTTCGCCCTCGAGGTGCCGGAGCTGGTCGACGGCTCGGTGGAGATCGTCGCTGTCGCCCGCGAGTCGGGCCACCGGTCCAAGATCGCGGTGCGTTCGACGGTGTCGGGGGTCAACCCCAAAGGGGCGTGCATCGGCCCGATGGGTGCGCGGGTGCGCAACGTGATGAGCGAGCTGAACGGCGAGAAGATCGACATCATCGACTGGTCGGAGGATCCGGCGACGTTCGTCGGCAATGCCCTGTCGCCGTCGAAGGTGGTGTCGGTCACGGTTCTCGACGCGCGCACCCGGACGGCGCGCGTCGTCGTGCCCGATTTCCAGCTGTCGCTTGCCATCGGCAAGGAGGGTCAGAACGCCCGGCTGGCGGCGCGGCTCACCGGCTGGCGCATCGACATCCGCAGCGACGCGGACCCGCGCTCCTCGTCAGGAGCCCCCGAGTCGGAGTCGGTCGGCTGAGCGCAGATCATCGCGACGCTGCGCTACACTCAGGGCCGGCCCACGACCTGGGCGCAGCTGGTGCTCGTCCGACTCCGGTCCGGACCTGCGTGGGGTGCCGCACACGGTCGGCGGCCGACGGTCTGCTGCGGGTCGTCGCGGTGAATGGGATGCTCATCCCGGATCTGCGACGGCGGCTCCCCGGACGAGGTGCGTGGTTGCACCCCGCTCCGGAATGCCTTCACCGTGCCGAGCGGCGCTCGGCGTTCCCGCGGGCGTTGCGCGTCCCGGGGCCGCTGGACACCACGGCGGTACGGCAGCATCTGATCGTCGCAAGTGGGGTCGGGGAAATGCCCAGGCCCGTCGAAGAAGAGAGCAAGGTCGACCCGTCATGAGCCAGTCGTGAAGATCGCACCATGAACGTGCTTCGACACTAGGTTCGAGGTCGAGCGGACACCGCCGCCGGCCTCCGAGTAACAAGGAGTGCAGTGGCAGGCAAGGCCCGCGTGCATGAGCTCGCCAAAGAGCTCGGCATCAGTAGCAAGCAGGTCCTCAGCAAGTTGCAGGATCTCGGGGAGTACGTGAAGTCCCCTTCCTCCACCGTCGAGGCCCCGGTCGTCCGCAAGCTGCGGGAGTCCATGGCAGGCAGCGGTGAGAACGGTTCCGCGCGCCGCCCAGGTGCCAGCCGTCCGCGTCCGGGTGGTCAGCAGGCACCAGGCCAGCGCCCGGCGGCAGGTGGTGCCCGGCAGGCGGCGCCCGCGGCCCGCACCGACGCCGCCCCCACACGGCCTGTGCCCGCCGCCGCGCCCGCGGCCGAGCGCGGCGAGGCGTCGCCGCCCGCGGCGTCCGGTCCGCGCCCTGGTCCCCGGCCCGGCCCCGCCGCCCGGCCACCGGCACCCGCGCCGTCGACGCCGCAGGTCCCGTCGCTTCCCGCGGCCGAGAACCCGTCGTTCCAGAGCCCGTCGACCGAGGGACCGTCGATCCAGAGCCCGGCCCCGCAGGCGGCGCCGCAGGCCCCGGCGACGCAGAGCCCCGCGGCGCAGGCCCCGCCGACCACCGCTCCGAACCGGTCCGGTCCGTCCGGGGCGCCCCGTCCCGGAGCGCGCCCGGCCCCGCCCGCCCGTCAGCAGGGCGGCGCGGCGCAGCCCGCCGCCGATGCAGGCGCCACCGTCCCGCCGCGTACGCAGGCGCCCAAGCCGGGCCCGCGCACACCCCGGGTCGGCAACAATCCCTTCGGCGTCGGCTCCGGCGCACCGCCGCGTTCGGCCGCGCCCCGCCCCGGACCGCCCGCGCAGGGTGGCACCGGACAGGGCGGCGGCCAGGCCCCTGCCGCCCAGGGCGGCCCGCGACCCGGCGGCCCGCGTCCGTCGGCGCCGCGTCCCGGTCAGGGCGGTCCTCGACCGCCGTCGCCGGGAAACATGCCGCCGCGCCCGAACCCGGGCATGATGCCCGCCCGCCCGGCTGCGGGGGGCCGTGGTGGCCCCGGTGGCCCCGGTGGCCCGGGCGGCGGTCGTGGCGGTCCCGGTGGACGTCCCGGCGGTCCCGGTGGACGTCCCGGCGGCCCTGGTGGACGTCCCGGCGGTGGCGGTTTCCGCCCCGGCCAGGGCGCACCCGGCGGCGGAGGCGCGCCTGCAGGCGGCGGCTTCCGCGGCGGCCCCGGCGGTGGTGGCGGCGGTCGTCCCGGCGGCGGTGGCGCTGGTGGGCGTGGTCGCGGCGGTGCCGCGGGCGCGTTCGGCCGTCCTGGCGGCCCGGCCCGCAAGGGTCGCAAGTCGAAGCGGCAGAAGCGCCAGGAGTACGACGCCATGCAGGCCCCCTCGGTCGGCGGCGTCCGCCTGCCGAAGGGCTCCGGCGAGACGATCAAGCTCGCCCGTGGCGCGTCGCTCACCGACTTCGCCGACAAGATCGGCGCCAACCCGGCGTCGCTGGTACAGGTGCTGTTCCACCTCGGTGAGATGGTCACCTCCACCCAGTCGGTCTCCGACGAGGTGCTGGAGTTGCTCGGCGGCGAGATGAACTACGTCGTCCAGGTCGTCAGCCCGGAGGAGGAGGACCGCGAGCTGCTCGACAGCTTCGACCTCTCCTACGGGGAGAACGCAGGCGACGAGGACGACCTCGAGTTCCGGCCCCCGGTCGTCACGATCATGGGCCACGTCGACCACGGCAAGACGCGCCTGCTGGACACGATCCGCAAGACCAACGTCCGCGAGGGCGAGGCGGGCGGCATCACCCAGCACATCGGCGCCTACCAGGTCCTCACCGAGCTGGAGGGCGAAGAGCGTCCGATCACCTTCATCGACACCCCGGGTCACGAGGCGTTCACCGCCATGCGGGCCCGCGGTGCGAAGTCCACGGACATCGCGGTGATCGTGGTCGCCGCCGACGACGGCGTCATGCCGCAGACGGTGGAGGCCATCAACCACGCCCAGGCGGCCGATGTGCCGATCGTGGTCGCGGTCAACAAGATCGACGTCGAGGGCGCCAACCCGGCGAAGATCCGCCAGCAGCTCACCGAGTACAACCTGGTGGCCGAGGAGTACGGCGGCGACACGATGTTCGTCGACATCTCGGCGAAGCAGGGCACGAACATCGACCAGCTACTGGAGGCCATCCTCCTCACGGCAGACGCGTCGCTGGACCTTCGGGCCAACCCCAACATGGAGGCCCAGGGCGTCGCGATCGAGGCCCACCTGGACCGCGGCCGCGGCCCGGTGGCCACGGTCCTGGTGCAGCGCGGCACGTTGCATGTCGGTGACTCGATCGTCGCTGGCGACGCCTCCGGGCGCGTCCGGCGGATGCTCGACGAGCACGGCGCCGATGTCACCGAGGCTCTGCCGGCGCGTCCGGTGCAGGTCATCGGCTTCACGTCGGTGCCGGGCGCAGGCGACACGTTCCTCGTCGTCGACGAGGACCGCGTCGCCCGCCAGATCGCCGACCGGCGCCGCGCCCGCGAGCGCAACGCCGAGCTGGCCAGCCGTCGCAAGCGGGTGTCGCTGGAAGATCTCGACGCCGCGCTGAAGGAGACCAACCAGCTCAACCTGATCATCAAGGGCGACAACTCGGGTACCGTCGAGGCTCTCGAGGACGCGCTCCTGAAGATCGACGTGGGTGACGACGTCGAGCTGCGGGTGATCCACCGCGGCGTCGGCGGCATCACTGAGGGCGACATCAACCTCGCCATCGCCGACAACGTCATCGTGCTGGGCTTCAACGTCCGGGCCGAGGGCAAGGCCACCGAGCTCGCCAACCGCGAGGGCGTGGAGATCCGGTACTACACCGTGATCTACCAGGCCATCGAGGAGATCGAGGCAGCGCTCAAGGGTCTGCTCAAGCCGGAGTTCGAGGAGATCGAGCTGGGTCGGGCCGAGGTCCGCCAGGTCTTCCGGTCCTCGCGCTTCGGATCGATCGCGGGCTGCCTGGTCATGGGTGGGGTCATCCGGCGCAACGCCAAGGCCCGCCTGATCCGCGACAGCGTCGTGGTGGCCGACAACCTGTCGATCGCCTCGCTGCGGCGGGTCAAGGACGACGTCGTCGAGGTTCGCGAGGGGTTCGAGTGTGGTCTCACGCTCGGCAACTTCAACGACATCAAGGACGGCGACGTCATCGAGACCTTCGAGATGCGGGAGAAGCCGCGCCCCTGACGGCATCGGCCAGATGGTGCCGGGAGACGCCAGGTCTCCCGGCCCGTGGCCGCGGAGCGTGATGGCGCTGTATGTAGGTGCTCTGGAGCTGGACGTCCTGCTCGGGGACGTCCACTCCCTGAAGGAGAAGCGGTCGCTGGTGCGGCCGGTCGTCGCTGAGCTGCGACGACGGTTCGAGGTGGCGGTCGCCGAGGCGGGTCATCTCGACCTGCACCGGCGGTCGCTGATCGGCGTGAGCTGTGTCGCCGCCGACCACGCCCACGTCGTCGCCGTGCTCGACCGTTGCGAGCGGTTCGTCGCGGCGCGACCCGAGCTGGAGCTGCTCTCGGCCCGGCAGCGATGGTTGGGCCCTGAGGAATGAGATATCGGTAATGAGGACGGCCGCTCGGCGACCATGCCTGCGGCCTGCCGGGCAGGAGAGACTGAGATGGTGGACCAGGCCCGCGCACGGCGGCTGGCCAAGCGGATCACGCACATCGTGGCCGAGGCCCTTGAGCACGAGGTGAAGGACCCGCGGCTGACGATGGTGACCATCACCGACACCCGGGTGACGGGGGACCTTCGCGAGGCCACCGTCTACTACACGGTGCTGGGCGAGACGGTCGACGCCGAGCCTGACACCGCGTCGGCCGCGGCCGCCCTGGCCAGCGCCACCGGTGTGCTGCGCTCCAAGGTCGGGGCGGGCACCGGCATCCGGCACACCCCGTCGCTGTCGTTCGTCGCCGACGCCCTGCCTGACGAGGCCCGGCGGATGGAGGAGCTGCTCGCCCGCACCCGGGAGTCCGACGCGGAGGTGGCGCGGCGCGCGGTCGGCGCCCGCCCCGCCGGTGACCCCGATCCCTATCGGGCGCCGCGTGAGTCCACCGAGGACGACGCGGACGACCGCTGAGCGAACGATCTCTGGGCGGCCGACGCGAGCTTCCCCTCATTCCACCCATTCGTGAGGCTACAGGCGGCTACGCTCCGTCCGTTCCGCTGAACACCTACCGAGGAGCGCCGTTGGTGGTCGACCCCGCGCAGGCGGCCGCCGATGTGCTCGCCGAAGCCGCTGACGTCACGCTGCTCGCCCACGTCCAGCCCGACGCCGACTCGCTCGGGAGCGCGCTCGCGCTGGGCATCGCGCTGCGCCGCCGGGGTGCGCTGGTCCGCGTGGCGTTCGCGACGCCCGACGACATGCCCGACACCCTGCGCCCCCTGGACGTGCTCGGCCTCGTCGTGCCCGCGTCGGCCCTGCCCGCCGCGCCGGACGTCGTCGTCGCGTGCGACGCCGCCGAGCCTGCCCGTCTCGGCGCGCTGGCGGCCGTCATGGACGCCGCCCGGGTCTCGATCATGATCGACCACCACGTGTCCAACCCGGGGTTCGGCGACATCCGCATCCTCGACGCGGAGGCGGAGGCGACGGTCGTGCTCGCGCACCGGGTGCTGACCGCCCTGCGCGCCCCGCTCGACGTCGATGTCGCCCGCTGCCTGTACGCCGGGCTCGTCACCGACACGGTGGGCTTCCGCACGGCGGGTGAGGCGGCCCACCGGCTGGCCGCGGAGCTCGTCGCAGCCGGGGTCGAGCCGGAGACGCTCGTGCGGCCCCTGCTGGACACGCACCCGTTCGGCTGGTTCGCCGCGCTGGCCCGCGCGCTTGAAGGATGCGTGCTGGAGCCGGACGCCGCGGGCGGGCTCGGGCTCGTGCACACGGCCGTACCGGCCGCCGACGTGGCCCGCTTCCGCTCCGCCGAGATCGACAGCGTCGTCGACGCGGTGCGGACCGCCGCCGAGGCCGAGGTGGCGTTGGTGCTCAAGCAGGTCGGCGAGCGGCGCTGGTCGGCGTCGCTGCGCTCGAAGGGCGCGGTGGACGTCTCCCGCGTGGCGGCCCGGCTCGGCGGCGGCGGGCACCGCGCCGCGGCGGGTTTCACCCGGGACGGGACGGTCGGGCAGGTGCTCTCCGAGGTGCGCTCGGCACTGGCCGTGCACGAACGTCCGCTCGCCTCATAGGCCCCCACCGTTGCGGCTACCGTTCCCCCCGTGAGCGCCGATCACCCGATGCCGACCGACGCCGACCACCGCAGGGCGTTCCTGGCCGCGTTCCTCCGAAGACCCGCGACGATGGGCGCCGTGGTGCCCAGCTCGGCGCGGCTCTCGGCCGTGCTCACCTCGGTGGTCCCGACGGCAGGCACCCCCGTCGTCGTCGAGCTCGGTCCGGGCACGGGCGCGGTCAGCGCCGTCATCGACGACCGCCTTCCGCAGGGCGCCCGGCACCTGGCCGTGGAGCTCGACGCCGGGATGGTCGACTTCCTCCGACGCACGCGCCCCGGCATGGACGTCGTCCACGGTGACGCGCGGGACCTCGGGAAGCTCCTGGCCGAGCGCGGCGTCGCCCACGTCGACGCCGTGGTGTGCGGCCTGCCGTGGGCGCTGTTCGACGAGACCACCCAGTTCAGGATCCTCACCGAGGTGGGCCACGCGATCGGCGCGACCGGGGCGTTCACCACCTTCGCCTACCTGCCCGGGATGGCGCTGCCCGCCGCCCACCGGTTTCGCCGCACGCTGCGGGCGCGGTTCGAGGAGGTCATCGTCACCGCGACGGTATGGCGCAACATGCCGCCCGCGTTCGTGTATGTATGTCGGAGGCCGACCGGGTGAGCCGGGCACGCATCCCGGCGCCGGAGATCCTGCGGCTGGCCGGGCCTGCGCTGCCGGTGCTCGCCGCCGAGCCCCTCTACCTGCTGGTCGACACGGCCGTCGTCGGACGGCTGGGTTCGGTGCCGCTGGCCGGGCTCGCGATCGGCGCCGTCCTGTTCGCGCAGGTCACGAGCCAGCTCAACTTCCTCTCCTACGGCACGACGGCCCGTACGGCACGGCTGTACGGGTCGGGGCGGCGCACCGACGCCGTCGCCGAAGGGGTGCAGGCGACGTGGCTCGCCCTCGCGGTCGGGGCGGTCGTGCTCGGCGTCGGGCAGCTGGTGGTGCGGCCGGTCGCGTACGCGCTGGGCAACGGCGGTGTGATCGCGGAGGCCGCGGTGACGTGGCTGCGGGTCGCCCTGATCGGCGCTCCGCTGCTGCTCGTGACCCTGGCGGGCAACGGCTGGATGCGCGGTGTCCAGGACACCGCCCGGCCCCTGCGGTACGTCCTCGCGGGCAACGGTGTCTCCGCCGTGGCCTGCCTGGTGTTGGTGCACGGCGTCGGCGGCTGGGACGGTGTGGGACTCGTCGGGTCGGCGTGGGCGAACGTCGGGGGCCAGTGCATCGGTGCGGGGCTCTTCCTCGGGGCGTTGGTCCGGGAGGCGCGCGGGTCGTGGCGGCCCCGACCGATGGTGCTGCGCGCCCAGCTGGCCATGGGCCGCGACCTCGTCGCCCGCAGCCTCGCTTTCCAGGCCTGCTTCCTCTCGGCGGCGGCGGTCGCCGCCCGGTTCGGCGCGCCCGCCGTCGCGGCGCACCAGATCGTCCTGCAGCTCTGGACGTTCATGGCGCTCGTGCTCGACGCCGTCGCGATCGCGGCGCAGTCGCTGGTCGGGGCCGCGCTGGGCGCAGGAGCGGCCGAACGGGCGAAGGCGCTCGCGGCCCAGGTCACCCGTTACGGGCTGATTCTGGGGATCGGGTTCGGCGTGCTCTTCGCGGCCCTGTCCGGGGTGCTGCCGCCGGTGTTCACGCCCGACGCGGAGGTGCTCGCCACCGTGCCGGTCGCCTGGTGGTTCTTCGCCGCGCTGCAGCCCGTGGCCGGGGTCGTGTTCGCGATCGACGGCGTGCTGCTCGGCGCGGGCGACGCGGCGTTCCTGCGCACCTCCACCCTGGCCGCCGCGGTCGGCGGGTTCCTGCCCCTGATCTGGGCGTCGCTGGCGTTCGGATGGGGCCTGGCCGGGATCTGGTCGGGCCTGGCGGCGTTCATGCTGGTGCGGCTCGTGGCCGTCGGGCTGCGGGTGCGCGGCGGTCGCTGGGCCACGACCGGTGTCGCGAACTGACGCGACCTACACCCAGACCGGCTCGGGTGTCTCGCGCACCTCTCCGTCGCCCGCGAACACCAGGAAGCGGTCGAAGCCCCGGGCGAACCAGCGGTCGTGGGTCACCGCGAGCACCGTGCCGTCGAAGGCGTCGAGCGCCTGCTCCAGTGCCTCGGCGGACGCGAGGTCGAGGTTGTCGGTCGGCTCGTCGAGCAGCAGCAGCGTGGCGCCGGAGCACTCCAGCAGCAGGATCTGCAGCCGCGCCTGCTGGCCGCCGGAGAGCGTGCCGAACCGCTGGTCGGCCTGCCCGGCGAGCTCGTAGCGGGCAAGACGGCGCATCGCGTCGCCCTGCGCCATCCCGTCCCGGTCGACGTCGCCCTTGACCAGCATCTCCAGCAGCGTGCGGGCGGCCAGCTCGGGCCGGTCGTGGGTCTGGGAGAAGTGCCCCGGCCGCACCCGGGCGCCCAGGCGGCCCACACCCGCGTGCGCGACCGGGACCAGCTGCCGCGAGCTCGCGGGCACCGAGCCCGGCTCGGGATCGGTGCCGCCGCGGGCGAGCAGCCGCAGGAAGTGCGACTTGCCGGTGCCGTTGGCACCCAGCACGGCCACCCGGTCGCCGAACCACACCTCGAGGTCGAACGGGTAGGTCAGACCGTCGAGCTCCAGCTGCTCGCACACCACCGCGCGCTTCCCGGTTCGCGCGCCACCCAGGCGCATGCGGATGCGATTGCTCGCGGGCCTTCTCCGGGGGCGGCCCGGCCTCGAGGAACTTCGCCAGGCGGGTGCGCGCCGCCTGCAGCCGGGAGGCCATGCCATCGTTGTGGGCGGCCTTGACCCTGTAGATAGACGACGAGCCGCTCCAGCTTCACACGTTCCTCGTCCCAGCGGCGGCGCAGCTCGTCGAGGCGGGCGTGACGGGCCATCCTGGCCGCGTACCAGGACGCGAATCCCTCGGGATGCGTCCAGGCCGACCCTGCCTCGACGGTGACCACCCGGTCCGCGGTGCGGGAGAGCAGCTCGCGGTCGTGGCTGACGAACAGCACGCGTCTTGGGTGACTCGGCCAGGCGCGCCTCCAGCCAGCGCTTGCCGGGGACGTCGAGGTAGTTGTCCGGCTCGTCGAGCAGCAGCACCTCGTCGGAGCCGCGTAGCAGCAGCTCGAGCGCGAACCGCTTCTGCTCGCCGCCGGACAGGGTGGCGACGCGGCGGTGGCGGGCCTGCTCCCACGGCAGGTCGAGCACAGCGACGGACGCCGTGTCGAACTCCACCTCGGCCGTGTAGCCGCCCGCCTCACCCCAGGCGACGAGGGCGTCGGCGTAGCGGACCTGGGTGCGCTCGGTGTCGTCGAGCGCGTCCTCGGCGGCCCGCAGCCGGTCGCCTGCTGCGCGGACGGGCGGCGGGGCGAGGGAGAGGGCGAGGTCGGCAAGGGTGTGGTCGCCGGCATCGATCTTCGGCGAGCCGATGAACTGGTTCATGACGCCCAGGCCGCCGCTGCGTGCGATGGAGCCGGCCGCCGGGGTGATCTCGCCCGCGATCATCCGCAGCAGCGTCGTCTTGCCCGCCCCGTTCGGCCCGACGAGCGCCACGCAGGCGCCTTCGCCGACGCGGAAGCTGACGTCCGCGAACAGCTCGCGGCCGTCGGGCAGGACGTGCCCGACGGCCATCGCCTCGATGTGGCCCACGAGGAGCACATGCTGGGCCGTCCGTACGCCCTTGTCGAGCGGATTGGGAGAATCGCCCGGTGGACGCCGGACTCGTGGTCATCGACAAGCCCGCTGGCCTGACCAGCCATGACGTGGTGGCCCGCCTGCGGCGCATCCTGCGCACGCGCAAGGTCGGCCACGCGGGCACACTCGACCCGATGGCCACCGGCGTGCTCGTCTGCGGCATCGAGCGCGGCACGAAGCTGCTGGGCCACCTCGCGCTCGACACCAAGGCCTATACCGCGACGATCCGGCTCGGCGCCGCCACGACCACGGACGACGCCGAGGGCGAGGTCATCGGTACCGCGGACGCGTCGGGGGTGACGGACGCGGCGGTCGCGGGCGCGGTCGCCGCGCTGACCGGGCGCCATCGACCAGGTGCCGAGCGCGGTGAGCGCGATCAAGGTCGACGGGCGGCGGGCGTACGCGCGCGTGCGGGCCGGCGAGCAGGTGGTCCTCGCCGCCCGGCCGGTCACGGTCTCGGCGTTCGACGTGCAGGCCCGGCGGGACGCGGACCTCGACGTCGCCGTCGAGTGCTCGTCGGGCACCTACGTGCGCGCACTGGCCCGCGACCTCGGCGCCGCCCTCGGCGTCGGCGGCCATCTCACCGCGCTGCGCCGCACCCGGGTCGGCCCGTTCACCCTCGCGCACGCCCGCACGCTGGCGCAGCTGGAGGGGTACCCCGCGCTGTCGCTCCCGCTCGACGAGGCGGTCGCGGCCGCCTTCCCGCGCCGCGACGCCGACCCGGCCGAGGCCGCCGACCTCGCCCACGGCCGCCCGCTCACCGCCGCGGGCGTGGACGGCATCCAGGGCGTCTTCGCCCCCGACGGCCACGTCCTGGCCCTGGTGCGCGACCGCGACGGCCGCGCCCGCCCCGTGGTCGTGCTCGCCCCCGCCTGACGGTGAGTCCCGCACCCCACCACGGTGAGTCCCGCGATTCGTCACATCGAGTTCCGCGTTTCACCACACGGTGTCGCGCGCGGTCGTTCCGAGAGCGACGTGGTCGGGGTTCGATCACCGCGGACGTCGGCCTCGGAAGGATCACCGGTGACCTTCCCGGCGACGGCGTGCCCGTGCGGGAACTCACCGTGGCGAGACGCGGGACTCGCCGTGAGCAGGTGCGGGACTCACCGTGCTCGGATGCGGGACTCACCGTGGGCCGGTGCGGGACTCACCGTGGCGAGACGCGGGACTCACCGTGGGCAGGTGCGGGACTCACCGTGGTGGGGTGCGGGACTCACCGCTGGGGGATGCGGGCGATCTCGTCCAGCCAGATGCGGGCCGACAGGTCCGACGGGGCGCGCCAGTCGCCGCGCGGGGACAGCGAGCCGCCCGCCGACGACCTTCGGCCCGTTCGGGCATCGCCGAGCGCTTGAACTGGCTGAAGCCGAAGAAGCGGCGCGCGAACACCTCGAGCCAGTGCCGGATCTCCGGCGAGGTCGTAGGCGCGGCGCTCGTCGGCGGGGAAGCCCGGCGGCCAGTCGCCGTGCGCCGGCGTCGCGCCACGCGTGCCAGGCCAGGAAGGCGATCTTCGACGGCCGGAAGCCGTAGCGCAGCACGTGGAAGAGCGTGAAGTCCTGCAGCGCGTACGGGCCGACGGTCGCCTCGCTGCGACTGCACGCTTCTCGTCCGTCGCCGGCGCCGGCACCAGCTCGGGGGTGATCTCGGTGTCGAGCACGTCGGTGAGCACCTCGCCGACCTCCGTCGTCGAACTGCCGCTCGACGACACCACCCAGCGGATCAGGTGCTGGATCAGCGTCTTCGGCACGCCGGCGTTGACGTTGTAGTGCGCCATCTGGTCGCCGACGCCGTAGGTGCACCAGCCCAGCGCGAGCTCCGACAGGTCGCCGGTGCCGAGCACGATCCCGCCGCGCTGGTTGGCCGCGCGGAACAGGTAGTCGGTGCGCAGCCCGGCCTGCACGTTCTCGAAGGTGACGTCGTACACCGGCTCGCCGGCCGCGAACGGATGGCCGAGCTCCTGTCGAGCATCAGCCGGGCGGTCTCGGTGATGTCGATCGTCTCGAACGTCACGCCGAGGGCCTTCGCCAGCCGGATGGCGTTGCCCTTCGTGCGCTCGCCGGTGGCGAAGCCGGGCAGGGTGAACGCGAGGATGTCCGACGCGCGGCCGCTGCCGCGGTCCATCGCCCGCGCGGCGACGATCAGCGCGTGCGTCGAGTCCAGGCCGCCGGACACGCCGATCACGACCTTCGGGTGGCCGATCGCGCGCAGCCGCTGCTCCAGGCCCGCGACCTGGATGTTGTAGGCCTCGTAGCAGTCCTGCTCCAGCCGGGCGGGGTCGGCGGGCACGAACGGGAAGCGCTCGACCTCGCGGCGCAGCCCGATGTCGCCCGCGGGCGGGTCGAGCCGGAACGCGATCCGCGCGGAAGCGCTCCAGCCCGGGCCGCGTGCTGGCGGCGGTTGTCGTCGAACGTGCCCATCCGCAGCCGTTCCGCACGCAGCAGGTCGAGGTCGACGTCGGCGACCGAACGCCGCTCGCCCGTCGGGAAGCGCTCGGTCTCGGCGAGCAGCACGCCGTTCTCGTAGATCATCGTCTGGCCGTCCCACGCCAGGTCGGTCGCTCGACTCGCCCTCGCCCGCCGCGGCGTAGACGTAGGCCGCGAGGCAGCGCGCCGACGCCGAGCGGCACAGCAGCGTGCGGTCCTCGGCGCGGCCGATCGTGATCGGGCTGCCGGACAGGTTGACCAGCACCGTCGCGCCCGGCGAGCGCGGCCTCCGCGCGCGGGCGGGACCGGCACCCACATGTCCTCGCAGATCTCGACGTGCACCACGAGGCCGGGCACGTCGTCGGCCGCGAACAGCAGGTCGGGCCCGAACGGCACCTCGACGCCGCCGCGATCCGGATCGTGCCGCGCACGTCGTCGCCGGGGGCGACCTGGCGGCGCTCGTAGAACTCGCGGTACGTCGGCAGGTACGACTTCGGCGCGACGCCGAGCAGCCGCCCGCGGTGGACGACGACGGCGCAGTTGTAGATCCGGTGGCGGTGGCGCAGCGGCAGCGCCGACGACGAGCACCGGCAGCAGGTCGGCCGATCCCTCGACGACCGCGGCGAGCGCGCGCCTCGACCGCGTCGAGCAGCGCGTCCTGCAGGAGGATGTCCTCGATCGAGTAGCCCGCAGAGCGTCAGCTCGGGGAAGACCGCCAGCGCCGACGCCCTCGTCGGCGCACTCGCGCGGCCACCGCGCAGCACCGACGGCGGCGTTGGCCGGCGGGTCGGCGATCGCCGTGCGCAGCGTGCAGGCCGCGACGCGCGGGAAGCCGTGCCGGTACGCCCCCCGGAACTGTGCGCTGCCGTCCACGACTGCGCAGTCTGCCCGATCGCCGCGCACCCGACCGGTGTCGTTCGCGTCACGCCGGCATGCTGGGGAGATGTCCGCCCGACCGCGCCTGGTCGCCGTGCTGTGCGCTCTGTCGTGCGTCGTGGCCGCGCTGCTCGCCGCCTGCACTCTGCCCACCCCGGGCAATCCCAAGGCGGGGGACGGCGACCCGCCCCCTTCCCAGCTGCAGCGCTTCTACGCCCAGAAGCTCGTCTGGGGTCCGTGCGGGCCCTACGCCACCACCGCCGACGACGCCAGCGCGTTCGCGTCGCGGAGCTACGAATGTGCGCGCCTCCAGGTGCCGCTCGACTACGCCCAGCCCGAAGGAAAGACCGCCACGGTCGCCGTCCTGCGGCAGAAGGCGCTCGGCAGTTCTGTGGCAGGCCAGCGGATCGGGTCGCTCCTGTTCAACCCGGGTGGCCCCGGCGCGTCCGGCATGAGCTTGGTCGCGTCGCTGGCGACGCAGCTCCAGGACAGCCCGCTCAGCCAGCGCTTCGACCTCGTCGGGTTCGACCCCCGCGGCGTCGGCGCGAGCACGCCTGCCATCGACTGCCTCACCGACGCCGACTGGGTCGTCGAGCGTGCCGACCTCGACGTCGACCCCTCACCCGCGGGCGTGGCGCAGACCGAGTCGGAGAACAAGCTGTACGCGCAGCGGTGCGCCCAGCGCTCCGGCGGGGACACCGTGCTCGCCAACGTCGGCACCCGCGACGCCGCACGGGACATGGACATCCTGCGCGCGGCCCTCGGCGACCCCAAGCTCACCTACCTCGGCTACTCCTACGGCACGTTCCTCGGCACGACCTACGCCGAGGAGTTCCCGCGCAACGTCCGCGCGATGGTGCTCGACGGCGCCGTGGACCCCACGCA
Source organism: uncultured Actinomycetota bacterium (assembly GCA_963770115.1). Lineage (GTDB taxonomy): Bacteria > Actinomycetota > Actinomycetes > Mycobacteriales > Pseudonocardiaceae > Pseudonocardia. Next base: position 48,036 of record CAVYOT010000012.1, read on the forward strand.
GAGCGCCACCGACCGCAACGTCGACCAGTACACGGGATTCCAGAAGGCGTTCGACGCCTACGCGGCCGACTGCGCGAAGAGCCCGACCTGCCCGCTGGGCCGCGACCCCGCGCAGGCGACGGCGCTCTACCAGGGCCTCGTCCGGCCGCTGATCACGAAACCGTTGGCCGTCGGATCCCGCACGCTGTCCTACAACGACGCCGTCATCGGCACTCTCCAGGCCCTCTACCTGCAGGATCTCTGGCCCGCGCTGACCAGGGCGCTCACCGGTCTGCGCGGTGGCGACGCGCGGGTGCTGCTCGCGCTCGCCGACCTCTACGACGAGCGAGGCCCCGACGGGCACTACGGCAACACCCAGGAGGCGTTCACCGCCATCCTCTGCCAGGACCAGGCGCGCACGACCGATCGCGCGGTCGTCGCGGAGACCAACCGGCGCACCAACGCCGCCGCGCCGTTCACCGATCCCGGGCTCGGCGCCGTCGGCGCGCTCGACGTTTGTGCGTTCTGGCCGGTGCCTCCGACCGACGGCCCGCACACGCCCCAGGTCACGGGCCTGGCCCCGACGCTGGTCGTCTCGACCACCGGCGACCCGGCCACGCCGTACCAGGCGGGGGTCGACCTCGCCCAGCAGATCGGCGCCCGGCTGCTGACGTTCGTGGGTACCCAGCACACGGCCTCCCTGCACGGCGACCGGTGCATCGACGACGCCGTCACCGCTTACCTCGTCGACGGCACCCTTCCCGCGGAGGGCACCCGCTGCGCGACGCCCTGAGCTGCGGCTGTGCGAGACTCGGCAGGACGTGTAGTGCGGCCGAGGAGGAGTCCGTTCATGGCGATGGAGCAGCCCGAGCTCGTGGTGGAGCGCTACCTGCGGCGGCTCGGCGGCGGCCGCCCCGAACCGACCAGCCTGGGCTTCTACGCCTCGATCGACGCCATGCGCGGCGTCGACCCGGTGGTCGCGGAGCGCGTGGTGCAGGAGCTGTCCGACCAGCGGTCCAACATCAAGCTGATCGCCAGCGAGAACTTCTCGTCGCTCGCCGTCCAGCTGGCGATGGGCAACCTGCTCACCGACAAGTACGCCGAGGGCTACGCGGGCCACCGCTTCTACGCGGGCTGCGACAACGTGGACGCCATCGAGGCGCGCGGCGCGGAGATCGCGCGCGAGCTCTTCGGCGCCGAGCACGCCTACCTCCAGCCGCACTCGGGCATCGACGCCAACCTCGTCGCCTTCCTGGCGGTGCTCGCCACGCGCGTCGAGAACGGCCTGCTGGAGCGCCTCGGCGCCAAGAACGTGTCGGCGCTGTCGGACGAGCAGTTCGCGCAGCTGCGCGCCGAGCTGCACGACCAGCGCCTGCTCGGCATGGATTACTACTCCGGCGGCCATCTGACGCACGGCTACCGCTTCAACGTCTCGGCGCGCATGTTCGACGCCCGCAGCTACAGCGTCGACCGCGCCACCGGCCTGCTCGACCTCGACGCGCTGCGTGCCCAGGTCCACGAGGTGCGGCCGCTGATCCTGCTCGCGGGCTACAGCGCCTACCCGCGCAAGATCGACTTTGCGCGGATGCGCGAGATCGCCGACGAGGTCGGGGCGATCTTCATGGTCGACATGGCGCACTTCGCGGGTCTCGTCGCGGGCAAGGTGTTCACCGGCGCGTACGACCCCGTGCCACATGCCCATGTCGTCACGAGCACCACGCACAAGACGCTGCGCGGCCCGCGCGGGGGCATCGTCCTGTCCAACGCCGAGTACGCCGACGCCGTCGACAAGGGCTGCCCCGCCGTCCTCGGTGGTCCGTTGGCGCACATCATCGCGTCCAAGGCGATCGCGCTGCGGGAGGCCAGCAGGCCCGCGTTCCGCGAGTACGCCGCCCGCATCGTCGAGAACGCCCGTACGTTCGCCGAGTCCCTGCAGCGGCACGGCATGACCGTCGCCACCGGCGGCACGGACAACCACCTGGTGCTCGCCGACGTCGCCACCTCCTACGGGCTGACCGGACGCCAGGCCGAGAGCGCACTGCGCACGGCGGGCATGACCCTCAACCGCAACTCGCTCCCGTTCGACGCGAACGGCCCCTGGTACACCAGCGGCCTGCGGCTCGGCACACCTGCGGTCACCACGCTCGGGATGGGCGCCGCCGAGATCGAGGAGATCGCCGAGGTGATCACCAACGTCCTGCGCGCGACCACCCCGGTGGTCACGAACGGCACCCCGAGCAAGGCCAAGTACGTCACCGAGGCACACGCCGAGGCCGAGGCGAAGTCGCGGATCGCGGCGCTGTGCCAGAAGTTCCCGGTCTACCCCGAGATCGATCTCTCGATTCTCGAGCCCGGTGCGTGACGAACCCCGAAACATCCGCGTAACACACCGTTCCTAGGCTCACGCCCATGGATCGGCAACAGGAGTTCGTGCTCCGCACGCTCGAGGAACGCGACATCCGCTTCGTGCGGCTGTGGTTCACCGACGTGCTCGGCTACCTGAAATCGGTGGCCGTCGCGCCTGCCGAGCTGGAGGGGGCGTTCGCGGAGGGCATCGGGTTCGACGGCTCGGCGATCGAGGGCTTCGCCCGCATCTACGAATCGGATATGGTCGCGCGCCCCGATCCGTCGACGTTCCAGGTGCTGCCGTGGGAGACGGCAGCGGGGGAGCACTACTCGGCGCGGATGTTCTGCGACATCGCGATGCCCGACGGCTCCCCGTCCTGGGCCGATCCCCGGCACGTGCTGCGCCGCGCGCTGTCCAAGGCGGGCGAGGCCGGGTTCACCTGCTACGTCCACCCCGAGATCGAGTTCTACCTGCTGCGCGACCTCCCGTCCGACGGCTCGCCGCCGACGCCCGCGGACTCGGGGGGCTACTTCGACCAGGCCAGCCACGACGTGGCACCGCACTTCCGGCGCAACGCCATCGAGACGCTGGAGTCGATGGGGATCTCGGTCGAGTTCAGCCACCACGAGGGCGGCCCGGGCCAGCAGGAGATCGACCTGCGCTACGCCGACGCACTGACGATGGCGGACAACATCATGACGTTCCGGTACGTCGTGAAGGAGGTTGCGATCACCCAGGGGGTCCACGCGTCCTTCATGCCCAAGCCGTTCTCCGCCCACCCGGGCTCGGCCATGCACACCCACTTCTCGCTCTTCGAGGGCGACCGCAACGCCTTCCACGACGCCGAGGACCCCTACGCGCTCTCCGAGACCGGCCGTGCGTTCGTCGCGGGGGTGCTCCGGCACGCGCGGGAGATCACCGCCGTGACCAACCAGTGGGTGAACTCCTACAAGCGTCTGATCGTCGGCGGTGAGGCCCCCACCGCGGTGTGCTGGGGGCACGCCAACCGCTCGGCGCTGGCGAGGGTGCCGATGTACTCGCCCTCGAAGTCCTCCACCCGTCGCGTGGAGATCCGCACGCTGGACACCGCGTGCAACCCGTACCTCGCGTTCGCGGTGATCCTCGGCGCGGGGCTGCAGGGCATCGCGAAGGGCTACGAGCTGGGCGCCCCCACCGAGGACGATGTCTGGTCGCTCACCGAGACCGAGCGGCGCGCCATGGGATACGAGTCGCTGCCCCAGAACCTCACCGAGGCGCTGGCCGCGATGGAGCACTCCGAGCTGGTCGCCGAGATCCTCGGCGAGCACGTGTTCGACTTCTTCCTGCGCAACAAGCGTGCGGAGTGGGACGGCTACCGGCGCCAGGTCACGCCGTACGAGCTGGCGACCTACCTGCCCGTGCTCTGAGCAGACACCGAGGCCGCGTCCCCGTTCATCAGAGGACGCGGCCTCGGTGCGTCGTCGGTCAGCCGTTCTTGATGTCGAACTCGTGGTTGCCGAAGATCGAGTTGCCGTTCTGGGACGGCGCGGACGGCCCCTTGAGCAGCACGCCGGTGCGATTGGCGAAGATCGTGTTCCCGGAGAGGGTGAACGGGCCGTCGGTGTCGACGTAGATGCCGTACCGGTCGTTCTGGCCGATCACGTTGTCGCGCAGCTCGGTCGTGGTGGCCTCGCTCACGATCCGGACGCCGTCCTGCTTGTTGCCGCGGACGTCGTTGCTGCGCAGGGCGTTGTCCTGCCCGGTCTGCGCGATGCCGATGCCGGACTCGCCGTTGTCGTAGACCTTGTTGCCCTGGATGACGTTGTTGCCGGACTCGTTGATGTTGATGCCCTGCGAGGCGTTCAGGAACGTCTCGTTGTTCTCGATCGTGTTCCGGTCCGAGTGCTGGTAGAGCACGATGCCGTGGTGCTGGTTCCGGTAGACGATGTTGCCGGAGATGTCGCTGTCGACGCAGTCCTCGGCGAGGATGATGCCGTGCTTGCCGTTGTCGTGCACGACGTTGTTCTGGATCTTGAGGTTGTGTGACCCGGTGTGCGGGTCGATGCCGTACAGCACACTGTCATGGATGTCGTTCCCGGTGATGGACAGGCCGCCCACGTCGAACGAGTACACGCCGAAGTAGAGGTGGGACACGTCGCTGTCGGCGATGTGCCCGCCGCTGCCCTCCGTGCGCCAGGAGAGCCCGTACGACTCCCGGTCACCGAACCCGAGGTAGGCCAGCTGCGCCTTGTCGATCGTCATCTGGCCGCCGTCGCGGGCCAGCAGGAAGCTGCGTCCGTCGGCCGGGTTCTCGTCCACCTGCTGCTTCGTGTCGTCCCACGAGGTGATGCAGGTGCCGGTGACCGCGATCCCGCCACCGAACACCTTCAGCGTGGCGTACGTGGGCCCGACGCTGCTCAGCTTCAGCCAGCGCACGTCCGGGGACGACATCGTGACCGAGGCGCCCTTGTCGATCTCGATGGTGGCGCCCGCGAGCCACTCGCCGGGCGCCGTCTCGCGCAGCGCGGCCGGGTTGCCGACGGCCTTGCTCAGCTTGTCGAGCGTGATCCCGGTGCCCGCGGTGATCTGGATCGTGTTGGTGACCCGGTTGAAGGTCGCCGAGACGCCCGAGGAGCCCGCGCCAGGGGCGCTCGCTCCCGGGTCCGCCGCCGCGGCCTCCTTCGTACAGGGCTTCGCGGGGTCCGACTTGACGGGCGGGGGCACCTGCCTGCGGTCCAGCGCAGGCGGTGGCGAGGCCGCGCATCCGGCGGCGACCAGGCCCAGTGCGACCGCGGCGAGCGCGACCTTCCACACGAGCGCAGACCTCCCCATCCAGAGTTCCCTCGTCCGCCCGCTCACCCCACACCCACCGGCACGGGGGGCGGCAGGGCGCGACGGGTCGGACCGAACCGCCGCTGACGCAGCAGGTGCAGGGCCTCCAGCACGACGGCCAGCAGGATCAGGGGCAGGCCGATCGCGCCGAGCAGGTTCAGCGGCGGCAGGCTGAGGTCGTTGAGCCCGAGCAGCGTCACGTTGCCGCGGACGGCCTCGAGCGCGTGCGACGACGAGTTGCTCAGCGTCACCGTGCTTCCGGGCTGGGCCTCGACGCCGACGCTGACGGCGTCGACCGCCACGGTGTCGAGCGCGATCGGGTCCGTGGCACGCGCCCGGATGCCGGTGGAGGTCAGGCCGATCTGGATGCCGGTGACCGTCGTCCCGGCCTGCAGGTCCATCCCGGTGTTCCCGCCGCGGATCTGGCCGCCGGTGACCTGCATGCCGGGGCTCAGGTTGCGGACCGCGTTGCCCACACCGTCGGCCGTCAGGTCCCTGACCACGACGCCGGTCGTGCCGCCTGCGGTCACGAGGCCGTCGTCGCCGCCGATGAGGTTCAGCTTGTTGGCGGTGATGCCGCCCGCGCCGCGCTCGACCCGCACGGCCGTGCGGCTGCCCTTGACCGTGAGGCCGTCGAGCAGGGTGTCGTGGCCGCCGATCGCCATGCCCGCGACGTGGGCGTTCTCGATGGTCGAGCCGCTGACGTGCAGGCCCTTCGTGGTCTTCTCCGCGACGATCCCCACGCGGCCGCCGCTGGTGGAGATCGAGTCGACAAGGACGTTGAACGAGTTGACGTGCAGGAAGACGCCGTTCGGCTCGTCGGCGGTGGTGATGTTGTGGACCTTGCTGTTGCTGACGCGGTTGAGCTCCAGCCCGCCCGCCTGGTCGCCGTTGAGCGTCAGGTTGCTGATCTCGACGTTGTTCTGCCCGGACACCGACACTCCGTAGGAGTGGTTGCCGGTCGTGCTGATCCCGGTGATCGGGCGGCTGGTGACGTCACCGGCGACCAGCACCCCGTTGTCGCCGTTGTGGTCGGCCTTGACCCCGGAGAGCACGGTGGCGCGGTCGCCGCGCAGGACGATCCCGTTCTCCGACGAGTCGCTGACGGTCACGTCCTGGAGGCGGACACTCTGCGACCCGGCGAGCACCAGCCCGGTGGAGTTGCGCTGGAACGTGGTGCCGGTCAGTGCGCCGGTGCTGCCCCGGCCGAAGGAGATCGCGGGGCTGCCCTGGTTGTCGCCGGTCGGCTTGGTGCCGAGGTCGGCGAGCGTGCTGTTGGTGGCGTCGAGCCTGCCCTGGTCGGAGACCTTGATGTACGGGCGGCCCGCCGCGTCGGGCCCGACGGCCTGTCCGGAGGCGGGGTCGATGGAGGTGACCGTGACGCCCCGCAGCTGGATGCGCCCGCTGCCCGTGTAGAGGAAAGCGGCGTCGTTGGCGTCGGGACCGCCCGCCAGCTGCAGCGTCTGCACGCCGTCGACGCTGAGCAGGGTGTTGGGGGTCAGCACGACGGCGGCGTTGAGCCGCGCGGTGTCCCCGTCGACGGTCATCCAGGACGAGGGGACCGCGGCGTCGAGCGTGGAGAGCGACACCGTGCGGCCGTTGCGCGCCACGCGCTGGACCAGATCGCCGCCGGAGACGGAGTCGATCGACGTGGTGCGGACGATGATGAGCTTCTGGGGACGGCCGCGGTGGGTCCACGTGACCGCCGCGCGCTGGGCGGCCGCGGCCCGCTGCGCGGCTTCCTTGGCGGCCCGCTGCTGTGCGGCCAGCAGCGCGGCCTGACGCTGGGCCTCCAGCGCGGCCGCCGCCGCGGCCTGCTGCTTCGCGAGCTCGTCGGCCTTTCGCTTGGCCTCGATCTGGGCCTGCTGCTGCGCGGCCTGCGCGGCCGCCTGTTGTGCGGCTTGCTGGGCGGCCGCCTGCTGTGCCGCCTGCTGTGCGGCCGCCTGCCGTGCGGCCGCGGCCGCCGCGGCCGCTGCCTGCTGCTGTTGTTGTCTGCTGCTGTTGCTGCTGGTTGTTGTTGCCGTTCCCAGCGCCGCCGTTGCCGGGATTGTTGTTCCCGGTCGCGCTGCCGCTCCCGGTGTTGCCTGCCGTCGGGGCCTGCGTGACCGGGGTCTGGGAGCGCACGCTGGGCGCCTGGGGCGCGGCGCCCGCGACCCCGAAGGGGACCGCGACCGCCGTCACCCCGACGACCGCGCCCGCCACCAGGAGCCGCCGCAGCATCGCCGGGCTCATGCGACGCCCCTGCGGCTCACGACGGACTGGTGCGGCTGCGTCGGCAGCTCCACGAACCCCTGCCCGCCGTCGGCGGGAGGGTGCGCCTGCTGCGCGGTGGGCGCCGGAGCGGTCGCCGCCGAAGGCGCCGGAGCGTGGACCGGCGAGGTCGGCGAGTCCACCACGTACGGCCGCGGCCGCGGCTGGACCCGGGGGATCTGCTCCGTCGGCGGGGCCGGACGCGGCGCGACCATGGGCCGGATCGGCATCGTGGCCGACACCAGCTGTTGGGTGCCCGACCCCATCGCCACTCCGGCGGCCACGGGCACCCCCGGGGCCACCGGCATCGGCGGGCCCACCGCCATACCCGGTGTCGCCTCCACCGCCTCGTGATCGGCCGCGGCCGTCCGCACCACCTGGCCGTTCTCCACGGCCACCTGTCGGGTGAGCCACCGCTGGCGACGGATGGTCAGCAGCGCCTGCAGCTTGATGATCGCCATGATCCATGAGACGAACACGTATCCCGGGATGAAGAGGAACGAGGAGGGGCGCCTGCGCAGATGCGGAAGGAGCTTGGCCGAGCGGGAGAGCTGCCACCATCCCGCGAGCACCGCTGCGAAGATCCAGTTGCCGACGATCAGCGCGTGCACCATGAACGCCGGGCCCAGCAGCAGGGTGAACCCCGCGAGCCCCTTGTCCGCCATCGTGTAAGCGAGGAACGGGTGGCGGTACACCCACGGGCGCGAGAGCGCCCGCAGGTCAGAGCGCCACGTGTTGCGGGCCCAACGCAGCCGTTGCTTGAAGAAGATCCGCCAGGTGTTCGGGAACGTCGACCACACCTCGGCGCTGCGCTGCATGTAGGTGAGGTAGCCGCGCTCGAGGACCAGCGTCGTGAGCCGCTTGTCGTCACCGGACAGGCACGGCACGCCCCAGAAGGTCTCGTGCATGAACTCCTGCTCGATGTCCATGAGCAGGGACCGCCGGTACACCGCCGTCCGGCCCGACAGACACGAGACCGCCCGCCCGAGCAGGCTCTGGCTGGCGTTCTCGTCGAAGTAGCGGTGGTCGAGGAACATGTCGGTGATCCGGGCGAGGAAACCCTTCGACCCGTACACGCTCTGCCGTGTGCCGACCCCGCCGATGCGGGGGTCGACGAACGGCTTGCAGACCTCAGCGGCGACATCGTCGGCCCAGATCGTGTCCGAGTCGACGAGCGCCACCAGGTCGGTCGAGGACGCGTTCCACCCCCTGCGGAGCGCGTCCCGCTTACCCGGCACGTCGGTGACCAGCACGGTGACCGGATAGCGGGACGCGATCTCCTGACACCGCGCGTCCGAGGCGTCGATCACGAGGATCACCTCGTTCACGCGGTTGCGCAGCCACGACTCGATCGCGGCCGCGAAGATCACCGGATCCTCCTGGTACACCGGCACGACGATCGACATCGACAACCGGAAGTTGTTGACGATCGGCCGGTAGAGGACCGCCGGGATCCGCCGGATCAACCAGCAGGCCCAGCGGAAGAGGCCGAGCACGCCCAAGGGCGTGCCCAGCACGTAGTAGTACAGGGGCAGGGTCATGCCACGTCGGCGCCGGACATGTCGCGCTCGACGACCGAGTCCAGCTCCTGCCCGGTGAGCGCCTCCAGCCGGTCGTTGACCTCGACGACGGCCCGCAGCAGGGGCATGTCGACGCCGATCTTCGAGGCGAACCCGAGGAAGCCCTGCGTGTCCTTCGGCAGGCAGACACCGCCGTACGGAGCTCCGCCGCGGATGCCGTAGAGCGGGTTGATCGACGCCTCGGCCGACGCCGCTACGGTGGACGCGATCGGGTCGGCGTCGATGCCGTAGGCCTGCGCGACCAGCCACATCTCGTTCCAGAAGCTGATCTTCGTGGCGTTGTAGATGTTGTGCGCGCACTTCACGAGCTCGGCGGAGGCGGGCTCGGTGAACGTGCGGACCTCGCCACCGAACGGCGCGAGCAGCGCGCGCATGCGCTCCAGCGTCTTCGGCTGGCGGCTGGCGATGACCGTCATCCACGGGTTGCGGAAGTCCTCGACGGCCGACGCGGCGCGCAGGAACTCCGGGTTGGACGCGAGCTCGAAGCCGTGGCCGACGGTCTTGCCGGACTCCCGCTCCAGCACCGGGCGGACCAGCTCGTCGCTGGTGCCCGGGGGAACGGTCGATCGGACGACGACGGTGTGCACCCGGTTCGAGGTGGCCAGGGCCCGCCCGACCGCCGCGGTGCCCGCGGTGAAGGCGTCGAGGTCGTAGCGGTGGCCGACGTTGGGTGTAGGGAGGGTCAGGATGATGAACGCCTCGCGGTCGTCCGGGAGCTCGACGGTCGTGCCTGCGTTCAGCCCGCGTTCCTGCAGCTCGCGGACCCGGCGCTCCGAGATGTCGACGAACGACACGTCATGGCCGAACTCAAGAAAGCCCTCTCCGGTGGCCGTGCCGACGACCCCGGACCCGACGATCACGATCGTGGACGGTGTGGCGGACGGCCGGTCGAAGACCTGCTTCACGAATACTCCTGGGGTCGGACGCCGGCGTGATGCCGGATGGGCAGAAGGCTGTGCGGGCTGTGCCGGATGGGCATCGATGCCCGGTGGCGTCCCCTCCCAACGGGGACGTCACAGCGCGGGAACCGGTGTAACCGGGGGGAGTGCCGCACGGTCGGTGACCATAGGGCGGATCTTCACCCGGCTGCCCAGTCTGAGAACGCGTCAGGCTGATCCGCGCTCACAGGTCGTGACAGTGCGCCGAAGAGTGATCAGATTGGGCCGTGGGTGGCTTCTGCGTAGTCCGATCAGAGCAGCAAGGCTCTCAGGTAGCCCAGCGTCGTGACGGAGAGTCAGCCAGTGTGGGTGACGCGGAGCGCGTACAGCACGACCTGGCCCGCGGCGTCCGCCGCGTCGCCCCTGCTCACGTTGGACTGAAGATAGCTCCCGGTCTTGAAGTACCAGTCGTCACCCGCGACGGGCGCACTGCCCGCCAGTGTCCCGTTGTAGAACACGTCGATCCGCCCGTTGGCGGCCACGACGCGCAGGTCGTAGGGCGTGCCGAGCACGTAGGCCGGATCCAGCACGAACTCGTCCTTGCCGTCGGCGTACTGGGCGACCAGCCGGTTGTCCTCCAGCCGGATCTCGATCACGTCGCTCTCCGCGTCGTGGATCTGCGCCGTCACGACCTCGGGTTTGACCGGCGGCAACGCGGTGACCGCCTGGCGGACCTCCATCGTGTGTGCGCCACGGCGGTTCGACCACTCCGCCTTCTCGCCGCCGTTCATCTCCCGCAGCTCAGAGCGGGGATAGCCGCTGTTCTCCGTGGTGACGCCGCCCGCTTCCGAGGTGAACACCACCCCGTCGTGGGCGTCGTCGAGCTTGAAGTACGGGCTGCTGTAGCTCGCGAGCTGGGGCTGCATCACGGTGTCCGGATGGCCGATCTCGCCGGTCGGCAGCGTGAGGTACCAGTTCTGCAGGTCCAGGACGTGGCCGGGGACCTGCGCGCCGGACCGCGGCGACGGCGTCGGCTGCGGGTGGCCCTCGACCCCGCTGGCGCAGGCGGTGGCCCAACAGGCGACCAGCGCCAGCGCGACTGCGGCGAGCGGCCTTGCCACCAGTTCCTTCTCCCCTGTCAATCCGAGCTGTCCATCCGATGTCATGCCGTGTGGGTGACCCCGACCGCGTAGAGCACGACCTTGGCGACGGCGTCGGCGCTGTCGCCCCGGTCGGTGTTGGACTGCAGGTAGCTGCCGGTCTTGAAGTACCAGCCGCTACCGCTCTGCGCGACGCCACCGACGTGGTTGCCGTTGTACCAGATGTCGATACGCCCGCCCGCGGCCACGAGGCGCAGGTCGTAGGGCATGCCCAGGACGTAGGCCGGATCGACCACGAACTCCTTCTTGCCGTCGGCGTACTGGGCGATCAGCCGTCGCCCCTCCAGCCGGATCTCGATGACGTCGCTCGCGATGTCGTGGATCTGTGCGGTGACCACCTCGGGCTTCGCCTTGGGCAGCGCGGTGACGGCCTGCCGCACCTCGAGGGTGTGGGTGCCGCTCCGGTTGGACCACGAGGCCGGCTTGTCGCCCGCCATCTCCCGCAGCTCGGAGCGGGGATAGCTGCTGTGGGCGGTGGTGACGCCGCCCGCGTTGGAGGTGCACACCACGCCGTCGCGCCCCTGGTCGAGCTGGAAGAACGGGCTGCTGTAGCTCTGCAGCTGCGGCTGGCGCACCGTGTCGGGCTGGCCGGACCTCCCGGTGGGCAGCGTGAGGTACCAGTCGCGGAGGTCGAGCACCTGGCTCGGCCGGGTGGCCGTGGCGGCGCCCGACGCGGCCCGGGTGGCCGATCCGGGCAGGTAGCCGCCCCTGGCCAGGTAGCGAAGAGGGCCGCGGTAGGCCGGTTGGACGGTGGCGGCCGGGTTCTTCTCGTGCGGCTGCGCGAGCACCGAGGCGCCGGTCCACGCGGCGATCACGCAGACAACGACGACCGGCAGCACCGCGATGGAGGATCGACGCATCGGTGCTCCGTTGGTGTTTGCCCTGGTTGACGCGCCACAGGGTACGGAGGAGACCCCTCGCCCCGAGGCCGTTCGGAGAAACTCGTGCCGGAGGAAATCGGCGGGAGCCGCGGAGGTTGCCTGCGGGCGGCAACGATCCGATAACCGGTCGACAACATGCGATCGGCGGCATCCGTTCGGGTGATGGCCCCCGCGGCCGCGACACGGCGCGGCGTTCGCCGCGGTGGTTACTGTCCGCAGTCAGTGGCGGTGGGCCGCCGATGCGGCAGGATCGTCGCTGTGACGCGCGCCGGTGCCTCCCTCGCCCGCCTCGGGCTGACCGGGTCGTGGGCGGAGGCCACGCTCGCGCAGTTGGGCTGGTGGGCGGGCGACCGGCCCGCCGAGGGCGCGGAAAGCGTGATGTGGGCATTGGCCCGCAGCCCGGACCCCGATCTCGCCCTCCGTGCCGTCGAGCGGCTCGTCGCCGCGGTGCCCGACCGGAAGGCGTTCGACGCCGCGCTGCGGACCGAGGTCGGGTTGCGCGGGCGGCTCCTCGCCCTCCTGGGCAGCTCCACGACGCTCGCCGACCACCTCGCCCTGCATCCCGACCGCTGGCACCGCCTCCGCGACGAGCGGCAGGGCCCGGTGGGCGACCCGACGGCCGCACTGCTCGCGGCTGTCGGCGCCGATCCGGACGCGCCACCCGCGGGCGCACCGGGCGGCGCCGTCGCGGGGCTCACCGGGTCCGCCGCGGTGCAGGCGCTGCGCACCGCCTACCGCGATGAGCTGGTCGTGCTCGCGGCGGCCGACCTCGCGGCCGTGTCCGAGCCCGAACTGCCCGTCATGGACGTCGAGGACGTGGCGGCCCGCCTGTCGGATCTCGCGGCCGCCGCGCTGCGGGCCGCGCTCGCCGTCGCCGTCGCCGAGGTGGACGGTGAACCGGCCAGGCTCGCGATCATCGCCATGGGCAAGTGCGGCGGCCATGAGCTGAACTACGTCAGCGACGTCGACGTCGTGTTCGTCGCCGAGCCCGCCGACGCCGCCACCGCGCGGCTCGCGGGGCGCGTGATGCGGATCCTGGGCGAATCCTGCTTCGAGGTGGACGCCAACCTGCGCCCCGAGGGCCGCCAGGGAGCGCTGGTGCGCACGCTCGACGGCCACGTCACCTACTACCGGCGGTGGGCCAAGACGTGGGAGTTCCAGGCCCTGCTCAAGGCCCGGCCCATCGCGGGGGACCCGGAGCTGGGCAAGGCCTACGCCGAGGCGGTCGCGCCGATGGTGTGGAGCGCGGCGGGCAGGCCCGACTTCGTGGGCGACGTCCAGGCCATGCGGCGGCGCGTCGAGGAGAACGTGCGCCCCGACCAGCGGGCCAGGGAGATCAAGCTCGGCCCCGGCGGGTTGCGCGACGTCGAGTTCGCGGTGCAACTGCTGCAGCTCGTCCACGGGCGGACCGACGAGGCACTGCGCTCGGGATCGACGCTCGACGCGCTGCGGGCGCTCTCGGACGGCGGCTACGTCGGCCGGGACGACGCCGCGAACCTCGCCGCCTCCTACCGGTTCCTGCGCCTGCTGGAGCACCGGCTGCAGCTGCAGCGGCTGCGGCGCACCCACCTGCTCCCCCCCGCGAACGAGACGGACGCGCTGCGCTGGCTCGCCCGGTCGGCGAAGCTGCGCCCCGACGGGCGCCGTGACGTCGTCGGCGTCCTCACGGCGGAGTGGACCCGCAACTCCCGCCGGGTGCGGCGGCTGCACGAGAAGCTCTTCTACCGCCCGCTGCTCACCGCGGTGTCCCGGCTGTCCGCCGACACCGTGCGGTTGTCTGAGGCCCAGGCCGCCGCCCGGCTCGGCGCGCTGGGCTGGATGTCCCCCGACGGCGCGCTCGCGCACCTGCGCGCGCTGACCGGCGGGGTCTCGCGCGCGGCGTCGATCCAGCAGGCGTTGCTGCCCGTGCTGCTCGACGAGCTGGCGGGCACCCCCGATCCCGACCGCGGCCTGCTCGCCTACCGACGGGTGTCCGAGGCGCTGGCCAGCACGCCGTGGTATCTGCGGCTACTGCGCGACGAGGGACTGGTCGCGGAGCGGCTCATGCGGCTGCTCGGCACGTCGGCGTTGGTACCGGACCTGCTGGTGCGCGCACCGGAGGTGCTGCGGCTGCTCGCGGCGCCCCTCGCGGGCCACGCCGACGAGCTGCAACGCGACCCGGCGGAGTTCGCCGCGTCGCTGCGGCTGACCGTCGCGCGCCAGTCCGACCCCGACACCGCGTCCGCGACGGCCCGCTCGCTGCGCCGCCACGAGATGCTGCGCGTCGCCTGCGCCGACCTGCTCGGCCTGCTGTCCACCGAGCAGGTGTGCGCCGCGCTCTCCTCGGTGTGGGTGGCCGTCCTCGCGGCGACGCTCGAGTCGGTGCAGCGGGCGCTGGCGGGCAACGATGCTGGGCGCCCCGCGCGCATCGCTGTGATCGGCATGGGCCGTCTCGGCGGGGCCGAGCTCGGCTACGGCAGCGACGCCGACGTGCTGTTCGTCTGCGAGCCCGCCGACGGGGCGAGCGAGCAGGACGCCGTCCGCTACGCCAACCTCGTGGCCGAGACCGTCCGGCGCCGCCTCGGCTCGGCCAGCCCCGACCCGGCCCTCGTCGTCGACGCCGACCTGCGCCCCGAAGGGCGCAACGGGCCGCTCGTGCGCACCCTGGAGTCCTACCGGGCCTACTACGCGCGCTGGTCGCAGGCGTGGGAGGCGCAGGCGCTGCTGCGGGCCGCCCCGGTGGCGGGCGATGTCGGGCTGGGCGCGCGCTTCGTCGAGATGATCGATCCCGTGCGCTATCCCGCCGAGGGTCTCGGCCCGGCGACCGTCACGGAGATCCGGCGGATCAAGGCGCGCGTGGACGCCGAGCGGCTGCCCCGCGGCGCGGACCGCACCCTGCACACGAAGCTCGGTCTCGGTGGGCTCGCCGACGTCGAGTGGACGGTGCAGCTGCTGCAGCTGCAGCACGCGGGCGATCTCCCCGAGCTGCGCACCACCTCGACGCTCGAGGGCCTGCGCGAGGCAGGCGAGGCGGGCCTGCTCACCGCGGAGGACGTGTCCGAGCTGACGGCCGGGTGGACGTCGGCCACGCGCGCGCGGAACGCGGTGATGCTGGTCAAGGGCAAGCCCGGCGACCAGCTCCCGCGCTCGGGACGCGAGCTCGCCGCCGTCGCCTACGCGTTGGGTTACCCGGCCGACGGCGACCCCGGCGTGTTCCTCGACGACTACCGGCGCACCGCCCGCCGCGCGCGCGCCGTCGTGGAGCGGGTGTTCTACGGCTGGTAATCGGTTTCCGGCGCCGCGCGGCCGCGGCTAGCGTGCGGCCATGCCGTCCGCCGCCACCCTGCTGACCTTCACCCTGGCCGGGATCGTGCTCGTGGTGATCCCCGGCCCGAGCGTGCTCTTCATCGTGGGCCGTGCGCTGGCCCACGGCAGGCGCGCGGCCCTGCTGTCCGTGGCGGGCAACACGACCGGCGCGTCGATCGTCGTCGTGGCGGTGGCCCTCGGGTACGGGGCGGTGGCGGCCCGCTCGATCGAGGTGTTCACGGTGTTCAAGCTCGCGGGCGCCGCCTACCTCGTCTATCTCGGCGTCCAGACCTTCCGGCACCGCGGCGACCTCGCGGCGTCGCTGCAGGGCCCCGCCCCGGCCGCCCAGAACAGATCGTCACAGCGCAGGCTGTACTGGCAGGGCGTCGTCGTGGGCGTCACCAACCCCAAGGTGCTGATCTTCTTCGCCGCCGTGCTCCCGCAGTTCGTCGACGTCGGCGCGGGCAGCGCCACCACGCAGATGCTGGTGCTCGGCCTGCTGTTCGCGCTGATCGCCGCCACGCTGGACAGCACGTGGGGGCTGCTGGCGGGCGCGGTGCGCGACTGGTTCGCGACCTCGCCCGCCAGGCTGCGGCTGGTCGGCGGGACCGGCGGCCTGACCATGATCGGCCTGGGCCTCGGCCTCGCGGTGACCGGGCGGAAGGACTGAGCCGGTCAGGCCGTACCCACCCATTCAGGGCCCATTCAGGAGGCGCGCAGGGCCGCGATCAGCCACTCGAACGCGGGTACCGAGGGCGGGCGCTCCGGCCAGCCGTTGAGCGCGCCCAGGAGCTGCCAGTAGCGCTCGACGCGCCGGTCGGAGAACGTCGCGAGCCGGTCGGCGAGCGCGGCCCGGCCCGGCGCGTCCAGGTCCGCGGGCACGAGCGGGTCGAGCACCTCGCGCGCGGCGGGCGTCCCCGGCTCGACGCCCGCCGCCAGCGCGGCGCCCGCCTGCTCGATCACCGCGTTGGGGTCAACGGGGAAGTCGGCGGGATCGGCAGGCGCCTGGGCGCCCGTCGTCGCCATCTCGCGCGCACGGGCGCGGAAGGACGGCTCGCCCACCAGCTCGGCGAGCTCGATCCAGGCCTCCACCTGCTCGGTGGTGGGGTCGTCGGGCAGTTGGGTGGGCATCGTCCGCATGGCCCGTCCGATGTCCGCGCCGGGTGCTTCGGGGTCGATGCCGTCGAACGTCGCGTCGACGAACTCGTCGATCATCTGCTGGCGCTGCCCGGCGGAGAGGCGGGTGAGGTCGTTCATCAGTGCGGCCTTTCGGTCGGATTGGTCGGAGTCGCCTGCGCGGGCCAGCAGCGTGCACACGGCACGCTGGGTCCGCAGCACCCGGATGCGGGAGTCGATCGCCGCCACGTGGGCCGCGGCGACGTCGGCGACGCTGCGACGGCGCTCCAGTACGAGGCGCACCTCGTCCAGCCCGAGGCCCAGCTCGCGCAGGGTGCGCACGAGGTCGAGCCTTGCTGTGGCCTGCGCGTCGTAGCGGCGGTAGTTGCCGCCCGACCGGTCCGTCTCGGGCAACACCCCCGCCTCTGACCAGAAGCGGATCGTGCGCACCGGGACACCCGATCGACGGGCGAGCTGTCCGATGGTCAACAGGGTCACGGGAGACGATCCTGAACCCTCCAGCCGCTGGAGGGTCAAGCGCCGGGCCAGAATGGGGGCGTGCGCGCCCTCTCGCTCGACGCGGTCCCGGCTTCGGTGGCCGCCTTCGTGTCCGGGCATCTCGGGGTGCTGCTCGCCCTGGCGCTCGCGCTCGCTGCGGTCGGGTGGCGGCCGGTGTGGCGGTGGACGCGCACGATCGTGACGATCGCGCACGAGGGCGGGCACGCGCTCGTCGCCGTGCTGGCCGGGCGGGGCCTCACCGGGATCCGCCTGCACCCCGACACGTCGGGGGTGACGGTCTCCACCGGCGCCCGCCGCGGCCCTGGGCTCGTGGTGACATTCCTCGCGGGCTATCCCGCGCCGTCGCTGCTGGGGCTCGCCGGCGCCCTGCTGGTCGCGGGCGACCGCGCGCGGCTGATGCTGTGGATCACGCTGGGGCTGCTGGCCGTCACCCTCGCCCTGATCCGCAACGGCTACGGCGCGCTGGCGGTGGTGGCGACCGGCGCCCTCGTCGGGTACGTCGCGGGATGGTCAACGCCGCGGGTGCAGGACGGCTTCGCGGCCGCGCTGTGCTGGTTCCTGCTGCTCGGCGGCCTGCGCGCCACGCGCGAGCTGCGTCCCCGCCGCGGCGGCGCGTCCGACGCCGACATGCTCGCACGGCTCACACACGTGCCGGGCGGCGTCTGGCGGGCGTTCTTCTGGCTTTCGGCGGGCGCGGCCGTGCTGCTCGCGGCGTGGGTTCTGCTGGTTAGGCTGCCCGTGTGACGATCACGCTGGAGCAGGCACGAACCATCGTCGACGGCGCGCTCGCGCACGGCACCGCCCAGGGCTTCAACCCGCTGACGGTCGCGGTGCTCGACCCTGGCGGGGTGCTCGTGGCACTGGCCCGCCAGGACGGGTCGGGGAACCTGCGCCCGGACATCGCGGTCGCGAAGGCGTGGGGCGTGCTCGGGCTCGGCATGACCAACCGCGCCATCGCCGCGCGGGCCGCGGATTCCCCGGAGTTCTTCACCTCGGTCGCGACGCTCGCGGGCGGGCGGATCCTCTCCGTGCCCGGCGGCGTGTTCGTCCGCGACGCGGAGGGCAGGCTGCTGGGGGCCGTCGGCGTCACCGGCGACGCGTCGCTGAACGACGAGGCGGCCGCGCTGGCCGGGATCACCGGCGCGGGGCTGGCAGGGGAGACCGGCGCGGACTGAGGTCAGCCCCGGGGGTGCAGCCGCAGCGAAGGCGGCAGCGCGCCTGAGGCGTGGGCGACCTCGACGCTCGTCACGACGCTGCGGAGGTCCGCGGGCAGCGTCGCGGCGAGCCCGGTCAGCCCGCGCCGCAGCTCGCGGCGGCTGAGGTCGCCCTGGAGCACCCGGCCCGCGCCGACCGCGTCGATCAGTGCGGCGCAGGTGGCGCCCGCGACGTCGCATTCCTGCGGCTCCCGCACCATGTGCACCAGCCGGACGCGCGGCCCGGCCGCGGCCAGCAGGTTGATCGCCGGGAAGCGGCCCCGTCGGCCGAGGAGGGACTTGGACCTGGCGAGGATGCCCGCCTCCATGAGCCGGGCCGCGACCAGTTCGACCACCGCGTCGCCGATCGCCGAGAGCCACACCGGCACCGCGTAGGACTCCGGCTGACGGCCGATCGCGCCGACCACGAACGCCGAGAGCGCATCGGCCCCTGGCGCGCTCGGCTCGCCGAGCACGATCAGCTCGTTCTCCAGGGCGACCCGCCTGTTGAGGATCAGCTCGGCGAGCTCGGCCCCGACGAGCACGCACCGCAGCGTCGTGGACGAGACGGCGCAGCGGCCGCTGAACGGGTCGTGCAGGATGAGGAACAAGCGCGCCGCCAGCTTGTCCTGGGCCCGGATCTTCTCGGTCGTCACGCCCTGCCGTTATCTGGGGACGGGCTCGACCGAGCGCCGGGGGACCGGCCGGGGGCTGCGCCTGCCTGCGGGCTCTGCCGAGATCCGCCGGGCGCGGCCCGCTACGAGCGTCACGACGAAGGGCACGGCCAGGGCCACCAGCACGCCGAGGTTGGCGCCCGCCCACTCGCCGTGCCTCCCGCCGAGCGGGCCGAGCAGGTAGCCCTGCCACTGCAGCCATTCGGCGCCGCTGTTGGTCACCAGTCCCCAGCCCAGCAGCGTCGCGACGACGATCAGGAGCAGCGGACCGACGCGGACGTCGCCGTAGCGGCCCGCCGGGCGGTAGAGGTCATTGTGGTCGTAGTCGGTGCGGCGCCGCGCGAGGTCGGCGAGGATCACCCCGCACCAGGCCGCGACGGGCACGCCGAGCGTGATGAGGAACCCGATGAACTCGCCGAGGAAGTTGCCTCCGACGAAGACGACGTAGATGGTGCCCGCCACCATGATCACGCCGTCGATGAACGCCGCCGCGGGCCGCGGCACCCGCAGCCCCGCCGCGAGCAGCGCCAGCCCGGACGAGTAGATGTCCAGCACCGCGCCGCCGACGAGGCCCAGCACGGCCACCACCGCGAACGGCACGAGGAACCAGATCGGGAGGGTCATCGCGATCGCGCCGACGGGGTCGGTCGCGATGGACGCGGCGAGATCCGGTGACGAGCCCGCGAGCAGCATGCCGACCACCAGGAGCACGAGCGGGGCCAACGACGATCCGAAGGTCGTCCAGCCGACCACGCCCAGTGAGGACGCCCGGCGCGGGAGGTAGCGGGAGTAGTCGGCCGCCACGTTGACCCAGCCGAGGCCGAAGCCGGTCAGGAGGAACACCAGCACGCCCACGACCTGCGCCGACGTGCCCGACGGCAGCGCCGCCACCGTCGGCCAGTCGATCTGGGGGAGGACGAGCACGATGTAGATGACCGTGAGGAGCGCGGTGACGATGGTGATCACGCGCTGTAACCGCATGATGACGTCGAACCCGAGCACGCCCGCCGAGACGGTCAGCGCCGCGACGACGGCGAGCGCCAGCACCCGCACGTCGAACCCGAAGCCCCAGCCCAGGCGCTGGAAGACGGTGGCGGTGGCCAGCGTCGCGATGATCGTCAGGACGGTCTCCCAGCCGACCGTCATCAGCCAGGAGATCAGCGAGGGCAAGCGGTTGCCTCGCACCCCGAACGCGGCGCGGGAGAGCACCATCGTCGGCGCCGAGCCGCGCTTGCCCGCCAGCGCGACGAACCCGCACAGCAGGAACGAGAAGACGATGCCGATCACGCCCGTGATCAGGCCCTGCCAGAAGGAGACGCCGAAGCCCAGCGCGAACGCACCGTAGGACAGCCCGAGCACCGAGACGTTGGCCCCGAACCACGGCCAGAAAAGCTCGCGGGCGCGGCCGCGGCGCTCGGCGTCGAGGATCACGTTGATGCCGTTGGCCTCGACGCGCAGCCCACCCCCGCCGGGTCCACCCAGGCCGACGGCGATCGCGCGACTTCCGACGGCGTGGCGGGCGCTGCTTCCCAACGCTGCCTCCCCGTCGTGCTCGCCCCGGACGCCCGGGAGAACTGCCTCCGACCGTCGTCCGCGACAAGCGGTAACGGTAGTCGGAGCGGGCGGTGTTGCCCACCGTCAGTTTCGCACGAACGGATGCACGTGCAGTCACGCAGGGTCATTTGCGCGGAAACGTTGTCATCCGGATGGCAGGATACGTCCGTGGGGTCGCCCATGTGGACCTGTCCGGCCTGCGGGCGGGCCTTCGCGAACCGGAACCAGACGCACACCTGCGGGCCGCTCGGCGACCTCGAGCGGCATTTCGCGGGCTGCGATCCCGCGGTGCGGGCCTGCTTCGACGGGGTGCTGGCGGCGGCCCGCCGGGCGGGCCCGGTGGCGGTGCTCCCCGAGCGCAGCAGGATCGCCTTCCAGGTGCGGATGAGCTTCGCGGCGTTCGTCGCCCGCCGTCGGTGGCTCGACGGGCACGTGGTGCTCGCGCGGGAGCTGCCCAGCCCCCGCTTCCGGCGGATCGAGGTCTACAGCCCCCGCAACGTGCTGCACGCTTTCCGGCTGCACGATCCCGCCGAGGTCGACGACGAGGTCGCGGCGTGGCTCGCCGAGGCCTACCGCGTCGGCGCCCAGGAGCACCTGCGTCCGTAGCGCGCGGACGGGCCCAGCAGGGGCAGAGCGGTCACGACGGCCTCGCGGGCGGCGGCCACCAGTACCGGCGTGCAGGCGCCGGGCGTGTCGCGGTCATCGAAAGGCGACGACATCCCCCGCGACCAGCGGAAGCTGCGGATCGGGGGCGACCGCATCGCCGTTGAGGACGACCGTGACGTCCCCGCCCAGCGCCACGCCGACCCCCTGCGCCGCGTCGCCGAGCGTGGCGGCCCGCACGACGCTCCGCCCGCCCGCCCAGTCCACCGCGACGGGCTCGGGCGCACGGGCGCGGGCCGCGGCGTAGTCGCCGGGCTCGTTGACGTTCGTGACGGACTCGAGCCCGGGATCGAGCGCGGCCAGGGCCGGGTCCGCGAGCAGAGCGGCGTCGTCGAGCACCGCGACCCGGCACTGCGCGAACAGCATCCCGGGCTGCCGCTTCCCGACGGCCAGCAGCGCGGTGATCGGATCCGCGAGCGCGGTGCGGTAGGCGGCGGCGAGCGGTTGGCGGTAGCCGCGGGCGAAGGGCAGCACGACGTCGGCGGGGTCGGGGCCTGCGAACGCGCCGACCACGCGCGCGACGAACGCCGGGTGCAGGAACGGCATGTCGGTGGAGCACACGAACGCCACGGGCGCCCCCGCGACGGCCGCCAGCCCCGCCGCGATGCCCTGCAGCGGGCCCAGGCCCGGCACGGGGTCCGCGACGACGCCCACGCCGTCCGGGAGCGCGGGCAGCTCCTGCCCGGCCGCGCGGACGACGACCACCGGTCCCCCGACGGTGCGGCCCAGCAGCGCCGCGGTGCGGTAGAGCAGCGTCGAGCCGTGCCACTCCAGGGCCCCCTTGGACGTGCCCATCCGCGACGACCGTCCGCCCGCGAGCACCACCCCCGCGACGTCCCACACCCCGCCGTCCCCGCGCACGCCGTCAGCCGCGGTGGCCCCGGCGGACCTGTCGGCGCAGACCGGTCAGGAAGCGGTCGGCCTCGCTGCCGAAGGGGTCGTCGGTGACGAGGTAGGTCCACGTCGAGGTCGGGCGCCGCGGGCCGGTGTGCGTCACGGAACCCTCGGACACGTCCGCGTCGGCGAGGGTGGCCGCCGCCCGTTCGTAGACGATCTCGAAGAACGGGTCGAACGTGTCGTTGGCGATCTTGCGGAACTCCTCGAGCGGGCTCTCGCGGGCCAACGCGCGCAGGTGGATGCCCTCCCGGACGTCGTCGAGCATCGCGAGGTGGTCCGACCAGGCCTCGTCGAGGTGCGCGAGCACGATCAGGCGCACGGTCTTGGTGAAGATCTCCTCACCGACCTTCTCGCGGATCTCCGCGCAGCGCTCGGCCGAGCTCTCCTCCAGCAGCTTGACCGCGCGGTCGGTGCGCATCACGAGATTGCGATGCCGCAGCACGGCGGCCCGCTGGGTGTCGACGGTCAGGCCGTACCGCCAGGTCGTGCGCCGGATCGCGAGCGCGGCGCCCTCCGCGACGCGCTGGGCGTGGCTGAGCAGGTCGACGGCGGCGGGGTCCTCGATCAGCCCTGTGACGTCGGCGGGATCGGGCAACAGCTGCTCCTCCGCCAGGTTGCGGGTGACCAGCTCGTCCTCGACGCTCGCGACGACCACCGACGAGCCCGGGTCGCCCTGGCGGCCCGCGCGGCCGCGTAGCTGGTCGTCGAGCCTGCCGGACTCGTGGCGGCCCGAGCACACCACATGGAGTCCGCCCAGCTCGACCACGCCCTCGCCGAGCCGGATGTCGGTGCCGCGGCCCGCCATCTGCGTGGAGATCGTCACGCGGTCGCGCTCGCCCGCCCGCGCGATGATCGCGGCCTCCTCCGCGTCGTTGCGCGCGTTGAGCACGGCGCACACCACCCCGGCCGCCTTGAGCGCGCCCGCGAGCCGCTCGGACTCGGCGACGTCCTGCGTGCCCAGGAGCACCGGCTGTCCGGTGGCGTGGATCTCCGCCACGTGGGCGACGATCGCCGCCTCCTTCTCCGCGACGGTGCGGTAGACGCGGTCGGGCAGGTCCTCGCGGATGCACGGCTCGTTGGTGTCGACCGCCCCGACCGAGAGCTTGTAGAACTCGAACAGCTCCTCGGCAACTGCCACCGCCGTGCCGGTCATCCCGCACAGCGTGCGGTAGCGCCCGAGCAGCGACTGCACGACGATGCGGTCCAGCACGGCGCCCGTGGGGCTGGCTTCCAGGCCCTCCTTGGCCTCGACGGCGGCCTGCAACCCGTCGGGCCAGCGCTGCAGGTGGGCCACCCGGCCGCGGGAGTCGTCGATCAGCTCGACCTTGCCGTCCCGCACGAGGTAGTCGACGTCGCGGTGCAGCAGCGCGTGGGCGTAGAGCGCGACGTTGACCGCGGCGAGCATGGGCGCCCTGTCCTCGGTGTAGAGGTCGACGCCGCCGAGCCGCCGCTCGACCCGCGCCAGCCCGAGGGCGGTCAGGTGGACCGTGCGCCCGGCCGGGTCCGACTCGTAGTGCACGCCCGCCCGCAGCCGCCGCACCGTCGACACGATCTCGGGATCGGCCGTGCCCGCGTCGGTGCCGCCCGCCAGCACCAGCGGCACGCGCGCGGAGTCGACGAGCACGGAGTCGGCCTCGTCGACGACCGCGACGTCGGGCTCGGGCAGCGCGCGCTCGTCGAGGTCGGTGACGAGCCGGTCGCGCAGCACGTCGAAGCCCACCTCGTTGACCGGCACGTACACGACGTCCTCGGCGTAGATCTCGCGCCGACGGTCCCGATCGGTCGAGTGGTCGACCCAGCCCACGCCGACACCCAGCTCGGCGAACAGCGGGCCCATCCACCCGGCGTCGCGGCGGGCGAGGTAGTCGTTCACCGAGATGACGTGCACCCGACGCCCTTGCAGCGCGTAGCCTGCGGCGGCGATCGCCCCGACCAGCGTCTTGCCCTCGCCGGTGGCCATCTCGACGACGTTGCCGACGAGCAGCGCGGCGGCCGCCTGGAGCTGCACGTCGAACGGACGCTCGCCGAGCGTCTTCTCCGCGGCGGAGCGGGCCAGGGCGAGGAACGTGGCCAGCTCGGCGTCACCCCACGTCTCGCGGGACGCGAGGGAGCCGAGGGTGCCGTTCGCGTGCTCCGCCGCTGCCGCGATGCGCCGGGGACGGCGCAGGTCCGCCGATCCGGGGCGCTGCAGGAACCGTCGGACGAACCCGCGCACTCCTCGCGCCGGTCCGTGCTTCCGGCTCATGTCGCCCAAACTACCCGGCATGACCCGTGCGGGCGCGACCGCGGGAGGAGCGCCAACCGCTCGACGCGGGGTGGGCGGCCGGGCAGGATCGCAGGCTATGGCCGACACGTCGTTCTGGCACCCGTTCGCCGCGATGGGCGCCGTGCGCTCCGCAGAGTTCGTGCTCACCCGGGCGGAGGACGTCTGGGTCTACGACGCCGCGGACCGCCGCTACCTGGATGCGACGGCGAGCCTCTGGTGCGTCAACGTCGGGCACGGGCGACAGGCGATCGCCGACGCCGTGCACGCCCAGATGAGCACGCTGGCGACCTACCAGACCTTCGGCGACTTCACCAACCGGCCCGCACAGGCCCTCACGTCCCGGTTGGCGGCGTTGGCGCCGATGCCGGGCGCGAAGGTCTTCCTCGTCAGCGGGGGTGGCGACGCGATCGACACCGCGGCCAAGCTCGCGAGGGAGTTCTTCGCCCGTACCGGGCAGCCGGAGCGCACCATCCTCATCGGGCGCACCCACGCCTACCACGGCACGCACGGCTTCGGCACCTCGTTGGCAGGGATCCCGCCGAACCGGCTGGCCGCGCCGTTCGTGCCCGACGTCGTCACGGTCGCCCACGACGACGCCGAGGCGCTGGACAAGGAGATCGAGCACCTCGGCGCCGAACGCGTCGCGGCGTTCCTCGCGGAGCCGGTGATCGGTGCGGGCGGGGTGTACCCGCCGCCGCCCGGCTATCTGGAACGGGCGCGCGAGGTGTGCGCGAAGCACGGGGTGCTGTTCATCGCCGATTCCGTCATCTGCGGCTTCGGACGCCTGGGCACCTGGTTCGGCATCGAGCGGTTCGGGATCGAGCCCGACATGATCGTATTTGCCAAGGGCGTGACCAGCGGGTACCTGCCGCTGGGTGGGCTGGTCGTGCACCCGCGGGTGGCCGAGCCGTTCTGGGCGCCCGGCGCCGCCCCGTTCCGGCACGGCGTCACCTACTCCGGGCACCCGGCCGCCTGCGCGGCGGCGATGGCGAACCTCGACATCATGGAGTCCGAAGGGTTGCTGGAGCGGGCGAAGGGGCTGGAGGGTGAGCTCTTCGCGGCCCTGTCCACACTCGGCGACCACCCACTCGTCGCCGAGGTGCGCGGCGGCGTCGGGGTGCTCGGCGCGCTCGAGTTCGACGCCGAACGGCTGACGGCCGACGCCGGTCTGCCCGCCCGCGTCGGCATGGCGGTGCGCGAACGTGGCGCATTGGTCCGCCCCACGTCCACCGCGGTGGCGTTCTCCCCGCCGCTGACGGTCCAGACTGACCACCTCGATCT
Source organism: uncultured Actinomycetota bacterium (assembly GCA_963770115.1). Taxonomy (GTDB): domain Bacteria; phylum Actinomycetota; class Actinomycetes; order Mycobacteriales; family Pseudonocardiaceae; genus Pseudonocardia. The sequence continues at coordinate 73,370 of CAVYOT010000012.1, forward strand.
GCTGGTCGACGCGGTCCGGGGTGGGCTCGACGAGGTCGCGGGGTGACGGCGGAGGTCGCGCCGCAGACGCAGGCGACCGCGGCGGAGATCGCGACGATCGCCGCGCTGGAGGACGTGCTCGGCACGCCCTTTCCCGCCGCCGCCTGAACGGCCGTGGCCGGCCCGGGGATCGGAGCCGACGAGCGAGTGCATGGTTCGCTCCGATCCCACGCACCGCCCCGGCCGTCGGGATTCTCGATCTCGGCATGCGGTCCGCCCCTTCGCGCCGCGCTGCCGCTGCAGTCAACACCGGCTGCGGAGGCCGTCCGGAGGTTGGCATGCCGGCTGTTCGCAGCACGACGATCGGCGGCCGGACGGGTCAGAGGTCGCCGCCCAGCGGTGAGGCGGCGCGGTCAGGCGGGGCGGCGTGGTCAGACGGCGCGCTGCGGTTTTCGGCGGCGCTGTTCGCCGGGGCGGCACTGTCCGTGGCAGCGGTGTTGGCGGCGGGTGACCGTGGTGGGCGGCGTGGTAGCGCCGTCAGAGCTGCTGCTGGCGCTGGCACATTGACCCCGTCTGAGCGGCAGCGCAGATGAAAGGGGCCAGCGCCTGGGGGACCAGCGCGTCGGGGGGGGGTCAGCGCCGTCGGAGGGTCAGCGCCGTCAGAAGGGGCCGGGGTCGGCGGAGGGCGCCAGCATCGTCCGGATCGGAAGGCGTCGCTAGGTAGGTCCGTCTCAGAAGGGTGCGGGGTCGTCGGGGTTCTGGGGTGTGCGGTGGGTCCAGAACGACCGCCGGGGGGGAGGTGCGGTGTCGGCGGGGCGCGGTTGGGGGCTCTTGGTCTGGAAGGTGGGGCCGTCGATGTCGCGGGTGGCCGTTGGGGGCGGTCCGGCTGTAGGCGTGGGTGGTGGGGTTGGGGGTTGGGGTAGTGGGGGCATGATCGGTTCGCCGCGGGTGGTGTAGTGCTGGCCGAGGGGGCTGGTCCACTGGAACCGGCCGGGTCGGGGCTGTTGCAGGTGCCAGCCCGCGTGGTGTTTGAGGGCGTGGTGGCGGGGGCAGAGCGGGCCGGTGTTGGCGGTGGTGGTGGGTCCGCCGTGGGCGTAGTCGCGGGTGTGGTCGGTGTCGCAGGCGCGGGCAGGGCGGCGGCAGCCGGGCGCGGTGCAGGTGCGGTCGCGGATCTGGATGTGGCGCAGCAGTGGGCCGTGGGCGTGGCGACTGTGGGGGTGGGCGTCAAGCGCGGCGAGCAGTCGGTGCCGGTCGGTGTAGCGGCGGGCGAGGTCGGTGATGACCTCCGCCCATTCGGGGTGCTCGGTGGGGTCGTGGGCGAGGGTGGTGAGCAGGGTGGCGGTGATGTGGAGTTCGACGATGCCGCCCTGGGCCTGCTGCGGGGAGAGCACATCGGGGTGGGCGGGTGTGGGGCGTCTGCGGGTGGTGCCTGCGAGGAGGAGGTAGCCGTCGTCGTCGAGGATCGCGAAGCGCCAGGGGGCGCGGTGGTGGCGGGTGAGCAGGTCGCGGGCGGTGTGGGGGAGGACGGGTCCCCAACCGGGGATCTCGCCGGGTCGGTGGTCGAGGCCGATGAGGGTGGCCAGGCCGACACGGATCTCGATGCCTGTGGGTCGCGGGACCGGGTCGCCTGCCGGGGTGGGGTTGTCTGGGTTGGGGATGTCTGGGGTGGGGTTGTCGCAGGTGGTCGGGTGGGACGTGCCGGATTCGGCAGGGGCTGTGGGCGCGGTGGGCGCGGTGGGCGCTGCCGCAGGTGGCGCGGCGGTGGCGGTGTCGGTGAGGAGGGTGGTGATGATCTCGGGGGTGGTGAGGCCGGTGAGGCGGCCGTCGAGGAGGCGCAGGAACACGTCGGCGCGGATCTGGGTGATGGTGGCGGGGTGTCCGGCGCGGCGGAGGCGTTCGGCGAGGTGGTCGACCCGGGCGCAGGCGGCGGCCGCCTGGTCGGCGGGGAGGCCGGAGGCGGCGATGATGGCGGTGCCGTCGGCGGCCAGGTAGCCGATGACTGCGCGGGTGGTGACGGCGCGGCGGTAGCGGCGGGCGGCGGCGTCGGGGTCGATGGTCAAGATGGCGCGGGCGAGCCGGTGCCGTAGTTGGCCCGCGGTGAGGCCGGGTGCGGCGGGGACGAAGGCGGCGCAGAGTGTGTGGACCTGTTCGGGGGTGAGTTCGGCGGGGCCGAGGATGTCGGTGAAGACCCAGGCTTTGCCGTGGTCGATGCGGCCCTGGTCGAACGCGGCAGCGACCTGGGGCAGGTCGGTGAGGGTTTCGGCGAAGTCCAGTTCGCGGGCGGCTTTGCTGTCTGACCAGGTCAGAGCGGCAGCGATCTCGGCGTCTGCCCAGTCGCCTGCGGGCATCCGGGAGCGGTGGCCAGCGGTGCGGGTGGTGGTGGCGTGGCGGGAGAGGGTGGCGACGCGGGTCAGGGTGGCGGCCATGCGGGCGTGGTCGTGGGCGCGTTGGCGGGACCAGGCCTGTAGTACGGGGATGGCCTGTTCGGCGGTGAGGGTGTGTGGATCGAGGGCTTCCAGCAGCGCGGCCAGGGCGGGACCGGGTGGCGTGTTCACCAGGTCTCGCAGCCCCTCGTCCGACATGAATCGAACATACCGTCGACCCCCGACAATTTCGGCAGGAGGGGATCGGTGGATCGCTCACTGCGGAATCGCGGATCTCGCCTCCCGATGATGTTTGCGGGTGGCCGCCCACCCGCGGGCTCATCGACCGGATCGGCGACGGCGCGGTAGACCCTCGGCGTGCTGCGCAGGATATGCGGCTACCGGGTCACCGTCCTCGACAGCGGGCTGCGTTCCGACGCGCCAGAGCGCATTCGTGCCCAGCTCGACGTCACCGGCGCGATCGGCCGGGCCGTGCTCGCGTTCGTCGATCGAGAGGTTGCGCGGCATGATCCCGGTGGCCGACCACCGCAGCTCCTGGAGTTCAGCGCGCGAGCTCCCGCGCCGTCGGCGTCGCGCCGCTGAGGCACGCGTCGGCCAGCGCGTCGCCGAGCAGGGGCGCGAACTTGAAGAGGTTCCCACCCGAGAGCCCGAGCACCGCGCCGCTGCGGTGGATCGTGAAACCGTCGCCGACGCCCGGCACGGTTGTGCAGTACAGGCTGTCGAGCACGTCGGGGCGGATGCCGAGCTTCTCGCGGACGTACCCCGTCACCGCCTCGCGGGACGCCCTGGTCGCCGCGTCCCGCCCGACCTCCCATGCGGTCGCGGCGGGACCAACGTCCCCGCCGACCGCCCAGGACCCCGGGCGACTGTGGTGCTGGTAAGTGCTCATGCCGCAGGCGGGCTTGTCGATCCAGCACTGCCACCGGGCGGTGTCGTCGACGCGGAAGGTGAACCGCACGTGGTGGGCGAGGGTGGGTGGCAGGTCGATGCCGACCTGCGCGGCGAGGGCCGGGCTGCCCGCGCCGGCGGCGAGGAGGACAACGTCGAAGCGGCGCTGCTCGCCCGTGGTGTGGACCGCGACACCCGAGGAGGTGTTCTCGACGGCGGAGACGGCCTCGTGGACGACCGCGCGCCCGGCCAGCCCGGTGAGGACGGCCCGGACGGCATCGACGTCGATCACGCCGCCCATCGGATCCACCAAGGCCGCGGCCTGCGGGACCACGGCGGGGATACGCAGCCGCTTCGACCCCGCCTCGACCACGCAGAACGGTGCCTCGGCGGCCTCCATCGCCGCTGCCCACCCCCGCAGGTCGGGCTGGCTGACGACGCACTCCTGCTCGCCGACCATCGGCATGCCCGCCTGGTCCGCCCAGGCCCGGAAGCCCGCCTGGGCCCGTTGGGCCAGCCGTACCAGGTCGGACGACGCGTGCGCGAGCCGAAAGATCCGCGACGACCCGGCCGACCGCTCGGCCAGGAGGTCCCCGGCGCGCTCGTAGCAGGTCACGTCCGCTCCGCGGGCGAGCAGCGCCGCGGTGGCCGACATCCCGACGACGCCCGCTCCGACGACGGCGACCCGGGCCGGTGCGCGGCCCGTCATCGGCCCTCGGCGTCCTCGTGGTCCTCCGCCGTCGAACGGCCGACCCGCCAGCGCTCGCCGAGCAGGCCGACCAGGAGCGCCACGAACGTCACCAGGAAGACCTGGCCGATGAGGGCCTCGACGGTCGCGAGCAGCCTGCCAACGTCCGAGGCCGGTGCGAGGTCGCCGTAGCCCACGGTCGTCACCGTCGTGAGGCTGAAATACATGAAGGACGTCGTCGACCGCGCGCTGCCGAAGAACCCGCCGGGCAGCGCCTCGTCCGCGGTGAGGAAGACGAACTGGAACGCCACCGGGATGAGCAGATACGCGCTGATCGCGCCCTGCAGCGTGCGCATCGTCACCTCGCGGTGGCGCAGCAGCCTGCGCACGACCACGACCGGGGCGAGCACGGAGAACACGACCCACAGGTCGGGGGCGAGGGTCACCTCGATCTCCGTCTCCGGAACCACCGCGCTGACCGCGAGCCCGAGGACGGCGAGCAACACCATGAGGCCGATCAGGACGTCGGCCGCCCGCAACCAGAAGCGCGCCACCCCCGACGCCCGGAGCGCGAGCAGCAGCGTAAGGCCGACGATCACCGTGGTCAGGGCGGTGCTCAGCAGCCCGGCTCTGCCTGCGCCCGGCCTCGCCAACCCGGTGAGCGACAGGGTCACCAGCGTGATCCCGGTGAGCGCGAGCAGCGCCCCGAAGTGGTCGACGTAGGGTGAGCGGTCGTCGAACAACCGCAGGCGGGATCGTGCGGGCATGCTTCCTCCTTGCACGGCTGGCGTCAGCCCGTGGTCGCGAGATCCGGGTGGTGACGCGCGGCCACCTCGGGATGCGAACGCAGCCAGCCCTTGAGCGCGTTGTCGCCGAAGCGGGGGAGCAGCGCGTTGTGCTCGTGCTGCGAGACGCCCGTGGCCTCGGCGGCGAGCGCGGGGGGCAGGGGCACCGGGTCGAGCATGGCGTCCAGCCGCGGCGACCAGAAGATCCCGATCGACTGCCGGGTGGCACCGGGCGCGCACGGCAGCACCCGGTGGTCGGTGGCCACGAGGTAGCCGTCGGTCGCGACCTCCAGCATCTCCCCGACGTTGATCACGAGGGCCCCGCCGAGCGGCGGGACGTCGACCCATTCCGCGGCGCGCGGCGGGCGCGCCTGCAGGCCGCCGGTGCCGTCCTGGAGCAGGAGGGTGAGGAAGCCCCAGTCGGCGTGCGGCCCGACGCCCTGCGCGTCCGGGCCGTCGCCGTCGCGCCCGACGTAGCGGATGAGCTTGCCGAACCAGTGTGGTTCGCCCGCGAACGCGGCGTCGAAGTGGTCCTCGCGCTGGCCCAGCGCGATGGCGAGCGCCCTGGTGAGCTCGGCGCCGACCCTGCCGAGCAGCGCCGCCCAGGCCAGCACGGCCGGACGCAGCCCTGGCAGGGCGGCAGGCCACTGGTTGGGCCCGCGCAGCAGGTCGAAAGGGGCGTCCCACGCCGCGCGCGGCAAGGGCTCCTGCTCGGGCCCGAAGTCCAGCTGTTCACGGGCGTCGCGGCGACCTGCGGTGATCTCGTGGCCGAGCCGCGTGTAGCCGCGGAAGTGCGGGGACAGGCGGTTGTCCAGTGCGAGCCGCTCGTCGAGGGGCAGCGCGAAGAACCGCGCGGTGAGGTCGGTGAGCTCCGCGATCTGGCCTGGCGCCGCGCCGTAGTCGGTGAGCTGGAGGAACCCGACCTCGTGCAGCGCCGCGCGCAGGTCGTCGAGGAATCCGGATGCGAAGGCGCCGCTCGCCGTGCGGGCCGTGTCGAGCCGCAGGACAGGGATCATGAGCCAACTCTGCGGCCTGCCGCCGTGCGGGACAATCCCCGGCATGACCGACGCGCCCTCCCGGGCAACACTGCGCAAGTGGCGCCGCAGGCTCGCCGACGAGCGGGCAGAGTCCCGCGTCTACCGCGACCTGGCCACCCGCCGCAGCGGCGAGGAGCGCGAGATCCTCATCGGGCTCGCGGTCGCCGAGGAGCGCCACGCCGCGCACTGGGCGACGCTCCTCGGCGACGACGCGGGCGACATCGGCCGGGGCGCGACCCGGATGCGGCTGCTCGCGTTTCTCGCCCGCCGGTTCGGCTCGGTGTTCGTGCTCGCGCTCGCGCAGCGCGCCGAGACCCGCTCGCCCTACGACGCCGACGAAGACGCCACGCCCGCGATGGCCGCCGACGAGCGCATCCACGAGGAGGTGGTGCGCGGGCTCGCGGCGCGGGGGCGCGCGCAGGTGTCGGGCACGTTCCGCGCGGCGGTCTTCGGGGCCAACGACGGTCTGGTGAGCAACCTGGCGCTGGTGCTCGGCGTCATCGGCGGCGGGGCGGCCACCGCGACCGTGCTGCTCACCGGCCTGTCCGGGCTGCTCGCGGGCGCGCTGTCGATGGGTGCGGGCGAGTTCGTGTCGGTGCGCTCGCAGCGCGAGCTGCTGGCCGCGTCGGTGCCCGACACCCGCGACGCGGCGTCCGTGCTGCCCCGCCTCGACGTCAACGCCAACGAGCTCGCGCTGGTATACCGGGCCCGCGGTGTGCCTGCGGACGAGGCGGTCCGGCGCGCACAGGACGTGCTGGGCAGCCCCGACCCTGCGGGCACCGCGTCGGCGGCCGCCGAGAGCGTCGACGAGGGGCACGACGTGGTCGGCTCCAGCATGGGCGCGGCCCTGTCGAGCTTCTGTTTCTTCGCCTCCGGCGCGGCCGTGCCCGTGCTGCCGTTCCTCTTCGGGATTCCCGAGCTGGTCGCGCTCGCGGTCGCCTGCGTGCTGGTCGGGCTCGCGCTGATGCTGACGGGCGCGACGGTCGGCGTGCTCTCGGGCGGCCCCCCGCTGCGCCGGGCCCTGCGCCAGCTCGCGATCGGACTGGGCGCTGCGGCCGTCACCTACTGCCTCGGCCTGCTCTTCGGCACCGCGACGGGTTAGTGGCCTAGACCGGCGAGAGCGACTCCCGGGTGATCGGCGACCCGTCCGGGTGGCGCAGCTGCGGCAGCTTCTCGTAGAACGCCGCGAAGACCGGCGGGAGGTCCGCGGCGATGTCGTTGACCTGCAGCTCCACCTCGTGTACTAGCGTCGCGGTGTCCGGCCCGTGCGCGTACCACTGGAACTTCTCCAACGTGCCCGGCCGGCGCACCTTCTCGACGACGAGCCCGATCGAGCCCTCCTCCGGACGCTGCGGGGAGTGCGGGAGCGAGGGGGGCAGGAGCCACGTCTCGCCCTCGCGGATGTGGATCGTGCGGGGGCGCCCCTCGTCGATGACGTTGACGTGCATGTTGCCCTTGAGCTGGTAGAACCACTCCTCGTAGGGGTCGACGTGGTAGTCCTGCCGCTGGTTGGGGCCGCCGACCACCATGACGATCAGGTCCTGCGCGCCCGGATGCAGCTGCTTGTTGCCCACCGGGGGCCGCAGCAGGTGGCGGTGCTCCTCGATCCAGCCGTTGAAGCGGATCGGCTCGCCGATCTCGGTCATCGTCTCCTCCTCAGAAGCGTCAGGCCCGCGGCTGACGCCGCGAGCACCCCGGCCGCGACGGCTCCGACCACCCGGTCCTGCCGCCGGATCCTGCCCTCGATCTGGGCGTACGGCAGGGTCGTGAACGACACCAGCTCGTAGCGGGAGACGTAGCGGCCGCCGAGCGCGCGCTCCAGGGCGTGCCGCACGCGCGTCTGCCCCCGGAAGATCGGGGACGCCACCTTCTCGCTCATCTCCACGAAGTTCTCGAGCGCCATGTCGGCGATCGCGTCGGCGTTGGCCTTGCGGTTCGCCTCGTAGCGGGCCAGCGCGGCGGGCCAGTCGTTCCGGGTGGCGGTGAGGCAGCGGTCCAGCTCGACGCAGTCCTCGAACGCGCAGTTCGCGCCCTGCCCGAAGAACGGCACGATCGCGTGCGCGGCGTCCCCGAGCAAGGCGACCCGCCCCCGCACCCACGGCCTGCACCGCACGGTGACCAGCGACCCGACGGGGTTGTGCGGGTAGTCCTGTGTGAGCGTCGGCATCAGCGGGACGGCGTCGGGATAGCGCTCGCGGAACGCGGCGAGCACCTGCTCGGGCGTCGTGAGCTCGGCGAACCCGCCCGGGCCGTCCTTGGGCCAGAACAGCGTGCAGGTGAACGACCGGTCGGTGTTCGGCAGCGCGATCATCATCGACGAGCCGCGCGGCCAGATGTGCAGCGACGCCGGGTCCATCGCGAACTCGCCGTCCCGCGCCGGGATCGTCAGCTCCTTGTAGCCGACGGGCAGGAATTCCTGGTGCAGGTCCATGCCGCCCTGGATGCCGCGCCGCACGGCGCTGAACGCCCCGTCCGCGCCGATGACCACGTCGGCGCGCCACGGTGTGCCCCTCGAACGTCAGCTCGCCCGTGTCGGCGTCGACGCCGGTGAGCCGGTGCCCGAAGTGCAGCGTGACGCCGGGGGTCTCGCAGGCGCGGTCGAGCAGCGCGTGGTTGAGGGCCGCCCGGCTGATGGAGTTGATCGCGCGGGTGCCGTCGGCCGAGTAGGACTGGAAGGCCAGCTCGCCTGCGCGGGAGTGCAGCGTGCGGCCGCGCATCGGCAGGGCGTCGGCGAGCGCCGCGTCGTCCAGCCCGACCCGGGCCGAGCGCGTCCAGCCCGCGCGCGGAGATGGCGAGGTTGATCGACCGGCCGCGCTCGGCGCCCGCGCGCCGGGGGTCCTCGCGGCGCTCGTAGACGTCGACCTCGAGGCCGCGCCGACCCAACAGCGTCGCCAGCAGGCACCCGGCCAGCCCCGCTCCGACGACCGCGACCCGCGCGGTCGCTGTCTCAGCCAACCCCGACCACCGTCGACCAGTGCCGTCGCCGCCCGCCACACGTCGTGGTGGGTGCAGTACAGCGGCGCTGGCGCGAGCCGGACCACGTCCGGTTCGCGCGCGTCGGCGATCACGCCGTGCTCGCGGCGCAGGCGCTCGCACACCTCCTGCGCCGAGCCCGCCCCGAGCCGCACGGAGAGCTGGGCGCCGCGGCGGTCCGGGTCCCGGGGCGTGACCACCCGCATCCGCCGGTCCGCGATCAGGCCGTCCAGCAGCGACTCCAGGTACCCGGTGAGCCGCAGGCTGCGCTCCCGCAGCGCCTCCATGCCGACCTCGTCGAAGATCCGCAGCGAGGCCAGCACCGGGGCCATCGCGAGGATCGGCGGGTTGGACACCTGCCAGGAGTCGGCCGTGTCGACGGGGTCGAGGACCGGGCCCATCGCGAAGCGCGTCGCCTCGGCGGCGCTCCACCACCCCTGCAGCTTGGGCAGCGAGCGGTCGGCCAGATGCCGCTCGTGCACGAAGGCGCCCGCCACGGCGCCGGGGCCCGCGTTGACGTACTTGTAGTGGCACCACGCGGCCCAGTCGACGCCCCAGTCGGAAAGGTGCAGCGGGACGTTGCCGACGGCGTGCGCGAGGTCCCAGCCGACGACCGCCCCCGCCCGCCGTCCGGCGCGGGTGATCGCCGGGATGTCGAGCAGCTCGCCGGTCAGGTAGTTGACCCCGCCCAGCAGCAGGAGCGCCACCCGGTCGCCCTCGGCGTCGAGGAAGGCGAGCACGTCCGCGGTGCGCAGGGTGTCCTCGCCGCTGCGGGGCCGCAGCCGGATGACCGCCTCGTCGGGGTCGTAGCCGTGCAGCGCGACCTGGCTGCGCACGGCGTAGGAGTCGGAGGGGAACGCGCTGTCCTCGATGACGATCGCGCGCCGCGTGCGTGTCGGCCGGTAGAAGCCGATCATCAGCAGGTGCAGGTTGACGGTGAGCGAGTTCATGGCGACGGTCTCGTCGGGCCGCGCGCCGACCAGCCGGGCCAACGGCTCACGCAGGAACGCGTGGTAGGGCTTCCACGGCCGTTCCCCCTCGACGTGGCCTTCGACGCCCAGCTCCGCCCACGCGGCGAGCTCCTCGTCGAGGATCCCGCGGACGGCGCGCGGCTGCAGGCCCAGCGAGTTGCCCGCCATGTAGGCGCATTCGGGGAACCGGCCGCCGGGCGCGGGCGGGACGAGGAACTCGTGGCGCCGGGCGGGGGCGGGGTCGGTGGCGTCGAGGTAGCGGGCGTTGGCCTCGCTGAGGTCGAGCGAGCGGGTGAGCGTCATGCGGGCACCCCCGCGCCCAGGTAGGCCGCCGCGTTGTCGGCCAGCAGCATGCCCCGCTCGACGTCGTTCAAGAGCGGTGACGTGCGGATCAGGCGCCCGGCCTCCGGTTCGCCCAGCGGGTAGGGGAAGTCGCTGCCGAGCATGATGTGCTCGGGGCCGAGCACCTCGACCAGCAGCCGCAGCGAGGACGGGTCGAACACCGCGGAGTCGACGCTGAACCGGCCGACGTACGCGCGCGGCGGCTTCGCCGAGGTGCCGACGACGTCGGGACGTCCGTGCCAGGCCTGCTCGACGCGCCCGAGCCAGAACGCGAACGAGCCGCCGCCGTGCGCGAAGCAGATCCGCAACGAGGCGTCGACCTGGTCGAACACACCGCCGAGGACCATCGCCAGTATCGACAGGTGGGTCTCCGCGGGCATGCCGGTGAGCCACTGCGCCATCCAGCGGCGGGTGCGGGGCGTGTCGGGCATGTCCCAGGGGTGCACGAAGACCGGGACGTCGCGGGCGGCGCAGTGCTGCAGGAACGTGACGACCCCGGCGTCGTCGAGGTCGCGGTCGCCGACGTGGTTGCCGATCTCGACGCCCCGGTGGCCCGCGGCGAGGGCGCGGTCGAGCTCGTGGCAGGCGGCCTCGGTGTCCTGCAGCGGCACCTGGCAGAAGGGGACGAGCCGGTCGGGAGCCTGTGCCGCGATGTCGAGGGCGAGGTCGTTGAGGACGGCGGCCGTCGCGGCGGCCGCACCCGCGGGCTGGTCGTAGGAGAAGAAGAGCGGGGTGGGGGAGAGCACCTGCCGGTCGACGCCGCAGCGGTCCATCGCGGCGACCCGGACGTCGGCGTTCCAGGCGTTGTCGGTGATCCTGCGGAACACGCGCTCGCCCAACATGATCGTCGCCTCGGTGGGTCCGTCGACCCGCAGCGAGGGTCGTGCGCCCTCTCCTGGCAGCGGTGGCCAGCCGTGTGGCACGTAGTGGGTGTGGACGTCGGTCACGGGGTGCACGCCTCGATCATCTGCCGCGACATGCCGATGCGCCATCGCCGAACGGCCCCCTCGTGGTTCGCCCGTGCGGAGTCTCCCGCCTGGGCGTCGACGCAGGCTACGCCGTCGGCGGGAAGGGGCGCCCGCACTTCGTGCAGCGCCGTGCCCAGGCCCGTTCCCGTCTCGCCCGCAGCGTCATGCCCTGCTCGCGGGCCAGGTTCTCCTGTTCACGCACGAGCAGCAGCCGCTCGTCGGCCGCCTGCCGGGCCGCTCTCTGCTGCGCGGTCGTCTCCAGCGTCGTCCCGATCATCACCGAGATGATCATCAAAGCGACGACGCCGCCGACGACGATCGCGAGGTTGGGGGTCATCGGATGGCCTCCTACGCCGAAGCGGCATAGATCGTGCATCTGCACGTGCACTAGCACGTGCAGGCTAGCGCGGTGGTCTTTGGGTGGACATCGGCCGATTGCCGGATTGTGCAGGTCGTGTCGGGTGGCTGCCGGACGCTCGGCACCCCCCAGACGGAGCCTTCACGTGCCCGTGAGCCCTGCGGCGCCACCGGCCAGCACGGCGGCGGCGAGCGCGCGGGTGGCCGGGCGGTCCTCCGTGCGCGGGTTGGTGAGCAGCACCAGGTCGATGTGGCCCAGTTCGGGCAACCGGTGTTGGGGGCCCAACGCCGCGACCTGGACCGGGACGAGGCTGCGCGCCAGCGCCGAGATGCCGATGCCTGCGGCCACCGCGGCGATCAGGCCGTTGACGCCGCGGCAGACGCACGCGGTGCGGTAGGCCAGCCCGGCGCGCTCCAACGCGTCGAGCATCACCGTGCGGCTCAGCGCGGGCGCCGGGTAGACCACGAGCGGGAGCGGCCCGGTGCGGTCCAGCCGTGTGGTGGCCGGGCCGACCCACACCAGGCGCTCGCGCTGCACCAGGGTGCCGCGGCTCTCGCCGTGGGGGCGCTTGCCGACGAACAGGTCCAGCCGGTCGTTCTCCAGCCGCCGGTGCAGCGTGCCGCTCTGGTCGACGGTCAGGTCGAGGTCGACGCGCGGATGGTCGCGGCGGAAGTCGCGCAGGATCTGGGGGAGGCGGGTCAGCGCGAGGTCGTCGGACATCCCGATGCGCAGGCGCCCGTGTGGCCGCTCGCCGCGGAAGTACGCGGCCGCGTCGTCGTGTGCGGCGAGGATCGAGCGCGCGAACCCGATCATCGCCTCGCCGTCGGTCGTCAACGCGACCGTGTGCGTGTCCCGCTGTACCAGCACCCGCCCGGTCGCGTCCTCCAATTTGCGGATGTGCTGGCTCACCGTCGGCTGGCGGATCCCCAGCCGGGACGCGGCCTGGGTGAAGCTGCGGGTCTGGGCGACCGCGAGGAAGGTCCGCAGCCGCGCCGGGTCGTAGTCCATAACAATCCTCAATAACAGTAAGTCGCGTGATCGTGGTTCAGAATATCCCGTCCGAGGGTCAGGCTGGACGGGCAAGTGATCACGACGAAGGGATCCCCGTGCCTGCGGCCACGTTCGCCGCCCTCCGTGTTCCCACCTTCCGCATCTACCTCGCGGGCCATGCCGTCGCCTCCCTCGGCACGTGGATCCGCGGCATCGCCCAGGACTGGCTGGTCCTCGAGCTGACCGGCAGCCCCGCCGCCGTCGGCGTCACGATGGCGTGCCAGTTCCTTCCCGTCCTCGCCCTCGGCCTCCACGGCGGCCTCGTCGCCGACCGCTTCCCGCGCCGGACGCTGCTCTTCGCGACGCAGGGAGCGGGCGCCGTCCTCGCCGCGACGCTCGCCGCGCTCACGCTGTCGGGGCGCTGCCTTCCCGTGTACGTCGACCTGATCGCCTTGGCGGGCGGACTGGTGCTGGTGGTCGACAACCCGACCCGGCAGGCCTTCGCGAACGAGACCGTGCCCGCGCGCCATCTGCCCAACGCGGTCGCGCTGGTCGCCGCGGTCTTCCAGACGACGCGCCTGCTCGGCCCGGCCGTCGCGAGCGTGCTCATCGGCACCCTCGGCATCGGCTGGGCGTTCGTCGCCGAGGCCCTGTGCTGCCTCGGTCCGATGTCGGCGCTCGCCCTGTTGCGCCCGGTGGCGCTCGTGCCGCGGCCGGTCACCCCGCGCGCGCCCGGCCAGGCGCGCGAGGTTCTCCGGGTCGTGGCGGCCCGCCCGCGGGTCGCGGTGACGGTCGTGCTGGTCGGCGTCGTCGGCACGTTCGGTCTGAACTTCCCGGTCGTGCTCACCGGCATGGCCGACCGCGTGTTCCACGGCGGCGTGGGCCTGTACGGCCTGTTCAACGTCGCGCTCGCCGTCGGCTCGGTCTTCGGCGCGCTGCTCGCGGGCGGCCGTGCCCGGACCCGCCTGCGGACGATCGTGGCGGCCGCGGCGGCGTTCGGGTTCCTGCAGGTGGCCGCGTCCCAGGTCGCGGCGAGCGGGATCTTCCTCGTGGTCATCGCGGCGATGGGCGCCGCGAACCTCGCCTTCCAGGCGATGGCCAACGCCGCCGTGCAGACCGGGGTCGAACCGGCCGTCCGGGGCCGCGTGATGGGGCTCTACATGCTCGCGTTCACCGGGGGGACGCCGCTGGGCGCGCCGCTGATCGGCTGGATCACCGACACGGCCGGACCCCGTATGGGCATGGCCGTCTGCGGCGCCGTCCCGCTGCTGGCGGCCGCCACGATAGCCGCCGTCCTCGCACCTGCCCACGGCTCGTGGCGGCGTCGGAGCCGATCTGCCACGGTGCGACCGCGCCTACTACGGTCCCCGCGGCTTCCAGCGCGGCAGCGCACACGGGTTCGGGCGCCCGTCCGTCCGGATTCCCGACGCCGCGTTCCAGGTCGCGCTGCTCCCCCCGTACGAGCCGTGGATGACCGGGGCGCTGGTCTATTGCGACGCGTTCTGGGCCTCGGACTGCGTCGGGCTGCGCGATCCGGACCTCGCCCGGTGGGAGGGCTGATTGCCGCGCCGACGTGCCGCGTCGCGACGGCGTGAACATCGTGTGAACCCGCGCGATACCCCTGGTGACGTGCTGCTAGCGTCCGCGGCACCGGGTGATCGCGAGGCGCGAGGGGATCGGCAGTGGAGGGGCGCTACGTAGGCCGGGTTGCCGCCGACGACCCCCTGCACGGCTTCCTGCGCCGCCTCCTCGTCGAGCGCATGGGCGTCGATCGCGCGCGCTCCTTCCACGCGTTCCAGCTGAACGGCAGCAACGAGGTCTACGGCTACGAGGAGTGTGGCAGCGGCGCCAAGGTGGTCTGCAAGTTCTTCGGACACCGCTTCGGCTGGGACCGCGACCGCGCCACCTGGGCGGCGGACCGCGAGTACCACAGCTACCGGGAGCTGCGCCGCTACGCGCTCATCGGCTCGCCGCACCACGTCGTCCGACCGCTGGGGCTGGCCCGGGAGATCAACTGCGTGCTCGCGCTCGAGTACTACGGCGGCGAGCAGCTCAGCCGGGCCATCGACCGCGCCGTGCACGACGACGACGAGGCGCACCTCTACTCCCGGCTCACCGCACTGGGCTACTACCTCGCCACCCAGCACAACCGCACCGCCAACGGCGCCCAGGTCGACTTCGCCCGCGACTGCGCCTACCTCGAGATCCTCCTCGGCACCTTGCGCGGGGCGGGCCGGATCGGGAAGTGGGACGAGGACGAGTTCCGCTGGCTGTCGGGCCTGTGGCGGCTGCGCCCGCAGATGTGGGCCGACCAGCAGGTCTGGCTGCACGGCGACGCCACGCCCGCCAACTTTCTCTTCGGCGGCGGCATGGACGTCGGCGCGATCGATCTCGAGCGGATGAAGCGCGGCGACCGCATGTTCGACGTCGGGCGCGTCGCGGGCGAACTGCAGCACGCGTTCATGCTCGGCACCGGCGACGCCCACCGCGCCGAGCCGTTCATCGGCCACTTCCTCTGGGAGTACTGCTCCCACTTCCCCGACCGGGACGCGGCGTTCGCCTCGGTCACCGCGCGGCTGCCGTACTACATGAGCGTCAACCTGCTCCGCGTGGCGCGCAACGACTACATCGGCAACGAACACGGGGGCAGGCTGGTCGCCCAGGCGAAGGAGCTGCTGCGGGCCGCATAGGCTGGCGCGCGACATGAACGACGGCAGAGCCTGCGGCGGGGACGACATCAGGGCGATCGTCTTCGACGTCAACGGCACGCTGGTGGACATCCGCACGGACGAGCACGACGAGGCGAACTTCCGTGCGGTCGGGCACCTGCTCACCTACTCCGGCATCGACCTGCGCCGCCGGGAGGTGCGCGACCGGTACTTCGCCCTCATGGAGGAGCAGCGCGCCGCGAGCGCCGAGGAGCACCCGGAGTTCGACGCGGTGGCGATCTGGGCGGAGATCGTCGAGAAGCACGCCACGGCGTTCACCCGCGCGCTGCCCGCGGCCAAGCGCGAGTGGCTGCCGCTGCAGCTCGCCGAGACCTACCGCGGCCGTCTCGCGGCATCGGCTGCAGCTCTACCCGCACGTCCGCGAGGCGCTCGACGCGCTCGTCGCGCGGTTCCCGCTGGCCGTGGTGACCGACGCGCAGAGCGTCTGGGCGCGCGGCGAGCTGCATCACGTGGGCCTGGCCGACTACTTCGACCCGGTCGTGGTGTCCGGCGACCACGGCTACCGCAAGCCGGACCGGCGGCTGTTCGAGCACGCGCTCGCGGGGCTGGGGGTGGCCGCCGAGCACGCGCTCTACGTCGGCAACGACATGCACCGCGACGTCTTCGGCGCGCGCGAGGCCGGGATGCGGACGGCCCTGTTCACCTCGGACCACGGCATGAAGGCCTACCGCGACACCGTGCCCGACCACATCATCGGCGACCACCGGGAGCTGCTCGCGATCGTCGGCCTGCCCGCAGCAGGGTGACACCGCTGCGACTCCGCCGGAGGAGTGTCACCCTCCGCGACGCGGGTGAGCGGCGCGACGACGATCTCGCCGTCCACCCTGGCCGGGTAGACCACCCGGAGCTGTCGCGATGATGCGTCACAGACGGGCAATTCGGACAGCGGCCCGCCCGGCGGCATCGGCGAGCGCCGCCGCGTCGGCCGTGCGCAGCTCGCCGTCCCGTACGACGACCGCGCCTCCGACGAAGAGATGCGCGAGCGCGGGCGCGCCGAACACGAGCGTGCACACCGGGTCGGCGATGCCGCTCCCGGCGAGCCCGTCGACCCGCCAGACGGCGAGATCGGCGAGCTTGCCGACCTCGAGCGTCCCCAGTTCCGCCTCACGGCCCAGGCACCGCGCGCCGCCGACCGTGGCCGCCCGCAGGCTCTGTCGGGCCGTGAGCGCCAACGGACCGCCGCGGAACCGGGCCGCGAGCAGCGCCTGGTGCAGCTCGTCGACCATCCGTCCCGACTCGTTGGACGCGGAGCCGTCCACGCCGAGCCCGACGGGCACACCCGCGTCGAGCAGGTCCCGCAACCTGGCGATGCCCGACCCCAGCCGGGCGTTGGAGGTCGGGCAGTGCGCCACGCCCGTGCCGGTCGCCGCCATGCGTGCGATCGCCGCGTCCGATAGGTGCACGCAGTGCGCGAGCCAGACGTCGTCCCCGAGCCAGCCCAGGTCCTCGGCGTACTCGACAGGCGTGCGGCGATAGGTCTGCAGGCAGAACTCCTCCTCGTCGAGGGTCTCGGCCAGGTGGGTGTGCATCCGCACGCCCGCGCGGCGGGCCAGAGCCGCCGAGTCGCGCATCAGGTCGGCGGTGACGGAGAACGGCGAGCAGGGCGCGACGGCCACCCGGACCATGGCGTCGGGCGACGGGTCGTGCCAGCGGTCGATGGCGTCCTCGGTGGCGGCGAGGATGGCGTCGTGGTCCTCGACGACCGAGTCGGGCGGCAGCCCGCCCGCCGACGCGCCGAGGTTCATCGACCCGCGGGTCGGGTGGAAACGCAGGCCGACCCGTCGGGCCGCCGTGATCTCCGCCTCCAGCAGGTCGCCGCTGCCCTCGGGGAAGACGTAGTGGTGGTCCATGCTCGTCGTGCAGCCGGTGAGCGCCATCCAGGCCAGGTTGGCGGCCGCGGAGTCGTGCACGAGCTCGGCGTCCAGCCGGGCCCACACCGGGTAGAGCGTGGTGAGCCAGCCGAAGAGCGTGTCGTCGGTGGCGTAGCCGCGGGTGATCCACTGGTAGAGGTGGTGGTGGGCGTTGACCAGCCCCGGCGTCACCAGCAGACCACTGCCGTCGATCCGCTCAGCGCCGGGGAGGTCCGGCGCCGGGCCGGGCCCGACCGCGGTGATCCGCGTCCCGTCGAACGCGATGTGGCCGCGCGCGTGCTCGGTGTCCCCGGCGTCCATCGTCGCGACATGGCATCCGTCGATGACAATCACCGCTGCAGTCTTCCGGGTTTCTGTCGCGCCGCCGTAACGAGGAGGCAGCACCCTCGGCGACGGTGCAGGTCCACAGACCGAGTCGAGCAGCGCCATGTTTCGCCGGCGCCACAGGCGAAGGGCGGGCATGCTCGGCGCAACATCCCCACGCCCGAGAAGATCAGCGAGGAGTCCCGATGTCCGTGCTCTCCGCCGTCCTCGACGCCGCCCGTTCCGGCGCGGTCGAGGTCGTCGACCTGACGACCCCGCTGCAGAGCTCCACCCCGATCCTCGAGCTGCCGCCGCCGTTCGCGAACACCCACCGCTTCGAGCTGGAGGAGCTCTCGCGCTACGACGACCGCGGACCGGCCTGGTACTGGAACGACATCCACACCGGCGAGCACACCGGCACCCACCTCGACGCGCCGGTGCACTGGGTGACCGGCCGCGACGGGCCCGACGTCTCCCAGGCGCCGCTGTCCACCCTGGTCGCCCCCGCCGCCGTGATCGACATGACCGACGAGGTCGAGAAGGACGCCGACTTCCTGCTGGAGGTCGAGCACGTCCGCGCGTGGGAGGACGGGCACGGCCCGCTGCCCGCGGGCGGATGGCTGCTCTACCGCACCGGATGGGACGCGCGCGGCGACGACGCGGCCGCCTTCGCCAACGCCGACGAGAACGGCCCGCACACGCCCGGGGTGTCGCCCCGGTGCGCGCGGTGGCTGGCGGAGGAGTCGCCGCTCACCGGGTTCGGGGTGGAGACGGTCGGCACCGACGCGGGCGCCGCGCACTCCTTCGAGCCCGCGTTCCCCTGCCACACCGCGCTGATGGGCGCGAACAAGTGGGGCCTGACCAGCCTGCGCAACCTGGCCGCGCTGCCGCCGACCGGGAGCGTCCTGATCGTCTGCCCGCTCCCGATCGTCGGCGGGTCGGGCAGCCCGGCCCGGGTGCTGGCGCTGGTGGAGCGGTGAGCATGACGACCGTCGCCGACGTCGTCGGGCACGTGCTGGCCGACCTCGGCGTCGGGCACGCGTTCGGGGTGGTCGGCAGCGGCAACTTCCACGTGACGAACGCGCTGCGCGCGGGCGGGGTGCCCTACGTCGCGGCGCGGCACGAGACCGGCGCGGCGATGATGGCCGACGCCCACGCCCGCACGTCCGGGCAGGTCGCGGTGCTCACCGTGCACCAGGGCTGCGGCCTCACCAACGCGCTCACCGGGATCGCCGAGGCCGCGAAGAGCCGCACCCCGCTGCTGGTGCTGGCCGCCGACACGGCCGGGTCGGCGGTGCGCTCCAACTTCCGGATCGACCAGGACGCCGCGGTGCGCGCGGTCGGCGCGATCCCGGAGCGGGTGCACACGGCCGCGTCGGCCGTCGCGGACACCGTGCGGGCGTACGGCACCTGCGTGCGGCAGCGGCGCACGGTGGTGCTCAACCTCCCACTGGACGTCCAGGCGGCGCAGTGCGCGATGCCGGAGGCGGTGCCCGCGGTTGCGCCCTGGGGCGCGACGCGGGCCGATCCGGTGTCGGTGTCGGCGCTCGCGGCGCTGCTCGACGGCGCCCAGCGTCCGGTGTTCATCGCCGGGCGGGGCGCCCGCCACGCAGGGCCGGAGTTGGCCGCGCTGGCCGAGCGCTGCGGGGCCCTGCTCGCCACGTCGGCGGTGGCGAACGGGCTGTTCGCCGGGGACCCGTGGGCGCTGGGCATCTCGGGCGGCTTCGCCACGCCGCTGGCCGTCGAGCTGATCACGGGCGCCGATCTCGTCGTGGCGTGGGGCGCGTCGCTGACGATGTGGACCACCCGGCACGGCGCGCTGATCGGCGCGGGCGCGACCGTCGTGCAGGTCGACGACGACCCGGCCGCCATCGGCGCCCAGCGGCCGGTGGACCTGGGCGTGCTGGGGGACGTCGCGGCGACCGCCAGGGACGTCGCCGAGGTCGCCAAGGGCGGCCCGGGCCTGCGGAGCGCGGAGATGGTCGAGCGGATCGCGGCCGAAGGCCGCTGGAACCTGCTGCCCCTGCCCGACGATCCCGACGGTTCCGACAGGGGACGGATCGACCCGCACGTGCTCTCGGCCGCGCTCGACGACCTCCTGCCCGCACAGCGCACGCTGGGCGTCGACTCCGGCAACTTCATGGGCTACCCCAGCGCCTACCTGGCCGTGCCGGACGCGGCCGGGTTCTGTTTCACCCAGGCGTTCCAGTCGATCGGGCTGGGCCTCGCCACCGCGATCGGGGCGGCGCTGGCCCGCCCGGACCGGCTGCCCGTCGCCGCGCTGGGCGACGGCGGCTTCCTCATGGGGATCTCCGAGCTGGAGACGGCCGTACGGCTGGGGCTCGGGATGCTGATCGTGGTGTACAACGACGCGGGCTACGGCGCGGAGTTCCACCACTTCGCCGACGACGACCACGCCACCGTCCGCTTCCCGGACACCGACCTCGCGGCGATCGCGGCGGGGTACGGCTGCGCCGCGGCGACCGTGCGGACGGTCGACGACCTCGCCGCGGTGCGCACCTGGCTCGCGGGACCGCGGGACCGACCGCTCCTGCTGGACGCGAAGGTCCGCGCCGACGCGCCGTCCTGGTGGCTTGCCGAGGCGTTCAAGGGGCACTGAGGCGTTCACGGGGCACTGAGGAGCAGTCTGATGATCACCGGTGCACACACCATCCTCTACAGCGCCGACGCCGAGGCCGACCGGGCCTTCCTGCGCGATCTGCTCGGCACGACCACCGTCGACGCGGGCGGCGGTTGGCTGATCCTCGCCCTTCCACCCGCCGAGATCGCGGTGCACCCGGCCGACGGACCGCCGCACCACGAGCTGTACCTGCTGTGCGACGACATCGACGCCACCTACGCCGAGCTCACCGGGCGCGGCGTGGCCATCGAGGGCGGGATCAGCGACCAGCGCTGGGGGCGCCTGATGACCATCCGGCTGCCCGGCGGCGGCCCGCTGGGCATCTACCAGCCGCGCCATCCGGTGGCCGCGGGACGTTAGCGCTGCCCGCCTTGCCCCCGCTGGGAGGCTGAACCGGGTCTCTCGGCGGAATACCTGCGGGGGTCGCTGTGGGCGCTCCCGACGGTCGTGGCGGCGGTGGCGCTTCTCGCTGGACTGGTGCTGTCCCACGTCGCGGTCTCCGCGGACTCGCCGCTGGCCTTCCAGGGCACCGCCGACGACGCATCGGGGTCGCGAGCACGATGGGCGGTCATCGCGCTGCTCCTGGGGCTCGCGGTCGTCGCGCTGCAGCTGTCGTCGAATACACCGCGGTGCAGGCGACCGAGCATCTGGCGGTGATCTTCGCGAGGCTGGCGGCCGTGCCGAGCGGCGACCGGGTGGCCACCGCGGGTCCGGTGACCGCCGTCGTCCCCCAGCGGACGTTCGCCGAGGACCTGGCGCTGGGATGCGGGCTCGTCCGCCGCTACGGAGCGGGTGAGCCGACCGTCGCGCAGGCCCTCCTGCGGATGCTCGTCGTCTGCGCCCGGCTCGGCGCGCCTGCGCATCGGGCCGCGATCGAGCGGGAGGGTGACCTGGTGGTCGCGGCGGCCGAGCGGGCGGACATGCTGCAGGCCGATCTCGCCGTGGTGCGGGCCGAGGCCCTGGCGCTGCACGCAGTGCTGAGCGGGAGGGCTCGCCCGCGCTCTGAACGGCCCGCGGTCACGTGGCGGTCAGCGGTTCGTCCTCGACCCGGTGCTCTCCATCGGGCTGGGGATCAGCCTGCTGCGGGGCGGCGCACGGTGAGCAGCTGCTCGTAGAAGCCGCCGATCTGCCGCTCGCGGTCCACGAGGTGCACCTCCAGGATCCAGTGGCAGCGGCGCCCCGTGCGATCGGTGCGGCGCATCGGGCCGTCGCTGCCCGGCGTGATATAGCTGTCGATCTTCTCCCCGTCCACCGTCTCGTGCGGGAACTCGCCGACGAGGTGTCCGCTGTGCGGGCCGCCGAACGCCCAGCCCGCCGCCTCGGCCAGCCCGACGACGTGCGCGTAGAGCTGGGCGCCCGTGACGTCGGGGTGGGCGTCGAAATAGGCCCGCCCCGCGGCGAAGACGCGGGGGAGGTCGGCGGCGAGGCGGTGCTTGACCGGGTCGTCGCCGAGCACGAAGGTGCGGCCGAAATCGGCCTCCCACTCGGCGAAGATCGGGCCGAAGTCGAGGAAGACGATGTCGTCCTCCTCGATCATCCGGTCCGGCGGGTTCTCCCGGTAGGGCTGGAGCGTGTTCGGGCCGGAGCGCACGACCCGCTTGTGCCAGTGCCGCCGTGTGCCGAAGAGCTCGGCACCCAGGTCCCGGACGGCGTCGCTGACCTGGGTCTCCCATCTCCCCGCCGCCACCAGGCCGCGTTCTCCGACCGCGGCGAAGAGCGCCTCGGCCTTGTCCTCGGCCTCGGCGAGGCGGCGGATGCGCTCGGCCTCCTGCGTCGTCACCGCCTCACGGTAACCCGATAGGTTCTGCGGGATGGGCGACCCGACAGCGGAACTGCAGGACTGGGTCGCCGCCGTCGGGCGGCTGCTCGGCATCGACGGGGTGCTCGACACGGGCGGGGTCGTCGACACCGTCCTCGACCTGACCGCGGACGTGGCGCACGGGGTGAACCGCCCCGCCGCCCCCGTCACGGCGTTCCTGGTGGGCCTGGCGGCGGGCCGTGCGGCGAACCCGGCGGCGGCGCTGGAGGAGGCGGTCGACGCGGTCAGCAGTATGGCCGCGGGCTGGCGGACCTAGGCGTCGGCGCGTCAGTCGATGACGCGGTGGCCGCCGCTGGGGGTGCGGGCGGTGCGCCCGGTGCGGGCGAGCAGCTCCAGCAGGGGCACCGCGACGCGCCGGGACGTGTGCAGCGCCTGGCGCGCCTCGCTCAACGTGAACTCGGGGCCGAGCCCGGCCAGGACGTTGAGCGCCTGGACGTCGGCGCCGGGGAGCAGCACGACGCCCTCGGCGACGCGCAGCAGCTCACCGGCCCGCACCAGCGACGCGAGCTGGCGGGGGCCGAGGCCGAGCTCGGCGAGCCGCTCGGCGTCCGGCGCGGCGAACGGGTCGACGCGCAGGTCGGCGCGCAGCCGGTCGAGCGCGGCGCGCACGGCCGCGGGGGTGCCCTTGCGCTCGGCGGTCGCGACCCGCCCGTCGCGCACCACGAGGTCGGTGCGGCCCGCGAGCCCCAGCATCGGCTCGATCAGCCGCGGGTCGGGCAGACCCGCCGTGCGGCGGGCGGCCTCGAGGGGGAGGCCGGGGTCGATCGGGTCGGCGGTGTCGTGCGCGGCGAGCGCCGCGGCGAGCGCGGCCGCGCGGTCCGCGGCGGCGTCCCTGGCGAGCAGCCAGCCCGCGACGGGGGGGCCCAGCCCGTCGACATCCGCGGCGGGCACTCCCATCGCCCGCAGGTCCGACCGCCGGACCAGGCCGCGCCGGGCCAGCTCGGCCGCCGCGTCGGGCGCGTCCGACAGCTTGGTCAGCACGTCGGCGCGGGCCGCCGCGGCGCCGCGTCGGCGCAGGTCGGGGGGCCGGACGTCGAGCACGACCACGCCCGCGGCGACCTGCCGCCGCCCGGGGTCGCGCAGCACGGCCCGGTCGCCGATCCGCAGCGGGAGCGGGCGGCCCAGCCGCAGACGGACGGTGTCGACGCCCAGTGGGCGCACCCGCACCGGGGTGGCCACCGACCCGACGTGCAGCATCAGCTCGGCGGGCAGGCTCTGCGGGTCGACGGCCCCGCCGCGGACACTCGACAGGCGCGCGTCGAGCGTCGGGACCGCGAGCCAGGCCTCCGGGGTGAGCAGCACGTCCCCCCGCGCGACCGCCTCCCGCGGCACCCCGCGCAGGTTGACCGCGACCCTCGCCACCCCGCGTGCCCGCGACACCGGCGCGCCGAGGCTCTGCAGGCCGCGCACCGTCACCCGGCGGCGACCGGTCGGCGTGGCGAGCTCCAGCTCGTCGTCCACGCGCAGGCGGCCCGCGCCGAGCGTGCCCGTGACGACGGTGCCCGCGCCCCGGATGGTGAACGCGCGGTCGACCCACAGCCGCACGTCGGCGGCGTCGTCCGCGCGGGGGAGGCCCGTGACGAGCTCGTCGAGCGCGGTGCGCAGCGCGTCCATCCCGACCCCGGTCGTGGCGGAGACGGCGACATCGCCGATCCCGGCCAGGGAGGTGTCGGCGAGCCGCTCGCGCGCCTCCGCCGTGGCCAGCTCCGGCTCCAAGATGTCGCTGCGGGTGACGACGAGCAGGCCGTGCCGCACCCCGAGCGCGACGAGCGCGTCGACGTGCTCGCCGGTCTGCGGCATCCAGCCCTCGTCGGCGGCGACTACAAGCAGCACCGCGGGCACCGGGCCGACCCCGGCGAGCATGGTGGTGACGAACCGCTCGTGCCCCGGCACGTCGACGAACGCCACGGGGCCCGACGGCAGGTCGACCCAGGCGAACCCGAGGTCGATGGTCATGCCCCGGCGCCGCTCTTCGGCGTACCGGTCGGGCTCCATCCCGGTCAGCGCTCTGACCAGCGTCGACTTGCCGTGATCGACGTGCCCGGCGGTGGCTAGGACGTGCATGCCCGTACAGCGGCGGCAAGCGCCGCGTCCTGTTCGGGCGCCACCGCGCGCAGGTCGAGCAGGCAGCGGCCGTGGTCGAGACGGCCGAGGACGGCGGGCTCGCCCGCGCGCAGCGCGGCGGCGTAGCGCTCGGGCAGCGCCACCGCCGCGCTGGACAGCACCACGCCGGGGGCGCCCCCACCGCCGACCCTGGCCTCGGTGTCGAGCGCCTCCGCGCCGAGGTCGGCCAGCGCGTCGGCGAGGCGACGGGCGCGGCGGCGCAGATCGGCGGGGTCCGCGTCCAGGAAGCGGCGGACCGGGGGACGGGGTCCGCGCAGTGTGGCCTCCAGGGCGGCGAGCGTCAGCTTGTCCACCCGCATGGCGCGCGCGAGCGGGTGACGCCGGATCCGGGCGACGGCCTCCGCGCCGGGCCCGGGGGCGCCGAGGACGAGCCCGGCCTGCGGCCCGCCGAGCAGCTTGTCGCCGGACGCGGTGACGAGCGTGGCGCCCTGGGCGAACGCGGTGGCGGCGTCGGGCTCGTCGGGAAGCAGGGGATGCGGGGCGAGCAGGCCGGAGCCGATGTCGGCGACCACGGGCACCCCGAGACCCGCCAGCTCGTCGACGCCGCACGCGCTGGTGAACCCGCTGACCAGGAAGTTCGACGGGTGGACCTTGAGGACGAACGCGGTGTTCTCGCCGATCGCGGCCGCGTAGTCGGCGCGGGTGACCCGGTTGGTGGTGCCGACCTCCCGCAGTCGGGCGCCGGTGGCCTCCAGCAGCTCCGGGATGCGGAAGCCGTCGCCGATCTCCACGAGCTCGCCGCGCGCGATGACCATCTCCAGCGGCCGGTCGACGCCGCCCGCCGCGAGCGTCATCGCGGCGAGGGCGAGCGCCGCGGCCCCGTTGTTCACCACGAGCGCGGCACCGGCGGCGGGCACGGCGGCCAGCAGCGCGTCGACCACGCCCGCCCCGCGGGGCCCGCGCTCGCCGGTGGCGAGGTCCAGCTCCACGTCACACGTGCCCGCGGCGACCGCCAGCGCGGCGCGGGCCGCATCCGACAGGGGGGCGCGGCCGAGGTTGGTGTGCAGGAGCACGCCCGTGGCGTTGAGGACGGGCCGCAGCGTGGTCGCGGTGGCCGGGAGGGCGTCGAGCGTGGCGCCGACGACGTCGGCCGGGGCCAGCACGCCCTCGCGTGCGGCCTGCTGGGCCGCCCCGACGGCGGCCTTGACCCGCTCCCGGCCCAGCCGAGCGGTCGCGTCCGCGAGCCGGGGGTCGGCGAGCACCGCATCGGTGCGGGGCACGGCCCGGCGCTGATCCCTGCGCGGAGGATCCACCGTCGTCACCCCGCGATCCTACGGCCGTAGGGTGCGGGACATGTCCCAGTCATCGCCCGCGTCATCGCCCGCGTCATCGCCCGCGTCATTGCCCGCGCGCCGCCTCACGCAGTTCAGCCACGGCGCCGGTTGAGCGTGCAAGCTCGCCCCTGACGAGCTCGCGCAGGTCCTGCGCACGCTGACGCCCGCCCGCCATCCGGACCTCCTCGTCGGCACCGACACCGGCGACGACGCGGCCGTCTGGCGGCTGGACGCTGCGCGCGCGCTGGTGGTGACCACCGACTTCCTCACCCCGGTGGTGGACGACCCGCGCACATGGGGCCGGATCGCGGCCCAGAACGCCGTGTCGGACGTGTACGCGATGGGCGGACGGCCGCTGTTCGCGTTGAACCTCGTGGCCTGGCCGCGCGACGAGCTGCCGCTCGGGATGCTCGCCGAGGTGCTGGCCGGGGGCGCGGAGATCGGCGCGGAGAGCGGCTTCCTGGTGGTCGGCGGCCACAGCGTCGACGACCCGGAGCCCAAGTACGGCCTGGCCGTCGTCGGTGAGGTGGCGCCCGACCGGATCCTCACCAACACCGGACTGCGCGACGGCGACGCGCTGGTGCTGACGAAAGCGCTGGGGGTGGGGGTGGTGACGACCGCGGTCAAGCGCGGCGCCGCGCCCGCCGCGGTGACGGCCGCGGCAGTGGCGTCGATGACGGCGAGCAACGCGCCTGCCGCCCGCGCCGCGCTGGACGCCGGGGCCACCGGCGCCACGGACGTCACCGGGTACGGCCTGCTCGGGCACCTGGCGAAGATGGCGGCGGCCTCGGGTGTCGACGCGGAGGTCGACGTCGCGGCCGTGCCGATCCCGGCGGGTGTGCGCGCACTGGCCGAGGCGGGGATCGTGCCCGGCGGGACCGGGCGCAACCGGGACTGGGTCGCGTCCGTGCTCGACGCAGGCGGGTACGGCGAGGTCGACGTGCTCCTGCTCGCGGACGCCCAGACCTCCGGGGGGTTGCTCTTCGGCGCCGCCCCCGACCGGGCCGCGGCCGCCGTCGCGCAGCTGGGCCCGCCCGCTGCCGTGATCGGACGGGTCCGCACAGGCTCGGGACGGATCAAGCTGCGCTGACGGCGCTGGCGGAGGCGGACGGGAATCGAACCCGCCTGGCCGAGATGCTCGGCCACGTCGGTGTTGAAGACCGCGGGGGCCACCAGGCGCCCTCACACCTCCCTGCCGGGCAGCCTAGGCCATGTCCCCCTGCTCGTCGGGCGGCCGGTCGGCGCGGGCGAGCAGCGAGGCGACGACCTCGGCGGCGGCCACCGGCATGACCGGCATCACCGGAAGGCCGAGCACGGCCAGCCACTCCTGCGCCCGCGTGGCCGAGTCGGCGTCGACACCGCTGACGATCAGCCGCCCGTGCGCGGACGGGGGAAGGAGGTGGGCGAGCGCGTAGTCGGCGCCCGCGCGCAGCCCCGTGAGCAGCTCGACCGTGGCGGCGGCCACGACGCCCGCGTGCTCGACCGACGCGCTCGAGACCACGAGGAGGCCCCCCGGCCGCAGATGCGGGGCCACCGCGGCCGCGTAGCGCTCGACCGGCGACAGCGCTCCGCCGCTTCCCGATGGTTCGGTGAGGAGCGCGACGGCGAACCCCGCACAGGCCGCCGGGTCGTCCGTGACGCGGTAGCGGCCCGCGTCCCTCGCGGCGGCCAGCTCCGCGGCGTAGGCGTCACCGACCACCAGCTCGTCGGGCGGCTCCACCAGCGCGACGACGTCCTGCCGGGCCCGCAGGAGCGCCGTCGCCACCACGATCGCGACGGGAGCGTCACCGGCCACGACGGCCGGGGAGGCGCGGGCAGGCGAAGGTGCGACGTCGTCCACCGCGGTCCTCTCCCGTCAAGCGCGCCCCGACCCGCGCAGCATGCAGCGCGTCGGCTCGGGTAGGCGTTACGGGAGCGACGCTGCGTGTCGACGGTACCCAGACCGGCCGCGCAACGCGCGTCAGTCGAAGCGGGTCGAGCCGCCGGGTCCCTACCAGCGGGGGTCGCGCGCGGTCCGGTACTCGGTCTCCTGCACGGGCGGGTACTCCGGGTCGCGTCGGACGACCACGCGGGAGCGACGGGCCATGGACAGGCTGACGACCAGGCCGATGATGCCCGCCACGACGAGGATCCAGCCGACGAGCGCGATGTCGATGACGCCGAGGCGCAGGTGCACGGCGAGGGCGAGGATGAGTCCGACGGCGACGAGTCCGATGCTGGAACCGATCCTCATGACGCCACCTCCGGGGTCGACGTGGGTGCCGGGTTCATGGGGGCGGGTTCCCCCGATCTCTGTCCGGCAACCGTCGGTGCCCCGGGGCGGGGACGGAGCCGCCGCGGGCGCGCGACGGCCATGCCCCGTCGAGCCCTGTTTCCGGACCTCTGATCCGGGCCGTCCGACCGGTCGGGAACCCCCGGCCGAAACCCGGACAATTCCGGCGGGCGACAGCGCGTGAGAGCCCTGCCGATGGTCGACGGCAACCGACCGCTCACGGTTCCGGCTGCGTCACGAAGAGGTGATCGAGTGCGCCTACGCTACGGTCGGTGCCGTGGCCATCCCCCATATGGCGCACGCGGCTCCCCGACCGTATGGCTCGCAGCGATGGCGACGCCGACGAGACACGCCCGGAAGGTCCGTATGAGGCTGGTCAGCGCCGACAAGAGCACTGGACAGTTCCCCAATCCCCCTCCCGGTGAGGGCGGCGAGGGTTCCACGACCCGGATGCTCGTCCGGCCTGTGTTCACCCGGGGCGGGGACACGCGGCGGCGCATGCTGGTGCGCGGTGGCTACCTGGCCGTGGCTTCCTGCCTGGCCTACCTCGCGATGGTGCTGGTGAGCGTCACGGCGTCCCCGTCGGCCCGGCCCGCGGCCGACGCCGAGCAGCCTGCGACCGCCACCACGGTCAACCGGGTTACCCCGGAGCGCCCGTCCCGTCCGCCGAGCGCCGCCGCACCGGCCGTCCCCGCCGTCCGGCCCAAGCCCGTGGCCCCGGCGCCCGCCCCGGCGAGCGCGGCCACGCCCGTGCCCGCCACCCCGACGGCGGTCGCGTCGGGCACGCTCGCGGCCACCGCCAAGCCGACGAAGAAGTCCAAGTCCACCGCCGCCGCGGCCTCCAAGACGCCCGCCCCGCCCCAGACGTCCACGAGGGCTGCGTAGGCCGTGGCGAACCGGCGAGGGATCGGCATCAGCCCATCCCGACTGCTGACGGGCGTGCTGGTCTGCATGTTCGTGCTGGTCCTCGTCGTCGCAGGCATCGCCAACGCCCGCGGCGGCAACGACGCCGCAGGCGCGCGGGAGGAGGTCGACGCAAACGCCGTCCCCGTGAACGTCCGCGAGGGCGGCCCGATCGTCGACACCACCCGCGGGCAGGTCAGGTCCGTGGACCTGCCCCGCGGGACGATCGCGCTCACCTTCGACGACGGCCCGGATCCGGAGTGGACGCCGAAGGTGCTCGACGTCCTCAAGAAGTACGGGGTGTCCGCGACGTTCTTCGTGGTCGGCGCCAACGTGACGCGCCACCCCGACCTGGTGGCGGCCATCCACGCGGCGGGCTCGGAGCTGGGCGTCCACTCGTTCTCCCACCCCGACCTCGGGACGAAACCCAGGTGGCGGGTCGACCGCGAGCTGGCCGAGACGCAGCTGGCGATCGACGGAGCAGCGGGCGTCACCACCTTCCTGGTCCGCCCGCCGTACTCGTCCAGCGCGGACGCGATCGACGACATCGGCTGGACCACCGTGCAGGCGGCGGGCGAGGACGGCTACGTCAGCGTCTTCACGACCGACGACAGCGAGGACTGGCAGCGACCGGGGATCGACGCGATCGTGCGCAACGCGACGCCGAAGCCGGACGCCGAGGCGGGCTCGATCGTGCTCATGCACGACGCGGGCGGAGACCGGTCCGAGACGATCGCCGCGCTCGACCGCTACATCCCGCTGATGAAGTCCAAGGGCTTCGCGTTCACCACGGTGAGCGGCGGAGTCAAGAACCTCCCCGGCGAGGTCATGGCCTCGCCGCACGACCGCTTCGCAGGCAGCGTGCTGGTGGCCACCCTGACCGTGGCCACCAACATCGTGCTGTGGATGAGCTACCTGCTGCTCATCGTCGGCGCGCTCGTCGGCGTGCGGCTGGTGCTGATGATCCTGTTCGCCCGGCGGCACGCCCGACAGCGGCGCAAACCCGGTTTCCGGTGGGGCCCGCCCGTCACCGAGCCCGTCACGGTGATCGTGCCCGCCTACAACGAGATCAAGAACATCGAGGCGACGGTCCGGTCCATCCTCGCCAACGACCATCCGCTCGAGGTGCTCGTCGTCGACGACGGCTCCACGGACGGCACGCCAGAGCTCGTGGAGTCGCTCCAGCTCCCGCGCGTCCGGGTGCTGCGGCAGCGCAACTCGGGCAAGCCGAAGGCGCTGAACGCGGGCATCCGCGCGGCCCACCACGAGATCATCATCATGATCGACGGCGACACGGTGTTCGAGCCCAGCACCGTGCGCCTGCTCGCGCAGCCCTTCGCGGACCCGACGATCGGCGCGGTCGCGGGCAACGTGAAGATCGCGAACCGCGACGAGCTCATCGGGCGGATGCAGCACATCGAGTACGTCGTCGGGTTCAACATCGACCGCAGGGTGCAGGACATGACCGGCTCGATCGCCACGGTGCCCGGCGCAGGCGGCGCGTTCCGCCGGACGGCGCTGCTGGAGGTCGGCGGCATGTCCACCGACACACTGGCCGAGGACACCGACCTCACGATCGCGCTGGGCCGGGCCGGATGGCGCGTGGTGTTCGAGGAGAACGCCCGCGCCTGGACGGAGGCGCCCGCCACCATGGCCCAGCTGTGGCGGCAGCGCTACCGCTGGAGCTACGGCACCATGCAGGCGATGTGGAAGCACCGCCGCGCGGTGCGCGAGCGGGGCCTCGCCGGGAAGGTGGGCAGGCGCGGGCTGGCGCACGTGGCCGCGTTCCACATCCTCCTGCCGCTCACCGCGCCGCTGGTCGACATCTTCTTCCTCTACGGCCTCGTGTTCGCCGATCCGGCGCTCACCCTGCTGCTCGGGGCGGGGATGCTCGGTGTGCAGCTGCTGACCGCGATGTACGCCTTCCGGCTGGAGCGCGAGCCGATCGACGTGCTGTGGGTGTTCCCCGCGCAGCAGATCGTCTACCGCCAGCTGATGTACACGGTGCTGATCCGCTCGGTCGCGAGCGCGGTCAGCGGCGTGCGGGTGCGCTGGCAGCGGATGAACCGCATCGGCGCCCTGAACAACCTGCTCCCCAAGCAGCCCGCCCCGCCGCCCCGTCCGGTGAACGACCGCACGTCGGCGTTGTCGCTCGTCAGCGGGCGTGAGCTGGAGCGGCGCGAGCGCAGGCACAACCCGGAGACCCGGCCCGTCCCGGTCGTGACGGGCCGCGAGCGGTGGCTCGACCTGCTCCGCGTGACCGCCCTGGCCAGGGTGATCGCCTCGGATCTCGGCGCGCCCGCGACCCTGTCGCTGTTCCCGGCGTGGGGCGTGTTGTTCGGGATCGGCGGCTCGATGATGGCGCGCTCGGCCCAGCACGAGCCCGAGGTCGACGTGATCGGCCACCGGCTGCGTCGCCTGCTGGTGCCGCTCTGGGCCTTCGGCCTCGTCGCCGTGCCGATCATGCTCTGGCAGGGTTGGGGCTCGGCGACCGACGAGAACACGTTCTACGTCGCCAACCTCGTCTTCTGGATCTTCCCGTTCCTCGACCCACCCGGCAGCACGGCGGCGGCGAACATCACCGGCGGTCTCTGGTACATCCGCGCCGCCCTGTGGTTCGTCCTGCTCACCCCGCTGATGCGGGCCGCCCTGCGGCGCAACGCCCCGCTCGCCATGATCTTCCCGCTGGTGTTCGTCGGGCTCGACGCCTGGCTGGGCTGGGACCTGTCGTCCGGTGGCGGCACCGGACCCGCTCTGATCGACTTCTGCACCTTCGCCACCTGCTGGATGCTCGGGATGGCCTACCGCGACGGCACGCTGAAGCGGTTGCACCCGATCCTGCTCGTGCTCATCGCGGCCGCGGCCATCGCGGGCGGGGGCGCGTGGCTGTGGCTCCGCGCACGCGATCTCGACCTCGACTCCGTGCCGCTGGCGCAGGCGCTGATCTCGGCGGGAGCCGTGATCCTCGTGTTGGTCGTGTCGCCGCTGATGGCGTGGCTCGACCGGGTCCCGCTGCTGGGCGCGCTGCTCGGCACCATCGCCGCGCGCGCGCTGACGATCTACCTGTGCTACCCGGTGGTCATCGCCGTGACGCCGCTGGTGGTCACCCGGCTCGGGCTGGGGGGCGGCGTGCCGACGGCCGCGGCCACCGGGGTCGCGCTCATGCTGGTCGCCGTGCTGGCGTTCGGGTGGGTCGAGGACCTCGCCGCGCGACGGCCGCTGCGGATCCTCCCGCGTCCGGCCCGGCTCGCGGGCGACCAGCCGTCGGGCGCGCAACCACCCGGGCTGCATGCGCCCCAGCTCCCGCCCGCCATGGCCGAGCGTCGCGCTCCCGCCATGGCCGAGCGTCGCGCTCCCGCCATGGCCGGGCGCCAGGCGGTGGCCGTGGCCGAACGCCGTCCGCCTGACGGGGCCTGGCGCCGCCCGTCGGCGCCGCCACCGCCGTACCCGGGTGCGCCCGCGTCGTCGTACCCGCGATCCGCGCCCGCGCCTGCCGCGCCCCGGCCCGGGTCCGGGCATCCGCGCGCGCAGCACCCGCAGGCTCCCGCGCGGCGACCCGGGCAGACCTCGCCCGGGCTCCCGCCCCAGCCCCCGCAGGCACCGCAACCGCTCCAGCCGACCCCGCCGCCCGTGCCGCGCCCCCGCCACCCGACGCCACCGCCTCCACCGCGTCCCCCGACACCGGTGCCCGCACCCGGGAACGGGTCGCCGCCCGCGGGCGGCCGTCCGCCCAACCAGCGATCAGGGAGGCCCCGATGACGTTCCGCTCGACCCGCGCGCTGGCCTGCATGGTCGCCGCGCTGGCCCTCGTGGTCGCGTCCTGCTCCAGCAGCACGCCCCCGCCCAAGCCGCCGTCCGCCGACGTGCGACTCGACGGCTGGCAGCTCACCCTGCCGGTGGCCGACCCCTCCTCGGGCGACGCCGACACCGTCAACCCGGCACGCATCTCGCCGCCCTGGCTGACGCAGGCCACCGACGGCGGCATGACGTTCTGGGCGCCGGTCGACGGGGCGACCACCCCGAACTCGGACCACGCGCGCACCGAACTGGTCAACCGCGACACCTTCAGCGCGGGCCGCGAGGCGCACACCCTCACCGCTTCGCTGACCGTGACGCAGCTGCCCAGCCAGAACCCCGACGTCATCCTCGGCCAGATCCACGGGGCCGGTGACCTCAAGTCGGTGGCGTACGTGATGCTGCACTACTTCGACGGGGCCATCAAAGTGGTGGTCAAGCAGGCGAAGTCGGGCTCGGCCGCCATGAACTACCAGCTCGCCGACGACGTGCCGCTCGGCACCCCTTTCACGTTCCACATCAGCGACGACGGCAACGGCAGCCTCACCTTCGCCCTGGACGCGGACGGGCACGCCAGCACCGTCGCCGCGCCCGTGCCCGTTGCGTTCATCGGCGCCTCCGTGCGTTTCCAGGTCGGCGCCTACCAGCAGGCCGAGGCGTCGGACGGCGGCCCAGCCGACGACGGGGCGCGCGTCACGTTCACCGAGATCACCACGTCCGCGAAGGCCGCGCCCCCGACGTCGTGAGCGGTCGCTCATGCGGTGTCCGACCCCGGGAGCGGTGGGCGTGCGTGGTAGTCGCTCGCCTCGTCGTCCACAGGCCTCGACGGTGCGCACCGGCTGGTACCAGCGCGTCCGCGGCGTGGACGTCGAGGTCGGCGACCTCCGCCACGGTGGGGCTGGGGGGCAAGCGTGGTGGTCATGGGACGACCGTGCCCCGCGGAATGGTCCGGCACCTCCGTGGTGACTACGCAGTTTGGCGTCCGCGTTGCCCCGGTTCGAGCCCGGCGGTCCTCTCGCGGCCGCGGCCGGGCTCGGCCTGGGCAGCTGACGGGCGAACCTGGGTGGCCGCCACCCATTCCCGTGCGCCGCGCGTCCGCCACGCTCATGCCATGACCGAGGAGCCACCCATGATCGACCTGACCACCCTCGCGCCGGACTTCGTCGAGGCCGCACACGCGATCGTCTACTGCGCCGTCGGCAGTGTCGACGCCCTGGGGCGCCCGACGTCCCGGGTGATGCACCCCATCTGGGAGTAGGACGGCGAGCGCCTGACGGGCTGGCTCGCGACCACGCCGAGCCCCAAGCTCCGCCAGCTCGCCGACCACCCCAACGTCAGCTGCGCCTACTACGACAGCTGGGCGGTCGCGGCCGTCGCGGACAGCCGCGTCGTGCCGGTCACCGACGACACCACCCGCACGTCCGTGTGGGAGCTCTTCCGCGCCGCGCCGCCGCCGGTGGGCTTCGACCCGGGCGCGATCGGCGTCCCGGGGTGGGACGCGCCGACCGCACCGGGCTTCGTGGTGGCCCGCATGGACCCGTGGCGCGTCCAGGTGCGGCGGGTGCGGCCGGGCGTCGGTGTGGAGCTGCGGACCTGGCGGGCGGCCGCCGTCCCCGCTTGATCGCCCGCTGATCAGGCCTGTCCGCGCGCCGCCCGGTTTGCGAACATCGGCGGATGGCCGTCGTCCTCCGCGAACGCGCAACGGTGCTGCGCGCGCTCGACGACGCGCTGACCGATGCCGTGGCGGGCCGCGGGAGCGCCGTGCTCCTGTCCGGCGAGGCCGGGATCGGGAAGACCAGCGTGGTGCGCGCGTTCGTGCGGAGCGCGGGCGGACACGCCCGTCTGCTCGTCGGTGCCTGCGACGACCTGCTCTCGCCACGGGCGCTCGGCCCGCTGCGCGACGTGGCCCGACAGGCGGGCGGTCCGCTGGCGGAGGCGGTGGCGGCGAGCGACCGCGAGGCCGTCTACGGCGCGGTTCTCGACGCCCTCGCCACGCCGTCGGCGCTGGTCGTCGAGGACGTGCACTGGGCCGACGAGGCGACGCTGGACGTGCTGCGCCATGTGGGTCGGCGCATCGCCGACCTGCCCGCCGTCCTCGTCGTCACCTACCGCGACGACGAGATCGACCCGGAGCACCCCCTGCGCGGCGTGCTCGGGGGCTTCGCGGGGGGCCCGGTGCGACGGCTGGCGCTGTCCGGCCTCTCGCTGGCGGCGGTGCGGGAGATGACCCACTTTCACGCGCACCCGCGACTACCGCACCCACGCGCTGGCCACCACGGCGTTCGGGCATCGGCTGCAGGCGCTGCGCGGCGAGTGGGCCGCCGCCGCCCACGGGTTGCGCTGGGTGCTGGCCGACGACAGCCACCACAGCATGCTCGGCAGACAGGCCATGCCGGTGGTAGCGCTCCTCGCCGTCCGTCAGGGGCATCCCGACGCGAGCGCGCGACTGGCTCTCGCCAGGGAGAACGCCGAGCAGTCACAGAACCTGCACGCACTGGTCCCCACCGCGGCGGCGCTGGCCGAGCACGGCTGGCTCACCGGGAACCGTGCGTTGGGTGCCTTCGCCCGCACGCTGCTGCCCCGGCTCGAGAGCCGGGGACGGGAGCGCGCCCGGGGCGAGCTGACGCGCTGGCTGCGTAGGCTGGGCGACCCCCTGGGGCCGTTCCCCGGCTGCCCCGAGGAGTACGCCGCCGGACTGCGCGGCGACTGGCGGGCGGCGGCCGATGCCTGGGCCGGGATCGGCGCGCCCTACGAGCGGGCGTTGGAGCTCGTCGAGTCCGGCGAGCCCGAACCGATGCTCGAGGGTCTCGGCGTGCTCGACGGGCTGGGTGCGGCACCGGCCGCCGCCGTGGCCCGGCGACGGCTGCGCGCGGCGGGCGTCACGCAGGTGCCGCGCGGGCCCCAGGCCGCCACGCGGGCCAATCCGGCAGGCCTCACCGGCAGGCAGCTGGAGATCCTCGGCCTGGTGGCCGACGGTCTGACCAACGCCGAGATCGCGGCGCGGTTGGTGCTGTCGGTGCGCACGGTCGACCACCACGTCTCCGCGGTCCTGACCAAGCTCGGCGTGACGAGCCGCCGCGACGCGATCGCGGCGGCGCGGAGCGGCCGATGACGGCGGACGGCGAGCACGGGCTGCGGGCGGGACGGGCCGCCCGTCCGGCGAGCGGGGTGGTCGCCGCGGGGTGGTTCGGGCAGGGCCATCGGGGTGGTGGTCGCGGCCGCGGTGCCCGATCATCGGCTGTCCGACCATCCCGACGAGCGGACGGCCACCTCGTGAGCGCATCGGTATCCCAGGAAGCCGCTCTCCTGCGGGAGGTCGCGCTCTTCGCCAACCTGCCGGACGCGCGGCTGCGCGAGCTGGTGGCGCTCGCGCATCCGGTGACGCTTCCCGCGGGCACCGTGCTGTTCGAACGCGGCGACCCGGGCGATGCCCTGTACGTCATCCGCCATGGGCGGCTCGAGGTGCTGGTCGACGGGGAGGTGGTGCGGGAGGCGGGCCGCGGCGAGGTGTTGGGCGAGCTGGCGCTGCTGACCGGTGACGCGCGCAACGCGACCGTCCGCGCCCGCAGGGACGCTGAGCTCTTCGCCGTCCGCCGCGCCGACCTCGACGTGCTGTTGGCCGACCCCGCTTCGGCGCGGGCGCTGGTCCGCCACCTCGCCGCCCGGATCCCCGGCAGCGCCGCCCCGGTGTCCACCCGGACCGGCGCCGTGCTCGCCCTGGTTCCCTTCGACGGCGCGACCTCGGCCGCGCTCGTGCGTCGGCTCGCCGACCGGCTGGCCCACGAGCTGACCCGGCACACGAGCCTGGCCAGGCTCGACGGGGCCGCCGACGTGGCAGGCTGGCCCGCGCGGCTCGACGCCGCCGAGGCCGCGCACGAGCGCGTGCTGCTCGTGGCCGAGCGCCCTGACGACGCATGGGCCCGGTTCTGCCTGCGACAGGCCGACCGATCGCTGATCCTCGCGGACGCAACCGCCGCCCCGCCGCCCGCACGTCGTCCGCTGCCTGCCGCCACCCAGCTCGTCGTCGTGGGCGACGCGAGCCCCGCCCCCTGGCTGCGGGCCGTCGCGCCTGCCACCCACCACCTGGTCGGCGCCGTACTGCCCGCTGACGACGTGGCGCGGCTGGCCCGCAGGCTGGCGGGCCGGGCGCTGGGGCTCGTGCTCTCCGGCGGTGGGGCGCGGGGACTGGCGCACATCGGCGTGGCGGACGAGTTGCAGCGCGCGGGCATCGTCATCGACAGGGTCGGCGGCACGAGCATGGGCGCGGTCGTCGCCGGGCTCGTCGCGATGGGCGTCGACCCCGCCGAGATGATGGAGATCGCGCGCCGCGAGCTGGTGGCCCGACGCCCGTTCGGCGACGTCACATGGCCACGACACGCGCTCGTCCGCGGATCGCGCCTGGCCGCGACGCTGCGGCGCGTGTACGGTGCGGCCCTGATCGAGGACCAGCGCGCCGCGCTGTTCACCGTGAGCGTCGACCTCGTGGCGGCCGAGAAGGTGGTGCACCGCCGCGGGCCGATCGCCGACGCGGTGGCGCTCTCGGTTCGGCTGCCCGGGATCACGCCGCCGCAGCGGATCGGCAAGAGGCTGCACGTCGACGGCGGGGTGCTGGACAACCTCCCGATCGGCGTGATGGCCGCCGAAGGGGAGGGCCCGGTGGTGGCGGTGGACGTCGCGGAACCGTTTTCCGACGGCGCGATCGGCACGCTTCCTTCGATCGTCGACACGATCGGGCGCGCCATGACGCTCGCGAGCTGGCGCCGCGACGACCCGACGCGCACGCTCGCCCGCGAGATCATCGTGCCCGACCTCGGCGACATCGGGCTGTTCGACTTCCGCAGGCTCGACGAGCTGGTCGAGCGGGGAAGGGAGGCGGGCCGGAGCGCGGTCACCCGCCTCACCGACCTGGCGGTCACCACCTGAGCGGCGGCCCGTCCGGCACGGGATCCCCGCGGTGGCTGCAGGCGACGGCGAGCCAGGCGCTCCGCAGCCGCAGCTGACGGCGCCGCCGCCTGGCGAGCGCCGCACGGCGGTGCTCGGCCGCCTCCGCCAGCAGGCGCTGCCGGTGCTCGGCGGCCGTCGCCGCGTTCAGGTCGGTGTGCGGATGCATCGCGAACCTCCTTGTCGATGGCAGGGACCAGTGTCGGACCCGGCGCGGTCGGTCGTCGTCGGTACGGCGTGCCCAGATCGGTAGGAGCGCTGCCCATGCCGGACGGCGGCTGCGGGGCATGGGCCCCGTGGAAACGGCGGAGGCGCCGGTCTAGGCAGCCGGTCGGCCGAGATGGGTGGCGTTCCCCGATGGGCGGGCCGCCGTCCGACGGCACTGTTCTCGGCGTCGGCAAGAACGCCCCACCGAGGAGGACCCCATGACCGAGACCGTGATCACCGAGACCGTCCGCAACGGCGTCGACACGGCGACGATGTTCGCGACCCTGGACGCCATCAAAGCCCAGCCAGAGATCGCCCAGTTCCGCTTCCGGGCGCGCAACCGGTGGTTGGGCGGGGCCCACAACCGTTCGACGATCAAGGACTTCTACGCGGCCTGCGGTGAGGACACCACGCGCGAGGAGGCCTTCACCCTGGACGCGGGCGAGCCCGCGATCCTGCTGGGCACCGACACCGGCCCTAACCCGGCCGAGTATCTGCTCCACGCGCTCGCCGCGTGCGTGACCACGTCGCTGGTGTATTCGGCGGCCGCCCGCAAGGTGCGGCTGACGATGGTCGAGTCGACGCTCGAGGGCGACCTGGACGTGCAGGGCGCCATGGGCACCAACACCGTCGACTACCGCAACGGGTTCACCGCGATCCGCATGAGCATCCGCATCGCCGGTGACGCGCCCGCCGCGAAGCTGCGCCAGGTCGTGCAGCGCGGCACCGACCGCTCCGTGGTCTTCGACTCGATCACCAACGGCGTGCCCGTCTCCGTCGACGTCGAGACCGTCTGACGGCCCAGCACGGGTGACCGGGCCGGAGTCGCGGCCCGGCCACCCGCCCCACGAGAGGACGAGACATGAACGGGGAGTACGACGCCGTCGTCGTCGGCGCCCGGTGCGCCGGGTCCGCGACCGCGATGCTCATGGCCCGCGCGGGCATGCGGGTGCTGCTGCTCGACCGCGTCCATCCCGGACGCGACACGCTCTCCACCCATGCGCTGATGCGCGCGGGTGTGCTGCAGCTCGACCGCTGGGGTCTGCTCCCGCGGATCACCGCGGCCGGGACACCCCCGGTGACGGGCACGACCTTCCACTACGCGGACGGGGCCGAGGCCGTCGCGCTCTCCGCGCCGCTCTACGCGCCGCGGCGGACGGTGCTCGACCCTGTCCTGCTTGACGCCGCGTTGGAGGCCGGCGTCGAGGCGCGGTTCGGCGTCGACGTCGACGGCCTTGTCACGGACCGGGAGGGCCGCGTCACCGGGGTCCGCGCCAGCGTCCGCGGCCGGTCCGACGCCACCGTGGGCGCGGCGCTGACCGTCGGTGCCGACGGGCTGCGCTCCGGCGTCGCCCGCGCGGTGGGGGCCCGCCCGACGTGGCGGGGCAGCGCGGCGAGCGCGCTCGTGTACGGCTACTGGCCCACCGACGCGGCGACCGACTACCACTGGTTCTACCGGCCCGGCGGAGCCGCGGGCGTGATCCCGACCAACGACGGCCAGGTGTGCGTCTGGGCGGGCCTGCCCGCCGCGGAGTTCGCGGAGCGGCGCCGCGACGGCCTCGAACGGGTCTTCACCGGGGTGCTCGGGGACGTGGCACCCCCCGCGGCGCACCTGGTGGCGTCGACGCGGCGCATCGGGCCGTTGCGCGCCTTCCCCGGGGCGCCCGCCCGGCTGCGGCGTGCCGTCGGTGCGGGGTGGGCGCTGGTCGGCGACGCGGGATCGTTCAAGGACCCGCTGACCGCCCACGGCATCACCGACGCGCTCCGCGACGCCGAGCTGCTCGCCCGCGCCGCCGTCGACGGCTCGCCCGCCGCGTTCGGGGCCTACGAGCGCACCCGTGACGCGCTCACCCTGCCGCTGCTCCGGGTGGCCGAGCGGATCACGGGCTACGGCTGGGACACCGCCGAGATCCGCGAGCTGCTGCGCGCCGAGAGCGCGGCGATGAAGCCCGAGGTCGCCGCGGTGCGCGCGCTCGACGACGATGCCGCGGAGCGGGCGCGGCTGCGTGCGCTCGGCCTTGCTGACAGGGGCGCGGCATGAGCGCCACCTGGGACGCCCGCGACGCGCTGCTGCTCGCCTTCGCGGAGCTGGAGGCCTACGGCGTGCTGACCGTCGCCCGCGCCACGGGCGACGCCGCGCAGGTCCGGTTCGGGCTGGCCGACGCCCTGCGGGTGGCCGCACCACACGGCATGGGCTCGTATGCGTTCTGGCTGGCGGACGACGAGCACCTCTTCGACGCGGGCGGCAGCCCGCCGATCTTCACCAGCGGGCCGGAGGTCGACCTCGCGTTGGCCGCCGCGCTCGCCCATCAGGGCTATCCCCGCGACGACGCCCATGACGACGCCGCCTGAGGCAGGAGGTCGTGCTCCCCGCGGGTCGGGGCCGCTGGATGTACGCGCGGCAGCATCGCCGCGCTGGTGCCGCACCCCGTCGCCCTTCCCGATGCCCTGACCACCCCGCTCGACCGCGCCCCGACCGCGTGGCGCCGGACCGCCTGAGGAGACCGCGATGACCACCCCGACGTACGACGCGGCATTCCCCGCCACCGCGCCATCCGGCACGGCGCCCGTCGACACCGCCCGGCTCGTGGCCCTGTGGGCCACCCCGCCCGCGGACGATGCGGCAGCGCTCGCCTGCCTGCGTGCCCTCTACACCGATCCCGTCCTCATCAACGGGACGTCGATGACCGCGCCCGACCTGCTCGCCCGCATCCGCGGGATGCAGCGCGCCTACTCGGGTCTGCGGCACGAGCTCGTCGACCGGGTCGACGCGCCGGGCAGGCTGGTGATCGCGTTCCGGCTGCGCGGCACCCACACGGGCCCGCTCGCGACGCCGCTCGGCGAGCTGGCGGCGACGGGGCGCGCGTTCGAGGTCAGCGTGATCGACATCCTGACCCTGACCAACGGCCTGGTCAGCGAGGTCACGACGGTGGCCGACGAGCTGGGCCTGCTCGCGTCCCTCGGCGCGCTGCGCCTCGCCTGAGCACCACGGGAAAGGGCCTGCGCACCTGGTGCGCAGGCCCTTTCGCCGTGCCCGTCACGCGGCGGCGGGCAGTGCGGCGCGGGCCGCGAGGTGCTCCGTCACGTGCTCCGCGTGGACCGCCACCCCGTCGAGGAAGCTCGACGGGCGCCGCGACTGCCACCGCGGCCCGAGGAAGTAGAGCCGGGCGCCGCGGTGACGCCGCGGTCGTGCGCGCCCACCCACCTTGCGTGAAGTAGGCACCGCAACCGGAGATGTGGGCATCCGCGCCCGTTGGCCCGGCTGCCCGTGCTCCCTAGCGTCCTCACCGTCGGTGACGGCCCACGGCGGAGGAGCGGCGGGATGAACGACGGATGGCAGGGGAGCAGGCCGAGGGTCGGACAGAGCGACAGCCGGTCGCGGCTGGTCACGCGCCGCGACATCGAGTTGTTCACGGCCCTGAGCGGCGACCGGAACCCGCTGCACTACGACGAG
The DNA here is from genome assembly GCA_963770115.1 of uncultured Actinomycetota bacterium. Classification (GTDB taxonomy): domain Bacteria; phylum Actinomycetota; class Actinomycetes; order Mycobacteriales; family Pseudonocardiaceae; genus Pseudonocardia. Next base: position 114,066 of record CAVYOT010000012.1, read on the forward strand.
GCGATCGCCGCCCGCACGCAGCTCGGCGGCGTCGTCGTGCAGGGCGGGGTGAGCACCGCGGTGTTGAACGCGCTGGTCGCCGAGGACCTTCCCGGCCCTGGCAGCGTGTTCCTGCAGCTCGACCTGCGGTTCAGGGCGCCGGTCCGGCCGGGCGACGTCATCACCGGTACCGCCGAGGTCACCTCGACCCGCGACGACAAGCCGATCACGGGCCTCGCCGTGGCCGTCACCCGCGACGACGGCGTGGTCGCGGTCGAGGGCACCGCGCTCTGCTACACGTTCCCCGTCGCGCGAGGCGTGTGATGAGCCCCGGCGCGGAGCGCCGCATCGGCCCCGGCGCGGAGCGCCGCATCGGCCCCGGTGCGGAGCGCCGCATCGGCCCCGGTGCGGAGCGCGGCATCGGCCCCGGTGCGGAGCGCGGCATCGGCCCCGGCGCGGAGCGCGGCATCGGCCCCGGTGCGGAGCGCGGCATCGGCCCCGGTGCGGAGCGCGGCATCGGCCCCGGCGCGGAGCGCGGCATCGGCCCCACCGCGGAGACCGCCCTGCTGGAGCGGGACGCCGAGTTGGACGTGCTGGAGACGGGTCTGCGCCGTGCGGCGAACGGGGCCGGTTCCGTGGTGTTGTTGTCCGGTGAGGCGGGCATCGGCAAGACCAGCGTCGTGCGGGCGTTCGTGCGGGCCGCGGCCCCCCGCGCGACGGTGCTGCAGGGCGCCTGCGACGACCTGCTGACGCCGCGCACCCTCGGGCCCCTGCGCGACGCCGCCAGGGCCCGCGGCGGCCCGCTCGCCCGCGCACTGGCCGACGGCGACCGGGACGCGGTGCTGGCCGCGGTGCTCACCGAGCTGACCCGCTCCCGGCCTGCCGTGCTCGTGCTCGAGGACGTGCACTGGGCTGACGACGCGACGCTCGACGTCCTGCGCGACGTCGGCCGCCGCGTCGACGAGCTGCCCGCCGTGGTCGTCGCGACGTTCCGGGACGAAGAGGTGGGGCGGAGCCTGCAGCGGGTGTTGGGAGGCCTCGGCGGGCCGTCCGTGCACCGGCTCCCGCTCGCCCGGCTCTCCCGGCGCGCGGTCGCGCGCCTGGCGGGCGGCACCGCCGCCACGTCGGCGCCGCTCTTCGCGCTCACCGCGGGCAACCCCTTCTTCGTCACCGAGGTGGTCTCGGGAGCGATCGCCACCGGACAGGACCGCGCCACCGGACAGCACAGCGCCACCGGACCTCACAGCGTCCCGGCGACCGTCGTCGACGCCGTGCTCGCCCGGGTCCGCCGCCTCGACCCGGCGGCGCAGGAGGCGCTGGAGCAGCTCGCGGTCGTGCCGTCGGCGGTGGAGCTCCCGTTGGCCAGGGCACTGATCGGCGATCTCGCGGTGCTCGCCGGGGCTGAGGAGCGCCGCATCCTGGAGGTGCGGCCGGGTGCCGTCGCGTTCCGGCACGAGCTGGCCCGCCGGGCCGTGCAGGGCGCTCTGCCCGTGAACGTCCGCATGCGCCGCAACGCGCAGGTGCTCGCCGAGCTGCTGGCCGCCCCACGGCCGGACCTGCCCCGGGTGGTGCACCACGCCGTCGAGGCCTGCGACGACGCGGCCGTCGTCGAGCACGCCCCGCTCGCGGCCGAGGAGGCCTACCGGACCGGCGCGCACGCGCAGGAAGTGCGCCTCTACGAGGAGATCCTGCGCCGCCGAAGCCTGTTGGCCCCCGAGGTCGAGGCGCAGGCCCTGCAGGCGTGCGCGACCGCGCGGTTCACCACCGACCGCCTCGCCGATGCCGTGGAGGCGAGCACCGCGGCCGTGCGGATCCGTGAGCGGCTGGGTGACCCCGGTGAGCTGGGCGCGGCATTGGCGGGGCTCGCGCCCATCCAGTGGGCGGTGTTGCGGCCGCGCGAGCCCCTCGCCACCTCGCAGCGGGCCGCCGACCTGCTGGCCGACGACGGCGACACCGCCCGGCACGCCTGGACCCTGTGCTACCACGGGCTCCTGCTCACGGCCGTCGACCGCTGCGCCGAGGCGCTCCGGGTCGGCGAGGCGGCGCTCGGGATCGCCGGGCGTCTCGGCTCCGGGGCGCTGCTCGGGCTGGCCCAGGGTCTGCACGGTCGGGCCCGGTTCCAGCTCGGCGAGCCCGGTTCCAGCTCGGCGACCCGGGCGGGCAGGACGAGATGCTGCTGGGCATCGCCACGGCCGCGGCCGCCCCCCACCACCAGCACGTGCTGATGGGCTACGTCTGCCTCGTCCAGGAGCTCTGGCGGGTCGGTAGCTACGCCGAGGTCGAGCGGCACACCGAGGACGGGATCGCGTACGCCGTCGAGCGTGAGCTGGGCTTCTACCTCGAGTACCTCCTCGGCCATCGGCACCGGCTCCAGGCGCTGCGCGGCGAATGGGCCGCCGCCGAGGCCGGGTTGCGCGGGCTGCGTGGCGACCGTGACGACGGCGCGGCAGGTGCCGCCCGGCACAGCCTGCCCGCGCTGGCGCAGGTGCTCGTACGCCGCGGTGCCGAGGAGGCGCCGGAAATGCTCGCCAGGGCTGTCGAATTCGCCCGGCGGGCCGACAGCCGCTACGAACTGGTGCCCGCGCTGCTGGCCGAGGTCGAACAGGCGTGGCTGTTCGGCAGGCCCGCGGCCGCCAGCGCGGCGCTCGCGACGCTGGCCGAACGCACCTCGGGGGTCGGCCCGGAGCGCCACCGCGGCGAGCTGCTGCGCTGGCGGCGTCGTCTCGGTGAACCCGTCGAGACCTTCGTGGGCTGTCCCGAGGAGCTGGCCGCGGGCATCAGGGGCGACTGGCGTGCGGCCGCAGCGGCGTGGGAGGCGATCGGCGCCCCGTACGAGGCCGCGATGGAGCTCGCCGAAGGCGACACCGATGCGAGGCTCGTCGCGCTCGGCGTCCTCGACGACCTTGGCGCCCGCCCTGCCGCCGCCCGCGTGCGGCGGGACCTGCGACGGGCGGGCGTCACCGTGATCCCGCGCGGGCCCAAACCCACGACCCGCGTGAACCCGGCCGGGCTCACCGACCGGCAGGTCGAGATCCTGCGCCTGCTCGTCGCGGGCCGGACCAACGCGGAGATCGCCGCCCAGCTCGTCGTGTCGGTGCGCACGGTCGACCACCACGTCTCGGCCGTCCTGGCGAAGCTCGGCGTGACCAGCAGGCGCGAGGCCGCGGCCGCGGCTGCGGCGATCGGCGTCGCCGACCGATGAGTTCGGCCGTCCCCGGCGGTCTCTGCTCCATGGCTCACACGACTGCTCAGCTCGTCGAGTTCGGCCCGGCCACCACGGCGATGGCACAGGTGCTGGCCGGGATCGACGACCGCGACCTGACCCGGCCCACCCCCTGTCCCGCCTACACCGTCGCGGACCTCGTCGACCACGTCACGGGTCTGACGCTCGCGTTCACCGCGGCCGCCCGCAAGGAGCCGATCCCGGCGCACGGGCCCTCCGGCGACGGGTCGCGCCTTGCGCCGGGCTGGCGGGAGCGGCTCGGTGCGGACCTCGACCGGTTGGCCGAGGCCTGGCGGGACCCCGCGTCGCACGACGGTCACACCATGGCGGGGCCCATCGAGATGCCCGCCCGCGTGGCCGCACTCGTCGCGCTCGACGAGATCGTCGTCCACGCCTGGGACCTCGCTCGGGCCACCGGCCAGCCCTACACCGGTGACCCCGCGGCCGTGGCCGCCTGCGCCGCGTGGGTGGAGGGGTTCGAGGTGCCCCCGGAGGTGCCCGACGGCGGCCCCTTCGGCCCGCCCGTCCCCGTCCCCGCCGACGCGTCGCCCCTGGACCGGTTGATCGGCCTGACCGGCCGCGACCCCGCCTGGACCCGTTAACGAAGACCTGTCGCCGACCGAACACCCTGCGTGGCGACCCTCCTTTCATCGCCTGTCTGCCGCATGAACTGCGAAGAGGAGCGATGATCGAACTCGGAATCAGCGCCATCAATGCGCGCGCCCACGCACGACAGCTTCGGTGGCTGCTCAAGCGGTGTCACGAGGCGAACGGCGCCGCGAGCGAGCAGGCGGTCGACGAGATCCGCGACATGCTCAACCAGGCCGACCACTTCGCCGGGCTCCAGGACAGCCATGTCAAAGACGACCGATGCCTGAGCTGTGAGGACGGTGACGGCGGAGCGTCGGGCCTGCCATGGCATCGGCGTTATGTCGGCAACTGGCTGCGTCTGGAGAATGCCTGGCAGCTGTTGCACGTCGCTGATGAGTCGCTGGTCGCGATCGCAACCGACTCGATGGTGCTCGCCCGCGCCCCGCAGATCGCGGTCCATGCCAAGCGCTGGCTCGGCCCGGAGGATTCGCGGCTGATGCAGATCGCCCCGCTGCTGGCGAACCGCGCCTCGCCGCTGCATCACCCGGTCACCCAGGAGGACCGCTACGCGCTGGCGGGCATCCTGCACGCGATCCACCTCAGCTGGGACCGCAGCTACGCGCGGGCACGCTCGTTCCGGCAGCTGTTGATCATCACTGCGTTCCTGCTCTCGGCGGCGATGACCACGCTCGTAGTGGTCGGCATTCGCTGGCCGGAGTCGCTGCCGATGTGCACCAAGGGCGTGGACGCAGTGTGCGCCTCCGGATTCCGCGGCCCGACTCACGGTGACGTGGCGCTCGTCGCCCTCATCGGCGCGATCGCCGCCGGCTTCTCGGCCGTCGCGAACGTGTCCAATCTGCGCCCACTCGTCGACCCCTATCGCACGCCGCTCTTCCAGGGCCTGCTCAAGGTGCCGACCGGAGCGTTCACCGCCGTGCTGGGTGTCCTGGCCGTCGAGCAGGGCCTCCAAGCCAGCGCGGGCCTGCCGTCCTCGCAAGGCGGGATGCTGTTCCTCGCCTTTGTCTTCGGCTACTCCCAGCAGCTCGTCACCCGTTTCGTCGACTCCTACGGCGCCGAGATCCGATCGAGGCTCGCCGGTCAGCGCACCCGCGGTGGCGCGTCCCCGGACGAGCGGGTGGAATCCCGGCCGTAGCGGCACCGCTCGAGCAGAGCGCGGTGGCGTCAGTTGTCGCCGGTCGACCGGGTGCGGGCGACGAACCGGAAGCGGTCCCCACGGTAGGCCGAGCGGGTCCACTCGACGGGCACGCCGCCGCTCGTCTCCCCGAGCCGGTGCACGAGCAGCAGCGGATGGCCGGTCTCGACGTCCAGCAGCTCCGCGGTGGCCGGGTCGGCGAGGTAGGTCTGCACCGTGTCCTCGACGGCCTGCAGCTCGACGCCGTAGGCCTCGCGCAGCGTCGTGTACAGCGAGCCGCGCCGTTCGAGCTCCCCGGCGAGGTCCGGGAACTCGCCCGCCAGGCGCGCGGACTCGTACGCCAGCGGCACGCCGTCGACCAGGCGGACGCGGTCGACCCGGTGCACCGTCGACACCCCGAGCCGCCGCGCGGTCTCCCCGGTCGCGGCCTCGACCGTGACGGCGAGGACGCGGTTCTGCACGCGGTCGGCGCCGAGGTCGTCGGTGAACGAGGACAGCTGGCGCAGGTGCACGAGCCGGGGCTCGGCGATGTAGGTGCCGCTGCCCTGGGTGCGGACGAGCAGGCCCTCGACGACGAGCTCGGCGATCGCCTGGCGCACCGTGGTGCGCGAGGTGGCGAGCTGCTCGGCCAGCTCGCGCTCGGTGGGCAGGGCCGTGCCCGGCCCGCCCGCGTCCACGAGGGCGCGGAGCTGCTCCTTCACGAGCCAGTACTTCGGCACTCGCGGCACCCGCTGTGCAGTGACCACACTCTCACCCCTTGCCTGACGCATTGGTCTATGCCAATATACCAGCACGAAATGGTGTAGACCAATCTTGGGAAGGAGAGACCCATGGGGTTCGTGGCGGACCTGAAGAGCTCGTCCCGGCTGGGGCTGCTCGTGGCGGCGTCGGCGGCGACGGTCGGTGTGATCTACGGCTACGACCAGTCGAACATCGCGGGTGCCCTGCTGTCGGTGACCACGGAGTTCCACCTGGACACCCACGACCAGGAGCTCGTGACGACGGCCGTGGTCATCGGGCAGATCGTCGGGGCAATCGGCGGGGGAGCGCTGGCCAACCGGATCGGGCGCAAGGCGTCGATGCTGCTGGTGGCGCTCGGCTTCGGGGTGTTCTCGCTGCTGTCCGGCCTGGCGTTCTCGGTGCCGTCGCTGCTGATGGCCCGGCTCCTGCTGGGCGTCACGGTCGGCGTCTCGATCGTCGTGGCGCCGGTGTTCGTCGCCGAGTCCGCGCCCACCCGCGTCCGCGGCGCGATGCTGGTGCTCTACCAGGTGGCGACCGTCGTCGGGATCATCGCGGGCTATCTCGTGGCGTGGGCGCTGGCGGACACGGGCGGCTGGCGGCTGCTGCTGGGCCTCGCCGCGGTGCCCGCCGCGCTGGTGGTGCTGATGCTGCTGCGGCTGCCCGACACCGCCCGCTGGTACATGCTGCGCGGACGCACCGCCGAGGCCCGGCGGGTGCTCGCCGACCTCGACCCGGACACCGACCCCGACGTCGAGCTGGCCGAGATCGCCGCCGCGCTGTCCGAGGAGCGCAGCGGCGGCGTGCGGGAGCTCCTGCGCATGCCGTGGCGCCGCGCGACCGTGTTCGTCGTGGTGCTGGGCTTCTTCATCCAGATCACCGGCATCAACGCGATCATCTACTACAGCCCGCGGATCTTCGAGTCGATGGGCTTCAGCGGCAACGCCGCCGTGCTCGGCCTCCCGGCGCTCGTGCAGGTGTTCGGCCTGGCCGCGGTGCTCACGTCGCTCGTCACGGTCGACCGCTTCGGCCGCAAGCCCACCCTGCTCACCGGCATCGGGATCATGGTGGCGGCGAACGTGCTGCTGATCGTCGTGTTCCTGTTCTCCTCGTCCTTCGGTGGTGTGCTGACGGTGCTCGGGTTCGTCGGCCTGGTGCTCTTCACGGTCGGGTTCACCTTCGGCTTCGGCTCGCTGGTGTGGGTGTACGCGGGCGAGTCGTTCCCGGCCCGGCTGCGCGCTCCCGGGGCCAGCGCGATGCTGACCGCCGACCTGGTGGCCAACGCGATCGTCGCGGCCGTCTTCCTCACGATGCTGAACGGCCTGGGCGGCGCGGGCACGTTCGCGGTGTTCGGCGTGCTGGCGCTGGCCGCGATGGTGTTCGTCCACCGGAAGGCCCCGGAGACCAAGGGCAAGCGCCTGGAGGAGATCCAGGAGTACTGGGAGAACGACGGCAAGTGGATCACGCCGTGAGCGCCGTGCTGGGTCTGGACATCGGCGGCTCGACCACCCGGGCCGTGCGCGCGGAGGACGGCCGGTGCGTCGCCGAGGCCCGCGCGGGCAGCGCGAACCTCCGCTCGGTCGGCACCATGGAGGCGGGCCGTCAGCTGGACGCCGTGCTGGCCGGGGTGCGCACCGACGACGTGACCGCCGTGTGCGCCGGGGCGGCCGGGGCCGACTCCGAGGTGGCGCGGCACGCGCTGCGGAAGCTCCTGGCCGAGCGGCTCCCCGGTGCGGCGGTCGAGGTGGTGCACGACGCGCGGCTGATCCTGGCCGCCGCCGACCTGGACGCGGGCATCGCGGTCATCGCGGGCACCGGCTCGGCCTGCTGGGGCCGGTCGCCGGACGGGCGCGAGGCCCGCGCGGGTGGCCTGGGCTACCTGCTCGGCGACGAGGGCAGCGGCTACTGGACCGCACGTGAGGCCGTGCGCCACGTCCTGCACCGCGCCGACACGGGCGCCGCGCCCGACGCGTTAGGCGCGGCCCTGCTCGCCGCGTGCGCCGTCGCCACCCCCGTGGACCTGTTCGACCTGTTCTACGCCCGGCCCGAGCGCGCGTTCTGGGCCGGACACGCCGGGGTGGTCGCGCGGCTCGCCGCCGACGACCCCGCTGCCGCGGCCATCCTCGGCCGCGGCGCCGAGGCCCTGGCCGCGCTCGCGGCCACCGTCGGCGCGCGGCTCGGGATCGCCGGGCCCGTGGTGCTCGGCGGCGGCTTCGCCGTGCACGAGCCCGCGCTGCGCCAGGCGGTTGCCCGGCACCTCGCCGCCGTCGGGATCGCCGACGTGCGCGTCATCCCCCGCGACCCGGTGGCCGGTGCCGTCCGGCTCGCCCAACGACTTCTGGAGACCTCATGAACACGACGCTCACCAGGGGCGGCCGGATGGCCGCCGAGATCGCTGAGCAGCCTGCGCAGTGGCGGCGGCTGCTGGCCGACGCGGGCACTGAGCTCGACGCGGTGGCCGCCCGCATCCGGGCCTACGACCCGCACACGGTGCTGCTCGTGGCCCGCGGCACCAGCGACCACGCCGCCCTCTATGCCAAGTACCTCGTCGAGATCCGGCTCGGTCGGGCCGCGGGCCTGGTCTCGCCCTCGACGATGACCGCCTACGGCGCCCGCCCCGACCTGCGCGGCGTGCTCATGATCGCCGTCAGCCAGTCGGGCGGTTCGCCGGACCTCGTGCGGTCGTTGGAGGTCGCCCGCGGCTGCGGCGCGCTGACCGTCGCCGTCACCAACAACGCCGCCTCCGACCTGGCCCTGGCCGCGTCGGCGCACGTCGACGTGCTGGCCGGGCCGGAGCGGGCCGTGGCGGCCACGAAGTCCTACACCGCCCAGCTGCTGGCCCTGCACCAGTTGCTCGACCGGGTCGGCGGCGGGACCGGCGCGGCCGCCGCCGGGCTGCCCGACCTGGCCGACGTCGTGCTGGAGCGTGGCGGCGAGATCGCGGCGCTGGCGGCCCGGTACCGCTTCGCGCAGCGGATGGTCACCACCGGGCGCGGCTACTCCTACCCGACCGCGCGCGAGGCCGCGCTGAAGCTGATGGAGACGGCCTACGTCTCGGCGCAGGCGTTCTCCGCGGCCGATCTCCTGCACGGGCCGCTCGCGATGATCGACCCGCAGGTGCCGGTGCTGGCCGTGGTGGCCGACGGGATCGGCGGTCGGGCGATGGCGCCGGTGCTGCCGCGCCTGGCCGACCGCGGCGCCGACGTGTGCGTGGTCGGGTCCGCCGCGGCGGTCGCGGACGCCGACGCGGGCGTGGTGCTGCCATCGGCCGCCCCGGAGGAGTTGTCCCCGCTGCTGGAGATCCTGCCGTTCCAGCTGCTGGCGCTGCACGTCGCCGTCGCCCGCGGCGGTGACCCGGACGCGCCGCGGGGCCTGGCCAAGGTCACCGAGACCCTCTGAACCGGCAACCTGAGGAGCCGACGTGATTCTCGCTGCCGACACCCTCGTCGCGCCGGGCGTGGACGGGCCGGGCTGGGTGCGGACCCACGGGGACCGGATCGTCGCCATCGGGTCCGGCGCGCCCGCACAGCCGGTCGACGCGCGCTACGCCGTCCTCGTCCCCGGGTTCGTCGACGTCCACGTGCACGGTGGCGCGGGGGCCGCGTTCCCGGGCGGGGACGTCGAGCAGGCGCGGCGCGCGGTCGCGTTCCACCGGGCCCACGGCACGACGACCACGCTTGCGAGCCTGGTGGCCGCCGCGCCCGGCGAGCTCCGTCGCGACGTGTCGGTGCTGCGCGAGCTCGTCGACGACGGCGAGATCGCGGGCGTGCACCTGGAGGGGCCGTGGTTGGCCGCGGCCCGCTGCGGCGCCCACGATCCCGCGCAGCTGCGCGACCCCGACCCGGCCGAGCTCGACGCGCTGCTGTCCACCGGGGCGGTCGCGATGGTGACCCTGGCCCCGGAGCGGGCGGGCGCGCTGGACGCGATCCGCAGGATCGTCGACGCAGGCGCCGTCGCCGCGGTCGGGCACACCGACGCCGACCACGCGCTGACCCGTACGGCCATCGACGCGGGCGCCCGGCACGGCACGCACCTGTTCAACGCGATGGCCCCACTGCACCATCGCGAGCCCGGCCCGGCCGTCGCGCTGCTCGACGACGACCGCGTGACCGTCGAGCTCGTCACCGACGGCCTGCACGTCCACCCGGCCCTGTGGGAGCACGCCGTGCGCGCCGCCGGATCCGACCGCGTCGCCGCCGTGACCGACGCGATGGCCGCCGCGGGCATGCCCGACGGGGCCTACCAGCTCGGACACCTCGACGTCGAGGTCACCGGCCGCGTGGCCCGGCTCGCGGGCGGGGGCGCGATCGCGGGCAGCACCGCCACCGCCGACTGCCTCTTCCGCAACATCGTCGACCAGGCCGCCGTCGCCCGTGCCGAGGGCGTGCGGCGGGCGGTGGCGATGACCGCGACCACCCCGGCCCGCGCGCTGGGGCTGACCGACGTGGGCGAGCTGGCGGTCGGTCGCCGCGCCGACGCCGTCGGCATGGACGCCGACCTGCGGGTGACCGGCGTCTACCGCGCAGGCGCGCTCCTGCGGTGATCGCGGCGAGACCGCGGTTTCCCGGTGATCAAACTCCGGCAACCGCTGGCTCGTCGCGGTCACCGCGCGGCGAGGACGTCGTCGGGGCCGAGGTGGCCCGCGGCCCGCGCCGCCATCGTCGCGGCGCCGAGGGTCCCGGCCTCCGTGACGTCGGCCACGGTCAGCGGACCGAACATCCGCCGCTTGGCGTCCATCACCATCGCGCTGGCCGTCCAGCCGCCGGTCACGATCACCCGCCGGTGCGGCCCGACGATCCGTTCCATCGCGGTGTGGCGCCCCACGGCCTCCCGGGTCGCGGCCTCGACGGCCGCCCGCCATACCGCACCCGCCCCCGCGCCGTCGACTCCCACCGGGCCGGACGTGGCGGTGAGCGCGGCCGCGTCCAACGCCGCCAGGTCGCTCCACGCGACGCCGAGCACGTCGAGCACCCGCCGCATCGCGAGGCCGCCCAGCGTGCCCCCGAGCAGGGACCAGCACCCCGGCCGCACGCTGAGGTCGGTGGTGATGCCCTCGGCGGCCAGCGCCTCGACCTGTTCAGGGCCGAGGCCGGCCGCGACGATGCGCACCACCGCCTCGGAGCTGCCCGACGAGTCCAGCACGTCGCCCGCCCCGCTGACCCCGGCGCCGACGGCGGCGGCCTGGTGGTCGTGACCCGCGACCGTGACGACCGCGCCCGCGAGGAGCGGGTGCGCGCGGGCCACCCCGACGGGGTGCCCGGCCTCGACCAGCGGCGGCATCAGCGACGCGGTGGCCCCCGACCACGCCAGCAGCTCGTCGTCCCAGGCCTCGCGGGCGACGTCCAGCCAGCCGGTGCGGCTGGCCAGCGAGCGCTCGCAGGCCTCGTCGGCGCCCAGCCCGCGCGCCACCCACTCCGCGACGTTGAACCGCCGCACCGCGGCCCGGCTCGTCGGCAGGTGTCCGGTCAGCCAGCGGTGTTTGGTGATCGCGTACTGGTTGGTCAGCGGCTTGCCGGTGCGGCGGGTGAAGGCCGCCGCGTCCACGTCGCGGGCGAGCCGCTCGGTCTCGGCGCCGTCACGGGTGTCGTGCCAGGCGATGGCCGGGGCGACCGGCGCGCCGCGGCCGTCGACGAGGATCCCGGTCTCGCCCATGCTGGTGATCCCGACACCGCCGACGATGTGCCCGGGCCCTGCGGCGTGGAGCGCCGCGTCGATGGCCGCCACCGCGCTGTCGAGGAGCTCCGTAGGGTCGACGTCGACGCCCTCGGGCCCGGTGCGCCAGGGGGTCGCCGCCCGCCCCTCGGCGACCGGGCGCCCGGCGTCGGTGTAGACGACGGCCTTGGTCGAGGACGTGCCCACGTCGACGCCCAGCCACCCCATCGCGCCCTCCTCGGCGTGATCACCCTAGTGTCCCGGCGCATGCTCAGCGACGAGGTCGTCCTGGTCAGCGGCGGCACGACCGGGTGGTGGTGGCGGTCGCCCGTGCGCGCGTCGTCGGCGAGGACGGTCGCGACGTTCCCGGTGGCCTGCGCGCCGTGCCGGGCGGCGAGCTCCTTCGCCGGTCCCTCCATCGGGTCGCACACCCACACGAGCTCGGCACGCGGATGCGCCGTCACCGACTCGGCGTGCACCGCGCCGCGGCCACGGCCGAACAGGGCGATTCTGGTCATGGCATCTCCTCGGCGTCGGGTGCCGGGCCACTGGACCCGCGCACTTGCAGCGTCGGTGGGAGCAGGTGCAGCGCGGCGGGCCGCGCGGGGTCCTCGATCCGGGCCGCCAGCTCCTCGGCGGCGAGCCTGCCCACCGCGGCGCCGACGCTGTCCACGCTGGTGAGCCAGATCGAACGCAGCCGGGCGAGCTGGGAGTTGTCGTAGCCGACGAGCGAGAGTCGCCCGGGGACGTCCACCCCCAGCTCCGCGGCGGCGGCCTGCGCGCCGAGGCACACCACGTCGTCGACGGCGAAGATGGCGGTCGGGGGCGCGGGGGAGCGCAGCAGCCGGACGGCGGCGCGGTAGCCCCCGTCGTCGGTGTAGTCGCTGGCCTCAAGCCGGATATGGTGCTTCAGGCCGTGCTCGCGCATCGTCTCCTCGTAGCCGCGCCGCCGCAGCGCCCCGACCGCGTTCGCGGAGCCCGGGACGTGCCCGGCGATGTGGGCGATCCTTCGGTGGCCCAGCTCAATCAGATGCCGGGTCGCCAGCACGCCGCCGAGCAGGTCGTCGTTGGCGACGGTGTCGACGCGGGGCAGGTCGAGGTCGCGCCAGCCCACGGCGACGGTGGGGACGATCTGGGCGACCTCGGCGAGCGCGGGCGAGCTGATCTGGGTGCCGACCAGGACCATCCCGTCGACGCCGAGGTCGGCCAGCGTGCGGGGCACGGCGTCGTCGCGGCCCCGGTCCAGCCGCCCGCTGTTGAGGAGGATCTGACGGCCCTGTGCGGTCAGCGCCTCGGTCAGTCCGTCGAGGAGGTCGACGAACCACGGGTGGCGCATGTCGTTGAGCAGCACGCCGACCGTCCGGCTGCGGCGTTCGCGCAGGTCCCGTGCGGCGGTGTTGGGACGGTAGCCGAGCTCCGCGATCGCCCGCTCGACCGCGGCGCGCCGGTCGGGGCTCACCTTGGGCGAGCCGCGCAGCACCAGCGACACCAGCGACTTCGACACGCCCGCCCGCGCGGCCACGGTGTGGATCGTCGGGCGGGTGCGGGGAGCGGACACGGGAGCCTCCGGGGCGGTGGAACGATCCACGTTCGGATGCTACCCGGCTGCGGCCACATCTCCGCACCCCATCTTGACAATTGCGCCGAGCTACCGGACTCTCGACGCATTGGAACGATCCACCGGAGGTTCGCCATGACCCGCGCTCCGTCCCAGCGCATGGAGTACGACCCGTTCAGCCCGGCGTTCCAGGCCGACCCGTTCCCGGTCTACCGCTGGATGCGCGACGAGGCGCCCGTCTTCTACAGCGAGAAGTGGAACTGGTGGGCGCTGTCGCGGTTCGACGACGTGCGCGCGGCCGCGCTGGACCCCGACACCTACCTGTCGTTCGAAGGCATCGACATCGACGACACGGCCAAGGACCAGAACCCGCCCGGCTTCCTGCCCAACGTCGACAACCCCCGCCACGACCAGATCCGCCGCGTCGTGCAGCCGCCGCTGCTGCCGGGCCGCGTCGCCGAGCGCGAGGACGTCGTTCGGGCCACGGTACGCAGGCTGATCGACTCCTGGCGCCACCGCGGCACCGTGGACCTCGCCCAGGAGCTGGCCTGGCCGATGCCCAACGAGGTGTTCTTCGACCTCCTCGGCCTGCCCGCCGTGGGTCCGGACCGGGCCCGGCTGGAGCGCTGGGTGCACGAGCTCAAGGACCGCAGACCCGACGACGCCCGCCTCACCCCCGTGGCCAAGGCGGCCACCGCGGGCATCCAGTCCTACTTCGTCGACCTGCTCAACGAACGCCGCCGCGAACCCCGCGCGGACCTCGTGACGCACCTGGTCAACGCCGAGATCGACGGGGTGCCCTTCGCCGAGGAGCACATCGGCGACGCGTCGGAGGTGATGGGCCTGATGCTGGTGCTGTTCCTCGGCGGCGTGGAGAGCACCGCAGGGCTCACCGGCACGCTGTTCAAGCTGCTCGCCGAGAACCCCGGGCAGCGGGCGATCCTGCGCGCGAACCCGGCGCTGATCCCGGACGCCGTCGAGGAGGCCATCCGGATCGCCACCCCGCTGCAGCTCGTCGGCCGCACCACGTCCCGGGAGGTCACACTGCACGGCGTGACGATCCCGGCTGGCGGACGGGTGGTGCTCGTCTACGGCGCCGCCAACCGGGACGAGCGCCGCTTCGCCGACCCCGACCGCTTCGACGTCACCCGCGGCAAGCAGCGCCACCTGGGCTTCGGGGAGGGGATGCACGGCTGCATCGGCGCGCCGCTGGCGCGGCTGGAGGCCAAGATCGCGCTGGCGGAGGCGCTGCCGCTCCTCGGCGACTACACGATCACCGACACCCCGGAGCGCTACCGCACCACGCCGAACATGTACGTCTGGGAGCACCTGCACCTGGCGTTCCCGGTGCCGGAGGCGCCCGTGCACCACGATCCGCGCGTGCAGGTCGAGACCGCCCACCACCACACCGGCACCACGGTCGTCACCCGCGAGCTGGAGACCGACGTCCGGGTCGCGGTCAAGGAGGAGGTGGGCGAGGGCGTCGTCGCGCTGATCCTGCGCCCTGTCGACGGCACGCCGCTCCCGCCCTGGACGGCGGGCGCGCACGTCGACCTCGTCCTGGGCGGCGGGGCGCCGAACCGGCAGTACTCACTGTGTGGCGACCCGGCCGACCGCACGGCCTACCGCCTCGGGATCCTGCACGACCCGGACGGCGGCGGCGGCTCGCGCTACGTCCACGAGCGCCTGAACACGGGCGACGTCGTGCGGGTGCGGGGGCCGCGCAACAACTTCGCGCTCGCCCCGTCACCGCGCTACCTCTTCATCGCGGGCGGGATCGGCATCACCCCGATCCTGCCGATGATCGCCGCGGCGCAGGCGGCGGGCGCCGAGTGGCGCCTGGTCTACGGGGGTCGGCGCCGCGCGTCCATGGCCTTCCTCCCGGAGCTCGCCGCCCAGGGCGACCGCGTCGCGGTGTGCCCGCAGGACGAGACGGGTCTGCTGGACCTCGACGCCCTGCTCGGCACCCCGGAGCCCGACACGCTGATCTACTGCTGCGGGCCCGAGCCCCTGCTCGCCGCCGTCGAGGAGCGCTGCGCGGCGTGGCCGTCGCGCGCCCTGCACCTCGAGCGGTTCGCCGCCCGGCCGATGACCGCCCCGGTCCGCGCCGAGGCGTTCGACGTCGAGCTGGTGCGCAGTGGGCTCACGCTGAACGTGCCGCCGCAGCGGTCGATCCTCGACGTCGTCGAGGCCGCCGGGGTGGGCGTGCTGTCGTCCTGCGCCGAGGGCACCTGCGGCACGTGCGAGACGGGCGTCCTCGACGGGCTGCCCGACCACCGCGACTCGGTCCTCACCGCCGACGAGCGGGCCGCGAACGACTGCATGCTGATCTGCGTCTCGCGTTCCTGCACCGCGCGGCTCATACTCGATCTCTGATGGGAGACGCGCCGACGGTCGTCCTCGATGCCCGGGCCGAGCTGGGCGAGTGCCCGGTCTGGCTCGCGCGGCAGCCCGCCACCGGCGGGATCGTGGCACTGCGGGTCGACGTCGCGGGCGTGCCCGTCGCGCTGTTCGGCGCATGACCCGCATGCGAGCGGAGGAGGGACCCCCGAGCCGGAGATCCACTAGCTCTTCCCGCGATCGAGATGAACCTCAGCGGGGTTCTGGCGCGGCCGAACCCCGCTGACGTTCACCTCGGGCTTGTGCGCGGGCGCGGGTGAGCTCGGCGACGATGCGGTCCTGTCCGCCGTACACCTCGAGCTTGGTATAGCGGTAGATCCGCCAGCCGAGGTCGACGAGCCGGGTGTAGCGGCCGACGTCGCGCAGCACCCGTCCCGGCTCGGTGTGCACCCCGCCCTCGTACTCGATCCCGATCATCAGCTCGGGCCACGCCAGGTCCAGCCAGATCGCCGTGCGGGTGGCGACATCCTGGACCACCCACTGCACCTCGGGGCGGGGCAGCCCGCCCTCGACGATCAGCAGGCGGAGCCGGGTCTCCATGGGTGATCCCGCGTAGGGGCTGGCCAGCGCGAGCACCGCGGGGACACGGGCGACCCCGCGGCGGCCCCGGTAGCGCACGCAGAAGCCCCGTAGCAGGTCGGGGTGGAAGCGGTGGCGGTTGGCGAGCCGGTCGACGGCGACCACGGCGTCGAGCATCTGCGTGCTGCGGGCGAGATCGAAGGCGGTGCGCAGCGGCGTGGTGGCGCGGACGTCGCCGATCCGGGTGATCTCACCGGAGGGGAGCCGGTCGCGGTGGATGACGATTCCGGTATGCGGGCGCAGCCCGCCACCGGGCACGGTGACCTCGGCGGCGGGGGTGTCGGGGTGGGGCGCGCAGTCGGCGTCCAGAAGGCGTGCGGCGGAGTAGCCCGAGAGCACGCCGCGTTCCTCGACGAGCCGGTACGCGGCGAGCGAACGCAGCAGCAGATCGGGTGGCTCGGGCCCGGTCGGGACGTAGATGCCGGGAAACATCCGGCGGAAGCGCGGCCCACGCAGCCGGTCCGGGGTGACCAGCCCGGCCGCGACCGCGTGCGATCCCCGGAACGCCACCGGCCAGCCGGGCACGCTCGACATGCCCGGAGGATGACCGGACCGACGGCGTGCCCGCGGCGGTTTGACCGAACCCGACCCACCAGATGAACCTCATCGGGGGCGGACGGCGGCCGAACCCCGCTCAGGTCGCGTTCGAGCGCGCGCCGGAGTGGGTGCGCAGGCCGTCTACCGGCGCGTGATGCCCGACGCGCCCGGATCACCGGCCTACGTGGGAGCCTCCGCCCGCGACCTGTACGAGACGATCCTCGTCAAGGCCGCCGATGACATGCGCAGGACAGGCCTGTTCGGTGACCCGGAGCGGTGGCGGTACGACTGGGCGTGCAACCGCACGGGCCGATCGACGGCAGGCACCGTCGTTTCGGCGGGCGCCGCAGTGTCCCGCGCCTATCGTGGCCGGATGACCGGAGTTCTCGGTGATGCCGACGTCGCCCGCACCGCGGCCCTGATCGGCGATCCCAGCCGCGCGCGGGTGCTGATGGCGCTGCTCGACGGCCGCGCCCTGCCCGCGGGCATGCTCGCCGCCGAGGCGGGCGTCACCCCATCGACCGCCAGCGAACACCTGCACAGGCTGCTCGACGCGCGCCTGGTCACCGCCGAACGGCACGGCCGGGCCCGCTACTACCGCCTGGCGGGACCGTCGGTCGCCGACGCACTCGAGGCGATCGCCCGGATCTCGCCGCCCGAGCCGGTCCGCTCGCTGCGCCAGGGCACCCACGCGCACGCGCTGCGCTATGCCCGCACCTGCTACGACCACCTCGCCGGGCGGCTGGGCGTCACGCTGATGTCCGCCCTGCTCGCGAACGACCTCCTCACCGGCGGTGACGGCGAACACCACCCCGACCGCGCCAGGCACGACCACCTTTCCGCACCCGGCCGGGACGTCGAGTACCGGCTGACGCGACAGGGCCGCCGCGTCCTCGGCGAGCTCGGCGTCGACCTCGACGCCCTGCGACGGCACCCGGCACCGATCCGCTACTGCCTGGACTGGTCCGAGCAGCGCCACCACCTCGCGGGCCCCCTGGGCACCGCGCTCACCCGGCGCCTTCTGGACCTCGACTGGATCCGCCGCACCAAACGCCGCCGGGTCGTCGTCCTCACCGAGCGCGGCCGCAGCGGCCTGCGCGCCACGTTCGGCGTCCCCGCCGACTGGGACGCGCCCGCGGCGTGACCGCGGACGTCGGCGCAAGACGTCA
This sequence comes from uncultured Actinomycetota bacterium, assembly GCA_963770115.1. Taxonomy (GTDB): domain Bacteria; phylum Actinomycetota; class Actinomycetes; order Mycobacteriales; family Pseudonocardiaceae; genus Pseudonocardia. Next base: position 131,645 of record CAVYOT010000012.1, read on the forward strand.
GCGCAAGATCTCAGCGCGGACGTCAGCGCAGGAGGTCGGCCACCGCGGCCATGCCCTCCGCGACGGCCCGGTCGGAGCGGTTGCCGAACCCGATAGCCCGCCCGCGCCGGCGTCCGCAGCACGAGCACGGAACCCTGGGCGAAGCCCGATCACCCGACGACCCGGTCCGGGCTACGGGTTGGGGCCGCTCGCGTACGGCGCCGTCGTCGGGGGCACCGGGCATCCCGCGGCCTTCGCGCTCACGGGCGTCGTCGTGCTCGCTGCGCTCCGACCGACGTGGCGGACCCGCTCTGCGCCGTGACGTCGCGGCCGACCCAGGGATCGGCATCGACCTCGGGCACCGGTCCGAGCAGGTAGTGCTCGAGACGTTGCATCCCCAGCGCGCCTGCCATCACCGCGACCGGCACGATCATGGCCAGCCAAGCCTCGGGCACGAGTGCGACCCCCGGTTCCCTCGCGTGTAGGCGGATCCGTCGGCGGCCCGCACCGATGTCATCGTCGCGCCGCCGCGCAGAGTTACCTGTCGGGCTCGCGACCTGCCGCCAGAGCCGAGCCGAGATCGGCGTAGAGGCCGAGGAACCGGTCGAGGCCGGTGATCCGCAACGGTCGCACGACGGCCCTGGTTTCACCGGTGACCACGCGCATCGGGCGCCGCTCCGCCGCGAGCTCGGCGTGCGTCGAGACCAGGAGGTGCAGTCCGGTCGAGCTGAGGAACCGCACGTCGGTGAGGTCGGCGACGACCGGGCCTGCGGTGGCGGCGACGGCCTCGAACAGCCGCGCCTGGAGGCCGGGCACGGTGCGCAGGTCCAGCTCGCCGCCGATCCGCAGCACGACGGTCGCGTCGATCTGCTCGACGGAAAGGCTCGCGGCCTGCCCGTTGCTCTCGGGTGTGGCGGCGCTCATGGCGCGATCACCGGCCTGGTGATGGCGACCGGGGTCACAGCGTCCTCCAAAGGGACGAGGTCAGCGTGCGGGATCGGCGCGACCGTCGCCTGCCTGCGCGCGGTCGGCCGGGGGAATCTCGAGCTCGGCGATGCGTTCCTGCGCCGCGGCGAGCTGGTCCTGCAGATCCAGGATGCGCGCGGCGGAATCCACGGTGACGCCCTGGTCGAGCAGCTCGCGGATGCGCGCGGCGGTCTCGAGCTGACGGCGGGAGTAGCGGCGGTGGCCGCCTTCCGAGCGGTAGGGCCGGAGGATCCCGGCGGCGTCGAGGCTGCGCAGGAACGCCTGCTGGACGCCCAGCAGCTGCGCTGCCTGCCCCATGGTGATAGCCGGATAGTTCTCGTCGTCGAGTCGCCCGACCCCACCGCCCACGTGTCTCCACCTCCGCTTCCGTAGTGCCCGGACCCGGCCGCAGGACGGCGGCCGGGCCGGGCGATGGTCAGGCGTCGATCTCTCGACGGCCGCTCTCCACGGTGGGCCGGGACCATGTCCCCGGCGTGTGGCCGGACACCTGTTGGGTCAGCCGGTCGGTGCGCATCAGCATCGCAAGCCACTCCCTTCTGGTCGACGACGACGGCGATGCATCCGAGGCACGTGAGGTCGAAGCCGACCTCGTCTTGCCGCCTTCGGTTATCTGCAATCGTAACTACAGACTTTCTCCCGATGCAACACTGATAATCGACCCGGGGGCGATCAGCAGGTGCTGGGGGCGGGTGCGCCCGCGAGGCGGTCCGCGGTCCACCGCACGAGGTCCGCGACGAGCGGGGAGTCGGGCGCCACCACTCCGACGTGGTCGCGACCGGCGTACGTCCGGTACTCCAGGTTCTGGCCCGCGGCGCAGAGTCGTCTCGCGTAGGCCGCCTGGCGGTCCGGCACGACCAGTGTGTCCGCGTCGCCCTGGGCGATCAGGAGCGGCGCGCTGATCGGCAGGGTCGGGACGTTCTCCTGGAGCCGGTGGCCGAATGCCCCGGTGGCCGGGTCGCGCGCGAAGATCGAGCCGTCGAAGGCCAGCGACGAGCCGACCGACAGCAGCGCCTCCGGCTCGTCGAGGCAGCGCGCGGCGATTTCCCGGACGATGACCTGCGCCTCGGGCCGCACGTAGTCGTCGACGCTGACGTCGGGGTAGGTGCTGCTGTAGCCCGCCACGACGAAGGAGGCGAAGATGCTGCCGCCCGGCACGCGGTCGAGGTTGTCGACGAGTGCGGGCAGATCGCTGGCCGGGGCGAGGGCGGCCACTCCGGCCAGCGGGACGTCGGGGGCGTAGGTCCGGGCGATGCCGCCGGTCCAGAGCGCCGCGCCGCCGCCCTGCGAGTGGCCCCACACGACCGTCCGGTCGGCGAGCGTGACCTCGTTGAGCTGACGGGCGGCGCGGACGGCGTCCAGCACCGAGCGGGCCTCGGGCTGCCCGACCAGGTAGGGATGGGGTCCCGCGGTGCCCAGGCCGACGTAGTCGGAGGCGACAAGCACCCAGCCGCTGCCCACGATCTGGTCCAGCCCGGGCAGCGCGCCCGCCGTGAACCCGTTGGAGAGCAGGGACGGCGCGCAGTTCTGAGCGAAGCCGGTGGTCCCGTGGGCCCAGGCGATGACCGGCAGCGGACCCGGCGGTCGGCGCTTCGCCACGAGCACGATCCCGCTGGCCAGCGCGGCCACCCCGTCCGCACGGGTCGTGGTGTAGAGGATGCGCCAGGCGTCGGCGTCGGGCGGGACGGCGGTCGTGAACGCCTCGTGCCGCAGGAGCGCGCCGGGACGCGCCGGGACGTCGGCCGGTGCGGAGTAGAAGTCGTCGACGACGGGCTGCGCGCCACGCACGCGGGCCGCAACGCCGAAGACGCCGAACGCGACCAGCAGGGCCGTCGCCGCGGCGATCACGCGAAGCCACCGGCGCAGCGGTCCACGCGGTGGCGGTGGACCGGGCGGCGGGGCCGTCCCTTGATCAGCCGACCAGGCCGTGATCAGCAGGGACGTCCCGAACATGACCGTGCGCGCCCCGAAGACGACCGCGACGACGAGCAACGTCGCGTCCGGCAGCGCCAGGGCCAGCACCCCGAAGACGATCTCGGCGAGGCCGAGGAGCGCGGTGGCGGCCCGCTCGTCGGCCGTGCCCCGCACCGCCGACCCGCCGCGCGCCAGCCCGGCGACGATCAGCGCGACGCCGACGACGACGGTGAGCGTCCGCAGCCCCAACCCCGGCCACGTCAGGACGGCCACGGCGGCGAGCAGCCAGGAGACGCCCACCGCCGCCCCCACGTGCGGAGCCCGCCCGGCGCCGACGGACACGAGCTCGGCGACGCCGTTGACCACGAACGTGCCGACGACCAGCGCCAACAGCGTCGACAGCGACGCGAAGGGGCGCAGCGCGATCGTCAGGCCGAGCAGGATCGCCAGGACACCGACGAGGCCAATCACCCACCGGGGAGGCCGTCGGACGGGCTCTGACGCTGCCGAGCGGGACACCATGGCCTCCGCGTCGTCAGATGGGCCGGTCGGCCTTCAAGCATAGGGTCGGCCCAGGCCGGTCGGCCTGGTCAACAGCTCGTCCGGGCGAACCCCCGCGCTCCCTGCCGTGTCAGCGTCCGTCGAGATGCTGCAACAGCTCGTGGGCGGCGAGCTCGACGTCCTTGTGGCCCCACTCGGCCGCGCGGTACTGACAGGCGATCAGCCCCATGCGGTGCAGCCTGCGGAAATCGCCGTAGACGAACGCGTACCGGGCCTTGGTCTCCTCGCGCGCGCCGTCGGTGAGCGCGAGATGCCACTCCGCGTACTCCTCCCAGGAGTGCCGCTCGAGGTAGGCGGTGGTGTCGGCCGCACGCGGCTGGGCGTCACCCCATTCGCTCTTCAGCACGAACTGGCGCTTCTCGATGAGGCGACGCGCGTGCTCGACCGCGCGCGGGTTGACAGTGTAGGTGGCCATGACCGCAGATCGTCGCCCATCCGACGCCCACCTGCCCGGCGCGGGGAACGGCGGGTCAGCCTGCCGATCGCGACAGCTCGGCCAGGTGCCGCAGGGAGTTCTCGAGGTGGTCGGCGGCGAACGGCGGGAACTGGATGTGCTCGCGGAGGAACGGCGGCACGGCCGACCAGTCGTAGGACAGCGTGACGTCGGTGCTGGTCGGACCGGCCGGGACGAGGTCGTAGCGCCAGATCCAGCCGCCGAACCGCAGGTTCCCGTCGCCCTCGACGTCCTGGCCAGGGGCCCACGCGATGGCGCGCGGCGCCTCGAGCACCCGCACCTGGTTGGCCATCTCGTAGCTGCCGTTCGGATGGTTGGCGTGGTACATGGCCATCCGGAACACCTGACCCGGCTCGGTCAGCGCCGCGTCGTCGAGCGCCTTGGCGACCCAGCCCGTGCCGTCGATCGCCGGGTGACTCGTCGGGTCCGCGAGGACGGCGAACACCGCGTCGGCCGGTGCCTCGATCGTGGTGCGCGCGCTGACAGTCTCGTTCGTCATGCAGTGAGTGACTAGGCCGAGGGCCGAAACTCATCGGTGCCCGGTGCCACCGCGGCCACGTCCTCCCACGTCCCGAGGCGGGGGTCGACCTCGGCGTGGTCCTCCGGGTCGAACCCCGCCTCGGCGCCGTCGAAAGTGCGGAAGAACGGCAGCATGTGCACGCCGCCGAACAGGCCGCGGAGCGGCCCGTCCAGCAGCGTGCGCAGCCCGTTCAGGTCGCCGCCGAGCGGTCGACAGAGGTGATCAGCTCGACGAGTCGGGCATAGCGGCAGGTCAGGCCGATCTCGTGTCGGAGGCCTCCTGGACGCGGGTGGTCTGGACGATGAGGACGTCGCAGGTGGCGTCGCGGGCGACGTCGCCGGGCACGGAGCCCAGGAGGCTGCCGGTGAGGGCGCCGAGGCCGCGGTTGCCGACGACGATGAGGTCGGTCTCGGGGTTGTCGGCGACCTGGAGGAGGACCTCGGCGGGTTCACCGGCCACGGCGCGTTGTTGGACTTCGGGGATGCGGTCGGTGTTGATGCGTCCGACGGAGTCTTTCAATGTGGCCCGGGCGGTGTTCTCGCCGCGGACCTCTTCGTGCACCGGCCCGATGGAAGCAATGGCCTTCGCTTCGGCACGGGCGGGGACGGGGTTGTAGGCGCAGACCACGACGAGGGTGGCTTCGGAGGCGGAGGCGACCTCGGCGGCGCGGTCGACCCCGCGTAGGGCGGAGTCGGAGCCGTCGGAGCCGACGATGACCCGTTCGTAGCCCATGATCTGGCGGAAGGTGAGGGGGACGACGGGGGATTGGTGTTTGGGGGGTCGGATCCAGGTCATGGCGATGGCGGCGACGCCGAACAGAGCCCCGGAGAACATCATCGCGTTGATGGGGTTGTCGCCGAGGAAGTTCTTGAAGATGAACCCGAACGTCACCGACTCGATGAGCATCGGCACGACGATCATCATGTTGACGATGCCCATGTACACGCCGTAGCGCTCTTTGGGGACCATCGAGACGACCATGATGTAGGGCACGCCCATCATCGACGCCCAGGCGATGCCCAGCCCGATCATCGGCGCGAACAGCAGATACGGGTTCGAGATGTGCGGGAAGATGATCAGCGAGATGGCGGCCAGGGTCAAACACCCGGCGTGCACCCACTTCGCGCCATAACGCCTGGCGAGTGTGACGAGGTAGAACGCCGAGCAGAACGTGACGACGTTGTAGAAGCCGTTCAACAAGCCCGTCAGGGCCACCGCATCGGAGTAGGCGACCTTGTCCTCCGGCGTGGTGTTGAACACGGACTGCGCCACCACCACGGACACGAATTGCCAGTAGATGACGATCGCATACCACTGGAAGAGATAGACCAACCCCAGCTTGTGAAGGGAGGCAGGCATCGCACGGACGGCATCGGCGATCTCCCGCACGAACGGGGTGAGCCCGCGGGGTTGGGCCCGGAGGATGGCCAGCTCTTCGGGGCTCGGTGGGTCCTCCGGTGTGGAGAGCACCGTGACGAGGATCGACCCGATGGAGCAGACCGCGCCGAGGAAGAACGAGCCGAACACCCAGTAGGGGATCCCGGCGGCGGTGCCGCCGACGATGATTTTCTGGAACACGAACAGCGACAGGTTGGCCAGGGTGATGCCCAGGCCGGTGAAGAAGGACTGGGTGAGGAACCCGCGGGCGAGTTGGGAGTTGGGGAGCTTGTCGGCCAGGAACGCCCGGTAGGGCTCCATCGCGGTGTTGTTGGATGCGTCGAGCAGCCACAGCAGCAGCACGGCCATCCAGATCGCGGCCACGAACGGGAACAGGAACAGACAGATCGAGCAGCCGATCGCCCCGACCAGGAAGAAGGGCTTGCGCCGACCCCAGCGGGGGCTCCATGTCCGGTCGCTCATCGCCCCGATCAGCGGCTGGATCAGCAACCCCGTGATCGGGCCTGCCAGGTTCAGGATCGGCAGCTCGTCCGGCGACGCGTTCAGGTACCCGAAGATCGGGTTGATCGCCGTCTGCTGCATGCCGAAGCTGTACTGGATCCCGAAGAACCCGACGTTCATCAGCAGGATCTGCTGACCTGTCATCAACGGCTTGCGGTCCGGGACCGCCGACACATCCAGAGTCGCACTAGACGTCATGACCCACCTCACTGACGTTGTGACCCGCATCACGCGCGGCTACCGAGACTAGGTAGCCCGGGGCGGTGCGGCGCTGACCCGGGGGAGTGATCGTGCTGCTCCGATTCAGCGATTCTTCTGCTGGACCGTTTCGGCACAGCTCAGCGCGGTGGAGGTGTCAGGCGGACGAAGGCGCGCCGATCGACTCGCGGTGGCGCAGGAGCATCTCGACCTGGTGGACCGCCGGAGCACCCTCGTCCTTGATCAGAAGGTCGGTGGCCAGCCTGCCCATCTCGAAATGCGGCAGGGCGACCGAGCTCAGCCCGGGCTGCAGCCAGCCCGCCATCACCGAGTCGTCGAACGCCACCACCGAGACATCCCAGGGAACGCGCAGGCCCGCCTGGTGAATCGCCTGGTAGGCGCCCAGCGCGATCCGGTCGTTGAGGCAGATCAGGGCCCGCGGCCGGGTGCGCGCGAGGAGGCCCGCCACCGCCGCCCGGCCGTCCTCGGGTGTCCACTCGCAGTCCACCAGGCCCGCGGGGGCGCAGCCCGCCGCGGCGAGCTCGGCGCGGATCCCGCGCAGCCGCTGTCGGCCCGCGAACACGTCGCGGTAGCGCCGACCGATCACGTAGATCCCGTCGCGGTGCCCGGCCGCGAGCAGCCCGCGCGCGGCCTCCCGCCCGCCGCCGACCTCGTCCGGCACCACAGCGGGTCCCGGGAGCGGATCGGCCACGCAGTTGAGGAGCACGACCGGCAGCTCGCGGGCGGCGGCCGAGAGCGCCACCTTTCGCGTGGCGAGGCAGCCGTAGACGAGCCCGTCGATCTGCCGGTCCATCATGCCGCGCACCAGGTCGTCCTCGACGGTGCGGCTGCCGTCGGTCTCGGCGATCACCAGCAGCCGGTCGTGGGTGAGCGCGGACGCGTACGCCCCCCGCACCATCTCGCCCGCGTACGGCTCGGCGGCGATCGCGTCCGACACCAGCCCGACGATCCGGCTCGTGTGGGACCGCAGATTGCGTGCCGCGAGGTTGGGCCGGTACCCCAGCTCCTCGGCGGCGGCACGCACCCGTTCCTGGGTCGCGGGGGCGATACGCGCCTCCACCTCGCGCCCGTTGAGCACGGCCGAGGCGGTCGAGGGCGCTACACCTGCCCGCTGGGCGACGTCACGCAGGCGGATCCGTCGACGGACGGCGTCAGCCGCTGCATCCATCGCAGACTCCCACCGTCCGGCCGCCCACCAGCGACGACTTCGTCGATACCGGGCGGCGGTCGTTCCGAGCAAGACCCCGTCCGGGTGGGAACATGATCCCCTCTCGGCCGAACCGCCCGGCGTCAGGGTCCCGCTCCTCGCCTGCCGGATGCGGCGTCAGCACGGGGAGACATCGCGGCCGCGATCGTGTTCTTCGCCTCCGACGCCGCCGGCTACGTCACCGGGCAGACGCTGTCGGCCTGCGGTGGCCTGACGACGGCGTGACCCCGGGCCGCGCCGCAGCCGGGTGCGGTTCCCGGCCACCGGTGCCGGGACCCGCCTTGGGGACCGCCGTGTACGCGGCGGCGCATCCGGGATCGCCGGGGTCGCCCGGCCCCACCGCCGCGGTCTGGACGTCCGCGACGATCGTGGCGAGCAGGTCGCGGCTGCGCTGCAGCGCGGCGATCTTCTCGGTCAACGCGTCGAGCTCGCCCTGCAGCGCCTCGGCGAGCCGCGCCCGTTCCTCGGGGAGGTCGGGGATGGCGGCCCTGCCGTCGAGCAGGAACCTCAGCGTCTTCCCGACCACGCCTGCCGGCAGCGCGGCGGAGAGCATGCAGCGGATCCGGGCCACCCGGTCCACGTCGCGCTCCGCGTAGACCCGGTATCCGGACTCGGTCCGCTCCGGCTCCAGGAGGCCGTGCTCCTCGTAGTAGCGCAGCATCCGCACGCTCGCGCCGGTGCGTGCGGCGAGCTCCCCGATCTGCATGCCTTGACTCTAACGTCGGTGTGAGACTTTAGCGTCGGAGCGTGCTCATCCTCGTCCTGATGCTGTGCTCGTTCGCGGTGGCGACCGCGGAGTTCGTGGTGGTCGGCCTGCTGCCGCAGATCGCGGCCGAGCTGACCGTCCCGCTTCCCGCGGCCGGGCAGCTGGTCACCGCCTACATGCTGGTCGTGACCGTCGGCGGTCCGGCGGCGACGATCCTCACCCGGCGGCTGCCGCGGCGCGCCCTGCTGGCCGCCACCATGGTCCTCGCCACCGGCGCCGCGGTGGGGTCCGTGTTCGCGCACTCCTACGCCGCGTTGCTCGTCGCCAGGCTCGGCTCGGCCGTCGCGCAGGCGCTGTTCATGGCCGTGGCCTCCCAGGTGGCGATGGCCGCGGCGCCCGCGGAACGGCAGACCGCGGCGGTCGCCAGGGTGTTCGCGGGGTTCGCACTCGCCACGGTCCTCGGGCTGCCGCTGGGCACGCTGGTCGGCGCGGCGTACGGGTGGCACGCCACCTTCGTGCTCGTCGCGGCGCTGAGCGGAGCCGGGCTGGTCGGGGTGCTCGTCTTGTGCCCGCGGATCCCGACCGCGGTCGACGGCGGGCTCGGCCGCAGCATCCGGCCGCTGCTGGACCGGCGCGTCCTGAGCGGCCTGCTGGTCACACTGCTCCTCCTGACCGGCTTCGTGGCGGTGTTCACGTACGTGGCGCCGATGCTGCGCGACGTGTCGGGCTTCAGTCCCGGCTGGGTCACCGTGGCGCTGATCGGCTACGGACTGGGCACCATCGCGGGCAACGCGGTGGCTGGGCGCGTGCCGAAGGCCGCCATCGGCCGGTTCCTGCCGGTGCCTGTGGGCGCCGTGGCCGTGATCCTGCTGGCGCTCGGTGGACTGCTGCACTCCCGGCCGCAGGCCCTGATCGGCCTGTTCCTGCTCGGCGGCGCCACGTTCCTGGTCGTCCCACTGGCCCAGACGTGGCTCATGGACCGGGTCGGGCCGGAGGCGGCGGGGGTCATCGCGTCGGTCAACATCTCCGTCGCGGGCGTGGCGGGCGCACTCGGCGCGGGACTGGGTGGAGCGGTGTTGGCCGTGGGCCTCGGCCTCACCTGGATCAGCCCGATCGCGGCGGTCCCCGCGCTCGCCGCCACGGTCGCGGCGATCGGCCTTCGAAACGGGCATTCCGCCCACACGGCGACCTCAAGTGCCCGCCGCTAGCGTGTCTACGTATGGCACTGCGCAACTACCTTGCCACCGAGGTCGCCCTCGACCACGCCGACGGCCTACTGACCCGGCGGGAGGCGCTGCACCGGCTGGGGTTGCTGGGGCTCTCGGCGGTCGCGGCGTCGGGCCTGCTGGCCGCGTGCGGCAGCGAGGCCGCCGCACCGGGGAGTGCGACACCGTCGGCGGGTGCGGCCGCCGGTCCGACCGCGGGCCCGACGTCCGGTCCGCCCGCCGCACCGGACTACGACGTGGCCGCCGCCATCGCCCGCACCCAGCCGGTCACCTTCCCCGGTGGCAGCGGCACGATGTCGGGCGCGTTCGCCGCCGCGCCGAACGCCCGCGGCGCGGTGCTCGTCGTGCACGAGAACCGCGGCCTCACCGACCACCTCCGCGCCGTCACCGGCCGCCTCGCCGGTGACGGCTACACGGCCCTCGTCCCCGATCTGCTCTCCCGCGTGGGCGGCACCGCGGCCGTCCCCGACGCGACGGCGGCGCTGGCGGGCATCAGCACGGCCGACCTGGTCGCGGACCTGCGCAGCGGGCTCGCCGAGCTGGGCCGCCGAGCGCCCGGCGCCGCACTGGGCACGGTCGGGTTCTGCTTCGGCGGCGGCATGGTGTGGCAGTTGCTGGGCTCCGGCCCTTCCGACCTCGCCGCCGCCGTGCCCTTCTACGGGCCGGCCCCGGACAACCCCGTGTTCACCGGGTCGCGGGCGGCGGTGCTGGGCATCTTCGCCGAGAAGGACACCCGGGTGAACGCGGGCCGCGACAAGCTGGAGGGCGCGCTCACCGCCGCCGGGCTGACGCACGAGTTCGTCACCGAGCCCGGCGCCGACCACGCGTTCTTCAACGACACCGGCCCGCGCTACAACCCCGCCGCCGCGGCCGACGCCTACCGCAGGACGCTCGCCTGGTTCGGCGCCCACCTCACCTGATGGGCCGGGTGACTATGTTTCTCCCGTGCGGATCGCCTCGCTGCTGCCCGCCGCCACGGAGATCGTCCGCGTGCTGGGGCTCGGCCACCACCTCGCCGCGGTGACCTTCGAGTGCGCCGCCGAAGCCCGGGCGCGGTCCCGGGTGGTGGTCGACACCGCGATCCCGCCCGGTCTCACGGCCGCGGAGATCGACGCCTGGGTGCGCGACCGGACCGCCCGCGGCGTGCCCCTCTACGAGCTGGACCGCGCGGCGCTGGCCGCCGTCGATCCGGATCTCATACTGACCCAGGACCTGTGCCGGGTGTGCGCCCTGCCCGGGAGCACGGTCGCCGACGCCTGCCGCGCCATCGGCACCGACGCCGCGATCCTGTCGCTCGATCCGCACAGCCTCGACGACGTGCTGGACGCCGTGACGGCAGTGGGGCGGGCAGCGGGCGCCACACAGGCCGCGGAGGAGCTGGTGGCGGCCTTGCGGGCGCGGCTGCACGCCGTCGAACGCGCGGTGGCGGGCGGGCCGCGGCCGCGTGTGCTGGTGCTGGAGTGGACCGACCCGCCCTACCTCGCAGGGCACTGGGTGCCCGAGCTCGTACGCCGCGCGGGCGGACGTCCGGTCATGGCCGTGGAGGGCGGGCGCAGCGTGGCGGCGCGGTGGGTCGACCTGCCCGCGGCGGATCTCGTGGTCGTCGCGCCGTGCGGTTACGGGCTGGACGGGGCCCTGGAACAGTGCGCGGGGGTCGCCGCGCACCTGGGCGACGTGCCGCTGGTCGCGATCGACGCGGCGCGCTACATCGTGCAGGCCGGGCCCGCGCTGGTGGACGGGGTCGAGGCGCTCGCGTGGGCGCTGCATCCCGACGCGGTGCCCGAGCCCCCGCCGGGCCGGATCGCCCGGTTCCCGGCGTCCACCCCAACGGATTCGCGGAAGGCGCACCCATGACCTCACCGTTCAGCCTCGAGGGCAAGACCGCCCTGGTCACCGGCGGCAACCAGGGCCTCGGCAAGGCCTTCGCCCTCGGGCTCGCCCAGGCGGGCGCCCGCGTCGCGATCTGCGGCCGTCGCGCCGAGGCCAACCAGGCGGTCGTCGACGAGGCCCGCGAGAGCGGCTACGAGCTGGTGCCGATCACCGCGGACATCACCCGCGACGACCAGGTCCTGGCCATGACCGGGCAGGCGCGTGACGCGCTCGGCGCGATCGACGTGCTGGTCAACAACGCGGGCATCTGCTACCACGCGCCGTCGTTCGAGGTCACCGACGAGCAGTGGTCAGAGGTGTTCGACCTGAACGTGCGCGCGCTGTGGAAGACGTGCCTGGCCGTCGGCGCGGTGATGCGCGAGCGCCGGTCGGGGTCCATCGTCAACATCGGCAGCATGTCGGGGATCATCGTGAACCGGCCTCAGTGGCAGCCCGCCTACAACGCCTCCAAGGCGGCCGTGCACCACCTCACCAAGTCGCTGGCCGTCGAGTGGGCGCCGTACGGGATCCGCGTCAACGCCGTGGCACCCGGCTACGTCAAGACCGACATGGCGCCTGTGGACCGCCCCGAGTTCCAGCGCTACTGGATCGACGACGCGCCCCAGCGGCGCTACGCCCTGCCCGAGGAGATCGCGCCGAGCGTCGTGTTCCTGGCCTGCGACGCCGCGTCGTTCATCACCGGCTCCATCCTCGTCACCGACGGGGGTTACACAGCCGTCTGACATCCCGGATCTCGGTAGGGTGCGGTGATGTCGAGCGGCACGAGCGGAGCGGTCGTCATCGTGATGCGGCTGGTCGCGGCCGCGGCCACCCCGTGGATCCCGGCCCGGATGGAGGGCGGGCACTGAGCACCGGGCGGGACGACCGGATGCCGGACGCGGGCCTGGAGGTCGCGATCGCCGCGGCCCGGGCCGGTGGCGACGCCCTGGCCGCCACCGATCGCGCCACGCTGGACGTCACCCTCAAGGACGCCCGCGTCGACATGACGACCTCGGCCGACCGGGCGTCGCAGGCCGCCGCCGTCGACGTGATCCACAGCGCGTTCCCCGCGCACCCCGTGGTGGGCGAGGAGGGGAGCGTGCCCGGCACGGACGGGCGACACACCTGGTACGTCGACGGCCTCGACGGCACGTCCAACTTCGCCAACGGGATCCCCTGGTACTGCGTGTCCGTGGCGGTGCGGGCAGGCGACGAGGTGCAGGCGGGCGCGGTCTACGACCCGGTGCACGGCCATCTGTTCGCAGGCGCCCGTGGGCGGGGGGCGAGGCTCAACGGGGTTCACCTGCGAGTCGCGCCTGTGCGGGAGCTGCGCCGCGCGGTCGTCGCCACCCAGATCCAGACCGCGGACGCCGCGCGGATCGCGGAGTTCGTCGGCGAGCTGGAGAGCCTGATGAACGCCGCGGGCGGGATCCGGTTCATGGGCGCGCCCGCGCTCCTGCTCGCCCACATCGCCGCCGGACACCTGACCGCCTACTGCGAGCGCGCGATGGCCCCTTGGGACATCAGCGCCGGTCAGCTGCTCGTCGAGGAGGCCGGGGGGCGGGTCACCGACCGTCACGGCGTGCGCATCGCGTCGGCGGCCGTCACCGACATCGTCGCCAGCAACGGCGGGATCCACGAGGAGCTGCTGACGGTGCTCGGCCCTTCGTCGTGAAACCCGCGCGTCACGGGGGTGGTGGCGCCGTCTGGAGGGGGAGGAGAAGGGTGAACGTCGTGGGCGAGCGACGGTTGAGCAGGAGCCTGCCGCCGTCGGCCTCGGCGAGCCTGCGGGCCAGCGCGAGGCCGATGCCGTGGCCCGCCGCGGTGGGGGAGCGTCGCACGAACAACTGATCGGCGGCGTCGACCTGGCCCTCGTCGGTCACGTCGAGGGCGAGCGCCTGGCCCGCGTCCCTGGCCGTGACCGTGACCGCGCCGCGGCCGTGGCGGTTCGCGTTGTCGAGCAGCACCCCGAGGACCTGACGGATCGCGGGCCCGGACGCTGTGGCGGGCGGGAGGTCGGGCGCGGTGACGATCGTCAGACGCCGCCCGCACGCGGCGAGGGGTCCGGAGTGGTCGCGGCGCAGCTCGTCGAGCAGGGCGGTCAGCGGCAGGTCCTCGCCGCGGCGGGGAGCGTCGCGGGAAAGCGCGAGCAGGTCGCTGATCGTCTGCTCGAGACGGTCCGTCGCATCGAGAGCGGTGGCGATCGCCTGCCGCTGCTGCGGCGCGGGCCCCTCCAGCGCGGTCTCGAGCTGCAGACGGAGCCCGGCCAGCGGGGTGCGCAGCTGGTGGGACGCGTCAGCGGAGAATGCCCTTTCCCTGGCGAGGGTCCGCTCCACCCGGCGGGCGGCCTCGGCGAGGCTGGCGGCGACGTCGTCGATCTCCGGCACGCCGGAGGGCGGTGACGCCTCGAGGCGGCCCGCCCCGATCCCCGCGGCCACCGTCGACAGCCTCTCCAGGGGAGCGGCCAGCCGCGCGGCCTGGCGGCGGGCGACCACCCAGGCCGCGGCCAGGGTGGCCGCGGCGAACGTCGCCATGATCAGCCAGGCCGCGACGATCCGGCTCCAGGCCGTCGAGCGCGGGGTGGTCGCCCGCACGGCGCCCGCGACGTGGCCGTTGTCGCTGACCGGGACGTCCACCCGGAATTCGCCGTTCGCGTCGCCTTCGGTGACGCGCGTGCCCCCGAGCGCGGCCAGTACGCCCGCGTCGGCCGTCGTGGGGCCGGTACCGATCACGCGCCGTCCGCTGCTGTCGTAGAAGGCGAGGGAGGTATCGATCTCGGTGGCGGGCAGCGTGAGCGGCGCCTGGCCGCGGGCCAGGTCGGCGGTGACGCGCAGCGCCGCGAGGTCCCCGTCGTGGGTTACCTCCGCCCGCTCGTCGTCCACCAGGTACTTCGCGACGAGGATGGCCAGCGGCAGGGCGAACAGTCCGACGGCGAGGACCGCGGTGACCACCATGACGGTGACGATCTTCCGGCGCACGCCACACTCCCCGGCTCGATCCTGGCCGATCCGGCCACGGCCGGACTACCGCAAAGTGAACCAGGCGAGGCACCCGAGGCCCGCGACGACGCAGTAGATGCCGAACGGGCGCACGGAACGGGTCTCGAACCAGCGGGTCAGGAACCGGACCGAGAGGTAGGCGCCGATGCCCGACAGGAGGCTTCCGGCCAGGATCTGGGGCCGGATGCCGTCGCCGAGCGGGCCCGCGAGGTCGCCGAGCTTGAGCACGCCCGCGGCGAGGATGACCGGAGTGGCGAGCAGGAACGACAGCCGGGCCGCGTCGGCGTGGGAGAGCCCCTTCGCCAACCCGGCGACCATGGCCGATCCCGAGCGGCTGATGCCCGGGGCCAGCGCCGCGATCTGCGCGGCTCCGATGAGGACGGCCCGCCCCACCGGCAGCCGCGCCAGCTTCCGGTCGGCCGCCACGCCGGGTTCTGTCCGCACCGTCGCAGGCGCCCCCGCGAGCGGAGCGTCGGGCTCGGCGGCGCTCTCGCGGGCGTCCGCGCCGCGGCGCAGGCGTTCGCCGAGCAGCAACACCACCCCGTTGAGGGTCAGGAACAGCGCGGTCGGAACCGGTCTGCTCAGGTAGACGCGGAAGACGTGTTCGAGAAGGAGGCCGCTGAGCCCGACCGGAATGGTCGCGAGCACGAGCAGCCAGGCCAGGCGCTGGTCGGGGTCGGCGATCTCCTGGCGCATGATGCTGGTGCCGAGTCCGCGCACGATCCGCAGCCAGTCCCGCCAGAAGTAGACGATGAGCGCCAGAGCGGTGGCCACGTGCAGGCCCACCACGAAGGCGAGGTAGGGCGATTCCGGCGCGCTGACGTCCAGATCCTGCGCCCACGTGCCGCCGACCACCGCGGGGATGAGGATGCTGTGACCGAGGCTCGACACCGGGAAGAGCTCCGCCACGCCCTGCAAGCCACCGATGACGAGCGCTTCCAGCCAGGTCAGATGTCCCACCTCGGGAAATCGTGAACGGGGGAGTCGGCGTCACCCAGTTCGCGCAGCGCGGCTCCAGTATTTGCCGAACGCTAACCTTGCCCGCGGACGCGGGCTCAGGGCTGCCGGGCGCGGCGGCGGGTCACCACCACGCCCGCCGCTGCCGCCACCACCACGGCCCCGATCAGCGCCCACAGCCAGCCCGGCATCCCGCCGGACCATTTCCGGGTGCCTGCCGCCGGAGCGGTCGACGCCGGAGCCGCGGTGGGTCCTGCCGCGGGGGTCGTCGTCGGGGTCGCCGCGGACGCCAGCGTGAAGCGGACCGTGCCCTTGATCGTGTCGCCGTCGTCGGACACGACCTGCCAGCTCAGCGTGTAGGCGCCCGCCGGGCCGGACGCGGTGACCGGCGCGGTGACGGTGGCGTCGGTGACCGTCGCCGCGCCGATCGTCCACGCGACGCCGTCCGGCCCGGTGACCCGGATCGGGTCGGGTGGCAGCGTGACGGGCTCGCCGAAGGTGAGCACAACGGTCGTCGGCGCGTCCGGCAGGCTCGCGCCCTCGGCGGGTGTGCTCGTCTCCAGCGTGGTGTGGGCGAGTGCAGGCGCGGCCGTGAGCAGGGCGGCGCCCACGGCGAGAAGCGGGACGAGCAGAAGGGCGCTGACGCGGCGGAACGGCATCGGGGTTGTCCGTTTCGGGGGAATCGGGGATGGGCAGGCCATCACGGCGCACGCGGCGTCGGCAAGGCGTACGCCGCTGCCGACCGGTCGAGCGGAACCGCCGGTGCGACGAGCGAGTGGGACGATCAGGGCATGACGCGCAACGTGCTCGGCGGTGAGCTGGAGAGCTGCGGCACCGATCCGATGACCGGCTTCTACCGCAGCGGCTGCTGTGACACCGGTGCCGAGGACGGCGGGGTGCACACCGTCTGCGCCGTAGTCACCTCGGAGTTCCTGCGGTTCAGCACCGAGGTCGGCAACGATCTCTCGACGCCGCGGCCCGAGTTCGGCTACCCCGGTCTGCGGGCAGGCGACCGTTGGTGTCTGTGCGCGAGCCGGTGGGCGGAGGCCCTGGACGCGGGGGTGGCGCCGCCGGTGGTGCTGGCCGCGACGCACGCCCGCACGCTGGAGTGGGTCGATCTGGCGGATCTGCGGCGGCACGCCGCGAGCTGATGGCCGCGGCCATGCCGGTGGTCTCGGCGACGATCACCCACCGCCAGTGGCACGACTGGGACCAGCAGCACAGCATCAAACCCTGTCTTTGCCGACGCTCGCCGAGGAGGGCCTCTCACGTCTCTCTGCGGTCGAACCTCTCGTCAATCAAGGGATCCGTCAGCTGGTGGCCGCGGTGTCGGCGCGCCGGGGCAGCTTCCAGTTCGGCCGCGGGAAGTGGCACGTGTAGCCGTAGGGGTAGTGCTGGAGGTAGTCCTGGTGCTCGGGCTCGGCCTCCCAGAACGGCCCCGCCGGGCTCACCTCCGTGACCACACGGCCCGGCCACAGCTTCGAGGCGTCGACGTCGGCGATGGTGTCCTCGGCGATCCGCTTCTGCTCGTCGTCGACGTAGAAGATCGCCGACCGGTAGGACGTGCCGACGTCGTTGCCCTGGCGGTTGACCGTGCTCGGGTCGTGGATCTGGAAGAAGAACTCCAGCAGGTCGCGGTAGGTCGTGCGGGCCGGGTCGTAGACGATCTCGATGGCCTCGGCGTGGCCGGGGTGGTTGCGGTAGGTCGCGTTGGCGTTCGTGCCGCCGGTGTAGCCGACCCGCGTCGACACGACGCCCGGCAGGCGCCGGATGAGCTCCTGCATGCCCCAGAAACAGCCGCCCGCGAGTACCGCCCGCTGCGTGGTGTCGGTCATCTGTGCTCCTTGGTCTCGACGCGATGACGCGTGCGCTCTTTTCATAGACCACAACAGCGCAGACCGGTGGGGTATTCGCTGATCCCGTCCGGTGCGGCGAGCCCGGCCTCGGCCCAGCCTGTCTCGGGACGGGCCGAACAGTCCGTCCGCTCTATGCGCTGATGATGGGGATGACCGACGCTTCGCGACCGGATCGACCTGCCGGACTACCCCGGCCTGCCGTCGGCGGCCTCGCGCCGCCCCTGAGCTCCGTCCGCGTCCCGGGCCAACTGGCGCCCCGGGAACCTCCGCACCTTGCCGGTCGCGGTCATCGGCAGCTCGTCGGCATCGCGAACACCGCGTAGCCGAACCCCGCGACGGTGACGGTGTCCTCCGCCAGCCTGTCGCCGTCGAGGTCGACGCCCTCGGCGAGCAACGCCCGCGCCCCGCACGCCCCCGCAACGGTGGCCGTCGCCGCCTCCCGGCGCGGGTTGACCACCACGAGGTGCGACCCGTCGCGCAGGTAGGCGAAGGGATAGCCCGCGGAGAGGACCCGTGTGCCCGCCCGACCACCGAGGGCGGGCGTGGCCTTGCGCAAGGCGAGGAGCCTGCGCACGAGGTGGAGTGTCGAGGCGGGGTCGTCCCGCTGCGCGGCCACGGTCGGCCGGTCCGGCGACGGGTCGACGGGCAGGTAGAGCCGCGACGGGGCCGCGGTGGAGAAGCCCGCGTTCGGGCCCGCGTCCCACTGCATCGGGGTGCGGCAGCCCGCCCGGTTGTAGTCGGGGTTGCAGACCGCGCCCTCGACGTCGGGCATGCCGCGCAGGTAGCGCATGCCGATCTCGTCGCCGTAGTAGAGGCACGGCACGCTGCCCCACGTCAGCAGGAAGGTCAGGGCCGCGCCGAGCTGCTCGGGGCCGCGCGGGCCGCAGCGCAGCCGGTCGTAGTCGTGGTCGGCGGTGGCCAGCAGGATCGGCCGGGCCGGGTCGTCCGCGCGGCCCGCGGCCCAGGCGTCGAGGAAGACGCCGGTGCCGCCCAGCCCTTCGGCATCGAAGAACGGCTCCCGCCGCTCCTGCCAGGGCAGCGTGCCCGCGTACCCGTTGTCGAACAGGCTCGCGTGCGCGGCGTGGATCACGAGGAAGAAGTCGGCGTGGAAGGCGAGCGGGCCGCCGGTGCGCGGCTCGCTGCCTTCGGGGACGAGCACGGCGTCGGGGTGGTGCACGTCGAGCCAGGCCCGGACGTCGCGCCACAGCGCGATCGTCGCCGCCCGGCCGGGGTCGTCCTTGACCAGTGAGAAGGCCATGTCGACGCGGAACCCGGCCACGCCGCGGCTCAGCCAGAAGTCGAGCGACGTCGATGAGCGCCTGGCGGTTGCGCGCGCGGGCCGGGCGCGTCGACGGCGTCCCGCCACGGCTCGTCGGCGGGCAGGTGCGCCCAACCGAAGTTCAGCGCGGGCTGGGCGTCGTAGAAGTTCTTCAGGTACCAGCCGCGGCGCGGCCCCGGCGAGCGCACCCAGGCGGGCGTGCCCGGCACGTGACCGGAGCCCGCGGGCTGCGGCGGGTCGTCGCGCCAGACGTAGCGGTCGCCGTCGGGATGCGGCCCTTCCGCGTGGAGCTCGGCCTGGAACCACGGATGCTCGATCGAGGTGTGCCCCGCGACGAGGTCCAGCAGCACCCGGATGCCGCGGTCGCGGGCCTGTCCCGACGAGCTCGACGAGGTCGTCGTTGGTGCCGTACCGCGGCGCGACGCGCAGGTAGTCCGCGACGTCGTACCCGGCGTCGACGAACGGCGAGGCGAAGCAGGGGGTTGAACCAGATCGTGTCGACGCCGAGCCAGCTCAGGTGGTCGAGGTGGTCGATCACACCGCGCAGATCGCCGACGCCGTCGCCGTCGGAGTCCGCGAACGACTGCGGGTAGATCTCGTAGAGCACCGCATCGGCCAGCCAGTCCGCAGTCATGGTCGACATCCTCGGGCCTGCGGGGTGCGGGACGATCGGGGGCTTCCGGCTACGCCACCACCGGTGGCGTCTCAGGCCAGTATCCCGCCGCTCCGCCCGGCGTGAGTTGCGCGGATCCGACCTGCCGCGCGGCATGGACGACGATGGCCCCCAGCTCCGCGAACCGCTGCTCGGGCAACCGGTCCTTCGGCCCCCAGATGCTGAGGACCGCGAGCGGCCGCCCGGCGCGGTCCAACACAGGGGCCGACACGCCGTAGAGCGACGACTCCAGCTCGCCCGCGCAGGTTCCGTAGCCCCGCTCGCGGGTGGCGGCGAGCTCGGCAGCGAGCGCCTCGGGGGTGGTGATCGTGGTGTCCGTGAACGTCGGGAGGTCGTCGGCGAGCACCCGCCGCACCTCGCCGGCGGGCAGGAACGCGAGCAGCGCCTTCCCCGTGGACGTGGCGTGCAGCGCCACGGAACGTCCCAGCCAGCTCGCGGTCAGGACGGCGGTCGGCGTGACCTCGTCGACGTAGGTGAGGCCGCCCATGCCCGGAACGGCCAGTGACGCCGTCTCGCCGGTCTGCCTGCAGGTCCGCTCCAGCACCGGGTGCGCCGCGGCGATCAGGGCATCGGGCCCCGCCGCGCCCGCGAGCTCGACCGCTGTCAGCCCGAGCGAGTACCGCCCGGTCGTCGCGTCGACCGCGACCATGCCGCGGGCCTGCAGGGTCTTCAGCAGCCGCCAGGCCGTCGCCCTGTTGAGGCTGCACGCGCGCGCCAGGGCGGGCACGGTCGCGCCAGTGGGGGCGGCCACGGCCACGGCGAGCAGGAGGTCGATGGCGCGGTCGACCGACTGGATCCGGGCCGTCGCGGCCGCGTCCCTGCGCTCTGTCACAGCCACAACCTCCACCATCTTCGCCAGCCTATTGACGAGTGTGACGCGCATCTCTACGTTCACATTATTCCGAAGGGGTTCGCATCATGCGACAGGTTGACCCGCCGCCACACTACGGATTCGCCCGTGTTCAGGTCAGGGCGCGGCCCTCCCGTCGCGACGTCCTGAAGCTCGGCATGGTCGCCGCGGCTGGCGTGGTCGGGCTGACCGGCCTGTCGGCCTGCGCCGCGGTGCCCGGAAAGCCGGACCAGACCAAGCCCCAGCTGCGCGGCGGCTCCTACAGCCACGGCTCTACGGGCGGCGGGCTCAAGGACACCCTGGAGCCGTACTTCCCGGTGACCAACCCGGACATCGCCCGCTGCCTGCAGCTCTACGAGCCGCTGCTGCGCTGGAACGCCCAGTATGAGATCGAGCCCTCGGTGGCGGAGTCGGTCACCCCGAACCGGGACAACACCGTCTGGGCGATCCGGCTGCGCGAGGGGGTGCAGTTCCACCACGGCAAGACCCTGACCCCCGAAGACGTCATGTTCAGCCTGGCGAAGGTCACCGACCCGAAGAAGCCGGGCTCCGGCGGCACCGAACTGGCCAAGTTCCTCGACCTGAAGAACTCGAAGATCGTCGACAAGAAGACGATCCTGCTGCAGCTCAGCGCGCCCTACGCAGTGATCGACCAGCTGCTGGCCGAGTACACCGTCGGCATCCTGCCGACCGACTTCGACGTCAGCCACCCGGTCGGCACCGGCCCGTTCACCTACCGGCGTTTCGTGCCCGGCCAGCTGTCGGAGTTCGCCCGGTTCGACAACTACTGGGACGGCCCGGCGTTCCTCGACGAGCTGATCATCTACGACTTCGCCGACGACGCCGCCAAGGTCAACGCACTGCTGGCGGGCCAGGTGCAGAGCATCGACAACCTGCCGAGCTACGTGGTGAACACGATCGATCAGCAGGGCGCCTCGCCGTTGATCTCCGAGACCGGCGCGTGGGTGCCGTTCACGATGCGGGTCGACGTCGCGCCGTTCTCCGACGTGCGGGTCCGCCAGGCGCTGCGGCTGATCGTGGACCGGCAGCAGATGATCGACCAGGCGCTCAACGGGTTCGGGATCCTCGGCAACGACCTGTACTCGCCGTTCGACCCGGTGTTCGCCAGCGATCTTCCCCAACGGGTGCAGGACATCGATCAGGCCAAGTCCCTGCTGGCGCAGGCGGGACAGTCCGACCTGGACGTCGAGCTGGTCACCTCCACCGCGGTGGGCGCGGGCGCGGTCGAGTCGGCCAACTTGTTCGTCCAGCAGGCGAAGCTCGCCGGGGTCAACGTCCGGCTGAACAAGGCCGACCCGAACGTCTTCTACGGCGATCGCTACCTGTCCTGGAACTTCGCCCAGGACTTCTGGAACACCCGCAACTACCTCCCGCAGGTGGCCTCGTCGTCGGTCAGGGCGCGACCTACAACGAGACGCACTTCGAGGACCCGAAGTTCACGGCGCTGATCGACCAGGCGAAGCGGGAGCCGGACGCGAACAAGCGCAAGGAGCTGCTGCACGCCGCGCAGGTGATCGAGTTCAACACGGGCGGCTTCATCGTCTGGGGCTTCAAGCGCCAGCTCGACGCCTACTCGAACCTGGTGCAGGGCCTGCAGCCGCACCGCTATCTGCCGTGCTCGAACTTCGGGTTCAAGCGCGCGTCCTTCGTCACGCCCCCCACATGAGAACCGCCGACGTGAGGTGAGGCAGCAATGACGGATCTGGCGACCCCGGTCTCCGCGAGCCCAGTCGAGACCCCTTCCCTGCGCGGGGGCTCGGCGGGCTCGGCCTGGCTGAAGTGGCTGGCCCGCCGCCTCGGGCTGGCGATCTTGACGCTCTGGCTGTGCTCGGTGCTGGTCTTCTTCGCCACCGCCGCGCTGGGCGACCCGGTGCGCGCGATCCTCGGCAAGGACTACGCGTCCAGCCCGGAGCGGGCGGCGGCGCTCGCCGCGGCGCTCAAGCTGGACCAGCCGGTGATCGTGCGCTACTTCGACTGGCTCGGCGGCCTGCTCACCGGCCACCTGGGCACCTCGATCGCCAACGGGCTGCCGGTCGGCGAGCTGGTCGGGCCCCGGATCGTCAACTCGGCCGTGCTGGTGCTCAGCGCGGCGATCGTCATGATCCCGCTGGCGTTCGGCATCGCCATGATCTCGGCCAACTACCGCGGCCATCGCCCCGACGACGTCATCCAGGTCGTCATGATCACCCTGGCCGGGCTGCCCGAGTTCGTCGTGGGCATCCTTTTGGTGGCGCTGTTCTCCACCACGGTGTTCCACGTGCTGCCCGCGGTCACCATCGCGGGCGGCGGCGCGCCGCCGTGGTCCAATCCCGCGTCGATGATCCTGCCGGTGCTCACCCTGGTGATCGCGGTGACGCCGTACGTGTCCCGGATCGTGCGCTCCAGCCTGTTGGAGGTGCTCGACAGCGACTACGTGGAGCTGGCCCGGCTCAAGGGCGTGCCGGAACGGGTGGTGCTGCGCAAGCACGCCCTGCTCAACGCGATCGTGCCGGGCATCCAGGTGATCGCGCTGCAGCTGGCCTGGCTGGCGGGCGGCGTGGTGATCGTCGAGTACCTGTTCTCCTACCCTGGCATCGGGGCGCTCCTCGTCGACTCGGTGCGCAACAGCGACTTCCCGATGGTGCAGGTGCTGGCCATGGTGATCGCCGCCGTCTACGTGGGGGTCAACCTGATCGCGGACATCCTGTCCATCCTGTTCACCCCGCGAGCGAGGACGGCGATCTCGTCATGAGCGTCATCAGCCCGGCCAACCTCCGCCGCATCGGGAGCCAGCCCAGGCTCGCCACCGGGCTGGTGATCACCCTGCTCGTCGCGCTCGTCGCGATCTTCGGCCCGCTGTTTGCGCCCTACGGCGAGAACGAGATCGTCGGCAGGCCGTACACGAGGGAGGGCTCCTTCCTCGGCACCGACTACCTCGGCCATGACGTCTGGAGCCGGGTGCTTTACGGCGGCCTCTCGATCCTGATCATCGCCGTGCTGGCCACCGCACTGGGAATGGCGTTGGGCATCATCATCGGCGTGGTCGCGGCGTACTGGGGCGGCTGGCTGGACGAGACGATCATGCGGCTCAACGATGTCGCGCTCGCCTTCCCGCAGATCCTGCTCGTCCTGCTGGTGCTCACCGCGGTGGACCAGCCCGCCTGGTGGATGATCGTGTTGCTGGTCGGCATCTCCCATGCGCCGCGCGTCGCCCGGTTGGCCCGCGGAGTGGCGCTGGGCCTCGTCTCCCGCGACTACGTCGCCGCCGCGGAGGCGCTCGGCGAGAGCAGGCTGCGGGTGATCCTGGCCGAGGTGCTGCCCAACATGAGCGCGCCGCTGCTGGCCGAGGCAGGACTGCGGCTGACCTATTCGATCGGCCTCGTCGCGGGCATCGGCTTCCTGGGCTTCGCCACCAACCCCAGCGCGGCCGACTGGGGCCTGATGATCTACGAGAACCGACTGGCGCTGTTGGTCCAGCCCTGGGCAATGCTGGCGCCGGTGATCATCATCGGCATCTTCACCATCGGCACCAACCTCATGGCCGACGGCATCGCGCACCTCACCGGCAGGGGTGACTGATGAGCCTGCTCGAGAAGGACACGCCCGACGTCGAGGCGGGCTGCACCGTCTCCGACCTGCGGGTCGCGCTCACCGGGCGCGGACTCGACGTCGTCGACGAGATCAACATCGAGCTGCGGCCCGGCGAGGTGGTCGGGCTCGTCGGCGAGTCCGGCTCGGGCAAGACGACCGCGGGCACGGCGCTGCTCGCCTACGCCCGGCGCGGGGCGTTCATCGAGCGCGGCACGGTCATGTTCGAGGGCCAGGACGTCCTCGAGCTGTCGTCGGAGCAGCTCCGCGAGATCCGCGGCATGAAGATCGCGTACGTGCCGCAGGACCCGGCCGCCGCCCTGAACCCGGCGATCCGCATCGGCCGACAGATCGTCGAGCTGCTGGAGCTACACGACATCGGCACGTCCGAGGAACGCCTCGACGGGGCGAGGGCCGGGCTGCGCGAGGTCGGTCTGCCCGACGACGACGAGTTCCTCGCCCGCTACGCGCATCAGCTGTCCGGGGGCCAGGTCCAACGCGTCGCGCTGGCGATGGCGTTCCTGCCGCGGCCCAAGGTGTTGGTGCTCGACGAGCCGACCACCGGACTGGACGTCACCACCCAGGGCATGGTGCTGCAGACCTTGGCCGAGCTGTGCCGCAGCCACCGGGTCGCAGCGCTGTACGTCACCCACGACCTGGCCGTCGTGGCCAACATCGCCGACCGGGTCGCGGTCATGTACGCGGGGCGGATCATCGAGCTGGGGCCGCGCGAGACCATGTTCCACCAGCCCGCACACCCCTACACGCGGGCCCTGCTCGACGCCATCCCGCACCTGTCGCAGGCCCGCGCGCTCACCGGGATCCCCGGCTCGACGCCCGGACCCGGGCGGCGTCCGGCCGGGTGCCGGTTCAACAACCGATGCGAGTACGCCCAGGACCGCTGCCGCGAGATCGAGCCGGAAGATGTCCAGGTCGGCCCGGATCACACGGCGAAGTGCCTGCGCGTCGGCGAGATCGGCAGCCTGGGACATCAACCGGGGCAACACCACCGACGCCGACCCGCACACCGCGCGGGACATCATCCTGTCCGTCGACGACCTCAAGGTGTTCTACGGCCGCAAGGAGGTCGTCCACGGTGTCGGCTTCGACGTGGCCAAGGCCGAGGTGGTCGCGCTGGTCGGCGAGTCCGGCAGCGGCAAGACGACGATCGCGCGCTGTGTCGGCGGGCTGCACAAGCAGTGGACAGGCGACCTGAGCTTCGAGGGCCACCCGCTGGGCAAGGGAGCGCGGGACCGCTCGGCGCGAGGACCGCAAGCGGATCCAGTACATCTTCCAGAACCCGTACCTGTCGCTGAACCCGCGGCTGACCATCCAGCAGATCGTCGGCAGACCGATGGAGCTCTTCGGCATCGCCAAGGGCAAGGCCGTCCGCGACCGGGTGGTGGAGCTCCTGGACGCGGTGGCGCTCGGCCCCACGGTGCTCGATCTGCAGACCAACCGCCTGTCCGGCGGCGAACGGCAGCGCGTGGCCATCGCCCGCGCGCTGGCCGCCGAGCCCGACCTGCTGGTCTGCGACGAGATCACGTCGGCGCTCGACGTCTCGGTGCAGGGCTCGATCGTCGCGCTGCTGGAGGACCTGCGGAAGACCCGGCAGATCAGCATGCTGTTCGTCACCCACAACCTCGCGCTCGTCCGCTCGATCGCCGCGCGGGTGCAGGTGCTCAACGCGGGCGAGCTCGTGGAGTCCGGGTTCGTCGTCGAGGTGCTCGACACGCCCAAGCAGGACTACACGAAGCGGCTGCTCGCCAGCTCGCCGGCGGTGGACTGATTGCTCGACCGGCGCTCGCGTTCGTCAACCCGCATCGGCGGGATCGGCTGGAACTTATCGGCCGGTGGCGGCGACCGATCCGCGTCCGCTGCCTCACCGCCGAGCGCCCGTTGGACCTGGCCGAGTTCCACGAGGCGACGGCGACCAC
Source organism: uncultured Actinomycetota bacterium (assembly GCA_963770115.1). Taxonomy (GTDB): domain Bacteria; phylum Actinomycetota; class Actinomycetes; order Mycobacteriales; family Pseudonocardiaceae; genus Pseudonocardia. The sequence goes on from CAVYOT010000012.1 coordinate 157,322, forward strand.
GGCATTCCAGTCGGTGCTCGTCGACGGGGTGCTGGTGCACTCCTGGTACGCCGACGGACTCGGTCCGCGCGATCTCTTCCTCGGGGCCTCGGCCACCAAGTCCGTGCTCGCGCACCTCGTCGGGTTGGCCGCGCTGGACTTCGACGCGCCCGTCGAGGCCTACGTGCCGGAGCTGGCAGGCAGCGGCTACCGCGGGGTGCCGGTGCGCGATGTCGCGCGGATGACCAGCGGTGTGGACTGGGTGGAGGACCACCGCGATCCGGACGGCCCGGCCACCGCCCTCGTCGGGGCGTTCGCCGCGGGCGGCTCGTCGCGCGCGCTGCTGAGCCGAATCGGGCCGCGCTGCCCACCCGGCACCCGCTACGCGTACTGCACGGCCGACTCCCAGGTGCTCGACTGGGTGCGCGAACGCGCCACCGGCGTCCCGGCTTCCGCGACGCGCTCGGCGACCTGTGGCGCGACGCTGGGGTGCACCGCGGACGCGATGGTCGCCGTCGACGGCGACGGGGTGGCCATGGCAGGTGGCGGGGTCGCAGCGGCGGCCGGGACTGGGCCCGGATCGGCTTGCTCCAGATCGACCGTGACCCCGCGTGGATCACTGGCGAGCTCCCGGCCGTCGCTGCCGTTCCTGCGGCCCGGCCACCTCCCCGCGCCGCTGTCGAAGTACGTCGGGTTCGGCTATCACTGGTGGCCCCTCGACGACGCAGGGCGACCCGCGTGGCCGCCGACGGCAGCCGCGGCCAGTTCGTCTACGTCGACCGGCCGCGCCGCACGGTCGTCGTCAAGACCTCGCAGTGGCCGTACGCCGACGCCTGCCACGATGCGCACTGCCGCGACCTGACCTACCGCACGCTCCCCACGATCGTCAGCCGCCGCCATAGAGGGAGAGGTCGTTCGCAACGGTGAATCGCAAGGTCATCATCACGTGCGCGCTCACCGGCGCGGGAGACACGGTCGGCAAGTCCGAGCACGTGCCCGTGACGCCGCAGCAGATCGCCGAGTCCGGCATCGCCGCCGCCAGGGCGGGCGCCGCCATCGTGCACGTGCACGTGCGGGATCCGAGCAGCGGCGACGGCTCCCGCGAGGTCGCGCTCTACCGCGAGGTCGTCGAACGGATCCGCGACAGCGGCGCCGACGTCGTGATCAACACGACCGCGGGCATGGGCGGCGACCTCTACCTGGACCCCGAGGACCCTTCCGCTTTCGCCGAGGGCACCGACCTGGTCAGCGGGGTCGAGCGCCTCGCGCACGTGGAGGAGCTGCTGCCCGACATCTGCACCCTGGACTGCGGCAGCCTGAACTTCGGCGAAGGCAGCCTGGTATACGTCAGCACCCCGGACATGCTGCGCGCGGGCGCCAAGCGGATCCAGGAGCTGGGCGTGCGGCCGGAGCTGGAGATCTTCGACACCGGTCATCTCTGGTTCGCCAACAAGCTGGTCGCCGAGGGGCTTGATCGACACGCCCGCCGATGTACCAACTGTGCATGGGCATCCCCTACGGCGCCCCGCCCGAGCCCGCCCTGCTGGCGGCGATGGTCGCGCAGGTCCCGTCGGGGGTGGTGTGGTCCTCGTTCGCCATCGGGCGCATGCAGATGCCGTGGGTGGCGCAGTCGGTGCTGCTCGGGGGGCACGTGCGGGTCGGTCTGGAGGACAACCTCTACCTCGGCCGGGGCAACACGGTCACCAACGCCGCGCTCGTCGCGAACGCGGTCACGATCATCACCGCGATGGGCGCGGAGGTCGCGACCGCGGACGAGGCCCGCGAGATCCTCGCCCTGCGGCAGCGGGGGCGAGCGCGGCCGTGAGCATGACGGTGGCCGATCACGCACGACCCCGGATCAGGTGCGGACCGTCGCCTGCGTCGGGGCCGGGGTGATCGGCGGCGGCTGGGTGGCCTACTTCCTGGCCCGCGGGTTCACCGTGCACGCCTGGGACCCGGCGCCCGACGCCGAGCGCGGCTGCGCGGCGATCGTCGACGCGGCGTGGCCGGCGCTGACCGAGCTCGGTCTGTGCCGAGGCGCGACGTGGACAACCTGACCGTCGGCCGCCGACCTGGCGGTGCCCTCGCCGGGCCGACGTACGTGCAGGAGAGCGCGCCCGAGCAGCTTGACTGAAGCGCGGCCTGCTGGCCGACATCGACGCGGCCACCCCCGAGCACGTCGTCATCGCCTCGTCCACCTCGGGCTTCGGGATGACGGAGATGGCGGTCGAGGCGAGGCGTCCCGCATCGGCTGGTGGTCGCGCACCCGTTCAACCCGCCCTACCTGATCCCGCTGGTCGAGGTGGTCGGCGGCGAGAAGCACCACGGCCGAGGTGGTCGACGTGGACCGTCGACTTCTACCGGCACATCGGCAAGTCGGTGATCACCATGGATCGGGAGGTGCCCGGGTTCATCGCCAACCGGCTGCAGGAGGCACTGTGGCGGGAGGCGCTGCACATGGTGGCGAACGGGGAGGCCACGGTCGAGCAGATCGATGCCTCGATCACCGACGGCCCCGGGCTGCGCTGGGCCTTCCACGGGCCGATGCTCACGTTCCACCTCGCGGGCGGGCCGGGCGGCATGGCCCATATGCTCGACCACTTCGGACCGTCGTTGCTCTCGCCGTGGACGCGGCTGGCCGCGCCCGAGCTCACCCCGGAACTGCGCGACAGCGTGGTCCGCGGGTGCGCGGAGGAGGCGGGCCCGCGGACGATCGCGGACCTGGTGCGCGAGCGCGACCGCAAGCTCGTCGACATCCTGCGCTGCTCGGCAAGGCACCTCGTGCGCTGAGCCCCTGGTCTGGTCGGAGGACGTCCGGCCGGAGTGGATCGACTACAACGGGCACCTGTCCGAGGCCTACTACGTGCTCGTCTTCGGGCACGCGACGGACGCGGTGATGAACCGGCTCGGGCATGACGCCGCCGTACCTGGTCGACACCGGAACGTCGCTGTACACGCTGGAGGCGCACGTCCGCTACCTCGACGAGGTGCCCGCCGGCCGCGCGGCTGGAGGTGCGGTCCTCCGTGATCGGCGTGACCGGCAAGCTGCTCTGGCTGTGGCACGAGATGTGGTGCGACGGCCAGGCTGCGGGCCAGCGAGGAGGTTCTCGCCGTGCACGTCGACACCACCGCGGGGCGTTCCAGCGCCGTTCCCGCGAGCTCCGTGGCGCCGCAGAGGCGCTGCGGGTGCCGCCACCAGAACACGCGTCACGCCGCATCGCCCTTCCGTGAGGTGACCGCCAGTGGATCTTGCGCTTTCGGCCGAGCAGCGGGCCGTGGTGGAGACGACCGGCGCCTTCGTGCACCGTGAGCTGGTGCCGCACGAGGACGAGGTGGAGCGCTGCGGCAGGCTCGATCCCGGGCTGCTGCACCGGCTGCGGGAGACGGCCCTCCGGGCAGGCCTCTACGCCGCCAACATGCCCGAGGACGTCGGCGGCGGCGGCCTGGACACGCTGAGCCTGGATGCTGATGGAGCGCGAGCTCGGCCACACCGGCTATGCGCTGCAGATGCTCGCCGTCGCCCGGCCGTCCCGGATCCTGCTGGCCTGCCAGGGCGACCAGCGCGCGCGCTACCTGCTGCCGGTGGTGGCCGGTGAGCGCACCGAGTGCCTCGCGATGACCGAGCCCGAGGCGGGCTCGGACCTGCGCGGCATGCGCACCCGCGCCGTCCGCGACGGCGACGACTGGGTGATCACCGGGACCAAGCACTTCATCAGCCACGCCGACGCGTCCGACTTCGTGATCCTCTTCGCCGCCACCGGTGCCCGGGCGGCGGAGGCCGACGTGCCCCGCCGGGCGGAGATCACCGCCTTCCTCGTCGACGTCGACACGCCGGGGCTCGCCGTGCTGCCCGGCTACCGCAGCGTCTCGCACCGCGGCTACGGAAACTCCGTGCTCGTCTTCGACGGCTGCCGGGTGCCGGGATCGGCGGTGCTCGGGGAGGTCGGTCGCGGCTTCGAGGTGGCCAACGCCTGGCTCGGCACGACCCGGCTGCAGGTCGCCGCGAGCTGCCTGGGCCGGGCCCGACGCGCGCTGGACCTCGCCACGGCCCACGCGGCCACCCGTCGCCAGTTCGGTCGCCCGATCGGCCGCAACCAGGGCGTGGCGTTCAAGCTTGCCGACATGGGCACGGCACTGGAGTCAGCGACGTGGCTGACCTGGCGGGCGGCCTGGCTGGTGGACGCGGCGGGCTCCGCGGCCCCGAGCGCGGAGGTGGATTCCGCGATCGCCATGGCCAAGCTGTCGGCCACCGAGATGCTCGCGATGGTCGCCGACGAGGCGCTGCAGATCCACGGCGGCATGGGCCTGATGGACGAGCTCGTGCTGGAGCGGATCTGGCGGGACGCCCGCGTCGAGCGGATCTGGGACGGCACCTCGGAGATCCAGCGGCACATCGTCTCGCGGTCGATGCTGCGGGCGCACGGTGGCTGAGCCGCCCGCGGGCGGCACCGTGGCGGAGGCGCGCGACCTCGGCAGGCTGCTGCGGCCGCGCACGATCGCCGTGGTCGGCAGCGCCCGGGAGTGCGGGCGGGTGGTCGAGCAGAACCGGGCGCTGGGCTTCCGCGGGTCGATCTGGCCGGTGCACCCGACGATGGCGACGGTGGCGGGGGAACGCGCGTACCCGGGGGTCGCCGAGCTCCCCGGGGTGCCGGACGCGGCCTTCGTCGCCGTGCCCGCGCCCCGGTGCGCGCCGGTGGTGGCAGGCCTCGCCGCGGCGGGCTGCGGCGGGGCGGTGGTGTACAGCGCAGGCTTCGCCGAAACCGGTCCGGGTGGCGTGGCGCTGCAGCGCGACCTGCTCGCCGCAGCGGGGGCGATGCCGCTGCTCGGGCCGAACTGCTACGGGTGGGTCAACTACGCCGACCAGGCGCTGATCTGGCCCGACCAGCACGGCGGGGTGGGGTTGCCCGCGGGCGACCGCGGGTGCGCCGTGGTGTCCCAGTCGTCGTCGATCGCGATCAGCGTGACCATGGCCGACATCGGGCTGCCGCTGCATTCGGTCGTCGCCGTCGGCAACGCCGCGCAGATCGGCGTGGCCCAGGTCGCCGAGGCGCTGCTGGCGTCGGAACGGGTCTCGGCGCTCGGGCTGATCGTGGAGTCGCTCGCGGACCTGCGCGGCTGGGAGCGGCTGGCGGCGCGCTCACGGGAACGCCGGATCGGCCTGGTCGCGCTGGTGCTGGGCCGCAGTGAGCAGGCCCGCCGAGCGGTGATCACCCACACGGCCTCGCTCGCGGGCGACGCCGAGGCCTGCGCGCGGTTCCTGCGGCGCAACGGGATCGGCCAGGTCGGCTCGGTCGACGCGCTGCTCGCCGCGCTCTGCCTGCTCCACTGCGACGGCCCGCTACCCGGCACCCGGCTGAGCTCGCTCAGCAGCTCGGGGGGCGAGGCTGCGCTGATCGCGGACGCCGCCGTCGGTCGGACGGTGTGTTTCGCGGAGCTGACCAGCGCGCAGCGCGCGCAGCTCCGCTCGGTGCTGGGGAGCCGGGTGGCGCTGGCCAACCCGCTCGACTACCACACCTACATCTGGGGCGAGCCGGAGGCGATGGCCGACGCCTTCACGGCCATGGTGCGCGGCCCGGCGGACCTCAACCTGCTCTTCGCCGACCTGCCGCGGGCCGACCGCTGCACGGACGACGACTGGACGGCCGCGATCACCGCGTTCGCCCAGGCCTGCGCCGCGGCGGACGCGCGAGGAGCCCTGGTGGCGGCGATGGCCGCGAACCTGGCGGGCGAGCGGGCGGCCGCGTGGGTCCGGCAAGGGCTGGCGGTGCTCGCCCCGCCTGCCGTCGCGATGGAGGCGATCGAGGCCGCGGCCTGCATCGGGCGGGCCTGGGCGAGGCCCCCCGCGCCGCCCGTCGCAGGCCCGGGCGGGCGGGGCGGCGGGGCCACGTTGCTCAACGAGGCCACCGGGAAGCGGCTGCTGCGTCAGAACGGGGTGCCCGTCCCCGACGGAGCGGTGTGCGCGAGCCCGGGCGCCGCGGTTGTCGCCGCGGCCGACCTCGCAGGCCCGATCGTGGTGAAAGGCCTCGGCGTCGCCCACAAGACCGACCAGAACGCCGTGCGGCTCGGCCTGGTCGACCCGGCCGACGTGCGGGCGGCCGCCGTCGAGCTGCTGGCCCGGTTCCCTGCGGTGCTGGTCGAGCGGCTGGTGTCCGACGGGATCGCCGAGCTGCTGGTCGGCGTGCGGACCGATCCGGTTTTCGGGCCGGTGCTCAGCCTGGGCGTCGGCGGCGTCCTGACCGAGCTGGTGCGCGACGTCGCCCATCTCGTGCTGCCGGTCGACGCGGCCGAGATCCGCCGGGCCCTGCTCGGCCTGCGCTGCGCCCCGCTGCTCACCGGGTACCGGGGTGCACCGTCCGCCGATCTCGACCGGCTGGTCGCCGTCGTCGCACAGGTAGCCGAGCTCGTGCTCGACATGCCGGAGCTGGTCGAGCTGGAGATCAACCCGCTGATCGTCACCGCCGACGGCGCCTGGGCGTGCGACGCGCTCGTCGTCACCTCCGGGGGGCGAGGATGAGCGCGGTGCGCACGCGGCGGCTGGGTCCGGTTCTGGAGGTCACCCTCGACCGTCCGCCCGCCAACGCGATCGACCTGGCGACGTCGCGCGCGATGGGGCAGGTCTTCGCCGCCTTCCGCGACGACCGCGCGCTGCGGGTCGCGGTGTTGCGCACGGGGGGCGAGCGTTTCTTCAGCGCGGGATGGGACCTCAAGGCGGCCGCCGCGGGCGACCCCGTGGACGGCGACTACGGCGTGGGCGGATTCGGCGGCATCCAGGAGCTGCCGGGCCTGGACAAGCCGGTCCTCGCCCTCGTCGAGGGCATGGCGGTCGGCGGCGGGTTCGAGCTGGCGCTGTCCTGCGACCTGATCTACGCCGCCGACACCGCGTCGTTCGCGCTCCCCGAGATCGACGCGGGCACCCTGGCGGACGCGGCGACGCTGCGCCTGCCCTCCCGGATCCCGCACCACATCGCCATGGAGCTGTTGCTCACCGGCCGCTTCATGGACGCTGCCGAGGCGCACCGGTGGGGGCTGGTCAACGAGGTGCACCCGCCGCTCCGGCTCGCCGCGCGCGTGCTGGAGGTGGCCGCCCGGCTGGCCGAAGGGCCGCCGCTGGTGTTCGCGGCGATCAAGGAGGTGCAGAGGGAGAGCCAGCGGATGACCTTCGGCGAGGCCATGCGCGCGATCGCGACCGGCCGGTTCCCTGCGGTGGCCGCGCTGTACGCGTCGGAGGACCAGCGGGAAGGCGCCAGGGCGTTCGCGGAGAAGCGACGCCCGGTGTGGAAGGGGTGCTGAGCGATGTCGGGAGCCCACGGCGAGGGACAGCGCCACGGTCACGGCCACGGATGCGCTGCCGATCACCACCGGGGCGGGTACACCGAGCGGCAGCGCGCCGATCTCGACCTGGTGCTGGCGTTCAACCACCGGCTCGTGGGGGCGATCGAGAACAACGTCGACATCACCGACACCATCGCCGCGCTCGACCCCGACCCGCTCCGGTACATGTGGGTGGACGAGGGCGACGGCCAGATCCCCGCCCAGCTCACCAAGGCGGCCGCGGTGCTCGACGCCGCGCCACGGCCTGCCGGTCAGAGCCGGGGAAGGGCGCGGATCCTCACCGACAGCCGCAACGCGACCCGCCCCACCGTCGCGACCCACGGCGCGACGACGCTGGTCGCCTGGCTGGAATGGCAGGAGGGCCGCGGCGACCGGCTGCTCGCCCAGCTCCACACGCCGACCGCGCGCACGACGACGATCGTGGTCGGGGGGCCCGAGGACCTGTTCCGCCCGACCGCGGCCATCACCTCGGACGGTGTCCCGTGGGTGGTCTTCGGCCGGTCCGTCGACGCCGAGGTGGCGGTGTGGGCCGCGCGGTTCCGCGACGGCCGGTGGGAGGATCCGCAGCCGGTCAGCGACACCGGCGGCCCCTCCTTCAACCAGGAGGTCGTCGCGTCAGCCGACGGCCGCCTGCACGTGTGTTGGCAGGGTCGCAGCGGCGACCGGTTCGCCGTCTTCGCCCGGCGATGGGAGGGGAACGCGTGGGCGCGGACGGTCCGGATCAGCGACGCGGCGTCGGGCAACGTCTGGGACCCCACCCTCGCCGTCGTCGGTGACGGCGTCGCCTACGCGTGGACCGGCTACGCTGACGGCAGCTACGCCATCGCGCTGCGCCACGTCGACGCCCGCGGCGCGGCGGGCCCCGTCCGACAGCTCACCGGCGGCAGCGACTATGCGCTCCACCCCAGCCTGGCCGCGACCGCGGACGGTCGCCTCTGGTGCGCGTTCGACGTCGTCTCGGTGCAGGGCCACGGCGGCAGCGGACCCACCCGGCTGCGGCACCGGCCCACGGGTGGCGCTCCCGTCGACGACCAGGACGGCATGCGGGAGCCGGGGCGCAGCGTGCCCCCCGAACTGCTCCCGGAGGTGAGCGCCGGCATCCGGGTGGTCTGCGTCGAGGGCTGGATCGACGATGGAGCCCTGCTGGAGCCCCCCGGCGAGCTCGCACGGGGGTTGAACGTGGTGCCGTCGGCGATGCCCCGGCTGCAGGCCACCCCCGACGGTGGGTTGGTCGTCGGCTACCGCGTCCACCGACAGCTGCCGCTGATGACCTACTACTGGGAGGCGGCCGCCCAGTCCCTCGGGCCCGACGGCTGGTGCCCGCCGACCACGTTCGGCGACACCGACGCCACGCTCGAGGAGGTCTCGCTGGCCGCGACCGTCACCGGGGTGGTGCTCGCGACCCAGTCCGACGGCAGGCTGCAACGTGCCCTGCACTGGACCGAGGGCTTTGGCGGCCGCGAGTGCCCCTACCTGGCCGATCACCACGGCGCGGTGATCTGGCACGGCGTGCACGGGGCCGGACAGGTGGTACTGACGGCCATGGCGTCGGCGGGCCCCGCCACCAGCGGCGGACGCCGGTCGGCGTCGATCGTCTCCGCCGAGCGGCATGAGGCCAGGCGCTGGGCGTCCCGTGATCGGCCCGACGACCACCTCGAGCTGTCGTCCGACGGCCAGACCTACCGCCTGTACTGGGGCGACCTGCACCGGCACTCGCTGGTCAGCCGCTGCACCTCCGGCGACGAGCCGTCGCTGGAGGACTTCTACCGCTACGCGTGGGACGTCAACGAGTACGACTTCTGGGCCGTGACCGACCACGCCGAGAACTCCAGCGCCTATCAGTGGTGGAGCATCCAGAAGATCGCCGACCTGCTGCACGTGCCCGGCCGCTTCGTGCCGCTCTACGGCTTCGAATGGACCTCGGCGGAGCACGGCCACCAGAACGTCATCTACGGCGACGTCGCCCGCGGGGCCCCGATCTTCTCCGCGTTCGCCGAGGGCAGCACCACCCCCGACGGGCTCTGGCGTGGGCTCGCCGCCCACCCGCGATTCCCGGCCATCACGATCCCGCACCACCCCGGATCGGCGATGGTGCACAACGACTGGGACTACCACGATCCCGCCTTCGCCAGGCTCGTCGAGGTGTTCCAGGCCTGTCGGGGCAACTACGAGTCGGAGATCAGCTTCCGGCAGTACTCCGACGGCACCGCCACTGGCACGTTCATGCTCGACGGGCTGCTGCGCGGGCACCGCTTCGGCCTCATCGCCTCGTCCGACCACGGGCATGGCGCGAGCTACGTCGCGGTGCTCGCCCGGTCGCTGGACCGGGCCGAGATCTTCGACGGCCTCTGGTCGCGCCGGACCTGTGCCGCCACCACCCGCGGCGTGCTGGCCGTGCTCCGGCTGGGACCCCACCTCATGGGCAGCGAACCCGAATGGGAGGGGCCCCGCCCGCTGCGGGTGCACGCCCGCGGGTACGCGGAGCTCGCGCGGGTCGACATCCTGCGCGACGGCCGGGTCGTGCACGTGGTCAGGGGCGAGCCCCCGCTCCCGCCGGGGCACCGCCGGGTGGACCTCAGGGTGGAGTGGGGACAGGCCGACACGACGACCCGGTGGGACGGGCGGCTGTCGGTCGAGCGCGGCACGCTGGTGCTGCCGGACTACGTCGGCCCCGAGGTCGTGGCCCTGGACGAGCACGCCGTGGAATGGCAGCACACGACCCACAGCTTCGGCGAGCCCTACGGCGCGCAGCGCGGTGGCGTCGAGGTCAGCGTCTGCGGTCCCGACGACGCGCAGGTGCGGATCGGGTGCGCGGGCAGGTCGGTCCGGATCGGGCTGGCCGCGTTGGCCGACCGCCTGGCGGGCGGCGCGTTCGTGCCGGGGGACGGAGAAGCGCCGGGGCATCCCGGGGTTCTCGCGCTGCAGCCCGCCGTCGGCGCCCTGCTCGGTCTCGGCACGCGCGAGCTCGACGTCTCCTTCCCGGACGACGAGATCCTGACCGGCACCTGCTTCTACTACGCGCGGGCGTTCCAGGTGGACGGCGAGCTGGCCTGGTCGTCGCCCCTCTGGGTGCGCACCGCATAGGCGGTCGTCCCGAAGCGTCCGGTGACCACCCAGGCCTCGCGGCACCCGGCGCGGCGGTTGCTAGCCTCCGGTGTCGTGACGTTCGCGGGCCGCGTCGGCAGGACGCTCGTCGCCTGCGTGCTCGTCGCCATCCTCGCGGGCTGCGGCGGCCACCCGGACCCCGCCGACGGCACCGGGCACGATGCTGCCGACGTCACTTTCGCCACCGCCATGGTCCCGCACCACACCCAGGCCATCGCGATGGCGAAGCTCGCCGCGAGCCAGGCCGCGTCACCCGCGGTCAAGGAGCTCGCCACCCAGATCACGGCCGAGCAGATCCCCGAGATCGCACAGCTGCAGTGGATGCTCGCCGACTGGGGCCAGCCCGCCGCCCCTACCGCGACCATGCCGGACATGCCCGGCATGACGAGCATGCCGGGCATGGCGGCGCGCGGCCCTGGCATGCTGACCGACCAGCAGATGGCCCAGCTGCGCGCCGACTCGGGCCCCGTCTTCGACCATGCCTTCCTCCAGCTGATGATCGCGCATCACGAAGGCGGGATCACCATGGCGCGCTCTGAGCTGGCCGACGGCAGCGACCCGGACGCGATGCTCATGGCGCAGAACATCAGCGACGCGCAACAGGCAGCGGTCACCCTGATGCAGCAGCTGCTCGCCACGTAGTCCGACGACCGACGAGGCGGCGTTGGCCCCGGCGCCACGGCCGCGCCACGGCTACCGTGGTGTACGCCGATGGACCGGGGAGCCCCTCGTATGACCGCACCGCACGACGACGATACGGCCACCGATCCCGTGGGCGTCGTCGACGACGGCGACCTCATGGAGGACGACTGGCTCGAACCCCGGCAGACGAGCGCGTTCACCAAGGTGCTGGCCGGTCTGGTGCTGGTCGCGATCGGTTTCCTGGGCGGCGTCACCGTCGGGAGGGGCGCGGCCGGTGCGGCGCAGGGCGGGAGCGTGAGTGCCGGTCCGGCGGGCGGCGGCGGAGGTGGCGGAGGCGGCGGAGGCGGCGGCGGGTCCGCAGCTCAGGGTGGGACGTCCGGTGGAGGAGTCGGCTCGGGCAGCGGGGCGGGAGTCGCTGTCGCCCCGTCCACCGGCCTGCCGCAGCCGAACGGGCCGGGTGCGCGTTCGTCGACGGTCGCGTCCGCAGGCCCGACGGGGTCCGCGTCCACGAGCCCGTCCAGAGCCGCAGGCGTGGCCCGGGGGAGCTCTCCGTCCGGCACCGCGTCGGTTCCGGGAGGTGGTGTCGCCACGCCTGCGGGCGCCGGGCCTACCGCCACGGCGGCCGGCGCCCCGACCGGCGGGGGAGCCTCGAACGGCACCTCGCCGGGCGTGACCGACCTCATGGGCGGCGCGGTCGGCGTCGGCGGTGTCGGTGCCACGCCGCCGCCGACCACGAGCGGGACGCGGACGACGGCGCCCACGGGATCGACCTACGGCGGCTGACCCCGTGTACGTCAGCGAGATCCGGAACGTGCCGCCGTCGCGGGCGTCGAAGGTGTGCACGTGGCTGGTCATCCCCGCCGGAACGCGCAGGCGGGCGACGGCGGCGGGGTCGATCAGCGCCTGGTAGACCGCCGCACGCGGGGCCCGCACGAAGCGGAGGACTGTCGTCGAGTACATCCGTCGACCGTAGGACGTGGGCGGGCTGCCCCGACCTCACCGCGGATGGAGCTCGTGCCTGCGCGGTGGTGCCGCAGTGCGCCGATGCCGGGACTCGACGGCGGTGACGATGATCTCCGTGCAGAGCGGCGGTGGGATCCGGGTGCTGTCCAGTACGAGGTGGTAGTGGTCAGGACTGGCGGGATCGGCGTGGTAGAAGCGCCGGACATAGGCGGTGCGGGCGTTGTCGTTGCGGGACATGGCGGCCCGCGCCTCCGCCTCGGTGGTCCCCAGCAGGCTCATCGCCTGCCGCACCCTGCGCTCGGGGTCGCCGTCGAGGCGGACGTGCAGCGCGCCAGGGTGGTCGCGGAGCACGATCGCCCCCGCCCGGCCGAGGATCACTCCGCCTCTGCCACTGATGCACCGGCGGATGGCGTTCTTGGTGCAGGTGAGGATCCGCTCGTCGGGCAGGAGCGCGGTCGGCGGCGGTCCGGTGCCGATCATCCACTCCGTCGACAGGGGGGCCGTGGCGGCCAACAGTCGTGTCAGCCAACCGGGCACCTGCTCGTCGCGGGACATCGCCTCCTCAAGGCTGATGCCGAGATCGTTCGCCACCGCCGTCGGAATCGCGCGGTCGAGGAAGGGCACGCCGAGCCGCTCGGCGACGGCGGGACCCACGACCGAACCCGCGGCACCGTAGGTGGCCGAGATCGTGACAACGTGCATGGGTCGGCCCCCATCCCACGAGATCTGTGGGGGACAGGGTAAGACCGCGCACGCCTTCGCGCCGGACTTCGGGCCGAGTTCCACCGGGTTGGTGTACGGGTCCCTCCAGACGCCCGCATCGTCGGCCACTGCCGGGTGCCCTGCGAAGGAGCAACCGTCCTTCGCCGAACGGCTTCTCACGACTGGTCGGAGATCGCGCCGGTGTTCGGCGCGGTGGGCCAGGCGGCGGCGTCGGCTGCCGCGGTACCGCAGGTGGGTCGCATCGCGCAGGCTGTTGCCGGACTGCGCATGACGAGCACCCGCAGACGGCGCGAACGGTCAGCGGTCGAGGAACCGCCGCCGGTTGATCTCGTCGACGTCGTCGACGGTCAGCTCGCGCGGCGAGTCCAGGATCACCGCGTGCCGGTCGCAGGTGAACACCCACACGAACTCACCGGTGTCCGGGATGGGCAGGATGCCGCTGGTGCTCGGCTCGGACATGCACGTGGCGTAGGTGGCGCCGACGCCCCTGAGGCCGACACAGCACCCGGCGGCGTCGGTGTCCACCGGGGCGCCCCTGAGGAGTCGCATGCCGCTGAGCGTGGCAGCGACGCCCTGCCCCCGCCGAGTGGGATCGCCGGGGTCACCGGAGCGGAGCAACGTTTGCGGACGCCGGTGACGCGCGGTCAGAGAAGCGCAGTCCCCTGCCTACCCCGCTCGACGGCGAGCTGTAGCGGCATCGTGTGACGATCCACCGATGCCGCCCGATGCTCACCGGGCGAAACGCCCAAAGGCGTGGTCGAGGCACGCGGGTTCCCTCAGGTCGGCGGAATCCCCGTCATCGGGGTTGGTCAACGCGGCGGTCGGTGCGCAGCAGGGCGACGCCGACGACGATCGCGGCGAGCAGGACGAGCGTGATCGGGCCCGTGCCGAGGTCGAGCCCACCGCGCGCGGGGGACACGGCGATCCAGTCGGCGAACGAGGCGCCGAGCGGGCGGGTCAGGACATAGGCGATCCAGAAGGCGAGGACGCCGTCCATGCGCAGGAAACGGTGTGCGGCCGCAGGTACGGCGATCGCGAGGGCGAACAGCACGCCCGAGGCGAGGTAGCCCAGTTTGAGCGTGGTCGCGGTGAGGTCGCCCGCCGCCGTGCCGAGGGCGAAGGTCGCCGAGACCGTGGCCCAGTAGAACAACTCGCGTCGCCGCGTGGTGATGGTGTGGATCGCCAACGTGCCTTCGGCCCGGTGCCACACGAGGAGCAGACACGCGACGACCGCTCCGAAGGCGAGGGTGGACGCCAGATACGGGACGCCGAACACGATGTGGGTGACGTCCGCGGCCATCGTGCCGAAAACGCTGACCATCGCCACGGCCGCCCAGTACGGCCAACGGTGGTAGCGGCGGGCGGCGAGTTGGGCGACCAACAGCGCGACGAGCACGAGCCCGCTGCCTGCGACAGCGATAACGGGATCGATGGTGCGGGCGAGCCAGTCCGAAGCGGTCTCGCCCATGCCCGTGGTCATGACCTTGAGGACCCAGAACGCCACGGTGGCCGCGGGAACCTTCACGGCCATCGCCCGACCGGCGTGCGCCCACGGCCGCCGCGTCGATCCCCGCGGGGAGATCTGCGCGGCCGAGGTGTGGGGGGGTGTCGTCAATTGGGTGCTCCGATTCGTCGGTACGTCGTCCCGAAGAGAATCGGTGAGAGCGCGGGCCGTGTTCCTGACCGACCCGCTTCCTTGCCCCTTTCCGCATTGTCGCTTACCCGACGTTAACGCGATCTGCCGATAGGGAACGATTCGGCCGGTCGGCGAAGGAGGACGCGGTACTTCGCGCGTCGCTCGGGTCGTGAGCGGTCACCATCGCCGGTGGAGCCGGTCCCGCCACGAACGGCCGTCCGGGTCGTAGACGAGCCGGTAGGCGGGCACGGCCCAGAGCCGGGTGTGCCAGGGCATGCGTTCCGGTCGGTGGTGGCGCAACCGTCCCGCAGGTCGGGGTCCGACCCGCCCTTCCCGGTGCCACGTGTCGAGGGCGTCGGCGGCGGCCTCCACGGCACGCAGCGCGTCGGCGGGGTCGACGAGGTCGGCGTCGTCGTCCGCGGCCCGGTCGAGATGCTCGCGCAGCAGGGTGAGGCGCAGTTCCCGGGCGAACCGGCGCGCGGGCTCGCGGTGATCGGCGGGACGCGTCGGCGGGCGTCCGTCACGGTGCTCGTCGAGCACGGCCAGCGTGAGCTCGCTGTCGTGGCTCCAGGACCGCCGGTTGAGGTTCGCGCTTCCGACCGCGGCCCACACGTCGTCGACCACGGCCACTTTCGCGTGCACGTACACCGGCGTCCCGTGGTGGTTCTCCAGGTCGAACACGTGCAGCCGGTCGGCCGCGGCCCCCTCGCACACCCGCAGCGCATCGAGTCGCCCGACCAGGTTGGGCGGCGTCGAGAACCGGCCGTCGACATCGGAGTGCCGCGGCAGGACAACCACGATGTGCAGTTGCGGGTTGCGGTGCAGCGCCGCGGCGAGGACGCGGGCGATGTGCGGCGACCACAGGTACTGGTCCTGGAGGTACACGAGCCGCCGCGCGCTGCCCAGCACCTTCGTGTAGCCGCGGGCCACTGATCGTTCCCCGTGCGGGGCGAACGGGTAGCCGGGGAGGATCGCGGGGTAGGTGCGCAGCACCTGCACGGTGGCCGACCCGGCCGGGGCCGGGTCGGGGGGCCGGGCGGGCAGCGGGTCCGCGGTCAGGTCCGCGCCGCGCAGGGCGTCCCGGACCCGGGCGATCGGGGTGCGCAGATCCAGGGGATGCGGGTCGTCCCAGCGCTCGCGGAAGACCTGGTCCAGGAGTCCGACGGCCGGGCCGTGCACCTCGAGTTGCACGTCGTGCCACGGCGGATGCTTCCCGTAGGGCGGGCTCATCGGCACCGCCTGGGGATCGCCGTGGTGGGAGGCGTCGTCGCGACGGGAGTGGCACAGGTCGATCCCGCCGACGAACGCGACATCCCGATCGGGATCGTCGGGGCAGCGCAGCACCACCAGCTTCTGGTGGTGCGAACCCGCCATGCGGATCCGCTGGTCGAGCAGCACCTCGCCGCCCGCGTCGCTGACCTCGTCCCCGAGCTGGCGGTTCTGTTCCTCGCTGTAGGCCAGCGCATCGGAGTGCGAACGCCACATCAGACCCTTCACGACCACCCCGCGGCGGGCGGCATCGCCGAAGAGCTCGGCGAGCGTCGGACCCGCGTCGCGGAGCCGCTCATCGGCGTCACCCCGCCAGTCGGTGAAGAACAAATGATCACCGGCACGCAACGACGCCACTTCGGTCGCGAGCCGGTCGAAGTAGGTGGCCCCGTTCACCAGCGCGGTCACGGCGTTGCCCGTGCACCAGGCAGGCAACCGGCACGCCGGATTACCGCGCTCGGCCGCCGTGAGGAACCAGTCGTCGACCGCCATGCCAGACCTCCCCGCCTCGACCCGCCCGGCAACACGCGACGGCGTGCGCCGACCTGCCCCGACGAGCTACCCGGTTCGATCACCGGTTCCCCGCGTCGAGGCCTGCGAGCACCTCCGCGGCGATCGTCGCACCCGCGCCGCGCAGAGTCGCGCGGTCGGGCGTCGTCTCGGTGTCGGCCCCCTGACCAGCGGCCGGGCCGAAGACGGCGAGATGGATCGGGCCGAGGCGGCCGGATTCGCCCTGACCTGCAAGACCGACCCGGTGTCCGGCGGGTTCCCACGCGTGATCATGCGCCGCGACGTGTCCGGCTGACCCGCCGCCGCTCACAGGATGTAGAGCATCTCCTGGTACGACGGAAGCGGCCAGAGGTCGTCCGCGACGATCCCTTCGAGCTGATCGGCGGCCGCGCGTACCGCGGCCATCGCGGGCAGCAGCGTGTCGCGGGCGTGTTCGGCCTCCGCGAGGGCGGTCTCGCCCGCGTCGCCGTCCAAAGCGGCACCGAGCTCGGACAGGGCCGCCTTGAGCGCCGTGATCGGTGCCGACACCGCCAGGAGCATGGAGGTGTCCGCGTCCACGCCCGCCGCCTTCAGCGCGCCGACGTTGAGCGCCACCTCGGTCTGGTGGCGGAGGGCAGGAGGCAGGATCTGGGTGCAGCCGATCTCGTGGGTGAGCCGGGCTTCGACGCCGATGGTGAGGGTGTACTGCTCCAGGCCGATCTCGTAGCGGCTGTGCATCTCGCGGTGGTTGAAGACCTTGTACTGCTCGAACAGCTCCATCGCCGACGCGGTGACGAGCTCGGGCAGCGCATCGAGGGTGGTGCGCAGGTTCGGCAGGCCGCGGTCGGCCGCCTCGATCTGCCACTTGTCGGAGTACCCGTCGCCGTTGAAGACGACCGCGCCGTGCTCGGTGATGATGTCGGTGAGCAGGGTCTGCACCGCCGTGGCGAACTCGGTACCGGCCGCGACGGCGGCTTCCAGCTCGTTCGCGCAGTAGTCGAGGGACTCGGCCATGATCGTGTTGAGCACCACCATCGGAGCCGCGACCGTCTGCAGCGAACCCGGTGCACGGAACTCGAACCGGTTGCCGGTGAAGGCGAAGGGGCTTGTCCGGTTGCGGTCGCCGGGGTCGGTGGGCAGGACGGGGAGCGTGTCCACCCCGATCACCATCGCACCCTTGCTCTTCGACGAGGTCGCCGCGCCGTTGGCGATCTGTTCGAAGACGTCCGCGAGCTGGTCGCCGAGGAAGATCGAGATGATCGCCGGAGGGGCCTCGTTGGCGCCCAGCCGATGGTCGTTCGTCGCCGAGGCGACCGAGGCGCGCAGCAACCCGGGATAGCGGTGGACCGCGCGGATGACGGCGGCGCAGAACACGAGGAACTGCGCGTTCTCGTGCGGGGTGTCGCCGGGGACGAACAGGCTGCCCAACTCCGCGTTGCCGAGCGAGAAGTTCACGTGCTTGCCCGAGCCGTTGACCCCGGCGAACGGCTTCTCGTGGAACAGGCACTCCATGCCGTGCTTCTTGGCGAGGGTCTTGAAGGTCGTCATCAGGAGCTGCTGATGGTCGGAAGCGACGTTGGCCCGCTCGAACATCGGCGCGACCTCGAACTGCCCGGGCGCGACCTCGTTGTGCCGGGTCTTGGCCGGGATGCCCAGCCTGAACAGCTCCCGCTCGGTGTCCATCATGAAGCCGAGAACGCGCTCGGGGATGGCGCCGAAGTAGTGGTCGTCGAACTCCTGGCCTTTGGGCGGCTTGGCGCCGAACAGCGTGCGCCCGGCGTTGAGGAGGTCGGGGCGGGCGAGGAAGAAGTGCCGGTCGACGAGGAAGTACTCCTGCTCCGGCCCGCAGAACGACACGATGTGGTCGAGATCCTCGTGGCCGAACAGCCTGAGGACGCGCTCGGCCTGGATGCCCATCGCCTGCTGGGAACGCAGGAGCGGCGTCTTGTGATCGAGCGCCTCGCCGGTCATCGACACGAAGACGGTCGGGATGCAGAGCGTGTTGCCGTTCGGGTTCTCGAGGACGTACGCCGGGCTGGTCACGTCCCAGCCGGTGTAGCCGCGGGCCTCGAACGTGTTGCGCAGCCCGCCGCTGGGGAAGCTGGACGCGTCGGGCTCGCCCTGGACGAGGGTCTTGCCCGCGAACTCGGCGAGCGCCGAGCCGTCGGAGAGGGGTTCGAGGAAGCTGTCGTGCTTCTCGGCGGTCAGACCGGTGAGCGGGTAGAACACGTGCGCGTAGTGGGTGGCGCCCTTCTCGAGGGCCCAGTCCTTCATCGCCGATGCCACGGCGTCGGCGACCACGGGATCGAGCTTCGCCCCGTTCTCGATCGTGGCGATGACCGACTTGTAGACCGACTTCGGCAGCCGCTTCTGCATCACGGCCTTGCTGAAGACGTTCTCGCCGAACACCTCGCCGGGCGTCTCGCCTGCGGTGAAGCTCACCGCAGGCGGGACGTAGGCCTCCACGTTCGCAATCGCCTGTAGACGGGCGGCGTTCCCACTCATCGTGCGCACCTCTCGACGGGCCTCGGCTCCGGTGTGGTCCAAGGAGCCCGACGTCGGACACTACGAACACGATGTGGCGGTGGTGTTTCGGTCCCGTCACCGCTGACTGCCGTCGTCGATCGGCGACGGCAGTCAGTCGCCTAGGCTTTCGCCTGCATGCTGCTGCGGGCCGGGTTGCCCTGCTCGGCGGCCTTCGGGTCCATGTCGCCCGCCTTGGCGCGTACGCCCTCCTCGATGCGGGCGCCGAGGGTGGCGTCGATGGAGCGCCAATACTGGAAGGCCCGCTGCAGCACCGGTTCGCTCACGCCGTTCAGCAGGTGCCCGATGACGTTGTCGGCCAGGCGGTCGCGGGCGTCGTCGTCCATGACGTCGCGCACCAGCGTGCCCGCTTGGCCCCAGTCGTCGTCCTCGGCGTGGTCGACGTAGGCGGTGCGCATGATGTCGCCGTCGGCGTACCAGGTGGGTACCCGGCCGAAGCGCTCCGTGTCGGCGGCCGGGCCGCCCTTCGAGTTGGGCGCGTAGACCGGGTCGGTGACCGGGTTGACGCGCATCGCCCCGTCCTTGCTGTAGGTGTGGACGGGTGCTGTCGGGGCGTTGACCGGGATCTGCTGGTAGTTGACGCCCAGGCGATGACGGTGCGCGTCGGCGTAGGAGAACAGGCGGGCCAGCAGCATCCGGTCGGGGCTGGGCCCGACGCCGGGCACGAGGTTGTTGGGTTGGAAGGCGAGCTGCTCGATCTCGGTGTGGTTGTCGGTGGGGTTGCGGTCCAGCGTCATCCGGCCGACCTCGATCAGCGGGTGGTCGCCGTGGGGCCAGACCTTGGTCAGGTCGAACGGGTTGAACCGGTAGGTCTTCGCGTCCTCGTACGGCATGACCTGCACGTACAGCGTCCAGCTCGGGTATTCGCCGTCGCGGATGTGCTCGAACAGGTCGCGGGTGTGGTAGTCGGTGTCGACGGCGGCCATCTGGTCGCCCTCGTCCTGGGTGAAGAACTGGATGCCCTGGTCGGTCTTGAACGTGTACTTGACCCAGAACTCCTCGCCCGCCGCATTGATCCACATGTAGGTGTGCGAGGTGTAGCCGTTCATGTGCCGCCAGGTGCGGGGGATGCCGCGGTCACCCATCAGCCAGGTCACCTGGTGCGCGGACTCCGGGGAGAGCGTCCAGAAGTCCCATTGCATGTCGTGGTCGCGCAGGTTGTTGTCGGCGCGGCGCTTCTGGGAGCGGATGAAGTGCTGGAACTTCATCGGGTCCTTGACGAAGAAGACCGGCGTGTTGTTGCCGACCATGTCGTAGTTGCCCTGCGGTGTGTAGAACTTCAGCGCGAACCCGCGCGGGTCGCGCCAGGTGTCGGGGCTGCCCCGCTCGCCTGCCACAGTGGAGAAGCGGGCGGCCATGTCGGTGCGGGTCCCGGGCTGGAACAGCGCCGCCCTGGTGTAGGCGCTGACGTCGCCGGTCACCTCGAAGTGCCCGAAGGCCCCGCTGCCCTTGGCGTGGGGCTGCCGCTCGGGGATCCGCTCGCGGTTGAACTGGGCCATCTGCTCGATCAGATAGCTGTCCTGCAGCAGGATCGGGCCGCCCGGGCCGACCGTGAGCGAATGCTCGTCGCTCTCGACGGGGATCCCGGCATCGGTGGTGGTGAAGGAGCGCGGTTCGGTCGTCGACATGCCCGTCGGGTACCCGCGGGGCGGCTCCTCACACCCGCGACTCTGGCATCGACCGACGCTCGCTACGGCTCGCGGTGCACGAGCCCGAGCGCGGCCGACGTGATCCGCCTGCGCACCGCGCCTGCGCGTCCGTTGTCCTTGAGGGCGGCCTGAGCGGCGAGGAAGCCGCAGACGCCGTGCACGCCGCCGCCGGGGTGGGCGGCGGCGCTGCCGAGATAGAGGCGGCTGATCGGGGTCTCGGGTCGGCCGAGGCCCGGTGTCGGGCGGAAGACGAGCTGTTGGAACAGCTGGGCGGTGCCGCCGTTGACCGCGCCGTCGCCGAGGTTCGCGTCGTCGGCCGCGAGGTCGGCGGGGCGTTGCACGCCGCGGTGCAGGATCCGGTCCCGGAAGCCCGGTGCGTGCGCCTCGACGACGGCCTCAGCGCGTTCGGCGAGCTCGTCGGCGTCCGCGGCACCGGTCACCCCGCGCGGGAGATGGGTGTAGGCCCAGGCCGACTCGGTGCCCTCCGGGGAGCGGGTCGGGTCGGTGGTGGTCATCTGGCCCATGAGCAGGAACGGCGACCGCGGGAGTGTCCCGGTCTCCAGGTCGCCCGACCAGTGGACGAGGCCGTTGGCGTCGGCACCCAGGTGCACGGTTCCCGCGGAACGGACGTCGGCGGCGCGCCAGGGGATGGGCGCGGCGAGGGCCCAGTTGAGTTTGACGACGGGCGTGTCCCAGACGAAGCGGGTGAGGTCGGCGAGCAGCCGGGTGGGCACGGCGTCCTGCGGCAGGAGGCGGGTGTACAGGGCAGGTGCGGACACATCGGCGATCACCGCGCGGCGGGCCATGACGCGGGTGCCGGTGGCCGACGCGACGCCCACGGCGCGTCCGTCGTTGACGAGGACGTGCTCGACCGGCTCCCCGGTGCGGATCACAGCGCCTGCGGCCGCGGCCCGACGGGCGAGAGCGGCGGCGAGTTGGCCGGTGCCGCCCACCGGAGTGGGGAAGCCGTGGTGCTGGCCCACCATCGCCAGAAGCCAGCCGTAGACGCCGCTGCCGGGTGCGGTGATCGGCACGTCGGCGTGCGCGGAGTTGCCCGCGAGCAGCAGCCGGGCCGCCTCACCGCCGAAGAGCTCCTCGCCCATGCGAGAAGCGGGGAGCATCAGGAACCGCAGGAGCCGCAGCGCCTCGGCCGTACCGATCCGGCGGAGCAGCTGCGCGGGCCCGCGTACGGGCGGAAACGTGGTGAACAGGCTGCGCAGCAAGGGTGCTTCGATGCTCTGCCACTGGGTGCACAGCCGTTGCCAGGCCTCGCCGTCGCCCCGATGGTGTTCGTCCAGCCCCGCGGCGGTCTGGCCCGGGTCCCGGTGCAGGACGGCGGCGGTGCTGCTGTCCGGCCGCGGCGGATGGGCGAGCACCGCCGGGGCGTGCGCCCAGCGCAGACCGTGGTGTTCCAGCTGCAGGGCCCGCAGAACCGGGGACGCCGCGGCCAGGGGGTAGAACGCGCTGAATCGGTCGGTGACGAACCCGGGGTGTGGCTGCGCGGAGCGGACGGCACCCCCCACCTCGTCCTGGGCCTCGAGCAGGCACACGTCCCAGCCCGCGTCGGCCAGCACGGAGGCGGCGACGAGGCCGTGGTGGCCTCCGCCGATGACGACGGCGTCGACGTCCAGCACGGACACCGCTCACCCCTCCCGGTTGCGCGCGAGGTCGTCGAGCCGGGCCAGGGCCTCACGGTTCCGCGGTCCCAGCAACGCGCGCTGTACCGGCAGGGGGATCATGCGGGCGGGTCCGGACGCCGCGTACTCGGTCATGGTGACGGTGGTGCCCTCCGGGCCCGGGGTGAGGTCGATCTCGATGTGGGCGGCCCCGATCGGGGACGCATGGGCGCACAGCACCAGCAACCTGCCCGGCTCGACCGCGAGCACCTCGGTCGTGTCCTGGATCATCAGCGGCCATGCGCCGACGCTGTGGTGGAGGCGTGCGCCGACGGCAGGCCATCCCGGGTCGACCTTCCGCATGTGGGTGGCCCCGACGACCCACAGCGGATACAGCCAACCATCGGCCAGCACCGCCCAGACCCGCTCCGCGGGCGCCGCGACGAGGCGCGTCTCGGTACTCATGCCATCGGCCGATCCGTGGAGAACACCTTCCGGAATAGCCGCCGCCGTGGCCGCTAAACGCCGCTCGGCGATGCTCCCCGAAGGCCTGCGTCGTGGAGCGCCTTGCAGCGGACTGCTGCAGTAGCCTGCCGAGACTGCTCCGGGTGCCCGCCTAACGGCAGCCCGGGTCCCGTGACGCCGACGATGCGTGAACCAGACGCTAACCTGTTGGCCCCCAGCCGTTGCCCGCAGCCGGACTACTGTTCGAGAGTGCCCGCCATGCGGGCGGCCGGTCCTTCGTCCGCTCCGGAGGTCACACTGCTGAGCATCGGTTGGCCTTCCTGCTGTCCCGAGCCGAAGGAGACGGATGTGATCATCCGGGTCGGCAGGTGACGTCGTGGGCACTGATCGGCCCATTGTGCTCGGGCCCGCTGTGATGCCTCCGCATTCCGAGCCCAGAATGTGGCGCCAGCGGCTCGTCGTCGCCCTGGCGACCGCAGCCTTCCTGGTGGCCGTCGCCTTGATAATTCTCAGTATCACGCCGGTCTGAAACAGACCGTCGGGCTACGCGAAGATCGCTCAGGAGTCGACGGAGAGCCCGTGGAAGATCACCCGGGCACCGTCGTCCGGGGCGGCCGCGCCTTTCGAATCTGCCTGCTGGTAGGCGCCGGTCTGGAACCGGACCGCGGCCCCGCTGAACGGCGCGGGTATCGGGGCGGTCGCGGTGGCGGTGTGGCCGTTACCCGTGGCGGTGAACGCGAGGTGGCCGTCTCCGTTGTCGCTGATGGTGAAGCCGAAGAGGGCGCCGAGCGGAATCCCGGTGAGCAGGGGGAACCGGCTTGCGGTAGGTCCGGTCTGGTCCTGCTTCACCACGACGCTGAGAGCGCCGCCGTCGTAGCGCATCATCACGAACGGGACCGAACCGATGCCGTCGGCTCCGTGGATCTGCCCGACGATGACGCCGGGCTTCGCCCGCGGAACCTGGGTGACGGCCACCGACGCCGAGAGGCTGTGTCGCACCGTGCCCGCCCGGAACGAGGCGAGACTCACCAACTCCGTGCGGGCGTGGCTGGAGTTCGGGGTCGTGCTGCCCTGCACCGGTGCCCAGAGGGTCATGCCCCCCGTGCCGTCCGTCGTCAACCAGGGAGGAGTCGGCGTGGCGGGGTCGATCGTCGCCGCGCGGCCCCGCGGTCCTGCCACAGGCAGGGTCAGCTTCCAGCCGGACAGGGAAACCGGCCCGGTCGGCGGCGGCACGGACCCATCCGAGGCCGGGTGCGCCGTGCCTGTGGTCGTGCAGGACGCGCCGAGCGCGCAGGTGATCACGACTGCGGAGACGAACGCCGCCCGACGACCATTTCCGTTCATCCACACCGCACCGATGATGGCACCGCGATGTGGTGCGTCCGCTGCGATGGTCGCAATCCTTGCGTCGCGATGGTGAGCAGTTAACCGTGCGCCGCTGGTTGCCGATCACATCCCTCTTTCGGGGCCCGCACCGGAGCATGCCGACCTGCGCGGGTGTTCAGGCGCCCCAGTGGATCTCGTGACCGGTGGCCGTTCGCGTGTCGAGGACGCGGCCGGGACGGGGAGCAGGATCGTGAACGTCGGGGGCGAGGTCCGCGACAGCCGCAGCCTGCCGCCTTCGGCCTCGGCGAGGTTGCGGGCCAGCGCGAGGCCGATGCCGTGGCCGGTCCCGTCTGAGCAGCGCCGTGTGAAGAGAAGGGTGTCGTCGGGGACGCCGGGCCCCTCGTCGGTCACGTCCAGCGCGAGCGCGCCCGAGGCGTCGCGCAGCACGAGGGTGACCTGCCCACGCCCGTGCACCAGCGCGTTGTCGATCAGGACGCCGAGGACCTGGCGGACCGCGATGGTCGAGGCGGTGCACGACGGGACATCGGTGTCGCGGCGGACCACCAGACGCCTGCCTGCGGCGACGAGTTGTCCGCGCCACTGTTCGTCGACCCCGGCGACCAGCTGATCGAGGTCGAGGGCCTCGCCGGTCCGATGGGTGTCACGGGCCAGGGCGAGCAGGTCCTCGATCGTGCTGTTCAGGCGGTCGGCGGTGGCGACGGCCGCCCGCATCGCCGCGCGCGCGTCGGCGTGCGGGTCCTCGAGCGCCACCTCGAGGCCGAGCCGGAGCCCGGCCAGCGGGGTGCGCAGCTGGTGGGAGACGTCGGCGGAAAACGCCCGTTCGCGGGCAAGGGACTGGTCGATGCGGTCGGCGGTCTTGGTCAACGAGCGGCCCACGGAGTCGATCTCGGCGATCCCGCTGACCGGGCCGCGGGCGGTGAAGTCGCCCTCGCCGAGACGGCCTGCCGCATACGACAGGTCCTCCAACGGGCGCGCCAGCCGTCGGGCGAGCCTGCGGGAGAGGAACCAGGCTGTCGCCAACGCCAGGAGGGCCAGCATCGCCATGCCCAGGCCGGTGGCGACGAGGCGGCGGTAGACCTCACCGAGGGAGGTCGCGGCGCGCACGGTCATCGCGTCGTCTCCGCCGCTGTTCACCGGAACGGCGACGACGAGGTCTGATCCCGCGCTCCCGCTGATCGGGGTGTCCGGGTCGTCCGCGGCCCGCACGACGACGTCCGCGAGCGCTGGGCCGCTGCCCAGCAGCCGCCGCCCGTCGCCGTCGTAGAGCGCGAGCTGCGCGGACGGGTCGCGACCGGTGCCGACCAGCGTCGTGACCGGGCGGCCCGCACCGAGCTGTCCGGCGACGGTGATGGCCGCGACGTCGGCGGCTCGTTCGAGCTCGGCGCGCTCGTCGTCGAGCAGGTACGCGATGGCGACCACCGCGAGGGGCACGGCGAACAGGATGATGGCGAGCCCGGCCACCATGACTGACAGGCGGGTGATCCGGCTGTGCATCCCGGCTCCGTCCGCGTAGCGATGTGCGCATAGCGCACGCTGATCTGGTACGCGCTCATCCTGCCTGGGTGTGCGGCGCCTTTGTCGGGTTCTTACCGTCCGCTCACCGTCAGCAGGGCCAGCCTGAACCCGAGGAGGCCGGTCCTGATGGCCGTTGTCAGGCCGTGGGCCGCGTCTCCGGCTGTGGCGTCTCGAGGCGGTAGCCGTGGCCGCGGAGCGTGACGATGGCCGGAAGGCGCGTCGTGGGGTCCGAGACCTCGGCGAGCTTGCGGCGGACGGCAGCGACGTGGACGTCGAGGGTCTTGGTGGAGCCGAACCAGTTCTCGTCCCAGACGTCGGCCATGAGGGTCTCGCGGCTGATCGCGCGGTCGGGCTCGGCGGCGAGGCGGGCGAGCAGGTCGAACTCCTTGGCGCGCAGGGCCACCTCGCGGTCGGCCACGGTGACCCGGCGTGCCGCCGTGTCCACGAGCAGGTCCCCGATCGGCGCCGCCTGCTCGGCGCCGCCCATGGCGTCGCGGCGGAGGTGAGCGCGGATGCGGGCGTGGAGCTCGGCGAGCCGGATCGGCTTGGTCAGGTAGTCGTCCGCGCCTGCCTCCAGGCCGACGACGATGTCCATCTCCTCGGTCCGCGCGGTGAGGATGACCAGTACCGCGGCGGGCTGGCTCGCACGGAGCTGGCGGCAGACCTCCACGCCGTCGAGGTCGGGCAGGCCGAGGTCGAGCAGGACCAGATCGGCCGGGTGGCCGCGCAGGGCGAGGGCGCTCCGCCCCGTGCGTTCCCACCGCACGTCGTGGCCGTGCGCACCCAGGCTCGTGCGCAGCGCGTCGCCGATCGTCTCGTCGTCCTCCACCACCAAGAGCCGCGCCACGGAACCGAGAGTACGGGCGACCGGCCGGGTCGCGCGTGAAGGGCTCCCGAGTGGCGTCGACGCCCGTTCTCGCCGTCAGTCGAGCTGGGGCTGCGGGGAGCGCGCGCTGCGGATCAGGCTGACAAGCCGCACCGTGTTGCACGGATGGGTCTCGGGGTGTTCGGCGAGGGTGTGGACGGGATGACGACACCAACCGCGATCGTCGGGCTCGTGGCCAACGGCGAGCCGTTCGACCAGGCCCGCCTGGTCGGGATGGGCGTCGAGGGTACGCACGAGCGACCGGAATGCTGCGTTGGTCCGCTCGGCGGGGTCTTGCAGCGACATCGCTCCGCACCTCCTTCGCCGTGGCAGGGCGTCCGGCGCGGGTGCCGCACCGATGCCCGCCTTGCCCCTGACCCGTGGGATCGGATCGTTGTCCTACCGGTATAGCCGCGACGCGGGGGCGGGGGACACGGTCGGAGGTCGGTGGGAGGCCTGCCGTTCGGCAGGGCCAGAGCGGGCCTCCTGCCGCCGCGCCGCACGGCTCACAGGTAGGCCCCCGGCTCGAACGCGGGCGGGAGCTGACCCGGCATGATCCGCCGTCCGCTGATCGCGTGCGGGATCAGCCGCACCCAGTGTCCGTGTTCACCCGGTGCCCACGGATCGGTCCCGCTGGCCAATGTCCGCTCGACGAGCTCCGCGCGGTGGCTCTCCGTGACCTCTTCGGCGAGGCCGCGCACGAGCACGCTCCATCCGGTCCGGTCGTGCTGGTCGATGGCGTCGACCTCGAACGTCACGTTGGCGTGGTTCGCCGCGGCCAGCTTGGTGCCCTCGTCCATGCGCAGCACGATGACCCCCCGATCCAGCGCGTAGTTCACGGGAAAGATCAGGGGGTAGTGCTCGGCGATCACGCCGAGCCTGCCGATCTGCTGCGTGCCCAGCAACCGGTGGCACTCCTCGTCGCTCAGCTTCTGGAGTTGGCGGTCGTGTTCGTCGTCGGCCATCGCATCATCTTCGCGCGGAACCCGTGTCGCAGAGCAACCGGCCGGTCTCCGTCCCGACCAGCACAGGGGTCGCCCGTCGGGTACGGCTGGGGGCGATCGGCCCTATCGAGACCTGGCGGGCTGACCCACCCTGGCTTCCCGACACGAGATGGGTGGGTCATGCAGTCTGGTGGCGATGGGGAGCTGGTTGAGCTGACCAGGAGCGAGTGCCTGAGGCTGCTCGCCGGTGGCGCCATCGGCCGCGTCATCTTCACCGATCGCGCTCTACCGAGCGTGCAGCCGGTCAACTACGTCCTGGACAACGAGGAGATCGTCTTTCGGACGGCCAACGGCAGCAAGCTGGCGGCGGCCAGCCGCAACGCCGTCGTCGCCTTCCAAATCGACCAGTTCGACCCGACCACCCGCAGCGGCTGGTCGGTCCTGGGTGTGGGTGAGGCCTACGAGGTCGTCGACCCCGCGCGGCTGGTCGAGCTCGCGGATCTGCAGCCCGATCCGTGGGTGCGCGACCGCGACGCCCACACCCTGTGCATTCCGCTGGGCATCCTCACCGGCCGTCGCATCTCCGCAGGCGCAGGGATCGACCCGGCACCGTCCTGATCTCCTGCCGCGCGTCCGCGCCCACGGCAAGGAGTAGGCGATCTCCGGACGCCGCGTCGGACGCCTGTCATGGCGATGCGCGGACCTGACTACGGCTCAGACCCGACGGCGGTGTCCTGACCGGCTTCGGCGAGCGTGGCGAGTGCGGTGAGCGAGGCGCCGATCAGCTGGCGCTGCCCGGCGAGCCGGTGGGCCTCGGCGGCGGGTAGGTCGACCCGCACCGTGATCGACGATTGGTCGCCGCGCTCGGCGAGTTGCCAGGTGACGTCGATGTCGGAGACCTGGCAGGACACGGTCACCCGGCCTGCGGTGCGGTCGGTGCGCAGGTGCTGGGGCATCGGGAAGTCGGGGTATCCGTCCGGCCACATGGTGTAGGAGTTCGGCGCGTCGACCTGCACGGTCTCGACACCCGCCCACCATTCCGGGAACCGGGTGGGGTCGAACAGCAGCTTCCACACCTCCTCGACCGGGGCGCGGGTCGTCGTCGTCAGGGTGAACCCGGGCATGCTGCCTCCGTCTCGGCGTCGAGGTCGGTCAGCTCGGCGAGCACGCGGTGAAGCTCCCACGCCGGATCGACGAGCCCGACCACCGGCGGGCGGCCCAGGTCGACCAGCGCCGCCATGTACTCCTCGCCGGGAGCGCGGGCCGTGCCGCCGCGGCGGCGCCAGCCCTCGGCCGACTCGTCGAGACGGCGTCGGGCCAGGCCGAGATCTCCCGCGGCACGCGCGACGAGGCCCTGGGCCCTGGCCATCCTCGGGACGAGCGCCCACGGCTGGTCGCCGCGACGCACGGGCTCGAGCGCGGCGCGGCGCAGCTCCGCGGCGGCGCTCTCCGGGTCCCCGGCACCGGCCAGTGCCTCGGCCATCGCCAGCCGGGCCGCGGGCATGCTCACGGCGGCATGGTCGGCCAGGGCCGTCCCGATCAGGTCGGCGGCCCGGCGGTGCCACCCGGCGGCGAGCGCGACGAGTCCGGCGTCGTAGCGGGCGACGGCGCGCATCGGCGGGGAGTCCAGCCGCTCGGCGGTCGCCAGCAACTCGTCCGCGGCAGCCGCGGCCTCATCGTGGCGGCCCAGCCGGGACAGCAGGTGTGCGCGCGCCGCCAGGCAGGGCAGCGCGACGACCGGGATGCCGCGGGTGGCCGCCACACCACGGTCGGCGGTGCGCAGCGCGCCGTCGAAGTCACCGGCACAGGCCAGCGCGCACGCCGTCATCGTCCACACGACGTAGTCGAGATCGGGGCGCCGCACGTGCTCGATCGCCGCCGCGGCGCGCAGCGCCACGGCCTCGCAGTCGCCGAACCGGCCGAGCCGGATCACGACGATGAGCCGGGCGGTCTCCAATTCGGCGGTGGTCTCCGCGTCGGGCTCGGGCGCCAGCGCGACGGCCCGGGCCAACAGCGGCTCGGCGTGCGTCGGGTCGCCCGCGGACGCCTCGTTCCAGGCGAGGCCGAGCAGAACCTGGACACGCAGCTCGGCCGAGGCGCCAGGTGGCAGCAGCTCATCTGCACGGCGGTAGGCGGCGAGCGAGGCGGTGGGGTTGCACGCCACCGTCTTGAACCACAGCCCGCGTCGGCACCATGCGGCGGCCCGGTCCTCGGGCGCGAACCGGGTCAGCGCCGTCTCCCAGGCACACTCGAACTCGGTGCTCTGGCCGAGCCAGGCGTGGGTCTCGGCGAGCTCCAGCCAGGACCGGGCGTCCGCGGGGTCGGCGTGCGTCGCCTCCTCCCAGAAGGCGGCCGCCTCGGGAAGCGCACCCAGCGAACGGGCGTGGTCCGCCGCGTGCCGCCAGCGCGGGGCGGCAAGGTCGTCCCGCCCGGCCCGTTGCAGATGCCTGGCCACCTCCGCGGCGCACGCCGCCGCATGCTCGGGTGTCGCGGCGATCTCGACGGCCTGCGCCACCGCGAGATGGGTGCCCTCAGGATCACGCAGCTCGGCGCGGGCGGCCTCGGCCAACAGCGCATGGCGGTACGCCAGGCCGCCGTGCACGCGCCCGACCAGCCCGGTGTCGAGCACCTCCCGCTCGGCATCGGCCGTGGCGGGCAGGGCGCCCATCTCCGCCGTGGTCAGCGCCCGGCCCGCGGCCGCGATCGCTTCGGCGAGGTCGCGGGCGCGATCGGGCACCCCGCCCAGTGCGGCGCGCACCATCGCGCGCAGGCCCGGCGCGGGGGCCGAGCGTCCGGTCGTCAGCGCGCGGGCACTCTCGACGGCGAGCAGCGGGTTGCCGTCCGCGACGGACGTGACCTCGTCGAGCGCGGCGTCCGAGAGCGCCGCGACACTGCGGGCGATCTCGAGCACCTCCCGGGGCTGCAGCGGCCCGAGTTCGACGTCGGTGACCTCGAGGCCCCGCCCGGCGAGATCGGCGAGCAGCGCGTCGGCGTCGGCGCGGGTCGGCCGGTCGCGTCGGGTCAGGACGAACAGCACCGGCATGCCCGCGAGCCTGCGGCCGATGTGGGCGCAGAGCGCCAGGCTGGCCCGGTCGGCCCGGTGGGTGTCCTCGGCCACGAGCAGCACAGGCCTGCCCGTCGCCGCCCACTCGACGAGCCGGAGCACGGCGTCGAAGAGGCGGAGCCGTTCCAGCTCCGGGGCGGCGACGAGGGGCGGCGGCGTGCGGGTGCCCAACGCCACGGCGAGGTCCGGCGCGAGCCTGCCCAGCTCGGCGGGCCAGCCCGCGGTCGCAGGCGGCGGCGGCACCGATGCCACCAGCGCCCGCACCAGCTCGTGCCACACCGCGAGCGGTGCCTCGCCACCGACGTCGACTCCTGCGCCGACGGCGACCCGCGCGCCGTCGTCGTGGGCGCGTCGTGCCAGCTCTGTGACCAGCCGTGTCTTGCCGATGCCCGCCTCACCGGTCAGCACCACGACCCGGCCGCGGCCGTTGCGGGCGGCGGCCCACGCCGCGATCAGGGTCACCAGCTCGCGCCCGCGCCCGAACATCGGGCGCGGGCGGTCGAGCGCGAACGGGTCGCTCGCGATCGGGCCACGCAGTCGCGCCAAGAGCGCTCGTGTGGCGGGCGCGAGCCCGATGCCCAGCTCGGCGCGGAGCCGTTCGGCCAGCTCGCGACCGACCACGAGCGCACCGGCCCGGTCGCCCGCCGCCGCCAGGTTCTCGATCAACGTCCGGTGCGCGGGCTCGTCCAGCGGGGTCAGCGCGCATCGC
Source organism: uncultured Actinomycetota bacterium (assembly GCA_963770115.1). Taxonomy (GTDB): domain Bacteria; phylum Actinomycetota; class Actinomycetes; order Mycobacteriales; family Pseudonocardiaceae; genus Pseudonocardia. The sequence continues at coordinate 188,178 of CAVYOT010000012.1, forward strand.
CGGGCCGCGAGCGAGGCCGCTGCCGCGGGGTCGTCGGCGTCCGCGACCAGGGCGTCGAGCCGGGCGATGCGGCGCCGCCGGTGCTCGGCGCGGGCGGTGACGGCCCAGTCGTCGTCGAGCCCGGTACACGGCTCGCCGTCCCGCTCCAGGTCGTCCAGATCGGAGGCGGCGTCGCCCAACGCGATCGCCGTGCGCGTCGTGATCAGCGACTCGGTCCCCAGGGCCTGCCGCAGCGCCCACACGGCGGTGCGCAGGTTCGCCCGCGCGTCCGGTGCGTCGGGCCAGAACCGGGAGGCCAACGCGTCGCGCTCGTGGAGCCCGGGATGCAGCGCGAGGAACGCCAAGAGCCGACGGTTGTTCGCCGAGAGCGCCACCGGCTCGCCCTCGCGCGCGACCGCGACCTCGCCGAGGAGCTGCACCCACAGCACCGGGCGACCATACCGGGCTTGACGCGCGATTGACGGTGCGCAAACGGCCCTTCGCGACGCTGATGCCCTCCCGACGAAGGGCTGGAAATGACGACGATGACGCCCCCCACCGTGCTGAGCGACGACGACGTGCGTGCGCTGTCCGCCGCCGTCGGCCGGGTCGCCGCTGCCCACGACCCCGACCACGACCGCGACGCCACCTTCGTCACCGAGGCCTACGCCGAGATGGCCGACTGCGGCTATCTGCGACTCGCCGTGCCCGCAGAGCTCGGCGGCCTCGGAGCCACGGTGCGCCAGGTGATGCTCGCCGAGGAGGAACTGGCGTCGCACTCCGGCGCGGCGGCGCTGGCCGCCGCGATGCACCTCTACCTCACGCTCGTCCAGTGCTGGCGTCGTCGCCGCGGGGCGCCGGACGCCGAAGCGCTCCTGCGCCGCGTCGCCGACGACGGCCTGATCCTGGCGACCAGCGGCGGCTCGGACTGGGTGTGCCCGACGACCATCGCGACCGAGGTCGAGGGCGGCTACCGCCTCGACGGACGCAAGACCTTCTGCACCCAGGCACCCGTGGCGGGCGTCATCTCGACCTCCGCCGTGCTCGGCACACCCGGCCCCGACGCCGTTGTCCTGCACACCGGGGTGTCGATGACGGCGCCGGGCGTGCGCGTTGTGGAGACCTGGAACACCCTCGGGATGCGCGGCACCGCCAGCCACGACGTCGTGTTCGACGGCGTCTTCGTGCCCGCCGAGAAGATCATGGGCACGCGGGTCTACGGCGTGCTCGCCGGGCCGCTGCTCGCGGCGGCGGTCCACTTCGCACCGGTCGTCTCCGCCGTCTACCTCGGCATCGCGCACGGCGCGTGCGCTGAGGCCACCCGTCTGGCAGGCCCCGATGCGGTGCGCCAGGTCGGGGAGATGCACACTCGGCTGCGCGTCGCGCGATGGGCGCTGTATGCCGCCGTGGCGGAACAGGGCGACGACCTCGCGGCCGACGAGCCGACCCTGCTCGCCCTCATGACCGCCAAGCGCCACGCCGTCGTCGAGGCGCGCGCGGTGGTCGACACCGCACTCGAGGTCGCAGGCGGACGCGCGTTCTTCCGGGCCTCGCCCCTCGAACGTGCCTACCGCGATGTCCGCGGCGGCCCGTTCCACCCCTTGACCCCGGAGGCCACGTTGACCCTTTCCGGGCGACAGGCCCTGGCCGCACGCGACTCCTGACGCTTCATCCCACCACCACCGGAGGAACTGCCATGACCCGCATGATGATCGACTGCCGCGCGATCCCCAGCGAGACCACCTGCACGGTGACCCTGCAGGGTGAGCCCGGCGAACTGCTCGAGCTCGCCGCGCACCACGCCGTGGACGTCCACGGCCATGTCGACGGGCCGGAGCTGCGCGACGGCCTGCGCGCCGCGATGGCGCCCGCGTGGGAGCCGCCGAGCACCCCGGGCGCCTTCGTCCAGGTCGTCGAGTTCGCCACGGACCGGATCGAGGAGTGGGGTCCGATGCAGGAACGACTTGTCAAGACCCTCGGGCCCGACCGGCCGATGCGCTGGTCGCTGCTCACCCAGGACCGCGACCGGCCCGGTACCTACGTCGCGTTCGTCGAGTTCGCTTCCCACGGCGCCGCGATGGCCAACTCGGCCGACCCGGCCACCGGCGCGTGGTTCGCCGAGTTGTCCGCGGTGTGCGCAAGCGTCCCGACGTTCCGCAATCTCGACGTTCAGCGCGTCCGGCCGTACTGACGGACCGCCTCGTCCGCTATGGACGACCCGTCCGGATGTGGGCTACGCGTGCCCGGTGCGGCGATACTGTGGATCGGCCGATACGGGTGAGGGCATGGGCCCGGCCAGAGGCTGCACCATCGCCCGTTGACGGGAGGCGCCATGGGGTCGGAAACGCAGCGCAGCAGCACCGACGTCGCCGACGTAGTGCTCGGCATCGGCTCGGGTGTGTGGCAGGTCGCCTCCTGGGCCACGCGGCCGCTGCGACGCGTCGGCGGCGGGGTGCTCGACGGGATCGTGGCGACCGGGCGGAGCACGGGTGTCCTGGGCCGCGGCATGCAGGTGCGCGTCGAGTTGGAGCGCGTCGGGTCGGTGCTGCTGCGGGAGCTCGTGGTGCGCGCGGTCGATGCCGCGCTCGCCATGCTCGACCTGACCGAGCTGGTGCGTCGCAACGTCGACCTCGACGCGCTGGTGGCCGCTGTGGACCTGGACGCCATCGTGCGCGGCGTCGACCTGAACGCGGCCGCGGCAGGGCTCGACATCGATGCGCTGGTGGCGACGGTGGACCTGGACGCCGCCGTGCGGCGGGTTGATCTGGATGCGGCGGTGCGCCGCGTCGACCTGGACGCCATCGTCGGTCGCGTCGATCTGGACGCCGCGGTCGCCCGGGTCGACCTGGATGCCGTGGCTGTGCGGATCGACCCCAATCCGGTGGTCATCCGGGTCGACCTGGACGCCGCGGTCGCGCGGATCGATTTGGCGGGCATCGCCCGTGAGGTCATCGCCGCGATCGATCTCCCGGAGATCGTGCGTGACTCCACGGGCGCGCTGTCCTCGGACGCGGTGCGCACCGTCCGGGCCGAGGGGATGCACGCCGACGACGCGGTGGCAGGCTTCGTCGACCGCGTGCTGCGCCGCCGACCGCGACAGGAACCCGCCGTGCCGTGAGCACGGGCGTCGGCTGACGGTTCTGGCTGTCCTCGCTGATCGCGGGCTCGGCCGACCTCGGCAGCCGTCGCGGCGGGCCCGGGCCTCTGCCGTCGCGCCGCGACCCCGCAATGGTGACGCGGCGCGACGGCGGTCGACGTGCGCCTCGCCGCAGGCGGGAGCGGCCAGGAGTTCGTCATGATGGGGGAGTGACCAGCACCGGTACGGCGACCCGCGAGCCGGTGCTCGACCTGCCCAGCACCGGGCCGGACCCGATCCCGCTGGACACCGCGTTGGCCGCGGTCCTCGGTTACGCCCGGGGACGACGGGCGGTGCGCTTTCGTTCACTCGGGACGGCCGGTGGACGGTGGGTGCTCGTACCCGCGTTCGGGTGGAGCAGGTTCGACGCCCGGCCGGTCGAGCCGCCGGGCGATCTGGACGTCCTCGTCGGCGAGGGACTGCACGGCAGGCTGGACCGCGACGGCTGGAACGACGTCCACACCACACTCGCCCGCGTCCGTCCGCTCGTCGCCGCCGCAGCGGACCGGGCAGGCGGACGGAACCTGTGGGAGCTGCCCGCCGAGGAGCTGTCCGTGCTCGGCGAGCCGGGGACGGTCGGGGCCGCCCTGCGTCAGATCGCGCGCGACAGCGGGGACCACCCGGGCCACGTCGCCGCGGCACTGCACCACCGGAGTCCGGGGCTCGTCCCGCACGTGACAAGGTCGACCCGGCGTGCCCTGCTGCCCCACGTCGAGGAGGGCGACAGCGGCGTGGAGGCGGTCGTGTGGCGCGAGCTGCGGGCCAACGACCTCGTGTTCGCCGCTCTGGAGGACGCCGCCCGGGCACTGCTCGGCGACGCCCGGCCCACCCGATTGCGGCTGCACGACATCCTGTTGTGGCTGACGGCCACGCTGCGCATGACCCACGCCGTGCAGCTCGGTCAGGCGACCGAGGAGTGGGCCGCCGGGGCGTTGATCGTCAGACCGGATCGATCGGCGAGGTGAGCACCGCGGGGTGGTGCTGATCGGGGCTTGCCCAGTCCCTCCCGTGGCGGGACGCTGTCGGCATGGGCCTGCGTGATCGGTGGAACGCCGTACGGGCCGTTGCCGGATATGCCGCCGCGACCTCCGAGCATTGGGCGGTCGTGACGCACGTCGGTCGCCGCGTCGGCCCTGTCACCGGCCTCGAGCTCGAGATCCACGACGGCGTCCACCCGCCGTTCCGGGTCTCGACCACGTCATGGATCCCCGCCCATGTCCGGCCCGTCGTCGGCCGACACGTCGCGTTCCACATTCCACCGAGCGACGACCACCACACCCACTACGCGGTCGACTGGGACGAACCGCCGCGTTACGGCACGCCCGCGGAGCGCCGATCCGCAGGCGAGGGCGTGGTGGAGCAGCTGCGCCGACCCGGCGAGGACCCGGCCACCGCGGCTCAGCGTGACCCCCACCTGCGGGAGATCCTCGGCCGCGTCGGGCGGGCGCGCCCTCCGCACTGACAACGGCATGCCGCAGGAAGGCAGAACGTGAACCCAGACAGCCCGTCGCAGGCCATCATGCCCGCGGCGTTCATAGGCCACGGCAACCCGATGAACGCCCTGGACGTCAACCGCTACACCACGGCGTGGAAGGCCTTCGGCGCCGCCGTGCCACGTCCGCGCGCCATCCTGGTGGTCAGCGCGCATTGGTACATCAACGCGACCGCCGTCACCGCCATGCCGAAGCCGCGCACCATCCACGACTTCTACGGCTTCCCGCAGGAGCTGTTCGAGGTGCAGTATCCGGCGCCCGGGCTGCCCGAGATGGCCGCCGAGGTCAGCGACGTCGTGCGTCCGACGTGGGTGGGCGCGGACGCCGACAGCTGGGGCATCGACCACGGCACATGGTCGGTGCTGGTGCACGCCTTCCCCGACGCCGCCATCCCGGTCGTGCAGCTCAGCATCAACGCCGACAAGCCGCTGGACTACCACCTTGAGCTCGGCGCGAAGCTGGCGCCCCTGCGGGAGCGGGGCGTGCTGATCGTGGCCAGCGGCAACGTCGTGCACAACCTGCGTGGGATGAACTGGAAGCTCGTCGACGACGGCTACGACTGGGCGCAACGGTTCGACGAGGACGCCAAGGCCCGGATGCTGGGCAACCCGACCGAGTTCGCGACCCTCGACGCCCACCGGGACTTCCGAATGGCGGTGCCGACACCCGACCACTTCATCCCGGCCCTCTACCTGGCGGGGCTGGCAGGCGCTTCCGGCACCCCGACCGAGGTCCTCGTCGACGGCTACGCCTACGGGTCGCTGTCGATGACGGCGTACACGCTGGGCGTGTCCTGCCCGGACGCCGTGGGCGACGGCGGATCGCCCCAGGCACCGGCCGACCGGCCTCCCGACGAGTCCAACATCTGACAGGCGGCGACGGGCCTCGACTGGAAGACCAACTGGAAGGTCCGATCGTGGCCCGGCGGGCTTCCCTCCTGCCACTGTGGATGGTGTGGGGGGAGGTGCCTTGTACCTGACGCTGGAGCTCCTCCGCGCGGCCGATGGGCGACTGGAGGGCATCGTGACGACCGAGTCCGGCCGGGAACGGCGGTTCTCCGGCACCCTTGATCTGCTGCGGATCCTCGAGGAGCTCGAGCCGCCCGCCGAACCCTCCCTCGGTGACGCGCCGTCGCGGTGGTTGCGGTGACCGCGCCCGCGGCCCCGGCGGCGGCGTCGGCCACGAGCGCGGCGGCGCGGATCGCGGCGATCAGCGGGATCGTCTTCGCGGTCCTGTTCGTCGTCGCACTGGCGTTGGTGCGGCGCGCCCCGACGCTCGGTGACCCCGACGCGGCGTACACGGCGTTCTACACGAACGGCGGCGACCAGCTCTTCGTCGCGGTCGGGCTCTACCTCGTGCCCTTCGCGGGCATCGCGTTCCTGTGGCACATGACCGCGATGCGCAACGTGCTGGACATGTTGACCCCGCCGCCGTCGACGATGGCGCACGGGCTCAACCTGCTCGCCGGGGTCATCTTCGTGACCCTGTTGTTCGCGGGCACCGCCGCGGTCGGCGCGGTCGCGTTCGGCATCTACTTCGGCCACGCGCCCGTCGAGGACCCGGCCACGGCGAGAGCGCTCACCGCCGTCGGTTACGGCCTGGTGTTCGTCTTCGCGGTCCGCGGGGCGGGCATGTTCGCGATCACCACCACGACCCTGCTGCGCGTTGCGGGCGTGCTGCCGCGGATCCCGGCCGTCCTCGCCTACCTGTGCGCCGCTTTCCTGCTGCTCGCCGTGAGCAACAACCCCGCCGCCGTCCTCGTCTTCCCGGCGTGGGTCGTGCTGATCTCGATATTCCTCCTGCGCCACGCCCGCCACGGCGTCGGGCGCATCGACACCACCCGCCGCCCGAGCCTCAGGAGCCAAGAGCCATGACCGCCTCCACCACCCCCGCCGCTTCGAAGTCCCTCGACGACATCCCCGGCCCCAAGGGCGTGCCGTTGCTCGGCAACATGTTCGAGATCAAGCAGGCCACGCTGGTCCAGGACCTCATGAAGCTCGGGCGCGCGTGGGGACCCATCTTCAAGGTCACCACCCCCACCGGGCCGATCTACGTCGCCTACGGCCTGGAGATGGTCGACGACCTCTGCGACGACGCCCGCTTCGACAAGCTCGTCGGGCTCAGCCAGCGGGAGTTCCGCAAGACCCACAAGAGCGCGGGGCTGTTCACCGCGGACACCGACGACCCGCTCTGGAAGTCCGCCCACGACATCCTGCTGCCCAGCTTCAGCACGTGGGCGATGAAGGGCTACCTCGACCCGATGATCGACATCGCCGAGCAGCTCTGCCTCAAGTGGGAGCGGCTGAACCCGGACGAGCCGATTGACGTCACGGCGGACATGACGCGGCTGACCCTGGACACGATCGCGCTCTGCGGGTTCAGCTACCGCTTCAACTCGTTCTACCGCGAGGGCCAGCACCCGTTCGTCGAGGCGATGATGGGTGCGCTACAGGAGACTCAGGCCCGGCAGCGCCTGCTGCCGGTCGCGGTCAAGATGCGCCGCGGGGCGCAGCGCCGAGCTGGAAGCCGACAGCAAGCTCATGGACGACACGGTCGGCGAGATCCTTGCCGAGCGCAAGGCGTCCGGCGATCCCGGGAACGATCTGCTGGGGCACATGCTGGTCGGCACCGACAAGCAGGGCAATTCGCTGCCCGACCACAACATCGTCGCCCAATGCCTGACGTTCCTGGTCGCGGGCCACGAGACCACCAGCGGCCTGCTGTCCTTCGCGATCTCCTACCTGCTCAAGCACCCGCAGGTGGTGGCCCGCGCGCAGGAGGAAGTCGATCGGGTGCTGGGCACCGACCCGTCGGCGCCACCCACCGTCGCGCAGGTCCAGCAGCTGGGCTACATCCGGCAGATCCTGGACGAGACCCTGCGCCTCTGGCCAACCGCGCCCGCGTTCACCCGCCAGGCCCGCCAGGCGACCACGGTGGGCGGATGGGGGCCCTTCGAGCCGGGACAGGCCGTCGTGGCACTGACCCCGATGCTGCATCGGCTGACCGAGGTCTGGGGGCCCGACGCGGAGGAGTTCAACCCGGACCACTTCGCCCCCGAGCGCCGCGACGGCCTGCCCCCCAACGCGTTCCGGCCGTTCGGGTCGGGGCAGCGGGCCTGCATCGGCCGCCAGTTCGCCCTGCAGGAGGCGACGCTGGTGCTCGGCATGCTCATGCAGCGCTTCGAGTTCGTCGACCACGCGAACTACCAGCTCCAGATCAAGGAGTCGCTGACCCTCAAGCCCGATGGGCTGACGATCACGATCCGGCCCCGCAGCGGGCGGACCTGGGGCTCGGCGCAGCGGCCGGTGGCGGCCACCGCTGCCAAGCCGCGTTCCCCGGCTCTGGCCGTCGCGCCGACCGACCGCCACGGCACGCCGCTGCTGGTGCTCTTCGGCTCGAACCTCGGCGCGTCGGAGGATATCGCCACGCGGATCGCGCGCGACGCGACCGACCGGGGCTACACGGCCCGCACCGCGGGGCTCGACGACGCGGTCGGCGAGCTGCCGACCGACGGTGCGGTCGTCGTCGTCACCTCGTCCTACAACGGGCAGCCGCCGGACAACGCGGCAGGTTCGCCGCGTGGGTCGACGACGCCGCCTCCTCGGCGGCCGGGGTGCGCTACACGGTCTTCGGCTGCGGCAACCGCGACTGGGCCGCGACCTACCAGGCGGTGCCGACGCGGGTCGACGCGAGTCTCGAGGCGCGCGGCGCGACGCGGGTGTACGCGCGTGGCGAGGGCGACGCGCGCGGAGACTTCGACGCCCAGTTCGAGGCCTGGTACGCCGGGCTGTGGGACGCGTTGGGATCGGCACTGGGCCTGGACTCGGGGGCGACGGCGGTGGCAGGGAGCGGCCCGCGGCTGGTCGTCGAGCTCGAGCAGCGCCGGACGGCGAGCCCGATCCTGCAGTCCTACCGCGGTCAGGCCGCGACCGTGCGGGTCAACCGGGAGCTCACTGCCCGAGCGGGCACCCCGGGTGGGCGCTCGGTGCGGCACGTGGAGATCACGCTGCCCGCCGGAACGTCCTACGCCGCGGGCGACCACCTCGGGGTGCTGCCGCGCAACGACGTGTCGCTGGTCAACCGGGTGCTCGCCCGCTTCGGCCTGGATGCGGGCCAGTACGTCACGCTCACCGCGACCGGCAGCACACCGCCGCATCTGCCCGTCGGCGAGCCCTACCCGCTGTTGGCCATCCTGGCCGGGTGCGTCGAGCTGCAGGACGTGGCGAGCCGCGCAGGCCTGGCGGCGATGGCGGCCCACACCCCTCCGGGCCCCGTCCACGAGGAGCTGGCGGGCCTCGCCGGGACCGACGACGAGTCGAAGGCCCGCTACCGGGAGAAGATCGCGGTCCCGCGGCGCACACTGCTCGACCTGCTCGAAGAGCACCCCGAGTGCGACCTGCCGTTCGCGGAGTACCTCGACCTGCTGCCGCCGCTGCGCCCGCGCTACTACTCGATCTCCTCGTCGCCGACGATGAGCTCCGACGTCGCGGTGACCGTCGGCGTGCTCGAGGGCCCGGCGCGCCGCGGCGACGGCTCCACGTTCCGCGGGGTGTGCTCGGGGCACCTGAGCGAGGTTCCCGACGGCGGCACCGTGTTCACCTTCGTCCGGCAGCCGAGCATCGCCTTCCGGCCGCCGGAGAACCCCCACGTGCCGATGATCATGGTGGGCGCGGGCACCGGGCTGGCCCCGTTCCGCGGCTTCCTGCAGGAGCGGGCGTCGCTGCGGGCCCAGGGCGTGCCGATCGCCACGTCGCTGCTGTTCTTCGGCTGCCGGGACCCCGACGACGACCTGCTCTACGCGGACGAGCTGAAGGCCTACGAAGCCGAAGGGGTCGCGACGCTGGTCCCGGCGTTCTCCCGGGTCAAGGGCTACCAGCACCGCTACGTCCAGCACGCCCTCGAGGCGTCGGCCGACCAGGTGTGGGAGGCCATGCAGAAGGACGCGGTGGTCCTCGTCTGCGGCAACGCCTCGACCATGGCCCCCGGTGTCCGGGCCGCCCTGATCGCGGTGTTCCAGGCCAAGACCGGCGCCGGGAAGGCCGACGGCGAGGCCTGGCTCGCGGGCTCTGCGCACGAGCAACCGCTACCTCGAGGACATCTGGGGCGAGACCGCGGTGGTGTAGCCCGACGTCCCGTCAGGCGTCAGGCGCTCCGGGCGGGCACGCCGCCCGGGGTGTCCTGGTTCGGGACGAGGTAGGACGTGAGAGCCTGGACGATGACGCCGATCGTGGCCAGCATGACGTCCTTGTCGAAGGCACCCTTGGTCACCCACAGGGTGGCGACCGCACCGATGGCGATCACTGTCGCGGCCCACCATTTGTTGGTCGGCCAGTAGCTCTTTCGCGGGCCCGGCTTCGGGCGTGCGGCCCCCGCGCGGCCGGAGTTCTGCAGACTCACCATGGCTTTCTCCCCTCCAGAGGCAGCGGACCTCGGCCTCGCTGCGTGCTTTTTTCGACGTGACAAGCATCTCGTTGGCGCGGTCTGACCGCGCTCTTCGTGAGAGGGAGAGGACGGTGCGCGTGCGCTCAGGCTTTGGTGGCGGTTTGGTTAGCCGCTCGAACCGCCGCGGGTGTGGTCCGTAGCCTCGAGGCGTGACCGTTGCGAGGACGTTGTTCGCGTTCGACGACTCCTACGTCCGCGCGGTGCCCGCCTTGTCGATGCCCTGGACGGCCGCGCCGGTCACGGCGCCGAGGCTGTTGATGCTCAACGAGGGGCTGGCCGCGGAGTTGGGCGTCGACGCCGGGGCGCTGCGGGGGCATGCGGGGGTGTCGACGCTGGTCGGTCACGGGCTGCCGGACGGGGTGACGCCCTCCGCGCAGGTCTACGCGGGCCACCAGTTCGGCACGTACACACCGCGCCTTGGCGACGGACGTGCGCTCCTGCTCGGCGAAGTGGTCGACGCGGCGGGGCGCCGTCGCGACGTGCATCTGAAGGGGTCGGGGCGCACCCCGTTCGCCCGCGGCGGCGACGGCAAGGCCGCGGTCGGCCCGATGCTGCGGGAGTACCTGATCGGCGAGGCGATGCACGGGCTCGGGATCCCGACGACGCGCGCTCTCTCGGTGGTGGCCACGGGCGAGACCGTGGTGCGGGAAGAGGCGCTGCCCGGCGCGGTGCTCTGCCGGGTCGCGGCCAGTCACCTGCGTGTGGGCACGTTCCAGTACGCCGCCGCGTCCGGCGACCGGGAGGTGCTGCGCGCGCTCGCGGACTACGCGATCATCCGCCATCACCCCGACGCCGCCGACGCGCACAACCGCTACCTGGAGCTCTACCGCTGCGTGGTCGACGCACAGGCCGCGCTGGTGGCCCGGTGGATGCTCGTGGGCTTCGTCCATGGCGTGATGAACACCGACAACATGACGATCTCGGGGGAGACCATCGACTACGGCCCCTGTGCGTTCATGGACGCCTTCGATCCGGCCACGGTGTTCTCCTCCATCGACCATCGCGGCCGCTACGCCTACGGCAACCAGCCCGCGGTCGCGCAGTGGAACCTCGCTCGACTCGGCGAGGCGCTGCTGCCGCTCATCGACGAGGACACCGATGCCGCGGTGGCGGCCGCGACGGCGGTGCTCGACGCGTTCGCCGACTCCTACGAGCGGTATCGCGCCGAGGGCATGGCGGCCAAGATCGGGCTCACCGCGTCGGACCGGGAGTTGGTGCACGATCTGCTGGAGCTGATGGGCGCGCAGCGCGTGGACTTCACCATGTTCTTCCGTGCGCTCTCGGCAGGCACCGCGCGGGCGCTGTTCGCCGACCCGGAGCCGTTCGACGCGTGGGCCGCCCGGCGCGAGGCGTCGTTGCCAGCGGATCGAGCCGGGGTGGCGGCGGCGATGAACCGGGTCAACCCCGTCTACATCCCCCGCAACCATCTTGTCGAGGAGGCACTCGCGGCGGCGACCGCGGGCGAGCTTGGTCTGTTCCGTCGACTGGTCGAGGTCGTCTCCCGGCCCTACGCAGAGCGTCCCGGCCTGGAGGACCACGCGCAGCCCGCGCCCGGGGGCTGCGCACCGCATGTCACCTACTGCGGCACCTGAGAACGTGCTGCGCCGGACGATTCCTCAATGGAGCGGAGTCCGACGGCCGACTCCACCGACACGTTTCGGCAGGCAGTGACCCGGTTGGGGGACCCGGCACGTGGTGACATCTACCGCGACCAACGCCTAGGTTGATCAGAGCGACCGTGCCGACCGAAGGGCCGCCGTGAACCGTCACCGGGCTACGTCCACGTTGCGGACCAGGTCTCGTCCCCTGGCGGTCGGCTCGGTCCTCGTGTGGGTGGCGCTGTTGCTCGGAGCCTGCACGAATCAGCCTGCGACGACCTCTGCGACGACCTCTGCGACGACTTCCGGGGCGGCGTCGGGGACCGCGGCACCCGCGCTGCCCGCCGAGGCGCAGGCGATCGTCGACTCGCCGACCTACGCCCACGGTTCCTGGAGCTGGGATGTCGTGGAGCTCGGTACGGGCAAGGCCCTGTACGCGCGCAGCGAGGACAAGCTCAACTTCCTGGGCTCGACCACGAAACTGTTCACCGTCGGGGCCTACTACGAGGAGTTCGGCGCCGACTCGACCCTCGAGACCCCGGTGTACGCCGTGGGGACACGGTCGGGTGCGTCGCTGACCGGCGACCTCGTGCTGGTGGGCTCGGGCGACTTCATCCTCGGCGGTCGGGGCGTACTCAACGGCGAGCTGCAGTACACGTCGCCCGATCATGTCTACGCGTACGCGGTGCCGACGGTGAAGCCCGTCGCCGCCGACCCGTTGGCCGGGCTCGACAAGCTCGCGGGGGAGGTCAAGGCCGCGGGTATCACGTCGGTCAGCGGGGACGTGCTGGTGAACGACAAGCTGTGGAACCCGTACATGACCAAGGAGGGGGTGGTCACCTCGATCATGGTCAACGACAACCTGCTCGACGTCCTCGTCAATCCGGGGACGAAGGCGGGGGATCCGGTCACGCTGGACACCCGTCCCAATACGGAGTTCTTCAGTGTCGACAACCAGGCCACCACCAGCGCCACGGGCGGCCCGTCGACGCTGACCGCGACGCTCGGAGCGAACAACCGTGTGGTCGTCACCGGTCAGCTCCCCCTGGGTGGCGCGCAGGAGGACCTCGCGCAGTTCGCTCCCGATCCGGCCGCGTATGCGCGGGCTCTGTTCATCGAGGCCCTGCGCCGCGCGGGCGTCACCGTGGGCGCGCCCCTGCAGGCCGCGACCGGAAACCTCCCGCCGGACAACGCGTTGACCGCTGCGAACCAGGTGGCATCGCTCACCTCGCCGCCGACCAGCATCCTGACGAAACTGGTCACCGAGATCAGCGACAACCGCGGGGCCGAGACACTGCTGTGTCTCATGGCCAGGAAGGCCGGATCGCGGGATTGCGAATCGGGCATGCCCGTCGTGATCTCGAAGTTCGCGAAGGCGGACATCGAACCGGGCACGGTGAACATCTACGACGGTGAAGGCTCGGATCCGGCCTCCGGGACCCCCGCCGCGCTCATCCGGTGGCTCACCTATCTCCACGGGCAGCCTTTCGGCGCGCTGTTCAAGGCGGGCCTGCCCGACATCGACCACGACGGCAAGATCATGGTGAAGAGCGGCCTCAGCGCGCGACCCGAGATCGGCCCGATGCCCGCGCTGTTCGTGGCGGCAGGCCAGGCAGGCTACATGACCACCGCCGCAGGCAAGGACGTCGTCGTGGCCCTCTACGCCCTCAACGGCACCTACCCCACGGTGGCGGAGGGCGTCGCCCAGGACCTGCCCGACACCGAGAAGGTCCTGAACCAGATTCAACGCGCCAGCTGAGAACGCTCACGGACGGCCCTCTGCGGGCGGGTCATCACGGTTCGGCGACGAGCCCAGCGGACGGAAGCCGACGCGGCCATCCTGTCTCTCGCCCGGTGTCCGCTTGGAAAGGAATGTCCGTGACCGCGATCATCGCCGCCGTCCTGTTCGCACTTGCGCTCTTGTTCCAGCTGCTCAACTTCAGCCTCTCCGTCATCACCGCCAACGTCCTGATCACCGCGGGCCTGCTCTGTGTGGCGCTCTACCTCGCAGGCGTCGGCAGTGGTGCGGTACGGGTCCGCGGTTACACCCGTCGTCGTTGAGGCGGTGCAGCGCTGGTAGACACCGATGACCAGCGCTGCACCCCCGTGGCGCTAGCGTGCTGCCCCCGCGTTGCTGCTGCCGGTGCGGTTGCGCATGGCGGTTGCGGTGAACAGGGCTGCCGTGGCAGCCGTGGCGGCGAGGAGCAGGAAGCCGATGGCGTAGCTGCCCGTCGCTCCGTAGACCGCGCCCATGACCAGGGGCGGGAAGAAGCCGCCGAGGCCGCCTGCGGCGCCGACGACGCCGGTGACCGCGCCGACCTGACCGGCCGGGACGAGTCGGGCGACGAGGGCGAACACCGCGCCGGTGCCTGCCCCGAGCGCTGCGGCCATGCCGAGGAACGCGATGGTGCCGAGAGGCACGAGCGGGAGACCGAGTGCCGCGCCGACGGCGAGCAGCGCCACCGCGCCGTAGGACGTGACGAGAACCGTGATCGGTCCGATCCGGTCGGACAGCCACCCGCCGATCGGCCGCATCACCACGGCGAGCACGACGAACCCGGCCGTGCGCAGTGCGGCGTCGCTGCGGTCGAGGTGGAAGGCGCTGACCAGGTAGGTGGGGAGGTACACGCTGAACGCGACGAACCCGCCGAAGGCCACGGCGTACAGGAACGACAACTGCAGGGTGACGCGCATCCGCAAGGTGGTGGCGAGGCGGGCGAGCATGCCGCCCGGGACGATCTGGCGGTCGGGCCGGTCGCGCAGCAGCAGGTGGGCCACGACCGCGTAGACGACGAGGACGGCGGCCACGATGTCGAACGGGAAGCTGGGTCCGAGGGTGTTGCTGAGCTGCACGGTGGTGAACGCCGAGATGGCGGTGCCGCCCATACCGGCCCCGAAGATCCCGAGGGCCAGTCCGCGACGGGCGGGCGGGTACCACGAGTTCACGAACGGGATGCCGATCGCGAACGTCGTGCCGCCGAGGCCGAGGAAGAAGCCCCCGATGAGGTAGTCGGTGAGTGAGTTCGCGAGGTGGCCGAGGTAGAGCACCGGCAGCACGGTCAGCAGTGCCACGGTGGGGAACATCCGTCGCGCCCCCCACCGGTCGGTGAGCGCGCCGACGGGGATACGGCCGAGCGAGCCTACGATCACGGGTACCGCCACGACCAGGGACTGCTGGAAGGCGCTCAGGTGCAGCTGCTCGCGCAGCGTCGCCCCGAGCGGGGAGAGCAGCGCCCACGCCCAGAAGGTCACCGCGAAGCCGATGGTGGCGGTGGCAAGCATCAGCCCGGGCCTGCCGGTCGTGGCGGTGGGTGCGGGCCTCGCCAGCGGTCCTCGTGGGGTCGATGTGGTCACGACGCGCTCTCCTGGTGTCGGTGCAGGCGGGCATGGGTGGCCCGACTGATCGGGTTCCAGGGTCGGCCCGAGACGCCGCAGATCGGTAGAGGCACTTCGGTCCGCAGCGAGGGTCTTTCGGCGTAGCTTCAGGTACTTCGTACCTGGGATCGTCGATCCGACGATCACGACTGGGAGGCGAGAGCGATGGTGCTCGGAGCGCGGAACGGCGAGGGTTCGGTCGCCGGTCTCGATGGTCCCGCCGCCGATCTGCTGCTCCGCACCGGGCGCTTCTTCACCCGCCGGGACACATCGGAGGACCTGCGCGCGGTGTTCCGGGTGGGTGGCCGCGAGGGGGATGTGTTCTACCGGGACCGGTGGAGCCACGACAAGGTGGTGCGCTCCACCCATGGCGTCAACTGCACCGGCTCGTGCTCGTGGAAGGTCTACGTCAAGGACGGGATCATCACGTGGGAGACCCAGCAGACCGACTATCCGTCGGTGGGCCCGGATTCCCCGGAGTACGAGCCGCGTGGATGCCCGCGGGGTGCCGCGTTCTCCTGGTACACCTACTCGCCCACCCGGGTGCGCTACCCGTATGCCCGTGGCGTGTTGGTGGAGATGTACCGGGAGGCGAAGGCGCGGCTCGGTGACCCGGTCGCCGCGTGGGCCGAGGTGACGACCGATCCGGAGAAGCGTCGCCGGTACCAGTCCGCACGCGGCAAGGGCGGCCATGTCCGGGTGAGCTGGGACGAGGCGATCGAGATCGTCGCGGCCGCGCACGTGCACACGATCAAGGCCCACGGTCCGGACCGGGTGGCCGGGTTCTCCCCGATCCCGGCGATGTCGATGGTCAGCCACGCGGCCGGTTCGCGGTTCATCGAGCTCGTCGGCGGGACGATGACGTCGTTCTACGACTGGTACGCCGACCTTCCGGTGGCCTCGCCGCAGGTGTTCGGCGACCAGACCGACGTGCCGGAGTCCGGGGACTGGTGGAACGCCACCTACCTGCTCATGTGGGGCTCGAACGTGCCGGTCACGCGCACCCCGGACGCGCACTGGATGGCCGAGGCCCGGTACAAGGGTCAGAAGGTCGTGGTGGTCTCGCCGGACTACGCGGACAACACGAAGTTCGCCGACACGTGGCTGCCCGCGCAACCGGGTACCGACGGGGCGCTGGCGATGGCGATGGGCCACGTCATGCTCAAGGAGTTCTTCGTCGAGCGGCGGGTGCCGTTCTTCGTCGACTACGTGCAGCGCTTCACCGACCTGCCGTTCCTCGTGATGTTGGAGGAGCGCACGGACGAACACGGGGCCGCGCACGTGCCCGGGACGTTCCTCACCGCGGCCGATCTCGGCGACACCGGCGAGGGTGCGGCGTGGAAGACCGTGCTGGTCGACGGCCGCACGGGTGAGCCGGTCGCGCCGAACGGGTCGCTCGGGTTCCGCTACACCGAGACGGGCGTGGGTCGGTGGAACCTCGACCTGGACGGCGTGGCCCCGCAGCTCACCTTGCTCGGCGGCGAGTCGGCGGCGAGGTGCTGCTCCCGCGCTTCGACGCCCTGGACGGCACCGGCGGGGTCTTGCGCCGCGGCGTGCCCGTGCGCCGCGTGGCGGGCAGGCTGGTCACGACGGTGTTCGATCTGATGCTCGCCCAGTACGGCGTGCACCGGGCGGCCCTGCCGGGGGAGTGGCCTACGGGCTATGACGACGCCTCCCAGCCCTACACCCCCGCGTGGCAGGAGCCGATCACGTCGGTGTCGGCTGAACTGGTCGTGCGGGTGGCGCGCGAGATGGCCGCGAACGCGGAGGAGTCCGACGGCCGCACCATGATCATCATGGGGGCCGGGATCTGCCAGTGGTTCCACGGCGACACCACCTACCGCGCGGTGCTGGCGCTGCTCATGCTCACCGGGTCGATGGGGCGCAACGGGGGTGGCTGGGCGCATTACGTCGGGCAGGAGAAGTGCAGGCCGGTCACCGGGTGGGCGACCATGGCGGGGGCGACGGACTGGCAGCGCCCGCCCCGTCAGATGATCGGCACGGCGTACTGGTACACCCACACCGACCAGTGGCGCTACGACGGCTACCGCGCCGACGCGCTCACCTCGCCGTTGGCGCGGGGGCACCTCGCGGGCATGCACACGATGGACACGATCGCGCTGTCGGCCCGGCTGGGGTGGATGCCGTCCTACCCGCAGTTCGACCGCAACCCCCTCGACCTGGCCGACGAGATCGCCGCCGAGGCGGGGGGCGGGGACGTCGCCACCCGCGTGGCAGGCCGTCTGCAGGACGGCACGCTGCGGTTCGCGATCGAGGACCCGGACGCGCCGCAGAACTGGCCGCGCTGCCTGACGTTGTGGCGGGCGAACCTGCTGGGCTCCTCGGCCAAGGGCGACGAGTACTTCCTGCGGCACCTGCTCGGCACGCACGACAGCTTGAGCGCGGAGCAGACGCCCGAGGACAAGCGTCCGCGCGACGTCGCCTGGCGCGACGA
Organism: uncultured Actinomycetota bacterium; assembly: GCA_963770115.1. Classification (GTDB taxonomy): domain Bacteria; phylum Actinomycetota; class Actinomycetes; order Mycobacteriales; family Pseudonocardiaceae; genus Pseudonocardia. The sequence goes on from CAVYOT010000012.1 coordinate 205,656, forward strand.
GGAGCCGCCGCGGGGCAAGCTCGACCTGCTGCTGTCGCTGGACTTCCGGATGACCAGCTCGACGCTGCTGTCCGACGTCGTGCTCCCGGCCGCCACCTGGTACGAGAAGCACGACCTCAACACCACCGACATGCACCCGTTCGTGCACGCCTTCAACCCCGCGATCGACCCGCCGTTCGAGTCCCGCACCGACTTCGACGCCTTTCACGCGATCGCACGCCGGTTCTCCGAGCTCGCCCGCACCCACCTCGGGGTACGCCGCGACGTCGTCGCCGTGCCGCTGCAGCACGACACTCCGGGCGAGACCGCGCAGCCCGGAGGCCGGGTGCTGGACTGGCGAGCAGGTGAGGTCGAGGCCGTCCCGGGCCGCACGATGCCGAACTTCGTGGCCGTCGAGCGCGACTACCCGGCCGTCGCGGACAAGATGGCCGCGATCGGCCCGCTGGTCGACCGGCTCGGGATGACGACCAAGGCCGTCACCTACCACCCCGACGAGGAGATCGCCTACCTGTCGGCGAAGAACGGGGTGATGCTCGGCGGCGCCGCCGAGGGCCGCCCGGCGATCGACACCGACGCCAAGATGGCCGAGGCGATCCTCGCGCTGTCCGCCACCACGAACGGTCGCCTGGCCGTGCAGGGCTTCCGGCAGCTCGAGCGCCGCACCGGCACGGCCCTCGCCGACCTCGCCGAGGGCAGCGAGGAGAAGCGGATCACCTTCGCCGACACCCAGGCCCGGCCCGTCCCGGTGATCACCAGCCCGGAATGGTCGGGCAGCGAGACCGGCGGGCGCCGCTACGCCCCGTTCACCGTCAACGTCGAGCGCTCCAAGCCCTGGCACACCCTCACCGGTCGCATGCACTTCCTGCTCGACCACGCGTGGATGCACGAGATGGGGGAGGCCCTGCCGATCTACCGGGTGCCGCTGAACATGCACCGGCTGTTCGGCGAACCGGAGATCGGCGAACGCGGCCCGGACGACCACGCCGACGGCGCATCGGTGACGGTGCGCTACCTGACCCCGCACTCGAAGTGGTCGATCCATTCGGAGTACCAGGACAACCTGTTCATGCTGTCGCTGTCCCGCGGCGGGCCGGTGGTGTGGATGAGCGAACCGGACGCCGCCGCGATCGGGGTGCGCGACAACGACTGGGTCGAGGCGGTCAACCGCAACGGTGTGATGGTGCTGCGCGCGATCGTCAGCCACCGGCTGCCCGAGGGCGCCGTGTTCGTCTACCACGCCCAGGAGCGGGTGGTGAACGTGCCGAAGTCGGAGGCGACCGGCCGTCGTGGGGGCATCCACAACTCGCTGACGCGGATCATGGTGAAGCCGACCCATCTCATCGGCGGCTACGCGCAGCTGTCGTTCGCGTTCAACTACCTCGGGCCGACCGGGAACCAGCGCGACGAGGTCACGGTTGTCCGCCGCAGGCGCAGCCAGAAGGTGGTGTACTGACATGCGCGTGATGGCCCAGATGGGCATGGTCATGAACCTCGACAAGTGCATCGGCTGCCACACCTGCTCGGTCACCTGCAAACAGGCGTGGACGAACCGCAGCGGCGTCGAGTACGCGTGGTTCAACAACGTCGAGACCCGCCCCGGGCAGGGCTATCCGCGCCGCTTCGCCGACCAGGAGCGGTGGCGCGGTGGCTGGGTCCGCAACCGCCGCGGGCGGCTCACGCTGAAGGCGGGTGGCCGCATCCGCAAACTGTTCTCGATCTTCGCCAACCCGGTGCTGCCGAACATCCGCGACTACTACGAGCCGTGGACCTACGACTACGAGATGCTCACCGACGCCCCGCTGGGCGACGACTTCCCCGTCGCCCAGCCGCGGTCGCTGCTGTCCGGCGAGCCGATGGCCGTCGAGTGGAGCGCCAACTGGGACGACGACCTGGGCGGCGCGCCCGAACACGCCCCGTTCGACCCGATCGTGCAGCGGCTGCGCGCGGAGTCCGAGGAAGCCGTGAAGCTGTCCTACGAGCAGGCCTTCATGTTCTTCCTGCCGCGGATCTGCGAGCACTGCCTCAACCCGTCCTGCGTGGCGTCGTGCCCGTCCGGGGCGATGTACAAGCGCGCCGAGGACGGCATCGTGCTCGTCGACCAGGACCAGTGCCGGGGCTGGCGCATGTGCGTCACCGGCTGCCCCTACAAGAAGGTGTACTTCAACCACCGCACCGGCAAGGCCGAGAAGTGCACCTTCTGCTACCCCCGGGTCGAGGTCGGGCTGCCCACCGTGTGCAGCGAGACCTGTGTGGGGCGGCTGCGCTACATCGGGCTGTTCCTCTACGACGCCGACCGGGTCACCGCCGCGGCCTCTGTCGAGGACGAGCGCGACCTCTACGCCGCCCAGCTCGACCTGCTGCTCGACCCGCACGACCCCGCCGTGATCAACCAGGCGCGCCGCGACGGCATCGCCGAGGAGTGGCTCGACGCGGCCCGTCGCTCGCCGGTCTACCGGCTGGCCAAGCAGTACCGGGTGGCGCTGCCGCTGCATCCGGAGTTCCGCACGATGCCGATGGTCTGGTACATCCCCCCGCTCTCCCCGGTGGTCGACCGGCTCACCGAGACCGGCCACGACGGCGAGTCCGCGGGCAACCTGTTCGGCGCCATCGACGCGCTGCGCATCCCGATCGGCTACCTCGCCGAGCTGTTCACCGCAGGCGATCCCGAACCGGTCCGCGGTGTGCTGCTGAAGCTGGCCGCCATGCGCTCCTACATGCGCGACGTCTCGCTGGACCGGCCCCGCGACGAGTCGATCGCCGCGGCCGTGGGGATGACGGGCGGCCAGCTCGTGGAGATGTACCGACTGCTCGGCATCGCCAAGTACGAGGAGCGCTACGTCATCCCCACCGCCTACGAGGGGGAGGCCCACCAACTCGAGGAACTGGGCTGCAGCCTCGACGTCGAGGGCGGACCGGGGATGACCGGCAGCGGGCCCTTCGGCGAGGGCTCCGGCACCCCGGTGCCGGTGTCGGTCGAGACGTTCCACGCCCTGCGCGACCGGCAGACCAGCGACCACGTGACCGAGACCGGCAGATCCGGCGCGCGGATCAACCTCCTCAACTGGGACGGCAAGGGCCGTCCCGCCGGGCTGTTCCCCCCGCAACCGACCGACGGTGGCAGGCGATGACCGCCCTCACCCACGCCCGCGACCAGGCTGTCGTGCTGCAGGCGGCGTCGGTCTGCCTGCGCTATCCCGACGCCGCGCTGCTCACGCTGATGCCGGTCGTGCGCGACGCGGTCGCCGCGCTGCCCCCGAGCCACGCCCGGGAACGGCTCGGCTCGTTCCTCGACACGGTCGCGGCCACCACGCCCGAACGGGCGGCGCAGCACTATGTCGAGGTGTTCGACACCCGGCGCCGCTGCTGCCTGTACCTGACCTGGTGGACCGACGGCGAGACCCGCCGCCGCGGAGCCGCGCTCGCCGCGCTCAAGCAACGGTTCCGCGCATCCGGGGCCGAGTTCGCCGACCCGGAGCTGCCGGACTTCCTGCCCGCCATCCTCGAGTTCGCCGCCACCGTCGACCTGCCCGGCGGACTCACCCTGCTGCAGGAGCACCGGCCGGGCCTGGAACTGCTGCGCCTCGCGCTGCTCGACGCGGCCACCCCCTACGCCGCACCCGTCGAGGCGGTGTGTGCCCTGCTGCCCGGACCCTCGCCCGCCGACGTCGCCGCCGCGAAAGCCCTCGCCCGCAACGGGCCCCCGCGCGAGCAGGTCGGGCTCGACCTCGCCCCGTTCAGCACCGTCCCGACAGGAGGTCTCCGATGAGCGCCCTCGACGTGCTGCTGTGGGGGGTGGCGCCTTACGTCATGGTCGCCGTGCTGGTCGGCGGCACCGTTTGGCGCTACCGCTACGACAAGTTCGGCTGGACCACGCGCTCCTCGGAGCTGTACGAGTCGCGGCTGCTGCGCATCGGCAGCCCACTGTTCCACTTCGGCCTGCTCGTGGTGATCATCGGCCACGTGATCGGACTGATCATCCCGAAGAGCTGGACCGACGCCGTCGGCCTCAGCCAGGAGGCCTACCACGTGCAGGCGCTGCTCCTGGGCACGATCGCGGGCCTCTCGACGCTGGTCGGGATCGGCGTCCTGATCTACCGGAGGCGAACCACCGGTCCCGTCTTCCGCGCCACCACCACGAACGACAAGCTGATGTACGTCGTGCTCGTCGCGGCGATCATCGCCGGCCTGACCACCACACTGCTCGGCGTCACAGGCGGCGAAGAACACAACTACCGGCTCACCGTCTCGCCCTGGTTCCGGTCGCTGTTCGTCTTCCAACCCGACATCACGGCGATGAGCCAGGCAGGCCTGGCGTTCCAGCTGCACGCGCTCGTCGGGATGGCGTTGTTCGCGCTCTGGCCGTTCACCCGGCTCGTGCACGCCTTCACAGCACCAGTCGGCTACCTGTTCCGCCCCTACGTCGTCTACCGGTCCCGCACCGGCGGCCAGGCCAACCGCCCGGCGCGGCGCGGCTGGGAGCGTGTCCGGTGAACAGCGTGCAGAAGACCTCACTCGACGCGCTCGTCCGCAACCAGCTCGAGGCGGCCCGCGCGACCACCAGCGGGCGCGCCGCACGCACCGTCTACGGCGGACACGAACACGTCCTCCGACAGACCCTCATCGCCCTCCTCGCAGGCCGTTCCCTCGCCGAGCACGACAGCCCCGGCGAGGCGACCCTGCACGTCCTGTCGGGCCGCGTCCGACTCGTCACCTCGACCGACTCCTGGGACGGCCGGTCCGGCGACCTGATCACCATCCCCGCGACCCCGCACAGCCTCGAGGCCATCGAGGACGCCGCCGTCCTCCTCACCGTGGCGACAAGGCGCACGTGATCTCGCTCGAGCGCTAGCTGCCCGCGCGTCGCGGCGGCACCACGCAGAACCAAAGGTTTGTTGGTCGGGTGGGGCGGGTGGGCACAGCCTCGCGTCGAAGAGTGCCCTCACCATCACAGGTGACGTGGGGTGGTGCCTGCCGGACAGGGGCGGACCGCCGCTCACTCATAGCGTCTGACCGCGTCGAGAACGCCGGTGTCACCCTCGCGCAGTTCCAGGATCAGCCCGGCCGTCGCCGGGGTGTCGAGCAAGGTGACGAGGACCGCCGCCGTGTCGTCCCGGGTCACGTCGGCCCGCCCGACGGGCGGCGGGGCGAGCAGGACCCGTCCCGTCCCCGGGTCATCGGTCAGCAGGCCCGGACGCAGGATCGTCCAGTCCAGATCCGAGGCGCTTATGGCCTCTTCTGCCGCCTTCTTCGCGGTGAGGTAGGCGGCCCACACCGCATCCGTGCCCGGCTGCGGTGGGTCGTCGACCCCGGTCGAGGACACCAACAGATAGCGGCGCACGCCTGCCGCCTTCGCGGCGTCGGCGAGCAGCACGGCGGCGGCGCGGTCGACGGTGTCCTTGCGGGCGGCGCCGCTGCCAGGCCCGGCCCCGGCGGCGAAGACAACGGCGTCGGCTCCCCGGACGACGGGCACGAGGTCGGTGACCGTCGTCGCTTCCAGATCGATGACGACCGCGGTGCCGCCCGCCCGCTCGATGTCCGCACGGTGGTCGGGGTTGCGGACGAGCGACGTCACGAGGTCACCCCGACCGGTCAGCAGGGCGGTCAGCCGTAGCGCGATCTTCCCGTGGCCACCCGCGATCACCACATGCACGGGTGGCACCGTACGGCCTTCCCGGGCCCGGCGCAGCGATGGGGTGGTCTGGCTGCGATCGCGAGTCCGATCCAGACAGGTCTCAGGGTGAGCTCATCGACGAGGCGGGCGCCGGGGTGTCGCTGGTGGGAGCGGCTGTCGTCGCTGGTGCGGCCGAGCTGCCGATCGCTGGGCTCTTCGCCCCGGGATTCGCCCGCCGGACGGGGGTCGGCTCTGTCGATGTGGTCGGTGTCGTCGATGGTGTCGTGGTCGGCGTGCTCGAGGCCGTGGAGGCAGGCTCGGCGGTCGTTGAGGGGGACGCAGAACTGGTGCCGTATCCCAGCACCGTGCCGACGCTGGTGCCATGTTGGGCACTGAGCAACGGTCCGCCCGCGAACAGCTCGACGCCGGTCACGGCGAGCAGGCCAACCAGGAAGACCAGGGCGGTGGCCCCGGCGAGCAGCGGAAGTCTCGTGGGTCGGGGTGCGGGCGAGGGCGGAAGGGCGGGGCGCGCGCCACCGGGGCGCTGCGCGGGGATCACCTGGGTCACCTCGGCGGTGCGGCCGTTGGGCAGCCGCACCCGGGACACCACGACCTGGCGGGTGCGGTCGAGCGACTTCTCGTACGCCGTGGCCGCCACCGCCGATACCACCGACCCGACGGCCGCCCCGATCACGGTGCCGTCCGCCCCGAAGAGAGATCCGACAACAGCGGTGGTGGCCGCCGCACCGGCTCCCGCCACCACCTTGCTGACGGTCAGGCCTGCCTTCGGCGCGGCGGCGGGGGAGGGTGGCGGCGGCGGATTTCGCAACGAGGAGCTCATAACACCAGCGTTATCGGCCCCCGCGCGTGGCGGTGTTAGCCGGACCGCCTGCCGTGTCGTATCGCCCCTGGTGACAGGCTTGTGAAGACTCTCACTCCCGTCCAGCGACAGGGCCGTCTTGACATGCCACGGTCGTCGCTATGCGGTCTTTTCGCCCTGGCATGTGCACTGCCGAAGGTCCCGTCGAGGAGGCCCTGCGCCTTGTGTCGATCACCCTGTCTGACGAACAGAGTGGGCATCCGGACGGCCAGGGCCCGCGGGCCCAGCGCTCTCGAGGAGGATGCCGTGAGTGAGTCGGCGGGGCGGGACGACCTGCGGTCGATGATCAGGAGCTTCGGCTCTGGACAGGAGGAGAGTCGATGACCCTCGTCGCCGGGGCCGCCTTCACCTGGCTCGGCATGGTGCTCGGGATCTCCTTTCTCGAGGCGCCGCTGAGGTTCCGCGCGCGGCAGCACGCCGCAGGTTAGCCCGGTCTGCGCCTGGGGTAACCCGGGACCATGCGACATGAGCGGACATCTCGAGATCCGTCCGTGCCGGGGACCGGCGGGGCCCCGGCGAGCACCGCTGACGGACAGCAAGGGCTACGACTCCATGCTGGGATCGCCGTGATCGCGACGATCCTCTGTGCGTTCGTCGCGGTTGTCTTCTTCTGGTTGAACACACCGATCCTCGGAGTGATCTTCGCGGTGCTCGCGCTCGCCTGTCTCGGGATACTGGGCTGGGCGCGCCGCCTCATGCGTCAGGGCGGCGCCGCACGGCGGTAGATCTCCGCGTCTCGGCGGCTGCTGATCACCGCGGAGGACCTCGGCCGGTGGTGCGCGCCACGCTCCGCTGTGGTTGGCCGTCGGCCTGTACGGGCACTCGCAGGCATGTCTGATGCGCGGTCGGGACCGGGTTCGGCGGGATCCGTGGAGTACTTCCCCTTCGCGGCGCCCCCGCGCACGGGGCTTGCCCGAATGCTGCGGCTCGTCGGGCTGCCCCGCCCCCGCGACGGAGTGCGCGTCGACGACGCCCGGCTGGAGGCCGTCTTCGGGCCGTGGCGGGTCGCGACGACCATCGGCAACGTCGCGGCCGCCGACGTCGGAGGCCCGTACACGGAGTGGAAGGCCTTGGGCGCGCGGTTGTCGCTCGCCGACCGCGGCCTCACCTTCGGGACCAACGCGACCAGCGGGGTGTGCATCCGCTTCCGGGAGCCGGTGCCGGGCATCGAGCCGAGCGGGCTGCTGCGCCACCCGGGCCTGACGGTGACGGTCGCGCAGCCCCAGCTGCTGGTCCATCGGCTGCGCCAGGCCATGGAAGCGATCGGTTGACGACGCCACCACGCCGGACGGTGAGCCCTCAACGACCGACGACCGATCACCTCGCTCCCCAGGTCGAGGGCGGGCCGTCCTGGCTGGAGAACGAGGTGCTGGTCGCGCCGAGCGGCCCGTCGCCCACGAGCCGGATCGCGTACATGGTGCGGCCTGGCCTGCCGAGGAACAGGCTCCTGCAGGCGTAGGAGTGGCCTCAGCGTGTGTAGGCCGGGGTCGACGCGGCTACCCCCCGCATGCGGGACGCGGTGCGCGGAGGATCTTGGGAGGACGGCGTGACATCCACGGTCGCCGATCATGTTTTGGATGTGATGCGCCGCGGCGTCGCCACCAAGCTGCAGGAGTTCCTGCCGCACAAGGGCAACGGCTGATGGACGCCGTCGCTGAACCGGAGCAGCTCAGGGTCGTGGTCGACGAGCCACGGCCGGGCGCACTCGTGGTCCACCTGAACGGCTGGCTCGACCTGGCCACCGCCCCGATCCTCGAGGCCCGGCTGCGCGACCTGCTGGACACCGGGACGCCGCGGACGGTCGTGCTCGACCTGCGCCGCACCGAGTTCCTCGGTAGCGCGGGCATCGCCGTGCTGCTCCGTCTGCGGCGCCGGGCACTCTCCCGCGGTCTCGGTGTGCCCCACCTCGTGGGCCTGGCCGGATCCGCGCACCGCACCCTGCGGGGGTTGGGCATCCTCGACCTGTTCTCGGTGGTCGACACCGTGGACGCCGCGCTGTCCGCGGCGGATACGCAGAGCAGGCCGAGGTGACCGGTGCCGCCGCCTGCTCACCGAGCCGTGTGCGTGGCGCGGTGGCCTATTCGCCGGTGCCCTGCTCGATGTGCCCGCCGAAGGCCATGCGCATGGCCGACAGGAGCCTGTCGGCGTAGACGGCCTCGCCGCGGGAGCTGAACCGTGCGAACAGCGAGGCGGACAGCACCGGCACCGGCACGCCCTCGTCGATCGCCGCCTTGATGGTCCACCGGCCCTCGCCGGAGTCCGAGACCCGCCCGGCGATGCCCTCCAGCTCGGGGTTCCCGTTCAGGGAACCCGCGGTCAGGTCCAGCAGCCAGGAGGAGATGACCGAGCCCCGCCGCCACACCTCGGTGACCTTGGCGATGTCCAGGTCGTACTGGTAGTACTCCGGCTGCTCCAGCGGGGTGACCTCCGCCGAGTGGATCTGCTCGGTGGCGCCGCTGTTGGCTTTGGCCAGCACGTTCAGGCCCTCGGCGTAGGCGGCCATGATCCCGTACTCGATCCCGTTGTGGACCATCTTCACGAAGTGACCGGCACCGGGCGGCCCGCAGTGCAGGTAGCCCTGCTCCTCCGGGGCAGGGTCGCCCGACCGGCCGTGGGTGCGGTCGATGGATCCCAGGCCGGGAGCGATCGAGGCGAACAGCGGCTCGCACTGCGCGAACGCCGTGTCGGTGCCGCCGATCATCAGGCAGTAGCCGCGTTCCAGGCCCCAGACCCCACCGCTGGTGCCGACGTCCATGTACTCGATCCCGTGTTCGGCCAGCGCGGCAGCCCGGTCGTAGTCCTCGCGGTAGTTGGAGTTCCCGCCGTTGATGATGATGTCGCCGGGCTCCATCAGCCCACCCAGCTGCTCGACCACCTTGTCGGTGATCCCGGCGGGGATCATCACCCAGGCGATCCGCGGCGTGCTGAGCTTCTGGACGAACTCCTCCAGCGAGCTCGACCCCTCCGCGCCGTCGTCGACCAACTGGGCCACGGTGTCCGGATTGGTGTCGAAGGCGACGGCGGTGTGCCCGTCGCGCATCACCCGGCGCACGATGTTGGCGCCCATCCGGCCGAGGCCGATCATTCCGAGCTGCATGTGTCCAGCCTTCCGTAGATCGCGGTGAGCTCAGTACTGCCATGTGGGTGACGGGCCCCCGCCGGCTCCGCCCCGCCTGCCCGCCACCTCTCGACCGCGGCATTGTCCGGTCTGCGCGCCGTCCGCGGCTACTGCGACACGATCTACGGTGGCCGGAACTCTGACTCGTGTCCGAACGTCGGGCGCACGACCTACGGCGAAATCGCACCAGTGGCGGTCACCCCATCCAGAACTCGTCCTCGGTCTGCTGGTCGCTCTGGAACTCGACGAACTCCGCGGCGCGGCCTGCGATCACCCGCCAGACGTGCACCTCCGGTGAGGACCATGCCACTCCGTGCCGTTCCGCGGAGACCGTGCACAGGGCGATCACACGCTCGCCGTCGGCCAGGAACTCCGTCGGGATGACCCGCAACGTACCTTCCGAGAGCCGATGGCACCGACCGAAGAAGTCCAGGACGCCCTCGTGACCGGTGTAGTCACCCGACAGCGGGCTCCGCCCGGGGACGTGCCAGCGGATGTTGTCGGCCAGCAGGCCGAGCACGGTGGGGATGTCGCCCTTGGCGAAGGCGTCGTAGGCGCGGCGAAGCACGTTCGTGTTGGTGGACGCGATGTCGGTGAGGGTCATGGCCTCGACGGTGCGCGTCGCGGCGTGCGGGGGCGAGGGGGTGCGGACCCCCGGGTTATTCGGTCGCTACCCCGGGCTTTTCGCCGCGGAGCGCCTCGCGCAGCTGGCCGCGGCCGGTGATCTCCAGCTTCCCGTAGACGCGTGAAAGGTGGCCCTCCACCGTCTTCGTGGTGACGTAGAGACTCTGGGCGATCTCTCGGTTCGTCCGGTCCTCGGTGGCCAGCGTCGCGACCCGCAGCTCGGTCGGCGTGAGCGACTCGACGCCCCGACGCCATTCCCGACGGGGTCGGGCGCCCGCGGCCCGCAACTCCTCGCGTACCCGCGCGGCGAGCGGCCGAGCACCACAGCGCGCGGCCAGGTCCAGGGCGTTCGCGAGGTTGTCCCGGGCTGTCTGTCGGTGGCCTGCGCGCCGTTGGGCCGCCCCGAGCTCGGCCAAGGACTTGGCCCGTTCCAGGACGGCGGGGGAGGCCTTCAGGGCGGCGGCCGATTCGGCCAGCAGGCCGAGCCCCTTCTCGCCGCCGTGGGCCAGACCGGCGGTGCGCAGCGCTACGCCCAACGCCCGTGGCGCGCCGAATCCGCGCACGTCGGCCAGCTCGGCGTCGGCCAGACGGCAGGCCTGGGCACGGTCGCCCAGAAGCAGGAGGGCGGTCGCGGCGCCCGAGCGGGCGTGCAGGTAGCCGACGTCGCGGACGTCCATGCCCCATACCTCGGTGCCGAACATCGCGGCACAGGTCTGGAACGCGGCGACGGCCTCGGCGGGCCGACCGGCGGCCAGGTGCAGCCGACCCCACGCGGCCGGGACGAGCACTGTGCCGACGCCGGGCGGCCCGGGCTCGGCCGGAAGCAGCTCCAGCAGCGCACGTGCCTCGTCGAGCTGGCCTGCCTCGATGGCGACGTCGGCGCGCACGGTTACGGCGAAGGGCAGACCGGGGTGGAAGTCGCCCTGCTGTAGCACGTGTTGCGCGATGTGGGCGGCGCTGTCGGCGTCGGGCAGCGCACCAAGTCGGAGCTTGAGCAGCCCGGCGGCGGTGTGGACCGCGATCAGGCCGCGGGCGTCTCCGGTGCGGCCGAGCTCGGTGAGCATCGGGCCGAGGGAGTGGTCGACGGCGTCGAAGGCCTCCACGGTCACCAGGCACCACAACAACGCCGCGCGGATGTCCCAGTCGGTCACGGCGGTGGACGAGCTCGACAACACCTCGACCAACGGTGTGGCGACCTCGGCGGCGGGCCGTCCGGTGAGCAACGCCTGCATGCCGCGGGCGACCGTCACCGCTTCTCCGGAGGAGACCGCAGTCAGATGGTGGAGGGTGGCGCCGACCTGGGCGGCGCGGCGGGCGTCGTGCAGGCCCGCGACCACCAACCGTCCCTGGAGCCTGCCGTTCAGCTCCGGGTCGGCAGTGCCGAGGTCGGCCACGGCCCGTTCGAGGACGTCGACCGCGTCCGCCCAGCGAAACAGCGCCGCGTGCGCCTGCGCGACCTCCAATGCGATGCCCGCGCGTTCCCGGGGATCGCGGGTGCGGGCCAGCGCCTCCTCAAGCCAGCCCTGCGCCGTGCCGCGGCCTGCCGTAACGTCCGCCCGGGCCAGCTCGCGCAGCACGGCGACCCGCTGCTCCGACGCAGGTGGTTCGGCCCAGACCCGCCGGAGCAGATCGGCCGCCTCTTGCGGGACCCCCGACGAGAGGGCCGCGGCGGCGGCCTCCCGTAGCCGGTCCGCGACCCACGCGTCGGCGGCCGGGGGCACGGCCCGCAGGTGCGCCGCGATCCGGCCTGCCGGTGCCGCAGCGGCGGACAACAAGCCCGCCGCTGCGCGGTGCAGGACCACCCGGTCACCCGCATCCAGCGACAGCTCGACGGCGTCGCGCAGGATTGGATGCAGAAAGCGGGCAGGGTCCGGCTCCGCCAGCACCTCACGTTCGACGAGCGCTGTCGCGGTCCGCGCAGCCTCTTGCGCGGTCTGGCCGGTCAGCGCCGCCGCGAGATGCAGCGCGCAGCCGTCGCCCAACACGGCGACCGCCTGCGCCAACCGGGTGGCCACGGAACCGAGCCGTCGCAGCCGGGCCCGAATGTGGGGCAGGACGTCCTGCGCTCCCAGCCCGTCCACATCGGTCGTCGCGCGCAGCATCTCACCCAGGTAGAACGGGTTGCCCCCACTGGCGTCCGCGAGCCGGGCGCAGAGCCCGACATCGGCGCGGTCGCCGAGCACCTCGTGAGCGAGGTGACCGACCGCCTGCGGGCTCAGCAACCGCGGCCGCACGATGACGGCGGCCTGCCTGCGCACCGCCAGCAGCGCATCGGGGTCGACGCTTCGACCGGGCGGCCGTACCGCGACCAACAGCGCGATCCCCAGCTCGGCGACCCGCGGCGCCACGTAGCCGAGCCACTGCAGGGAAGCGGGATCGGCCCAGTGAGCGTCATCCACGGCGACGACGAGCCCGCGCGACACCGCGAGGTTGGCCGCGACCCAGTACAGACCGTGCACGATCGCGAAGGACGCGTCGACCGGCTTCGGGGGAGCCTCCAACAACGCCCACGCCGCGCCCGCCGGTCCACCCAGCAGCCGCGCACGGTCCTGCGGCGACGCGGTGTGCAGCCGTCGTTCGAACAACTGTCGCACCGCACCGAAGGCGAACCCTGCCTCGAGCTCGGCGCACCGCGCGCGCAACACCTCGGATCCCCGCGCTGCCGCAGCCGCGCAAGCCGCATCCAGGAGCGCGGTCTTGCCGATGCCCGCGCCGCCCTCGACCAGCACGACGCCGCCCGCGGAGACCACGGCGGCGACCGCCGCCAACTCCGCGTCGCGTTCGAGCAGCGCCACGCCTCACGGTAGGACGGGCGGAAGCGCGGCGTCCACGCTCGACACCGGGACCCGATGGTGGTTGCTCCGCGACCCGGCATCCGTCGCCACGACGGATTTCACCATCGAACGGCTCGTCTCGGCCCACAACCGAGATCTGGCCAACGCACTGGGCAACCGTGCCTCACGCGCACTGACGCTCTCGCGGCGCGACACAGCCTGGCGCACCGTTTCCGCCACCAGGGTCGGTGCCGACCTGCATTTCATCGCCGAGCAAGCAGGGAGACGACGTGACCGCCCAGCAGGAACGGATCGCCGACGGCGCCGCACCCCCGGCCGGGAGGGGATCGAGACCGAGGGCGCGGCCTATCGGTTTCGCAGACGATCATTGCGTCGTTACCACTGTGGACACATCTCTGGCCTGCCGGGTGCTGCGGCTGGTCTTGAGGTGCGGGCAGCAATCCCGCGGGACACCTTGGCCGGGGTCACATCCCCGGCATGGTGAATCGACGACCCCGCCGGGCGGTGCCTGACATCAGGCGGACGGGGAGATCGCGCTCAGATGAGCCCGAGTTCGCCTGCCCGGAAGACGGCTTCGCCGCGCGTGGCCGCCGCCATCTTGCGCAGCACGTTGGCCACGTGGAACTTGACGGTGGTCTCGCTGATGAACAGCCGACCGCCGATCGTGCGGTTGGAGAGGCCGCGCGCCATGAGCGCCAGGATGTCGGCCTCGCGGTCGGTGAGCCGCGGCAGGTCGTCGCTGCCGCTGCGGCGGACCAGCCGGGCCGCGAGCGCCGCGGTGCGGCTGTCGAAGGCGTTGTGGCCGGTCCTGACGTCCTGGATCGCTCGGATCAGGGCGTCGAAGTCGTTGTCCTTGAGCAGGACGCCGCTCGCGCCCGCGCGGAGGGCGCTGAGCAGGAGCGACTCGGTCAGCTCGGTCGTCAGCACGATCACGCGGGTCTCGGGGTAGGTCGTCGTGAGCCGCCGACAGAGCTCGACGCCCCGCAGGATGCCGTCGACGAGCCGGACGTCGAGGATGACGACGTCGGGTCGGCTGCGTGCCACCACGGCGAGCGCCTCCGCCGTCGTGCCCGCTTCGCCGAGGACGACGACGGACGGCTCGGTCCGCAGGAGGGCGCGCAGTCCCTGCCGCAGGAGGACGTGGTCGTCGATGAGGACGATGCGGGCGGCCGGACGCGACATCACCGCCGGGGCGGCGGCCTGGATCGGGGGCCGCTGTGCGACCGGACGGATCTGGCCACGGTCCGGCAGGCCGGTCGGCCGACCACCGCCGTGCCGGGTGGGGGCGTCCTGTGCGGGGTTCGTCAGCAGCATCGGCGGCACCTCGTGGGGGAGGGCACCTGGTTTGGCGCCGGTTCCGCACAGGTTGGGCCGGGTCAGGTTGCGATGGGGTTGCGTCCCGGACGCCAGGCCGCCACCGCGGGGATGCCGTACTCGGCGGCGAGGCGGCGCGCGTGGGACTTGGCTCTCTCGCGGGTGGCGCCCGCTGGAGCGGTCATGGTCAGGCGTTCCCAGACTTCGAGGTCGTCGCGGCCCCAGGTCGTGCTCGTCCACCGCACGAGGTTCCGGGGGTCGGTCGTCGTCAGGAGCGCGGCGCGGACGTGCTGTTCGATCGACCAGCGCAGGCGCTCGATCCCGGGCGCCGTGGACTGCGGCAAGAGCGGTCCGCGGTAATGCCGCAGCGCGGCGTGCACGGCGGCGCGTTCGAGGAAGCGGTCGACATCGGTGACGTCCGAGCTGATCTGCGTCTGGAGGCGGTAGGGGCGCGAACTGAGCACCTCCGGTCCGAGCAGCCGACGCAGTCGCACCATCTCCGCGCGCAAGGTGACGGGGTTCGCGTCGTCCCCGTAGAGGTCGATGCCGAGTTGTTCGCCGGTTCGACCTTCCGGGCTCTCGACGAGGAGGGTGAGGATCTCGCTGTGTCGCGGGGACAGCGTGTGTCGCCTGCCGTCGAGGATGAGGATCCCTTCTGTCCGGCCCATCACCTCGAGCCGGTTCTCGGCGGCGCCGAGGTCGGGTCGATCGGTGATCCGGGCGCGGGTCAACTGGCGGCGGGCGATCTCGCCTTCGGCGGCGCGTGCCGTCGCGTGGACCAACGCCAGACAGGTGGGGGTGGCGAGGTGGTCGTCGCCGGTGATGTCGATGACGCCGAGCAGCTCGCCGGAGAGCGGATCGTGCACCGGTGCCGCCGAGCAGGTCCATGGATGGACGATCCGGCTGAAGTGTTCGGCCGCGACGACCTGGGCGGGCGCGCCGGTGGCGAGGGCGGTGCCCGGGGCGTTGGTCCCGGCGTGCCGCTCGTCCCACGAGGCACCCTCGATGAAGTGGATCTGCTCGGCCTTGCGGCGCACCTGCGGATGTCCGTCGATCCACAGCAGCACGCCGTCCCGGGCGCCGACGGCGATCAGATGGCGGGCTTCGGTGGAGAGCTGCCCGAGGAGCGACCGCACGACCGGGATCACCGGTGCGAGCGGGTGGGCTTGCTGATGGTCGCGCAGGCTGTCGTCGCTCAGCTGGATCGGCGCCGTTGCCCGATCGGCGTCCAGGCCCGCGGCGCGGCATCGTCGCCACGACGCCGCGATGCCCGGTCGGACACCTTCCGTACTCTCGCCCGAGCCGACGAACTGCTCGTGTGTGCGGTTGACCGTGGTCATCCGACCTCCCTGTCGGGCGAGCCGGACGGCGACCGGCGCTGTAGTCGAGCGTGCGCCATCGCACGGTCACCGGTCAGCAAACGAAGGTCCCGAAACCGCGGGCCTTTGAGCACCTCGGGGGGCCGTGGCCGACGCCGGCACGGCGGCGATGAGTCGGCGGACCGGGCCGAGTCCACCTGACATGACGATGGGAGAGATCGACCCGCGGTACGGCGACGCCTCGGCGGCCGCACCGGCGTGGGCGGACATCGAGCGCCTCCTCACCGACGCGCAGTTGTATTGGATCATCACTGTGCGCGCGGACGGCCGTCCGCACGCGGTGCCTCTGGTCGGGGTCTGGTGGGATGGCGCCTTCGTGTTCTGTACGGGTGAGCATGAGCAGAAGCAGCGGAACCTCGACGCCGACCCGCGGGTCGCCGTGACCACCGGCAGCACCGGCGCGAACGGCTGGGACAGTGGAACCGACGTGGTCGTCGAGGGAACCGCGGTGCGGGTGACCGACGCCCAGACGCTGCAGGCGCTTGCGGAGGCGTGGTTCGCCAAGTACGGCGAGGATTGGCGCTACGTGGTGCGCGACCAGGAGTTCGTCGAGTTGAGTCATTCCGGTGACGGCGTCGGCGGCGCGTGGGTGTACCGGGTCGCGCCTGCGAAGGTCCTCGTGTTCGGCGGCGAGCACGGCCAGGCGAGGTTCCGGTTCTGAGCTCGTGGCCCCACTGCTCGATGGCCGTCGATGAGGATTCGCGCCACGCGGCGCAGGGGTAGGTCCGGACGTGGGCGCCCATGTCGGGCCGTCGGTACTCGGTAGCGCCGGACTGGTGTGACCGCGGCCGACGCGCCACGATGCGAGATCGTTGTCCTCGCTGTGCGGTGTCCCCGGAGGGAGCAGCATGCTTGCCGTCCGCGTTGCACGGATCTTCGACGGTCGCGATCTCCTACCGGGTGCGGGCGTGGTCTTCGTGGATGGTGATCGGATTGTGGGGGTGGAGCCGTCGGGGTTCGACATTCCCGTGGGCTGCGAGGTTCTCGATCGCCCGGCAGGCACGTTGCTGCCGGGTCTGATCGACGCCCACGTCCACCTGGCCGCCGACTCGGGGCCCGGCGCGCTGGATCGGCTTCCGGAGCTCTCCGACGACGATGTTGCCCGCACGATCGAGCAGTCTCTGCGGATCCATTTGGCCACCGGCGTCACCGCGGTTCGCGACCTCGGCGACATGGGGTGGTCCGTCCTGGACTGGCGTGCGCGTCCCGTCGCTGGGCTGTCGACGGTGGTGGCCTCGGGGCCGCCGATCACCAGCCGCGGCGGGCATTGCTCGAACATGGGCGGCGAAGCCTCTGGGCTGGACGAACTGCGGGCCGCTGTGCGAGAGCGGGTGGAACGCGGCGTCGACATCGTGAAGATCATGGCAAGTGGGGGGATGATGACTCCCGGAACGGACGTGGACCGGGCCCAGTTCACGGCCGAGGAGCTCGCGGCGGTCGTCGAGGAGGCGCACGCGTCCGGGCTGCCGGTCACGGCCCATGCGCACGCGCTGGGGTCCATCCGGGACGCGATCGCGGCGGGCGTGGACGGGATCGAGCACTTCACGTTCCTGACCGCGGGTGGCGTGCACATGCCAGAGGAGGTGCTCGTTGCGGCGGCCGCAAAGGGCATCGTGGTCTGCCCGACGCTCGGTCGGGCGCCGGGCGCCGTCCCCCCGCCGCAGCTGCGCGAGCGCATGCGCAGGGCTGGCGTGGATCTTGACGCCCGGGCCGGGCAGATGGTCCATGCACACCGGGCCGGAGTCACGATCATCTCAGGCACGGATGGCGGCATCAACCCCGGCAAGGCCCATGGCATCCTGCCCAGCGCGGTCATCGCCCTGGTGTCGGGCGGCATGACCCCGGCCGACGCACTCGCGACCGCGACCTCTGTCGCCGCGGACGCCTGCGGCCTGGGTGACCGCAAGGGACACGTCCGGGCAGGCCATGACGCCGACCTCATCGTCCTCGACGGCGATCCACTGTCCGATATCGGCGCGCTGCTGCGCCTGGACAGCACACTCCTCGCCGGAGAAGTGGTTGCGCTGTGAGCCGAGCGGCCCCACAGGCTCGACAGCGGTCCTGAGCCGTCACCCGCCTCCGCCGTCCCACCGGCCCGGCAAAACCCGGGCATGGCGGCGCCGCGAGCGGGTACTGCGGAACCTGTACGGGCTGCCGTAGCGGCGTCGTTGTGTCAGCGTGGGACGAGCCGGAGGGTGCGGGCACCGGTGGCCCAGCAGCGGTGTATGTCGCCGAGGTCGGGCTCGCCGTCGTCGTTCAGCGCGATGTTGTTGAAGCCTGCGAACTGCCGGTTGCCGCGGGCGATGATGGCGTAGTCGGCGACCACGCCTGCTTCGTCGGTGACGACGGTGACGTCCGCGGTGCGCCGTCGCCCGTTCAGTCGGATGTCGACGGGTTCGCCGGTACTCAGGTTGCGGGCCCATGCGAACGGTGTGCCGACGAGGAGATGATCGTGGTCGCGGGTGTAGGCGACCGGGATCGCGAAGTGCTTGCCGGTTCTGCGTCCCACGACGTAGATCGTGATCAGTCGGGTCCCCGCGAGGCGGCACAGCAGCGGGGTTCTCAGCAGGCCTCGCACCACCCGGTTGGCAAGTCCTTGGAAGGCCAGGGTCCGCGGCTGCGGTGCGGAGGCCGCGACCGGTGCGCCCGTCTGTCCGGTCGTCTGCCCCGTCGTCTGTCCGGTCGCGTGCTGGTGATAGGCGTCCATGGAGATGTCCTCTCGTCGCACGGACCGGGCGTGTTTCCGGCTGGGTGCGTCACGGTGTCGTGGTCCGTCACGGTGATGACGAAGGGGCGGCGAGGAAGGTAACAGCGGTCGAAAATCCCCGCTTCAGCCTGCGTCCGCTGAAACAGCAGTGGCGATCACGTGTGTGATCGGGATTCCGCAGGCCGCGTGCGCGATGCGATGGGGAAGGTCGGTACAAGCCATTTCGAGAGGTGGCTGGGAAGCGTGGAGATGATGATCAGCCGCCGCCACGCAGACTCCGTGCCCCGTGTGGGTCCTGGACCCTTTCAGGGGAAGTCGCGAAGTGCGGACGGACGTGCACAAAGGCGGGGCGCGACGGTGTCGACGGCCAGCGGTCCCGGATCGACCGCCAACCGGTCCGCGAGGCCGTCGGCCCACCGTCGCAGGCCTGCCACGTCGACGCCGTGCGGTGGCCGTTCCCGGTACGGATCGATCCCGACGGCACCACGCCTGAGCAGCGCGGACGCACCAGATGTGTTGCCGCGTCCCGCGTGGGTCAGCCCGACCGCCAGCTGGGCGAGCCCGCGCCACAGCGCGCGCTCAGGCTCGGGAGCGGACTTCCACACCTCCTCCAGCACTTCGTGGGCGTGGAAGGGCATGCCGTCGTCCAACAGTCGCTGCGCCTCGATGAGCGCCTCGTCCGGTGAGATCGGGCGCGTGATCGGCGGCCGGTCGACACCCGGCGAGCCGTGCGGCAGCGGCCTGCCGAGCCCGTCGCGCGGGCGGGCGTTGAGCGGCCGCCCGAACTCGTCCCGGTCCCGGTCATCGCCCATCCGCCGATTCTGGCAGTCAGGCGCCGGAATCGGCGCGCCAGTACCGTTGACCCGTATCCCGGTGGTGGGGTCGTCCAGGCCCGCTCACAGGCCGCTGGTGTCGATGATCGTGACCGTGCCCCCTGCCGAGTCGGCAAGGTAGAGGCGATGCCCGTCGCGGCTGACCGCGCCAGAGGTGGGCCGCAGGCCGGTCGGGACGGTCCTGGTCACGGTGTTGGTGCTCGTGTCGATCACCGAGACGCCGCCGCCGACGAGGTAGGCGTGCGGCCCTTCGGGAGGCACGACCATGAAGCCGGTCGTCGGGATCCTCTTCACCAGGGTGTCCGAGGTCGTGTCGATCACGGTCACCGCGCCGATCTGCGGGCTCGCCACGTAGGCATACCGGCCGTCGGGCGCGGTCGTCACGGCCTGCGGGTATTGCCCGGCGCCCGGGTACTCGCCCACCGGGGTCGTGGCCGTGACGGCGCCGGTGTCCGTGTCGAGCACCGATACCGTGTTGGAGGCGTCGTTGGTGACGTAGGCGGCGCGGCCGTCGGGCGTGAACGCGACGGCGGCCGGGTTGTCGCCGACCGGAATCGCCCGGGTGACCGCCGCGGTCGCGGTGTCGATCACCGCGACGGTCCCGGGATCGCTGTCCTCGGCGACGTAGGCCGTGCGCCCGTCCGGGCTCACCGCCACCCCGAGCGGGTTCGGTCCGGCCGGGACCGTCGCGGTGACGGTGTTCGCCGCGGTGGCGATGACCGACACCGTGCCGGACGTCGGGTCGGTGGCGTAGAGGTGTGCCCCGTCCGGGCTGATGGCCAGGCCGGACACGCTGTGGCGGGTCGGGATGCCTGCCGTGACCGCGCCCGTGGCGGTGTCGATCACCGACACGACGCAGCATGGGCCTGCGACGTAGAGATGCCGGTCGTCCGGACTGACGGCCATCGCGACCGGGTCGGCCACCTTGGCGACGGCGACTTCGGCGAGCGCCGGGGTCCGCTGGGTGATCAGGAAGACGGCCAGCAGGGCGTCGACGACGCCAAGGGCCACCGTCACGACCCCGCCGCGCACCCGTCGGCGCCTGCGGACCGCGGTCGTCACCGGGCGAGCGGCGCGCTCGCGGCGGCGCGCCTCGTCGCGCAGGCTCTGCACCAACCGGCTCTGCGCGCACCACGGGCAGGTCGCGTGGTGCGGGGGATGCAGGTGCCGCTCGACCGAGCGGCACGTCCGCAGGTCCGCGGCGCACCGGCCGAGCGCGTCGTGCCATTCCCGGCCCGTCGGCCGCACGTCGGGGTCGGCCGCGCCGAGGACGAACGCGCGGGTGAAGAGCTCGCGGATCTCCTCGGGCAGCAGGTCGAACGGCATGGCCGTGGGCCGCGGGCGCAGGAGCGGGTCGCCCGCGTAGGCGAACAGGCCCTGCTGGGCCAGCTGGTGGCGCCGCGGCTTCTCGCCGTCGCCGTGCCACACCCCGTCGAACGGGTGCACGCCCTCCATGACGAGCTGGAAGATGTGGACCGCGAGCGCGAACAGGTCCGAGCTGGCGCGCCGGGGCGTGGTCGCGATGTCGACGTCGAGCAGTTCGGGCGCGGTGAACTCCGCCCGCCCGACCCCGCACAGGAACGGCAGCCCGGAGCGCGGGTTCGGGACCTGCATCGAGTCGCAGTCCACCAGGGTCACGCGGGTGTCGCTGCGCACCAGGATGTTGCGCTCGTTGAAGTCGCCCACCACGTAGTCGCTCCGGTGCAGGACGTCCGTGGCCAGCGCGAGGTTCGCGCCGGTCCGCACCAGGTGGCGCCAGGTGAAGCCCCGGACCCAGCCCGGTGTGGAGGCGCGGGGGTCCAGCCGGTCGGAGGGGTTGGACAGGACGTGCAGCTCGACGACGTCCGCGAGCCGCAGCCGGGGCATGACGTGCCCGACGAACCGGTTCCCGTCGAGCACGACGTCCGACGGCCAGGCGAGCATCGCGTGACCGGAGGTCTCCCGCCACCCGGCAGGCCGGTGGGTGACCATCGCGCGCAGCCGCTCCTCGAGGTCCGACGCGCGGGCGAGCTCGGCCTCGTGGAAGCGCTTCAGCACCCGCTCGGGCGCATCGAGCACCACATGGATCGTGCCCTGCCCGCCCCGCGACAGCGGCGGCCCGATCTCCAGATCGCTCAGTCTCATTCGCCCGGCACCCACACCGCAGGCCGGGTGCTCGCGCACGTCGTCGCGGATGCCGTCCCGGACCGGTCGCGGACGGCCAGCACGAGCGTCTTGTCGTCACCGCTCTGGTCCTCGACCTCGTCGAGGAACGCCGTGACGGCCTCCCGCGTGGCGTCGGTGCGGCGCGCGTACGCCCAGGCGGCCCGGAAGAACGGCGCGAAGGGCCGGTTGGCCGGTACGTCGTCGAGCACCTGGTAGCGCAGGCCGTCCGTGGTCAGTGCCAGTGCGTCCACCGCGTCGGCGCTGGAGGAGAACGTCCGGAGGTGCTCCGACAGCGCGCCCGGGGTAGTGAGGAAGACCGTCTCGTTGACGTGCTCGGGGCGTTCCCCGACGGCCACCGCCTCGACCGTGTCGCCCGCCCCCTGCACCGCGATCCCGTCCCCGACCTGGCCGACCGCGACCCGTGCACCGGCGATGACGACGACGCTCAGTGTCGTGGCGAGCAGGTCGGGGGCGACCCCCAGCCCGTCCGCCGCGTCGTTGACGGCAGACAGCGCGGCGCGGAACAACCCTTCCATGGCGCCGTCGCCGTCCCGCACGTCGTGCCGTTCCGCGGCCGCCAGCACCGCCTGAACCGCGGTGAAGGCGCCGAAGGCCGAGGTGCCCGGCCGCGAACCGGCCCCGTCGGCCGTGACCGCGACCACCACGGCGTCGTCGACGTGCCAGCCGAACGCGTCGTCGCAGCCCCGACCCTGCCTGCGGTGCAGCGAGCCGGTGACCGAGCCGCCCAGGAGCCGCCACGCCGCAGCGGGCGCACCTACCACGTGGCCCATCCGGCAGGCGACGGGAGTGGGACCTGCTCGGTGGCCTCGGTGGCCGCGACCGTCGCGTCCGTCGGGCCGAAGGCGCTGGACTGGGTCACCACGCTCATGCTGGTGGACAACCAGGCGAAGAGCTCCTCGAACCGGACGCCCTGCAGAGCAAGCGGTTCACGGACCGCCGAGAGCTGGGACAGCGCCTCGAGGTCCGCCTCGCCCGCCCCCACCGTGAACACCGTGACCTCCTTCGCCGCCTCGGCGGCGCGCACCCTCCTGCTCGCGCGGGCGAAGCGCTGCCCGTCGGTGGGCATGCCGTCGGTGATGACGAACAGCCATGGGCGGAAGTACTCGAGGCCCGCTTCCTTGTACTCGCTCTTCCGTGCGGCGAGCAGGTCCAGACCGGTGTCGAGCGCCTCGCCAAGCGGTGTGGTGCCCTGTGCCGTGAACGTGATCGGCGTCAGGTCGCGGCCCTCGTGGAACGGCACGGCGACCTCGACGGCGCCCCCGAAGGTGATCACCGTGACGTCGGTGCGCTTGCGGGCGAGCGGGTCCTCCGCGATCGAAGCGCAGAACGCCGTGAACCCGGCATTGAGGTGCTCGATGCGGTCACCCTTCATCGAGTACGACGTGTCCAGGAGAAGGGCGCAAGCGACCCGCGGATCGGGATTGTCCTGTTTGATTGGCGGATTGAATGCTCCCACCCGTTCACCTTCTCATCGCTCAACGGTGGTCCACCGATCACGTCGTGACCTGCGTGGACGAGGCTATGCGCTGGCGTCCATCGTTGCCAACCAGGCCGCCGCGGCCCCGCCCTTTCCCAACCCGTCGAAAGGACACGGGTGCTGATTCGGAGGTTTTCAGCGCCGTGCCGGTAACCGCCGATCCGACTGCGCTCAGGCGGCCATCCGCGGCGCGACCGGCGGCGGCTTCGGCAGCTCGGTGACCGTGGCGGCGGTGACGTGTGAAATCGAACGCCAACGCGGTCAGGATGACCGCGACCACCACGACAGACATGCTCACTCTCGACTCATCTCGGGGCTCCGCAGCCGATGGTGCTCACGGCGGCGCGGTGGGACCTCGCCCGGATGTGGGATGCCGGTGGGAATCAGACGGTGGGAATCAGACGGTGGGGATCAGACGGTGGGAATCAGTCCGTGATGACAGCGGCCGTGTCCTGGGGCAGCACCAACTCGGGCTGCTGGGCGAAGTGCCAGCCGTCGGGCGTTCGCGTGAACACCCAGACGACGTCGAACCGATCGTCGGGCCACTGCGACGGCGGGGTCGGCGTCACCCCGGGGAACGCCGCCGCTATGGCCGGGATCTCCTCGTGCTGCCACGAGATCAACGACGGCCCCGGCTGGGCGATGACGTGCTGGACCAGCGCCTGCTCATCGCCCTTGCCATAATCGGTGTCGACCGTGATGCCGAGGTCGTCGGCGAGGGGGGCGACGGTCTCCCGGGTCCGCGTGCCGTCGCCGTCGTCGTTCTCGCCCGCCGCGTAGATCGCCTTGGGGCGGGCCAGCCCGGGCCGGAGCGCGCCCTGCGCGGGCGCGAAGAGGTTGACGAGGCCCTTCGCGCGGTCCCAGCCGGTCGCGGTCAACGAGCTGTTGTCCTTCTTCCCCTGCGCGTCGACCCCATGGTCGGAGCCGTCCGGCTTCTCACCGTGGCGGATGACCATGACCACGGCATCAGGCGCGGCGGGCGGCGCCGCGGGCGTCGGCCTGCCGCTCGTCGCGCAACCCGCCGTCACGACCAGCGCGACGACGGTCGTGAGCGTCCACGTCAGTCTCCCGCCGACCACTCAGCCGTCCCCCTCGTCGATCACGCGCATCGACAGCAGCGGCATACCCAGATCGCGGATCCTGGCCAGCAGGCCGTGCAGCGCCGCCTGGTCGGTGACCGGGCCGACGATGAGGGTCTCGCCCGGCAGGCCGGTCTCGACACGCAGCCCGGCGAACCAGCACGACCAGTGCGGCTCGAGCTCTCCGCGCACACGGATCTCGTAGACCGTCGCCCGCTCGTTCGGAGGGTCATCCATGTGCTGTGCCCCAAGGTCGTCCGTCGTTGTTTTCTCGTTCGGCCGCGGCTACCGGGTCCCGGACGCCGCGGTGTGCTCGACGGTATGGGGGAGAGTGCCCTCCGCCATCACGCCAACGTGGTAACCACGGTGGGAGCGTTTGCGCGGAGTCGGGGTCGCGCCTCCCAGGCCACCCCACGCCGTGGCCCGTTATCGCGTTGTCCGAAGGTGTCCACCCGCGCATCCCACCTTGGTGGGACGTCCCCGCCGGGGGACATCAATACCGTTCGACGCATGTTCCGCAACCAGGTCCGCCGTGTGCGGGAGGGACTTCTCGATCGCATCATCGACGAGCAGCTCACCCTTCCGTGTCGTACGCATGGGTCCGACCTGTGGTTCGCCGAGACGGCTGCGGGCGCGGACGAGGCCAAGCGGCTGTGCGCGTCGTGCCCGATCCGGGTCGAGTGCCTCGCCGGTGCGTTGCTGCGCGGCGAGCCGTGGGGAGTATGGGGTGGGGAGATCTTCGAGAAGGGACACATCGTCCCCCACAAGCGGCCGCGGGGACGTCCGCCGCGCACCCAGCCCAGCCACGCCGCGTAGTCCCGCCGCGCGCCCCGGGGGCGGCCCGCTGACGAGGGGTCGGGCCGCCGCCTGGAGTGTCGGATGTCACGCGTCGCCGCAGCGGGGATTCTGCGGACATCGCAAGCCGCGCTTATAGGATGACGGTGCGCACGGTCGCGTGTCTCCGCCCCGGCTGAGAGGGTTCCGATGGCGCAGTCGCAGGCCTCGATGTCCGGGGCCACGTCGGCGCAGGACCTGTTGCTGGCAACCAAGTTGCGGACACCGCGGCCGCGGTCGGGCTGGGTGTCGCGACCCCGGCTGGTGCAGCGGTTGCGGGCAGGCACCGAGCGCGAGCTCGTGCTGGTCTGCGGTCCTGCGGGGTTCGGCAAGTCGAGCCTGCTCGCCGACTGGGTGCGCGGTGACCGTCGACCGGTCGCGTGGCTGTCGCTGGACGCCGGGGACAACGACCCGGTGCGGTTCTGGCGGCACGTCACCGCCGCGCTGGACGAGGTGCGGCCCGGCGTCGCCGACCGCGTCGGCCCGCTCGACTCCGGTTCCGCGGGCACGCCGTTCGCCGGTGCCGTGACGGCGCTGGTGAACGAGTTCGCCACGGCCCCCGATGACGTGGCGCTCGTCGTGGACGACTACCACCTCATCGAGACGCAGGCCGTGCACCAGTCGCTGGAGTTCCTGCTTGACCACCTGCCGTCCTCGCTGCACCTGGTGCTGGCCAGCCGCAGCGACCCGCCGTTGCCGCTGGCCAGGCTGCGGGCCCGCGGCCAGCTGACCGAACTGCGCGCGGGCGAGCTGCGCTTCACCCGGGACGAGACGGCCGAGCTGCTGCGCAACGAGGTCGGGCAACCCCTGCCGGACACCGTCGTCACGGCGCTGGGCGAGCGTACCGAGGGTTGGGCCGCCGGGCTGCAGCTCGCGGCGTTGTCGTTGCAAGGGCGCGGCGACGTCGCGCGGTTCGTCAAGGAGTTCTCCGGGAGCCATCGATTCGTGCTGGACTACCTCACGGAGGAGGTGCTGGAGCGCCAGCCCGAGGAGCTGCGGACGTTCCTGCTGGAGACCTCGATCCTCGAACGGCTGTCCGGTCCGCTCTGCGACGCGGTCGTGGGCAGGACCGACAGCCAGCGGCTCCTGGAATCGGTGGAGCGGGCGAGCCTGTTCCTGATCCCGCTCGACGAGGAGCGCCGCTGGTGGCGCTACCACCACCTGTTCGCCGACCTGTTGCGCGCCAACCTGCAGGCGCAGCATCCGGACCGGGTGCCGGAGCTGCAGCGTGCCGCAGCGGCCTGGTACGAGGAGCACGGACTGCCCGACGAGGCCATCCGGCACGCCCTGGCGGCGGGTGACACCACCCGCGCGGCCCGGCTGACCGAGGAGCATCTCGAGGAGCAGGTCTGGCGGCGCGCGGAGGGCGCGACGGTCGTCGCGTGGCTCGCCGCGCTCCCGCCCGAGATGATCCACCGCAGGCCGCTGCTGATGCTCGCGCAGGCCATGGTCGGGCTGATGGCAGGCAGGTTGGACGAGGTCGAACCGCTCCTGACCATGGCCGAGCACGCACTGGGCGACGTGCCCTCGGAGCCGTACCACGCGTCGATCGACCGGCGGTCCAGCGTGCTGGCCAACGTCGCGGCCGGAGTCGCGATCTGCCGGGCCGAGCTGGCCCGGATGCGCGGCGACGCCGCGGGCGAGAACGCCTTCGGGCAGGCCGCCCTCGCGCACGTCACGGAGCAGGACGAGCTGCTCGGCTCCGTCGCGCGCTACCACGTCGCGTTCGCGGACTGGCTCGCCGGTCAGGTGGCGCCCTCCGAGCGCGCGATGGTCGAGGTCTTCCGCGAGCGGTTGACGTCCGAGCAGCACGACCTCGCCCTGCGCGCCGCCTTCGACCTCGGCGCCATCCAACAGGCTCAGGGACGGCTGGGTGCGGCGCAGCGCACCTACGAACGCGGGCTGGGTGCGGCGGCAGCCGGCGCAGCAGGGCCGTCCGAAGGCATGGCGCACGTCGGGCTCGCCGAGGTGTACTTCGAGCGCGACCAGCTGGACGACGCCAGGAAACACGTCGCGACCGGCATCGAGCAGTGCCGCAGGCTCGCCTACGCCCCCGCGCTGGTGGCAGGCCTGATCACGCTGGCCAGGATCCGGCAGGCCGACGGCGACCTGGTCGGCGCGCTGGCCGCCGTCGACGAGGCCGACCGCGCGATGCCGCAGGCGGTGGTCGACCCACGCAACCCGCTGCCCGCACTGCGGGCCTTCCTGGCACTCGCCGACGGCAGGCTCGTCGACGCCGCGCGCTGGGCCAGCGCCCGCGGGCTCGCCGTCGACGACGAGCCGGTCTACCTGCGCGAACCCGAGTACCGCGTGCTCGCGCGCGTGCTGGTGGCCCAGCAGAACCCCGCGCAGGCGCTCGAGTTGATGGAGCGTTGGCGGGCGCTCGCGATCGCCCAGGGACGGACGGCGAGCGTGCTGCGGCTGCGGGTGCTGGCGGCGCTCGCGCACGAGGTCGCGGACGACCAGCCCGCCGCGCTCGCCGCGCTCGCCGAGGCACTCGCCCTCGCCGCGCCCGAAGGCTACCTGCGCGTGTTCCTCGACGAGGGCGAGCGGATCACGAGCTTGTTGCGCGAGCTGATGGTCGGTCGTCGCCTCGAGCAGTTCGGTGTGCGCTCGGTCCCCCAGGAGTTCCTCGCACGGCTGACCGGGGCGTTCGACCGCCACGGCGCACCGGTACTGCCTCCCGCGCGCCGGGGCGCGGTCGCCGTATCGGGCATGCTGCAGCCGTTGAGCACCCGCGAGGTCGAGGTGCTGGCGCTGATGGCGACCGGCCGCCCCAACCGGACCATCGCCGAGGAGCTGTTCATCACCGTCGACACCGTGAAGCGGCACATCACCCACGTGTTCGACAAGCTGGGCGTGGCCAACCGCACGCAGGCCGTGACCAGGGCGCGCGAGCTCGGGCTGCTCGACTGACCGGCATCACCCGAAGGTGGTAGCCCTCTCCTGTTCACCTTCTGGACATCCACGTGTCCGAGACATGAACTCCCACCGGCTGTCGCACCGCGGTGGGATGGCCGACGACCGCGCCGTGCCTAGCGTCGCTGGCATGTTCACGAGGTCTGTCGAGACGGCGGTCGACCTGGGCGTCGACCTGCTGGCAATTTTCCTGTTGGCGTACGTGCTGTACTTCCGCAGGCATCGGCGTTCCGACCTGCTCCTCGCCTACGTGGCGCTGAACATCGGCATCTTCGTGGCGATGTCGCTGCTGGGGAGCGTGCGGGTGGACATCGCGGTGGGCTTCGGCCTCTTCGCGATCCTGTCGATCGTCCGGCTCCGGTCGAGCGCGGTGACCCAGCAGGAGGTGGCCTACTACTTCGTCGCGCTGGTCCTCGGGCTGGTCAACGGGCTGGACCTGGACGACCGGGTGCTCGTCGTGATGATGAACGCGGTGCTGCTCGCGACCATGCTCGTCGTCGACAGCAGGCCGCTGCGCGAGCGCGTCCGGCAGCTGGACGTCACGCTGGACGTGGTCCACGACGACGACGCCGCGCTCGTCGCCGACCTGGAGCGCAGGCTCGGCGGTCGGGTGCTGCACCACGTGGTCAACGAGGTCGACTACGTGCGCGACATCATGGTCGTCGACGTTCGCTACCGGGTCGGGCGGCGCGTCGCCGCGCCGCGGCTCGACGGTGAGATGCTGCGGGCACAGTCGTGAGCGCCGCAGCTGTCACCGCAGCCGTCACCGTCGACCCCACCCCCGCCGAGCGCGCAGCGGCCGAGGCCGCCGCGCTGGTCGACCCGATCGGGCTGGACGAGCTGCTGGGCCTCGCCGAGCTGCAGACCCGGGTGGACCGCAAGTACTTCGTGCCCGCCGACGTCTTCCGTCGGATGATCGCCGAGCTGGCCGACGAGCTGCAGGTGCTCGACATCGACGGGCGTCGCGGGTTCGGCTACGAGTCGGTCTACTTCGACACGCCCGGTCTGTCGACGTATCGCGCCCACCTGCAACGGCGCAGGCAGCGGTTCAAGGCCCGCACCCGCACGTACACCGACAGCGGGCTGTGCATGTTCGAGGTCAAGCTCGCCGGGGCGCGCGGCGAGACCGTCAAGCAGCGCGTTCCGTATCCGGCCGAGCATCGCGCCGAGCTCACCGACGAGGCGTTGGCCCACCTCGGCTCGGCGCTGTGCGAGGCCTACCACCAGGACCTGCCGCTCGGGCTGCGGCCCACGCTGGTCACCACGTACCGGCGCACCACGTTCGTCACCCGCACCGGGGAGGCGCGGCTGACCTGCGACGTCGGCCTGGTCTGCCGCGACGACCACCACGAGGTCCGCGACACCGGCACGCACGTGCTGGTGGAGAGCAAGTCCTCGGGTCGGGGCAGCGCCCCCGACCGGATCCTTCGCGAGTTGGGCGTGCGCGCGGCCTCGGTGAGCAAGTATTGCGTCGGTGTCGCCGCCCTGCACCCCGAGCTGCCTTCCAACCCCTGGCACCGGACGCTGCGGCGCTACTTCGAGCCGCTCGACGCCGCCGCCTGACGTCCCGCCACCGCACATCGGTCGCCTGCCGCCGGCTATCGTGTTCCGAGACGACGTGGAGGCTGACATGGAGTTCGGCGTCGACCAGGCAGCGGTGGACCGGGTGACCGCGCAGCTGGCGGGCGTTCACAGGCTGGGGGTGGCCTTTTCCGGCGGTGTCGACTCCGCGGCGCTGCTCGCCCTGGCGGTCCGTGCGCTCGGCGCCGACCGGGTCCTCGGGATCATCGGCGTCTCGCCGAGCCTGGCCGACGACGAGCGGGCCGCGGCGCACGCGGTCGCCCGCGCCATCGGTGCGCCGGTGGTGGAGGTGGCGACGCGCGAGGGGGAGCGGGCGGCCTATCGGGCGAACGGCCCGGACCGCTGCTACCACTGCAAGGACGAGCTGTTCACCCGCATCGCCGACGAGGTGCGGACGGGGCACGGGCTCGACGTGATCGCCTATGGCGAGAACGCCGACGACATGGCGCGACCGGATAGGCCGGGTGCCCGGGCCGCCGTCGAACACGGCGTTCTGCGTCCGCTCGCCGACGGCGGACTGGACAAGGCGGCCGTGCGACGCGTCGCGCGGGTGCTGGGACTGTCGTGCGCGGACAAGCCTGCAGCGCCGTGCCTGGCCTCGCGGATCCCGCATCACGAGCCGGTGACTCCGGAGAAGCTCGCGCAGGTCGAGACGGCGGAGCGAGCGCTGCGCGAGTTGGGTTTCGGGGACTGCCGCGTGCGCCACCACGGCGACGTGGCCCGCGTCGAGCTGCCTCCCGACGATCTGATGCGCGCTGTTGCCGAACCCGTGCGCGGGCAACTGCACCGGGTCGTCACCGCCGCCGGGTTCCGCTTCGTGGCCGTCGACCTCGCCGGGATTCAGTCCGGCGCCTTCACGCTTCCGCTCGTGGCCATCAACGGTGACTGAGGATTCGGCCCGGTTCGCCGAGCTGGACCTGGACCGGGAGCGGCGCCGCGGCTACCCCGAGGCCGTGCTCTGCGCGGGCAAGACGCCCGCGCAGGTCGGCGCGATCGCCGCGACTCTGCGTGCGCACACCGCCCGCGCCTTGTTCACGCGCGCCGGTCCCGAGCACGCCCATGCCGTTCTCGCCGTGCTCCCGGACGCCCGGTACGCCGAGGACTGCGGCCTGCTCGCCTGGCCGCCGGATCCCCCCGAGCCGGTCGGCGGCCGTGTCCTCGTCGTCGCGGCGGGTACCTCGGACCACGTCGTCGCCCGCGAGGCACTGCTGACCGCCCGACATCTCGGCCGCGCGGCCGACCTGGTGATGGACGTCGGCGTCGCGGGGCTGCACCGGGTGCTCGGGAAGCTGGACGTCCTTCGCGCGGCGAGGGTGATCGTCGTCGTGGCGGGGATGGACGGGGCGCTCCCGGGAGTGGTGGCAGGCCTCGTTCCGGCGCCGGTGGTCGCGGTGCCGACATCGACCGGCTACGGCACGGCGTTCGGCGGCGTGGCGGCGTTGCTGACGATGCTGAACAGCTGCGCTCCTGGCGTGGCGGTCGTGAACATCGACAACGGCTACGGAGCGGGCCACCTGGCCGCCCAGATCGCGGCGCCCCACTGATCGTCCGCCGCAGGCCCGGCCGTCGGACCGGCGGCGGACGCAGTGCTGTTCAGCCCTTCTCGCCGCCTGCCGCCAGGCCGCCGACCAGTTGGCGCTGGAAGACCATGTAGAGGATGACGACCGGTGCTGACGAGATCAGCGACGCCGCCATCAACTGCCCGTACAGCGGCAGCGCTCCGCCTTCGGTCGTGGCCGCGAACACCTGCAGCTTGATCGCGACGGTCTGGGTGGCCGGAACGGTGAGCACGCTCGCGAAGAGCACATCGTTCCACCCCACCAGCAGGGAGAACACCAAGCTGATGATCATGCCTGGCAGCGCCAACGGGAAGATGATCTTCCGGAGGGCGCCGAACCTGCTGAGCCCGTCCAACAGCGCTGCTTCCTCGAACGAGATCGGGATCTGCCGCAGGTAGGTCACTAACAACCAGGTCGCGAACGGAATCGCGAAGGTCAGGTAGGTGACGATCAGCGCGGGGCGGGTGCCGACGATCTGGATGCCGATTGCGGACCCGATGGAGGAGAACATCACGAACAGCGGCAGGATGATCATAACCCCGGGCACCGACTGCAACCCGACGAGCGAGTTGAGGTAGGGCCCGCGACCGCGGAACTTGAAGCGGGTCAGGCAGAAGGCTGCGCCCAGCCCGAAAATCGTGGCGATCAGGCCTGCGCTGAAGGCGGCGATGAAGCTGTTGAGCAGACCTGCGGCGAGGGCGACCGTCGACCAGACGTCGATGTAGTTGCGGAACACGAAGGTCGATGGCCACAGCGTGCCTGCCGCTGCTTCGAGGTCCGGGCTCAACGAGATGATCACCATGTAGATGACGGGCAGCAGGAAGAGCAGCAGGACGACGATGGTCAGGACCTGCAGCCAACGGGGAAGGATCCGCTGCGGGTCACGATGCGCGGTAGTGGCCATGGCTACTCCTCTCCCACCGCGACAGTCAGCTTGGAGGCCCGCAGGTAGAAGACCGCGGGAATGATCATCAGAATGAGCGAGATCACGGCCATCGCCGCGCCCAACCCGAACCGGAAGACCTGGAACGAGGTCTGGTAGACGTTGACCGGAAGCGTCAGAGCGGCTTCCGGGGCCGGGGTTCCGAGCAGCACGTACGGCAGGGTGAAGTTGTTGAAGTGGGCGAGCGTGGACAGCAGCAGCCCGAGTAGCAGTTGCCCGCGGATCTGGGGGAGGACGACGTAGCGGATCTTCTGTATCCAGGTGATCCCATCCATGTCGGCCGCCTCGTACAGTTCGCTCGAGATGCTCTGCAGGCCCGCCATCGCCATCATGTAGATGAAGGGCCAGGACGCCCAGACGTCGACGATGACCAATGCCCAGAACGAGCGGTCGCCGATCAGCCACTGAGCTTTCTCGATGCCGAAGGCGCCGAGGATCTGGTTGGCCGCACCGTCGGGCAGCAAGATGAACCGCCACACGGTCGCGGCGACGAACGACGGCAAGACGTAGGGGATCAGGAACGCCGACCGGACCAGCGAGCGCCCGCGGAAGCGGGTGTTGAGGGCCATGGCCCCCATCAGGCCCAACGGTATGCCGATGGCGGTGGTGAGCAGCGCAAACGACAGGCTGATCCAGATCGAGTAGAGGAGGTTCGCCGTGCCGAACGCCTCGACGTAGTTCTCCAGTCCGATGAACGGCGCCCTGAAGAACCTCCGCAGCGTGTACTGGTCGAGGTCGAGGAAGCTGATGTAGACGGCGATGAGGAACGGGATCGCGATGATCGCGATGAGCAGCACGAGGTTCGGCCACATCAGCCACAGTGGCCGACCGCCGATGTTGCCTCGTCTCGGCGCCGGTTCTGCGGAGGATGGGGCCGGTGGCAGGATGGTCGTCGTCGTTGCGCCTGCCACCTCCCCCAGCGTCCTGTCACTCATTTCTGGGCCCGCGTGAGCGCGGACTGGGCGGTGGTGTTGGCCTTGTCGAGCAGATCCTTGACGGTCGCGGGGTCGTAGGTGCCTTCGGCCAGGGCAGGCTGGGACTGGACGACGACGTTCTGCACGCCGTTCTGGACGTCGGCCCAGGCGCCGGTGAACGAGGTCGGCGTGGACTGCCCCTCGATGTCCAGGAACGGGGCGAGCAGCTTGCTCTGCGACGACAGCTGCTTCATGGCGTCCTGGTTGGTCGGCAGGTTGCCGAACGCCTTGTAGTTCGCCAGCTGCTGATCGGTGCTCGTGAACATGTCGACGAAGGTGAGCGCCAGGTCCTTCTCCTTGGTGTAGGACGCGATCGCGATGTTGTCACCGGAGACGATGGACGCTGCGGGCTTCCCGTTCGGGGGTCGCTGGCTCTGTCCCGGCGCGACCGTGGGCAGCGGCGCGAACGCGTACTTGCCCGCGACGCCGGACTTGTCCAGGGTCGGAATGGACTGCGCGGTCGCCATGGGCATCATCGCGGCCTTGCCCGAGCCGAATGCGGCAATGGCGTCGCCGGATTTCCAGCCGACGCTGGCGGGGTTCGCCAGCTTGTCCTGGACAAGCAGATTGAAGTAGTCGTTGGTGGCGTTCTGCACCTCGGTGGAGTTCAGCTGTGCCGTCTTGAGATCGTCACTCACGAACGATCCGCCCTGCTGCTCGGTCATGGCCCAAATGAACTTCCACGGGTCGAAGCCGTCCGCGTAGTCCAAAGTCGTTCCGTACACACCCGCGGAGGGGTTGGTCAGTTTCTTGCCGTCGGCGATGAACTCGTCCCACGTCTTCGGCGGGGCCGCGATGCCGGCTGCCTTGAACATGTCCGTGTTGTACGCGAGCGCGAACGGGCGCATCGCGGCGGGAATGCCGATCTGTTTGGTCTGGTCAGGACCGGACATCCCCAGAGTCTCCTGGATGAACCGCTCGCGGCCGCCGATCTTCTTCCAGTCGTCGTCGCTCAGCTCGAGAAAGCCGCCGGTGCCGTAGGCGACCGGCGTGAAGGTGGTGCCCAGGTTGTAGATGTCCGGCCCGGTGCCGCTCACGATGGACGACTGGATCTTGGTCGTCTCGTCAGCAGAGCTGGCGTAGGTCTCGATAACCAGATCGGCGCCGGTCTTCGCCTTGAACTTGTCAGTGAGGTCCTTGGACCAGGCGGCGAATTGGGTAGGGAAATTGGGTTGCGCGCCGATGAAGATGGTCAGAGGGCCGCCGCCGCCGGACGAGCCGCCCCCGCCGCACGCCGCCAAGAGCGTCGCCGCGCTGGTGGCGACTATCACCGCGCTCGCTCTACGCAACCAAGGCATTTGTCACTCCTTCTGTCGGCCGACCACATTGGCGGGACCTCGGCGGCGAGCCTAGGGCGTCGCCGGAGCCGGAGGTATCGATTGCCACTTGTTGCCCGCTCATGGCGAGGCTCCGGGGCGCCCCGGGCGCTCGTTGCCCCACTGCACCCCTGCGTGGAGCCCGAGTGCAGCGGCCTCGGCGAGCGCCTCGTCGAGGACCTGGCGCACAGGGACGCCGCGCAGGCGGGCGAGTGCCACCGCGTCGTCGAACTCGGGGTTGACCACCGCGACCAGCCCGTCGTGTACGCCCACCTTGACCCGGACCTCGCCGCCGGCCAGCGCGACCGGCCGCCAGTCGCGGTTCAGCGCGGTCCGATGCACGGCCGTCTCCCGTAGCCCGAGCGTCCCGGTCAGCGGGAACACCGCATTGCGCACCGCCTCGCGGTTCTCCTCGGACACGAGGGCACAGAGGGTGTGCGCGGGCCTGCCCTTCTTCATGAGGATCGGCACGAGCCATGCGTCGGCGGCACCCGCGGCGAGCAGTGCGTCGAGCACGGTGGGCCACACCCGCGGGTCGAGGTCATCCACATTGGTTTCGAGAACGCACATGGCGGTCACGTCGCCGCCGTGTGGCTCGCTGAGCACGACGCGCGTCACGTTGGCGTGTCCGGCTACGTCGCGGCTTCCGGCACCCACGCCCACGGCGCCGACCGCCATCGCAGGCAGCGGGCCACACCGGCCTGCCAGGCCGCGGACGAGTGCCATCCCGGTCGGGGTGGTCAACTCGCCCGACCCGCCGGGCAGCACGTGCCAGCCGCGAGCCATGTCGAGGACGGCGGGCGCGGGCACCGGCAGATCGCCGTGCGCTGTCGCGACCCGCCCGGAGCCGACCGCGACCGGGCTCACGGTCAGATCGCTGACGCGGAGGTCGGCCAGCGCCGCGCATACCCCGACGACGTCCGCGATGGCGTCCCAGGCTCCCACCTCGTGGAACACGACATGCTCGGGGTCGACGTCGTGCACGTGCGCCTCGGCGTCGGCGAGGCGGCCGAACACGGCCAGCGCGGGCCCGCGCACCGCCGCGGGCAGCGCCGCCTCCTCCAGGAGCGCCCGGACGTCGGGCCAGGCGCGGTGCGGGTGGGCCGCCGCGGTGCTCGCGACCTCGGCCTGCGTCGCCCGTAAGGCCGCCCGACGTACACCGCGGACCTCGATGGTGACCTCGCCCGGCACGACGGCGGCCACGGCCGCCCGGACGACGGCGAGGTCCGCGCCCGCGTCGAGAAGTGCGCCGAGCAGCATGTCGCCTGCGATGCCCGCGGTCGCGTCCACCCAGGCGGTGATCATCGGTTCACGCTGGAACCCGCCCGCGTCCAGGCAGCTGTGATCATCGTCGGACCCCCGGGGACTGCTCGTAGACCGCGTCGACGATCCGCAGCGACTCCAGCCCGGCGGCCGCGTCGATCCAGAACGGCTTGCCGCCGCGGACGTGCCGGTAGAAGTCCTCGATCAGGACGCCGTGCGAGAGGCCCCAGTAGGACTTCTCGCCAGCGGCAGACGTGGCCGGGCGGAAGGTTTCCACCCGCCCGTCGTCGTGGATCACCGTCAGGTCGGTGTCCAGCCGGATCCGGGCGGACTCGGTGCGGATCTCGACGGTGACCGGCGCGTTCTCGACGTCGCCGTTGGTGGCGTGGAAGACCGAGGTGACGTCGCCCGACGGGGTGCGGTGGCGCAGCCGAAGGGTCGCGGTGTCCTCCACCTCGATGACCCCGCACAGCGCCAGGGTCGCGGCGACGCCGCGGACGTCGGTCACCGGCCCCAGATACCACTGCAGCAGGTCCAGGGTGTGGATCGCCTGGTTGATCAGCACCCCGCCGCCCGCCGTGGCCCACCGGCCACGCCAGTCGCGGCGCCTGTAGTAGGCGGCGTCGCGGAACCAGTTCACCGACGCCCGGCCGCCCAAGACCCTTCCCAGGCCGCCGCCGTCGAGCATGTCCCGCAGGATGCGGGCGGTGTCGTTGTAGCGGTTCTGGAAGCAGACCCCCAGCACCGCGCCGCTGTCCTCGGCGGCGATGGCCAGTCGCTCGCCGTCGGCGAGGGTGTGCGCAACCGGCTTCTCCAACAGCACGGAGACATCGCGGGACAGGCACTCCGCCGCCATTTCGGCGTGCAGGTGGTGGGGGGTGCAGACGTGGACGACGTCCGGTGCCACCGCGTCCAGCAGCGCTGCCAGATCGGGGAAGGCCGCGCACTGCGCGCGCCGCGCGGCG
This sequence comes from uncultured Actinomycetota bacterium, assembly GCA_963770115.1. Lineage (GTDB taxonomy): Bacteria > Actinomycetota > Actinomycetes > Mycobacteriales > Pseudonocardiaceae > Pseudonocardia. Next base: position 241,993 of record CAVYOT010000012.1, read on the forward strand.
GCGTCGCGCCGATCGGGTTCGACGTCGCAGACACCCACGGCCTCGACGTCAGGGTCGGCCAGGACCGCGTCGAGGTGGACAGCGGCGATGTCGCCGCAGCCGACGAGCGCGACCCGCAGCCGGTCGGTGTTCACGGAGCGCCGCCGGTGCCCGCAAGCGGCAGCGTTGCCAGTGCCCACTCGTAGGCCACCTGGTGGCATTCCCGCAGCGGGAGTGACGGGACGTCGACCTCGATCATGTAGTCGCCCGCGAACCCGGCAGGGAACGCGGCGACGCAGGCGGTCAGGTCGACGTCGCCGAGTCCGGGCTCGGCCCAGATGCGGCCCGGCCGGGTGGCCTCGGCGTAGCTTCGGTCCTCCGCCTTGCCCTGGGCGATGCCTGCGGCGAAGGTGTCCTTGAGGTGGGCGCCGACGATGCGGTCGGAGTAGTCGCGCAGCACGGCGGGAACGTCCATGCCCGCCCACGACATGTGCCCGGTGTCCGGTCCGAAGGCGAGCAGGTCGGGGCCGACCTCGTCGAGCACCGTGCGCACCTCGTGCTCGGTCTCGACCCACCCGCCGACGTGCGGGTGCAGGGCGGCTGTGACGCCCTCCTCCTGCATCGCCGCGCAGCATCGCGCGATGCCGTCGACGACGACCTTGAGCCGCTCCGGGTCGAAGCCCTGGCCCACCGCCGGATGGTCCTGCCGCGGCGTGCCACGCGGCTCGACCGTGGAGATCATGCAGGTGCGCTGCCCGAACGCGGCCTGCCGGGCCGCGAAGACCCGGGCCGCCTCCGCCTGACCCGCGTGCGTCTCGGGGTTGTCGAAGGAGCCGTTGTAGAGGCTCAGCGCGGGCTCCAGCCCGAAGGACGCGAGCCAGGGCACGTAGTTCTCGGCGTCCATGTCGTCCGGCACGTCCGCCTTGACGGCGGTGTAGCCGATCCCGGCGAGCTCGGTGAAGGCAGGCCCGAGCGTCCGGGTGGTGCGGTCCGGAACACCCCCGGCGAGCCAGTAGGCGATGGGGTTCACGGCCAGGCGGGGCCGGGCGGTGCTCGGCATGTGCTCCTCCTCAGGACGTCGGGAGCGTGACGGGACGGCCGGTCGCGGCGGACTCGTACATCGCGAGGATCACCGACAGCGACGTGCGGGCCTCGGCGGTGCCGACCCGCGGCGGGCGGCCGTCGGTGACGGCATCAACGAAGTCGGCGAGCTGGCGGCGATGCGCCCGGCCGAGCGCGAGATCCTCCGGCTCCAGCTTGTCGTCGTCGGTCACCTGGTTGAACCCCGTCATCGGTGACATGGCGATCTCGGGCGCCGGGCCCGCGTTCTCATGGAGGAAGATCAGCTCGTCGTTGGAGATGACCGCGGAGCCCTTGGAGCCGAAGACGCGCAGGCTGGCGTCCAGCCCGGGGTAGGCGGCGGTGGTGCCGTGGATGATGCCCAGGGCACCGGACGCGAACTTCACCACCGCGACGGCGGTGTCCTCGACCTCGATGCGTTCGTGGGCGAGGCAGGCGGTGTAGGCGAACACCTCCACCGGGGTGCCGACGATCGTGGTCAGCAGGTTGATGGTGTGCACGGTCTGGTTCATGATCGCGCCGCCGCCGTCGAGCTCCCAGGTGCCGCGCCAGTCGCCCGAGTCGTAGTAGGACTGCCCGCGCCACCAGGCGTGGGAGGCGATCGCCGACGTGATCGTGCCGAGGTGCCCGTCGCGCACCGCCTGGAGGACCTTTTCGCTGGACTTGTCGAAGCGGTGCTGCGAGATGACCGCGACCGTCTTGCCGGAGCGTTTCTCGGCGTCGATGATGCGGTCCGCCGCGGGCAACGACACGTCCAAGGGCTTCTCCACCACGACGTGCTTGCCCGCCTCCAGCGCCGCCACGGCGCCGTCGGCGTGCAGACCGCTGGGTGTGCAGATGCAGACCGCGTCGATGTCGTCGCGCTTCAGGATCGCGTCCAGATCGGTGGTCGCCACCGCGATGCCGTGCTCCTCCGCCAGCGCTTCGGCCTTGGCGGGGTCGGTGTCGACGACGGCGACCAGCTCCGCCAGGTCGGGCAGCTCGGCCAGCGCTTGGCGTGCACCGTGCCGATCACACCCGCGCCGACCACGGCGAACCGGACCTTCTGGGTGGTCATGAGTAGGCGATCCCTTCGCTGTCGAGAATGGCGGTGAAGGCGCGGGTGGCCCGGGTGAAGTTCGCGGGCCCGGAGAGCGCCCCGAATGCGGTGAAGGAGCCCAGGTGCGGCTCCATGGAGAAGAAGCCGTCGAAGCCGTCGGCCGCCAACGCGCGGACGGTCTCGCGGAGCTCCCCGTCGCCCTCCCCGGCCGGCACGACCTCACCCGTCGCGAGCAGCGCGTCCTTGATCTGGATGTAGTCCGTGTACGGGCGCAGCATGGCGTATCCGTCGGTGAACGGGGAGACCCCGACCTGGACGTAGTTGGCGGGGTCCCAGGCCAGTCGCAGGGTCGGGGAGCCGATCGACTCGACGATGTCGAGCACGCGTTCCGGGGTGTCGCCGTAGATCTCCTTCTCGTTCTCGTGCAGGAGCACGACCCCGGTGGGCGCGGCCCGCTCGGTCAGTGCCGCCATCCGGCGGAGCACCTCGTCGCGATGGCGCTCCGGCGCCTGGTCCGGGCGGAGGAAGAAGGAGAAGATCCGGATGAACGGGGCGTTGAGGCGATCGGCGACGGCGAGGGCCCGCTCGGCCCGTACCAGGTGGGCGTCGAAGTCGTCGTCGATATTGATCTTGCCGAGGGGGGAGCCGATGGACGACACCTCCAGGTTGTGCGTGGCCAGGATCGACGCCGACTCCTCGAGCTGCTCGTCGGTCAGATCCAGGACGTTGACGCCCCACGCGCTGCGGAACTCGACATGGGTGATGCCGAGCTCGTTCAGCGTCGCGCACTGGGTCTTGAGGTCCGGGTCGATCTCGTCGGCGAAGCCGGAGAGGGTCCACATTTGCGAGGTCTCCTTCGAAGGGATGGGATGCGGTGTTCTCAGCCGCCCAGCTCGCGGGCCGACGAGGCGACGGCGGCACACAGGCGCCTGTCGTCGGTGCCAAGGCGGGCCACCACGCGGCGGACGGCGTCGTCGAGATCGCCCCTGGCGAGCGCGGTGAACTCCGCGGCCGCGACGTCTGCGACCGGGGCGCCCCGGCCGCGCAGGTGGCACACCCAGGCGGCGAGCACCCGCGCGGCGCCCGCCGGGACGCGGCCCGCCGCCAGCTCGGCCCGCGCGACGGGCAGGATGCGGATCGGTAGCTTCTGCGAGCCGTCGGCGGCGATCTGGCGCAGCAGGTGCCGGATGCGTGGGTTGGCGTAGCGCTCCAGCAGCGCGGCGCGGTAGGCGGCGATCTCCTCGCCGGGCAGCGGCAGGTGCCGCGCGGCGTCGTCCCACCACTGCTCCACCCAGCCCCGCACCACGGGGTCCGACGATCGCGTCGGCGACGGTGGCGTGGCCGCGGAGCGGTTCCGGCGTAGGCCATGAGCGAGTGCGACACCGTTGAGCAGCCACAGCTTGCGGTGCTCGCACGGCACGATGTCGTCGACGAACCGCGCCCCGACGTCGTCCCACCGAGGCCGGCCCTGCGGGAACTCAGCCGGACAGCACCCACTCGACGTACGGCTCGGTGACGCACCGGGACGCGGGTCGTCCACGCCCCGCGAGCGACGCGGACCTCGGCGCGGTCGTCGTCGGTGGCGTGCGGGGTGATCCGGTCGACCATGGTGGTGACGAACGAGACGTGCTGCGCGATCCAGGCGGCCAGGTCGGGGTCGACGGCCGTCGCGAGCTCGCCGACCACCCGTGCGACCATCGCCCCGTTCTCCGGGACGTTGTCGCAGGGCACGACCGCGAGTCGGGCCGGTTCCGGCGCGCGGCGCGCCGCCAGGCCGGCGACGAGCTCGCCGGGGGCGGTCGGTCACCTCGGCCGCGGGGCCGGGCAGGCGGAGCGCGTCGACGTCCGCCGCGACCTCGGGATCGGCACGGTCCAGGCCACCGCCGTCGGCGCGCCGGTAGCCGGCCTCGGTCACCGTGAGGGTGACCAGCGCGAGCTCCGGGCGGGCGGAAGTAGTCGGCGCACGAGTCGCGAGGTCGTCGGCGGCGTGCACGGCCGTCAGCGCGGAGACGATCTCGGGGTCCGGTCGCCGTCGGCGGCGCGCACGAGCAGCGTGTAGAGCCCGTCCTGGTCCGCGAGGTGACCGCGCCGCCGCGCGCGAACGTCCGGTGAAGGCGGCGATGCCCCACTCCGCGGCGTCCGGGGCGTGCTCGGTGTACCAGGCCTGGTGGGCCCGGAAGAAGTTGCCCGACCCGAGGTGCACGATGCGCACCGGGGCCGCCGGGCGCCCGTCAGGCCGCGGCTCGGCGGAGGCGACGCGGCTTCCGGTGGATGCGCGTTCACAGCTTGAACGCCCGCGCTCGGGATCGACCGTCACGAGGTCGAGCGGCGGTCTCCAGCGCCTCGTCCTCGTCGAGGCGGTGCGTCGGCGACGAGCTGGGCCAGGTAGCCGCCGTCGAGCCGGCGGGACATGTCGTGGCGGGCCGGGATCGAGCAGAACGCCCGGGTGTCGTCGATGAAACCGGACGTGCGGTAGAAACCCGGCGGTCTCGGTGACGGCGCCGCGGTAGCGGCGGATCGCCTCCGGCGCGTCGAGGAACCACCACGGCGCGCCGGCGTAGACGCTCGGGTAGAAGCCGGCCAGCGGGGCGATCTCCCGTGGAGAACACCGTCTCGTCGACGGTGAACAGCACGAGGTGGAACCCGTCGGCGGTGCCGTAGCGCTCCAGCAGAGGCTGCAGCCCGCGGGTGAACTCGACGGCGATCGGGATGTCGCTGCCCGGTGTCGGCACCGAACGCGCTGGCAGGTCGGGGTGTGGTGGTTGCGGTGGACGCCGGGGTGCAGGGTCATCACCAGGCCGTCCTCGACCGACATGCGCGCCATCTCGACGAGCAGGTGCCGGCGCAGCGCGGTCGCCTCGTCCGCGGTAACGCCTCGCCCTGCACTGGCGGCCGCGAAGATGCCGCTCGGCCTCGCTGAGCTCCAGTGGAGGGTGCCCGACGTCGGCGTGGCTGTGGTCGGCGGAGACGGCCCCGTGCGTCCTTGAAGTGGCGGCGGCGGTCCTCGAGCGCCGCGAGGTAGCCCTTGTAGTCGCCGGTGTCGGTGTCCGCCGCGGCCGCCGAGCGCATCGAGGAGCTCGGGCCAGTCGGAGCGGCCGGGTTCGAGGTAGCGGTCGGGGCGGAAGGTCGGCAGCACGCGGGTGCTGACGTTCCCGTCGTCGCGCGATCGCCGCGTGGGGGCGACAGGTCGTCGCAGGGGTCGTCGGTGGTCGCCAGCACCTCGATGCCGAATCGCTCGAGCAGCGCCCGCGGGCGGAAGTCCGGGCGCTGCAGCGTGTCGGCGACCTGGTCGTAGATCGCGTCGGCGGTCGCGGCCGACGGCCGGTCGGTCACGCCGAAGATCGTCGCCGAGCACGCTCTCCATCCAGTACCGGCTGGGCGTGCCCCGGAAGGCGTCCCAGCGCGCACAGAACGCCCGCCACGCCGCGCGTGACCGCGTCCGGTGACGAGCGGGCTGCCACCGACACCGAGGGCCTCCATCGGCACGCCGTTCGCGTGGAGCAGCCGGACGACGTAGTGGTCCGGGGAGATCAAGAGCGACGTGGGGTCGCCGAACGGGATGTCGTCGGCGATCCAGGCGGCGGGCACGTGCCCGTGCGGGGAGATGATCGGCAGATCGTGGACGGCGGCGTAGAGCCGCCGGGCGATGTCCCGGGTCGTCGGATCGGCGGGCAGGAGCCGGTCGGGGTGGAGGTTCAACGCTGCCGCGGTCATGCCCGATGGTCCGCCGCGGACGGCCGGTCGTCGCACTGGTTGCCAGCAGTTGCCTGGTCTTGTCAACGATCCAGCGCGGGTCGCAGGGTGAGGCCATGACACTCATCGGTGCGGTGCCGCAGGGACTCGCCGCCTCGGCCGCGCCGGATCGGGGACGCCGAGGACGTGCTCGACGGACGAGCAGGTCACGGCGTTCGTCCGCGAGCAGCTCGCCGCCCACCGACGTTCGACGGGCGCAGCGTCTGCATGCTCGTGCCCGACGCGACCCGGACCTGCCCGCTGCCGCTGCTGCTGCGGCGCGGTGCACGGCGCGCTGCACGGCCGGGTGAGCCGGATGACGGTGCTCATCGCGCTGGGCACGCACGCGGCGATGGGCGAGGAGGCACTGGCTCGGCACCTCGGCTACGACGTGCGGGCAGCTCGAGGCAGACCTATCCCGGACACTGACGTGCTCAACCACGAGTGGTGGCGACCCGGCGACCTTCGTCGACCTCGGTACGATGCCCGGCGTCGCGGCTCGCCGAGCTGTCCGAGGGCCGGCTGCGCCATCGACGTGCCGGTGCTGCTCAACCGCGCGGTGGTCGAGCACGACGTCGCGCTCGTCGTCGGGCCCGGTTCTGCCGCACGAGGTCGTGGGGATCTCGGGCGGCAACAAGTACTTCTTCCCCGGGGTGGCGCGGGCCAGGACATCATCGACGTCTCGCACTGGCTGGGCGCACTGATCACGTCGGCGGAGATCATCGGTACGACCGCGGATCACCCCGGTCCGGGCGCTCATCGACGACGGCGCCGCGCTCATCCCCGCCGGAGAAGCTCGCGCTTGCGTGGTGACCGCCGAGGTTGCCGACGGGGCGGCGGACGGGGCCGTCGACGCGGCCGTGCCCTCGCCGATCCTCGGCAGCGGGCTGCACTCGGTGTCGTTCGGCGACACCATCGCCTCCTGGGCGTCCGCCGCCGAGGTCTGCGCGGCCACGCACGTCACCTACCTCGACGGCGCCGGTGCCCCGGGTGCTGTCGATCGTGCCCGGCGATGTACGACGACATCTGGACCGCCGCCAAGGGCTTCTACAAGCTCGAGCCGGTGGTCGCGGACGGCGGCGAGGTGATCCTCTACGCCCCGCACGTCACGGAGATCTCCTCCACGCCACCCGGAGATCCACGACATCGGCTACCACTGCCGCGACTACTTCGTGAAGCAGTGGGACCGGTTCGAGCACGTGCCACTGGGGCGTGCTCGCCCACTCCACGCACCTGCGCGGCGCGGGCACGTACGACGCCGAGACCGGCGAGGAGCGCCTCCGGGTGCAGGTCACCCTGGCGACGGCCATCCCGGAGGGCGTCTGTCAGGACCTCAACCTGGGTTACCTCGACCCGGCGTCGGTCGACCCCGACGCGTTCGCCGCCGACCCCGAGACCCTGGTGGTGCCGAGGGCCGGGGAGATGCTCTTCCGGTTGCACTGAGCGATCTCCTTGGCGGCCATCTCCTTGGCGGCCGGGCGACGTGCGGTCGATGCGCGCACCACCAGCTTGACCGGGAGCACCAGCGTCTCTCCGCTCGTCTTGGCCCCGGCGGCCAGGGCCAGCACGTTGCCGACGCCCGCGGCACCCATCTTGCGCATGGGTGCCGTGATCGTCGTCAGCGCGGGGTCGACGACCTCGGCGAGCATCACGTTGTCGATCCCGACGACGCTGACCTCGTCGGGCACCCGCACCCCGAGGTGTTTGCAGGCCGTTGATGACGCCGATCGCCAGCGCGTCGTTGTAGGCGAGCACCGCCGTGGCGTTCTCGTCCGCGATCCGACGCGCCACATGCAGGCCCGTACGCATGGTGGGCACGTCGTCGGGGTCCACGCGGCGCACGCGCAGCTCCAGCTCGTAGCCCGCTTCCCGCAGTGCCCGCCAGCGCACGCCCTCCGGCCAACTGGCTGCGGGCCCCGCGACGTAGGTGATGGTGTCGTGGCCAAGCGACGCGAGGTGCTCGACGGCCCGCCGGACACCTCGCGGATTGTCCGTGACGATGCAGGACGTGTCGGGCATCTGCCGGTTGAGCAGCACGAGCGGCTTCTGCTTGGCGATCATGCGGATGGCCGAGTCGCTCATCCGTGAGCTGGCCAACACCACACCCTCGACGAGGTCCAGTGTGCGCTCTACGACATCGCGTTCGACCGGTCCGGCCTCGGACGTGTCGGAGAGGAGCAACGCGTAGCCCGCGAGCCGGGCCGCCTCCTCGGCACCCTTGATGATCTCGCCGTAGAACGGGTTCGTGATGTCGGAGACCATCAGCGCCACGGCGCCGGTCTGCCTACCGGGCGAGCTCGTGATCTTGACGGTGCGGTAGCCGATCCGCTCGGCGGCCGCGAAGATGACCCGCGCCGTGTCGGAGTTGACCCGGCCGGGACGCGCGTAAGCACGCGAGACGGTCGAGGCGGCGACACCGGCCTCGCGGGCAACGTCGTAGATCGTCGGACGACCGCCCATCCGGCGACGATAGGCGGGTCGTCGCTCCGCGGCAATCGGACGCGTCGTCAGCCGCGCAGGCGTAGGTCGGCGACGCCCGCCACGACATCGGGGCTGACTCCCGCGGTCGTCGCCAGGATGCCGGGCTGAAACCGTTGAGGTCGCGCGGCTCGCCGTCCTGCGCGACCATCGACGTCGGTGTTCCGCGCGGTCGCACGCCCAATTTCACGTCGCATCGATCACTGAAGGGGTCGCCGACAGCCATGAGCCCGCGAACGAGGGCCAGAACATCGACATCCGCGGCGCCGCCCGTGAGGTGGCCCGGCGCGTGGACGGGTTTCTCTCCGACGTCCGGGGGCTCGCCGAACTGGAGCGCCACGACCAGGTCATGATCCTGCGCCGGACGTTCGCCGAAGTGGGGTGGGAGACCCCGCGCATCCTGGACGGTCTCGACGAGGTGCCCCACGGCCAGATCCAGGGTCTAGCCGGGCACGCAGACGGCCACGGTGTGGGGGACCACACGGGCGGTGAGACGATCGGTCATCCCGCGGCTACCGCCGTCGAGTTCGTAGGTCCGTGGAGCCCCTAGCCTGACGGTGATCTTGCGGGCGCGGGTGATGCGCACGAAGGGGGAATCGTCGGTCCGGCCCGCGATTACTCTGCCGAGCGTGCGGCCCCACTGGAGGGGACCCTGGGCGGTGACGACGCCCACTTCCAACCATCCGTCATCGGGGCGGGCGTCGTCGAAGGCCGGAATGCCACCGGTGATCCGTCCGACGTTGCCCAGCAGCACACAGCTCGCCATTCCGTCGAACCACGGACGACCGTCGATGGTGATCTTCACGGGACTGGCCGCCCGGCGGACGTGTCGCAGTCCGGTCCAGAAATAGGCCAGCCTGCCGAGCCGGTTCTTCATCCGGCGATCGACGTCACGCATCAGTTCCGCGTCGAAGCCGACTCCGGCCATGACCGCGAAGTGCTCGCCGTTGATCCGACCCAGGTCCAGTGGTCGGCGTCGACCCGTCAGGGCGATGCGGACCGCTTCGGCGAGGTTCTCGGGAATGTCGAGGTTGTGCGCGAGCAGGTTGGCGGTGCCTGCCGGGATGATCCCGACGGGGACGTCGGAACCGGCGAGGGTGTCGAGGCAGCGCTGCACCATGCCGTCGCCACCCCAGGCGACGATCAGATCTGCGCCTGCCTGCACGGCGTGGCGGACGCGCTTCGGAGCCTTCTTGCTCTTGTTCACCTCGTACCAGAGCAGGTCCTCGACGTGATGCTCCGCCAAGCACGAACGAAGTTCGTCGAGTCCACCGTCCAGCGACTTCTTGCGATGAGCGACCACGGCCACCGTCCCGATTCTGTGGGCAGGCGCGTCGTCGTCGACACGTGAATCGCCTGCTCCGCCTGGTGCGGCTGTGGTGACCACGCTCAGACTTACCCCGCGCGGCGCCATCCCATGCGTGAACCGACCGCGCGGCGCCCCCACTGCGGCGGCCGGTAGTCCGCGCTGCCATCAGGGCACCTCGTGTCAAGTGGCGGTTTCGTATGGCGGACGCGCACGACGGCGTGTGGCGCGCCGTCCCTCGATGAAGGCCGGCGCCATACGTGTGCTCAGGTGAAGACGGTGGTGAACCGGTCGTTCAGTTCGCGCAGTGCTGACCCCGCAGGCGCCGTACTTCGCCCGCAACCAGGTCTTGGTGGATCCCCGGGGCCGGACGGTGTGCACGTACGACAAGGCCCATCCGGTTCCGGGCATGGACCGGATCGCGGCAGGCGATGGCCGGGTGCCCGCGGTGGACAGCGCCTATGGTCGGATCGCGAACGTCATCTGCTTCGACGCCGACTTCCCGGACCTGATGCGGCAGCAGGCCGGGGTCGACCTGATGTTGGTCCCGTCGAACGACTGGGCGGAGATGGGCCGGGTCCACACCGAGAAGGCGGCACTGCGCGCGGTCGAGAACGGCTACTCGCTGCTTCGCTCCGACAGCCACGGCGTCTCTGGCGCCTTCGACCCACTCGGCCGCTCGGTCGCGTCGGCCGACTACTTCACGACCGGTCAGCAGACGGCCTCGGTGCCCACGCGGGGGATCCGCACGGTCTACGCGGCCGTCGGCGACCTCTTCACAGACCTGTGCCTGGCAGGCCTCGCGGCACTCGCGCTCGCCGCCATGCTCCGTCGCAGCCGCTGACCCGCTGCTGGGGATCTGATGTCGCGACGGCCTGCCGAAACAATTAGACCTCCAGTACGAGGGCGCGGTGGTCGGAGACCTCCGGCTCGTCGATGACGTCGAATCTGGCAACGGCTTGCGGATCTGACACGAGGACATAACTCGCGTGCCGGACCGGCTTCGTATATCGCGAGGTGCGCGTGTCGGACGCTCCGACGAGGTCCACGAGGCCGATCGCGGCGAGGATGTCGAAGGTCTCGCTGTCGGGCAGGAGGTTGAGGTCCCCGCAGACGACTACCAGGTCGTCCGGTTCGCGGACGTCGCCGATGAGACCGGCGATGCGCTGGGCCTGTGCCCGCCGCTCGGGCGTGTCGGCCTTCCCGCGCCGATCGCGCAGGCCGTGCAGGTGGACGAGGGTCACGGCCCGGGTCACTCCCGGCTCGACGAGTCGCAGGGCGCAGGCGATGCGCGGGCGGCCGTCACACGGCCACGTACCGTGGTCGGTGAATGTGCGGTGCACGGTCGTCGCCCGTGCTCCGATGATCATCAGGTGGTCGGCGACGAGAGTGGCGAGCCCGAACGCCTGCCGATGACGACGGCCGTCGTCGTCGGTGACCGGCCCGGCGTCGCTGGTGACGAACAGCGGCTGGTGGCGGGGGAGCAGGGCGCGCACGTCTGCGAGCAGGTTCGCCCGCTGGGGAAGGGTCCGCTCGCCGTCGGTGAAGGTCGTCCAGCCGGACAGCCCGGGTGTGGCGGTGACCTCTTGGAGGCAGATCACGTCGATAGACGAGGTCGACAGCCATTCGGCGAGGTCGGGGTACATCGCGCCGCCCCACGCGTTGAGTGAGGCGATCCGCACGGTGGGAACGTATCAATCGGCTCTCGGCATCGAGACTGGCGAGGTCCGGGTCGTCCACCATCGCGCTGCCGGTCCGACTGAGCGAGGACAGCACCGGCCAACCTGCCTGATCACCGCCGCGACGGAAGTCCCACCGCTTGGTACCGTTCGGGACGTGGCTGACGCAGGCATGGTTGATCCCGTCGAGCACGACCTCGAACTCACCGTCAGCGCGCTGAAGGACGGCCCGACCGACCTCGGCCTCGCCGGAGGGCTGATCGAGGTCAAGCGCTGGCAGGAGCGCATCGACGGCTCGGACGCGCCCGCTCTCGAGGAGGTCGGCGCGGCGCTGGCCGAGCTGCGGGGGGAGTTGGAGAGCGACGCGCCGGACGCAGGCGTCATCGCGGGGCTGATGCGCCGCCTCGGTGGGATGGCGAAGGCGGCGGCCGCGGACCAGCCGGAGGGCAATCTGCGTAGCCGCCTGATGGAGCTCGGGAACCTGCTGGAGAGCGGCGCGGCGGAGGTCTGACCCAGGCGCTGATCAGCCTCGCCGCCCGAGAGCCCCGCAGCGCGTCTGAGCGGCCAGGGCCCCGGCGCCGCGATCAGGGCCTCCGCTCGTGGTGGGAGGACCGCGCGAGCACCGCGAGGGCGAAGGCCAACACCGCCTGTCCGTTGTCCCGCGCCTGTCCCGCGCCGCGACGGCGACGATGCCGGTCGCCATGACGACCGTGAAGGACGCAACCGGAACGGCGCCGGGAAGCTCCTGCTGCCCGGGCGGCGGCTCACCGGCCCGGGTCGCTCGCCGTCGCCGATGGTATCGGGAGCCCGCTCGCATGTGGGTCTCCTGCCGACGCCACCAGGTGGTGCAGGACCGGGGCGAGGCGGCTGAGCTCGACGAGGTGGAGTTCGGCGAGCTGCGCGATGCGGTCCTCGCCCCGGTCGGTGAGCTGCAGCCGCACGACGCGGGCGTCGGACCCGTCCCGGATCCGACGCAGCAGGCCTACGCCTTCCGCGCGGTCCACGAGACCCACAACGCTGTGGTGGCGGGTGTTCAGGTACTCCGCCGCCTCGCTGATCGTGGGGCCGTGCGGATCGTGGTGACCCTTGACGGAGAGGAGCAGCTGGTGTTGGGCATGGGTCAGGCCCACGCGGCGGGCCTGCTCGTGGCTCCAGCTGTCGAAACGGCGCAAGGCCGTGCGGAAGGCCAACAGGTTGGCGTAATCGCCGTGCGAGAGCGTGGCCACGGCCGAACCTTGTCAGAGGATCCGTTTGCATCGCAACACGATACGAATGTATCGTGGGACGATATAGATGGAGGTTGGTATGTGGGAAGACGTGACCGTCGCCGTGTGCCTGCTCGGGTTCGTCGGGGCGCTCGCCTTGATGTTGGCTGAGCTGCCCACCGTCGTCGCCCAGGCCCGGCAGGCCATCGGGCGTCACCGCTGAGGCCCCGAGCGTGACCGCGCGGGCGTCACGATGCGCGGCGTGTCGGACGAGGGGAGCGACGTGAACGCGGTTGTCGGCGTCCTCGCCTGCGTGTCAGCCGGTCGTGGGTGGTGGGCTTGAGGAATATGGCGTCCGGGTCCACCGGCCGTCGGACCGGGTGATCGGCCTGCCTGGCTTGTCGGGGAGCCTGCGTGGCGCGGGCGACGTCGAGGATCGGGAAGGTGCTCCATCTCGCGAGGTGACGGTGGATCTCGAGCGGAGGTGGTCATGATCGGCCCGGTGCTCACGAGGTGGATCCCGACGTGGCGCCGCTCGGCCTCGGCGCCTGCGTGATCGAGGATGGCAGGCGCCGACGCGCTCGTATGGCGGACGTGGCTCAGTTCGATCAGGAGGTGGCCGACGTAGTCCTGCCCGATGTCGAGCAGGTTCAGGCGGCTTCGCATCACCGCAGCAGCCGCGCCGCGGCGCCGAACGACGCGTCGGGGTCCACGGGATCATGCACGGGCGATCTCGTTTGGGGGTGGTGGCGCCCCGCTCGCCCGTCGGGAGGGATCGTCTCCCATGTTCTGTCCTCACGGATTCGGCTTCGATGCCGGACCGCCATCTTGGTGGCATGTTCGCCGAATGGGCCCGTTGAACATGTCGATCCGTCGGGTGACGAGGACCGCCCGGATGGGTAGTGTTCCGGGTACCGGCCGTGACGCCCGCCGGAGGGAGGCACCTCGGCCGGGCGGAGGGGGGCCGGGGTGCCTCTCTGGTCCTCGCTGGGCCGCCCGTCATGACCTCATGCGCACCCGCAGCGTGGTGGCCGAGGCGAGCCCGCTGGTTTCACCGGATTTCGCCCCGGGCATTCCCGCGTACCGACGCGAGGAGTAGGTCATGGCGAGCTCGAGCATCAAGGACGAGAAGACCTATGAGGAGGTCCGCAAGGGCGGCGCCTCCAAGGAGAAGGCCGCCAGGGTGGCGAACGCCGCGGCCGGTCAGGGACGGTCCACGGTGTCACGCCGTGGCGGCCGTTCGTCCAGCTACGAGGACATGAGCAAGGACAAGCTGTACGAACGGGCGAAGAAGGTCGGGATCGCGGGCAGGTCGACTATGACCAAGAAGCAGCTGGTGAAAGCGCTGCGCGATCACTGAGCTGGGCCAGGGATACCGGAGTGCCGGGCACGGCCCCGCACGTGGGCCCGGCGTCCGGGACCATGTCCGGTCCCGTCGTCGCCGGCACTGAAAGGCACGCGGGATCGCGGCGGCCCTGTTGCCCGCTCCCGCGTCATCGCAGGCGCCCGCGAGCTTCCGGCCCACCGCCGATGGCTCGCCGACCAGGTGGCCGAGGCCATGTCGCCGCCCGAACTGGTCATCTGTCGACGGCATCTGAAAACTGAACAGGGCGCGGCACCCGAAAGTTGACCACCTGCGCCGACAGCCTGGCTCGATTCGAGCCAGGGAGGAAGTGGGTGTTGATCGTGGAGGACTGGGCGGAGATCCGCCGGTTGCACCGGGCGGAGCAGATGTCGATCTCCGAGGTGGCGCGGGTGGTCGGGTGCTCGCGCAACACGGTGCGGGCGGCGTTGGCCTCGGACGTGCCGCCGAGGTATGAGCGCATACCGGCGGGGTCGATTGTGGATGCGGTCGAGCCGCGGATCCGGGAGCTGTTGCAGGTGTATCCGACGATGCCCGCAACGGTGATCGCCGAGCGGATCGGCTGGACCCGCTCGATCCGGGTGCTGTCGGGTCGGGTGGCCGAGCTGCGCCCGGCGTATCTGCCGCCGGACCCGGCCTCGCGCACCAGCTACGCGCCCGGAGAGATCGCGCAGTGTGATCTGTGGTTCCCACCGATCACGCTGCCGGTCGGCAACGGTCAGGTCCGTAAGCCGACCCAGCTACCGGTGTTGACCATGGTCACCGGCTACTCGCGCTGGTTGTCAGCGCTGCTGATCCCGACCCGCACTGCGGCAGACCTGTTCACTGGGTGGTGGCAGCTGATCGCCACGCTGGGCGCGGTGCCGCGGGTGCTGGTCTGGGACGGCGAGGGCGCGATCGGGCGCTGGCGCGGCGGCCGTGTCGAGCTCACCGCCGAGTGTCAGGCCTTCCGCGGCACCCTCGCGACCAAGGTGATCGTGTGCAAACCGGCGGATCCGGAGGCGAAAGGCCTGATCGAACGCGCGCACGACTATTTGGAGCGCTCGTTCCTGCCCGGCCGCGTCTTCACCGGGCCCGAGGACTTCAACACTCAACTGCAGCAGTGGCTCACCCTGGTCAACACCCGCCGCCGCCGCGCATTGGGCTGCGCGCCGACCGACCGGATCACCGCCGACCGCCACGCCATGCTCGCCCTCCCACCGGTGGCCCCGCCGACCGGGTGGCGCTGCGCGCTGCGGCTGCCGCGTGATCACTACATCCGCCTGGACAGCAACGACTACTCGGTGCATCCCGCGGTCATCGGACGACGCATCGAGGTCGTCGCCGACCTGACCCGGGTACGGGTGCTCTGCGAGGGACGGCTGGTCGCCGATCACGAGCGGATCTGGGCCTGGCATCAGACCGTCTCCGATCCCGAACACCTCGCCGCAGCGAAACTGCTGCGCAGCCAGCACGGGCGCGTGCTGCGATCCACCCCCGAACCGCAGGTGCAGATCCGCTGCCTGGACGACTACGACACCGCACTCGGCCTCGATACCCGCCGCGACACCCGCCGCGACACCGACGGTGGGGTGGCGTGATGGCGACGACCACCACCAAAACTGTCCGCGACCTCACGGCCGAGGTGGCGTTCCTGACCCGGGCGCTGAAGGCGCCCACCCTGCGGGATTCGGTGCCGCGGTTGGCCGAACGAGCTCGATCGGAGTCGTGGTCGCACGAGGAATTCCTGGTCGCCTGCCTGCAACGCGAGGTCTCCGCCCGCGAGTCCCACGGCGGCGAAGGCCGCATCCGCGCCGCCCGGTTCCCCGCTCGCAAGAGCCTCGAGGAGTTCGACTTCGACCACGCCCGCGGGCTCAAACGCGACTTGATCGCGCACCTGGGCACCCTGGACTTCGTCACCGCCCGGGACAACGCGGTGTTCCTCGGCCCGCCCGGCACCGGCAAAACACATCTCGCCATCGGGCTCGGCATCCGGGCCTGTCAGGCCGGTCACCGGGTACTGTTCGCCACCGCCAGCGAATGGGTCGACCGGCTGGCCACCGCCCACCACGCCGGCACGCTGCAGCCCGAGCTGGTTCGGCTGGGCCGTTACCCGTTGCTGGTCGTCGACCTATGCCGACACCGCGACTATGCCGAGGACTCGGATGTTCGGGCGTCGGTCGCGTGATGGCGGTGGGTATCGGCGCCGGTCGTGTTGTGGGTGTCTCGGCATAGTTTCGGGCTGATAGCAGCCTCGCCTGCGTGGGAGCAGCGGGCTCCCGTCAGGGAGGCGAGTGCGATGTCGGGTAGGCCGAGAAAGGCCGGTCTGCTGGGGCCGCAGGTCGAGGGCTACCGGGTGTGGTTGACGCGGCGGGGCTACACACCAGGGACGATCAAGAACATGCTGGCCGATTTGGGTCGGGTCGGCCGGTGGGCGTCGGCGGCGGGGCTGGAAGCCGTGCAGATCGACGAGGCTGGGATGGCCGCGTTCTGCGCTGCCCGGCGCGCTGGCGGTCAGCGGAGGATCCCGGGGGCGCGGGGGATGGCGCCGTTGTTGGGCTATCTGCGGGAGGCCGGGGTCGTCCCCGCGGCGGAGCGGGTCGTGACGCCGCTGGGCGCGCTGCTGGGGCGGTATCGGGTCTGGCTGGTTGAGGAGCGTGGCCTGGCTGCGACCACGGTGCGACGCTACGAGAACACCGCCCGCCGCTTCCTGCGGGAGCAGGCATCAGCCGGTGAGGTGTTCGAGCCCGCTGCGCTGACTGGGCTGGACATCAACGCCTTCCTGCTACGGGAGTGCGGTCGGGTCTCGGCGGGGTCGGCCAAGGGACGGGTGGCTGAGCTCCGCTCGCTCCTGAAGTTCCTGTATGTGCAGGGCATCACTGCGTTGCCGCTCGGGACGGCAGTGCCTCCGGTCGGTGGGTGGCGCCTGGCCACCCTGCCCCCACCCACCATGGCGGCCGCGGACGTCCAGCGTCTGCTCGACAGCTGCGACCGCAGTAGCGCGGTCGGTCTCCGCAACTTCGCGATCATGGCGTTGGTCGCGCGGCTGGGCCTGCGCTCGATCGAGGTCGCGCGTCTGGAGCTGCGCGATGTGGATTGGCGGGCGGGCGAACTCGTCGTGCGTGGCAAGGGGCGTCGTCAGGATCGGCTCCCGTTGCCGGTGGAGGTCGGTGAGGCGCTGGTGGCCTACCTGTCCGGCGGCCGCTGTGTTGATCGCTGCCCGGAGGGCGGCCACCGCCTGTTCCTCACCTGCCGGGCCCCGCGCGGACCGATACGGGCGGACCTGGTCGGTGACATCGTCGAGCGGACCTGCATCCGAGCCGGGCTGCCCACGGTGGGGCCGCACCGCCTGCGCCACGCCCTGGCCAGCGAGCTGCTGCGCCACGGTGCCGGGCTGGTCGCGATCGGCCAGATCCTTCGTCATCAGGACCTGGCCACCACGGCCCTCTATGCCAAGGTCGACCTCGACGGGTTACGTCAAGTCGCCCAGCCCTGGCCGGGAGCTGCTCGGTGAGCGCGCTCGAGCAGGCCCTCACCGATTACCTGCAGCTGCGTCGTTCGCTGGGACACGAGCTGGCCGAGGCCGGCTGGCTGCTGCCGGGCTTCGTCGCCTACCTCGATGCCCATGGCTCGCCCACGGTGACGATCGAGTCGGCGCTGACCTGGGTCCAGCAGACCCCAACCGGTCAGGGGACCAGCGTCGGGGCGCGGCGGATGACCGCCGTCCGCGGCTTCGCCCGCTACCTGACCGGCATCGACGCCGCCACCGAAGTGCCGCCCATGGGTTTGATGCCGCATCGGCAGCGGTGGCGCCGGCCGTTCATTTACTCCCAGGCCGACATCGACACGGTGATCGAGCGGGCCCGCTCCTCAATCATCTCGCCGCTGCGGGCGGCCACCTACGCCACCCTGATCGGGCTGCTCGCGGCCAGCGGGATGCGGATCGGGGAAGCAATCACGCTCGACCGCGGCGACGTCAACTGGGCCGAGGGCGTGTTGTTGATCCGCGAGTCGAAGTTCGGCAAGTCCCGGCTGGTGCCCCTGCACGCCAGCAGCATGGCGGCGCTGCGGAAATACGCCGGGCTGCGCGATCAACTCAAGCTACGGCCCGACGAGCCGAGCTTCTTCACCTCCCTCGCCCGGAAACGACTGCTCTACGCCGTGGTCTCGCAAACCTTCCGGCAGCTCGTCGACGACTCCGGTGTCGGAGCCGGCGCGGCCCACCCTCCGCGTCTGCACGACCTGCGGCACACCTTCGCGGTCGCCACCCTGCTCGGTTGGTATCGCGCGGGTGTGGACGTGCAGGCCAAGATCCCGTCGTTGTCGACCTACCTGGGGCATCGCGAGCCGAGCTCCACTTACTGGTACCTCTCGGCCGCGCCCGAGCTGCTCGCGCTGGCCGCTGCGCGCCAGGACACCGCGTGGTCAAAGGCGCGGTCATGACGCTGATCGCGCCGACGCTGCAGGCCTTCTTCGTCGATCGGCTCATCACACAGCGCCAGGCCAGCCCGCGCACGATCGCGGCCTACCGGGACACGCTGCGGCTGCTGCTCGGGTTCGTGCACCGGGAGACCGGCAGGCTGCCCTCCGTGCTGGGCTGGGACGACCTGGACGCCACGATGATCTCCGCGTTCCTGAACGAGCTCGAGCGCGGGCGGGGCAACAGCATCAGGACACGCAACGTGCGGCTGACCGCGATCCGCTCGCTGTTCTCCTTCGCCGCGCTACGTCATCCCGAGCACGCCCTGCTGATCCAACGCGTCCTGGCCATCCCGCCGAAGCGGTTCGATAAGCGGATCGTGACGTTCCTGACCGCCCCCGAGATCGACGCCCTGATCGCCGCCCCGGACCAGGCCCGCTGGGAAGGCCGACGCGACCGCGCCCTCATGCTGTTGGCCGTCCAAACCGGCCTGCGAGTCTCCGAGCTCATCGGTCTGAACTGCGCCGACATCACCTTCGGCGCCGGCGCGAACGTCGCCTGCGTGGGCAAGGGCCGCAAGCACCGCGCCGTTCCCCTCACCGGCCCGGTCGAGGCGCTTCTGCAACGCTGGCTCAGCGAGCGGGACGGGCGCCCCACCGATCCGCTGTTCCCGACCCGCACCGGGCGGCGACTCAGCCGCGACGCCGTCGCGCTCCGGGTCAGCACCCACGCCGCCGTCGCGGCTACACGATGCCCATCGCTACTGGGCAAACGAGTACATCCGCACATCCTGCGGCACACCTACGTTATCTCCCTTGCCGTGCAGCGGGTGAGGGACGGGGGCTACGGGGTCCGTCGGGCACGTGCCTCACGAGTATCCGGAACTCGTTTGTGCCGGCGGCTACGTTCGCCACGTGACCGAGTTGATCAACGGGGGGTTCCGGGCCGAGCGCGCGGTATCTCCGCGCGACGGCGACGTGTGGTGGGTGGTACTCGACGCTGAGCTGGTGGCGCACCGGGAGGCGAGCGCGTTCCTGGCCGGCTTGCACGGCGCGGGTCGGTCCCCGCACACGATCCGGGCCTATGCCGGCCGGGCGGCCTTGTTTCTGGGATGGTGCGCAGCGGCGGGCGTGGACTGGCGGCGCATCGAGCTAGCCGAGCTGGCTCGGTTCAAGCACTGGGTTGAGGTCAACCCGACCCGGGCCGGGCGGGCACGTTCCGGGACCACGGTGAACGCGATCTTGACCGCGGTGTGTGAGCTGCTGCGGTTCTGCGCGCGCAGCGGGTTGATCGAGGCGGCGGTGGCCGAGCGGTTGTCCGAGCCGCGCTGGCTGCGCTTCACGCCACCCGGGTTCGACGCCGGCGAATCGGGCCAGTTCCGCGGCGTGCGGGCTCGGGCGTTAAAGGCACGCGCCGCGACACCGTTCCCGGAGGCGCTGACCGGGGAGCAGCTCGAGGCCGTACTGGGCTGCTGCCGACGGCCCCGCGAGTCCTTCTTGGTGGTCTTGCTTCGGGACACCGGCATGCGGATCGGCGAGGGGCTGGGGCTACGCCGAGAAGACATGCATCTGCTGCCGGACTCCCGCGCCCTGGGCTGCGCGGTCGTGGGCGCGCACGTGCACGTGCGGCACCGGGCCAACCCGAATGGCGCGTTGGCGAAGTCACGCTTCCCGCGCACGGTGCCGGTCAGCGACGCGGTGCTCGCCGGCTACGGCGACTACCAGCACGAGCGGGCTGAGGTGGTCGGCGAGGACGGCACCGAGATGGTGCTGGTGAATCTCTACCATCAGCCGCTGGGCGCGCCGATGACCTACCGGGCGGCCAAGGGCTTCTTCGACCGGCTGGCGCGCGAGTGCGGATTCCCGGTCCGACCGCACATGCTGCGCCACACCGCGGCCACCAACTGGGTGAGGGCCGGGGTCGATCTGGACGTGGTGCGGGCGTTGCTCGGCCACGTGTCGCTGGCGTCGACGACGGTCTATCTGCACGCCCGCGACGAGGACAAACGCCGCGCGGTGGAGGCCGTCGCGGCGGGGAGACGCTACCAGTGAGCGGGCACGCGTTACGTGTCGTCGGCTCCGGACGCACCGAGCCTGGGCCCGATGAGCCCGGCTGGCTGGATTGGCTGGGTGCCCGACTGGATCCAGCGTGGCGTCCTGGCGAGTGGGACGGCCAGGCGTTGTTGTTCACCGGTGATCTGACCTCGCCGCGCACCGCGGCATGGCCGTGCCGCACGCCCGGATGCCCGACCGGCACCCGTCGCCCGTCCGGGCGCTGCGATGGCTGTCGTCGGGCTCGAAGCGCGGCGGAGATCGGCTGGCCGGAGTTCGACGCCGCGCCGCCGACCCGCGCCACTCGTCCGCCGTGTCCCGGCTCGTGTTCGGTGCCTGGGTGTGAAGGTGATCTGCACTCCAGCGGTTTGTGCTTTCGGCATGAGCGCCGCTGGAACACCGACCGAACCGAACCGCTCGTGGCGTTCATCGCCCGGTCCCGCCCGCTGGCCCGAGCCCTGGAGTGTCGGGTCGCCGGTTGCGACCGGGAAAGCATCGGCGCTCGCCAGCTGTGCCGATTCCACGACAACCGGCTGCGGCGCCACCACCACACCGCCGCGCTGTCCAGCGAGCAGTTCGACGCCTGGGTGGCCGGGCAGCGGCCGCGGCTCGGGGTGCACCAGTTCTCCCTGGCCGGGCTGCCCGAACGGCTGCGCATCGAGCTGCTCTACGGGCTCCAACAGCGCGATCAGGCGCCACCACCGCTGGATCCCACCGAGGTGCGGATCTTGCTCGGCCGCCTCGGCGACGCCGGATCGCTGCGCGATGCCGACCCACAAGTGGTCTGTGAGTCCGGCGGGACGGTCTACAACACCGCGACC
Organism: uncultured Actinomycetota bacterium; assembly: GCA_963770115.1. GTDB lineage: Bacteria > Actinomycetota > Actinomycetes > Mycobacteriales > Pseudonocardiaceae > Pseudonocardia. The sequence continues at coordinate 263,125 of CAVYOT010000012.1, forward strand.
CGGGGGCTGTTCCGCGACCTGCGACGGCATCTGGACCGGGCCTGGGCCCACCACACCAGCACCGACCCGTTCGCCGGCGACGTGTGGCAGGTGGCGCTGCTCGACCTGCCCGTCAACGCCTCCCGCCGCTGGCCGGCCACCCAGGGCGTGGTCGACTTCCGCGTCATCGCACAACCCTGGTTGCGCGAGGTTGTCAAGGACTGGGCCCGCGCCACCCGGCCTTACCTGCAACGGCTGCGGGAGACGCTGCGCGCCTGTCAGACCGCCTCGCACGCCTTGACCGCCGGCAGCCCCGACCCGGCCAGTCTCGGCGCCGGAGAGTTCACCCGCGTCCTCGACGCGGTCGGCTCCCAGCGGCGAGCCGACGGCTGCCTTTACTCCGCATCGCATCGCAACCTGATGCTCTACCAGTTCTGCCAGGTGATCGAGCACGGCCGCGCCAGCGGGCTGATGGCCGCGGTGCCCGACCCGTTCCGCCCCGCCCGCCGGCACCGAGTCCGCGACGAACCCAACGAGGACGAGCTGGGCAAGGCCCTACCCGAGACCGTGATCCGCCAGCTCGACGCGCACCTGCACCTGCTGGGCCCCACCGGCCGGGCCGGCGCCCTCACCGCGGATCGACCTGCAACTGATGCACCAAACGATCTACCGGATCCTGCGCGACACCGGACGGCGACCCGGTGAAGTGGTCAGCCTGCGGGTCGGCTGCCTCGAGATCATCGACGGGCAGCACAACCTGATCTACGACAACCACAAGGCCGGCCGGATGCGCCGCCGGCTACCGATCACCACCGAGACCGTCGAGGTGATCAGAACCTGGCAGCGGCGACGGGCCGGGCTGTCCACCCCGTCCAGCCAGCGCCAGTGGCTGTTCCCCAGCCCGCTGCTGCGCGCCCGGCAGTCGCGCGGACACATGACCTCGGCCAGCGTGGGCCGGGCGTTCAAGGCCTGGGTCGCCCAGATCGGCGCCATCGACTCCGAGCTGCTCGGCCCGGATGGCACCCCAGCCCCGTTCGACCCGTCGCTGATCACCCCGTACGCCCTGCGCCACAGCTACGCCCAACGCCATGCCGATGCCGGGGTGCCGGTTGACGTGCTCAAAGAGCTCATGGATCATGCCGCGGTTGCCACCACCATGGGCTACTACCGGGTCGGGCTGAAACGAAAACAGCAGGCCATCCGCTCGGTCGGGTCGCTGGCCGTCGACGCGGCGGGCAACCCGGCGCCGTTCACCAGCCCCACCGCCTACCAGCGGGCCTCGGTGGCGGTGCCGTTCGGCAACTGCACCGAGCCGTCCAACGTCAAAGCCGGCGGCGAGGCCTGCCCGATCCGCTTCCAGTGCGCCGGCTGCGGGTTCTACCGACCCGACCCGTCCTACCTGCCCGCCCTCGAGCAGCACATCGCCGCGCTGCGCGCCGACCGAGAAACCGCCCACGCGATCGGCGCCGCCGCCTACGTCACCGACAACCTCACCGCCGAGATCCGCGCCTTCTCCCACGTCGCCGAGCAGATGCACCGCCGGCTGGCCGAGCTCGCCCCCCACGAGCGCGAGGAGGTCGAGCAGGCCAGCAAGCTGCTGCGTCGGGCACGCGTCGCCCGACAACTTCCCGTGATCGCCCACCCGGCACCCGACGGGGACACCGGATGACCTCCGCCGATCGCACCGCCGGGCTGCGGGCGGCCCGGGCCAAAGACAGCCACGACAAACGCCGCCGCGCCCTGGCCGCTATCGACGCCCTGCGAAGCCGCCGACACCCCGATCACCGCGGCCGCCATCGCCCGAGCCGCCGGCGTGTCCACCTGGCTGCTCTACACCGACGGCGTCCGCGAACACCTCGACGCCGCACGCCGCCGCCAGGCCGTGCAGACCAGCAGTCCGCCGCGCACCACGACACCGAGCGACCAGGCGGCGCTCACCCCAGCAGGCCTGCGCACCGACCTCGCGCTCGCCCGAGGCGAGATTCGCCGGCTCCGCGCCGAACACGACAAGCTGCGCCGACGGCTCCGCCTGCAACTCGGTGCCGAGATCGACGGACCAGACCGCGCCGAACTCATCACCCGCGTCGCCGACCTCGAATCACTCACCCGCCAACTACTCACCGAGCGTGATGCCCACACCACCGAAGCCGACCTCGCGCAACGACGCATCCGCGAACTCGAAGACGACCTCACCGCCGCCCGCGAAAGCCTCCGCTGCGTGATCAAGACCCAGAACCGGCCACACCCATGACCAACGAAGCAAGCACGCGACGTGCCCCACGTGCCTCACACATAACAAGCAGCAGAAACCCCCGCCGACCAGGCACTTCTCAAGATCGAGTACAGATAACCGCCGCGATGACCCTGCTCCACGCCGGCGTCGACACCTCAACGATCGCGCTGTGGCTCGGCCACGCCGGGACCAAAGCGACCCAGGTCTACCTGCACGCCGACCTGGCACTCAAGGAAGCGGCCCTGGCTCGCACCGCTCCCCCGACAGTAGGACGAGTTCGATACCAGCCCCCCGACCAGCTGCTCGCCTTCCTCGAGAGCCTGTAGTTATGCCGGACCAATTCACCAGTGTCACCCTCCCCACCTGCGACAACGACGGCCCGAATAGCGAACCCGGCATAACCACCCGCCCGGCATGATTGCCCATGTCGAACCCGCGCGCTTCACCGCCCTCACTGCTCTTGATCGACTGGGCGTCCAGGACCGCCGCCGACGGGTCCGGGTCCCGACCCGCAGCGGCACGGACCTGCGCACGCAGCCGGTCATGAACGACGTCCCACGTGCCGTCCGAGGCCCCACTGCGATACCAGCGGTAGGCCACCCACCACGGCGCCAGATCGTGCGGGACCATCCGCCATTGGCAGCCCGCCCGCAGCACGTAGAAGATCGAATCCAGCACCAGCCGGTTCCCCCACACTCGGGGCCGCCCACCTTTGCCCAGGTCACGGACCGGCAGCAGCGGCTCGATCACCGACCACACCTCGTCGGTGAGGCTCGACGGGTAACATCTCGCGGCGTCATCCCCGCCGGCGTCGCAGTTGCACACACAACGTGACCTTGGCGGGGATGATCTTCATGTCGAGCCGCCACGCCGACCCCGGCCACGACATCACGCACCGCAACAACGCAGTTACGCAACAGTCTCTAAGACGGTTCCATGATGTCGACGGTTCACATCTGCTTCGCCACTTCACTGCCGCCTGATCGCGTTCTCTATGCCGCGTACGACTTCACCGAGCGCCGAGCCCTGATCTGGCCGGCCGTCTCCGTTGACCGCCTCACCCTGCACGAGATCGGCGAGAACTGGGCCGACGTCACGGAGGGCACTCGCGTCGGCCCCGTCGTGAACTGGGAGCGGTGCCGTTACGACTGGTCGAACCGAGGCTGTGTCACCGCGACCGTGACCGACTCCAACGTCTATTCGTTCCCGGGGAGTAGGTGGGAACTCAGCGCAGCATCCACCGACGGTGGCACCCAGGTCACCATGACGTGGGTGCGGCGCTTCAGATCCGGTGCCCAGGGCAGGCTGTTCGGAACGCTGTTCAGGGTCGCGGGGCAGCGCCTCTTCGGAAGCTATGCGCGCGACGCCATCAGCAACCTCGAGACCCTCGAACGCAGCGCACAGGCCGGGTGACAGGGGGCACCGCGTCGACCCGCGGTGTCGTGCGCATCTGGCCTCGCCGACAAGCGGGCCGATCACCGCCGGAGATCACCGCGGGGGCTCAGCCCATCGGGTCCCGGAAGGCCCGAGCAGCGTCGCCTGGGCGTTGGGGGACAGCGTTCCACCGGCACCGAGCCCCATGCGTCGATAGTTGCGCGCATCTGAGCGAGGTAGACCTGACACGGTGGGCCCACGTGCAGGTGCTCGATCGCCGCTACCTCAGCGGGAGACTCGGGACGGACGGTGCGTCGTACGTCCCGACCGGAGCCGTCGGGTGGCGGCCGGGCCCGGACTCACGGGTTGCGTGGATCGGCGGTGTCGAGGCCGCCCATGGCCGGGCTTGCTCGAGCTGGGCGGCCAGGCGCAGGAGCGTGGCCTCGTCGCCGAACCGGCCGAGGAAATGCATCCCGATCGGCATGCCGTCCGGTGCCTGCCCCAACGGAACGGACATCGCCGGGTTGCCGGTGATGTTCGCGACGACGCGCGGATAGGCCACCGTGGGCGCGCCCCGCTCCAACGCTCGCAGCGGCTCGTCGGCCGTCGAGGTGATCTCCCCGATCCGCGCGGGCGGCTGCGACATGGTCGGGGTGAGCCAGAGATCGAGACCACCGCGTTCGCCGCCACTGAGGAACGTCGCGACGGTGCGGGAGAATTTCTGAACATCACCGATGGCGAGCAGGTAGTCCGCGGCGGTGACCCGGCGGCCCGACGTCCCAGTAGGCACGGGTCAGCGGGTCCAGCTCGTCCGGTCCGGGTTCGCGGCCGCGGTGGCGCACCCAGTAGGCGACGATCCAGGCCGTCGCGGCGTTGAAGACCGTCGCCGATCGCGGCGCCGACGCCCTCGTCGAGGCCGGGAAGATCGGCTTCTACCAGGTCGTGGCCCAGCGACGCACACAGCGCCACCGCATCCTCGAGCGCCCGCACGCAGGCGGGATGGCCGAGCGTGCCTCGCCGGGATCCGGCGCGTGTGGGCGATCCGCAGGCGTCCGGGTCGGTGCCGACCTCGGCCGCGAACGGCCGGGCCTGTGGTGGCGCCGGGTAGGGATCACCGGGCGCGGGGCCCGCGGTGGCGTCGAGCAGGGCCGCGCTGTCGCGCACCGAGACGGTCAGCACGTGCTCGACGGCCCAGCCGCTGACGGCATCGCCGTACTCGGGACCGAGCGGGTTGCGCGCCCGCGTCGGCTTCAGCCCGAACAGCCCGCATGCTGAGCCGGGGACGCGCATCGAGCCGCCCAGGTCGCTGCCGTGGCCGATCGGCACCATCCCTGATGCGACGGCTGCGGCGGATCCGCCGCTCGACCCGCTGGTCGAGCGGTCGGGTTCCACGGATTGCGGGTCGGGCCGTGCAACGCCGCTTCACAGGAGGGCGCCATGCCGAACTCGGGGGAGTTGGTGCGTCCGAGCATCACCAGCCCGGCCCGGCGCAGTCGGGTGACCAGTTCGGAGGTGAACGTGGACACGTGGTCGCGCAGGAACATCGAGCCCTCGCGCAACGGCGTGCCCTCGATCTCCACGACGAGGTCCTTGAGCAGGAAAGGCACGCCCGGCGAAGGGCCCGGTCGGCGGCGTCCGCGACCGCGGCCCGGGCCCGCTCGAACAGCGGGATGACCACGGCGTTCAGCTGTGGGTTCAGCCGCTCGATACGGTCGATCGCCCCGTCGACCAGCTCTGTGGCCGACACCTGCCCGCTGCGGACGAGCGCGGCCTGTGCGGTCGCGTCCAGCGCGGCGATCTCGGCGGCGGTGGTCATCGCGCCCTGACCTCATTGATGGCGGCGGCGTTGGCCACGGCCGCGTGCACCTCGCCGACCGGCTCGATCCGCGGCGTGGGGAGCCCGGCGGCGGCGACCGCTCCGCGGAACTGCGGCCCGGTGCTGAACGTCGCGAAATCGGCGCGGCTCGGGCATCCGTCGAACACGGTGATCCCGCCCTCGGCGACGACACAGGCATGGAACGCGAGTGCATCGGGCGGGAAGAACGCTCGCATCCGGTCGTAGGCCTCGACGAGCGCGGCGGCGTCGCCGTCGAAGTGGTAAGCGCCCAGGAACATCGTCGGTCTCCTTCGGGATCAGTGTGGGATCACCCTGTGGGCGCGAGATCGCGCCTCGCAATTCGCGAGATGCTTCCTCGCGCCGTAAGGGCGAGGCCCCAGGAGGCCGCGACCCCATCGGAGGTGCACGATGACCGTTGCCCCGACCACCCCGGCGTCGACGGTGGATGCCGTGATCGGACAGCTCGTGACCGAGCTCGGCGGTTCGCTGGGCGTGCTGCTCATCGCGTTGGGCAACCGCTGCGGACTGTGGACGGCGATGGCGGGCGCCGGGCCGCTGACCCGGCCGAACTGGCCCGACGCACCGGCGCGGCCGAACCGCTCGTGCGCGAGTGGTGCCGCGCGCAGGCCGCGGGCGGATATCTGACCTACCAACCCGCCGACGCGACCTTCGTGCTCTCCGACGCCGTGCGGGTGCGCTCGTGCACGGGCCGGGTGGCGCCCTGGTGGATGCGTGCACGGAGATGTTCTGTTCGCTCGCCGGAGGGTTCGACGAGTTCACCGAGGCCTTCCGGGCGGGTGCGGGATTCGGATGGCATCGACACGACGACCGGTTCTGGCACGGCAGCGATGCACTGACCCGCGTCGCTCTGCCCGACGTATTGGTCGGCGCGATCCTCGACGCGCTCGGCCCGGAGATCGACGCCCTGATGGCGGGCGGCACCGTTCTCGACGTCGGCTGCGGCTACGGCACGCCCATGGCAGATCCACCTCACCGGCGCGCGACTGCTCGGCGTCGACTACAACGAGGCCTCGGTGGCCTACGCCCGCCGCGCCGCGGTGGACGCCGATGTGGCCGAGCGTGTGCGGTTGGAGCGGGGCGCGGCCACCGACCTGCCGGGGTCGGGCTACGGCCTGGTGACGTTCTTCGACTCCCTGCACGACTTCGGTGACCCCGTCGGTGCCCTGATGCAGGCACGGGACGTGCTCGCGCCCGGCGGTGCGGTGCTGCTGGTCGAGCCGCTTGCGGGCGACCGCGTCGAGGACAACCTGACCCCGTCCGGCCGGATGTTCTACGCAGTGTCGACGCTGATCTGCACGCCGAACGCGGTGTCACAGGTCGCGCAGTCGGAGGGGACCTCACCGTTGGGCACGCAGGCGGGCGAGGCTCTGCTGCGGGCGACGGGCGAGGCGGCGGGCTTCACCCGGATCCGCCGAGTTCCCGTCGACGCGCCACTGAACCTGGTGATGGAGCTGCGGCCCTGACGGGTCGATGATGTCCCTCTGATGACGACGGTGCGGGCGGGTGGCAGGCTCGTCGGC
>CAVYOT010000013.1:0-45000 GCA_963770115.1 uncultured Actinomycetota bacterium
GTCTGAAACAGGCCCATTTGCGCTGGTCCCTCGGTCATGCCGCCGGATCGTTCGTCAAGTGTTCGTCAGCGTTGCCGAGCACGGCGGCCAGCATGGACGCAGCAGCCGCGCGGGTGCGGTCCTGGTGGGCATCGGTGTTCAGCGTGACGGTCGCGCGGCTGTGCCCGAGGGCGCGCTGAACGGTCACGACAGATCGTGCATCTTCATCGTGGGACAGCCTGCAGCCCGTCGCGTCTTGGGCCACCTGTAGCCGACCGTGTTCCGATGCGGCGGGTGGCCGTTCTCGTCATAGAACAGCCTGCGTGATCGCTCTCCGTCGAGGCGAGTGAGACTCCTGGGCTGGCCGCTCGGTCTGGTCTGGCTGGACATCGGAGCCGCCGGCGGGCCGCGCGGGCGCCGTGGTCGTGGTCGGGGCGTAGTTCGGCGGGGACGTCCAGGCCCGGCATCTGCCGATGATCAGAGGGAACGGCGGTGAACCGGGACGCCGGGACGTTGTCGCGCCCGGCGCCGAAGGGTGCTGACCGACGTGGAGCAGGACTGATCGTCTTGCCGACGAGAGTCACGTTTCCGTTGATCCCGCAACGGATCCGTGCTTCTCACCAGCGGTGCTGGGCGCTTGAGATGCATCAACCCGGCGGACGGCGTGGAGCACCGCGTCGGCGATCATGAGGGGGTTGCCGTCGGGGTCGATGGCCGCCCGTTGGGGCGCCGAGGTCGCTATCGTCCACTCCGCCGGGCCGAGGGCCGCGGCCATCTCCTCGCCGGTGGCGAACATTTCAGGCGCGTGCGGGCGGCGGATGCCCTCCACCTCCATGTCGGACGGGTGGTGGCCGACCACGAGCAGCAATCCGCCGGGCTTGACCGCGGCCGCGAGCCTGCCCAGCATGCCGTCGCGCAGGGCGGCGGGCAGGTGCAGGAACTGCGCGGAGACCAGGTCGAACGTCTTCTCCGGCGGCGCCCAGGTGAGCACGTCGGCCTGCTTCCAGGTGATGCGTGCGGCGATCTCCGCGCCCGCCCGCTCGGCGAGGGCCGCGCTGCGGCGCAGCCCGACGGCGGAGATGTCGGCGCCCGTCACCATCCATCCGCGCGTGGCCAGCCACAACACGTCGCCGCCTTCGCCGCTGCCGACGTCCAGCGCGGTGCCGGGCGGCAGATCGGTCGCGTAACGCATCAGGAGCGGGTTCGGGTTGCCCGACCACACCGGCTCACCGCCGTAGCGCTCGTCCCAGAACTCCTGCGTGTAGAACTTCGTCGGGTCGACATCGTCGTGCGAGTGGTCGGGGTGGCCCATGGACCCATCTTGGCGGCGCCCGTCCTACGCTCCCTCCGTGGCCCGCCGTGCGCGCAAGACCCGGCCCGATCCGCCCGACCTCGCCCCCCGCCGCGACCCCGCCCCCGCCGTCCTCGAGGCGAGCGCGCTGTGGGACGGCGTCGAGGCGGGCGCGGACGTCGAGGTGCCCGTGCACGTCGCGGGGGTCCGGCTGCAGGAGAGCCGGTGGGTCGGCGCCGATCTGTCCGGTCGACGGCTCGCGGGCCTGCGCTGCCGCGACACCGAGTTCGTCAACTGCAACCTGTCCGGCGCCGTGCTGGAGAGCGCCACGCTCACCCGGGTCGCATTCACCGGTTGTCGGCTCACTGGGGTCGTGCTCTCCGGGGCCGAGCTCGTCGACGTGCACGTCGTCGAGGGCCGGGCCGACCTCGCGCTCTTCCGCATGGCCACCGCACGGCACCTGTGGATCGAGAACACCTCGCTGCGCGGCGCCGACTTCTACCAGTTCGACGGCGCCGGCTGCGCCTTCCTCGGCTGCGATCTCGCCGAAGCCTCGCTCGCCGATGCCCGGCTACCGGGCGTGCTCCTCCACGGCTCGGCGCTCGACTCGGTGCGCGGCGCACCGGCCCTGCGCGGGGCGCGGATCAGCGCGGACCAGGTCGTCCCGCTCGGCGCGGCCATCCTCGGTGCGCTGGACATCGAGGTGACGCCGCTACCGTGACGACGTGATCGACGTGGGACAGGCGCGTGGGCTCGCACTCGCGTTCCCGGAGGCGGTGGAGCAGGACCACCACGGCTTCCCCTCGTTCCGGGTCCGCGGGCGGATCTTCGCCACCCTGCCCGACGACGCCACGCTGCGCGTCATGCTCGACCCCGACGCCGTGGACGAGGCGGTCGCCGCCGCGCCGAGGCAGTGCTCGGTCCTGCGGTGGGGCGCCAAGGTCAGCGGCGTGGCGGTGGACCTCGCCGCCGCCGATCCCGACACCGTCGCCGACCTCCTCGCAGACGCCTGGCGCCGCCGCGCGCCCGCCACGCTCCGCCGGAACTTCGACGCCGGTCGGCCCCGGTAGCGCCGCTCACACGCAGAAGGAGCCCGCCCCCCTGCAGGGAACGGGCTCCTTCTGTCGTGCTGTGGCGCTCAGATGATCGTGACGCCCTGGGCCTGCGGGCCCTTCTGGCCCTGGCCGATCTCGAACTCCACGCGCTGCCCCTCATCGAGGGTGCGGAAGCCGCTTCCGTTGATCTCGGAGTAGTGGACGAAGACGTCAGCGCCGCCCCCGTCGACCGAGATGAAGCCGTAGCCCTTCTCGCCGTTGAACCACTTGACGGTTCCCTGTGCCATGCAACTGCTCCCTGCAGGTGGTGATGGGGCCCGCACCGTGCGGTCCCCGGTCGCACCCGTTCTCCGCGAGCGTGCGTTGCACACGGACCCCGAAATCACGACCGCGGATAACTCTTCCACGTCCCTGCCGTGCTTGTCGCGCGGGGGCGGGTGTTCATCCTGCTCACGCCCGCTGCGTAGCCGTCTGCTCGCCTGAAGTGATGAACTGCTGGCGGAAGCCGTAGCGGCGGGAGTCGGCGCCGCGAAGAAGGGGGTGTCCGACCACCGCACCGCGAACCCGGGGAGCCCTCGATGACCGACCCGCACTACTGCCGTTGTGGCCACGCCGCCGAGGCCCACGAGCACTTCCGGGCGGGCGACGACTGCGGCTCCTGCCGCTGCCGCCGGTTCGACGCGGTGAGCAACTGCGACCTACCCCCGACCACCGGGCTCACCGCGATCCTGCTCGCCGCCCTCGCCCACCGCTGAGTCCGTCCCGATCGGCGCCGCGTGTGCCGTCGCCCGCGGCCCGCGCGTCGCTCAGGGCCCGCCCGTCGTCGTCCCGCGCGTCGTCCGCGCACCGTCGTCCGCGGCCCGCAATGTCGCCTGCGGCCCGCGCGTCGCCCCACGGCACCGTCGCGCCCACGGCACCGTCGCGCCTACGGCATCGTCGCGCCTACGGCACCGTCGCGCTGGCGGCCCGCACGGACGCCCTCGCGCCGGTTGCTCCCGCGCCCCCCGTCGCTCGCGGGTTGCCGCCGGGCCTTACTACTCGCCGCCCGCTGCCGCGACCTCGGCCGAGATCGCCGCCGCCAGCGCGGTGTCGAGATCGGTGATCCCGCCCGCCGAGTGGGTCGAGCAACGGAACGTGAGGGTGCGCCACCGGATGTCGATGTCGGGGTGGTGGTCCGCGGCCTCCGCGTGCTCGGCGACCCGGTCGACCACGCCGACCGCGGCGGGGAACGACGGCAGCTTCGCCGTCAGCACGAGGGCGTCCCCGTTACGGGACCACCCGGGCAACCCGTTCAGTGCGTCGGTGATCGCGGCGTCGTCCAGGAGTTCGGCCATGCGCTCATCCTGCCGCGCACGACCGTCAGGCGTCGCGGCGGAGCATCCGATACGCCGTGAGGCCGCCGCCCAGCGCCAGGTAGCACAGCGCGCGGAGCGAGCTCTGGACGAGGCCGTGGGTCGGCATCGGGTCGCGGAGCACGTCAGCCCCCGCCGTCCATCCGGACGTCAGCAGGTAGGGCTGCAGCCAGTCCAGGGACGGGATCGTGCTGAGGACCCCGAACACGATCACCATGCCCAGCACGCTCGCGAGCACGACCAGCGGGTGCTCGGTCCACGCCGAGATCGCGAGCGCGACCGCGCCGATCGCCGCGAGCTGCCCGATGGTCCAGAGGGAGATGAGCGCGACGCGTCCCGCGGCGTCGCCGACCCCCACGGTCGTGCCCGACAACGTCACCAGATGCCCGGTCCCGCCCACCACGACGATCCCGGCGAGCACCCCGACGACCGCGATCACCGCGGTCGCGAGCGCGGCCACCGCCAACACCCCGAACGCCTTCATCACCACCAGCCGCAGCCGCGACACGGGGGCGAGCAACAGCCCGCGCAACGTGCCCGCTGCCGCCTCACCCGCCAGGGCGTCGGCCGCCGCCATCCCGACCGCCAACGGCAGGAGCAGCGCCAACGCCAGAATCAGCGTGACGACCGGCAGCACCAGGCCGTTGCCCACCACGTTGCCGACCAGGCCCCCCGCGCGCCCGCTCGCCACGACCCCGATCGCGATCGTCACCGGCATCAGCGCGAACAGGCCGAGCATCACGAGCGTGCGCGGGCGGCGCAGCACCCAGCGGACCTCCGAGCGCAGCAGCCTGCCCAGCGGAGCACGCGAGAGTGTCGTTTCCGGTGATCGAACCCCGACAACGACGCTCTCGCGCGAGTCACGTGCGGCGTTCACGGCTCCTCCGTCAGGCGGGCGAAGAGCTCTTCGAGGTTGGTGCGGCTGCGCCGGGCCTCGTGCACGGCGACCCCGGCCCGCACCAGCAGCGCGATCACCTCGGGCGGGGGCGGCCCCTCGGCGACGACGACGGCGTCGGCGGCGTCACCCCGGTACACCGTGGCGACCCCGTGGAGCGTGCGCAGCGCCAGGTCGACGTCGGGGGTCGTGACGACGAGCCCACCCGACCCGGTGTCCAGCAGCGTGGCGAGCTCCCCGGCCGCGACCAGCGTGCCCGCCTGGAGGACGGCCACGTGGGTGCAGGTCGCCTCGACCTCGGCCAGGAGATGCGACGACACGATCACGGTGGCGCCCGCGGCGTGCAGTTCGGCGATGATCCGCCGGACGTCGCGGGTGCCTGCGGGGTCGAGGCCGTTCGTCGGCTCGTCCAGCACCACGAGCCGTCGCGGGATGAGCAGCGCGGCGGCGAGCCCGAGCCGCTGCTTCATGCCCAGGGAGTAGCCGCGGTAGCGCCGGTCGGCCGCGGCCGCCAGGCCGACCCGTTCCAGCGCGGTGCCGACCGCGTCCGGGATGTCGCGCGACGCCAGCAGCGGCTCGGCAGCGGCGCCGCGCAACAGGTTCTCCCGGCCGGAGAGGAAACCGTGGAACCCCGGGCCCTCGACCAGCGCGCCGACGTGCGGCAGCGCGGCTTCCGGCACCGCGTGGCCCAGCAGCTCGACCGAGCCCGACGTCGGCGGGGTGAGCCCGAGCAGCATCCGGATCAGCGTCGTCTTGCCCGAGCCGTTGGGGCCGAGCATGCCCAGCACCGAGCCGACCGGCACCTCCAGGTCGATCCCGTCGACGGCGACCGTCGAACCGAAGAGCTTGCGCAGCCCGACCGCCCGTGCGGCCGGAGCGGCTAGGCCCGCGGTCGCGGGGGGTGCGGTCGTCGACGTCACCGGGAGAGTGTCTCGGACAGCACCTGCTCGGGGACGGCGCCCGCCGCAATCCGTCCGTCGTCGGCGACGATCGCGGTGGCGACGGCCGTGCTGATCAGCCGTCCGCTGCCCCACGACCCGCTGACCGGCGTACCCAGCCCGGCCAGGTCCGGCTTCCCGTTCTGCTGCGCGGGGAGCTTCTCGACGACGACCCGGTCCCAGCCGTCGCCGACGACGTTCGGGGCGCCGGACCTGTTCGCGTTCTGCGGCCTGCCGGGCGCGTCGGTGACGGTCGCGCCCTCCGGCGGCGTGAACGTGAACAGCTTCGGATCCTGCTGGCCGAACGTGAGATCGCTGAACCCGACCTGCAGGGCGGGCGTCGAGGAGCCCTGCCCGAGCACGGTGAGCCGCAGCGGCACGCGCTCCTGGGCGTCGACCGCGATGCGGACCTCGCGCAGCAGGGTGCGTTCGGTCGGCTTCGGCGCGAGCACCAGGTCGTACACCGGGCGGCCCGCGACCTCGTCCGTGCCGTCCACGCTGATCACGCTGGTCGGCTGGAGCGCTGCGAGGGCGTCGGTGGCGGCCTTCGTCGGATCGGCGGGCGCGGACCGGGCCTGGCCCGCCTGCTTCGTGGCCTTCGTGACGGTCTTGTCGTTGGAGTCCCATGACCAGAACGTCGTGCCGTCCGAGACGAGCGTGCGCTCGCCGGTCGGGCTCGGGATCTGGACGCGGCCCTTGCCGTCGCCGCCGGACCAGACCTGCGCGGTGCTGGTGCCGTTCGCGGCCTGCGGGAGATCGGGCAGCGCGGGCAGGCCGAGCTCGTTGTCCAGCTCGACGGTGCCGTTGAACGGGCCCGGCTGGGCCTTGAGCACCGACGCGACGAGATCCTCCGGGGACACCGGCGGCAGTTGGGGCGCCGCGCCCGCGCCACCGGGCAATGCGAGGAGCCCGAGCCCCACGACGCCGGCGACCGCGATGCCGGCTGCCACGCCGCGGCCCGTCCGTCCCATCTCCATGCGTTCAGCCTCGCCCACGCGACCTGAGAGCACTCTCATCGCGGCGGGGTAGCTTCCGCGTGTGGCACGCGTGCTGGTGGTCGACGACGAGCCGGGCATCCGTACGGCGGTGGCGCGCGGGCTCGCGGCGGAAGGCATGGAGGTCCAGGCGGTCGGCGACGGCAGGCTCGCCCTCGAGGCCGCGCTCACCGGCGGCTTCGACGCGATCGTGCTCGACATCATCCTGCCGGGTCTGTCCGGCTACCGGGTCCTCGAGCAGCTCCGCGCGGCGGGCGTCGACACGCCGGTCCTGCTGGTGTCGGCGAAGGACGGCGAGTTCGACCAGGCCGACGGCCTCGACCTCGGCGCCGACGGCTATCTGGTGAAGCCGTTCGCGTTCGTCGTCCTCGTCGCCCAGCTCAAGGCGCTGCTGCGACGGCGGGACGCCGCCCTGGGTCGAACGGGGCAGCGGGTACGGCTCGGCGCGCTCGTCGTCGACCCGGTGGCGCGGGCGGTGAGCTGGGACGGCGAGGCGATCGAGCTGTCGCCGCGGGAGTTCGCGCTCCTGCACGCGCTCGCGTCGCGGCCGGACACCGCGGTGTCCAAGGACGACCTGCTGCGGCTCGTCTGGGGCGACGAGCAGGCCGCCACCCGCAACGTCGTCGAGGTCTACGTCGGCTACGTGCGGCGCAAGCTCGACGCCGTCGGTGCGGGCCACGTGTTGCGGACCGTGCGGGGATACGGCTATCTCGTCGGGTCGCCGTGACCTGCGGCGCCGGATCGGCTGATCCCCGCCGGTGCGGGGCGGGTGCGAGCCGCTTCAGGCAGGCCGTGATCGTCGGCTCGGCGCAGATCAACCTCTGGCGGGGGGGCCAGGCGACCGGGAAGGGCGGTTCGCCCCGGCAGGCGGCGTCGCGGGAATGCCCGGCCGCGCGGCAGGGCCTTGCGGTGCAACGGGTTCGGCGGCGACGGGTTCCGCTGTGCCGGTGACGCGCGGGCGCTGGCGTCGGTGGTGGGCGGGCCGGACGCTGCGGGTGCGGATGGCGCTCGTCGTGGGTGTCGCCGCGGCGATCGTGCTGCTCTTGCTCGCCCGGCTCGGCGTCGGGCTGCTGGCGTCGTCGTTGCTGGCGGCGGCGGACGCGGAACTGGAGCAGCAGGCCGACGGGGCCGTGGCCCGGCTGGCGGCAGGCGCGCCCGCAGGCGACGTGTCCGGTGCGGGGCTGCGGGTCGTCGACGTCTCCGGACAGCCTGCCGACGGCGGCCCCGCGCTCCCGCTGACGACGCCCCAGGTGCGGGAGCTGGCGAGCGGGCAGGCGATCGTCGCGGGCGGCGCCGACGGGCTGCGCCGCTGGCTCGCCGAGCCCGCGGTGCTGCCGGACGGCTCGACCCGACTGGTGATCGTGACCGGCGACCTCGTCGGCGGAACGACGTTGCTCGGCCGGGCCGCGGTCGCGTTCGGGCTGGGCGCGGTGGGCGCCGCTGTGCTCGTCGGCGTGGCGGCATGGGTGGGGACGCGGGCGGCGCTGCGCCCGGTCGACCGGATGCGGGCGGCCGCCGCGGCGCTTCCCGCGGGCGAGCGGCTCCCCGTCCCGACGGCGCGGGACGAGCTGCGCGCCCTGACCGAGGAATTCAACGCGCTGCTCGCCCGCCGCGACGAGGCCGTGGCGCGGCTGGAGCGGTTCACCGGGGACGCGGCGCACGAGCTGCGCTCGCCGGTGGCGGCGATACGGGCGCAGGCCGAGGTCGCGGTCGCGCACCCGGATCCGCAGATGGCGGAGGAGACGTTGCGGGCGGTGGCCGCCGAGGCGGTGCGGCTCTCGACGCTGCTCGACGACCTGCTCGCCCTCGCGCGCGCCGACGCGGGAGAGCGCCCGCCCGCTGTCGCGGTCGACCTGGTCGCGGCGGCTGGAGCCGCGCTGGCCAGGGCGACCGGCGACGGACCCGTGGTCGAGCTCGTCGCCCCCACGCCCGCCTTCGTCGCGGCGACCCCGTCCGAGGTCGCGCTCGTGCTGGACAACCTCGTCGCCAACGGCCGCAGGCACGCGCGCTCGATCGTGCGGGTGATCGTGCTGCCCGCCGGGCGGTGGGTGCGGCTGCTGGTGGAGGACGACGGTCGGGGCATCCCGGAGCCCGACCGCGAGCGGGTCTTCGACCGGTTCACCCGGCTCGTGCCCGAGGCGGGCGGCGGCTCGGGCCTCGGCCTCGCCCTGGTTGCCGCGCTGGTGCGGGGGAGGGGCGGCACGGCGACGGCGGGCGCGACGCTGTCCGGCGGCGCACGCCTGGAGATCCGCTGGCCCGCCGCCCCCAACGGTGAGTCCCGCGATCGGCCACGGTGAGTCCCGCGATCGGCCACGGTGAGTCCCGCATCTGGCCACGGTGAGTCCCGCATCTGGCCACGGTGAGTCCCACGCTTCACCACGGTGAGTCCCGGATCCGTGCACGGCGATTGTCGTGATCCGCCGCAGAGGGTCGGACGTTCCCCGGAGCCGCGGGCCGCTGGAGTCAGCTGGGTCGTGACGGTGGACAAGAGTGAGTGAGAGGCCCTCTGGCCGCGGGGGCGGGGTGGGGAAGGCACGCGTGCCTGCGACGATCGCGACGTGCCGGTTGCCCAGTCCCGCATCCGCCTCGACGCCTGCCCGCGTGCGGTCGCGGGCGTGCTGCGTGACGCGCAGATGGCGGTGGCGGCGGCGCGGCGGGCGGGGCATCGGCTGGAGGCCGATCGACGGCTGCTCGTCCCGGGGAGCGAGATCCGCCTGCTGGTGCGGGTCGCGCCGGGCGTGCGCGCCCCGCTGCGGCTCAGAATCGGTGCCGTGTCGGCAGGCGGGCTCGCCGCGTCCCTGGTCGACGGTCGGCTCCGGGCCCTCGACCACGTCGTGTCCGTGGCCCGCGACGGCCCGGTCACCGAGGTGCACGACGAGATCCGCTGGACGGCCCGGTGGGGACGGATCATCGACCCGTTGCTCGTCCACGGCCTCGTGGAAGGCCTGCTCGCCGCCCGCGGCCACGAGCTGGCCGCTCGGGTGGCGGCCCTCGCGGAGCTGCCGGTCGTCGTCGCGACCGCCATCGTCCGTGACGGCCGGGTGTTGGCCGCGCAGCGCACCCGGCCGCCCGCGCTGGCCGGGCGGTGGGAACTGCCCGGCGGCCGGGTGGAGCCGGGTGAGTCCGAGTGCGCTGCCGTCGTCCGCGAATGTCGCGAGGAGCTGGGCGCGGACGTCCGCGTGGCGGGACGCCTTGCCACCGACCTGCCGATCGACGCGGGCACGCTGCGGGTCCACGTGGCCCGGCTGCGGCCCGGCTCGCCCGAGCCCACGGCGAGCGAGCATGCCGCACTGCGGTGGCTCGGACCGGGTGAGCTGGACAGCGTCGACTGGATCGACGCCGACCGGGCCGTCCTCGGCGACCTCCGCGACGTCTTGAACGCCCGCGGCGCCTGATCGCGCCGGACGCAGGTCGTCCCGGCGGACGGCAGGTGGCCGGCGACGGCTTCACCTGCCGAAGGGGCGGCACAGCAGGGCCCGACCGGCGAGATTCGGCAGGTTCGGAGCTGCCGTCGTCGACCGCCAGGACGGGCGGTGCCGTCAGAGCAGTTGGAGAGTCCGCGCGGGCCCATCGAACCACCACACCCTGAACCACCACGCCCCGGACTCCCGTGGCGGTGGGCGACTCCGGCGGCGGTCGTCGCGGTCCTCCTCGCGGGGTCGGTGGGGGCGGGGTCGGCGCCTGGCTGACGTCCAGGACGGCCGCCGCAACCGTTCCCGCCGCGGCGACGGCGGGGGCGTGCGCCGGGGTGCCGGTCGCCGACGCCGTGCTGCCTTCCGTCGTCACGATCTCCGTGCAGGGGCTGCCGCGACCGGACCTCGCCGTCCTGTCGGTCAGCAGCAAAGGCCGTTCCCCGTGATCACCCTGGGCCACTCGGACGCCTCGTCGTCGGTCAGCCGGTGATCGCGCTGGGCGCGTCCCTGGGCCTGGCGGGGTCGGTGATGGCGGCCATCGCCGACGGCGGGAAGACCGCCGATCTCGGCGGGGCGGTCCAGACCGACGCGTCGATCAAACCCCGGCAACTCCGGCGGCGCGCTCGTCGACTGCTCCGGGCACCTGATCGGGATCAACACCGCTATCGCGACCGTGCCCAACGCTTCGGGACAGACGGGGGGTGGCAGCCTCGGGATCCGGTTCGCCATCCCGGTCGACCTCGCGATCTCGGTCGCCGACCGACTCATAGCGCGGGGAAGCGCCGTCTATCCCACGTTCGGCATGTCCGTCACGCCGATCAGCCAGCAGACGGCGGCGGCGTTCGGCACGCCGAGCGGCCTCTTCGTGACGGTCGTTTACCCTCGTGGGCCTGCCGCGCCGGCGGGACTGCGGGTACGGGACATCGTCACCGTCGTCGACGGGCAGCAGGCGACGAGCGTCGACGACCTCTGGGCCGTCACGTTCCGGAAGGCGGTGGGCGACCAGGTCGTGGTCACCTACCTGCGCGGCGGGGACACCATGACGACGACGGTCACCCTCGCCGCGCCGTCGTCACCGGAGGGCATGCGGGGCTCGACGGGCCTCACCCGCGGCGGGTGAGGCCCGCCCCTGCGGCCTGCTCTGAGGATCGTGCTGCGGCGCTGCCCGTGGCGCCCGGACGAGGAGCGGATTCATGGGGACCCTGAGCGTGTGGCGATTCGACGCGGCGGACGGAGCCGACAACGCGATTGCCACGCTGGAGGACCTGGCCAAGCAACAGCTGGTGCGCGTCTACGACGGTGCGACCGTGTCCTGGCCCGAGGGAGCGAAGAAGCCCAAGACCCGCCAGCTGGCGAACGTGACCGGGGCGGGGGCGCTCGGCGGCGCGTTCTGGGGTCTCCTGTTCGGGCTGCTGTTCTTCGTGCCGCTGCTCGGGCTCGCGATCGGGGCCGCGGCGGGCGCTCTGGCGGGCTCGCTCTCGGACGTCGGCATCAGCGACGACTTCATCAAGCGGACCAGGGACGAGATCACGCCGGGGACCTCGGCCCTGTTCGTCATGACCTCCGACGCCGTCATCGACAAGGTGCGGGACGCCTTCGCGGGCCAGCACCCCACCCTGCTGTCCACGAACCTGTCCAATGAGCAGGAGCAGGCGCTGCGCGACGCCTTCGCCGAGTAACCTCACCCACCTGGAGCGGGCCGTCAGGAGAAACCACGTGGACCGGGAAACGCGGCGTCGGATCGGCGGTCGTGCCGTGAGCGCGGCCACGGTGGTGCCGCAGGCAGACAGAAGGCCCGCCGGGATCATCACCCGGCTGCTCGCGGCGGCCATCGACATCGCGGCCGTCTGCGTCCTGACCGGCGTGGCGTTCCTCTCCGTGGCGGCGGCGGGGCTGGCCGTGTCGCCGGTGACGTTCCGGTGGACGCCGCCGTCGACGACCCAGACCGTCCTCGTCTGGCTCGCGCTCGCGATCGTCTACCTCACCACCGGATGGGCGACCAGCGGTCGGAGCGGTGGCGCGGCGGTGCTCGGGCTGCGCGTCCTCTCGCGCGGGGGCGCCCGCCTCGGCTGGTTCCGTGCCGCGCTGCGCGCGGCGCTGTGCGCGGTGTTCCCCGTCGGGCTGCTGTGGGCGGCGGTCAACCGCAACCGCCACTCGGTGCAGGACATCGTCGTGCGCTCCGTGGTCGTTTACGACTGGCACCGGGCCGTGACCTGACCCCGAGGCCTACTGCGACACCTCTACTGCGGCACCCTACTGCGGCACCTCGTTGACCGACACGACGTGCAGCCCCAGGTTCTGGATCAGCGCCAGCACGCCGTGCAGGTGGGAATCGTCGATGACGTCCCCGACGATGATCGTCTCGGGCGGGGCGTCCTGGACGCTCATGTCCGTGAACGCCCCCCGTGTGCGCTCGGACAGCTTGCCTGCCACCCGGAACTCGTAGCGTCGTCCTGACACGCCGAGACCTCCTTCCCGAGGGGTCGTCCCAATCGGTCCCACCCGTGCCCACTCTCGCCGGAACCCGGGCTCAGGGCGTCGCCTGGGCCGGGTGAGACCGGCGCGCCGCGCCTCCGTTGCGCCGCCGGGAGCCGGGGGACGTCGGGGCACCTGGCTCGCCCGCTGCGGAGAGGTCCGCGCGCTCTCGCGTGCGCATCCTCGGCCGCATGGCGGCCGTTCCGTGAGCCCCGCGCTCCTGAGCATGCTGACTCTCGCGGTCGTCGTCGTGCTCTTCGTCGGGAACCGCTGGCCGGTCGAGGTCGTCGCGATCGGGTCGGCGCTCGCGCTCTACGCGCTGGTGTCGGCCGCGACCCGGCTCGGCATGTCGCCCAAGCCGGGTGCCGATGTGCGTCTGCATCGCGGCGGCGGCGTCCTTCCTGACGCCGGTGGTGACCCCGGCCAACATGATGATCATGGGTCCGGCGGGGTGTCGGTTCGGCGACTACCGGAAGCTCGGCCTGCCGCTGATCGGGGTGTTCTTCCTCGTGGCGGTCGGGCTGCTGCCGCCGGTCTGGTCGTTCCAGGAGGGGCCGGGGAGATCCCATCCGGTGCGGGTGAGGCCGTCGGGGGGCGTACGGAGCACGGTCGGGGTCCGTCCAGCCCGAGGAGGTCCGACCATGCCATGGGGACCTGTCGAGTGGATCGTGGTCGAGTTTCCGGGTAGCCGGTTCCGGGGCGAGATCGTCCCTGAGCTCGCCAAGCTCGTCGACACCGGGACGATCCACATCATCGACCTGCTCGTCGTCCACAAGGACGCGGACGGCACGGTCCACGCCGTCGAGCTCGACGCCCTCGACCCCGACGAGGCAGGCCCATTCGAGCACCTCGACGGCGAGGTCATGGGGCTGCTGAGCCACGACGACATCACTCTGGCCGCCGCCGAGCACCGCGGCGCTGCTCGTCTGGGAGAACGCCTGGGCCGCGGCCTTCGCGTCCGCGGTGCGGTCGGCCCACGGCCGGGTCGTGGCCTACGAACGGGTACCCCACGAGATCGTGGCGGCGGCGGTCGCCGCGGCGGAAGACGGGGCGGCCATCGAGGGAGGAGTCACGGCATGAGGAGCCTCGGCAGGCGCCGTCGCGGACCGGGACTGCTGGGCACGGTCACCAGGACCGCCGTCATCGGCGGCACCGCGACCGCGGTGGCGGGCCGGGTGGCGGCCCGTCAGCACGCTGCGGGCTCCGCGGCCGCCACGCAGAACCCGGCGCCCGGCCCGGCGGTCCCCGAGCCCGAGCCTTCGGCCGCGCCCGCCGTGACCGAAGACCTCGTCGACCAGATCAAGCGCCTGGGCGACCTCGTTTCCGCGGGCCTGCTCACCGACGAGGAGTTCGCGGTGCAGAAGGCCCGGCTGCTGGGCATGTAGGCGCCCCGATGACCACCAATCCCAGCGCTGAGCCCGGGGCGACGGCGGCGCAGCGCGGCATCGTCGTACCGCGGGCCGTCGTCGTCCTCGTCGCCGTGGCGGCCGCGGTGATCGCGGCGGCGGGCATCCAGGCGACCGCGTGGCTGATCGGGCCCGCGTTCCTCGCGTTCGTCATCGTCATCGTCGTGGCGCCGGTCAGCAGGCGGATCCGGGATGCGGGGGTGCCGGGCTGGCTCGCCGTCGTCGTCCTCGTGCTGCTGGTGTACGCGGTCGTCGTCGTGCTCGCCGGGGTGCTCGTCGTGTCGGCGGCCCGCCTCGCGACCGTGCTGCCGCAGTACGTCACCGAGGCCGACGCCCTCGTCGCCGCGGCCTTCGCGCGGCTCAGCGCGTACGGCGTCGGCCCTGAGCAGCTGCGGGCGGCCGTCTCGGCGCTCGACCTCGGCAAGCTGGCCGGCATTATCGGGAGCCTGCTCGCCGGGCTCGTCGGCCTGCTCACCAATCTCGTCTTCCTGCTCTCCCTCATGCTCTTCCTGAGCATCGAGTCGGCAGGCGCGGGGGAGCGGCTCGCGACCGCCACCCGCGGGCGCCCGCACCTCGCCGCCGCACTGGGCCGGTTCACCGTGGGGACCCGCCGCTACCTGGTCGTCACCACCGTCTTCGGCCTGGCGCTCGCCGTCCTCGACACGGTGGCGCTGGCGTTCCTGGGCATTCCGTTGGCCGTGCTGTGGGGCCTGCTGGCGTTCATCACGAACTACATCCCCTACGTCGGCTTCTGGCTCGGGGTGCTGCCGCCCGCGCTGTTGGCGCTGCTCGTCGGCGGCCCGCGCCTCGTGCTGATCGTGGTGGTGATCTACCTGGTGCTGAACTTCGTCGTCACGTCGCTGGTCCAGCCGCACTTCATCGGCGACGCGGTGGGCTTGTCGGTCACGATCACATTCCTCGCGCTGGTGTTCTGGGGATGGCTGCTCGGGCCCGTCGGGGCGGTGCTGGCGGTGCCGCTGACGCTGCTGGTCAAAGCGCTGCTGGTGGACGCGGACCCGGCCGCCGAGTGGGCCCATGCGCTGCTCGGGTCACCCGCGGTCCTCCGGCGGATGAGCGGCCCGGGCGACGCCCAGCCGGTCGACCCCCAGCCGGAAGCGCGCGACGCCTAGTGCGGCGCGGGTGCGGAGGCGAGCAGGTCCATGCCGAGCGCGCGGGACAGGAACGTCGCCGCGAGCGTGCCTCGCACGCTGTTGCCCGCCGCGTCCAGAGGTGGGGAGAACGTGCCGAGCGCGCCCTTGCCGGGGGCGACCGTCACGATCCCGCCGCCGATGCCGCTCTTGCCGGGCAGGCCGATGTCGTAGAGCCAGTCGCCCGAGCTCTCGTACAGGCCCGCCGTGAGCATCACCGACAGCACCGCGTGACAGGTCGGCTGATCCACGACGCGCGCGCCGCTCACCGGGTGGACGCCCGCGTCGGCGAGGGTCGCCCCCATCACGGCGAGGTCGACCGCGGTGACCGCGACGCAGCTCTGACGCGTGTAGAGCTCGACGGTCTCGTCGGGGTCGGCCCGCAGCACCCCGACCGAGCGCAGCATCTGGGCGATGGCGCGGTTGCGGTGGTTGCTCGCCGACGCCGACGCCAGCACCTCCTGGTCGAGGGCGAGCTCGTGGCCCGCGAAGTCGCTGAGCCCGTCGAGGAGGATCCGCCAGCGCTGTTCGAGGGTGCGGCCGGGGATCAGCCCGGCGGTCGCGATAGCGCCCGCGTTGACCATGGGGTTGGTCCGGCCATCGGCGCTGCGCTCGACCGCGGCGAGTGAGTCGAACGGCAGGCCGGTCGCGTTGGCACCGACCCGCGCCCGCGCCTGCGCGGCCCCGATCGCGCGACACACCAGCGCGAAGACGAACGGCTTGGCCACGCTCATGATCGTGAACGGCGCGGAGCACTCGCCCGCTGTGACCGTCACACCCGAGACGCCCGCGACGGCGAGCCCGAACCGCTCGGGCGCGGCGAGGGCGAGGCGCGGGTACACCTGGGACACGGCGCCCTCGTCGACCCCACGGAAGCGCCGGTACGCCTCGTCGACCAGCTCCTGCACGTGCTCGGGCGAGGGCAGCGCGCCGGTCGAGACGAACGCGGGCCCGTGCGCGTCGCCGTCAACGGGGTGCGGGGTCACGACCGCTCCTCACGCTCGTCCGGCAGCGGGACGAACTCCACCGCGATGGTCTCGGCGCGCTGGAAGCGCTGGCTGCCCGCGTAGGCCCGGTAGCAGCGGCGGTCGGCCTCGGTGAGGGTGTCGAGCGCCACCGCCGGGGTGATGATGGCGAGCAGCGAGCGCGGCCAGAGGCGGTCGACGAGCACCGCGTTGACCTCCGCGGCGACGACCACGATCAGCGCCTCGATGTAGATCCACGCGAGGAGCGCGAGCACCAGCGCGAAGGGGCCGTAGAGCGGGTCCTCGTTCGGCGGGTCCTCGGCGACGACGAACACGCCGATCCCCTGCAGCACCTGCCAGCCGACGGCGGCCGCGACCGCGCCGGGCAGGATCTGGCGCAGGGTCAGCGGCCGGACCGTGAGCCGCCGGAACGCCACCAGGAACAACGCGATGTTGACGGCCAGCGACAGCGCGACCGCCAGCACCTGTCCCGGCACGCCGAGGTCGACCCCGTACGTGCCCGGGGTCTCGCCGACGGCGGCCAGCGCGGTCGTGAGCGCGACCCCGCCGACGAGGACGAGGAGCACCGCCACGCCCCGCATCCTGGCGACGAGCGTGTGCGGCCGCATGTCCATCGGCACCGCCCACACGTGGTTGAACGTGTTCTCGATCGCGACCGTGAACCCCAGCCCGCCATACACCGCGACGGCGATCCCGACCGCGAGCGCGATCCCCGAGCCCTCCAGCGGGTGCACCGCGGCCGTCAGCTCCTCGCCGACGACGGGCAGCCGGGCCAGCGCGGTGCCGAGGAGCTGGCGCTGCAGGGCCGGGTCGTCGTGCAGCGCGATGCGCAGCCCGGTGCCGCAGACGAGCAGCAGCGGGAACAGCGACAGGAAGGCGAAGTAGGTGATCAGGGCGGCCTGGACCGCCCCACGGCCGTCGACGAACTTGTAGAACACCGCGAGCGGGAAGCCCAGCCACGGGTTCCGGCGTTGGCGGGCGTCGATCCTGGCGATCAGGCCCGGGACCCCGGCGCCGCGCTCGCGCCCGTCCTCATCTGGCACGCTCCTCCGTCCGCCGTCCCGACGGCTCAGCATCCTCCTGCCGGTCCTCGGGCGCGTCGCGGCCGGGCCATCCGACCTGCCGGCACGATCGCTGCCCGGCACCCGAGCCCACCTGGCGTGACCTTCGCCGACTTTCCTTTCGCGGACGCCGCAGCCGTCGCGAAGGGTGCCGAGCGCGGCAGGCTCCTCGCGGGCGCCACCGCGCTCGCCCGCGACCTGGCCGACTGTCCGCCCGTGCACCTAACGCGTCCCGCATGGCCGACGTCGCCGTCGAGCTGGGCCCGGACCGGTGCTCGCGGCGCTGATTGCCCGATCGCCGTCACGGGCTACCTCATGCGCACCGACAACATGCCCCCGGGCACCGCGCCCACGATGGGCGACGTGCTCACCATCCGGGTCGGCACGACGGTGGAGGTCCTCAACGCCGACGCCGAGGCAGGCTCGTGATGGCCGACGCGCTCGTGCCGGCCTGGTCGTCGACACCACCGTGTCCGCGGGGGATTCGTCCCGCCGGGCGGCCGCGCTGCGGATCGTCTTCGGCGCGGTCCTGCTGGTCCTCGCGGTCCGGCGAGAACGGGGTGACCGGGCTGGTCCGGTGACTCAGCTGCCGTCGCCGGTCTGTATGCCCGCCGTGATCAGGCCCGCGAGGTGCGCGGCGACCACCGCGTCCCGCCGGGAATGCACACCGAGCTTGCGGTAGACGCCTCCGACGTGCGTCTTCACGGTGTTCACCGTGACGTCGAGCGCGTCCGCGATCTCCTCGAGCGACAGCAACGTCGGCAGCAGGTTGACCACCGCCTGCTCGCGTTCGGTGAGGGGTGCCGCCCGGCCGCCCGCCTCGACCGCGCCGCGGGAGCGGGCCGCGCGGATCGCCAGGACGTCCCGCGCGAGCGGCTCCGCCTCGCCCAGGTTGCCCAGCTGCCGGGTCAGCAGATCCGCGACTTCGGCGGGCGCGCAGGCCAACGGACGCAGCACGCCCGTCGCCACCGACGTCGCGAGCGCCCGCGCCATCGCGTGGCGGGCGTGGTGGCGGTTGCCCGCGCGCAGGGCGAGGACGCATTCCAGCAGCCAACCCTCGATGAGCGTCCACGGCACAGCGGGCGCGACCCGCTCCTCGAGCAACGGCTGGAGGTGGGCCCGGGCCGCCGTGTCCGACGTCGCGCCGCGGGCCCGCATCAGCAGCACGTCGCCGTTCTCGCCGAGGCGTTCCCGCGTCCACTCCAGAACGCTGTGGGCGTGCACGTCGAGCCGGAGCCGTGTGGCGGCGTCGTGTTCGAGGAGCGCGATGATGCCCAGCATCGGACCGTCCAACGCCGGTGTCTGCCCCGGTGTCTGCCCCGGTGTCTGCCCCGGTGTCTGCGGCCCGTGTGCGCGCGCGGTGCGCATCGCGTCGAGCGCCGCCCGCTGCTCGCCGAGGTCGAACCGGGCGGCCGCGCGCACGGCGCCGAGCGCGGGGACGGTCGTCGCGAGCTCCCCGCGCGCCGCCGGGGGCAGCGCCTCGACGGTCGCCTCGACCTGGGACGTCCACTGCAGACACTGCGCGGGCCGGGCCTGGACGAGTGCGGCGTACGCGCGTGCGAACAGGGCATGGGCGGCGCTGACGGTGCCCCGCCACGCGTCCGGCGGCGCCCGGCGCTCGGCCTCCTCGACGAGCACGAGCATCCGGCGGACGTCGCCGAGCATGCCGGTGATCATCGCGTGCCGGACCGTGGCGCGGGTGGCCCGGTAGCCGTCGCCCTCGAGCGCGGCACGGTCGGCGCAGGCCACGGTGAGGTTCGCCGCTTCCTGCACCAGGCCCCCGCCGGCCGTCGCGTCACGCCGGACGAGGGACGACGTGGCGCCGACGGGGAGTGCGGCGCTGCCGTCCACGGCCCCGGCGGGGCCGTGCCAGGAGCTCCGGCGGCCCTCGGCGGCGGTGCGCAGCGCCGCCAGGTCGGCGCCCGGATCCTCGGGCCAGCAGACATCGACCCTGGCGAGCAGGCGGTCCGCCGCGTCGAGGCGGCCGAGCTCAAGGTGGGCGAGAGCGCCGACGAGCACGAGCAGCGGGTCGTCGTCCAGCGCGCCGACGGTGTCGAGCGCGGCGCACACCGCGACGTGGTGGCCGGACGCGACCAGCGCGGCCCCGCACACCCGCAGTGCACCGACGACCACCTCGCGGTCGCGGGTGCGCACGGCATGGCGGAGTGCCGCAGCGGGGTCCTCTACCTCGGCGAGCCACCGGATCATCCGCTCGTGCAGCACGGTCATCAGATCGGGCCGCTGCCTGCGGAGGGAGGCGTACAGCTGCGCACGCAGCAACGGGTGCACGCGGAACCACTGCCGCCCCGCGCCGTAGCTGACCACCAACGACGTCGACAGCTCCAGCGCCGCGAGGACGTCGCCTGCCGCGGTGTTCCCGGACACCGCGACGGCCAGCGCGGCGGTGACCTCGTCGCAGACGCTCACGGCCGTCAGCACCTCGATGACGTCGGGGGGCAGCCGCGAGAGGATCTCGCCCACGAGGTAGTCCGAGACGGCCTGGCCGTTGCCGACCAGGTCGGCAAGGAACGGCTCGGGGTCCGCAGCCTCGCGCAACGACACAGCGGCGAGCCGCAGTGCGGCCGCCCAGCCGTCCGTCTGTTCGTGCAGCACCTTGATCTGCGCGGGGGTCAGCTCGACCTGCGCCGCGGCGAAGACGACCTCGGTCTCGGCGAGGGTGAGGGCCAGCCGGGGGGCGCGCAGCTCGCACAGCTCCCCGGCGAGTCGCAGGCGGCTCAGCCGCAGGGGCGGGTCGAGGCGGCTCGCGAGAACCAGTTGGAGGTTCGGCGGTCGGTTCCTGACCAGTGCCGCGAGGCCGTGCAGCGGGGCCGGAGCAGTCAGCTCGTGCACGTCGTCCAGCACGAGGGTGACCGGGCGCCCCACGCCCTGCACCGCGTCGAGCAGCCGGGGGAGGAACGCCGGGTCGCTGCTGGGCGCGTGGGGCAGCGGCAGGCAGTGCAGCGCACTGTCGGCGGGCACAGCCCGGCACGTGCCGAAGGCGGCCAGGACGGCGGCCCAGAACCGACGGTCGTCGTTGTCGTCGTCGTCGAGCGTCAGCCACGCCGTGCGCTCGGGACGGCGCGAGGTCCAGTCGGCGAGGAGTAGCGTCTTGCCGTACCCCGCGGGGGCGCACACCACGACGAGCTGCTCGACCGCGGCGGAGTCCAGAAGCGCCAGCAGGCGTGGGCGGCTCAGGTACTGCGACGACAGCCGCGGCACGGCCGTCCGGATCCGCGGAATGCTGGGCCGGGGTTCGCCCGGCCGTGAAGCGCCCGTGAAGAGGCCCACGTCGCGTGGACTCTACGGCCGGCCGGGTGCTGCGGGAAGCCTGCCGATCAACCCGTCGGCGCTCGGCCGTTCTGACGACGCGGTGCTCATGGGGCGGCCCTCCTTCTGCTCGTTCAGGGCCCCGGGGGATTTCAGGGCCCCGGGAGATGTCGTGCGCGGGCGATGCGGATGGCCTCGCGCCGCTTGCGCACCCCGAGCTTCGCGTAGATCGCGCGCAGATGGGTCTTGACGGTGTTCGCCGAGACCATGAGGTCGTCGGCGATCTCCGCAACCGATCGTTGGGTGAGAAGCAGGCCCAGGACGGCGCGTTCGCGCTCGGTCAGCGCGACGGGCAGGCGTCCGGCGAGCAGGCGGCGCGCGTCGAGCGCCCGTGCGACGACGCCGTCCATTGTGCCGCTCCGGCCGAGCATGTCGATCACCTCGACGCTCGCGGTCGCGAGTGGGCGCAGCACGTCGAGCGCGGCCGAGGTGTCCACCGCCCGCTGGAGCGCGGCCCGCGCCTCGCCTGGCCGGTCCGCACGCAGACCGAGCCTGCATGCGAGCACCCAGCCCTCCGGGACCGCCCATGGCACCAGCGGCGGCGCGGATCCGTCCAGCAGCGGGGCCAGGAGCGTCGCGGCCGCGATGGTGCGGCCGAGCTGGAACTGGTGGTGGGCGCGCAGTAGGGCGATGTCCCCGGTGTCATCCCCCACGGCGTCGGTCGCCCAGGCGAGACAGGCGCGGGCCCGGTCGGTGTAACCGAGCCCCGCGGCGGCGCGATGCTCCAGAAGGGCGACGAGCGCGGCCCCGCGGCCGGGGGAGCGGAGCCCGCCCCGTGCCTCCTCCAGCAGCGTGAGGCCCGCGAGGGGGTTGCCGCTGTCGACAGCGGCCGCCCCGCGGATCGCCGTGAGCACGGCCGTCGACTGCGTCGGGATGCCCAGGCCGACCTCGCCTGCGAACGTCACCGCGGGTTGGGCGAGGGCGAGGCTCTGATCCGGGTCGGCGAGCAGCAGCGCCCGGTAGGCGCGCAGGATCGCGGTGCGGGCCGCCTGGCGACTGCTCGCCGCCTGCGGCCCGGGCCGCGCGGCGTCCGCGCGCTCCGCGAGCGCCGCCATCAACGGGTAGTCGCCGCGGTAGGCGGCCACCAGGGCGAGCAGCGTGTCGCATTCCGCCGTCGGGTGCGGGTGGTCGCGGGCCAGTTCCCGGGCCGCGACGGCCAGGTCGACCGCAACGTCGGTGCGGCGCTCCGCCAGGGCCGCGTACCCGCTCTCGACCAGGAGGAACGGCGCGAGACCGGCAGGATCCGTTTCCCGAGTGTCGGCGTCGTCCGGGCCGTCGGCAGGTGGCGGCCCCAGGGGCAGGCGACGCGCACGGGCGAGCCGACGCAGCGCCGTCAGGTCGGCGGGTGCGTCGGCGGGCCAGGACGCGGCGGCCTCCGCGAGGTGGTGGTCGGTCCGGTCGAGGTCGCCGACCTCCAGATGCGCGAGCGCCGCGAGCAGCGCGAGCCAGGGGTCGTCCGCCGTCCGTCCGATCAGCTGGGCCGCGGCCTCGCGAAGCCCCGCGTACGCGCCGTCCCCGAGCAGGTCCACGCCGTCCCGGCGCAACAGGTCGATCAGCGCGGCGGGGTCACCCGCCCGGACGGCGTGGCGGAGCGCATCGCCGGGTCGGCGCCGTGCGGCGAACCACTGCGCGGCCCGTCCGTGCAGATCCGCGACGACGTCCGGACGCCTTCGCCGCAGCTCGACCTGCAGGTGGGTACGCAGCAGCGGCTGGAGGGCGTAGCGGGTGCGGCCGGGACCGGACGAGACGATCAACCCGGTCGCCCGCTCGATCCGGTCCAGCACCTCGCCCGCGTCGGCGCGCTCCGAGAGGGCCTCCGCGAGCGGGGCCGTGATCTCCGTACAGAGGCTGACCGCCTCCACGAGCGCACGCTCGGACGGCTCCATCCGCTGCATGATCTCGTCGACCAGGTAGTCCGAAAGGGCCCGTCCGCCGTCGATGAGGTCG
The DNA here is from genome assembly GCA_963770115.1 of uncultured Actinomycetota bacterium. GTDB lineage: Bacteria > Actinomycetota > Actinomycetes > Mycobacteriales > Pseudonocardiaceae > Pseudonocardia. The sequence goes on from CAVYOT010000013.1 coordinate 22,269, forward strand.
TCGAGGAAGCGTTGGGGGTCTTCGGCGCTGCGCAGGGTGGGCGCGGCCAGCAGGAGCCCCGCGGCCCAGCCGCCCGTGTACTCCGTGAGGGCCGCGACGAGCCCTGCCCCGAGGTCGTCGGCCGTGGCACCCAGCATCGCGCCCGCCTCGTCGACGGTGAAGCGCAGATGCTCGGCGCGGACCACGCACAGCTGGTCGGCCGCCCGCAGCCGGGCGAGGGGCAACGGCGGGTCGGAGCGTCCCGACAGGACGATCCGCAGCCCGGGCGGCCGGTCCCGCACCAGCGTCGCCATTCCGTGGACCGGCGCCGCGGCGACGAGCTCATGGACGTCGTCGAGCACGAGGACGATGTGCGTGGGCAGGGCGTCGAGACCGTCGGCGACCTGGGCGAGGAAGTCCGCGTCCGCGCTCGGGTAGGCGGGCACGGCGAGCGTGTGCAGGCCGCTGGAGACGGGCACCGCGGGCAGCCCGGTCACGGCGTCGAGCACCGCCGACCAGAACCGGCGGTCGTCGTTGTCGTCGGGCGTGACCGCCACCCAGGCCGTGTCGTCGGGGCGGTCGTTCGCCCAGTCCGTCAGCAGCGACGTCTTGCCGTAGCCCGCCGGTGCGGTGACCAGCACGACCTGCCCGTCCTCAGCGCTGTCGAGCCGTTCGCGCAACCGGGGGCGGCGCACGTGACCGTCCGACAGCCGGGGGATGGCGGTGCGGGCGCGCGGCACCCGCTCCCGGACGGTCAAACGCCCCACCGTTTGCACCGGCACGAGTCTACGGTGGATATCTCGACGATCTAGAGGACTCTGGGCCTGGCGTGATGGCGTAACACCATCGTGACCGGGTGGGTGACGGCCCGCGTGCCCGACCTCATCCGATCCGGGCGAGGTCGTCACCGGGGCGGTGCGGCGACGATGTCACTTCTTGCTGACCGCCCGGGCGGGAGGTTGGTGTGGCCATGCGGGTGACGGGTCTGGCCGGATCCACCTCCGCCGCGGCCCAGGCCGCGCGGTCGCGGGTCGCCCGGCTGCGGGAGCGCTACGAGTGGCTGGATCACCTGACGCGCGCGGCCACGCGGTACTTCGAGCAGCGGGGCAACCACTTCGCGGCCGCGATCACGTTCTTCACGATCCTCTCGGTCGTGCCCCTGCTCATGATCGCGTTCGCCGCGGTCGGGTACGTGCTGACGTTCAGCCCGGCGCTCCTGGCCGAGCTGGAAAGCAGCATCGCGGCAAGCGTTCCGCCTGTGGTGGCGGAGACGATCGAGCCGATCGTCGAGGTGGCCATCGCGCAGCGGAACACCGTCGCGGGTTTCGGCCTGCTCGCCGCCCTCTACGCGGGGATCTGGTGGATGTCCAACCTCCGCGAGGCGGTGTCGGCGCAGTGGGGGCTGCCCGCGTTGAGCCCGGCGGCGCTGCAGCGCCTGCTGTACGACCTGATCGCGCTGGTCGGCCTCGGCACCGCGCTGATCGGTTCGTTTGCCCTCACGACGCTGACGACAGGGGCCGTCGCGACTGGGTTGGCCCTCGTCGGACTGGCCGACCACGAGGGGACCCGGGTGCTCCTCGCGGTGGTCGGTGTGCTGGCGAGCCTCGCCACCGACTGGGCGATCTTCGTGTGGGCGATCGCGCGGCTGCCACGGGCGCCCGTGCCGTTCCGCAGCGTGGTGAAGGCCGCGCTGCTCGGCGCGATCGGGTTCGAGGTGCTCAAGCAGGGCATGACGGTCTATCTGAACGCGGTGTCGGGATCGCCGGGCGGGGCCGTGTTCGGCTCGCTACTCGGGTTGATGCTGTTCGCCTATGTGGTGGCACGGTTCGTCCTGTTCGTCACCGCGTGGGCCGCCACCGCGGCGGGAAACCGCGGCCCGACAGAGGTTCGACCGGCGGCCTGGCCGCCATACGAGGGCGAGGTCCGGGAGGGGCCGACGCCCGCCACGGCCGCGACGGCGGCAGGTGCCGCCCTGGTGGTGGGCGTGCTGCTCGGGCTCTGGCTCAGCGGCGCACGGGTGGTGCGGCCGCGGGGGCGGTCTCGCCCGCCGCGGGTGAAGGCGCCGCGGCCGTCCCGCACGGAGGATCCGCCCGCGGCGCCACCCACCACGTCGAGGAGCTGATCGCTGCCCTTCTTCATCGCGTGGTTCGTGCTGGCATCCCGATGGGACCCGGCTATCCGGCCTCGCTCTGCACCGCCGAGGGGGAGGATGACCGGGGCCGCGCATCCGGCGGCCCGGTAGCGGCGATCAGGGGCGGACGATGACAGAGGTCGCGGAGTGGGGACTGGCGGCAGGGTCACCGCCGCCGGGGCAGCGGTCGGCGGAGGGGCGCGCGGCGCGCCAGCGGGCCCCGCGGAACCGGCTGGGGCGCTGGAACCCGGGCGCGCGCGGGCACGATCCGCTGCGCACGATCGTCGACCAGAACGCCCGCCGCCGCGGCGACCTCGTGCCGATCCGGCACGGACGGATGGCGGTCTCGCCGTGGACGTACTACCGGGGCGCGGCGGCGGTGATGGCCGCCGACCTGGCCTCCCGCCCCGACTCGGGGCTCACCGTTCAGCTGTGCGGTGACGCGCACGTCCTCAACTTCGGGCTCTGGGCAACGCCCGAGCGCCAGCTGTCGTTCGACCTGCGGGACTTCGACGAGACCCTGCCCGGACCGTTCGAATGGGACGTCGCGCGGCTGGTGGCCAGCGTCGCGGTGCTGGCCGGGGTGAGCGGCGTCGCGTCCGGGCGCGCCGAGGAAGCCGTCGCAGGCTGCCTGCGGTCCTACCGGGAACGGATGGCGGGGTACACCCGCGCCGGGAAGCTCGACATCTGGTACGACCTCGTCACGGTCGACCAGCTGATCGCGGTCTTCGCCACCGAGGACCAGAAGCCTGCGTCGTCGCTCATCGAGAAGAAGGCCCGGCGGCGCACCAGCCGCGGCGCGGTCAGGAAGCTCACCGAGCGCGTCGACGGTCAGCTGCGGATCACCCAGGACGCACCCGTTCGAACCCATCTGGACGACACCGAACGCGCGCTCACCGGCGAGGTGTTCGCCGCGTACCGCGCGTCCCTTGCCGAGGAGCGGCGGTATCTGCTCGACCGCTTCTCCGTCGTCGACGTCGTCCGCCAGGTCGTGGGGGTCGGCAGCGTCGGCATGCGGGTGTACCTGGTGCTCCTGCAGGGCCGCGACAGCGACGACCCGCTGTTCCTCCAGATCAAGCAGGCGGGCCCTTCGGTGTACGAGCCGTACTGCGGGGCCAGCCGCTACGCCAACCACGGGCAGCGCGTGGTCGTCGGGCAGCGCTTCATCCAGAGCGCCACCGACATCTTCGTGGGCTGGACCACGGTCGGCGGCTTCGACTTCTACGTGCGCCAGTTCCGCGACATGAAGGTCATCCCGGACAGCGAGCTCATCGCGCCCCGCCTGGTGGAGTTCGCGCAGAAGTGCGGCGCGGTGCTGGCCAGGGCACACGCCCGCACCGGCGATCCCCTCGCCATCAGGGCCTACATCGGCAAGGGCGGGCAGTTCGACCGCGCTCTCGGCGAGTTCGCCTCCGCGTACGCGGACCAGACCGTGCGCGACCACGGCCAACTGGCCGCCGCGGTGGCGGACGGCACGGTCCCGGGCGCGCCCGGCTGGTAGCTCGCTCGGTCCGCTCGCGGGAGAAGAGCTCGTCGATCACCATGGACGACGGTGCCGATCGACGCGAACTTCATGCTCAATGGGCGGCCTTCGCCGCGAGGCGCGCTCGACGGGGGGCCTCGCGGCGGCAAGGATGTCGCGGTGGTCGAACCATCGGCACGCCGCTTGCCCGTCGGCGGCCATGATCTCCGGGACGCGGTGATCGGTCTCCTCCCGACGAGTGCGGCGCTGCTGCTGGCCGCGTGGCTCCTCGAGGGCCTGACGATCACGCCGTGGTGGACGGTGTTCATCGTCGCCGCCGTGGTCGCGGTGGCCGACGCGCTGGTCCGCCCCGTCCTGCGGGTGCTCGCACGCCACGCCGGGGCCGTGGCCGCCCTCGTCATGGGGGTGATCGTGCAGGTGGCGGTGGTCGAGGTCGGGCTGCTGGTCGTCCCGGGCGTGGGGATGGCCGGGTTCGGCACGGCCGTCGCGACGCTCGTGACGGTCGCGCTGGTCGCGGCCGTCACCCGGTGGCTGGTCGGCGTCAGAGACAGTTCCTATCTCGTCGCCGACCTCGTGCGCCGCGGCGAGCGACGGCGCCGCGCGGGCGGGCCCGTCCGACCCTCCGACGCCGGACCGCCACCGACCGGGGTGGTCGTCGTCCAGATCGACGGCCTGCCGTTCCCGTTGCTACAGCACGGCATCATCTCGGGCGTCCTGCCCACGCTCGCTCGCTGGGTGCGCTCGGGGAGCCACGACGCGGACCGTTGGTGGGCACGCGTCCCGTCCACCACGCCCGCGAGCCAGGCCGCGCTCCTGCACGGCACGAACGAGGGCATCCCCGCCTTTCGCTGGTACGAGAAGAGGTCCGGGCGCCTCGTGGTCGCCAACCGCCCGGCCGACGCGGCGCTGATCGAGACCCGGATCTCCAACGGCCGCGGGTTGCTCGCTGACGGGGGCGTCAGCGTGTCCAACATATTCAGCGGCGACGCCCCCACGTCGCTCATGGTGATGAGCCGGGTCGCCGGGCGCGGCAGGCTCGGGCCCGGGAGCGACTACGTCCGGTTCTTCGCCAGCCCGTTCGTTTTCGCGCGGGCGCTCGTGCTCACCGTCGGCGAGATGATCAAGGAGCTCTACCAGGGCAGGCAGCAGCGCCTGCGCGGCATCGAGCCGCGGGTGCCCCGCCGCGGCGCCTACGTGGCGCTGCGCGGACTGACGAACGCGCTGCTGCGCGACCTCAACGTCGCGCTCCTCGCCGAGCACATGATCGCCGGAGCGCCGGTGATCTTCGTCGACTTCGTGGACTACGACGAGATCGCCCACCATGCGGGCGTGGCGCGCCCGGAGTCACTCGACGCCCTGGTCGGGGTCGACCAGGTCCTCGGCACCCTCGAGAAGGTCGCCGCCGCAGCGCCGCGCGAGTACCGGTTCGTCGTCCTCTCCGACCACGGGCAGAGCCAGGGCACCACGTTCCTCCAGCTCACCGGGCGCACCCTGGAGGCCGCGGTCCGCGAGCACACCGATACCGCCGCGGCCACGACGGTGGCCGAGACCGGCGACGTCGAGGGGTGGGGCCCGCTCAACGCGATGCTGTCGGAGGTGCTGTCCACGACAGGGCCCACCGCGCGGTGGGCGCAGCGCCGATCGGGGGGTGCCGACACGTCCGGCGTCGTGATCGGCCCGAACCGGCGCACACCGTCCGCCCCGTCCGTCGACGACGCCGGCACCGAGCGGCCCGAACTCGTCGTCGTCGGTTCGGGGAACCTCGGCCTGGTCTGGTTCCCGCGCCTGCCCGGCCGGGTGCCGATCGAGGACCTGACCCTGCGGTTCCCCCGGCTCGTGCCGGGGCTGCTGGCGGAGGCGGGCGTCGCGTTCATCGTCGTGGACAGCGCGCGCGGCCCGCTGGCGATGGGTCGCGCGGGCGTGCACGTGCTGCTCGACGGGGTCGTCGAGGGCGAGGACCCGCTCGCGCCGTTCGGCCCGCGCGCCGCGTCCGACTTCGTACGGGTCGCCGTCAGGCCCGAGTGCCCGGACATCTACGTACACTCCACCCTTGACCCGCGCACCGGCGAGGTGCACGCGTTCGAGGAGCTCGTCGGGTGTCACGGGGGCCTCGGAGGGTGGCAGAACGACGCCGTCCTCGTCCACCCGGCCGACTGGCCCCTCGACGAGGATCTGCTCGATCGCAGCGTCGACGGCGAGGCGCTGCTGTACGGCGCGGACGTCGTGCACCGACAGCTCGTGCGGTGGCTGGAACGGTGCGGGGCGCGCCGTCCGGCCGCGGTGGAGGACACGGTGGAGGACAGAGCGGCGAAGGACACGGTCGAGGAGAAGACCCGCGCGGGCGGCGCCTGAGACATCTGGGTGCCGGACGGAACCGCGGAGCCGTCCCTCTCGTCAATGGCGGCATGACAGTCGACCCCATCCTCGCCCTCCAGTCGGGCGTGATCAGCCGTGCGCAGGCCCTCGCGGCCGGTCTCAGCCGCGACACGATCGACCATCGGGTGCGCGCCCGCCGGTGGCGGCCGCTCTACCCGGCCGTGTACCTCGCCGCCGACCACCGCTTCGACGAGGAGGTGCGCGTCCGCGCGGCCCTCCTGTGGGCGGGCGACGGGGCGCTCCTGTCGGGCCGGAGCGCGGCGTGGTGGTACGGCCTGCTCCCCGATCCGCCGCCCGCCGTCGGGGTGACGGTCGGCAGGCGGCGACGGCTGCGCAGCCGGGTCGACGTCGACGTGCGCAGGCGCGACGTCCCCGGGCTCGATCGTGCGGTCCACCGCAGCCTCGCGGTCACCGCGCTACCGCTGACGGTGCTGGAGGCGGCCGTCGAACTCGGCGATGCGGGCGTCCGGTTCCTCGACACGGCGCTCCGGCGGAAGGTGCCGTTCGCCGACGTCCACGCCGCCTACTGCCGCAACCTGGGCGCGGCCGGGTCGGCCACGGCGCGGCGCATGCTGGCGGCGGCCGCGGAGCGCTCGACCTCCGCGGCGAGGCGTGAGCTGGTGGTGCTGCTGCGTGGCTCGGGTGCGTCGGGATGGACGGACAAGATCCGCGTCGATGGGCATCCGATCGACGTCGCGTTCCCCGCCGCCCGCGTCGCGGTCCTCGTGTCCGGCTGGGCCGTCCCGACGGAGCCTCTTGAGCCCGATGTCGATGCCCGGCGGCCGGCCGCACTGCTCGGCCGCGACTGGACCGTGTTGCGCTTCACCTGGCACGACATCGTCGAGCGCCCGCAGGCGGTGCTCGCCGAGATCGCGAGGCACGTGGCGCACGGCATGGCCGAGCTCAGCCGGGCTGCATGCCGCTAACGGCACAGCCGCCTGCTCGGCCGACTCGCCGGGCGCGCACGGCCGCCGCGGACCAGGCGGAAGACCCCCTTCCCGCCTGCTTCGCAGGTGGGCCGTGGAGCAGCTGCCGACCTCCACCACCCCCGCGGTGCGCAGCCGGTCGAGCGCGCCCGGCAGGTCCGCCGTGTTCGCGCGGGCGTCGCCGTTCCAGCTGTTCACGGTCTCGACGTCGAGCCACCAGGTGATCGTCCGCGGCACCCCTGCCCGCGCGGCCAACGCCGGCGCGACACCCGCGGCGTGCAGGCCGTGGTCGTAGGCGCACCCGACGTCGGTCACCGACGTGCTGTCACGGCAGCGCGCGGGGTCGCGGGCGCCGGACGTGGGCCGGTAATGGGTGCTCAGCCAACGGGCCGGGCCGCGTGCGTGCCGACGACCCGATGCTGTGGCACCCGGCACCCGGCACCCGGCACCCGGCACCCGGCACCCGGCACCCGGCACCCGGACCGTGCCATGCCGGGCGGCCGGGCTCGCCTGCGGGCTCGCGCCCTCGGCGCGGGCGACCGGACGCGGCGGGGTCGCGCGTGCGGCGGGGTGCGCTGACAGCACCGCCGGAAGCGTCGTGGACGGAGGCGCACCGGCTCCGCCCGGCGGTGGGAGGAATGCGACATTTGGTGGTTCACGGCACGTCCTTACGAGGGAGCGAATACGGAAGGTCATCGCCGGAACGCGGTGCGTCGTTGTCGCGGGCGCGTGATGTTGGCCACCGGCAGCGGACGGTCCGACGACGTCGCCGCCGGTCAGCGGCCGTATCGGTTCAGTCCCGTCTGCGGTGCTCAGGACCGCCGGGAATGGGTGATCTCCACGGCGGGCTACCCTGAGACGTGAGCACTTCCACTCTCGCCGCGCACGCGGACTCGTCCCTCGCAACCCGGGGGACCCGCCCGCGCCTGCGCAACGTCGCCATCGTGGCGCACGTCGACCACGGGAAGACCACCCTGGTCGACGCCATGCTGCGCGCTTCCGGCGCGTTCGGCGAGCGGGTCGCCCTCGTCGACCGTGTGCTGGACTCCGGCGACCTCGAGCGCGAGAAGGGCATCACCATCCTCGCGAAGCACACGGTGATCGACTGGCGCGGCATGACCGTCAACGTCGTCGACACGCCGGGCCACGCCGATTTCGGCGGCGAGGTCGAGCGCGGCCTGTCCATGGTCGACGGCGTGCTCCTGCTCGTCGACGCCAGCGAGGGCCCGCTCCCGCAAACCCGCTTCGTGCTGCGCAAGACGCTGATGGCGGGCCTGCCGGTGGTCCTGGTGGTCAACAAGACCGACCGGCCCGACGCCCGCTGCGCGGAGGTCGTCGACGAGAGCCTCGAGCTCCTGCTGGAGCTGGCCGACGAGCTGCAGCTCGACGAGTCCCTCACCACGCGCCTGCTCGACCTCCCCGTCGTCTACGCGAGCGGCCGCGCGGGGCGCGCCTCCCGCAACCGCCCCGCCGACGGCGACCTGCCCGACGAGCCCGGCCTCGACGCGCTCTTCGACGTCGTCGAGGCCACCGTGCCCGCCCCGGCGGACGACCGGGACGCCCCGCTGCAGGCCCACGTCACCAACCTCGACGCCACCAGCTACCTCGGCCGCATCGCGCTCTGCAGGGTGCGCGCGGGCGTCATCCGCCGCGGCCAACAGGTGGGGTGGTGCAAGGCCGACGGCACGGTCAGCCGCGTCAAGATCACCGAGCTGCTGCGCACGGTCGCGCTGGACCGGGTGCCCACCGACGAGGCGGTAGCGGGCGACCTTGTCGCGGTCGCGGGCATCGCCGAGGTCACGATCGGCGACACCCTCGCCGACCCGGACCACCCCGTCCCGCTCCCGCGCATCTCCGTCGACGAGCCCGCCATCTCGCTCACCATCGGCATCAACACGTCCCCCCTCGCGGGCCGCGACCCGCACCCCGGCAACCGGCTCACCGCCCGCCAGGTCAAGAACCGCCTCGACAGCGAACTGGTCGGCAACGTCTCGCTCCGCGTCCTGCCCACCGAGCGCCCCGACGCGTGGGAGGTGCAGGGCCGCGGCGAGCTGGCGCTGGCCGTGCTCGTCGAGACCATGCGCCGCGAGGGTTTCGAGATGACGGTCGGCAAGCCCGAGGTCGTCACGAAGATCATCGACGGCAAGCTGCACGAGCCGTTCGAGCAGCTCTCCGCGGACGTCCCGACAGAGCACCTCGGTGCGGTCACCCAACTGCTCGCGGGCCGCAAGGGCGAGCTGGTCAACCTCGTGCACGGCGATACGCGCGTCCGCATGGACTACCGCGTGCCCTCCCGCGGCCTCATCGGCTTCCGCACCGAGTTCCTGACGATCACGCGTGGCGCGGGCATCGCGAGCCACGTGTTCGACGGCTACGGCCCGTGGATCGGCGAGATCCGCGCCCGGATGCGCGGCTCGCTGATCGCCGACCGCACAGGCCCCGTCACCGCTTACGCGGTCGACCAGCTCGCCGACCGCGGCACCCTCTTCGTCGGTCCCGGCACGCTCGTCTACGCGGGCATGGTGATCGGCGAGTACACGCGCGCCGAGGATCTCGAGGTCAACATCGTCCGCGAGAAGAAGCTCACCAACATGCGCAGCTCCACCGGGGACGAGCTGGTCAAGCTCACCCCGCCCACGCTGCTGTCGCTGGAGCAGAGCCTGGAGTTCTGCGCGAGCGGCGAGTGCGTCGAGGTGACGCCGGAGTCGGTGCGGATCCGCAAGGTGGAGCTCGACTCCCACACCCGGGCCCGCCTGCGCGCACGGGCCCGCACCGCCGGGGGCTGAGCCCCTCCGGGGCGCGCCTTCAGCCGGTGGGAGGATGGCCGCCCCGGCCGACGGGGCCGGGCAGGCACGGGAAGAAGAGGTGTGCTCCGGGTGACGCGCGCGCGGCTGCTGCTCGTTGCTCTCGTCGCCGTGCTCCTGGGTGCCTGCGTCGCCGCCTGCTCCAACGAGCCGGTCCCGGGCGCGCCGCCCGCCCCGACCCCCACGCCGAAGGCGGAGCCGACGAGCCTCACCATCGGCGTCAGCGACCTCCCGCCGGGGTTCAACCCGCACCTGGTGGCCGACCGGTCGCCCGTCACGACCGCGCTCGCGACCCTCGTGCTCCCGTCGCCGTTCAAGGTCGCTTCCGACGGCACGCTCCAGCTGGACCCGACGATCGTGACGAGCGCCAAGGTCGTCGACAGCAACCCGTTCACGGTGAGCTATGAGCTCAACCTCGAGGCGTCCTGGTCGGACAACGCCCCCATCGCCGCCGAGGACTTCGTCTACCTCTGGCAGCAGATGCGCAGCCAGCCCGGCACCTCCGGCGCCGCCGGGTACCAGCTGATCACCGACGTGCGCTCACGGGCGGGCGGCAAGGCCGTCGACGTCGTGTTCTCCCAGCCCTACCCGGCGTGGCAGGGGCTGTTCTCCGGTCTGCTGCCCGCCCACCTGCTCAAGGACGCCCCCGGCTCGTGGATCGGGGCCACCGCGGGCGGCCTGCCCACCTCGGGCGGACCGTTCAAGGTCGCGACCGTCGACCGCGGCCGCGGCGAGATCGTGCTCGCCCGCAACGACGCCTACTGGGACACCCCGACCGTGCTCGACCAGCTCGTACTGCGGCGGATGGGGCCCTCGAGCATGGTCTCGGGGCTGGCCACCGGCGACGTCGACCTCGCCGTCCCGGAGGCCGACCAGGCGGTGCGCACCGCGCTGACCGGCCTCACCCCCGCTCCGCACGTGCAGGAAGCGCCGCAGTCGAGCGTGACCCAGCTGGCGATGCGCACCGACAGCGGCCCGCTGCGCGACGTTCGGGTGCGCGAGGCCTTCGCCGAGCTGATCGACCGGGACGCCCTTCGGGCCGCCGTCGCCCCCGACGCCCTGCCCGCGAACGCGCTCGGCCTCGCCCCCTCCCAGCCCGGCTACGCGCCGACCGCCCCGCCGACCGTCGGCCCCGACCCGGCGGGCGCCGCCGCGCTGCTCACCGCGGCGGGCTGGAAGCGCGACGTCGTCACCGGTCGCTGGGACACGGCCGACGGCCGCGCCGCGCGGATCGTGATCGGCGCGGCCTCCGAGCGCCCTGACGACGTGCGCGTCGCCGAGGCCGTCGCCACCCAGCTCACGGCCGCGGGCATCGACACGCTCGTCATCGCCCCGGCCGCGAGCGACCTCTTCGCCCAGCCCACCGTCGCCGCCACCCCGCCGAGCCCGCGCCCGTCGGCCGCACCGACGCCGACCCCCACCCCCGCGTCGACGGCCACCGCGGGCGGCGTGGCGGCGGACCTCATCGTGGCCCCCCGCGCGGTCGGCGGCGACCTGGGCACCGAGCTGGCCAGCGCCTACGGCTGCCCCCAGGCCACGGCACAGTTCCCCGATCCGCCGCGGCCCCCGACCGGCTTCTGCTTCCCGGCCCTGCAGCCGCTGTTCGCCGAGCTGATGTCGGCCGCGCCCCGCGCCGATACGGCGGCCACGGTCGAGCGGATCCTCTGGGAGCAGATGCCGGTGCTGCCCCTCTTCCAGCCCGTGACGCTCGTCGTCAGCACGGCGTCGGCGGATGCGGCGACCTCGATCGGACCCGGTTCGCTCCTCGGTGGACCGTTCGCGAGCGCCCCCCGGTGGCGCCCGACCACCCACTGATCCACTTTCGGCGCTCAGGGTCACCCTTTGGTCACGATCGGGGGCCCGGTTGTGCCGATCGAATCGCGGGTTCCTACGGTTCCAAAGCCGACGCGCCGTTCGTCGACAGGGGCGCGCGCGTCGCCGTGCCAGGACGGAGCGCCTGACCAGGACGGTCCAACGAGGAGGCAGGGGTTCGATGAGGAGATCGAGGGCGGCGCGGACGGCGATCGCCGCAGCCGCGGCCGTCATGCTCGCCGCGTGTGGCACCGCTGACACCAGCGGCGGCGGCACATCGGGCAGCGGCGGAGCAGGCAGCGAGGAGCTCGCCCGCAACGGCACCGCGGACGGCGCGGTCAAGGGCGGCACGCTGAACATCCTGGGAGCGGGCGACGCCGACTACATCGACCCCAACGTCACCTACTACTCGGTGGGCTACACCGTGGCCAGGCTCTACAGCCGTCAGCTGTTCACCAACCCGGCCGACCCGGTGAAGAAGACCACGGTCGTGCCCGACCTGGCCGAGCAGACGCCCACGACGGAGAACGGCGGCATCAGCGCGGACGGCAAGACCTACACGATCGCCATCAAGCAGGGCGCACAGTGGGACACCACCCCGCCGCGCCAGGTCACGGCCGCCGACGAAGTGCTCGGCGTCAAGCGCACCTGCAACCCGGTGCAGCCGTTCGGCGGCCTGCCGGACTACCAGGACCTGATCGTGGGCTTCAAGGAGTTCTGCGATGGCTTCTCCAAGGTCGGCCAGGACGCCGCGTCGATCAAGAACTACATCGCGGAGACGCAGCTGCCCGGTGTCACGGCCAAGGACGACCGCACGATCGTCTTCACGCTCAACCAACCCGCCACGTACTTCGTGGACATGCTGGGTCTCACCGCGCTCGGTCCGGCCCCGGTCGAGTTCCTCGACTACGTGCCGGGCAGCAGTGACCTCGGCCAGCACATGATCTCCGACGGGCCGTACAAGATCGACAAGTACGACCCGACGAAGCGCATCGAGCTCTCCCGCAACCCCGCGTGGAACCAGGCGACCGACACGGTCCGCGGCGCGTTCGTCGACAAGATCGTCATCGACGAGACGCAGACACAGGAATCGGTCCAGCAGCAGCTCCAGACCGGTTCGCCCAGCGCCGACATGCAGTTCGACGTCGCGACGCCCGCCTCGCAGATCCCCAGCCTGCTGGCGGCGAACGACCCGAACCTCGCGCTCGGTGCCACGTCCTCGAGCAACCCGTTCATCGTCTACAACACCCGGTCGCCCAACAACAACAAGGCGCTATCCAACGTCAAGGTCCGCCAGGCGATCTCGTACGCGATCAACCGCGCCAACATCATCCAGGTCAACGGCGGCCCGCAGGTCGTGCCGCCCCTGACCCATGTGCTGCCGCCGAACGTCGTCGGCTCCCAGGACAACGACCCCTACCCGTACGACCCGAACAAGGCCAAGCAGATGCTGGCCGAGGCGGGCTTCCCGAACGGGCTCACGCTGAAGTTCCTCTACCGCAACGCCTCGGAGGGCAGCAGCAAGACCTTCGCCACCGTCCAGCAGGACCTCACGAAGGCGGGCATCACGGTCGAGGGCGTGCCGTCGCCGAACGCCGACTTCTACACCAAGTACCTGCAGGTGCCCGACGTCGCGTCGCGCGGCGTCTGGGATCTCGGGCTGCTGGGCTGGGGCGCGGACTGGAGCGGCAACGCCGCGCTGTCGTACTTCAACCCGCTGTTCTCGGGGCAGCCGTCGTTCCCGCCGATCGGCAGCAACTACGGCTACTACGACAACCCCGCCGCCAACGACCTGATCAAGCAGGCCATCTCGGCGACCGACGCGCAGACGGCGGCCGACGACTGGGCCAAGGCCGACAAGCAGGTGATGGCCGACGCGGCGTTCTACCCGATCACCAACCCGAAGTGGCCGACGTACCACGCCGCCCAGGTGCACAACGCCGTCTACCTCGACACGCTGCAGAGCTTCGACCCGTCCAACGTATGGCTTTCGCCCGACAAGAACGGCTGATCCCGCTCCGATGAGCAGGCATTCACGGGCGTTGCTCGATGTCGAGGAACTGCACGTGTCGTTCGACACCCCGGACGGCGTCGTGCACGCCGTCCGGGGTGTGTCGTTCTCCGTGGAACGGGGACGCACGCTGGGCATCGTGGGGGAGTCGGGCTCGGGCAAGTCCGTCGCGACCCAGACGATCGTCGGCCTGACCCGGGGCGCCCGCGTCTCGGGTCGGGCCACCCTCGACGGCGAGGACCTGCTCGGCGCGAGCCCTGAGGCGCTGCGCCGCATCCGCGGCGCCAAGATCGGCATGATCTTCCAGGACCCGCTGTCGAGCCTGCACCCGTACTACAAGGTCGGCTGGCAGATCGTCGAGATGATCCGCGAGCACGAGCGCGGCACGTCCAAGGCGGCGGCAAGGGAGCGGGCGATCGAGCTGCTCGACGCCGTGGGCATCCCGAGCCCGCGGGCGCGGATCGACAGCTACCCGCACGAGTTCTCGGGCGGCATGCGGCAGCGTGTGATGATCGCCATGGCGATGGCGCTGCGGCCTGCCGTGCTCGTGGCCGACGAGCCCACCACCGCATTGGACGTCACGGTGCAGGCCCAGGTGCTCGACGTCATGCGCGGCATCCAGCGAGAGTACGGCACGGCGATCATCCTCATCACGCACGACCTCGGGGTGGTCGCCGACATGGCCGACGACGTCGTCGTCATGTACGGGGGGCAGGTGATGGAGCAGGCCCCGCGCCGGGAGCTGTTCTACCGCAGCCACCACCCGTACACGGAGGGTCTGCTGCGCTCCCTGCCGACGACAGGCCGCACGGGCAAGCTCACCCCGATCGGCGGCACCCCGCCGAGCCTGATCACGCCGCCGCCGGGATGCCCGTTCGAGCCGCGGTGCGCGTACGCGTTCGACCCGTGTTCGCGCAAGCCGCCGTTCCAGGAGATCGGCATGGGCGGCGACCACGCGTCGGCGTGCTGGCTGCCCGCCGACCGCGCGGGGCGGCAGTTGGAAGGGGCACAATGACCTCCGACGTGCCGCGTCCCGCGGAGGTGGCGAGATGACCGCACTGCTCGAGGTCGCGGACGTCCGCAAGTACTTCCCCGTTGGCAGGCGCAGGCTTTTCGGCGGGGCGCCGCCGTCACTGCGCGCGGTCGACGGCGTGAGCCTCGAGGTCGAACGCGGCGAGACGCTCGGCCTGGTGGGGGAGACCGGCTGCGGCAAGTCCACCCTGGCCCGCTGCATGACCCGCCTGTACGACCTCACGTCCGGCACGGTGATGTTCGACGGCAACGACATCAGCACGCTGTCGCGGGCCGACCTGCGCCCGCTGCGCCGCGAGATGCAGGTGATGTTCCAGGACCCGTACGGCTCGCTGAACCCGCGCCGCCGGGTCGGCTCGATCATCGGCGACCCGTTCGCGATCCACGGCGTGGCCGAGGGCGACGAGCGCAAGAACAAGGTGCAGGACCTGATGGAGCTCGTCGGCCTCAACCCCGAGCACTACAACCGGTTCCCCGCCGAGTTCTCCGGCGGCCAGCGCCAGCGCATCGGCATCGCCAGGGCGCTGGCGCTCAAGCCCAAGCTCGTCGTCTGCGACGAGCCGGTGTCGGCGCTCGACGTCTCGATCCAGGCCCAGATCATCAACCTGCTCGCCGAGCTGCAGGAGCAGCTGGGCCTGACCTACGTGTTCATCACCCACGACCTGTCGGTGGTGCGGCACGTCAGCAACCGCATCGCGGTCATGTACCTCGGCAAGATCGTCGAGATCGCCGACGTCGACGGCCTGCACGAGCACACCCGCCACCCCTACACGCGCGCGCTGCTGTCGGCGGTGCCCACCGCGGACCCCGATGCGCTCGCGAGCCGGGAGCGGATCGTGCTGCGCGGCGATCTGCCCTCGCCCGCCGCGCCCCCGTCGGGCTGCCGGTTCCACCCGCGCTGCCCCAAGGCCCAGGACCGCTGCCGCACCGAGGACCCCGAGCTGGTTCCCCGTCTCGGCGACGGCCCGGCCCACCGGGTGGCATGCCATTTCCCGCTGGCGGACGGCGAGCTGCTGGCCCGCGCGCGGCCCGCGATCGACGACGTCGACCCAGACCTGTCCTTCGACCCGACCGCCGCCGAGGAAGGGACCGCGTCGTGACCGCTGACCTCAGCAAGCGCGACCCCGGCTCGAAGGACGGGCTCGTCGTCCCCGCCGCCACCGTGCTGGAGGGCGAGGCGCGGATCCAGGGCCGCAGCCCCCTCCAGCTGGCCTGGGAGCGGCTGCGGCGCGACCGCACGGCGATCATCTCCCTGGTCGTGATCGGGCTCATCGTCCTGGTGGCCCTCGGCGCGCCGCTCATCGCGGCCGCGATCGGGCACGGCCCCAACGACCAGTACCGCGACATCGGGCTCACGCCGCAGGGCCTGCCGAAGGCGCCCAGCAGAACGTTCCTGCTCGGCACCGACGACCTGGGCCGCGACCTGCTCGTCCGCATCGCCTACGGCAGCCGGATCTCCCTGCTGGTCGGGGTGGTCTCGACGCTCCTCGCGGTGGCCGTCGGGGTGGTGATCGGCATTGTCGCCGGTTACCTCGGCGGCTTCGTCGACACCGTTCTCGCGCGGCTCATCGACGTCGTGCTCTCGATCCCGTTCCTGTTGGCGGGCATCGCGATCGTGTCCGTGTCCGGGCCGAGCCTGACCGTCACGATCATCGTCATCGCGTTCTTCGCGTGGTCGTCGATCGCCCGGATCGTCCGCGGGCAGGTGCTGTCGATCCGCGAGCGCGAGTACGTGGAGGCGGCCCGGTCGCTCGGGGCGAGCGACAGGCGGATCATGCTCGTCGACGTCCTGCCGAACGTGCTCGCGCCCGTGATCGTCTACACGACGCTGCTGATCCCGTCAGCGATCGTGGCCGAGGCCACGCTGTCGTTCCTCGGGCTCGGCGTGCCCGCGCCGACGGCCACGTGGGGCGGCATGCTCGACGGCTCGCTGAACTACTACCGCGTCGCGTGGTGGTACCTGCTGTTCCCCGGCCTCGCGTTGCTGATCACGACGCTGGCGTTCAACCTGTTCGGCGACGGCGTGCGCGACGCGTTCGACCCGCGCTCGGACCGGCTGTTCGCCGCCGAGACGACGGCGGCGCCCGCCGAGCCCGAGGAGCAGTGACCGCGCGATGATCCGCTTCTTCGTCCGGCGTGCCCTGCAGGGCCTGCTCGTCATCTGGCTGATCACGATCGTGCTCTTCGGCATGTTCTTCGTGGCGCCCAGCAACGTCGCGCAGACCCTCGGCGGCCGTCAGGCCACTCCGGAGACCATCGCGCTGATCAACCAGCGGCTCGGGCTGGACCGTCCGCTGTGGCAGCAGTATCTGACCTTCATCGGCAACGCGCTGCACGGTGACCTGGGCTATGACTACTACAAGCAGATCCCCGTGACGTCGATCATCGCTGAGGCGCTGCCGAAGACGATCTCGATCGCGGTCGGCGCGGCCGTCATCTGGCTGATCCTCGGCGTGACCAACGGGGTGGTCTCCGCAGTGCGGCCGCGCTCGTTCGTCGATCGCGGTCTCACGGTCTTCGCGCTGTTTTTCTACTCGATGCCGACGTTCCTGCTCGGCCTGCTGCTGCTGTACTACCTGTACTTCCAGCTCACCCTCGTCGGCATCCGGATCTTCCCCGCGGGCGGCTACACGGAGTTCACGACGAGCCCCGTCGGCTGGCTGCAGCACTTGATCCTGCCGTGGATCACGGTGGCGCTGGTCTCCGCGGCGGCCTACACCCGGCTCACGCGCACGTCGATGCTGGACGTGCTCGGCGAGGACTACATCCGCACGGCCCGGTCCAAAGGTCTCTCCGAGCGGCGGGTGGTGCTGCGGCATGGGCTGCGCAGCGCGCTCACCCCGGTGGTCACCCAGTTCGGCATCGACGTCGCCGTGCTGCTCGGCGGCGTGATCGTCACCGAGACCGTCTTCTCCATCGACGGGATCGGCCGCACCGCCGTGGTGGCGATCACGCAGCAGGACCAGCCGGTGATCATCGGCATCGTGTTGCTGGCCACGACCGCGGTGGTCGTCGCGAACATCCTCGTCGACGTCGGCTACGCGGTCCTCGACCCGAGAGTGCGGCTCAACTGACCAGGCGGCTGCTGTTCGTCCACGCGCACCCCGACGACGAGACGCTCACCACCGGCGGCTCGATCGCGCACTACGCCGCGCAGCCCGACACGTCCGTCACGCTCGTGACCTGCACCCTCGGCGAGGAGGGCGAGGTCATCGGGCCGGAGCTCGCGCTGCTGGTCGCCGCGGAGGCCGACCAGCTCGGCGGCTACCGCATGGCCGAGCGGGCGGCCGCGTGCGCCGCGCTGGGGGTGCCCGACCACCGCTACCTCGGTGGCGCGGGCCGCTGGCGCGACTCGGGCATGGCGCTGGCCGGGCACGGCGTGCGGGCCACCGGCCGACCGGTGCTGCATCCGCGCGCCTTCTCGGCGCCGGAGGCCTTCGACAAGGAGGTCGAGGCGCTGTTCGCGGTGCTGCAGGAGGTGCGGCCGCAGGTCGTCGTCACGTATTCGGCCGACGGCGGGTACGGGCATCCCGACCACGTGCGGGCACACGAGATCACGGTCGCCGCGCTCGAACGGGTGCCCGCGCGGCTGATGTACACCGTCGTCGGGCGCGCGACACTCGACGCGGGCCTCGCGGCCATGGGCGGGAGCCCGTTCCACCTGCCCGCTCCGGACGAGCTGCCCAGCGTCCCCGACGCCGTGATCACCACGCGCCTGGACGTGCGCGCGCAGCGCAGGAGGAGGATCGCGGCCATGCGCGCGCACGCCACCCAAGTGCTGGTCGCCCCGGACGAGCGGACGTTCGCGATGAGCAACCGCATCGCCCAGCCGATCCTCGACGTGGAGGAGTACGTCGCCGCGGACGGGCAGGCACGGGCCGGGCTGTTCGAGGACGGCGGGGGCGATGGCTGACGAGCGGGGCGGGCTGGGCGTGATCGCCCTCCTCGCTCTCGACGGCGTGCTCGTCGGCGCCGTCGGCCTGGCCTTCACCCCGCTCTACGTGGGGGCGGTGCCCGCGCCGCTCGGGGTGCTGCTGTCGGTGCTGGTGCTGCCCTGGCTCGTGCTGCGCGCGGGGGAGATCGACCGGCGGCTCGCGGGCGCGCCGATCTTCGCCTGGTTCTTCACGGTCGCCGTGCTGGGCCTCGCCGGGCCCGGCGGTGACGTCCTGCTGCCGGGCACGTGGCAGTCCCTGCTGCTGTTCGTGGGCGGGGTCGGCGCCGGGCTGTGGGCGCTGCGCAGGCTCCGCTGACGGTTCCGTCGTGATGGGCCACGGCTCGTCACCTCGCCCGGCCGTGATCACTGATCGGTGCTGCCGATTCCGCACCCGTCGACGATCACGGCGCCGCGTGGCACGTGGCCGGGGGCACCAGGTAGCGGTAGCGATGGTGCTCGGTCCAGCCCGTGCGGGCGTCGAGCCCGAGCGCCGCGGTGTTGTGCACCGCCACCTGCAGGACGCCCCAGCGCGCCCCCCGCTCCCGGCCCCACGCGGCGGCGGCGGCCATGAGCGCGGCACCGTGGCCCTGACGGCGGGCGCCGGGCGCCACCGTGAGCAGCGACAGATGCAGGTGATCACCGATCACGACCGCGCGCAGGGCCCCGACAGCGTGACCGCCGCGGTCGCGTCGGAGCAGGTAGCCGGCCCCAGGCACGCTCGCCAACACGTGACGCTGCGCAGGCGTCGGCGCCCCGCCCAGCACGACCCGCCACCACTCCGCGGCGGGCGCCTGTCCTTCGATCGCCTCGCCAGGGGGCAGCCCGCCGAGATCCGCCACCTGGACCGACACGACGGCGCCCGCCGCGTGGCCCACGTCGAGCCCCCAGCCCTCCGCGGCGATCCTGCGGTCCCACGGGGATCCCTCCGGAACGTGCACCCGGGGGGCGATGCCGTGCCGGTCGGCGAAGGCCCGCACGGCGTCGAGCGCGGCCGCCGTGGGCAGGCCGGGATCGCCGACGGCCAGCGCCGCGTTGGCCCGCCCCGTGTAGCCCGCCGCGGCCCGCAGCCGCCAGGCGCCGAGGCGCTCGTCGACGAGCGCGGGCCACGCGTCGGCACACAGCTCCTCCAGCCGGGTGATCGCCGAGAGTGACGCGCGACGCGGCGCAGGCGGCGGCACCGCGCGCACGGCCGTCACCGCCGTGCGGCGCATCCGGACCGGGCCCCGTCGGGTGTGCACGACCAGGTCAGGCCCGTCCGCGGCCAGCTCGCCGACCGCGTCGGACAACATCGCGCCCACCCGATGCCGCACCACGACACGCCGCCCGATCAGCCCGTCGACGTACTCCGTGTCACACCGCCCCGGGTCTCCCATCCCTCACCTCGCGATACATACTGTGCGTCGTCCCTGTGTCAGCGCCCGTGGAGGATGGTCCACCCGTGACCTACGTGATCGCCGAGCCCTGCGTCGACCTGCTCGACAAGGCGTGTATCGAAGAGTGCCCGGTGGACTGCATCTACGAAGGCGCGCGGATGCTGTACATCCACCCTGACGAGTGCGTGGACTGCGGTGCGTGCGAGCCGGTCTGCCCCGTCGAGGCGATCTACTACGAGGACGACGTCCCCGAGCAATGGGCGGCCTACACGAAGGCCAACGTCGACTTCTTCGACGAGCTGGGCTCGCCGGGCGGCGCGTCGAAGGTCGGCAAGGTCGACCGTGACGTGGAGCCCGCGCTGAGCCTGCCGCCGCAGCAGCACGACGAGTGAGGGCCCTTCAGCTCCCCGACTTCCCCTGGGATTCGCTCGCCGCCGACAAGGCGCTCGCCGCCGCCCACCCCGACGGCATCGTCGACCTCTCGATCGGCACCCCCGTCGACCCGGTGCCCGCCCGCGTCCGCGCGGCGTTGGCGGGCCCGGCCGCCGACGAGCCCGGCTACCCCACGACGCACGGCACGCCCGCGCTGCGCACGGCGATCGCGGGCGCGCTGCTGCGGCGTTTCGACGTGCCGGTCGACCCCACCGCGATCCTGCCGACCATCGGCTCCAAGGAGCTCGTGGCATGGCTGCCGACGCTGCTCGGCCTCGGCGCGGGCGACACCGTCGTGGTCCCCGAGCTCGCCTACCCGACGTACGAGGTCGGGGCGCGGCTGGCGGGTGCCGCGTGCGTGCGGGCCGATGCGACCACCGCGTTGGGGCCTGCGCGTGTCGGGCTCGTCTGGCTCAACTCGCCGTCCAACCCCACGGGCAGGGTCCTTCCGGTGGCGCACCTGCGCAAGGTCGTGAGCTGGGCACGGGACCGAGGGGCCGTCGTCGCGTCGGACGAGTGTTACCTCTCGCTAGCGGGCGACACCGGCGCGCTCTCGATCCTGCACCCGGACGTCTGTGACGGCGTCCACGACGGTCTGCTCGCGGTCCACTCGATGTCGAAGTCCTCGAACCTCGCCGGGTACCGGGCCGGGTTCGTCGCGGGCGATCCGGCGCTGGTCGCGGGGCTGCTGGAGGTCCGCAGGCACGCGGGCATGATCGTCCCGCTCCCGGTGCAGGCGGCCATGGCCACGGCCGCGACGGACGACGCGCAGGTCGCCGCGCAGGCCGCGGTGTACGACCGGCGCCGCGCGCTCCTGCGCCCCGCGCTGGAGAAAGCGGGCCTCACGATCGAGCACTCCGCGGCCGGGCTGTACCTGTGGGCGAGTGCGGAGGAGCCCTGCCGGTTGACGGTGCGGCGCCTCGCGACGGAAGGTGTGCTGGTGGCACCGGGGGAGTTCTACGGTCCGTCGGGCGCGCAGCACGTGCGCGTCGCGCTGACGGCGTCGGATGAACGGATCGAGACCGCGGCCCGGCGCCTCGCCCGCCTGTGACGCCCGCGCCGCCCACGCGGTCGGCCGTCCGCCCGGCAGTGGTGCTGCTGGGCGTCCTCGCAGTCGCCGCCAACCTGCGCGCCGCGCTCGCGGGCTACCCGCCGCTGCTGGAGACGGTGCGTGCGCAGCTGGGCCTCTCGGCGGGCGAGGCCGGGCTCGTGCAGGCCGGGGCCGTGCTCATGATGGCGGTGGGCTCGTTCGCAGGCCCCGCGCTCGGCGTCCGCATCGGACGCGAGCGGGCGCTGGGGCTCTCCGTGGGCCTCGTCGCCGCGGGCAGCCTGATCCGCGGGGTCCCGGCGGTCGCGCCGCTGATCGGCGGCAGCCTCGTCGTCGGGCTCGGCATCGGGCTGGCCGGGGTGCTGATCACCGGTGTGGTGAAGGAGCACCTCACCGAACGGGCGGGGGCCGCGACCGGCGGCTACGTCGTCGCGATGATGGTCGGCGCCACCGTCGCGAGCGCCGTCGCCGTCCCGCTCGCGGCGCTGCTCGGAGGCTGGTCGCTGTCGCTGGCCGTGTGGGCGGTGCCCGCGGTGCTCGCGACCGCGGTCTGGATGCCGATCGCCCGGCGCGTGCCCGTCGTGGCGGAGCCGGTCCGCACATCGCTGCCGTGGCGCAGCCCGTTCGCGCGGATCGTGGCGTGCTACCAGGCCGGGACGTCGCTGATGTTCTACGGGTGGCTCACCTGGCTCGCGCCCTACTACGAGGGGCACGGCTTCTCGGCCGAGGGCGCCGGGCTGCTGCTCGCCGTGTGGAGCATCGCCCAGATCCCGGCCGCGCTGTTCGTGCCGATGCTGGCCGAACGGCGGCGGAAGTGGCGGTTCTGGGCGGCCAGCACGCTGCTCTGCGGCCTGGCCGGGACCTTCGGCGCGATGTTGCTGCCGCTCCCACCCGTCGTGGGTCCGTGGGCGTGGGCGGTGCTGATGGGGGTCGGCGTCGGAGCGGGCTTCCCGATGGGGCTCACGGCGATCGCCTGGCGCACCCCGCACGGCGCGGCCAGCGCGGCGACGAGCGGGCTCGCGCTGGGTGTCGGCTACACGAGCGCGGGCCTCGGGCCGCTGCTGATGGGCGTTCTGATCGACGTCACCGGCGCCTACGCCGCGGCGATCGCCGTGCTGCTCGTCGCGGGCCTGGTGCAGGGCTGGGCGATCGTCATCATCGGCGACCGCCCGTAGCTACACCTCGGCGATGCTCTCGTCGACCCGCTTCCACGCCGCCCGCCACTGCCCGCGCTTCTCCTCGGCGCGGTGGCCCTCCCGCTCGACGAGCCTGCCCGCGACGAACGCGACGTGCACGTCGGGCTGCGGGCCCAGCCCATCGAGAAGGGCCCGGATGCGCAGCTCGGCGACGCACGCGTCCTGGTGGTCGCCGAGCACCTCCTGCAGGTTCTC
>CAVYOT010000013.1:50000-87693 GCA_963770115.1 uncultured Actinomycetota bacterium
TTCTCCCCGAAATGCATTTAGGTGCAGCGTCGCATTGAGGGTGCCGGAGGTAGAGCACTGGATGGGCTAGGGGGCCGACAAGCTTACTGAACTCAACCAAACTCCGAATGCCGGTATGTCCGTGTGCGGCAGTGAGACTGCGGGGGATAAGCTTCGTGGTCGAGAGGGAAACAGCCCGGATCGCCGGCTAAGGCCCCTAAGCGTGTGCTAAGTGGGAAAGGATGTGGGATCGCCGAGACAACCAGGAGGTTGGCTTAGAAGCAGCCATCCTTGAAAGAGTGCGTAATAGCTCACTGGTCAAGTGGTCCTGCGCCGACAATGTAGCGGGGCTCAAGCACACCGCCGAAGCCGCGGCAATGACCTTCCGGTTTGTTCTGGGGGTTGTTGGGTAGGGGAGCGTCCTGCATCCGGTGAAGCGCCGGGGTGACCCAGGTGTGGAGGGTGTGGGAGTGAGAATGCAGGCATGAGTAGCGAATGCAGAGTGGGAATCTCTGCCGCCGAATGACCAAGGGTTCCTGGGCCAGGTTGTTCCGCCCAGGGTGAGCCGGGACCTAAGGCGAGGCCGTCAGGCGTAGTCGATGGAGGACGGGTTGATATTCCCGTGCCCGTGGTGGTGCGTCCGTGTCGAGGCCGGTGATGCTGACCATCCGAACCCTGTCTTTTCACCCTTCGGGGTGGGGGTGGGGGGAGCGTGGGACCCGATCCGGTAGTAGGCAAGCGATGGGGTGACGCAGGAGGGTAGTCCCGCCAGGCGTTGGTTGTCCTGGTGCAAGCCCGTGGCCCGCTGCCCAGGTAAATCCGGGTGGCTGTCTTGGATGACGGGGGTGAGGGGTGATGCGTAGCCGTGTGTGGCGAAGCAGGGTGATCCCATGCTGTCGAGAAAAGCCTCTAGCGAGTGCTGTCATGGCCCGTACCCTAAACCGACACAGGTGGTCGGGTAGAGAATACCGAGGCGATCGAGTGAACTGTGGTCAAGGAACTCGGCAAAATACCTCCGTAACTTCGGGAGAAGGAGGACCGCTGCTGGTGAGGCCCCGTTGCGGGCTGGCTGGTGGTGGTCGCAGAGACCAGGCCCAAGCGACTGTTTACTAAAAACACAGGTCCGTGCGAAGTCGTAAGACGAGGTATACGGACTGACGCCTGCCCGGTGCTGGAACGTTAAGAGGACCCGTGAGCCCTTTCGGGGGTGAGGCGGAGAATTGAAGCGCCAGTAAACGGCGGTGGTAACTATAACCATCCTAAGGTAGCGAAATTCCTTGTCGGGTAAGTTCCGACCTGCACGAATGGCGTAACGACTTGGGCGCTGTCTCGACCACAGGCTCGGCGAAATTGCACTACGAGTAAAGATGCTCGTTACGCGCGGCAGGACGGAAAGACCCCGGGACCTTTACTACAGCTTGGTATTGGTGCTCGGTTCGGTTTGTGTAGGATAGGTGGGAGACTGTGAAGCTGTCACGCCAGTGGTGGTGGAGTCGTTGTTGAAATACCACTCTGATCGGATGGGGTGTCTGAACCTCGGGCCCTGATCGGGTTCAGGGACAGTGCCTGGTGGGTAGTTTAACTGGGGCGGTTGCCTCCTAAAGGGTAACGGAGGCGCCCAAAGGTTCCCTCAGCCTGGTTGGCAATCAGGTGGCGAGTGTAAGTGCACAAGGGGGCTTGACTGTGAGACCGACGGGTCGAGCAGGGACGAAAGTCGGGACTAGTGATCCGGCACCTCCTGGTGGAAGGGGTGTCGCTCAACGGATAAAAGGTACCCCGGGGATAACAGGCTGATCTTGCCCAAGAGTCCATATCGACGGCATGGTTTGGCACCTCGATGTCGGCTCGTCGCATCCTGGGGCTGGAGTAGGTCCCAAGGGTTGGGCTGTTCGCCCATTAAAGCGGTACGCGAGCTGGGTTTAGAACGTCGTGAGACAGTTCGGTCCCTATCCGCCGTGCGCGTTGGAGACTTGAGGAAGGCTGTCCCTAGTACGAGAGGACCGGGACGGACGGACCTCTGGTGTGCCAGTTGTCCCGCCAGGGGCACGGCTGGTTGGCTATGTTCGGAAGGGATAACCGCTGAAGGCATCTAAGCGGGAAGCTCGTTCCAAGATGAGGTCTCCCACCCCCTTTGTGGGGGTAAGGCCCCCTGGAGACGACGGGGTTGATAGGCCGGAGATGGAAGCATCGTGAGGTGTGGAGTTGACCGGTACTAATAGGCCGAGGGCTTACCACAAACCGCATCGATAGGCATGAGGCGCGTGATTTGGGGAAGATGTTCGCATCCACTGTGTGACCCTGAGCACACCACCACCCCCATCCGTTCAGCGGGTGTGGGGTGGCCGGTGTGACCGGTATGGGTTTGTTTGTGGTTTGGTGAAGTGAATAGTGTTGTCGGTGGTTTTGGCGGAGGGGGAACGCCCGGTCCCATCCCGAACCCGGTAGCTAAGCCCTCCAGCGCCGATGGTACTGCACTCGTCAGGGTGTGGGAGAGTAGGACACCGCCGACATCAAACCCGAAAATCAGATGCGGGGCCCACCCAGTGGGTCCCGCATTTTTGGTTTCTTCTCAGGGCCGGGATGCCTCCTGCGCTGGCCGGGCGTCGGGGGCACGGGCGTGGAGCGCCACGGGTTTGTATCCTTGTGTAATGAGTATGGCGGATGGTTCCGGCGGCGATCACCCGCGCCGAGATGCAGGCGACGGGGGCCGGAATCGTTCGGGGCCTCGGGGGAGTGATCGTCACAGCGATCGGGGGCGGGCGGGACGACCGTCCGGCGCCGGGAGCGGTCGTGCGGGGCGCGACACCTACAGATCCGGTGACGACCGTCGCCCTGACGGCGACCGTGATGGCGGGCGCCCGTGGTCGCGTGACGACCGGTCAGATGGTTCGGATCGCCGTGGCGGGGATCGCGCGGCCCGGTCCGACGATGGGCGTGGCGATCGATGGCGCGCCGACCGCCCGTCGTGGCGTGGTCGGGACGACGCGGGTCACGGCAACTCGTCCCGCGGCGATGATGGAGCACCACGTCGCTACGAGGGATCCGGTCAGCGTCCCCGTGGGGGCAGTGACGACCGACGCGACGGGCGCTCTGATCGCGACAGTGGTCGCCGAGCGTCTGGCGGCGACCACGGCTACGGCTGGCGGGACCAGCCACGGGGCGATGCCGATCGCCGTGACGACCGTCGCAGCGATCGGAGCCGTGGCGGCTCCGGCTCAGGCCGTGGCTGGGAGTCGTCGTCGCAATCTGCGCGTGGAGGCGATGGTGGTCGCAGCTGGCGCGACGACACCCGCCGCGGCGCAGGCGCAGGCCCGCGTCGCGACGATCGTGGCGGGCGCCCGTCCTGGAAGAGCGAAGACGGACAGCGAGACGCGGACGGTCGCCCATGGAGCCGCGACGGGGGTGACGACCGCCGCGGTGGCGATGGCCGAAGGGACGCGGATCGGCCCGCAGGCTCCGGCGGATACCGCCCTCGAGACGACTCGTACGACGGGCGTCGGTCCGGGAGCGGTTACCAGCGCCGCGAAGGCGGGTATGACCGTGACCGGTCGGGTGGCTACCAGCGCCGCGAGGGCGCGGGCGACCGCGACCGGCCCGGTGGCGGCTACCAGCGCCGCGAAGGCGGGAACGACCGTGACCGGTCGGGTGGCGGCTACCAGCGTCGTGACGGTGCGGGCGATCGCGACCGTCCCAGCGGCGGGTATCAGCGCCGCGAGGGCGCGGGCGACCGCGACCGGCCCGGAGGCGGCTACCAGCGCCGCGAAGGCGGGAACGACCGTGACCGGTCGGGTGGCGGATACCAGCGTCGCGAGGGCGCGGGCGACCGTGATCGGCCCGGTGGCGGCTACCAGCGTCGCGAAGGCGGGAACGACCGCGACCGGCCCGGAGGCGGCTACCAGCGCCGCGAAGGCGGGAACGACCGTGACCGGTCGGGTGGCGGATACCAGCGTCGTGAGGGTGCGGGCGATCGCGACCGTCCCAGCGGCGGGTATCAGCGCCGCGCGGGCGACCGCGACCGAGCCGGAGGCGGCTACCAGCGCCGCGATGAGCGGGGGCAACGCGACAGCCGCGACGGCTACCGCCGCCCGGCGGATGGCGACGAGCGGGGACGCGACAACGACCGTCGGCCCGGTGCTGCTGGTCGAAAGTTCGATCGTGACCAGCGCGGTCCGAGCGATCGCCGATCTTTCGAGCCTCGCGGAGGCGCGGAGAGCGAGGGTCGGCCGCCGCGCCGATACGACGACGACGACGATCGCCGCCCGGCGCGCGACGCCGATCGCGGCGAGTCGACCGGCGCCCGTACCGGCGAGGTCCGGGAAGGCCGCTGGTCCGACAGTTGGTCCCAGCGCCGTCGTGACACATCACACGCCGGCTCCGGCGAGCGCGCGGCGCGATCGCGGACCGACGAGGTCGTCTCCGCCCCGCCGCTCCCGGACGAGATCGTGGCCACCGCACTGGACGCATCGGCCCGACGCGATCTCGGTGGGCTGCAGAAGGACCTTGCGGAGTCCGTCGCGCGGCACCTGGTGGCCGCGGGCACGCTCGTCGACGACGACCCGGAAACGGCACTCGCCCACGCCCGCTATGCGCGGCGGCGCGCCTCGCGTATCGCCGTCGTCCGGGAAGCTGCGGGCATCACCGCCTACCACGCGGGTGAATGGGCTGAGGCGTTGGCCGAGTTGAGGGCGGCGCGGCGGATGGGAGGCGGCCCCGGCCACCTCGCCGTGATGGCCGACATCGAAAGGGCCGTCGGCCGTCCGGAGCGCGCGATCGAACTGGCCCGCGACCCGGAGGCGCGGGACCTCGGCCGTGCCACGCAGGTTGAGCTGGCCATCGTGGTCGCCGGGGCGCGACGGGATCTCGGCGAGCTCGACGCCGCCGTCATCGGCCTGCAGATCCCGGAGCTGGATGCCGCCCGCCGCGACCCGTGGAGCGCCCGGCTGTTCTACGCCTACGCCGACAACCTGCTCGCCGCAGGACGCGAGTCCGATGCCCTCCAGTGGTTCGTGCACGCGGCCGACGCCGACCCGGACGGCCAGACCGACGCGACCGCCCGCATCGCCGATCTGACGGGCGAACCCCTGGCCGACGACGGAATCGAGTTCGCCGCCGAGGTGCTGGACGCCGAGGACGGTGACGATGGCGAGGAGGGCGACCCGGGGGACGACAACCCCGCCGACACCGGCGAAACCGACGCCGACGACAGCGATGGCGGCGGAACCGACACCGGCGAAACCGACACCGGCGAAACCGACACCGGCGAAACCGGCGCCGACGAAACCGGCGCCGACGAAACCGGCGCCGACGAAACCGGCGCCGACGAAACCGGCGCCGACGAAACCGACGAGGTGGATACCGGCGCCGTGGAAATCCACGCGGCGGACAGCTCCGCCGATTCCGACGTCGTGGACACCTCCGTGGCCAACGGTGCCCCCGCGACCAGTCCCACCGTCGACACTGCGGCCGCGGACAGCTCCGCCGATGCCGGCGAGGAGCGCGCCGCCCGCGAGGCCACTCCCGCCGACACGGGGAGTGAGGCCACTCCCGCCGACACGGGGAGTACTGCGGCCGCGGACACCACCGCCACGGAGGGCGCGGCGACGATCACGGCAGCCGCAACCGGCTCGGCCCCGGTAGCCGCTGACGCGGAGACGGGTCCCGGCGGCTTCAACCAGGTCACGGTCACCACCGAGGACAGCACCGACCGCGACGGAGCGAGCGGCGCCAAGCCTGCCTCCGAGAGCCGCCTGGCGGACCATGATGCGGAACCGGCGCCCGCGCAGGCGGCGGAGGTCGAGCAGAGCACCGTTCCCGCGGCGGACTTACGTGTCGATTCCGACCCGGCCGGGGTCACGACCCCGGCGCTCGGCCGGTGAGTGACCTCCTCGATCAGCACGACGTCCTGCTCGCCGACCTCGACGGCACCCTCTACCGCGGGGCGGGCGCGGTGGCGGGCGCGGTCGAGGCCGTCCGAGGGGCCGCGGAGCGGGGCGTGCGCACGGTCTTCGTCACCAACAACGCCTCGCGCCGACCCGCTGACGTGGCCGCGCACCTCGCCGAGCTCGGCTTCCCCGCGACCACAGCCGATGTGGTCACCAGCTCACAGGCCGCGGCGGCCATGCTCGCCGAGCAGCTTCCGCCTGGTGCCCCCGTGCTCGTCGTCGGCACGGATGCGCTCGCGGCTGAGGTCACCGGGGTCGGATTGGCGGTGACGACGCGCGCCGACGACGCGGTGGCCGTCGTCCAGGGCCACAGCCCCGACACAGGTTGGCGGGTGCTCGCCGATGCCACCGTCGCGGTCCGGGCCGGTGCGGTCTGGGTCGCCTGCAACCTGGATCCGACCCTGCCCACGGAACGCGGACCGCTTCCCGGCAACGGCTCGATGGTGGGCGTCGTGCGCATCGCGTCCGGACGTGCGCCGCAGGTCGCGGGGAAGCCCGCCCCCGCGCTGGTCAACGCCTCGATCCGACGGGCCGGGGCGCGCCGCCCTTTGATGATCGGCGACCGGCTCGACACCGACATCGAGGGCGGACGCGTCGCGGGCATCCCGACGCTGCTGGTGCTCACCGGCGTCTCCGACGCCACGGAGCTGCTCGCGGCTCCCGCCCAGCGCCGTCCTGACTATGTCGCCGCCGATCTCGGCGCGCTCGTCCGCGACCCCGCCGAGCTGGCGCCGGGACCACGCCCCGGCTGGACCGTACAGGGGGGCGGAGGCCGGTGGACCCTGACGTCCGACGGTGGCGACGACCCCGTCGACGCGCTGCTGGCGTTGTGCGGCGCGCACTGGGCGGGCGGCGGCGGACCGGCCACGGTCACGGGTGGTGACAGTCGCGCCGCGGGCGTCCTCGACGCGCTCGGACTGTCGGGCGCCTCGGCTACCGTGCAGGCATGAACGCTCCCGTGCCGGGGCCGCCGCCACGCCCCGCCGATCCCGCCGAGGTCGTCGGCCGGGCGATGGCGGGGCTCGAAAGGCTCGCCGAGCGCCCCCTCGCCGAGCACGTCGCGGCCTTCGAAGGGGTCCATGCGGCGCTCGGTGAGGCGCTCGCCGCAGGCGAGGGGTGACGTCGTGGTCGCCAGGGCCCGGCTGGATGCCGAACTGGTGCGCCGCGGGCTGGCCCGCTCGCGCGGACAGGCGGCCGAGCTGATCGAGCAGGGCCGGGTCGCCATACGCGGCGTGCCCGCGGCCAAGGCCGCCACGGTGGTCGATCGGGACACCCCCGTCACGGTCGTCGAGAACGCCGAGCGGCAATGGGCGTCGCGCGGCGCCCACAAGCTGATCGGCGCACTCGACGGGCTGGGGGTCGATCCCGCGGGTCTGCGCTGCCTCGATGCCGGTGCCTCCACCGGAGGCTTCACCGACGTGCTGCTCGACCGCGCAGCAGCACATGTCGTGGCCGTCGACGTCGGCTACGGGCAGCTGATCTGGCGACTGCGCAACGACGAGCGCGTCGAGGTGCTCGACCGCACGAACGTGCGCACGCTCACCCCGGATGCGATCGGCGGTCCGGTGCAGCTCACCGTCGCGGATCTCTCGTTCATCTCGTTGCGCACCGTGTTGGCCGCCCTCGCGGCATGCACGGGGGAGCGGGGTGTTCTGCTGCCGATGGTCAAGCCGCAGTTCGAAGTGGGTCGGGAGCGGTTGGGCTCGGGCGGCGTCGTCCGCGATCCGGCGTTGCGGCTCGGGGCGCTGTGCGATGTCGTCGCCGCGGCCCGGGAGCTCGGCCTCCGTATGGCCGGAGCCGTCGCGAGCCCGTTGCCCGGCCCGTCCGGGAACGTCGAGTTCTTCCTCCATCTGAGCCGCGATGCGGCCGACGTGGGCGATGGCGTCCTGGCGGACGCGGTGGAGGCGGGTCCACAGTGACGCGCGAGGTGTTGGTCGTCCTGCACGCGGGACGGGAGACGAACCTCCGCACGGCGGCCGAGGTCGCCGCGCATCTGGCCGCGCACGGGATCCGCCTGCGCGTGATCGGTGGGGAGTGGTCCGAGGTCGTCGCCGCCGATCTCCCGACCGGGATGGAGCCCCGCATCGTCGAAGGACGTCCCGGATGCGCCGAGGGCGCCGAGGTCGTGCTGGTCCTGGGCGGCGATGGCACGGTACTGCGGGCGGCCGAGCTGGCGCACCCCACCGGGGTGCCGCTCCTGGGCGTCAACCTGGGGCACTACGGATTCCTCGCCGAGGCGGAGGAGGGTTTCCTCGCGGGCGCTCTGGACGCGATCGCCTGTGGGCACTACGCAGTCGAGGAGCGCATGACGATCGACGCCGTCGCCAAGCGCAACGGCGACGTGCTGGCCCGCACGTGGGCGCTCAACGAGGCGGCGATCGAGAAGTCGACGCGTGAACGGATCCTCGAGGTGGTGCTCGAGGTCGACGGGCGCCCCGTGTCCGCGTTCGGCTGCGACGGCGTGCTGTGCGCCACCCCCACCGGGTCAACGGCGTACGCGTTCTCGGCGGGCGGTCCGCTGGTGTGGCCGCAGGTGGAGGCGCTGTTGCTGGTGCCGAGCAACGCGCACGCGCTGTTCGCCCGGCCGATGGTGATCTCGCCGGACAGCCGCGTCGCGGTCGAGGTCGCCCCGTCCGGTCCGGAGGCCGTGCTCGATTGCGACGGACGGCGGACGTTCCCGCTCCCCGCGGGCACCCGCGTCGAGGTCAGCCGGGGGGCCACCCCCGTGCGCATGGTGCGGCTGGACGGCCGTCCCTTCGCCGATCGGCTGGTGCGCAAGTTCGACCTTCCGGTGCGCGGTTGGCGCGGTGCGCCCCCCGCGATCGACGAGGCGCCGTAGGCTGCCGCCCATGCTGGCCGAGATGCGGATCCAGGGCCTCGGCGTGATCGACGACGCCACCCTCGAACTGGATCCGGGGCTCACCGTCCTCACCGGTGAGACCGGCGCGGGCAAGACGATGGTGGTCACGGGGCTCGCGCTGCTGGGCGGCGGGCGCGCGGAGGCGTCGCGCGTGGCGGAAGGGGCGCGGCGGGCGGTCGTCGAGGGACGGTTCGCCGCACGATCCGCCGCCCTCACCGTGGCCGACGAAGTGGGGGCCGAACCCGACGAGGACGGCACGCTGATCGCCGTCCGCACGGTCGGTGCCGACGGGCGCTCGCGGGCCCACCTCGGTGGGCGGTCCGTGCCCGTTGGCGTGCTGGGCAGGCTGGCAGAAGCCACGCTGGCCGTGCACGGCCAGAACGATCAACTGCGGCTCCTCCGCCCGGCCGAGCAGCGGGCGCTGCTGGACCGGTTTGCGGGCGATGCGGTCGCCGTGCCGTTGGAGCGGTACCGGGCGGTGCGCGCCGAGTGGCTGCGGCTCGGGGCGGAGCTCATCGAGCGACGGGACGGCGCGCGTCGGCTGGCGCAGGAGGCCGACCTTCTGCGCCACGGGCTCACCGAGATCGCCGCTGTCGATCCGCAACCCCGGGAGGACGTCGAGCTCGTCGCCCAGGCGCGGCGACTCGCCGAGGCCGACGAGCTGCGCGCGGTCGCCGCCGTGGCACAGGCCGCCCTCGTCGGCACCGAAGACCTGCCGGACACGCCCGCCGCGCTCGCGCTCATCGGTGAGGCCCGCCACCGACTGGCTGGGGCGGGGGACGGCGAGCTCTCCGCCCTCGACACGCGGCTCGCGGAGGCGTTGGCGCTGCTCGGAGACGTCGGAGCGGAGCTCACCGGCTATCTGGACCGTCTCGACGCCGATCCCGAGCGGCTCGCCGCCGTGCTGTCGCGGCAGGCCGAGCTCAAGGCGCTCACCCGCAAGTACGCCGCGGACGTCGACGGGGTGCTCGTCTGGGCCGAGGCGGCGCGCACCCGGCTGGGTTCGTTGGACGTCTCGGACGAGGCGCTCGCCGCGCTCACGGCGCGTCGCGATGGGCTGACCGTGGAGCTGGCCGACCACGCCGCGGCCGTCACGGCCGCGCGCACGGAGGCCGCCGCCCGCCTCGCCGCCGACACGACGGCCGAGCTGTCCGGCCTGGCGATGGCCGACGCCCGACTGCTGGTGTCGGTGACCCCGCGCGTGGCGACGCCCGGCGCCCCTGACGCCGTGCGGGTCGGTCGCCGCGAGCTGGTGGCCGGCGCCGACGGGGTCGACGAGGTCGAGCTGCGGCTGGTCGCCCACGCCGGAGCCGCGCCGCTGCCGCTGCACAAGGGGGCGTCCGGGGGTGAGCTCTCGCGCGTGATGCTGGCGCTCGAGGTGGCGCTCGCCGGGGCCGATCCCGTGCCCACGATGGTGTTCGACGAGGTCGACGCCGGTGTCGGCGGCCGGGCCGCGGTCGAGATCGGACGACGGCTCGCCCGGCTGGCCGCGCGCCACCAGGTGATCGTGGTGACGCACCTGCCGCAGGTGGCCGCCTACGCCGACCGGCACCTGGTGGTCGACAAGTCCCGCCGCGACGGCGGCGCGGCCCGCAGCCGCGTGCGCACGCTCTCCGAGGACGAGCGGATCGGCGAGCTGGCCCGGATGCTGGCCGGGCTGGACGACACCGACACCGGCCGCGCCCACGCCGAGGAACTGCTGGAGTCCGCCCGTGCCCACCGCGTCGCAGACCGGTCGCCCAGCCGCTCCGCGGCACGGACTGGATCCCGAGCGGCCGCACGAACGACGGCCCGGACGGTGAGCCGCACTGCATCCCCCCGAAGGTGAGTCCCGCACTTCGCCACGGTGAGTCCCGCGTACGCCCACGGTGAGTCCCGCATCCACCCATGGTGAGTCCCGCGTTTCGTCACTGTGAGTTTCTGATCCGCCCACGGCGAGTTCCGTAGTTCGACACGCTGGATTCGGCGGCGATCCAGCACGCCGAGCCGTGCACCCGCACGTCGACCGCGGCGAGTCCCGCGTTTCGTCCCGCGCGGTCTCGCGATAGGTCGTCGTGCGTCGCCGATTCATCGCGATGGGTCCCGCAATTCTCCCGATTCGTCGCGGCCGGCCCCGCTTGCCGCACGGCGCACTCGTCATTGCCACGGCGAGTGGATCCCCGACATGCCGTGCCGAGATGCGTCACTCGGCGTGCCGAGATACGGAGTTCAGCGTGTCGAGCTACGCGACTCACCGTGGCGGAACATGGGACTCACCGTGCGCGGATGCGCGACTCACCGTGGCGAAGTGCGGGACTCACCGTCGAGGGGTCGGCGTGCCTTCCGGGAAATGGCTGTCCAGGATGTCACAGTGCCCGCATGAAGTTGTCCGGCCTGCTGCAGCGTTCGAGGCCCGAGCTACCAGGGCTAGCCGGGATCGCGCGCGTGGACCGCCACACCGACGCGCTCATCCGCCGGGTCAAACCGGGCGAGATCGTCGTGGTCGACCAGGTCGATCTCGACCGGACCACCGCCGACGCCCTCGTCGCAGCCCGGGTCGCGGCCGTCGTCAACGCCTCGCCGTCCATCTCCGGCCGCTTCCCCAACCTCGGTCCGGAGATCCTCATCGACGCGGGCATCGCCCTCCTC
Source organism: uncultured Actinomycetota bacterium (assembly GCA_963770115.1). Lineage (GTDB taxonomy): Bacteria > Actinomycetota > Actinomycetes > Mycobacteriales > Pseudonocardiaceae > Pseudonocardia. The sequence goes on from CAVYOT010000013.1 coordinate 61,410, forward strand.
GACTCCGTCGGGGCCGACGCGCTGCACACGATCAAGGACGGCAGCAAGATCCGACTCCACGAGGGAGTCGTCTACGCGGGGGAGCTCGAGCTCGCGCGTGGCATCGAGCAGGACGTCGAGTCGGTCGCCGACGCGCTGGTCGAGGCCAAGGCGGGCCTCACCCACCAGATCGAGGCGTTCGCCGCCAACACCACCGAGTTCATGCGCCAGGAGCGCGCGCTGCTGCTCGACGGCGTCGGCATCCCGAGCGTGGACGTCGAGCTCGCCGGACGGCAGGTGGTCGTCGTCGCCGCCGGGTTCGACCACGCCGTCGAGCTCGCCCGGTTGAAGAGCTTCATCCGCGAGTACCGGCCGGTGCTGGTCGGCGTCGGCGCCGGGGCCGACGCTCTGCGCGCCGCGGGTCACGAGCCCGCGCTGATCGTCGGCGACCCGGCCGAGGTGTCCAACGACGCCCTCATGAGCGGCGCCGACATCGTCGTCCCCGCCTTCAACGATGGCCACGCCCCGGGCCTGCACCGTGTGCAGGATCTCGGCGCGAGTGCCGTCACGTTCCCCAGCACGGCCAATCCCGAGGACCTTGCGCTGCTCCTCGCGGCCCACCACGGCGCGTCCATGATCATCACTGTGGGGCTCTCCGCGACGATGACGGAGTTCCTGGACCGCGGCCGTTCGGGCAGCAACGCCTCGACGTTCCTCACCCGCCTGCAGGTCGGCAGCGCGGTCGTCGACAGCAGGGTGATCGCCGCGCTCTACCGCAGCCGGGTCTCGACGGGCGCGATCCTGCTGATGATCGTCGCCGCGCTGGTGGCTGTCGGCGCGGCGCTGTTCGTATCCGCGGCGGGCGATGGGGTGCTCGCCTGGCTCCTCCAGACCTGGAACGGTCTGCTCGAGATGATCAAGGGCTGGTTGGGTTGATCTCCCTGCGTTACCACGTGGTCTCGCTGGCAGCTGTGTTCCTCGCGCTCACGGTCGGCGTCGTGCTCGGCGCCAGCGGCGTATCCGACCGGCTGCTCGGTGCCCTGACGGTGAAGGCCGACGGCCTCACCGGCCAGGTGCAGCAGGTCACCGCCCAGCGCGACGCGCTCGCGGCGGCCCAGCGGGCAGACGATGAGTTCGCGCGCCGCATCGGGCCCGCGGCCGTGCGGGGCGTGCTGCAGGGCCAGAGCGTCGCGCTCGTCACGGTGGGCGCCGACGGACCCACCGGCGACGGCGTGGTCGCGCTGCTCAAGCAGGCGGGTGCGGCGGTCACCGGCACGGTCGCGCTCACCCCCGCCGTCACCGACCCGGCCCGGGCCGACCAACTCCGTCAGCTCACCGGCACGCTGCTGCCCGCAGGCGCCCAGCTGCCCGCGGCGTCCGACACCGGAAGCCTGCTCGGCGGGCTGCTCGGCGGGATCCTCACCGGGCCGGGCGGCAAGGCCCCCGTCACGGGCGCGCAGGCCGCCGGGGTGCTCTCCGGCCTCTCGGCGGCGGGCTTCACCGCGGCGGCCGACCCGCCCGCTCCCGCAGGCCTCGTGCTCGTCCTCACCGGCGGCGCGCTCACCGGCGTCGACGCGGGCGACGGCGCGGCCGTCGTGATGCGGATGGCCGCACAGCTCGACCACGCAGGCGGGGGTGCCGTGCTCGCGGGCGCCACCGGATCGGCTGATCCGACGGGTGCCATCGGCGTCGCGCGGGCCGATCCGACGGTCACCGCGGTGCTGTCGACCGTCGACGACGTGCAGACCGGCGCGGGCCAGATCAGCACGGTATTGGCGCTGCGGGAGCAGGCCGACGGTCGTGCAGGCCGCTACGGGGCGGACCCGTCGGCGGCCGACGGCGCTTCGCCCCGCACCTGACGCGCGGCGCGCCCTGCCGCCGCCGGACATCACGGGCATGTACCCTGAAGTTCCGTGCAGCCTCGCGCCACGCGTCATCTGTTCGTCACCGGCGGGGTAGCGTCCTCGCTGGGCAAAGGCCTCACCGCATCGAGCCTCGGTCAGCTGCTCACCGCCCGCGGTCTGCGGGTGACGATGCAGAAGCTCGATCCCTACCTGAATGTCGATCCCGGCACGATGAACCCTTTCCAGCACGGCGAGGTGTTCGTCACCGAGGACGGCGCCGAGACCGACCTGGACGTCGGCCACTACGAGCGCTTCCTCGACCGTGACCTGCATGGTCAGGCCAACGTCACCACCGGCCAGGTGTACTCGAGCGTGATCGCCAAGGAGCGGCGCGGCGAGTACCTGGGCGACACCGTGCAGGTGATCCCGCACATCACCAACGAGATCAAGGACCGCATCCTCGCGATGTCCGCCCCCGATGACGACGGCGTCGTGCCGGACGTCGTCATCACCGAGATCGGGGGCACGGTCGGCGACATCGAGTCGCTGCCGTTCCTCGAGGCCGCCCGCCAGGTACGCCACGACGTCGGGCGCGACAACTGCTTCTTCCTGCACGTCTCGCTCGTGCCCTACCTCGCGCCCTCGGGCGAGCTGAAGACCAAGCCGACCCAGCACTCCGTCGCGGCGCTGCGCAACATCGGCATCCAGCCCGACGCGCTGGTCCTGCGCGCCGACCGGGAGATCCCGGACGACATGAAGCGCAAGATCAGCCTCATGTGCGACGTCGAGGTCGACGGGGTCGTCGCCGCCCCGGACGCGCCGTCGATCTACGACATCCCGCGCGTGCTCCACCGCGAGGGTCTCGACGCCTACGTGGTGCGGCGGCTGTCGCTGCCGTTCCGCGACGTCGACTGGACGGTGTGGGGCGATCTGCTCGACCGCGTCCACCACCCGCGCGAGACCGTGCGCATCGCGCTCGTCGGCAAGTACGTCGACTTGCCCGACGCCTACCTTTCGGTCACCGAGGCGCTGCGGGCGGGCGGGTTCGCCCACCACGCCCGCGTCGAGATCGACTGGGTGCCTTCCGACGCGTGCCGCACTCCGGCCGGTGCGGCCGCCGCGCTCGACGGTGTCGACGGTGTGCTCATCCCCGGTGGTTTCGGCGTGCGCGGGATCGAGGGCAAGCTCGGCGCCGTCCGGCACGCCCGCACCCGCGGCGTTCCCACGCTGGGCCTGTGCCTCGGCCTGCAGTGCATGGTGATCGAGGCCGCGCGTTCGCTCGCCGGCCTCGACGACGCCAACTCCACCGAGTTCGACGAGCGCACCCCGCACCCGGTGATCTCGACGATGGCCGACCAGCGCGACGTCGTCGCGGGGGAACGGGACATGGGCGGCACGATGCGGCTGGGCGCCTACCCGGCGCTGCTCGGTGCGGGCACGATCGTGGCGGCCGGCGTACGGCACCCGACGAGGTGTCCGAGCGGCACCGGCACCGCTACGAGGTCAACAACGCCTACCGGGCGCGGCTGGAGGAGGCCGGGCTGGTGTTCGGCGGGACGTCGCCGGACGGCACGCCTCGTCGAGTTCGTCGAGCTGCCCGTCGAGACGCATCCCGTTCTTCGTCGGCACCCAGGCCCACCCCGAGCTGAAGAGCAGGCCCACCCGGCCGCACCCGCTCTTCGCGGCGTTCGTGCGCGCCGCGTTGGCCTACCGCGCCGCCGACCGGCTTCCGTTCGACCAGGCGCTGCGGGAGCCCGCCACCGCCAGCGTGAACGGGTCGGGCGCATGACCACCGCGCGGCACGACTTCCCGGTCGCCTCCACCAGCGACATCTACGCGGGCAAGGTCATGGCCCTGCGCGCCGACGAGGTGGTGATGCCCGGCGGACGGGAGGCGCGGCGGGAGATCATCGAGCACCCCGGGGCGGTGGCGGTGGCCGCGCTTGACCCCGACGACCGGATCATGATGATCTACCAGTACCGCCACGCGCTGGGCAGGCGGCTCTGGGAGATGCCCGCCGGGCTGCTGGACGTCGCAGGCGAGGACCCTCTCGAGACCGCCCGCCGCGAGCTGCGCGAGGAGGCCGGGCTGGAGGCGGCGGAGTGGGCGGTGCTGCTCGACGTCGCGCCGTCGCCGGGGTTCTCCGACGAGGCCGTGCGGGTGTACCTCGCCCACGGGCTCACCGAGGTCGGGCGCCCCGATCTCGACGACGACGAGGAGGCCGACCTCACCACGCGCTGGGTGACCCTGTCGATCGCGGTGCGGATGGTGTTGGCGGGCACGATCGTGAACGGGGTCACGGTGGCCGCGGTGCTCGCCGCACACGCCGTCTCGGGCTCGCCGTCGGCGCTGCGCCCGGCGGACGCCCCGTGGCCGGACCGCCCCACCCGCTTCGCCCAGCGCGAGGTCATGCGTTAGAGCCCGGACGCAACGTCGACGACGACCTTGCCGCGGACGCGTACCGGAGCGGGAGCGGGCACGCGCGACGGACGCGGCCTAGGGTCGGGGCATGCGCTTCGGAATGTTCGTTCCCCAGGGCTGGCGGCACGATCTCGTCGGGATCGAGACCGCCGACCAGTGGGGGGTGATGAAGGGGCTCGCTCAGCACGCCGACGCGGGCCCGTGGGAATCCATCTGGGTCTACGACCACTTCCACACCGTGCCCGTGCCCACCGACCAGGCCACCCACGAGGCGTGGTCGCTCATGTCGGCGTTCGGCGCCGTCACCGAGCGGGTGCGGCTGGGTCAGATGTGCACGTGCATGAGCTACCGCAACCCGGCCTACCTCGCGAAAGTGGCCGCCACCTGCGACATCGTGTCCGGCGGACGCGTCGAGATGGGCATCGGCGCGGGCTGGTACGAGCACGAGTGGCGCGCCTACGGGTACGGATTCCCGCCCGCGCCCGAGCGCCTTGGGATGTTGGACGAGGGCGTCCAGATCATGCGCCAGGCCTGGAGCGAGGGAAAAGCGACCCTGGCGGGCAAGCACTACCGGGTGGACGGGGCGATCGTGGCGCCCACACCGCTGCAGCCCGGCGGGATCCCGCTGTGGATTGCCGGTGGTGGCGAGAAGGTGACCCTCAAGATCGCGGCGAAGTACGCACGGTACACCAACTTCGACGGCACGCTGGAGGGCTTCACCCACAAGTCCGAGGTGCTGCGCGGGCATTGCGCGACGGTGGGCACCGACTTCGATGCGATCGTGCGCTCCGCCAACTACAACGTGGCGATCGGCCGGGACGAGGCGGAGGTGGAGCAGCGGATGCAGGACGCGAAGGCGCGCCTCGCGCCGTACGTCGGCGAGGAGCGGGCGGAGGCGTCCCTGGGTGCGGTGCGCGGCCTGCCCGCGTGCGGCACCCCGGAGCAGATCGTCGAGAACCTGCGGCAGTTGGAGAAGGCGGGCATGAGCTACGGCATCTTCAACTTCGCCGAGGCCGCCTACGACCGCTCCGGCATCGAGCTGTTCGAGCGGGAGGTCATCCCGGCGCTGTCCTGATGTCCGGGGTCGGACTGGGGGATTTCCCCGATGGCGGCGCCCGCGCGGCGCGGGGAGTATCGCCACATGCGCGTCGCCATCGTCGGGGCCGGTCCGACCGGCCTCTACACCGCCCTCGCCCTCGCCCGTCGCGGGCACGCGGTGGTCGTCGTCGACCGCGACACCGGCCCCGGCCCGGACGGCGAGTGGCACCGTGCGGGCGTCATGCAGTTCCATCACCCGCACGCCTTCCGGCTGCAGGTCGTCGAAGCGCTGCAGGCAGAGGCACCCGAGGTGGTCGACGGACTGTTCGCCGCAGGCGCGGAGCGCGCCGTCTTGCCGGACATGCCGGACCGGACGATCGGCCTGCGGTGCCGTCGGATGACGTTCGAACGGGTGCTGCGCGAGGCCGCCGTGGCCGCGCCGGGCGTCACCCTCCACCGCGGCCACGCCGAGGAGGTGCTCGTCGAGGGCGGGCGCGCCCGCGGCCTTCGGGTGGACGGACAGCGCCTCGATGCGGACCTCGTGCTCGACGCCTCGGGGCGGGCCGGTCGGCTCAGCCGCGACCTGCGGGGACCGGCCTTCGGCGGTGACTGCGGGCTCGCCTACGTGTCGCGTCAGTACGTGCTGCGCGAGGGGGCCGAGCCGGGCCCGACCCAGTCCCCGATCGCTGCGGCTGCCTTGTACCCCGGCTACCTGGTGATCGTGTTCCCGCAGGACAACGGGGTGTTCTCGGCGATGATCGGGCGCTCCACGGGCGACCGGACGCTGGTCGGGCTGCGCGAGACCGCGGCGTACGAGGCGGCCGCGGCGGCGATCCCGCTGCTCGCGGCCTGGACCGACCCCGCCCGTTCCCTGCCGATCACCGACGTGCTGCCCGGCGGACGGCTGTACAACAGCTACTGCGGCCAGCTTGACGCCGAGGGCGAGGTCCCGCTCGCAGGCCTCGTCTTCGTGGGCGACGCCGTGTGCACGACGAACCCCGCGGCGGGGCGCGGGGTCGCGACGTCGCTCATGCAGGCCCAGCGGCTGGTCGGCCTCCTCGACGAGCACGGCGCCGACCACGACGCCGTCAGCCAGGAGTTCGACGCGTGGTGCACCGCCGTGATCCGCCCCTGGTTCGACGACCACGTCGTCTGCGACACCGATCTCGCGCGACGCTGGGCGGGCGGCGACGTCGACCTCGACCGGCCGCTGCCGTCCGACGTGATCGCCGCGGTCACCGCCGTCGACCCGTCGCTGATGGCGGTCGTGGGCCCCTACCAGGCCATGCTGGCGCCGCCGACGAGCCTCCGCGCGATCGAACCCCGGGCGCGGGAGATCTACGCGAGCGGGTGGCGGCCCGCCGTCCCGGAGGGGCCCAGCCGCTCGGACCTGGTCGACCTCGTCGTCGGCGCGGTGGCGGCATGAGAATGGCGGCGTGAAGGTCTCCGACGCCGCCGAGGCGTTCCTGCACCACCTGGCCGTCGAGCGGGGGAGCGCGGCCAACACGCTGCGCTCCTACGCGGCGGACCTGCGCCGCTACCTCGACCACCTCGGCGAGCGCGATCTCGGCGACGTGCGCGAGGCCGACGTCACCGCGTTCGTCGTGGCCCTCCGGGAGGCCGACCCGCCGTTGGCCGCGTCGTCGGCCGCGCGTGCTTTGGCCGCCGTACGGGGCCTGCACCGCTTCGCCGCGCGCGACGGGTTGGTCGCCGACGACGTCGCCCGCGACATCACGCCGCCCGTGCTGCCGTCCCGACTGCCGCGCACGCTCACCATCGACGAGGTCGACCAGCTGCTGGCTGGCTGCGTCGGCGCCGGGCCGGGCGCCCTTCGCGACCGCGCGCTGCTCGAACTGCTCTACTCGACCGGCGCGCGGATCTCCGAGGCCGTCGGGCTCGACATCGACGACCTCGACACCGGGCAGCGCGTCGTCCGGCTGCACGGCAAGGGCGGCAAGGACCGCATCGTGCCGGTCGGGCGCCCCGCGCTCGCGGCCATCGACGCCTACCTGGTGCGCGCCCGTCCCGAGCTCGCCCGCCGCGGCCGGGGAGGGCCCGCCCTGTTCGTCAACGCCCGGGGCGCGCGGCTGTCCCGGCAGAGCGCCTGGCACGTGCTGCGCGCCGCCGCGGACGCCGCCGGACTGGCCGCCGAGGTCTCCCCGCACACCCTGCGGCACTGCTTCGCGACCCATCTGCTCGCGGGCGGCGCCGACGTCCGCGTCGTGCAGGAGCTGCTCGGCCACGCCTCGGTGACGACGACGCAGATCTACACCCACGTCACCGTCGACACCCTCCGTGAGGTCTACGCGACGTCCCATCCCCGGGCCCGGCGGCGCTGAGTCACCCGATCGGGACACCCCGGCGACGGCTCGCCGCCACCACCCGGTAACGTCGCCGAGAATTCGACGGCCACACGGCGGGGCGCGTTGCCGGTCGTCGTCGGGTCCTCCTACGCTGCGCGGAACGTCCCTGAACAGGACGCCCGCGACAGACCGGAGCCCGGCATGCAGACCCCGCGGCCCTTCGCCCCCCGCCCGGAGCCGCTTGACGAGGAGGAGCCGACCCACTCGGCCGACTCCGTGGGGAGACACCGCTTGATGGTTCCCGAACCGGCTCCGGTAACCGAGCACGGTCCGGCGCGGGTGATCGCGGTCGCGAACCAGAAGGGTGGCGTCGGCAAGACCACGTCCACCATCAACCTGGGCGCGGCGCTCGCCGAGTACGGGCGCCGGGTGCTCCTCGTGGACTTCGACCCCCAGGGCGCGCTCTCGGTCGGTCTCGGCGTGCAGGCGCACGAGCTGGAGACCACGATCTACAACCTGCTCATGGAACGGGGGGTGGAGATCGACGAGGTGATCCGCACCACCTCGGTCGAGGGCATGGACCTGCTCCCGTCCAACATCGACCTGTCGGCGGCGGAGGTGCAGCTGGTCACCGAGGTCGGCCGCGAGCAGGCGCTCGGCCGTGCCCTGAAGCCCGTCCTCGACCGCTACGACGTGATCCTCATCGACTGCCAGCCGTCGCTGGGCCTGCTCACCATCAACGCGCTGGCCTGCGCCGACGCCATCCTCATCCCGCTGGCCTGCGAGTTCTTCTCGCTGCGCGGGGTCGCGCTCCTCATGGACACCGTCGACAAGGTGCAGGACCGGCTCAACCCCGATCTGAAGATCATCGGCATCCTGGCGACGATGTTCGACCCGCGCACCATGCACGCGCGCGAGGTGCGGCAGCGGGTGGTCGAGGCGTTCGGCGAGCTCGTGTTCGACGCCGTGATCAACCGCACCGTCCGCTTCCCGGAGACCACCGTGGCGGGCGAGCCGATCACCACGTGGGCGCCGACGTCGAACGGGGCGGCGGCCTATCGCCTACTGGCCCGCGAGGTCATCGCCCGGTGAGCGAGCTTGCGTCCTTCTGGGCGAAGCGAGGCGTGGGCGAGTGACGCTCGTCGACGAGACGCCCGTCGCTCCGCCCCGGTTCACGGTCCGGCTGCACAACTTCGAGGGCCCGTTCGACCTTCTTCTGCAGCTGATCGGCAAGCACGAGCTGGACATCACGGAGATGGCGCTGCACCGCGTCACCGACGACTTCATCGCCCACCTCGCCGCCCTCGGCGACGACGCCGACCTCGACGAGACCACCGAGTTCCTCGTCATCGCGGCCACGCTGCTCGACCTCAAGGCGGCGCGGCTGCTGCCCGACGCCGAGGTCGAGGACGCCGAGGACCTGGCCCTCCTCGAGGCGCGCGACCTGCTGTTCGCCCGGCTGCTGCAGTACCGCGCCTACAAGCAGGTGGCGGGGCTGTTCGTTGAGCTGGAGGCCGGGGCGGCGCGGCGGTTCCCGCGGTCGGTCGCGCTGGAGGAGCGGTTCGCGGCGCTGCTGCCCGAGGTGCTGCTCGGCGTCGAGCCCGAGGCGTTCGCCGATCTCGCGGCCACCGTGTTCCGGCCCAAGCCGCCGCCGACCGTCGGGATCGATCACCTACACGCCCCGCAGATCTCGGTGGCCGAGCAGGCCGCGCTGCTGGCCGAACGGCTTGCCGTGCTCGGCAGTGCGACGTTCGCCGCGTTGACGGCCGACTGCGCGGGGCCGCTGGAGGTGGTGGCCCGCTTCCTGGCGGTGCTCGACCTCTACCGCAGTGCGGCCATAGACCTGGAGCAGCCGGAGGCGTTCGGGGAGCTGACCGTACGCTGGACACCTGATGACCGCTCCTGACGAAGTTGCCGTCCTCGAGGACCTCCCCGTCCTCGACGACGCCGAGTTGGATGCTGCGCTGGAGGCGCTGCTGCTCGTCGTCGACGCACCGACGGAGGAGGAGCAGCTCGCGCAGGCGCTCGACCAGCCGGTGGCCCGGGTGAAGGCGGCCCTGCTGCGGCTGTCCGAGGGCTACACGGCGGCGGGGCGCGGCATCGACATGCGCCGCACCGGGGGCGGATGGCGGTTCTACACCCGCGACGCCTACGCCCCGTACGTCGAGCGCCTTCTGCTCGACGGCCAGCGCGCCCGGCTCACCCGCGCGGCGCTGGAGACCCTCGCCGTGGTGGCCTACCGCCAGCCGGTGACACGGGCCAGGGTTGTCCGCGGTGCGGGGCGTGAACTGCGACGGCGTGCTGCGCACGCTCCTCACCCGCGGCCTCGTGCAGGAGGTGGGCATCGAACCGGCGACACAGGGCACCCTGTTCGCCACCACTGAGCTGTTCCTGGAGCGTCTGGGCCTGTCGTCACTGGCGGAGCTCCCGCCTTTGGCCCCGCTCCTTCCCGACATCGACGCGATCGACGAGCTGTGAGTGAAGTGAGCATGACGGAGGCGCATTCGGACGGGGTCCGGTTGCAGAAGGTGCTGGCCCAGGCAGGCGTGGCGTCGCGGAGGGCCGCGGAGGAGCTGATCGCCGCGGGCCGGGTGACCGTCGACGGCGAGGTCGTCCGCGAGATGGGGCGGCGCGTCCATCCCGAACGGGTCGTCGTCCACGTCGACGGCCTGCGGATCGTCCTCGACGACACGCTGACCTACCTGGCGCTGAACAAACCGCGCGGTGTGCTGTCGACGATGTCCGACGACCAGGGCCGCCCGTCGCGTCGGGGACCTGCTGGTCGAACGCGGGGTCGTGGACGAGCACTTCGAGGGTGGGGCGCGTGCCAGGCTGTTCCACGTCGGACGGTTGGACGCCGACACCGAGGGCCTCCTGCTGCTGATGAACGACGGCGAGCTGGGCCACCGGCTCACGCACCCGTCGTACGAGGTGGAGAAGACCTACCTCGCGGAGGTGCACGGTTCGATCCCACGTGACCTGGGGCGGCGGCTGCGCGACGGCGTGGAGCTGGAGGACGGGAGGGTTGCGGTCGACCGGTTCCGGCTCGTCGACGCGCACGCGGGGAAGTCCATGGTCGAACTGGTGATCCACGAGGGTCGCAAGCACGTCGTGCGGCGGCTGCTGGAGGAGGTCGGGCACCCCGTGCTGCGGCTGGTGCGCACCGCGGTGGGGGAGGTGCAGCTGGGCAACCAGCGCCCCGGCCGCTTCCGCGCGCTCACCCAGACCGAGATCGGCTCGCTCTACCGGTCGGTCGGGCTGTGAGCGCGGTTGCCAGGGAGCAACCGTCGCGGCGCGTCCGGGCGATCCGCGGGGCGATCCAGGTCGACGCCGACACCCGCGACGACGTGCTCGAGGGCTCGGCTGAGCTGGTCACGGCGGTGCTGGAGCGCAACAGCCTCACCGCCGACGACATCATCTCGATCCTGTTCACCGCCACCCCCGACCTGACCGCCGAGTTCCCCGCCTACGCCGCGCGCCTGCTCGGGCTGACCGACGTGCCGCTGATGTGCGCCACCGAGATCGCCGTTCCCGGCGCCATGCCGCGCGTCCTGCGGCTGCTGGCGCACGTGGAGACCGATCTCGCCCGGGCCGACGTGCGCCACGTCTATCTGCGCGGCGCCGCGGCCCTGCGCTCCGACCTCCCCCGCTGAGCCCGACCGCCCCTCGCTGCCGTCGCGCGACGACGTGCCCGGCATGATGGGTCCGGGCCGTGTCCGGCGGGCCGGGAGAGGGGCATCGGTGGCGGGCAGGTTGCGCGGGGTCGTGGCGATGGACGGGCCGTCCGGCACAGGCAAGTCGACAGTGTCACGACAGCTGGCCAGCGCCGTCGGCGCCGCCTACCTCGACACCGGAGCGATGTACCGGGCCGTCACGCTCGCCGTGCTCCGCGCGGGCGTCGATCCCGAGAGCCCCGACGCCGAGCAGGTCGCCATCGCGGCGGCGAAGTCCGTCCGGTCGGCGACCGACCCGTCGGCCCCGCACGTCCTGCTCGACGGCGAGGACGTCGAGGCTGAGATCCGCGGTCCGGAGGTGACGCGCGCGGTGAGCGCCGTGTCTGCCCAGCCGCCGGTGCGGGCCGCGCTCGTCGAGCAGCAGCGCGCGGTCATCGCCGAGGCGCTGACGTCCGACGGCGGCGGGATCGTGGTCGAGGGCCGCGACATCGGCAGCGTCGTCGTGCCGGACGCCCCGCTGAAGGTCTACCTCACCGCGTCGGAGGAGGTGCGGGCCACCCGGCGCAGCGCCCAGGACCGTAAGGCGGGGCGGGCGGCCGACCTCTGCACCGTGCTCGCCGACGTCCGCCGCCGCGACCGGCTCGACTCGACCCGCAAGACCTCCCCGCTGCACGCCGCGAAGGACGCGCTCGTGCTGGACACGGACGACATGCCCGTCGGCGACGTCCTCACCGCGCTGTTACGACTGGCGGAGGAGCGGGGCCTGTTGCGGTGAGCGGGCAGGCGAGCGAATCGTCCGCGCAGCGTGCGCGCGAGTCCGCGGCGCGGCGCGGGTACACTGAGGATCTGCCCGCCGGGTCGTGGCCGCGGATGCACGATCTCGCCCGCTGGATCGGCACCTGGTGCTTCGCCCCGGTTTACCGGGTCCGGGTGCACCATCGCGACCGGATCCCGGTGCGGGGTCCGGTCGTCGTGGTCGCCAACCACAGCGCGTTCGTCGACGGTCCGCTCCTGTTCGGGCTGCTCCGGCGGCGCACGGTGTTCCTGGTCAAACAGGAGATGTTCCACGGGCTGTTCGGGTGGGTGCTGCCTCGCATCGGGCAGGTGGCGGTGCGGCGCGGCACCGCCGACCGGCGCCCGCTCATGCAGGCGCTGGGCGTGCTGCGGGGCGGCGGGCTCGTCGCGGTGTTCCCGGAGGGCACCCGCACCGGCGGCGACGTCGAAGCGGCTCAGCACGGGGCGGCGTGGCTGGCCCGGGCGGGCGGGGCGGTCGTGCTGCCGGTGGTGTGCCGGGGCACGCGGCGTCCCGACGGCAGCCGCCGACGGTTTCGACCGCGGGTCGACGTGCTGGTGGGGGAGCCGTCGACGCTGACCGTGGGCGGCGGCCGGGCCGGGCTGTCGGCGGCCACCGAGGCCATCCGGTCCGCGCTGGCCGGGCTGGTCGCGGATCTCGACGAGGTACGGAGAACGACGTGAGTGCAGGACAGGACGACCGGGCCGCTATGGCGCAGCTCGGTCTCGACCCCGACGATCTCGCAGCGGCGCCGCCTGCGCCGGTGCTCGCCGTCGTCGGGCGGCCCAACGTGGGCAAGTCCACGCTGGTCAACCGGCTGATCGGGCGCCGAGAGGCGGTTGTGCAGGACGTACCGGGCGTCACCCGCGACCGCGTCGCCTACGACGCGCTGTGGAACGGCCGCCGGTTCACCCTCGTCGACACCGGGGGCTGGGAGCCCGACGCCACCGGCCTGCGTGCGGCCGTCGCCGCTCAGGCCGAGTACGCCATGCGCAGCGCCGACGCGGTGCTGCTCGTCGTCGACGCGGCAGTCGGCGCCACCGCCACCGACGAGGCCGTCGCCCGGGTTCTGCGGCGTTCCCAGGTGCCGGTGCTGCTCGCCGCCACGAAGGTCGACGACGATCGGCTCGTCGCCGACACGGCGGCCCTGTGGCGCCTCGGCCTCGGCGAGCCGCACCCGGTGTCCGGGCTGCACGGACGCCTCACGGGCGACCTGCTCGACGCCATCCTGGAGGCACTGCCGGAGTCCCCGCGCGACGACTTCGGCGCCAACGCGGCGTCCGGCCCCCGCCGTGTGGCGCTGATCGGCAAGCCGAACGTCGGCAAGTCCAGCCTGCTCAACCGCGTCTCCGGCGAGGTGCGCTCGGTCGTCCACGAGGTGGCGGGCACGACCGTCGACCCCGTCGACTCGCTGGTGGAGCTCGACGACCAGGTGTGGCGCTTCGTCGACACCGCGGGCCTGCGCAAGCGCGTGAAGACCGCCAGCGGCATGGAGTACTACGCCAGCCTGCGCACCCAGGCCGCCATCGAAGCCGCCGAGGTGGCGCTCGTGCTGATCGATGCGAGCGAGCCGATCGCCGAGCAGGACCAGCGCGTGATCACGATGGTCGAGGAGGCGGGCCGCGCGCTCGTCCTCGTTTTCAACAAGTGGGACCTCGTCGACGAGGACCGGCGCTACGCGATGAAGCGCGAGCTGGAGCGCGACCTGGTCCGGGTGCCGTGGGCGGAGCGCGTCAACGTCTCGGCGCTCACCGGACGGTCCGTCGCCAAGATCGCCCCGGCGATGCGGACGGGCCCTCGCGTCGTGGGACCAGCGCATCCCGACAGGCCAGCTCAACGGCTGGCTCTCCGACGTCATCGCCGCTACGCCCCCGCCGGTGCGCGGGGGCAAGCAGCCCAAGATCCTCTTCGCCACCCAGGCCTCCGCCCGCCCCCCGACGCTTCGTGCTGTTCACCAGCGGGTTCCTGGAAGCGGGCTACCGGCGCTTCCTCGAACGGCGGCTGCGGGAGGAGTTCGGCTTCGACGGCTCGCCCGTCCGCATCTCGGTTCGCGTGCGCGAGAAGCGCGGCCGCAAGACGTGACCCTCCGCTGCCCCGGCGCCCCGGTGCGGTAGGCTCATCGTGCCCCATTGGGGTGCCGGGACGTGGCGCAGCTTGGTAGCGCACTTGACTGGGGGTCAAGGGGTCGCAGGTTCAAATCCTGTCGTCCCGACGGCGAGATCGGGCGGTGTCTTGAGTGATCAAGATGCCGCCCTTTCGCATGTCTAGCTGCGGAAACGCCCGCTGACGATGATCTCCGATGATCGCTACGGATGATCACTTGTTGATCAGCCACTGTGGACGAAAATCGCCAATGTGGAGCGAAACTGGAGCGCGCGATCATGGGCTTTGACTAATAACACTGTATGGGGTCGAGATCCTTATTGATCTTGACCAAATGGGGTCGTACTGTGACCGACGACACAGTCGATGGCGGAGCAGTCCGACTTTGGCTGGCAGTCAAAGGGTCAGGGGTTCGAATCCCCTCAGCTCCACTCTTGCGGTGACGTAAGCCCGCAGCGGAATTCCGCAGGTCAGAGTAGCTGTTGATCTACTTTAGCTGATCTTGCGGTGATCGACTATTCACGCCGTGCGCACTGATACTGGAGCAAAACTGGAGCACGGCGTCCGAGGGCACGAAATACTGTCAACCCTCTGCTCCAGCTGCCCTTGTCGGTTCGATGCCGCTGGGCGCAGTTGGATGCAGTCGAGCATCGTTCGCACCAGGTCGACTTCGTGGCGGCGTTTGCCGGACGCGGCCCGCAGTCAGCTGGTTAAAGGTCAGGGTGGGACAGTGCCGGCTACCGCGACAGCGCGGAGTCGGCGACGACTCCGAGGAGGCGGGTCAGCTCGCTCTCAAAAGCCAGCGATGCGTCTGCCTCGCCACTTAGCGCGTGCGCGAGCTCGTGGAGCAGGGTCCCGGCGTACGTTGCCAGGCCTGCAAGCTGGTCGCGGCGCACGACGATGGTCTTGTCGCCGGGCTGCCACAGACCGACGATCATGTTCCCGGTGTCGGAGAGGCGCATGGTTTCGGAGATCAGGACATCGCGTACCCGACCAGCGCCGAGTTGGGTGCCGGTGAGCGCGACGATGGCGCGGGTGTGGCCGAACACGGTCCGT
Organism: uncultured Actinomycetota bacterium; assembly: GCA_963770115.1. GTDB lineage: Bacteria > Actinomycetota > Actinomycetes > Mycobacteriales > Pseudonocardiaceae > Pseudonocardia. The sequence goes on from CAVYOT010000013.1 coordinate 76,621, forward strand.
TCTGTGTCACTCAGTTGAGCTTCGTCCACGAAGGTGAAGACGAAGCTCTCGTTCCACCCCGCGCGGTAGCGCGACAGGTCGACCATCGGTTTGCCGGTCAGGGTCTGACAGGTTGCGCAGCTTGGCCGCGACCGTCGCGGGTACGACGACCAGCTGGTAGCCGTCGTCTTGTGCGTAGTCAAGTTGCGGGCTGCGGCTGGCCAGGTCCTGCGCGGTTACGAACAAGACCTGCTCGTAGGTTTGCAGCACCCGGCAGGCGTGCACGGCCACCTCGGTCCAGCTGCGGATCTCGTCGTGCGCGCGGCCGGTTTCGTACTCCGCGAGGTCGGCGGCCAGCGCCCCGGCAACCGCGTGGCCGGCGCAGGAGGTCAGGATCTTTTTGACCCGGTCGGTGTAGGCGCCGCGGCCGACGTTGCTGCGCTCTCGGTTGAGCGCGCGGCGTAGCGGTGTGTTCACGGCGGTGATGTTGTAGGAGAACAGGAAGTTCGGTTCCTCGGCCACCAGCAGGCCCTTGACGTAGATGCGGCCGGGGCGGTCGGGGCCTGGTTTGGCCAGCACTTGGCCCACGGCCGTTGTTTCCAGCACGGTGTCGCCGGAGAACCGCAGGAACAGCTGCTTCGCTTCGTCTACCTGCTCGTCCGTGACGCCGGACAGCGCGACGTCGGTGCCGACCATGGTCGGGTCGGATGGCGGGTCAACCAAGGCGTGCAGGACCACGACATCGGGGAAGCCCGTCTTCGGCCGTCGCCCAATGCCGATGTCGCAATGGCGTGAACGCACCGTGACCCGGATCCCGCGGCGGTCGAAGACGGCCAGCGCATCCTTCAAGCCCGACCCCGAATTGGCCGACCACCAGGTCCGATGTCCGCTTCTCGCTGCTCTCGTTTTGCGAGAGGTGGCGGTGCTTCAGGCCGCGGCCGAAGTCGCGGACGTGCCAGTTGCCGGCGGCGTCGCGCGTGATCGTCGGCTCCGCTGTGCCGGTGAGTACCTGCTCGTCAAGTGCGTTCGCGATGAGCTCGCGCAGGCCGAAGGGCACGGGCCAGTGCTCGAGGACCTTGTCGATGTTCAGGTCGAACGCGTGCTGCCCGTTGTGTCGATCATCCATGGAGGGTGCCTTCGACCAGCGTCCGGACACTCGCGATGAGCGCACGCACCTCGCCCTCCGCGGGCGGCAGCTCGAACGCGTGACGGTGGCACGCCCGGCTCAGCTCGGTCCACGTGAGCCGGGCGGTGGCGCCCCGTTCGGCGCCGACCAGGTAGGCGAACACTGTCAGCCGCGACGTCATCCATGCCCTGACGCAGGTCGTGGCCCTTCGCGGTGAGCGTCTTGGCAATGGCCAGTTCCAAGCCGGATCGTGCGAGTTGCGCCGCGGCCACCACGCGCTGTTCGGCGGGCACGGCGACGCTCCCGTCGAGGACTTGGGTTGCCCGGTCCAACCGCCGTGTCGTGCTCATCGCGCGGACCGGATCTCGCCGACCAGCTTGTCGACGTCCTCCACGGCGCCGCGCAGGTCGCCGTCGAGTCCTTCGTGGGCCCCCCGCCCGCAGACGTCCAGTGCTCGCTTCCGCCATGGTCTCTGTCGGATCCACGGGGACATGTCGGCGTGCTGGTCGGCCTGTAGCGCCAACGCGAGTCGCGTCGGGCCTTTGCGGACCCGTCCCCACACCTCCTCGACTGTCTCCCGGGAGCGTCCCGCGGCGAACGCCCGGGAGTAGTAGGCGTCGCGGGCGGCGGCCTCGAACGCCTGGCGGCACAGCTGGGGCAAGACGATGCGGGGTACGTCGTCGGGCACGTTCGGGTCGTTGAGCAGCGACCGCGCGTCGTCGAGGTCGCGCGCGGCGGGGTCGTGGCACTCATCGACCGCCACGACCGACCGCGCGGCCCGACGGACTTGGATGGTCCGGGCGTCGGGTACGAGCCTGCGCGCGGCCTCGGCGAGGCGATCGTCGTGGGAAAACACCACCACCTGCCGTGCCGCGGCGACGTCAGCCAGCACGCGCACCAAACCGTCGATCTTGCTCGGGTCCATGGCCTGGACGGGATCGTCGAGCACGACGAAGCGGAACGGGCTCTCCGGGCGGGTGGCGCTCGTGGGCGATGGTCGGCCCGAACTCGGCCCGGCGCAGGCCCAGCGTGCGCGGTGCGGCGGGAAACCAGGACACGTAGACGTCGTGGCGGGGCTGGTCGCACCACCGGCGGTGCTGCATGGCCGGGTAGGCATAGCGGACCAGTGTGACCTCGGGAAGCTCGGCGAGGCACGCGCCCGTCAACGTGGCAACGGTGGTCGCGGGCAGCGAGTTGGAGAAGGCGACCCGCAGCACCTCCTGATACGGCGCACCGGCCGCGCGCTGCGCATCTGCCAGCACCTCGCGGAGGCGTTGGTAGGCCGGGCGTCTGCCGCTACCTGTTACCAGACGCCAACGACTCAACTGCCGGTTCGAGACGGCGGGTTGCATCGACCGGCCGCGCAGAACTGAACCTCGGCCTCCCTTCGTCCGGCAAGGGTGATGTGTCGTCATCGCCGGCAGAGGCAGGGTGGAGCTCCCGACACGGTCGGGTGCATCTCGGCTGGGCCAGACGGTGTGGGCGCACCGGCGGGTCGGGCGGAGGCGGGAGGAACCGTGGCAGACCACCTCGACGCGAATGCGATCCGCGCCGATCCCGGCGACCACCCCGGCTGGTGCGACCGGCGGGCGTGCCGGGTCCATCCTCCCGGCGACATCGGGTCCGCCTTCGTGCTCCACGCGCTCGTGCTTCTCGACGAAGGCGGGTACGTGGTCACCCTGCGGCAGCGCGATCTCCTCGACGCCGACACCGGCCGCTGGATCCGGCCCGACCCGGCCCGAGTCTTCATCACCTGTGATGGTGTCGAGGTGGTGGTCGTGCCCCCCGAGCAGAACGACACGGTCCAGGCTGCGATCAGCCGCGCGGCCGCGCTAACCCGCGCAGAGTGACGCCCGTGGGAACCCTCGTGCTGCTGCGTCACGGCCAGAGCGTGTGGAACGCCGAGAACCTGTTCACCGGATGGGTGGACGTCCCGCTCTCCGAGACCGGCGAGCAGGAGGCCCGCCGCGGCGGTGAGCTGCTGCGGGCGGACGGCCTGCTGCCCGACGTCGTGCACACCTCGCTGCTGCGCCGCGCCATCTCCACCGCCAACCTCGCCCTGGACGCCTGCGACCGGCACTGGATCCCGGTCCGGCGCAACTGGCGGCTCAACGAGCGCCACTACGGCGAGCTGCAGGGCAGGAACAAGAAGCAAACGCTCGAGCCGTTCGGCGAGGAGCAGTTCATGCTCTGGCGCCGCTCCTACAGCGTGCCGCCGCCCCCGATCGAGGCGGAGTCGGAGTTCTCGCAGTTCGGCGACCCGCGCTGTGCCGACCTGGGCGCCGAGATGCCCGCCACCGAGTGCCTCGCCGACGTCGTCGCGCGCTTCCTGCCGTACTGGGAGTCGGCGATCATCCCCGACCTGCGAGACGGCAAGAGCGTGCTGCTCGCCGCGCACGGCAACTCGTTGCGCGCGCTGGTCAAGCACCTGGACAACGTCTCGGACGAGGCCATCGCGGGCCTGAACATCCCGACCGGCATCCTCCTGCGCTACGACCTCGACGAGGACCTGCACCCGACCGACGCGGGCGGCACCTATCTGGACCCGGACGCCGCGCAGGAGGCGATCGCTGCCGTCGCCGCCGAGGGTCGGTAGAAGAACCTCGCATGAACGAGCGTGGATGCAGGCCACCCGCCCCCGCGGGCGGGTCTGCTGCGGCGGGGTCCCTCATAGTATGCAGCGGCCCGGGTTCTTCTCTGCCTCCTGTGGGTGCCAGCAACTCTGAGAACGGTCGCGTCGTGCAACCTCCCCCCGTGACAACCCGTACCGGACCGTCCTGCCGCGAGGTGCCGCGGCCGCTGCAATCGACGCCGTTTCGAACAGTGCTTGCCGACCGACCACCATCGACGAAGCCGCAGCCTGGCTGCGGAGCGCCGCCTGGCAGCAAAGCTACCAAGCTGTCGCGACAGGATCGATCGCTGTGCTGGTGGACACGCTGAGCCTGCAGCTCGCGGCCATCCCGCCGGGTGCCTGCGGCGAGGTCGTGCGGATCACCGGGTGGCTGCCGGCAGGCGAGGGACGTGAGTTTGTCCCTGGGCCAGTGGGTCTGTGTTCCGTTGACACCGTCGGCGGGCATCACCGGTGCAACGGTGGGCACACACTGATCGTCGTGCGGTCCTCTACCGCAGCCGGCCCACCTGTTGGGTTCGCCGACGACGGCGTGCTGCTGCCGCCCCGGTTGATGTGACCGGGTGGCCGAGACCGCTGTGACACCGCTGCCCGAGGGACATCTCGCCCGCTGATCCTGTCCTCCATCCGGCCCGTATCGGCGACCGAGTTGGGGCGGAGGATCACGACGTGACCACCACCTCACCCCTGCACGGCTGGCCCGCGGCGACGCGTCGTCGCCTGATCGTCATCGGACTGCTGCGAGCCTCGGCGACCACGGTCGTTCTGGTCGCGGCGTACTACCTGTTGCCGCTCGACCACCTGGCCGGTGTCGCGTTGGGGGTGACCCTCGCGGCTGGATTGCTCGTGTTGACCGCCATGTCGGCCTACCAGGTAAGAGCGATCATCAAAGCTCGGTACCCGGCGATTCGGGCGATCGAAGCGCTCGCAGCCACCGCGCCGCTGTTCCTGCTTCTGTTCGCAGCCACCTACTATGTGATGGCTCAGGCCGATCTCAGCAACTTCAACGTGCATTCGCTCACCCGGACAGATGCGCTGTACTTCACGGTCACCGTTTTCACCACGGTCGGCTTCGGAGACATCACCGCGACCACTCAAGTGGCCCGCCTCATCGTCACCGTGCAGATGATCCTCGACCTGGGCGTCCTCGGTCTCGGGATCCGCGTGTTCCTCGGAGCGGTCCAGCGTGGCCGCCAACAACACTCAGCGCAGCAGGAGACAGAATCTTCTTGAGCGCTTCACGGTGGGCAGGCATCAGTGGGCGCGATCGGGCATGTGAGCCGGCAGCCGGGGGCCGGCGTTCGCGCGGCCCCGTCCCTCGACGGCGCGCCGCTGCAGCCTGGGCACACGCACGTTGCCGAGGCAGTCCCCGACCCCGGTCATGCCGACCACGTCGAGAATCGACAGGACCGTTCGTGCCGCTCTCGCCATCGCGAATCGGCCTATGCGCGAAGCCTTTCACGCCGGCAGGCATCATGCGGCGGGGCGGCGCCGGCCCAGCGGCGGAGGCGGTCCGGCCGGGCTCCGGGCGTGCGTGGTGAAACCGGGCGAGGTCGTGTCGAGGGTGCCGCGGTGGCCGAGGGATGCCCGCGCAGGCTCGGGGCCGCCCGTCGCGTCACCCGCAGCGGGTGTTACCAGACGTGGTTCGGGCCGTCACGGTAGGCAAACGGAGTGACGGGAACCGCGTTGCCGCCGGTGGCGGGACTTTTCCCGGGTCGCGGAACTGTGTTGCGTAGGAGGATCTGATGGTTCATCGGCATGTCTCGCGCAAGGATCCGGCAGCGGACTCGGCCGTCGCTCCGGCCTACACGCAGCGGTTGGATCTCGAGCCGATCCCGAAGTACCGGATGCCCGAGCGGGGCGCTCGGCCGGAGGCCGTCTACCGGTTGATTCACGACGAGTTGCTGCTGGACGGGAGCTCGCGGCTGAACTTGGCCACGTTCGTGACGACGTGGATGGAGCCCGAGGCTGATCGGCTGATGGCTGAGGCGTTCGACAAGAACATGATCGACAAGGATGAGTACCCGCAGACGGCCGAGATCGAGCGCCGCTGTGTGAACATGGTCGCTCATCTGTTCAACGCCCCCGAGGACGGGGACGCGGTCGGCGCTTCGACGATCGGGTCGAGCGAGGCGGTCATGCTGGCGGGGATGGCGCTGAAGTGGCGGTGGCGGGCACGCCGAGCGGCGGCCGGGAAAGCCACGGACCGGCCAAATCTGATCCTGGGTTCCAACGTGCAGGTGGTGTGGGAGAAGTTCTGCCGCTACTGGGACGTCGAGGCCCGCTACATCCCGGTGCAGCACGGCCGGTATGTGATCAGCCCGGAGGAGGTGGTGGCGCGGATCGACGAGAACACCATCGGGGTGGTCGCCATCCTGGGCACCACCTACACCGGCGAGTTCGAACCGATCCGAGGAGATCCACGACGCCGTGGTCGCGCACAACGAGGTCGACCGGTGACCAGGTGCCGGTGCACGTGGACGCGGCCAGCGGCGGTTTCGTGGCACCGTTCCTGCATCCCGACCTGGCCTGGGACTTCCGCCTGCCGATGGTCAAGTCGATCAACGTGTCGGGGCACAAGTACGGGCTGGTGTATCCGGGAATGGGTTTCGTGGTGTGGCGCGAGGCGCAGGACCTGCCCGAGGACCTCGTGTTTCACGTGAACTACCTGGGCGGGGACATGCCGACGTTCACGCTGAACTTCTCCCGGCCGGGCAACCAGATCATCGGCCAGTACTACAACTTCCTGCGGCTGGGCCGTTCCGGGTACCGAAAGGTGATGGAGTCGTTGCGCGACCTGGCCTTCCATGCCTCCGGCAGGGTCGCGGCGCTCGGACCGTTCGAGTTGGTCAGCGACGGCAGCGCCATCCCGGTGTTCTCGTTCCGGCTCGTGGACTCCGCGCCGTACACCGTCTTCGACGTCTCCGAGCGGCTACGGACCGAGGGCTGGCAGGTACCCGCCTACACCATGCCCGAAGCCGCGACCGACGAGGCGATCATGCGCGTGGTGGTCCGCGAGGGCTTCAGCTACGACCTCGCCGACGACCTGCTCGCAGCCCTGCGCAGCGCAACCGACTATCTCACCGCCAACCCACCGCGGGTCTCCACCGGATCGCACGGCTTCAGCCACACCTGACCCGCTGACCTGGTAGCGGCCCGGCGCTGAGGGACCGCAGCGCTCGGGAAGGCATCGAGGAAGGGACCGCGGCCATGACGGATGCGCTCAGCGATGGATTGCGGACAGACCGAGTTGCGGAACGGACCATGGGTTAGGGGGCCCGGACGGTGAACAGTGACGATTTCCCGGGCCCGCTCCGCCATTTTCTGACGCGGCTGGACGAGCTGCGTTCCGGAAGCACCCTCGATATGGACCGCGTGGGGCGGCTCTTGGTGGAGCTGGCCGCCGACGAGGAGTATCTCGGTCCGCTGATCGCCGAGATCCCGTCGGAATCGCCCGGGGGCAAGTGGTTGGTCAAGCCCGAACGAGGTCCCCGTCTGGTGCTGTTCCACCGGCCCGAGGGGGTGATGGCCTACACCCACTCCCACCATTGCTGGGTCGCCATCGCTCCGGTCCGTGGCGTGGAGACCCATCAACGGTGGGATGCGGTTCGCCATGAGGGCGGGCGGGCGGAACTGCGCCTTGCCGATGAGCGCGCCATGAACCGCGGTGACGTCGCCACCCTGACCCCGCCCGGCGACGTCCACAACCATGGCCATGTCCTCGGCTCGGGTCCCAGTCCGTACTCGCTCATCCTCCTGGGTGACGACATGTACGTGTTCGAACGGGAAGAGTACGACCCCGAGCAGGGGACGTGGCGGAACCTTGCGCCCGGTGATCCAGGCCGGTCCCATCGCTGAGCCGCTGGACAGCAGCCGAGGGCGCAACCCTTCCCCGCGCTGCCGCGGCTCGTCAGCCCTCGTCTTGCCGTCTCGCCCTGTCGCGTTCTCCGCCAACGCGAAACGCATCTGGGGCTCATCACCTCGGCCAAGCGCCGGGAGGTTCGGAGCTCTCGTGTTTTCGCAGTTTCGAGTGCGCCGCCACATCGACGGCCAGCACGTCCGCTGCGCGCGCTCCCGGACTACGACGCCCTGTTCGGCGTCGAGTTCACCACCACCCCACCGTCACCGGGGGGTTCGGTGAGCAGCCGCGAACCCACCGGCAGGGGTGCCGACCCTAGACTTGGCAACGACCCAGCCTGGGCATCGGACATGATGCGCCGGGAGACCACCGGCGGATCGCTGCGCAGATCGCCTACCTGGCCGGCGCCCTGAAGACCCGTCCATCGCCACGGTGTGGGACGAGTTGGCCGAGCTCGCCCGCGATAACGGCTGGGGCCAGGAGTACCTCGCCGCCGCGGGCCCGACCAGGTCCCGGCCGGCGACCGGCACCGCCGGTAACCGTGCCCGCTGTCACACGGATGCGCAGAACGATCGCGCGAGGCGGCGGATCTCGGCGTGCCGCGGGGGCGACGTGTCGGTCGGCCCGCCAGCTCGACCGGACCCTGAACGGCTGGCGACGGACCTTCGCGCGCCCCGTCCGTCGCTGGCGCGCCGCTGCGACGTGGGCTCTCGCACGTTGCCGAGGCGGGCCCGACCCGGGTGATGCCGATCATGTCGAGAATCGACAGGACCGCTGGTGCGGATCTCGCCTTCGCGAGTCGGCTACGCGCGATGCTGTGGAAGGTCGCGGATCGCGTCGGCCAGCATGATCAGCGCGATCACGCGCAGCGCCCGCCCAGCACGTCAGCCAGGTTGGAAAGGGTCTCAGTGGACCAAAGCAGAGACCCCGAAGGCTATGGCCAGAAACAGCAACATCCGTCCGACGAGGACGGCGATGCCGAAGGCGATGACCGACATCCGCGTTTCTGCTACGGCGAGCGTCACCGGGTACAGCGGCGGTACATACACGCTGGCGGAGAGGAAGACGATCGCCACTCCCCATCGGGACTCGCCCAGGAGCCCCATCATGCGGTCCGACCAGCCTCGCAACCTTGTCCGAAACTTACCGGCCGGCTTCCGGGGGCGATCGCGGATCCGCCGCATCCACCGGAAACTGGCGCCCCGACGCAGGGCGAGGACCGTGCCGACCTTGCCGATGCTTATTCCGAGGGCACAGCCGACCGCCGTCGTGGCCTCCTGGGCGAACCCTCCCACCTGCGACGCCGCGATGTAGATCTCGCTGTTGAAGATCGGGATCAGCGCGGACAACACGCCATACGCGATCGAGACGACGAACTCCAGGACCAGTTGCCAGCTCATGCCCTCACCAGGTGCACGGACGCTTCGATCCGAGCGCTCGCTTGTGGCTGTGACCGGAGCATCGGGGGAGCGGGCGCCTGGGGTCGATCTCCGCACCGGTGGAATCGGCGACGAGCGCCGTCATGGCTCGCGGGCTGAACGCGGTCCCGGCGGCCGGTGGCACGAGGCGCAGGATCAGTTGCCCGATAGCGATTCGTATGCTCGGTTGACACGTCGGCGACGGACCTCACCCGCGCGGACTCAGCGCCGGTCTGCGCAGCTGTGCTGGTCACTCTGGCGTAGCGGAGCACGAAACTGCCGCCCACCGGGTCCACCATCGCTGCAGGGTAGCGGGAACGAGACCTGTCGTACCCGCTCCGGATGCCCGCAGAAGGATTCCGCGACGTTTCGCACTTGTTGAGTTCCATGAGCCTTTCCAGTTTTGGTCAGCCCACGAGGATCAGGGGCTGAACGGCCTGGACGAGGGTGGTGGTCCGGCTGGAACTGGCGCGGATGTTGCGGAGATCTTCCAGCTCTTCAGTCCGACGTTGGCTCGTTCGCCGGGCCCGCGCTGGCGGGCCTGCGCGGTGTTGACCTCCCGCTGGCTGCGCGACATCGGCCGAAGCGGTGGTGTCGTAACCAGGCGACGGCGACGCTGCCGCACGCGTACCGCGGCGGCCGCAGCCCTGGTCGGCGGTGTCGGCCACCGCTTGCACCCCGGGGTGTTGATGGCCTCGACGATGCCGTGCTCGTGGGCGGCGCCGATCGTCGTGCCGCGCGCCGGGCGGAGCCGGTGAGGCCCAGATCAGCCCTCCGGCCGGATCGGCGATGACACCTGCACGTTCACCCCGTGGCACTGGTGCCCTTCCGCGTAGAGGGCCGGTCCCGACCGGAGCTCATGGCGACCCGGTCGATCCGCAGCAAGGTCCCGTCGAGGATGACGCAGGCCTTCCCGCGGGCGACCTCGATCGCCAGCGGCCGGCAGCGATGGCGGCGTCGCGGCCGTCAGCTCCAGCGCCTCGCGGAGGTAGCGGTGACGGTGGTGGTGCCGGTCCCAAAGCCGGTGGCCAGAGCGCGGTAGCTCGTTCGCCTGTGTGGGTGGCGGCCGTGTACGAGGTCGCGGCAGAGGACGGGTGGGCCACGACGAGCAGGGCCTGCGCACCGGCGTCCGGCGGCGCCGCCGGGTGCCCAGGATCGTTAATGCTGACCCGGGTCGTCACCGTCGGGCCCGATCCCGTTGCGGTCTGCCCTCTCCAGGCTGTCGGGACTGACCTGAGCGACCGGTTTGTCCCGCAGGAAGGCCGCGACCCATCCGGCCGCTGGGTCCACGTCGACGAGTAGCGCCTTCGCCAACAGCGTGAGCGGAATGGCCAAGATCGCTCCGATGGGCCCGATGAGCCAGGTCCCGAACAACAGGGCGACGAAGGTCACGGTCACCGATAGCCCGACCGAGTCCCCGACGAAGCGCGGCTGGATGATCGACTGCACGATGAGGTTCAGCACGCAGTAGACGACGATCACGGCCAGCGCGGTTTGCCAGCCGCCGCTGACGAGTCCGAGCAGTGCGGGTGGGATCAGTCCGAGGATGAACCCGATGTTGGGGATGTAGTTGGTGATGAACGACAGCAGGCCCCAGGTGATCGCCAACGGAACGCCGATGATCCACAGTGCCACCGTGTCGAGTACTGCGACGATCAGCCCGAAGACCGTGGTCACCACGAGGTACGTTCGGGTTGCCACGGCGAACTGGGAGAGCGCCGCGGACACCTGCGGGCGCACGCCGACGGCGGCCAGCCGCCATGCGACCCCGCTGGTCTCCACGCTGAGGAACAGCAGCAGCGCGAGCAGGAACACGATGCTGGTGGCGATGCCCGAGATCCCGTCGAGGAGGGAGCCGACGAACTGCGCGATCTTGCCCCAGTTCAGTTGGTCCGCAAGGCTCTGCAGCTGCTCGGGCCCTACGCCGTATTGCGCCAGCAGGTTGGTCGCCGCGGTCACGTAGTGCTGGGCCTGGTTGGCATACTGCGGCATCTCGGTGGCCAACCGGGCGATCGAGACGACTATCGAGGCGATCATTGCCAGCAGCACCGCGTAGACGAGG
>CAVYOT010000014.1:0-147781 GCA_963770115.1 uncultured Actinomycetota bacterium
CCTTGGCCCGCGCTGCCGGGCGAGGCGACCGTGCCGCGCTAACCAGGCTCATCCAGAAGACCCAGGGGGACGTGTGGCGGCTGTGCGCCCACCTCGTCGACCCGGCTGCGGCCGATGACCTCGCTCAGGACACCTACCTGAGAGCTATCCAGTCGCTGGGCGGGTTCCGCGGCGACGCGCCGGCGCTGTACCTGGCTGCTTGCCATCGCCCGCCGGGCGTGCGCGGCGCAGGTCAACGCCCGCTCCCGGGACCGGCGGCTCGCCGCGCGGCTGGCGGCGATGCCGGACGCCGGCTCGGGCGTGGCGGGCAGCCGCCGCCCGAGCCTGGCGCCCAGGTCACGGCCGATGACCTGGTGGCTGCCCTGGAGCCGGACCGCAGGGCGGCCTTCGTCCTTACCCAGTTGCTCGGCTGCTCATATGCGGAGGCGGCGGCGATCTGCGACTGCCCGGTCGGGACGATCCGCTCCCGGGTCGCCCGCGCCCGCGAGGACCTGGACGCCCTGACGTCGGGGTCCCGCGGCGGGCGGTCGTCGGCGGGCGGCCCGCGCGCGGGACCCGTCCTCTCGCCTGCGGGCCTTCCGTCGCCGGCGCCAGGCGGCCCTGGTCAGGTGCCGGGCGGGAAGGCATAGGACTGGTGCGGCGGGACGTGCGGGCCGACCTCGAGCACGATCTCGGCGTGGCGGGTGAGTGGGACCGCCGCCGGCGCGCCGGGCCAGGCGCTGCCATCGACGAAGACGGTGACGCGGCTCCCGGCCGGTGCGCTGAACGAGGCCAGCCTGGTCCGCTGAGAGCGGCTGGCCCCAGGAGCGGAACAGCGCCCCGAGCGTCAGGCGCGCACCCGGGCGGACAAGCACGACCCCGGTCGGGTCGAGCGTCACGAGCTGGCCGTAGCAGCGAGCACGGGTGACCCGGCCGTCCAGCAGGTCCCTTGGCGGCTGGGTGCCGATCCCGGCGGGAGCAGCAGGACGCGGTCAGCCGCGAACACCTCCACGTGGACGCCGTCGCGCGGGCCGAGCTCGGCGTGCAGGGCCGCTGACCGGGCCGGTCGCGGGCGGGTGAAAGCGGGGACCAGTGCCGATCGGCCTGGCCTCGCTGAGCAGCGCCGGCGGGATCGCCGGGCTGACGGCCGCCGGGCGTGACGGCCGGGCCTGCCGCGCGCCGGGCTGGCTCCGCAGGCCCGCAAGGCGGCCGCGGTCGCGGCGAGCACGGCGGTCACGCCGCCCGTGCGGCGGCGCGCCGCGGCCCGGCGACGGCGACGGCCGGTGCCTCTGCTGCGCGTCCGTTGCCTCCGTTCCGTGCCTCGCCAGCCCCGGGCGCCGCCTGACCAGACTATCGGGCTTCGCCGCCCCGCGCGGCATGTAAGGCGTGAAACGAGAGCCAGGAACTTCCTGCGACACGCCCCGCGCGCCGCAGGCATCAGGCCTACTCCGAGCACCTGTGTAGCCGTCGCGGCTGCCCGGCGGCGCCATGCGGTCCGGCGCGCCCTCCTGGCGGTCGTGCTCGCCGCTCTGCGCGCTCGGCCTGCTGTCGCCCGCCGCCCGGGCCGACGGGGACCCGGGCAGCGACGTGCTCGTTTACCAGAACCTGTTCGTGGCCGCCGACGCGAACGTGTCGGTGCAGCAGCAGATACAGCTGGGGAACCTGCTCACCGCCGCGGACAAGGACGGCTTCCCGGTCAGGGTGGCGGTCGTCTCCCAGCCGAACGACCTGGGCGCGATCACGGCGCTGTGGCAGAAGCCGGCTGCCTACGCGAGCTTCCTCGGTACCGAGCTGTCGCTCGCCTACGCGCAGCGGCTGCTCATCGTGATGCCGAACGGATTCGGGTTCAACTGGCAGGGCCACTCCGCTGCCGCGGCCTACCGGGTGCTTGACGGGCTGCATATCGGCGCCGGCGGGGCGGGCCTGGCCACGGCCGCGCAGAACGCGGTCCTGGCGCTCGCGCACGCCTCGGGTGTCCGGCTCGCGGCGCCATGCCGCCAGCGGGGCGGCGAGCGGCCAGGCAGCAAGGCACGCAGCCCGTCGTCCAGCCGGCAGGACCGCCCGCGGCGCGCCGAGCACGCCGCGGGCGCGCCGTCGGGCAGCCAGGTACCGCTCATCGCGGGCATCGCGGTCGCGGTCGTGCTCGCGGGTGCCGCGGGCGGCTGGTTCTTGCCTGCCGCGTACGGCGGGCGGCCGACTGCCGAGAGCCGGCCGACTACCCCGCGTCAAGATCCCCGCCACCTGGCTCGCGGGCGGGTTCGTGGCCTCGCGGTCGCGACCGTCGTGTACGTGTCACCGCCGTCGGTGCGCGCACGGCAGCGCGGCACCAGCCGCCGCGGCGCAGACCAGCGCGCTGACGACCAACCCGAACCTCGATCCGGGGCTGGCCCTGTCCGCCCCGGCGCCCGACTTCACGCTCACCGACCAGTTCGGTCAGCAGGTGTCGCTGAGTTCCTTCCGCGGCAAGGTCGTGATCCTCGCGTTCAACGACGCCGAGTGCACCACGATCTGCCCGCTGACCACCGTGTCGCTGGTCGACGCCAAGGACATGCTCGGCGCCGCCGCGTCCCAGGTCCAGCTGGTCGGCATCGACGCCAACCCGAAGGCGACCGAGGTCGAGGACGTGCTGTCCTACTCGCAGCTGCACGGGATGACCTACCAGTGGCAGTACCTCACCGGGTCGCTGCGCGCAGTTGCAGAGCGTCTGGAAGGCCTACAGCGTCGGCGTGACGATCAGCCAGAGCCAGACCGACCACGAGCCGGCGATCTTCGTGATCGACCAGCAGGGCCGGCTCGCGAAGCTGTACCTCACCCAGATGGCCTACTCCGCCGTCGGGCAGCTCGGGCAGCTCCTCGCCAACGAGGTCTCCAGCCTGCTGCCCAGCCACCCGGCGGTGAACTCGCACCTGTCCTACGCCCAGATCAGCGGCATCAGCCCGGCCACCGACACCAGCCTGCCCGCGGCGGGCGGCGGGTACGTCAGCGTCGGCCCCGGCCAGCCGGGCCAGGGCAGCCCGCGGCTGTACCTGTTCTTCGCGACCTGGGACCAGGAGATCACCACCCTCGGCGGCCAGCTCGACGCGCTCAACGCCTACCAGTCGGCGGCGGGCGCGGCCGGCCTGCCCGCGCTGACCGCGATCGACGAGGGCGGCGTCGAGCCGTCGCGTCGGCGCTGCCCGGCTTCCTCAACACCCTGCGGCAGCCGCTGTCCTACCCGGTCGGGATCGACGACAGCGGGCAGGTCGCGGACGGTTACGGGGTGCAGGGCGTGCCCTGGTTCGTGCTGACCTCGGCCGAGCGGAAAGGTCCTCTGGTCCCGGGAGGTGTCCGTCTCGGGCTGGCCGCCCCCCGCCGCCCTCGAGAAGTACGTGCGCTCCGCGCTGGCCAGCGCGGAGAAGTCGCGGGCCGCCGGGTCATTAACGACCCCGAGAGGAACCACCATGACCGTCCCTGGCATGCGCGCCGGCTGCGCGGCACGCTCCGGCACACCGCGCCGCTCGCGCTTTTCGCCGTCCTCGCCGCCGGATGCGCCAGCGCGAGCACCACCGCCTCGACCGCGGCCAAGTCCGGCGCGGCGAGCCGGCACCGCGGCCGGCGGGGTCCGCGGACATGAGCGGGATGAGCGGCATGACCGGCACGGCCACCGGCAGCCCGGCCGCGGCCGCGGCAGCGGCGGCGGCCGGCGACGTCAACCCGGTGCCCACCCAGGTGCTCGGCACGGCGGTCTGGCAGGGGATGAAGATCACCGCGGACGCGATGACCCCGGTGCCGTTCCTGATCTACAACGGCACCACCATGCAGCCGGTGAAGCCCGCCAAGAACGTCAGCTTCCACCTGATGGTGCTGCTCAACGACGCGCAGACCAACGTCGTGATCCCGTACGCCAGCGTGTGGGGGACCATCAAGGAGGGCAGCAAGACCTCCGTTCGACGAGAGCCTGTGGCCGATGATCTCCCGGTACATGGGACCGCACTACGGCAACGACGTCGTCCTTCCCGGCGCCGGCACCTACCAGCTGAGCCTGCTCATCTCGCCGCCGGTCTCCGCCCGCCACGTCGAGTACCAGGGCGTGTGGCTGAAGCCGCACACGGTGACTTTCACCTTCCGCTGGCACCAGCCGTCGTGACCGTGCCGCCGACGGCTACTCCCCCAGATCGCACGGATGACCACGCGCCAGAAAGGAAGCGAGGACATGACTAACCAGGTACAGCAAGCCGCCGCGCCGCCGAGGATAAAGGCTGGCCACCGGGAGGCGCTGCGCTCCGGGCTGACGATAACCGCTGCGGGCGCCGTGGTGACGATGGCTATCTATGCGTGGACCGCCTGGCTTCAGTCGCAGGGCCGCAGCCCGGCGGCCCTGGCGATGCCCGGCATGGCATGAGCCACATGGCGAAGTACGACCGGGCGGCCCGACCCGTCCAGGACCACCTCGTTGCTCGCGCGCTGCCACGCGTCGTCGCGGGCCGGGAAGTCGGTGCGCACGTGGCAGCCGCGGCTCTCGGTGCGGGTGCCCGCCGCGGCGAGCACGGCCTGGGCGAGCAGGGTCAGCGCCGCGTCCTCGACCCCCGTCCGGTCCACCGGCACCGCGAGCGCCGACGCGCCCTCCACCACGTCGGACGCCGCGGCGAGCCCGGCGGCGTCGCGGCCGATCCCGGCGGCCGCGCTCATCGCCCGCTGCAGCACGGCCCGGGACGCGATCGGCACGGCGGGCGGGGGCGGGGGCAGAGGCAGGGGCGCACCGATCGCAGCAGGGTGACATTCCTCCAGCCCGGCCGCAGCAGTGGCACCCTGCTGCACCCCCGGGCTCAGCGGCCACCTCCCGCCCGCGCGGCGGTCGGCCGCGGCGGCGCGGGCCACCCTCCCCCCGACGACCAGGCCCTCGAGCAGGCTGTTCGACGCGAGCCGGTTCGCCCCGTGCAGCCCGGTCCGCGCGACCTCCCCCGCCGCGTAGAGGCCCGGCACACCGGTCCGCCCGTCGAGGTCGGTGACGACACCTCCGCACGCGTAGTGCGCGGCGGGCGTCACCGGGATCGGCTCGCGGACCGGGTCGATGCCCGCGGCACGGCAGGCGCCGTACACGGTCGGGAAGCGCGCGGCGAAGCCCTCGAGCGCGCGCGCGTCGAGGTGGACGCAGTCGGCGGCGGTCTCCGCCATCCGCCGGGTGATCGCCGCGGCGACGATGTCGCGGGGGGCCAGGTCGGCCAGGGGATGCGCACCCGCCATGAAGCGGCGCCCCGCGCGGTCGACCAGCACCGCGCCCTCACCGCGCACGGCCTCGGTCACCAGGGGGCGGCGGCCCGTGGTCGGCCCGGTGTACAGCACGGTCGGGTGGAACTGCACGAACTCCAGGTCCGCCGCGGTGGCCCCGGCCCGCAGCGCGAGCGCGACGCCGTCGCCGGTGGCCGTCCCGGGGTTGGTCGTCGACGCGTAGAGCTGCCCGTAGCCGCCGGTCGCCAGCACGACGGCCGGGGCCCGCAGCACGCCGGGGCGGCCCGCGTCGTCGAGGACGGCGAGCCCGGTGACGTGCCCGCGGCCGTCCCGCAGGACGTCGACGGCGACGTGCCCGGTGAGCAGCGGAAGCCCCGCCGCGGCGCGCACCAGCGCGCGCTCGATCTCCGCGCCCGTCGCGTCCCCGCCCGCGTGGATGACCCGGAACGCCGAGTGGCCGCCTTCCCGGGTGCGGGCGAGCCGCGTCCGGTCGGAGTCGAACACGGCGCCGCGGGACCGCAGGCGGGCCACGGCCGCCGGTCCGTCATGCAGGATCGCGGCGACGGCCGCGTCGTCGCAGAGGCCGCCGCCCGCCGTGACGGTGTCGGCGACGTGGGCCGCCACGCTGTCACCCGGCACGTCCCCGACGACGACCGCGATCCCGCCCTGCGCCCATCGCGTCGATCCGGCGTCCGCGGCGTCCTTCGTGACGACGACGACCCGCATCCCGTGCAGGGCGGCCTCGACCGCGGCGGTGAGCCCGGCCACCCCGGTGCCGACCACGACGAGCTCGGCCTCGGCCTCCCAGGCGTTCACTCCCCGCCTCCCGGCGTCCCGATCTCGATCATGCGTTGGACGGCGCGGCGCGCCCGCGCCGCGAGCTCGGGGTCGACGTGCACCACGTCGCGGCCGTCGCGCAGCGCCCGCAGCAGCTTCTCCGGGGTGATCATCTTCATGTAGCGGCAGGAGGCGCGGTCGTTCACCGCCCGGAACGTGACGTCGGGGGCGGCGCGGCGCAGCTGGTGCAGCATCCCGACCTCGGTGGCCACCAGCACCTCCCGCGCCGACGACCGGCGCGCCGCGTCCAGCATCCCGCCCGTCGAGAGGATCCGGACGCGCTCGGCAGGCACCGCGCCCACGCCCGCGAGGTAGAGCGCCGAGGTCGCGCAGCCGCACTCCGGGTGCACGTAGCAGCTCGGCGTCGGGGTGGGCGTCCACCTGCGCGGCGAGCGTGGCGCCGTTGATCCCGGCGTGCACGTGGCACTCCCCCGCCCAGACGTGCAAGTTCGTCCGGCCCGTCACCCTGCGCACGTGCGCGCCGAGGAACTGGTCGGGCAGGAAGAGCACCTCGCGGTCGGCCGGGATGGACTCGACCACCTCGACCGCGTTGGACGACGTGCAGCAGACGTCGGTCTCGGCCTTCACCGCCGCCGTCGTGTTGACGTAGGACACGACGACCGCGCCCGGATGCTCGGCCTTCCACGCGCGCAGCTGGTCGGCGGTGATCGAGTCGGCGAGCGAGCAGCCTGCGTCCGCGTCCGGGATGAGCACGGTCTTGTCCGGCGCGAGGATCTTCGCCGTCTCGGCCATGAAGTGGACGCCGCAGAAGACGATCGTCGACGCCGACGAGCGCGCCGCGATGCGCGAGAGCGCCAGCGAGTCGCCGGTGTGGTCGGCGACGTCCTGGATCTCGGGCAGCTGGTAGTTGTGCGCCAGCAGCACCGCGTCGTGGCGACGCGCCAGTGTGCGGACCTCGTCGGCCCATGCGGTCGACGCTTCGACGGTGATGGTCATCCGGACCTCCTGTTTTCGACTATGAGTCGTAAACAGGAGGATCGTAGTCGGAAGCGGGCGGACGCACACCCTCGACGTGACCGGGACCTCATCGCACGGCAACGCGGCGTTCACCCGGGCCCGCTGCCTACGATCAGGAAGGTGACAACCGAGCACGAAGTGCTCGCGGCCGTGCTGCAGATCCGCGACGGGGTGCTGTCCGTGCTCGCCTGGCGCCGCGCGCTACCGCCGGACGCGGGGCGCTGGGCGCTGCCCGGGGGCAGGCTGGGCCCCGACGAGGACGTCGAGACGTCGGTGCTGCGCCAGCTCGCCGAGAAGGTCGACGTCCGCGAGGTCGCCCACGTCGAACAGATCGGCGTGTTCTCCCGGCCCGACCGGGTGCCCGGCGAGCGGGTCGTCGCCACCGCGTTCCTCGGGCTCGTGCCGTCCGACGCCCAGCCCGCCGTCCCCGACGACACGGCGTGGCATCCGGTCGGGTCGCCTCCGCCCATCGCGTTCGACCATGCGGCGATCGTCGCCAGCGCCCACGAACGCCTGCGCGCCAAGCTCTCCTACACCAACCTCGGCTTCGCGCTCGCGCCGCGCACGTTCACGATCTCCGCGCTGCGCGACCTCTACGGCGCCGCGCTCGGACACCCCGTCTCGGCGACCAACCTGCAGCGGGTGCTCACCCGACGCGGCGTCCTGGAACCGACGGGTGCCGTCGCGGCACCCGGGCCTGCGGGCGGAAGGCCTGCGGCGTTGTTCCGGTTCACCCAGCGGAGCTTGCGCGTGACCGACGCCTTCGCCGTGCTCAAGCCGCCGGGCGGCGAGACGCGGGGCGCCGTACCGTAGATGCGTGGCCGAGACCGTTCCGCTGTTCCCTCTGGGCACAGTTCTCCTGCCCGGGGCCACGCTGCCGTTGCACATCTTCGAGCCGCGATATCGGCAGCTCACCGTCGATCTCGTCACCGGCGCGGTGCCCGACAAGGAGTTCGGGGTGATCGCCGTGCGGGAGGGCTTCAGTCCCGACGACGACGGGATGGCGGCGCTGCACGGCGTCGGGTGCACGGCGGAGCTGCGGGACGTCCGGCGGCTGCCCGACGGGCGCTACGACATCGTCTCGCGCGGCACGCGGCGGTTCCGGCTGCTGGAGCTCGACGCCGGGTCGAAGCCCTACCTCATGGGCTCGGTGGAGTTCCTCGGCGACGCGGAGACCGACGCCGACCGGTGCGACCAGGCCGCGGACCTCACGCGCATGCTCGTCGCGTCCGCCCGCGCCGCGCACCGGCGGTACTGCTCCACGGCGTGGAAGTCGGGCGACTGGACCGAGCCCGCGGAGGACACGACACCGGCCACGCTCCCCCACCTGCTCGCGGCCGACTGCCTGCTGCCCGTGGCCGACCGGCAGGCGCTGCTGGAGCAGACCTCGCCCACCGAACGGCTGCGCCTGGTCCGCGCCCTGCTCGTCCGGGAGACGGGCCTGCTCGCCCAGCTGCGCGCCGTCCCCGCGCCGATCACCACATACGCGGTGGAGCACAGCACCAACTGACCCGGCCCACACGGTGAGTCCCGCACCCCACCACGGTGAGTCCCGCGATCCGACACGCCGAGTTGGGCATCCGCGCACGCCGACGCCGCGTCCTGACCGGTGAGTCCCGCGATCCGACACGCCGAGTTGGGCATCCGCGCACGCCCACCCCGCCACCCGACGGTGAGTCCCGCGATCCGACGCGGCGAGTTGCGCATCCGCGCACGCCGAGTCGGGCGACTCAGCGCGGCGGTTCGTCGATCCGACGCCGCGCCGGCCCGAGCACGCTCCTACGTCCACCCGTAGCGGTCACGGAGCTGGGCCGCGACCCGCTCGAAACGGTCGCGATCGAGGACCGCCCCCTCGCGTCGGATCCCGTGCTCGGCGACCTCCAGCACCCGGTCCAGCCGCACGAACGACTCGCGGCCCTCGCGGTCCCACGCGCCCGAGCCGATCGAGACCCAGTCCCGCTCGCCGTCGCGTTTGTGCTGGCTGGACAGCATCAGGCCGAGCAGATCGCCCGCACCCCGACCGACGACGAGCAGCGGCCGGTCCTTGCCCCTCCCGTCGTCCTCCTCGAACGGCACCCAGGCCCAGACGACCTCGCCGGGATCGGCGCCGCCGTCGAGGTCCGGGGCGTAGACGATCCTGCGCGCCCGGTCGGCGGTCGGCGCGCTGCGCACGTCCGGGACCTGCGCGGGCAGATCGCGGCCCGAGGTTCGACGGGCACCGTCCCCGTCGGGCCCGGTGCGACGAGCAGCGGATGTCCGGCGAGGCGACAGGAGCTTGAGCCCGGCATCGACCACCTGCCGCAGCAGCGGCCCCCAGTTCGCCATGCGCCTCAGCATGCCGCAGCCCCATGATCGCCGAGATCGGGACATGCGGTGCGGAGGCGCACGTCATGTCCCAGGGGAGGCGATCACACCTCGAGACCGTTCCGGTCCACCTGGCCTGCTGGCCACCCGTCGATCGGCGCACGCACCGCCAGGACCATGGACACTCCGTCGTAGACCTGCACCCGCCCGTCGGCCCGGACCATGCGCGTCGGCCCCGGCACCCGCACCCACCCACCGCGCGCGTAGTAGCCCGCCACCTGCTCGCCGCACGTCAGGAAGCCGAACGGCATCGCAAGCTCGGCCAGCACCTTGGAGGTGCGGGCCAGCAGTTCGGCACCCAGGCCGGTGCCGTGGCGGTCGGGGTCGACGGCGACCAGCCCGACGTCACCTACGAGCTGCGCCCGCCCGTCGACCTGCAGGAACCTGCGCAACAAAGCCGCGTGCGCAACGGCCCGGCCTGCCACGCGGCCCACGAGTCGCAGCTCCGGGCGGGCGCTCGACCAGCTCCGCGCGCCCCCGAACGGCGTGCGCGACCTCGGGAACGCGCGCGCCAGCAGCGCGGCGATACCTTCGTGGTCGACGACGTCGTCCTCCCAGACCGACGTCCACTCAACTGCTGCGCTCACCGTGCCTGCTGCATCGTGCGGTCCACCCCGTCGGCGTCACCTGCACGACCATGCGCCGCGCGCACTGCGGGCAGTAGCGGGGCGGCTCAAACGCGCGTTGGGCCTGGCAGGCGGGGTGCTCGCCGGGTCTGCCGCACCGGTCGCAGAACGCGGCCGCCGCGCTTGCCGACGATCCCCCGGACGCCGAAGGTTCGCCCACCAGCTCGTTCACAGTGTCTCGTTCAAGGCCTTGATCGGCATTTGCAGCTCGTCCAGCAGGTCGATGTCCGCCTCGGCCGGACGGCCGAGCGTCGTGAGGTAGTTGCCGACGATCACGGCGTTGATGCCACCGAGAAGCCCCTGCCGCGCACCGAGGTCGCCCAGCGTGATCTCCCGGCCCCCCGCGAACCGCAGCACGGTGCGCGGCATCGCCAGGCGGTACGCCGCGACGGTGCGCAGCGCGTCGCCGCCGTCCATCGGCTCCCGGTCGGCGAGGGGGGTGCCAGGACGCGGGTTGAGGAAGTTGAGCGGCACCTCGTCGGGCTCGACGGCCGCGAGCTGCGCCGCCAGCTCCGCGCGCTGCTCGACCGACTCCCCCAACCCGATGATCCCGCCGCAGCACACCTCCATACCCGCGGCGCGCACCAGCCGCAGCGTCTCGAACCGCTCCTCCCAGGTGTGCGTGGTGACGACGTTCGCGAAGTGCGAGCGCGCCGTCTCCAGGTTGTGGTTGTAGCGGTGCACGCCCATGGCGGCCAGCTCGTCGACCTGCTCGGGCGTGAGCATGCCCAACGAGCAGGCGATGTTGATCTCGACCGCATCCTTGATCGCGGCGATACCCGCCGCGACCTGCGCCATCAGTCGCGCATCGGGGCCGCGCACCGCCGCGACGATGCAGAACTCCGTGGCGCCCGTCTTCGCCGTTTGCTTCGCCGCCTCGACGAGCATGGGGACGTCCAGCCACGCGGCGCGGACCGGAGAGTCGAACACGCCGGACTGGCTGCAGAAGTGACAGTCCTCGGGGCAGCCGCCGGTCTTCAGCGAGACGATCCCCTCCACCTCGACCGCAGGCCCACACCAGCGCATACGCACCTCGTGGGCGAGCTGCAGGAGGGCGTCCAGCGCCTCGTCCGGCAGCTGGAGCACCTCGAGGACCTGCTCCTCCGACAGCCCTTCACCCCGCTCGAGGACCTGGTCGCGGGCGATGTCGAGGATCTCGAATCGGGTTGTCGTCACGAGCTCTGAGTCTGCCATCCGCCGCCCAGTTCCGGGGCCAAAGCGTGATCGGCGAGACGGGCGAACGCGGCGGCATCCAGCCCGCCCGCGCCCTCCGGCACCGCGCCGAGGAGCGGCACACCCGTCACGGCCGGGAGGTCGACGAGGTTGCAGCGCGTCGCCAGATCAGGCTGAGCAGGCCACGCGCCGACGACGACGCCGACGCAGTTCAGCCCGCGACGGCGCAGCTCGGCGACCGTCAGCTCCGTGTGGTTGAGCGTGCCCAGCCCCGCTGCGGCGACGACGAGTACCGGTGCGGCGAGCTTCGCGGCGACGTCCGCGAGCGTGCCGCCGTCGTCGTCGAAACGGACGAGGAGGCCACCCGCGCCCTCGACGAGCACGAGGTCGTGGTCGACGGCCAGCTCCAGCGCTGCCGTGACGGCCTGGGCCGGGCGGACCGGCGGCAGCCCCGATCGGCGGGCGGCCGTGGCGGGGGCCAGCGGCTCGGGATAGCGCCCCAGCTCGCGCGTCGTGACCCCCGGGACGAGCCGCGCGACATCGGCAAGATCACCCGGCTCGCCGGGGGCGACGCCGGTCTGCGCTGGCTTGAGCACCGCGACCCGGCCGGTCGCCAGCGCGGCGACCGCGGCCGTCACGACGGTCTTGCCGACGCCAGTGCCGGTGCCGGTGACGACCAGGACCTCACCCGTCACCGCCGCTCCACCTCTCGCGACAGCACCAGTGTGAGGACGGCTGCGGCGTGCGCGATCTCGGCGTCGGTCAGGGTCGCCCGCGCGGTGAGCCGCAGCCTGCTCGTGCCCTTCGGCACCGACGGCGGACGGAAGCAGCCGACACGCACCCCGAGCGCGGCGCACTCCGCCGCGGCGGCGACCGCGATCTCGGGCTCGCCGAGCACCACCGACACGACCGCGGACGGTGGGGCGGCCACGCCTGCGGCCGCCGCCAGAGACGCGGCGGCCCGCAGCACCGCGGACGGGCGGTCGGGCTCGGCGCGCAACACCCGCAGGGCCGCGAGAGCGGCGCCGACGCATGCGGGGGCGGTGCCGGTGTCGAAGATGAACGAGCGTGCGGTGTCCACGAGGTGCGCGATCACCGCCGCCGGGCCGACCACCGCCCCGCCCTGGCTGCCGAGCGCCTTGGAGAGCGTCACGGTCGCGACGACGTCGTCGGCTCCGGCCAGTCCGAGGTCGGCGAGCAGCCCCCGACCGCCCGGCCCGACCACGCCGAGCCCGTGCGCCTCGTCCACCACGAGCAACGCGCCGCGCGCCCGGCATACCGCGTGCAGCTCACGGAGGGGGGCGAGGGCGCCGTCGACGGAGTTCACGCTGTCGGTGACGACCAGCGCGCGATCCTCGGTCCGCGCGGCGAGGACCGCATCGACGGCGCCGGGGTCGTCGCGGGGGGTGACGGCGATGCGCGCGCGGGCGAGCCTGCAGGCGTCGACGAGCGAGGCGTGGTTGGCGGCGTCGGAGACAACCAGTGCGCCGGGCCCCGAGAGCGCGGTGACGACGCCGAGGTTGGCGAGATAGCCCGAGGAGAACACGAGCGCCGCCTCGGTGCCGAGGAACGCGGCGAGCTCGGTCTCCAACTCGCCGTGGAGCTCGGTGGTGCCGGTGACGAGCCGCGAGCCGGTGGATCCGGCCCCCCAAGCGCGCGTGGCGTCGATCGCACCTGCGACGACGCGGGGATCGGTGGACAGGCCCAGGTAGTCGTTGCCCGCGAGGTCGATCCGGTCGTCCGCCGCGGAGCGGGGTCGCAGCTCGCGGCGCAGACCCTCGGCTCGGCGGCGGTCGACATGGGCGTCGAGCCAGGCCAACGGGTGGGGCTGGGGATCGGGCACGCGGACACGCTAGGCGACCCAGCCGCCCCGCCCAATGCGGTGAGTCCCGCGTCTCGCCACGGTGAGTCCCGCACCTCACCACGCCGAGTGGCGCATTCGCGCCCGGCCTTGGGCCCGCGCCGCAAGGACGCGGCCGATGCAGCGTGCGCGAATAATGGTGAAAGCACCGTGCATGAACGCGGGACTCACCGTGCGCGGAAGCGGGACTCACCGTGCATGCGGACGCGGGACTCACCGTGCGCGAATGCGGGACTCACCGTGCGCGGATGCGGGACTCACCGTGCGCGGATGCGGGACTCACCGTGGGCGGCGGCGCGGACCACCGCGGCGGTGATGCGGGACAGGTCGGCGGGGGTGCAGACGTACGGCGGCATCGTGTAGACGAGGTCGCGGAAGGGGCGCAGCCACACCCCGGCCTCGACCGCGGCGGCCGTGGCCGCCGCGACGTCCACCGGCCCGTCGAGCTGCACGACACCGATCGCGCCGAGCACCCGCACGTCCACGACGCCCGGAACCGAACGGGCAGGCGCGAGCCCGGCCCGCAGCGCGGCCTCGATCCCGCGCACCTCGCTCCGCCAGTCCCGCTCGAGCAGCAGCCCGACCGACGCGCGCGCGACCGCGGCGGCGAGCGGGTTGCCCATGAACGTCGGTCCGTGCATGAGCACGCCCGCCTCGCCGTCGCTGATCCCGCGCGCCACCGCCGACGTGCACAGCGCCGCCCCCATCGTCAGGTAGCCCCCGGTCATGGCCTTGCCGACGCACATGACGTCCGGGGCGACCGGGGCGTGGTCGGCCGCGAACAGCTCCCCGGTCCGACCGAACCCGGTGGCGATCTCGTCGAAGACCAGCAGCACGTCGTGGGCGAGCGTCAGCTCCCGCAGCACGTGCAGGTAACGCGGGTCGTGGAAGCGCATGCCCCCGGCGCCCTGCACGACGGGCTCGATGATCACCGCGGCCAGCTCGTCGGCGTGCTCCTCGACCAGCCGGGCCAGCTCCTCGACGTACCCCGGCTCGAACGTCGACGGTGGCACGCCAGCGAACACCTGCCGCGGCAGGACGTCGTGCCACAGCGCATGCATCCCGCCCTCGGGGTCGCAGACGCTCATCGCGCCGAACGTGTCGCCGTGGTAGCCGCCGCGCCAGGTCATCAGGCGGTGCTTGCCCGGCCGCCCGCGCGAGCGCTGGTACTGCAGGCACATCTTGATCGCGACCTCGACCGACACCGACCCCGAGTCGGCGAGGAACACGTGTTCCAGTCCCGGTGGGGTGATCTCCACGAGCGTGCGGGCCAGCTCGACCGCGGGCGCGTGGGTGAGGCCGCCGAACATCACGTGGCTCATCGCGCCGAGCTGGTCGCGGACCGCGGCGTCGAGGACCGGGTGGGCGTACCCGTGCACCGCCGCCCACCACGACGACATGCCGTCCACCAGCTCGCGCCCATCGGCCAGGTGCAGCCGCACGCCCTCCGCCGAGACGACGGGCAGCGGCGCGATCGTCGCGGGCATCGGGGCATAGGGGTGCCACACGCGGCGCCGGTCCTCGCTGAGCAGGCGTTCGACGTCCACGACCGCCGAGCGTAGCCACCGGGCTAGGCTGAATGACCATGTCCGCGTTCTCGCCCGGCCGGCCGCCCGGTGTCGCCAGCAACCGGGCGTCCCGTCCGCTGTCCGTCCCCGGCTTCCGGGCCCGGCCGCTCCGCCGGTCCCGTTGACGAACGGGACATCGTGGGCATCGGCCTCCCTCGAGCCCGTCGGTACCGACCATCCCGCGCTCTCGCGCCGCCGCGAGCTCGGCGCCACGAGTGCGCGCTCGCTGCTGTTGACCGTGCTCGGCGAGTTCGTGCTGCCCCGCACCGAGCCCGTGTGGACGCAGACGCTGATCGACGTCCTCGGGGGCCTGGGCGTCGAGCAGAAGTCGGCCCGCCAGGCGTTGGCGCGCACCGCGGCCGAGGGGCTGCTGGAGTCCGACCGGTCGGGGCGGCGGGTGCGGTGGTCGCTGTCGACGTCGGGACGGCGGCTGCTCACCGAAGGCGCCGCGCGCATCTACGGCTTCGGCACCCGCATGACCCGGTGGGACGGCCGCTGGCTGGTGCTCCTCGTGAGCGTGCCCGAGTCGCGTCGGCAGCTGCGCCACCGCCTGCGCACCCGCCTGGCGTGGGCCGGGCTGGGCTCGCCGACGCCTGGCGTGTGGGTGACCCCGGATCCGGCGAAGCAGGACGAGGTCGCGCGCGTGATCGGGGAGCTGGAGCTGGCGGAGGTCACGAGCTCGTTCGTCGGGCCGTTCGGCGCCATCGGCGCCGAACGCGCCGTCGTCGCGCAGGCATGGGACCTCGCGGGCATCGAGGCCGCCTACGCCGACTTCCTCGCCACGTTCGCCGCCGCGGAGCCCGCCACGGCGTCGGAGACCATGACCGCCCAGATCCACCTCGTGCACGCCTGGCGCCGCTTCCCCTTCCTCGACCCGGCGCTGCCCGCCGAGCTGCTGCCCGAGGAGTGGGCCGGGGCGCGGGCGGCCGCGCTCTTCGGCGCGCTGCACGGGCGCTGGGACGGCCCTGCCCAGCGGCACTGGCGGGCGCTCCTCGGCTCCGCGCGTTGAGCGACCGACCCGATCCCGACAGGTCATAGACTCCGGCGGTGCTCGACCGCTCCCCGTACGCCGCACTCGTCGAGCGCCTGCCGGTGCGCCGCGACGAGATCGCGCTGCGCGGCGGGGTCACCGCGTGCTGGACCTACGGCCCGGCCGACGCGGCGCGGACGATCGTGTTCCTGCACGGCCTGCGCGGCGACCACCACGGGCTGGAGCCGATCGTCGCCCACCTCGCGGGGCTGCGTGTCGTGGTGCCGGACCTGCCCGGCTTCGGGGAGTCCCCGCGCCTTCCCGA
Source organism: uncultured Actinomycetota bacterium (assembly GCA_963770115.1). Lineage (GTDB taxonomy): Bacteria > Actinomycetota > Actinomycetes > Mycobacteriales > Pseudonocardiaceae > Pseudonocardia. The sequence continues at coordinate 15,890 of CAVYOT010000014.1, forward strand.
CGACGCGCACGACGTCGCGGGCTACGCGGCGTGGGCGGGCGAGCTGCTGGCCGTAGTCGGCGGTGAGCCGGTGTTGGCCGGGCACTCGTTCGGCTCGATCGTCGCGGCGGCGACGGCGGTCGCCACACGTCCGCGGGCCCTGGTCCTCGTCAACCCCATCGCGACGTCGGCGCTGCACGGCCCGCACCGGGCGATGACCCGGCTGACGGTCGGCTACCACCGGCTCGCGGCGGCCCTGCCGGAGCGCGCGGGAACCGCTCTGCTGCGTCATCCGCTGGTGACGCGCATCGCGAGCACGACGATGACGACGACCCGGGACCCGGCGCTGCGCCGCTGGATCCGCGCCGAGCACCGGCGCTACTTCGCGGGCTTCGCCGACCGCCGGGTGCTGCTGGAGGCCTTCCACGCGTCGATCGCCCACGACGTGGCCGAGTTCGCGCCCGACATCGCGGTCCCGACGCTGCTCGTGGCCGCCGAGCGCGACGACATCGCGCCGCTGCCCGCCCAGGAGGCCCTCGTCGGGCGGTTCCGCGACGCCCGGCTGGTTGTCGTCCCCCGCGCAGGCCACTTGGCCCACTACGAGGCGCCCGCCGCGGTGGCGGCCGCGATCATGACGCACGGCATCCCCGCCCGCGATCCCGAGACGCCTCGGCACCGCGACGAGGCGGGGGGCGGGGAAGCGTTCGCGTGCGGCTCGTAGTCGACTGCCGGTATGTCACGCCCGGGCGACACAACGGCATCAGCCGCTACACCGCGGGCCTGGTGCACGCGCTCGCGCGGCTGCACCCGCTGACGATGCTGATCAGCGACGAACGCCAGCTCGGCCAGCTCCCGGACGCGCCGTGGATGCGCATCAGCGCGCCGACGAGCATCCGGGAGCCGCTGGTGGCCCGGCAGGTCAACCGGCTCGAGCCCGACGTCGTGTTCTCACCGATGCAGACCATGGGCACCTGGGGCCGCCGCTATCCGGTTCTGCTGACGCTGCACGACCTCATCTACTACCGCCATCCCACGCCCCCTCCGGAGTTCGCGGCCCCGATCCGGCTGGTGTGGCGGCTCTACCACCTCGCGTGGTGGCCGCAGCGGCTGCTGCTCGACCGCGCCGACGCCGTCGTCACCGTCTCGGAGACCTCGGCCGCGCTGATCGCGGCCCACCGGCTGACGCGCCGACCGGTCACCGTGGTGCCCAACGCGGCCGATCCCGCGCCGGACCCGGCGCGCCTGCCGCGCACTCGCGCCCTGGTCTACATGGGCACGTTCATGCCGTACAAGAACGTCGAGACGCTGGTGCGCGCGGCCGCGCTGCTGCCCGACCACGAGCTGCACCTCATGAGCCGCATCACCCCCGCCGACCGCGACCGGCTCACCGCACTCGGCCCCGGCGCCCGGCTCGTCTTCCACGACGGCGCCGACGACGCCACCTACCGTGACGTCCTGCGCGGCGCGACCGCGCTGGTGACCGCGTCACGCGACGAGGGCTTCGGGCTGCCGCTGGTGGAGGCGATGGGCGTGGGGACCCCGCTCGTGGTGAGCGACATCCCGGTGTTCCGCGAGGTCGGCGCGACGGCGGCCGCCTACGTCGACCCGGACGACGTCGCGGGGTTCGTCAGGGCCGTCCGCGCGCTCGACGACGACACGGCGTTCGCCCGCGCGTCGGCCGCCGCCAGCGAGCGCGCCGGGCACTACTCGTGGGAGCGCTCGGCGCGCGTCCTGTTGGCGCTCCTGGAGCGGGTGGTCGACCTCAGGCGGCGCGGCGCAGCGTGACGCGGGTGCGAGCGATCACGTCGCGGTAGATGCCCTCGAACCGGTCGAGCGTGGTGTCGAACGCGTGCTCGTTCACCAGCTCGCGGCTCGCCGCGCCCATCCGTCTGCGCAGCGCCGGGTCGCCGAGCAGCGTCGCGAGGCGGGCGGTGAGCTCGCCGATGTCGCCGGGCTTGTAGAGCCAGCCGTTGCGGCCGGGTCGCACGAGGTGCGGCAGTGCCATCGCGTCGGCCGCGATCACGGGGGTGCCCGAGGCCATCGCCTCCAGGGTGACGAGGCTCTGCAGCTCGGCGATGCCCGGCATGCAGAAGACGGCGGCGCCCGCGTACGCGGAGACCAGCTCGTCCTCGGGCACGAACCCGTGGAACCGGACGCGGTCGGCGACGCCGAGCTCGTCGACGAGCGCGGTCCACGCGCCGCGCTCCGGCCCGTCGCCGACGATGTCGAGGACGGCGGGCAGGCCTGCAGGCAGCGCAGCGAACGCCTTGATCAGCTCGTCGACCCGCTTCTCCTGGTCCATCCGACCCACGAACAGCACGGAAGGGACCGGGCCCGCTTCCGGCCCGCAGCGGTAGTGGCCTGCGTCGATCCCGCAGGAGACGGGGAATGCCTCGACCAGGCGTGCGTAGCGATGCAGAAGCTCGACGGCGCGCGGGGTCGGCGCCGTGACGACGTCGGCCCTGCCGAAGACCCGGCCGAGGTCCTTCCACGCGATGCGGTAGCCCAGCCGTTGCAGTACGCGCGGGACAGGGGCGTGCGCGGCCAGGTTCTCCGGCATGAGGTGGTTGGTGGCCACCAACGGCCTGCCGGTGCGGGCGGCGGCGCGCACCACATAGCGGCCGACCACCATGTGCGCCTGTGTGTGGACGACGTCGGGGTTGATCTCCTCCATCAGCGCCGCCGTCGCGGGGCCGGTCTCCCACGGCATGCACACCTGGAAGTCGGGGCGCATGAAGTAGCGGTGGGAGCGCACGCCGTGCACGGTGACGCCGTCGTGCACGGTCTTGCTGGGCGGCCCCTCCGCCGACGGCGCGACGACGTGCACGTCGTGGCCGCGGCCTGCGAGGCCGATCGCGAGCCGCTCCGCGAACCGGGCAGCGCCGTTGACGTCGGGCGGATAGGTCTCGGCTGCCATGAGCACGCGCAGCGAGGAGGACATAGGAGCGGTTCCTCTCGAAGGGGGTGTCGCCGACGGTGCTGGGGTCACCGACGGTGTGATCGGGGGATCTGCGCGGCCCGGATCCGGGCGCGCTCGGCCGCGCGGGTGGTGGCTTCGGGGTGGTGCCGGGCGAGGACGGCGACGCCCGCCGCGGCGGCGAGTGCCGCGGGGATGAGGATGGCCCAGTGCGCGGGCGGCGTGGCGTTCCCCTCCCCGAGCAGGACGACGCCGAACAGCACGGCGACGATCGGGTCGACCACGGTCAGACAGGCGACGACGACCTCCGGCGGCCCCGCCGCGAACGCCTGCTGGATGAGCCAACCGCCGGTGAGGATGGCGGCGGCGACCCCGGCGACCGTCGCGACGACGGCCGGGTCGAGGATGCCGATCTGGCCGGACGTCACGGCCTGCGAGACCGCCCGCACGAGGGCCGACACCAGCCCGAACGCCGCGGCGCCCGCCATCGCGCACGCGACGCAGCGCGCCCAGCCCGTCCTGGCCAGCCCGACGCCAGCGAGCACGAGCACGACGAGCCCGACGACGACCCCCGCGAGGAGGGTCGCGCGGCCGGGCGCAGGGGTGCTGACGGCGGAGCCCGCGGCCGTTCCGACGAAGGTGACGACGGCGGTGACCGACACGAGGACGCCGACGAGCATCCCCGGCGTGGGCCTGCGACGCGTGCGGGCCGCGGTGAGGACGACGGCGATGGGCACGGCGAGCACCCCGACCGGCTGGACCACCGAGAGCGGCGCCAGCACGAGCGCGACGGCGTGCAGGAGCGACCCGCCCGCGGCGAGCACGAGCCCGAGCAGCCAACCCGGTCGGCGCGTGACGTCCCGCAGGCCGCGCAGCGAAAGCGTGCTGGAGCCGGGGTCGGCCGACACCGCGCGGTGTTGCAGCACCGCGGCGCCCGCGAAACAGAACGCGGCGACCACGGCGAGGGCGATCGAGGGCAGCGACTGGAGGATCTGGTGCTCGGTCACGCCGCCTCCCCCGCGCACGTCGGGCCGACCCGCGGCGGCAGACCCGCGCGCCGGGCCCGTCGGGCGCTCACCAGCGGCGTCACGACGGACCAGCCTGCCCGCTCCACCCCTGCGGACAGGGGAAATCTGATGACGCCCTGATAACGATCAGGCCATGACCGCGCGCGCTTCCCCCCGCGCACGCGTGTCCCCCCGGATATCGCCATGGCTCCACCGTGCCAGGCCCCCGCTGAGACGGACATCAGGATCTCCACCTAGTCCATCCTGGGGCATCCCCCCTCCCCCTTTCGGGGGTGGCCCAGGTCACGGTACGGGCCCGTCGTCCGGGAGCGGATCGGCGCGGTCGGCCTGTTCGGGCAGCAGCGGCGAGAGCGCCAGCTCACGGAGCGTGACCCCCGGCGGTGCGGCCTCCACGACCCGCATCCCCGCCGCGGGTCGCCGCAGGGCCGACCCGTCGGCGGAGACGACCAGTGCGACGACACACGCGCAGTCGGCGCGGGTCAGCGCGTCCGCCTCGGCCGTCGCCACGGCCTGCGGCCTCCCGGTCAGGCGCGCGGCGGCGGCGGTGGCCGCGGACGCCGCGCGCTGTCGCGCGGTGTCGAGCGCGGTCGCCACCGGGACGCCGGGCTCGAGCGGCACGAACCGCAACGCGGTCTGCACCCGCGGCAGGTCGACCCGGAACACGGCTTCGACCGGCGTGCCCTCGGGCAGCGGGTCGGCGACCGTCCGCTCGTCCGCGAACTGGACGAGCCCCAACGCCGTCGTGCCCGGCGGCGGGAGCGTCGCCGTGGCCCGCGTCAGGTAGGCCGACACCGCCTCCCCCGGCTCCGGTCCGAGCCGCACCGACCCCGGCGGCGTGCCCGGCGCGGACGCGGAGCGGGCGGCCGCGTAGAGCGCCACCAGCGCGGCCACGACGGCGCAGGCGGCGAGCAGCGCGACGCGGCGGCGGGTGGTCAACCGTCCTCGCGGGGGTCGCGGAGCCGCTCCAGCGCGCGGGCGAGGTCGTCCGGGTACGGGCTGACGAACTCGGCCCACCGCCCGTCGGCGGGATGGGCGAAGCTGAGGGCGCGGGCGTGCAGCCACTGCCGGGAGAGCCCCAGCCGCTTCGCGAGGACGGGGTCGGCGCCGTAGGTCAGGTCGCCGACGCAGGGGTGCCGCAGGGCCGCCAGGTGCACGCGGATCTGGTGGGTGCGGCCGGTCTCGAGGTGGATGTCCAGCAGGGAGGCGGCGGGAAACGCCTCCAGCGTGTCGTAGTGGGTGACGCTGGGCCGTCCGCCCGCGACGACGGCGAAGCGGTGGTCGTGGCGGGGATGGCGGTCGATGGGGGCGTCGATGGTGCCGCGGGACGGGTCGGGATGGCCCTGGCAGACGGCGTGGTAACGCTTGTCGACGGTGCGCTCCTTGAAGGCGCGCTTCAGAACCGTGTAGGCGCGCTCGGACGTCGCGACGACCATCACCCCGGTGGTGCCCACGTCCAGCCGGTGCACGATGCCCTGGCGTTCGGCGGCGCCCGAGGTCGCGACGCGGTAGCCCAGCGCGGCGAGGCCGCCGACGACGGTCGGGCCGGTCCAGCCGGGGCTCGCGTGCGCAGCGACCCCGACGGGCTTGTCGACCACCACGATGTCGTCGTCGGCGTACAGCACCTCGAGGCCTGCGACCACCTCGGCCGGGCCCGCGATCGCGGTGGGCCGCTCCGGCTCCGGCAGGGCGATCTCCAGCCAGGCCCCGGCCGTCAGCCGGTCGGACTTGGCCGCCGCGCGTCCGTCGACGGCGACGTGCCCGTCCTCGGCGAGCGTCGCGACGACCGTCCGGGACAGGCCGAGCAGCCGCGCGAGCCCGGCGTCCACGCGCATGCCGTCCAGGCCGTCGGGCACGGGCAGCTGGCGGACGTCACTCACCAGCGGGCTCCTTGCCCAGGTTGCCGCGGGCCTTCGTGCCGTCGAGCTCGTAGCCCAGGAGCGCGAGCAGGACGAGCAGCGCGCCGCCGCAGGTGATCGCGGAATCGGCCAGGTTGAACACCGCGAACGCCTCGCCGTTGGGGGCGAAGGGCGACACCATGTCGACCACATGGCCCTGCAGGGGGCCGGGCGCGCGGAAGATGCGGTCGGTGAGGTTGCCGAGCGCGCCGCCGAGCACCAGGCCCAGCGCGACCGCCCAGCCCGTGGAGCGCAGGCGCCGCGCCACCCGCACGATCACCAGCACGACGGCGATCGCGATCACCGAGAGGATCCACGTGAAGCCGGTGGCCATCGAGAACGCCGCGCCGGGGTTGCGCAGCAGCTGCAGGTAGAACAGGCCGCCGAGGATGCGGACCGGCTCGCGACCCTCCAGCTCCGTCACCGCGATCGCCTTGGTGACGATGTCGGCCACCAGCACCAACACCGCGATGGCGGCCAGCAGCCGCACGCGATTGGCGGTGGCCGTGGCCGCATCGGGTTGGTCGCTCACCTGTCCATGATGACGTAACGGCTCAGGTCACGGCCGTCCGGACCAGCGGGCCAGCCGCCCGCGCAGGTCGACGGCCCGGATCCGGTCCTCCGCCGCGCCCCGCACAGCCGCCGTGGTGACGACGAGCAGCTGGTCCCGTTCGCGAAGGCGGGTCTCCATCGTCGGGGTGAACGCCTCGCCTTCGCGCACGACGAGGCTCACCGTGGCGCCGTGGGGCAAACGCAGTTCGCGCAGGTAGACGCCCTTCAGCCGGGAGCCGACAGGGACGCGGACCTGCAGGAGGTCGGCGCCCAGCTCGTCGAGCGGCGCGGCGTCGACCTCGAGCTCGCGAGGCTCGCTCGGCCGGGCGACCTTGAGCAGGCGGGCGACCCAGGGCAGCGTCGTGCCCTGAAGGAGGGTGAGCACGACGACCAGCACGAACACGGCGTCGACGAGGTCGGTGGCCCCCGGGGCGTTTTCGGTCAGGGCGATCAGCCCCAGCACGATGGGCACGGCACCGCGCAGCCCCGACCACGACAGGAACGCCTGCTCCCGCCACGGCACCCGGAACGGCGTGGCCGCCGCGATCACGGACAGCGGGCGCGCGGCCACGAGCAGCACCAGGCCCGCCACCAGCGCGGGCACGACCGCGGTGATGAGCCGCTGCGGCGACGCGTACAGCCCCAGCAGCACGAACAGGCCGATCTGGGCGAGCCAGCCGGTGCCCTCCGCGAACGAGCGCACGCCACCGCGGTGCGGGAGGTCGGAGTTGCCCAGGACGAGCGCGGCGACGTAGGTGGCGAGCAGTCCGGACGCGTGCGCGAGCTGGCCCCCCGAGAATGCGAGGACGCAGACGGCGATCGCGGCCAGCGGGTACAGGCCGGTCGAGGGCAGCGCGGCCCGCCGGAGCGCCCAGGCCCCGCCGATGCCCAACAGCGCGCCGATCACCGCGCCCGCGACGAGCTCGTAGACGACGAGGACGGGCGTGACCCAGGTGAACGGCTCCCCGGAGGAGAGCAGCACGACCGCGAGCACGACGGGCGCGTCGTTCATGCCGGACTCGAGCTCCAGCGCGCCGGAGAGCCGCTTGCTGACCCCGACCCCCCGCAGCACGCTGAAGACCGCCGCGGCGTCGGTCGAAGACAACACCGCGCCCCACAGCAGCGCCGTCCGCCACTCGAGGTGCAGCAGCGCGTGCAGGGCGAACCCGACCACCCCGATGCTGACCAGCACCGACACCGTGGAGAGCGCGATCCCGATCCCCAGCGCGGGCCGCACGGCCCGCCAGCTGGTGGTGAGACCCCCCTCGATGAGGATGAGCACGAGCGCGGCGAGCCCGAGCGACTCGGTCAGCTGGGCGTCGGAGAACTGGATGCCCAGCACCGACTCGCCCAGGACGATCCCGATGCCGAGGTAGAGCAGCAGCGAGGGCAGTCCGAGCCGGACGGACACCCGGACCGCCAGCACGCCGAGCAGGACGACGGCCGCCGCGATCCCGAGCAGGATCTCGAGGCTCGGCATGCCCCACCCTAACGATCTCGCCCTCCCATCCCCCCAGGTGAGTCCCGCGTCCCGTCACGGTGAGTCCCGCGTTTCATCCCGGTGAGTCCTGCAGTTCGCCACGGTGAGTCGCGCGTCTCGCCACGGTGAGTCCGCATGTCGACACGGCGAGTCGGGCGTTCGCGCACGCTCCGGTGACCGCGCCCGGCCCGGGCCCGCGGGAAGCGGCGGGCCGGGCGGGAGCGGCGGGTGGAGCGAGTGGCGGGTTGGAGGTCGCGTCAGGGGCGCCAGGTGAGGGTGGCGGCGGTGCGCGGGCGCGTGAGGTCGTCGAGCGCGGCGGCGACTTCCGGCACCTGCTCCGGCGGCAGGCAGAGGCGCCGGGCGACCCACGCCGGATCCTGCCGCGGCGGAGTGGTCCGCTCCCACCTCGTCACACGTGGCTCGACGCCCAGCTCGCGGAGCACGGCGACGGCGTCGGCGTCCGTCGCGGACACCGGGCGGTGCAGACCGTGGAAACGCTCCCACAGGGGGTCCAGCCAGGCCATCGGGTGCTGCGCGAGCATCTCGACGACCACGCCATGGCGTGCGGCGGCGGTCAGGGCGAGCAGGAACGGCGGCAGGTCGACGACGTTGTGCAGGACGTGGTGGGACACCACGACGTCCGACCGCCCCGCGTCCTCGGCCGCGGCGGGCCACGTGCCGAGCACGGTGCGGGCGGACAGGCCGCGCTCCCGGGCGGTGGCGCTGAAGACGTCGAGCATGTCCTGTTGGCGGTCGACCCCGACGAGGCCGGTGGCGCGCTCGGCGAGCGCGAACGCCGCGTCACCCCCGCCGCATCCCACGTCGAGGACCGTGCCCGGCTCGGCCAGCAGCGCGAGCCCGGCCGCGCGCGACGGGGTGTCGACGGGCACGGGCGGCGGAGCGAACCACGACGGGTCGTGGTGCCAGGGGTCCCAGCCGACGCAGGCCCGGATCTCGGGCGGGATGCCGCGCTCGGATTGCAGCGCCTCCCACCGTGCCGCCGCCGAGCCCACGCCGTCAGCCTAGGAGCGCCGCGAGGGCGGTGGCGAGCGCGCGGTCGTCGCCGTCGAGGTCGAGGACCTTCTCCCGGCTGCGCGCCCCGAAGACCAGCGTGACGTCCGCCGGTCGGAGCCCGAACGCCGCCGCGACGGCCGCGAGCACCGCGGCGTTCGCCCGCCCCTCGACGGCACGGGCCCGCACCGCGACGACGAGCGCGGGCCCGCGGGGGCCGTCCCAGCGCCCTCCGACCTCGTCGCGGCGCGCACCGGGCCGCACCCGCACAGCGACGCGCATGGTCAGCGCGTCGACACCAGCACCGCGACCTGCGCCGACGCGCCGTCGGGGGCGGTGACGGCGCCGCGTCCCGTCGGCTCGGCGACCGCACCGTACGCAACCGCCGTGGCCAGCACCTCGCCCGCGACGAACGTCTCATACGCGCGGACGGCGTCCAGGACCTCGGCCGGGGCGTCCAGGGTGAGCGTGATGCGGTCGGAGACGTCGAGGCCCGCGTCCCGGCGCGCCTGCTGCACCACGCGGACGACGTCGCGCGCCGTGCCCTCGGCCGCCAGCTCCGGGGTCACGGTCGTGTCGAGCAGCACCAGCCCGGTGTTCCCGGGAAGCGCGGCGGTGCGGTCGGCGTCCACCGCGACCAGCTTCTCGGTGAACTCCCCCGGCAGCAGCGCGATCCCGGCGGCCGTGACCGTGCCGTCCGCCTCGGCCGTCCACTCCCCCGCCTTCACCGCGCGGATCACCTTCTGGGTGTCCCCGCCCAGCCGCGGCCCGCAGACGCGCGCGTTGACCGCGATCTCGAACCGCCCGTGCGCCGCGACGTCCGCGGTGAGGACGACGTCCTTGACGTTCACCTCGTCCCTGAGGATGTCGGCGAACGGCGCGAGGGTGGCGGCGTCGGCCGCGGCCACCGTCAGCGCGGCCAGCGGCAGCCGCACCCGCAACCCCCGCGCCTTGCGCAGCGAGAGCGCCGCCGACGCCACCTGCCGCACCCGTTCCATCGACGCGACGAGCGCGACGTCGTGGGGCAGCAGATCGGCCGTCGGCCAGTCGGCGAGGTGCACCGACCGGCCCCCGGTGAGGCCCTGCCACAGCCTCTCCATGGTCAAGGGCAGCAGCGGGGCGGCGACCCGGGCGGTGACCTCCAGCACCGTGTGCAGCGTGTCGATCGCGTCGGCGTCACCCGCCCAGAAACGGTCGCGGGAACGGCGCACGTACCAGTTGGTGAGCGCCTCGGCGTGGTCGCGCACGCGCTCGCACGCGCCCGCGAGGTCGTAGACGTCCATGGCTGCCGTCACGTCGTCGACGAGCGCGGCCGTGCGGGCGAGCACGTACCGGTCCAGGACGTGGGTCGAGTCCGTGGGGAACACGCCCGTGCGCCCGGCAGCGCCCGCGTAGAGCGAAAGGAAGTACCACGTGTTCCACAGCGGCAGGATCGCCTGGCGCACGCCTTCCCGGATGCCCTGCTCGGTGACGATGAGGTTGCCCCCGCGCAGGATCGGGCTCGCCATGAGGAACCAGCGCATCGCGTCCGAGCCGTCGCGGTCGAACACCTCGTTGACGTCGGGGTAGTTCTTGCGCGACTTGCTCATCTTCAGCCCGTCGTCGCCCAGCACGATGCCGTGGGCCACGCACGAGCGGAACGACGGCCGGTCGAACAGCGCCGTGGCCAGCACGTGCAGCGTGTAGAACCAGCCGCGGGTCTGGCCGTTGTACTCGACGATGAAGTCGCCGGGGTAGTGGTGCTCGAACCACTCGGCGTTCTCGAACGGGTAGTGCACCTGGGCGAACGGCATGGAACCCGACTCGAACCAGCAGTCGAGCACCTCCGGCACCCGGCGCATCGTCGAGCGACCCGTCGGGTCGTCCGGGTTGGGCCGGGTGAGGTCGTCGACGAACGGCCGGTGCAGGTCGGTGGGGCGCACGCCGAAGTCGCGCTCCAGCTCGTCGAGCGAGCCGTAGACGTCGGTACGCGGGTAGGTCGGGTCGTCGCTCGTCCACACCGGGATCGGGGAGCCCCAGTACCGGCTGCGGGAGATCGACCAGTCGATCGCGCCTTCCAGCCACTTGCCGAACTGGCCGTCACGGACGTGCGCGGGCACCCAGGTGATCTCCTGGTTCAGCTCGACCATCCGGTCCCGGAACGCCGTGACCTGCACGAACCACGAATCCACCGCCCGCTGGATGAGCGGGTTGCCGCAGCGCCAGCAGTGTGGGTACGGGTGGTCGTAGGTCTCGTGGCGCAGGAGCGTGCCGAGCACGAACGGCTTCGTCTGCTCCTTGAGGTCGCGGATGATCTGGTGGTTCGCGTCGAAGACGAGCATGCCCTCGTAGGGCGGCACGGTGGCGTCGAAGGTGCCGTCGGTGCCGACCGGCACCACGACCTCGATACCCGCCGCGTCGGTGACGACCTTGTCCTCCTCGCCGAACGCCGGCGCGATGTGGACGAGCCCGGTGCCGTCCTCGGTGGTGACGTAGTCGGCCGCCAGCACGCGGTGGGCGTTCTCGCGGCCGACGAAGAAGTCGAACGGCGGGGTGTAGGACACGCCGAGCAATTCGGCGCCGCGGAAGGTCCGCAGCACGATGGGCTCCTCGCCCAGCTCGCGCGCGTAGGCGGGCACGCGGGCGGCCGCGAGGACGTAGCGTTCGCCGTTCGCCTCGACGAGCGCGTAGTCGACGTCCGGGTTCACCGCCATCGCGAGGTTGGACGGAAGCGTCCACGGCGTGGTCGTCCAGACCAGTGCGAGCGCCGCATCGAGATCGGTGCCGGGGGCGGACAGCCGCAGCCCGACAGTGACGGCCGGATCCTGCCGGTCGAGGTAGACGTCGTCCATCTTGGTCTCGGTGGCCGAGAGCGGCGTGCCGTCATGCCAGCAGTACCAGAGGACGCGGAAGCCCTGGTAGACCAGACCCTTGTCCCACAGGGTCTTGAAGGCCCACATGACGGACTCCATGTAGTCCAGGTCGAGGGTCTTGTAGTCGTGGTCGAAGTCGACCCAGCGGGCCTGGCGCGTGACGTAGGCGCGCCACTCGTCGGTGTAGCGCAACACCGACTCGCGGCACGCGGCGTTGAAGGCCGCCACACCCATCTCGTCGATCTCGGACTTGTTCTTCAGCCCGAGCTGCTTCTCGGTCTCGGTCTCGGCGGGCAGGCCGTGGGTGTCCCAGCCGAAGCGGCGCTCGACGCGGCGGCCGCGCATGGTCTGGTACCGGGGGACGACGTCCTTGACGTAGCCGGTGAGCAGGTGACCGTAGTGCGGCAGGCCGTTGGCGAAGGGCGGCCCGTCGTAGAAGACGAACTCGTTGTCGCCGTTCTCGCCCGCCGAGCGGGCGCCGACCGAGGCCTCGAACGTGCCGTCGGCCGCCCAGAATTCGAGGACCTCGTTCTCGAGCTGCGGGAACGACGGGTGGGCGGGGATCGTCGGATAGGACATCACGTGCTCCTCGTGCGCTGCTGGTGCTCGCACGGGGACGACGGCCGTCACACCTGGCTCTGGCGCCGCGGTACCACCCCGCTTGCCGCCCCGGGGGACGGCCGCTCATTCGACGGCTGTGACGGGCCGCACCCGTCCGGTTCTACTCCGGGCCGCCCGGGGGCGGACCGTTTCTTCCGGAGGCTCCCCGGTGATGGCCGGATCGGTGCCTGTACGTCACAGGGTAGCGCCGCGACGGCACCCGGTATTCCTCAGGGGCGGACGGACGTCCGGTGTCGCGCGCCGAGGACGGCATCGGGTGTGCACCAGCCGCACGGGGTGAAGCCGAGCTCGACGGCCTCGCGGACGGGCAGCGGGATCAGCGTCTGCGCGACGAGCGCCTGACAGCCCGCGACGTGGTAGCGCGGCTGCTCGTCGACCACCACGACCTCGACGTCCAGCGTCGCGACGACGCGGGACACGGCCGGGTCGAGGGGCTCTTCGGGCGGCTCGTCGTCGTCGAACTGATGCGGGCCGCCTGCTCCCGCGGCCCTCATGGTGGTGGTCGCCTCTGCCCCGTCCGACGGCGGCGGGGTCGTGGCGCCCTCGGACCGTTCGACGGGGTCGAACAGCTCGTGCGCCGATCCGGACACCGGCCCGCCGAACGTCGCCCGCGCGCGCTCGTCGGTGCGCGACGAGGGCGGCGGTGCGCCGGGCGCGTTCCCTGCAGGCGACGACGAGGCGCCCACGTCTGCGGCCGGAGAGGACGGCTCCGGCGGCGGGGTCGAGCCGGGCGGAGTCGCGGCCGACGGGGGCCAGCCGGGCCGTGTCGAGCCAGGCGGGGTCGAGCCAGGCGGGGTCGAGCCAGGCGGGTCGAGCCAGGCGGGGTCGAGCCAGGCGGGGTCGAGCCAGCCGGTGTCGAGCCAGCCGGTGTCGACGCGGACGGTGTCGAGCCAGCCGGCGTTGAGCCAGGCGCCGTTGAGCCAGCCGCGGCCGAGCCAGCCGGAGTCGAGGCAGCCGGAGTCGAGCCAGCCGCGGCCGAACCGGACGGGGCCGAACCGGACGGGGCCGAACCGGACGGGGCCGAACCGGACAGGGCCGCGCCGGACAGGGCCGCGCCGAGCCGGGCCGGGCTGGACGAGGTCGCGGCCGAGGGGGTCGAACCGGGCGGAGCCGAGTTGGCGGGCGCCGAGCCGAGCGGCGTCGAACCGGGGCCGCCGGGTCCGCCCGCAGCCGATGGTTGACCGGTGTCGGGACGATCTGTGGCCTGCGCACCGGTTCCGCCCGGGCCCGACCCACCCGATGTCGGCGCACCGAAGCCGGTCTCCGGCGCGGCGGTGGTGGGCGTCGCGCCTGCCTGAGCCACCGAACCGCCGAGGGGCGACTGCCCTTCGGCACCGCGCCCCAGGGGGACCCGGCCCTCGATGGGGTGGCCTTCCCCGTCACGACGATCGACGCTCTGGCCGTCGGCCGACCTGCCCTCCTTACCGAAGCGGTCGGCGGGCCTGCCGTCTGTGACCTTGCCGTCGCCGCTCGGGCCGGCTGCCCGGCCCGGGACGTCGGCGGCTTTGCGGATGTCGACGGCCTGCGTGTCCGCGGACGCCCCCGCTGTGACGGCTTCCGACGGCGTGCCGCCCAAACGGGAGACAGGCGGCTCGTCGCGGGTCGCGGCGGCGTCGGGCCCGCTGCGGCCCTGAGTAGCGGGCGTGCTCCCCAGCAAGCCCGACGTGCCATGGGCCAGCGTCGCCGTGCCCGACGCCGGGTCCTTGTCCGTCTTGTCCAGCCGTGGCGCGGCCTGCCGGTCGTTCCCGGCGGGTGCGGTCGTCCGTGCGGCGTCGCCCTTGCCCGCGTCGATGCCTGCCTTCCGGATGTCGACCACGACGGTCGACTCGGCATCGCCCTGTGGGGTGGAGCGGTCGGCGTCGGGTTCGTCAGCGCGCGCTCGACCACCGTCTCCGGCCGAGGACTCCGGAGGGCTGGACGTGACGCTCGGTGACGAAGATCCGCCCGAAGGAGTGGAACTACCTTCAGCGCCGGACGGTCGGGCCGTAGAGCCGGACGGTTGTACTGCGGGCATGACGACGGTCTGCTGGCCGTCCGCGACGGCGTCGAACCGCGTCTCGGCGGTCGATGCTGACGCGTCCGCTCCCGAGGAGACGACCGGGAGCACCTCCGTGACCGGATCGAGGTCGGCGAGCGGCGCATCGGCGGACGGATGTGGCGCGGTTTCCGCTCCCGCCCTGCCCGCGTTGACCGCCGACCGGCGTTGCAGCCAGTCCACGACCAGGACCACGGCCGCTGCGACGCTCACCGCCACCGACAACCAGGCGCAGAGCACGTTGCCGGTGAGCAGCGCGACGACCAGAAGCCCGAAGGCGATCAGGACGAGGATCAGGACTAGCAGCAGCACGTTTCACTCCGTGTGCGGTGGTGTGGTGGCAGGCCACACCACCCGTCGATGGCTGGTCAGCTACCGGCGTCGGCGCGCTGGCCGTACCCGGTGGCCGCGTACCCGCCACCGGCGCCGGCCCGGCTGTCGGACGGTGCGGCAGAACCGCGTTCGCCCAGGTCCCGAAGCTGCGACTCGAGGTAGGTCTTGAGCCGGGTGCGGTATTCGCGCTCGAACGTCCGCAGCTCGTCGATCTTCTTCTCGAGCACCGACTTGTCGCGCGTGATGCTGCCGATGATCTCCGACTGCTGCCGCTCGGCGTCGCCGACCAGCTTGGCGGCCTTGTCGCGGGACTGCCGCTCGAGGGTCTCGGCGCGGGTGCGCGCGTCGTTCAGCATCGTCTCGGCACGCGACCGCGCGTCGTTGACCAGGCCGTCGGACTTCGTGCGCGCCTCCGACAGCAGCTGCTCCGCCTTCGTGCGGGCGTCGGTCAGCATCGTGTCGGCCTCGGACTTGGCCTCGGAGGTGAGCCGTTCGGCCATCTCCTGCGCCATGCTGAGGACCTTCGCCACCTGGACATGGTGGTCGCCGGTGGGCTCCGCGGACTCCGCCATCTGCGGTGGAGGCGCGGCCATGGCGCGCTGCGGCTCCATCGGACGCTGCATCGGCGGTGGCTCGACGGGCCGGATCTGCTGCGTCGGCGGCGAGACTGCCCCCATTGACGCGGCGACCGGAGGACGCGAGCGGGCGTCCTCGAGGTCGGCCTGGACGTTGCCGAGGCGCTGTTCGAGCTGGGAGACCTGCTCGCGGAGGTCGTCGTTCTCCTCGATCAGTCGGGCCAGCTCGGCCTCGACCAGATCCAGGAACGCGTCGACCTCGTCCTCGTTGTACCCCCGCTTCCCAATGGGGGGTTTGCTGAACGCGACGTTGTGGACGTCAGCGGGCGTCAGCGGCATCGGATCACCTCATGCAGTCCTCGGCGGCGGCACCGCGCGACTGGGGCTCGCTACGGCGTCGGCTGGGCAACGTTCATCAGTATGAACACGACCAGCAACAGAACCATAATCGACAGGTCCAGACCCACGCCGCCGATCCGGACGACGGGAATCACTCTCCGCAACAACTTCACGGGAGGATCGGTGGCGGTGAAGATCAGTTCCAACGCCACCGCGCTCGGTCCTGCTGGCACCCACTGCCGCGCGAAGCTGCGTACGAGCTCGGCGACGATGCGACCGATGAGCAGCAGCCAGAAGAAGAACAGCACGTAGTAGACGACGAACTGGATGACGAGCACGTCCTCCATAGTGGCACGAGGCCCCGAGGACCAGCCGTTCAGTAGCGAGGCCGGGTCGTTCCGACGGTGCCGACGCGGCTCACGAGCTTGCGTGCGTCGTCGGCCGAGACCTCGACGTCGGCAGGCGTGAGGAGGAACACCCTGTTGGTGACCTTGTCGAAACCGCCCCGGAGGGCGAAGACCAGGCCGGCGGCGAAGTCGACGAGCCGCTTCGCGGACGCGTCGTCCAGCTCGGTCAGATTCATGATCACCGGGATGCCGTCGCGGTAGCGCTCGCCGATCGTGCGTGCCTCGTTGTAGCTGGTGGGCTGCAGTGTGGTGATCCGCGCGAGCGCCGCGGGGCCGGCATGCCGTTCGCGCTGCTCCGGCAGGCTGGACGCGCCCGTCAGACGGACGGCGTCGGGGTCGATCGCGAGCGCGCCGCGCACCGGAGGGGACGCCGCGGACCGGCTCGCGGCGGGAGCCGACACACGCTCGACAGGCCGCTCGGCCGTGCGCTCGGCGACCGCGGTGCGGGCCGCACGACGCTCCCACGCGGGCTCGGGGGCGTACCGGTTGTCGTCGCCCGCGTACCGGTCGTCCCAGTGCGACACCGGCTCGCGGTCGGATCCGTCGGTCTCGTGCTCGGCGGCGTAGTCCCGCACGGTGCGCCGAGCGGGCGGTGCATAGCGCTCGGGCTCGTCGGCATACTCTGCCAACTCCTCGGCGGGCACCATGCCGAAGTAGGCTTTCAGCCTGTACATCGCGCCCATCCGCGCCCCTCCTCCATGGCCCGCCAGCCGATCACCGCCCCGCAGGACCAGCGATCAACGCGAGGTTAACCTCCGGTCCCCCACAAGGGCCGTTCCGACACGCACGACATCGCAACCGTGCCTGATCGCGGCCTCCATGTCCGCGCTCATGCCCGCCGACAGCGTGTGGGCCTGCGGATAGGCCGCCCGCAAGGCCGAGGCGGCCGCCGCGATGTCGGCGAAGGCGGCGTCCGGGTCGGCCCCGAGCGGCGCGACCGCCATCAGCCCGTCCAGCCGCAGCCCTGCGCATCCCGCGACGTGCTCCGCCAGCCGTTGCAGGTCCGTTCGGGGCACGCCGCCTCGGCGCGGGTCCCCGTCGACGCTGTACTGGATGAGCACCGAGAGTGACGGCACGCGATCGCCGGTCTCGACGGCGCGCCGGACGGCAGCGTCGAGAGCGTCGGCGAGCGGGAGGGAGTCCACCGATTCCACCTGATCGGCCCAGCGCACGGCGGCGCGGACCTTGTTGCGCTGGAGCCCGCCGATGAGGTGCCAGCGCGGCCGGCCCTCAGGGCGGAGCGCGGCGACGGCCTCGACCTTGCGGGAGGCCTCCTGCACCCGGTTCTCGCCGAGCAGGTCGAGGCCGAGGTCGAGCAGGGCCGCGACGTCCTGGGCGGGCACGGTCTTCGTGACGGCCATCAGCGCCACCTCGTCGGGGCGGCGAGCGGCCGCGGCGCAGGCGGCCGCGATCCGGGCGCGGACGGCCGCGAGCCGCTCCGCGAGCTCCGCCCGCCGGGCGGCGGTCACCTCGGCGGCCGCCGCCGCGGCCGTCCCCGCGGCCGTCCCCGCTGCCGCCGTGCCCATCGCCCCCGCCGCCCCCGCTGCCGCCGTACCCGCCGCCTCTGTGCCCACCGCGCCATTCTCGCGCGCCGTGATCGTCGGTTCGGCTCGATCTGGGGCCTGCCACGGCGGAGAGGGTCGGGCGGGCTCGGCCATGGGGGCCGCCGCGCGCGCCGTCCGGCCCCGCGGCCCGGCTTCGCGGAGCTGGCTGTCACTTCGCAGGGCCGGGGAGCCTGCGAAGTGCCCGCGGCCGCTGCGAGGACCGGCCGGTAGGGACAGCGGGCGAGGGCGGGAGGGCGGCAGGCGCCAGGGTGGGTCGGGTCGTCAGGAGTGGTCGAGCCAGGTGATGGCGGCCTGACGGCCGGTGCGACCGTCGCGCCGGTGGCTGTAGAGGGTGCGGTCCTCCATCGTGCACCGCGGGTCGGCGCCGACGCGACCGATCTTCAGCTCGACGAGCTGGTGGTAGAGGCCCGCCCGCAGGTCCAGGCCGGGTGAGCCGTTCCGGGTGCGCACGGCGCTGCCGGGCAGGCGGGCGTCGACCTCGGCCTGCATCGCGGCGGGAACCTCATAGCAGCTACCGCACACGGCCGGGCCGAGCAGGACCTCGATGGCGCCGGACCGGGCGCCGAGCTCTTCCATGGCGGCGACGACGGCGGGGAGCACGCCCTGGGCCGCGCCGACCCGGCCCGCGTGGGCCGCGGCGACCACACCGGCGCGGGGATCGGCCAGGAGGACCGGCACGCAATCGGCGGCGAGCACGGCGAGCCCGATGGCGGGCTGGGCGGTGACGAGGGCGTCGGCGTCCGGATGGTCCGGGGCGTCGGGGCCAGGCGGACTGTCGACCACGACCACCCGGGTGCCGTGCACCTGCTGCAGGAAGACGACGGGCACGCCCAGCTCGGCGGTCAGCCGAGTGCGGTTGGCCGCCACCGCCGCCGGGTCGTCCCCGACCCCGGCGGACAGGTTGAACGTGCTGTAGGCGCCGCGTGAGCGCCCGCCCGCGCGAGTGCTGGTGACCCGGCGGACGCGGGCCATGGTCAGCGCTTCATGAACGGCGGGACGTCCACCTCGTCGTCGAGATCGGCCGCCCGGGACGCCGCGGAGTAGCTCGTCGGGGACGGCGAGTGGGCCGACGGCGGGGTGTAGAGCGCGGGCCGGTCGAGGGAGGGGCCGGGCACCTCACCGGGGTCCGGCATCCGCGGGGTCGGCGGCGTGTAGGCCGCGGGCGGCGGGGTCGCGGGCGGCAGCGTGCCGGTCTGCAGCGAGTTCGGCTGGTGCGACCCGCCGTCTCCCCTCGCGCCGCCGGTGCCACCGGTCGAAGACCCGTAGCCATCGCCGTAGCCCCCGGCGCCGTGGCCGGACGCACCCGACTGTGCGCCGCCGTACCCGTTGTCCGCACCGCCGCTGTAGCCGCCGGTGGCCCGCTGGCCTGCCGTGCTCCCGTGCGTCGTGCCGTTCGCCTGGCCTGCGTCGGCGCCATGGCCCTGGCCGCCGTAGCCGCTGTAGCCACCGTGTCCGGACGCGGCGCCTGCTGCGGACTGTCCCTGGGACCCTGCGGCCACCTGGCCGCCGGTGTTCCCCGCGCCGCCGTAGCCGCCCTGCCCACCTCCGGACGTCCCCTGGCCGCCGTAGCCGCCCTGACCGGTGCTGCCATTGCCCTGGCCCTGGCCGTCGGATCCGACGCGCGCGCCGTAGCCGGAACCGTTCTGCGAGCCCGCCGTGCTGCCGCTGACTCCCGGTGCGATGACGCCGCCGGTGCGGGCGCCGAACGCGGTGGGTTCCAGCTTCTTGTGCGTCGGTCCGCCCGCCTCGAACCCGGCGGCGATGACGGTGACGCGCACCTCGTCGCCGAGCGAGTCGTCGATCACCGTGCCGAAGATGATGTTGGCTTCGGGGTGCGCCGCCTCCTGGACGAGCGAAGCGGCCTCGTTGATCTCGAAAAGGCCCAGGTCGGAGCCGCCCGCGATGGACAGCAGCACGCCCTGGGCGCCGTCCATCGACGCCTCGAGCAGCGGCGAGTTGATGGCCTTGCCCGCCGCCTGCACCGCCCGGCCCTCGCCGCGCGAGGAGCCGATCCCCATCAGCGCGCTGCCCGCGCCGGACATGACGCTCTTGACGTCGGCGAAGTCCAGGTTGATCAGACCCGGCGTGGTGATCAGGTTGGTGATCCCCTGGACACCGGAGAGCAGCACCTCGTCGGCCGAGCGGAACGCGTCCATCAGGGAGACGCCGACATCGCCCAGCTGCAGCAGCCGATCGTTCGGGATGACGATCAGCGTGTCGCACTCGTTGCGCAGGCTCTGGATACCCTCCTCGGCCTGCCCGGCGCGGCGGCGGCCCTCGAAGGTGAACGGACGGGTGACGACGCCGATGGTCAGGGCGCCCAGCTTCCGCGCGATCGACGCGACGACGGGCGCGCCGCCCGTGCCGGTGCCACCGCCCTCACCCGCAGTGACGAAGACCATGTCAGCCCCCTTGAGGACCTCCTCGATCTCCTCGCGGTGGTCCTCGGCCGCCTTGCGACCAACCTCAGGGTTCGCGCCCGCCCCCAACCCCCGCGTCAGCTCGCGGCCGATGTCGAGCTTCACGTCGGCGTCGGACATCAGGAGGGCCTGCGCGTCCGTGTTGACGGCGATGAACTCGACGCCCTTGAGGCCGACCTCGATCATGCGGTTCACGGCGTTCACGCCGCCGCCGCCGATGCCGACGACCTTGATGACTGCGAGGTAGTTGTGCGGGGGCGTCATAGGGCGCACCTTCCAGTCCAGCTCGGGTCCGACCCCGGGGGTCCGGGCCTTCGGTATCGAACGCTAGGTCGCGCCCGCGACGCGGTCCAGCAGGCGCGCCGCGCGGAAGACAAGTGCCCGAATGGGTTTCACCTGCGGATGGTCGGCAGATCCGGGCTGGTGACGTCGAACACGTGTCCCGGCTGGGTGAGCAGCGGGACGAGCACGGCGGCCTTGTCGGCGGCCCGGTCGTCGGTGCCCCAGACGACGCGGCGGCCCCCGGTGAGCCCGAAGGTGACCTGGCCGGGGACGTTCGCGCCCGCCACCGTCGCGTCGACGGTGAGCACCTGCGACCGGATGGGAGGCGGGAGTGTGGCGAGGGCGGCGAGCGCCGACCGCGTGGACGGGTCGTCGGGGCCGACGGCACCGAAGATCAGTCTCGGCAGCCCCGGCGGCGGCGCACCCGGGTAGACGACGCCGCCCCCGTCGACGAGCTGCACCCCGGCCGGGGTGGTGGCCGTGGCGACGGGGACGCGCTCGACGACGGTCACGGTCACCGTGTGCGGCCAGGCCCTGGCCACCACCGCGGAGGCGACGGGCGGGAGCGCGGCGACCCGGGCCGCGACAGCGGCGGTGTCGATCGACGCCAGCGGGGCGCCGGTGGGGACCGCCGCGGCGGAGAGGACGTCGGCGGCCTGCACGGTGGTGACGCCCTCGACCTGCACGCCCTGCACGTCGAAGAGGTGGGAGTCGTACAGCATGACGCGCACGACCAGACCAGCCGCGAAGACCAACGACAGGGCGACGACCGCTGCGGCGATCCGACGGCGGCGGTACACCCCCGGCGCCCGCCGGACGGGCCGGGCAGGCGCCGTACGCGTCACCGCTCCAGCTCCAGCTCCAGGAGGATCTCCGGAGCCAGCACGGTGACATCACCCGCCCCCATGGTGATCACCAGGTCGCCCGCCCTCGCCATCCCGGCGACGACGGAGGGCACCTCGGCCCAGCGGGGCACGAAACGCACGCGTTCGGGTGGCAACGGCACCTGTTCGGCGACCATCGCCCCGCTCACCCCCGGCTCCGGGTCCTCCCGCGCGCCGTACACGTCCATCACGACGACCTCGTCGGCCAGGCCGAGCGCGGCGCCGAACTCGCGTGCGAACTCGCGGGTGCGGGAGTACAGGTGCGGCTGGAACGCGACGACGACCCGACCGGTCCCGACGACGTCGCGGGCGGCCCGCAGCTGGGCGGCGACCTTGGTCGGGTGGTGGGCGTAGTCGTCGTACACCGCCACCCCGGCCGCGCGGCCGCGGAACTCGAACCGGCGGCGCACCCCGTCGAACGCGGCGAGGCCCTCGAGGAGCCCCTCGGCCGGTGCGCCGAGCGCGACGCCCGCCAGCATCGCGGCCAGCGCGTTGAGCGCCATGTGCTCGCCGGGGACCGGCAGCCGCAGGTGGTGCTCGACACCGTCGAGACACAGGACGATCCGGGCGCCGGACCCGTCGGGTCGGAAGGCGAGCAGCCGGGCGTCGGTGTCCTCGGCCTTCCCATACGTGCGCACCCGGATCCCGCGCTCGCGGGCCGTGGTGGCGAGCGCGGCCGCGCCGATGTCGTCGGCGCAACTCACGAGGGTGCCCCCGGGCGTGATGCGGTCCAGGAACTCGCCGAAGGCGGCGACGTAGGCGGCAGCGCTGCCGTAGTGGTCGAGATGGTCGGCCTCGACGTTGGTGACGATCGCGACCTCGGGCGAGAACGCCAGGAAGGACGCGTCGCTCTCGTCGGCCTCCACGACGAAGATCTCGCCGCTGCCCTCGTGGGCGCCGGACCCGGAGGCGGCGAGGTCGCCGCCGATCGCGAACGACGGGTCGAGGCCGCAGTGCTGCAGCGCGACCGTGAGCATCGACGTGGTTGACGTCTTGCCCGCCGTGCCGGTGACGGCCGCGAGCCTGCGCCCGAGGGTCAGGGCGGCCAACGCCTGCGCGCGGTGCACCACCGGGAGGCCCCGCTCGCGGGCGGCGGCCAGTTCGGGGTTGGTCTCCCGGATCGCGCTGGACACGACGACGGTGGCGGGCGGAGCGGGCAGGTGCGCGGCGTCGTGCCCGACGTCGACGTGCGCGCCGAGCGCCCGCAGCGCGAGCACCGTCGCCGACTCCCGCGCGTCCGACCCGGTGACCTGCGCGCCGCGGGCCAGCAGGATGCGGGCGATCCCGCTCATCCCCGCACCGCCGATGCCGATGAGGTGGACGGCCTGGCTCTTGTCGAACTGCACGCTCTCGGTCTCCTCGGTCATGCGGCGCCTCCTGTGTCGGCGTGGGGGGCCGCGCGGCCCGCGCGTCCGACGTCGAGGACGAGCCGGGCCAACCGTACGTCGGCGTCGGCATGCCCCGACCCGCGCGCCGCCGCGCCCATCGCCGCCAGCCGGGCCGGGTCGGTGAGCAGCGGGGCGAGCTCGGCGAGCACGCGCTCCCCGGTCAGCTCGGCGTCGGGCACCAGCACTCCCCCGCCCGCGGCGACGACCGGCCCCGCGTTGAGCGCCTGCTCGCCGTTGCCGTGCGGCAGCGGAACGTAGACCGCGGGCAGCCCGACCGCCGACACCTCCGCGACCGTCATCGCCCCGCAGCGGCCGAGCACGGCGTCCGCGGCGGCGTAGGCCAGGCTCATGTCGTCGATGTAGGGCAGTGCCACATAACCCGGGGCCACGTAGCCGGGCGCCGGGGCGGCGGGCGTCCCGGCCTTGCCGTAGGCGTGCAGCACCCCGACGCCCGCGTGCAGCAGCCCCGGGAGCGCCGCGGCGAGGGCGGTGTTGAGGGTGCGCGCGCCCTGTGAGCCGCCGAACACGAGCAGAACCGGCCCGTCGGCGGGGAGCCCGAACCGGGCGCGGGCCTGCGCGCGCAGGCCGGGCCGGTCCAGCTCGGTCACGGAACGGCGCAGCGGGATCCCGATGACCTCCGCGTCGGCGAGGGCGCCCGGCACCGCGGCCACGACGCGCGCCGCGAACCGCGCGCCGACCCGGTTGGCCAGGCCCGCACGCGCGTTGGCCTCGTGGACCACGACCGGCACCCGGCCGCGGGCGCCGAGGTACGCGGGCAGGGCGACGTAGCCGCCGAACCCGACCACCACGTCGGCGTCGACCGCGGTCAGCACCTCCCGCACCCGCCCGATCGCGGCGCGGACCCGACCGGGCAGGCGCAGCAGGTCGGCGCTGGGCCTGCGCGGCAGCGGGACGGGCGGGATCAGCTCCAGCGGATACCCGCGGGGCGGGATGAGCGCCGTGTCCAGGCCGCGCCGGGTGCCGAGCGCGGTGACGCGGGCGTCGGGCGCCAGGCGCGTCACGGCGTCGGCCAACGCCATCGCGGGCTCGATGTGCCCCGCGCTGCCGCCACCGGCGACGACGACCGAGACCGCCGGTGCCGATCGTTCGCTCGCAAGCTCGCTCACCGCACCCCCCTGGCCGGGGCGGGCCGCGCGACCGGGCGGTAGGGCTCGGGCGGGGGCAGCCGAAGGGTGCGGGCGAACCGGCCCTGCCCGTGGTGGCGCAGCGCGGCGATCGCCTCCGGCTCGTGTCGCGCCGCGTTGGCGAGCACCCCGAACACGAACATGGTGACCACGAGCGACGTGCCTCCCGAGGAGATCAGCGGGAGCGTCAGCCCGGTCACCGGGAGCAGGCCCACGACGTAGGCGATGTTGATCGCGGCCTGGGCGACCAGCCAGGTGGTGGACGTGGCCACGACGAGCTTGAGCCACGGGTCGGAGTTGCGGGCCGCGATCCGCAGGCCCGCGTAGGCCAACGTCGCGAACAGCGCGAGCACCGCCAAGGCGCCGACGAAGCCCAGCTCCTCGCCGATGATCGCGAAGATGAAGTCGTTGTGGGCGTTGGGCAGGTAGTCCCACTTGGCACTGCCCTGCCCCAGCCCCTGGCCGAACAGCCCGCCGCCCGCCAGCGAGTAGAGCGCCTGGCGGGACTGGAAGCCCGCGCTTTCCGTGTCGGCGCCAGGCGAGAGGAACGCGACGATCCGGCTCATCCGGTAGCTCGCCGTCGTCGCCAACACCAGCGCGCCCGCCGCCGCGCCACCGCTCAGCGCGGCCATCAGCCGCAGCGGCGCGCCCGCATAGAAGAGGAGGGAGACCATGACGACGCCGAGCGTGACGGTCATGCCCAGGTCTGGCTCGAGCACCAGCAGCGTGAGCAGGACGACCGTCACCGGCACCACCGGCGACAGGGCGTACCTCCAGCGGTGCATCACCGCCCGCCGCGCCACCAGCACGTGCGCGCCCCAGAGCGTGAGCGCCACCTTCGCCGCCTCGGACGGCTGGACGGTGAACGACCCGATGCCGAACCAGGCGCGCGAGCCATTGCGCTCGACGCCGACGGCCAGCACCGCGATGAGCAGCAGTACGCACAGCACGAGGAACGCGGGCGCGAGGGCGCGCAGCCGCCGCGGCGGGATCCGCAGCCCGAGGTAGAACAGCGCGAGCCCGGGCACGCAGAACAGCAGCTGCCGGGTGAAGATGGAGTACGAGGAGCCGTTCGCGGTGTAGGCCTCCACGGACGACGCCGAGAGCACCATCACCAGCCCGAAGAGCGTCAGCAGCCCGAACACGCCGAGCACGAGGTGCAGCGAGGTCAGCGGGCGGCGCAGCCACTGACCCAGCGCCGCGGTGGCCCGCCCGGCCGCAGCCCGCACCGTCGCCGATCGGGCCGGGGCGTTCCTGGTGGTCCGCCGTGCGGCCCCGGTGCGGCGGGTGGTCGTCGCGCGGGTCACGCGCCGCTCCCGGGGAGCGCGGCCACGGCGGCAGCGAACGCGTCACCACGGGCGGCGTAGTCGGTGAACTGGTCCATGGACGCGGCGGCGGGCGCCAGCAGCACGGTGTCACCCTGCCGGGCGAGGGCGGCGGCGTGCCGCACCGCGGCGGTCATGATCCCGACCATGACCCCATCGTCACCCGGCGTGACCTCGACGACGGGCACATCCGGCGCGTGTCGTCGCAACGCGGCCACGATCTCCGCCCGATCGGTGCCGATCACCACCGCGGCCCGCAGGCCGCCGTGGTGATCGGCGACGAGCGCGTCGACCGAGGCGCCCTTGAGCAGTCCGCCGACGATCCACACCACCGGTCCGGAGACCGCGGCCAGCGCCGCGTGGGCGGCGTGCGGGTTGGTGGCCTTGGAGTCGTCCACGTAGGACACGCCGTCGGCCCGTCCGACGAGCGCCCCGCGGTGCCCGCCAGGACGGAACGCGTCGAGCCCGGCCGCGACGGCGGCGGCCGGGACGCCGTGCGCGCGGGCCAGCGCCGCGGCGGCGAGCGCGTCGGTGATCCCCGACGGACCGGCGGGACGCACGGCCGCGACGTCGGCCAGCGGACCGGCGCCGAAGGCCCGGTCGACGAGTGCCCCGCCGATGACGCCGAGCTGATCGGGCCCTGGCGCGGCGAGCGTGACGCCCACCCGCCGTTCGGCCGGTGCGGCGGCGAGCAGCGCGGCCGCGGCCGGGTCGTCGACCCCCGCGATCGCGACCGGCCCGCGCAGCGCCCGCGCCTTGGCCGCGGCGTAGGCGGCCATCGAGCCGTGCCAGTCGAGATGGTCCTCGGCGACGTTGAGCACACACCCCGCAGCGGGGACGACCGAGGGCGACCAGTGCAGCTGGAAGCTCGACAGCTCGACGGCGAGCACGTCCCGGCCCTCGCCGACCGCGCTGACGACGGGGTGGCCGACGTTCCCGCAGGCCACCGCGTCGGCGCCCGCCGCGCGCAGGATCGACTCGAGCATGCCGACCGTGGTCGTCTTGCCGTTGGTGCCGGTGACCGCCAGCCACGGCGCCGGTGCGGGCTGCGCCTGCGCGATCCACCACGCGAGCTCGGGCTCCCCCACGACGGGCACCGTCGCGCGCGCCACGAGGGCGTTGTCGGGGCGTCGTCCGGGCCCGGTGACGACGAGCGCCACGTCGGGCGGCAGCTCCTCCGGGCAGGCGACCGCTCCCTCGGGGAGGTCGACCAGCGCCTCGGGACGGGCGTCGGTCACCGTCACGCGCGCCCCCAGCCGCAAGAGCGCCTCGGCGGCCGCCCGTCCGGAGATCCCGGCGCCCGCGACGAGCACGTGCGCGCCGCGCAGTTCGTCGGCCTTCATCTCCTACGCGCCCGTCGAAGCCGTCAGCCACTCGCTGTAGAACAGTCCGAGGCCCAGCGCCGCGCACATCGCCGCGAGCAGCCAGAATCGGATGATCACTGTGGTCTCGGCCCAGCCCGCGAGCTCGAAGTGGTGGTGGAAGGGGGCCATCCGGAACACGCGCCGCCGGGTCGTCCGGAACACGAGGATCTGCATCACCACCGACAGCGCCTCCACGACGAACACCCCGCCGATGACGACGAGCAGCAGCTCCGTGCGCGTCACGATGGACAGGCCCGCCACCAGCCCGCCCAGCGCCAGCGAGCCCGTGTCCCCCATGAAGATCCGGGCGGGCGCGGCGTTCCACCAGAGGAAGCCGATGCAGCCCCCCATCGCGGCGGCGGCGAGCACGCCGACGTCCAGCGGGTCGCGCACCTGGTAGCAGCCCGCCGCGGAGACGAGCGCGCAGTTGTTGCGGAACTGCCAGAAGCAGATGATCACGTAGGTGCCCAGGACCATGGCCGCCGTGCCCGCGGCGAGTCCGTCGAGGCCGTCGGTGAGGTTCACCGCGTTCGACCAGGCCGCGATGATCAGGTTGGCCAGCAGGATGAAGCCGACGAGGCCGAACGAGAGCACGGCGATGTCGCGGACGAAGGAGAGGCTGTCCGACGCCGGGGTGAGGCCGTCGGCGTTGGCGAAGCGCAGCGCCAGGATCCCGAAGATCGTCGCGGTGAGCACCTGCCCGACGACCTTGGACGTCTTGTTGAGCCCGAGGTTGCGGGCGCGGCGGAGCTTGATGAAGTCGTCGAGGAACCCGACGACGCCCAGCGCGGTGGTCAGGTACAGCACGAGCAGCGCCGACGAGCTGACCTGCTCGCCGGTCACCATGTGCGAGAGCAGGTAGCCCAGCCAGATCGCGATCATGATGGCGACGCCGCCCATCGTGGGCGTGCCGCGCTTGGCCTGGTGGCTCTGCGGGCCGTCGGCGCGGATCTCCTGCCCGAAGCCCTGTCGCGCGAACAGCCGGATGAGGTACGGCGTGAGCAGGATGGAGATCGCCAGGGCGACCCCTGCGGCGATGAAGATGCCTCTCATGCGCCCGTGCTCCCGTCCAGCAGGTCGGCGGCGATCCGGTCCAGCCCGGCCGCCCGCGACGCCTTCACGAGCACGACGTCGCCGGGCGCGAGCTCGGCGGCGAGCAACGCGAGGGCCTCGGCGACGTCGGCCGCCTGGCGGCCCGCACCGTACTCCGGGCAGTCGACCGCGACGAGCTCGTCGATGCCCAGCTCCTTGGCCAGTGTCGCGATCTCGGTGTGCGCGACGGCCCCGTCGCCGCCCAGCTCCCGCATCGGCCCGAGCACGGCCCAGGTGCGCCTGCCCGCGCCGAGGTCGGCCACGGCACGCAGGGCGGCGGCCATCGAGTCCGGGTTGGCGTTGTAGGCGTCGTTGACGACCGTCACGCCGTCGGCGCGGTCGATGACCTCCATCCGCCACCGGGACGCCGGGGTGGCAGCGGAGAGGGCCGCGGCGATCGTGTCCGGGGTGCCACCCAGCTCGCCCGCGACCGCGGCCGCGGCCAGCGCGTTGCCGACGTGGTGCGCGCCGACGAGCCGCAGCGTGACCGGCGCCCGTCCGGCGGGCGTCACCAACCGGAAGCGGGCGCGGCCCGCCTCGAGGGCGACGGCCTCGGCGCGGACGTCGGCGCCGGGGTGCGTGCCGAACGTGACGACCCGGGCCGCGGTGCGGGCGCGCATGGCCGCGACGCGGGCATCGTCGGCGTTCAGCACCGCGACCCCGTCACCGGGCAGGGCCTCGACCAGCTCGCCCTTGGCCCGCGCGATCGCCGCGACCGAGCCGAACTCGCCCAGGTGCGCGCTCCCGACGTTGAGCACGACGCCGATCCTCGGCGGCACCGCCGCGGCGAGGGCGCCGATGTGGCCGGGGCCGCGGGCGGAGAACTCCAGCACCAGGTGGCGGGTGGCCCGGTCCGCGCGCAGGGCCGTCCACGGGAGGCCGAGCTCGTTGTTGAACGACTCCGGCGGGGCGACCGTCGGGCCCAGCGGGGCGAGGACGGCGGCCAGCAGGTCCTTCGTGGACGTCTTGCCGGAGCTGCCGGTCACCCCGACGACCGTCAGGTCGGGGAGCCTGCCCACGACGTGGGTCGCCAACCGGGCGAGCGCGGCGAGCACGGCGGCACCGGCGCCGTCGGGATCGGTGTCGCCGAGATAGGTGCCGGTGACCCGGGGAGCGGGCGGGACGCGGACCGCGGGCGCGTCGACCGGACGGGCGGCGAGCACCGCCACAGCGCCGCGGTCGGCAGCGGCCGCGGCGAAGTCGTGGCCGTCGACGTGCTCACCCGGCAGCGCGACGAAGAGGCCGCCGGGGCGAATGGCGCGGGAGTCGAACTCGACCGCCGTGACCACCTCGTCACCGCGGGCTCCGACGAGCCGCCCGTTCGTGACGGCGGCGACCTCGGACAGTGACAGCGGGATCACGGTGCACATCCGATCATGCGGGAGTGGATCATCGACGGGCGGCCCGGAGCGCGCCGGTGATCGCTGCGGCGAGTTCGGCCGCGTCGTCGAAGGGATGGCGTACGCCGTGGATCTCCTGACCGGTCTCGTGGCCCTTGCCCGCGATGACGACGGCGTCGCCCTCCCGGGCCGCGTCGACGGCCGCGGCGATCGCCGCGCGCCGATCGCCGATCTCGTGCAGCTCGCCGTGGCCGGGCTCGGAGAGCGCGCCTGCGAGCATCGCGGCGCGGATCGTCGGCCGGGCTCTCCGAGCGCGGGTTGTCGTCGGTGACGACGAGCATGTCGGAGCGGCGGGCGGCCGCGGCGCCCATCAGCGGGCGCTTGCCGCGGTCGCGGTCGCCGCCGCAGCCCAGCACGGTGATCAGCCTGCCGGGCACCTGGGCGCGCAGCGTGTCGAGGAGGGCGGCGACGGCGGCGGGCTTGTGCGCGTAGTCGACCACCGCGAGGAACGGCTGGCCCAGGTCGACGCGCTGCATGCGGCCGGGCACCGTGACGTCCGCGAAGCGCTCCGCGGCGACGGCGGGCGGCACGCCGACGGCGGCGAGGCACGCCAGCGCCACCAGGGCGTTGGCCACGTTGAACGCCCCCGGCAGCCGCAACCGGACAGGGACGGGGCCCTCGGGGGTGAGCGCGGTGAAGCGCTGGCCGCCGTCCGCCTCGGTGACCAGGTCGGCGGCGCCCCAATCGGCGGCGCTGGGGTCGGCGGCGCTCAGGTCGGCGGCGCGCGGGTCGGTGGCGCTCGGGTCTGTGGCACTGCGCGTCGCCACGGTGACGGCGCCCGGGGTGCGCGCGGCCAGCCGGACGCCCCACTCGTCGTCCACGCAGATGACGGCGTGCCCTGCCCGCCCGTCGAAGAGCCGGGCCTTGGCCGCGAAGTAGTCGTCCATGTCGCGGTGGAAGTCCAGGTGGTCCTGGGAGAGGTTGGTGAACGCGCCGACCGCGAAGCGGGTGCCCGCCACCCGGCCGAGGGCGAGCGCGTGGCTGGACACCTCCATCGCCGCGTCCGTCACCCCGGCCTCGCGCATGATCGCGAACACCGCCTGGAGGTCGGGCGCCTCCGGTGTGGTGAACGCACTGGGCAGCGGCATTCCGTCGACGCGGATCCCGACCGTGCCGAGCAGCCCCGTCGTGCGCCCGGCCGCGGCGAGGCCCGCCTCCACGAGGTGGGCCACGGTGGTCTTGCCGCTGGTGCCGGTCACCCCGATCACCGAGAGGTGGGCCGTGGGGTCGTCGTAGACGAGGGCGGCGACCGCGCCGAGCACGTCGCGCGGGCGGGGGTGGACGAGCACCGGGCAGCCCGCTTGCAGGGTGCGGCGGGCGCCGTCGGGGTCGGTGAGGACGGCGACGGCACCGCGGGCGATAGCGTCGGCGGCGAAGTCGGCCCCGTGTGCGCGGGCGCCGGGCAGTGCGGCGAAGAGGTCGCCCGGCCTGACGTCCGATGCGCGGAGCGTCACCCCGGTCACGTCGGGCCACTGCTCCGCCGCGGGCGCGGCCCGATCGGCCACGCCGCCCACTCCCTCGCCGACCGTGGCGCCGTCGGGCAGGCCGGTCGCCGCGGTCACGGACGCGTCGGCGGCGACCTCGCGGACCGTGGTGCCGTCAACGACCCTGCCGGTCACGTCCACCGGCCCCTCGGAGGGTGCGTCGACGGCCGCGACGACCTCGGCGAGGGGGGTCGGTCGGACGGTGCGCGGTCGCGGCGGCAAAGCGCTCGCGGCCGGGGCGGCGATCGGTGCTGGACCGACGGCGGACATGCCGCGGAGGTTACCGGCGGCGTCGTCGTCACCCGGACGCGCATCGCCCCTCCTCCCCGGTGAGTCCCGCGTCCTGCCACGGTGAGTCCCGCGTTTCGGCACGGCGAATTCCGCATCTGCGCACGGCACGATCCGGGTTCCCCTCATGAACGGTGAATGTGGGACATGGACGCCATATTTGGCACGCATGTCCCAGATCCGGCGATCACGGCCGCGCCGCCTGGCTCACCATGCACGAATGCCGAACTCGGCGTGCCGAAACGCGGGACTCACCGTGGCAGGACGCGGGACTCACCCCTTCGCTCAGGGGAGCTGGAGGGTCTGGGGCGGGGTGGGGTTGGTCGTCAGCGGGATGTGGTCGCGCTGGGCGAGGTAGGTGGCGATGTCGTGGAAGAGCGGGGCGGCGCTGGAGGCGCCCGCGGGGGCGTCGAGCATGATCCCGACGACGTAGCGCGGGTTCTGCGCGGGCAACATCCCGGCGAAGGTGATCCAGTACGTCGACGCCGAGTAGCAGCCGCACACCGGGTTGACCTGCTGCGCCGTGCCGGTCTTGCCCGCGATCTGATACCCGGGGACGGCCGCGGTCGGTCCAGTGCCCCGCTGGCCGTGGACGTCCTGGGTGACGGCGGTGAGCATCATCCGCAGCGTCGCCGCCGTCTGCGGCGACACCACCTGCACCCCCGCGGGCGTGGGCACCTCGGTGCGCACGCCGTCGGGTGTCGTCGTCGACTCGATGATCCGCGGCGGGATCCGCAGCCCGTTGTTCGCGACGGCCTGGTACATGCCCACCATCTGCAGCACGGTCATGGACAGGCCCTGGCCGATCGGGAGGTTGCCGAACGTCGACCCCGACCAGGTCGCCATCGGCGGCACGCTGCCCGCGCTCTCGCCCGGCAGCCCGACGCCGGTCTTCACGCCCAGGCCGTAGCGCCCCAGCATGTCCGCGAACCGGTCCGGTCCGACCTTCTGCGCCGTCATGATCGTGCCGACGTTCGACGACTTCGCGAGCACGCCGGTGAGCGTGTAGTGCGCCAGGCCGTGCTTCCAGGCGTCGTTGATCGTGCGGTCGGCGACCTTGATGCTGCCCGGGACGTTCAGCACGTCGTCGGGCTTGGAGACGCCGTACTCGATCGCCGCCGACATCGTGACGATCTTGTTGACCGAGCCGGGCTCGAACGGCGAGGTGACGGCGGGGTCGCCCAGCTGGCCTGCCGTCGCCGCGCCCGGGTTGGTCGGGTCGAACGTCTGACCGGTGGCGAGCGCGCGCACTTTGCCGGTGGCCACGTCGAGCACCACGACCGAGCTGTCGGGCCTGGCGCGGGTCTTCGCGACGAAGGCGGTCAGGTCGCGCTGCACGGTGTACTGCAGGTCGGAGTCGAGCGTGAGCTGCAGCGTCGAGCCGGGCACCGCGGGACGCTCGTAGCGGACGCTTCCGGGGATCTCAGCCGTGCTGCCCTCCGCCGTGTCGACCTCGCGGACGCCGTTCGAGCCCGACAGCAGGTTGTCCTGTGAGCTCTCAAGGCCGACCCGACCGGTGAGCTTGCCGGGCGTGTCGGTGGCGTCCCAGGTGGCGGACCCGACGACGTTCGCGGCGAGCGACCCGCCCGGGTACTCGCGCGCCTCCCGCCGCTCGAGCGCGATCTCGGGGAACAGGTCGTGCATCTGCTGCGCGACGCCGGGGTCGACGAGCTTGGCCAGCACGACGTAGCCCTTGTCGCTGGTCAGCAGCGCCAGCAGGGCGGCGGGGTCCTGGCCCGTGGCCTGCCCGACCACGATTGCCATCCGGCTGACGTACTCGGCGGTGCCCGCCCCGTGGGTCCGCGCGATCGTGCGCGGGTTGGCGACGAGCGCGTTCGCCTCGATGCTGAACGCGAGCGGCCTGCCCGCGCCGTCGAGGATCGCCCCCCGCTCGGCGGGCAGCGGGATCTCGGTGATCAGTTGCCTGGCCGACGCGGCGTTCAGGTCAGGGGCCTGCAACGACTGGATGACGACGAGCTTGAGCGTCGCGATGCCCAAGACCGCGACGAGCAGGGCGCGACCGGCCCGCAGCCGCATACGCGCGGACGCCGTCGGACGCCGCCTGGTGGACGGACGGCGATGCGGCAGGCCGGAGCGGACGGTGACCCGCGCCCGCGGCCGGGGCGGGGCGGTCGTCATCAGCGTGCTCCGCCGAGGTACGACGGGGCCGGGCGCGCCGTGGGTGGGTCGTCGGGCGGTGCGACGGGCCTCGGGCGCATGCCGGAGGCGGCCCCAGCGACGCGGCGGCTGCCAGCCGGTACCCCAGGCCCCGTCCGACGCAGGTCGAGGGCGGCCCTCGAGGCCCGGCGGCTGTTGGGCGTTACCGCGGGCCCTGTCGGACGCACGCCGACCGGGGCTCTCGCGGCCCGGCGGCGCTCAGGCGGTGCGACGGGCCCCGGACGCACGCCGAAGGCGGCCCGCGCGGCCGCAGGCGCGGCGGCGTGGGTCATCGGCCCGCCCCTCCCGTCTGCGCGGGGGTGCGCGCCGGGGTCGCGATCGCGGCGGACGGCGGCGCGAGGGTCGTCGCACGCGGAGCGGCAGCGCCCGCACCGCCCGCCCCGGCGGCGGTGCGCGCGGGCGGCACGCCCGGTGTCCCGGCGCCCGCGCCTGCAGCGCCCGCGCCCGCAGCTGTGCCCGCGGCGCCTGTGCCGGTCGGGCTTGTGACCCCGGTGCCTGTGCCCGTCGTGCCGGTGCCAGCCGCGCCCGCGCCTCCAGCGCCCGTCGCACCGGCGCCCGCGCCCGTCGCACCGGCGCCCGCCGCGCCGGTGCCCCTGGCGCCCGTGCCCGCGGCGCCTGCGCCCACTCCACCGGCGCCCGGTCCGCTTGCGCCTGCAGCGCCCGTGCCCGCGGGCGCCGTGCCCGCCGTGCCCGTGGTGGGGCCGTTTGCGGGCGCCGCGCCAGTGGCGGGCCGGGCGGGGGCCGGGTTCGCCGCTCCAGCCGCCGTGGCCACCGCCTGCGTCGCGCCCGGCGCGCCCGCGTCCGGCGACGAACCGGGTTGGGCCTCGACCGCGGCGTCAGCCGTCGGCGCGTCCGGCGGCACGCCCGCGGGGGGCGCGGGGGCTGCGGGAGCGGGCGCGGGTGCCGGAACGGGCAGGGCCGCGGCGATGGCTGCCCGCGGTTGCCCGACGAGCGTCACCGTGCCGTCCGGCGCGACCACCAGCCGCGCCGAGTCCTGCACCGGCACCATGCCCAGCGCCGCGGCCCGCTGCGCCAGAGCGGGCGCCGAGTCCATCGCCGTGACCTCCCGGCGCAGCTGCTCGCTCCGCTCTGTCAACGCCTGGGCCCCGGAGCGGGCGTCCTGCAGCCGGTAGGAGTCCGCGGCGGCCGCTGTCGACAGCCACAGGGTCACCACCAGCCCGGACGCCAAGAGCGCCATCACGAGCAGCACGAACTGGGCGCGCCCCGCCGGTGCCGCGGGGCGCGCCGAACGCCCCCCGACCAGACGTCGCAGCCGATCATCGCGCTTGGCGTAGGCCCGGCTCGTGGCGCTCCCGCGCTCGATGCTCGGCGCGCCGCGCTGGGCCGGGACCGTCCCCGCCCGCGCCTGCTCCCTGCCTGCCTTGACGGCCCCCGCCGTCCGGGTCCCCATCGCCCGGGCCCCCGCCCGGGCGGCCGCCAACTCGGCCTTGCGATCACCGGTCCGCGCTGTGCGGGCGGCCGAACGGACCTGCCCCCTGGCCCGCTCGGTCGTCGGCGCGCTCATCTCTTCCCCCCGGCCATGCCTGCCTCCCCTTCCCCGATCCGTTCCGCCGCCCGCAGCCGGACCGACGCGGCCCGCGGGTTGTCCGCGACCTCGTCGTCGCCCGCCTGCTCGGCCCCACGCACGAGCAGGCGGAAGGTCGGCCCGTGCCCGGGCAGCTCCACCGGCAGGCCCGCGGGCGTGCTCGACGTCGACCGCTCGCCGAGCTCGCGCTTCGCGATGCGGTCCTCCAGCGAGTGGTAGGCCAGCACGACGATCCGGCCCCCGACGCGCAACGCGTCGAGCGCGGCGGGCAGCGCGGCCGTGAACGCCGCGAGCTCACCGTTGACCTCGATCCGCAAGGCCTGGAACGTCCGTTTGGCCGGATGTCCCCCGGTGCGCCGTGACGCCGCGGGCACCGCCTCGTACAGCAGCTCCACCAGCTCGGCGCTGCGCCGGAACGGCCGTTGCTCGCGGTGCCGCCCCACGGCCGCCGCGATCCGCGACGCGAACCGCTCCTCCCCGTACTCCCGGAGCACGCGCGCGAGCTCCGGGACCGGGTAGGTGTTGAGCACGTCCGCCGCCGTCGGCCCGCGCTGCGCGTCCATCCGCATGTCGAGCTCCGCGTCGCGGGCGTAGGAGAAGCCCCGCTCGTCGGCGTCGAGCTGCAACGAGGAGACGCCGAGGTCGAACAGGACGCCGTCGACCCGCGGGAGCCCCAGTCCCGCGAGTACGTCGGCGACCTGGTCGTACACGGCGTGCACCAGGTGCGTCCGCCCGGCGTAGGCGGCGAGCCTGCGCCGGGC
The DNA here is from genome assembly GCA_963770115.1 of uncultured Actinomycetota bacterium. GTDB lineage: Bacteria > Actinomycetota > Actinomycetes > Mycobacteriales > Pseudonocardiaceae > Pseudonocardia. The sequence goes on from CAVYOT010000014.1 coordinate 51,036, forward strand.
GAGTGCGAGCGCCTCCGGATCCCGGTCCAGCCCGACCAGCGTGAGCTGCGGATGCTCGGCGAGCAGCGCAGCGGCGTGGCCACCAAGGCCGAGCGTGGCGTCGACCATGACGGCCTGCCGCCCCGCAAGCGCCGGACGCAGCAACTCGACGACCCGAGGCAGGGCCACGGGGATGTGCCTTGCCCCAGCAGGCCCATCTCCGTGCGGGTGCTGCCCCACAGCCACCCACCTCCCTGCCCCGAGTCGCCGAGCCTTCCGCGCCCGACCGCTCCACCGGGCTTCTCCGATGCCTCCTCCCGGCAGACCTGGCACCGGGGAAGGTGCGCCAGGGCCGCCGGGAGGAGACACCGGACCGGGTCTCTCAACCGCTGATGTCCTCTCGGGCCTACATCAGCCCGGTCAGCACCTCCTCCTGCGCTTTCGCGTACGTGTCCTCGTGGTCGTCCTGGTAGCGCTGCCATGCCTCGGCGTCCCAGATCTCGGCGCGCGTGAACGCGCCGATGACCACACAGTCCTTGGTGAGCCCCGCGTAGCGCCGCAGCTCGGGGGTGATCGCGATGCGGCCCTGCGCGTCGGGGTTCTGCTCGTCGGTGCCCGAGAAGAGGTTGCGTTGGAAGACCCGCGCCGACTCGCTCGTCAACGGGGCGGACGCCACCTTCGTGGCCAGCTCGGTGAACGCGTCCCTGGTGAACACGTACAGGCAGTGGTCCTGCCCCTTCGTGATCATCAGACCGCCTCGCAGCTCGTCACGGAACTTCGCGGGCAGCGTCAACCGCCCCTTGTCGTCCAACTTGGGGGTGTAGGTGCCGAGGAACACCGGCCCCACCTCCACCCGTGAACGGCGTGAGGCTCCTCGGCGCCCCAGCGATCACCACATTACCCCACTTCCCTCCACCGTCAACCCGGGATCTTCCCCGGTTGACCCGTGGCCTCTGGCAAACCGGCAGCTCACCGGGGGTGGGGCGAGGTGGGGTGCCGTTGGGCTCCACTCGGCCGCGGTACCCCACTCCGGGCGTCGACACGCCGACCCGCGCCCCGCCGGGCCGCCCTCCGGCGCGGCATGTGGGGGAAGGTGGGGGATCGGTCTGCCGACGCAGGCGATGCACGCACGTGCCGTTTGACAGACTGGGGGCCCACACCACGTGCAGGGAGGTGCCTCCGGGTGACCACGACGAGCAACCGCGTGGACGGCGGTCCGGCAGGGGCTCCCCTCGGCCTGCCCGACATCGCGGACGTCGGCGCCCGTATCGCGGCCAACATCCAGCGCGTGATCGTCGGCAAGCCCGAGGTCGTCCGGATCGCCCTCGTCACGCTGCTCGCCGAGGGACACCTGCTCGTCGAGGACGTGCCCGGAGTGGGGAAGACCTCGCTGGCGAAGGCGCTCGCGCGCTCGATCGACGGCTCCGCCAGCCGCGTGCAGTTCACCCCCGACCTGATGCCCGTCGACATCACCGGCCTGTCGATCTTCAACCGGCAGAGCACGGAGTTCGAGTTCCGCCCCGGCCCGGTCTTCGCCAACCTCGTGATCGCCGACGAGATCAACCGGGCGTCGCCGAAGACGCAGTCGGCGCTGCTGGAGTGCATGGCCGAGCGCCAGGTGACCGTCGACGGCGCCACCTATGCCCTCGCCAGCCCGTTCATGGTCGTGGCCACGCAGAACCCGATCGAGATGGACGGCACCTACCCGCTGCCCGAGGCGCAGCGGGACCGCTTCACCGCGCGGGTGTCGGTCGGCTACCCGGACATGGCCGCCGAGCTCGCCATGATCGACGAGCATGCCGCGACCGATCCGCTGGAAACGCTACGGCCCGTCACCGACGCCCCCCGGGTGCAGGCCGCGGTCGACGCCGTGCACCGCGTCCACCTCGGCCCCGAGGTGCGCCGGTACTGCGTCGACCTCGTGGCGACCACGCGGCGGCTGCCCGAGCTGCGCCTCGGCGCCTCCCCGCGCGCCACGCTGCAGCTCGTGCGCACGGCCCGCGCACAAGCCGCCCTTTCCGGACGCAGCTTCGTCGTGCCCGACGACGTGCAGGCCGTCGCCATCCCGGTGCTCGCCCACCGGCTGCTGCTCACCCCGGACGCCCAGGCGAGCCGCCGCTCCCCTGTCGACATCGTCCGCGCGCTGCTGGCGCGGACCCCCGTGCCCGCTCCGGCCCGTCCCGGGGGCTGACGGGCGTGGCCCGCTTCTCCGGCCTGACCACGCGGGGCCGCTGCCTGCTCGCCGGGGGCGCGGCGACCGCCGCGTGCTCGCTGGCGCTCGACGAGCGGGACCTGCTGCGCATCGGCGCCTTCGTCACGGCCCTGCCGGTGCTCGCCATCCTGCTGGCCGTCCGCACCCGCCGCACGGTGCGGGTCACGCGGGAGCTCCTGCCGGGCAGGCTCTCGGTTGGTGGCACGGTCGAGGTGGCCCTGCACCTGAAAGGGTCGGCGCTGGTCGGGACGTTGCGCCTGGTGGACACCGTGCCCGACGCCGCGGGGCCGCAGGCGACCGCACCGCCGGGGTTCACCGTCCATCGGCTCTCCCGACGGGGCGGGGCCCGCCTCACCTATCCTCTGCGCCCGCTCGTGCGCGGCGTCCACGCCATCGGCCCGCTCACCGCGGGCGCCACCGACCCGCTCGCACTCGCCGAGTTCGAACGGACCATCGCGGGCCCGGACCGCCTGATCGTCCTTCCCCGGGTCGTCACGCTGAACGGGCTGCCCGCCGCGCTCGGTGCGGGTGAGGGCACCTCGGGTGCCGCCCTCGCGCATCAGGGCCAGGGAAGCTCGGACGTCCTCGTGCGGCCCTACCGCCACGGCGACGAGCTGCGCCGGGTGCACTGGCGCAGCACCGCGCGGCACGACGAGCTGATGGTGCGGCTGGAGGAACGGCCGTGGCGGGCGGGGACGACCGTGCTGCTGGACCGCCGCGACGCCGCCCACCGGGGGCGGGGCGCAGGCTCCAGCCTCGAGTTCGCGATCAGCATGGCGGCCAGCGTCTGCGCCCACCTGATCCGTCGTGGCGAGCCCGTCACCCTCCTCACGGAGGACGGCACGGCCCTGCCGGGCCCGGATCCGGCCGGACTCGACGCGCTGCTCGACGCCCTCGCCGCGCTGCGCCCCTCCGCCCGCGCCGAGCTCACCGGACCCGACTTCCCGGTGGGCAAGGACCTCATCGCCGTGTTGGGCGCGCTCACGCCCGCCCATCGGGAGAGCCTGCTCGCGCGGCACCCGCAAGGCGGCTACGCCGTGCTGCTCGACACCGCGACGTGGGATCCGGCGGACGGACGCCCCGGCAGCGCGGACGCGACGGCGACAGCGCTGCGCCATGCGGGCTGGACCGTGGCCGTCGCGGCGGCGGGCGCCACGCCCGACCGGATCTGGGACGCGCTGTGACCGGCCCGGTGACCGGGGCGGTGAACGGCATCCCGAGCGGCGCAGTGAGCGGCCCAAGGAGCGGTCTTTCGAGCGGCACGCTGACAGGCGTCGCGGGCGCGACGGCGGGCCCGGCCGCGTCGACAGGGCGCACGCCCCCGCCCCAGGCCCGATGGCCGAGAACCCGGCTGCCCTGGGCCGAGGCGGCCTCCGCGGGCGTCGCCACGATGCTGGCGAGCGCTCCGCTCGGCGCGATCATCCAGGGGTACGCGTGGCTGGGCCGCGTGACGGTCGCGGCGCTCGTCGTGGTGGCGCTCGGACTGGCGCTGCACCGCCTGGGCCCGGTGGTCGTCGCCGCAGGCCAGTGCGTGGGGATGCTCCTGCTCCTGACCGCGCAGTCCACCGACAACGCCGTGTTCGGCCTCCTGCCCGGACCGGCCGCGCTCGGCTCGTTCGCGACCCTGTTCGCCGGGGCGGGCGCGCAGATCGCGGTCGGCATCGCCCCGATCGCCGCGACGCCGGAGATCCTGTTCCTGATCACCGCCGCCTTCGGCGCGGTCGCGATCGCGGTGTACGTGGCCGCGGTCCTCGCGCGGGCCCCCGCGGCGGCGGGCGTGCCGCTGCTGGCCGTCTTCGCGGTGCCCGCCGCGCTGGATGACGCCCTGCTGCCCTGGCAGGCCGTGGTCTGCGCGGCGGCGGGCTTCGGCATCCTGCTGATCTCCCGCCAGGGCGCAGGCAGGCAGCGGGTCGGCGGGATCGCGATCGTCGCGGGGGCGGTCGCCATCGCGCTGGGCATCGGCGCGGTCAGTGGGTTCGTCGGCACCGCGGGGCGGTTCGCGGGCACCGCGGCGGGCGGGGGCGGCGCGATCGGCCTGAGCCCCTTCACCTCGCTGCGCGGGCAGCTGACGCAGACCAACCCCGCGGAGCTGTTCCGGGTGCGCGGCCTGCCGCAGCCCGCCTACCTGCGCGCGCTGACGTTGAGCACGTACGTCCGCGACGTCGGCTGGCAGGCGACGCGGCCAGGCCCGGGGCCCGAGCTGCCCGGCACGATCGGCGTGGTCGCGGGCCCCGGCGTGCGGATGGCGACGGTCGCCGTCGAGAACGTCGCGTTCAAGGACTACTGGCTGCCGCTCTACGGCCAGCCGATCGGGGTCACCGGGCTCTCCGGCCGGTGGACCTACGACGAGCGCAGCGGCACCGCCTACACCGGGCGGCCGCGCGCGGAGGAGGGCTGGCAGCAGACCGGGGACTTCTCGGCGCCGACCGCCGCCCAACTGCGCGCCGTGAAGGGCGGCAACGGGCCCGTGGCGGGCTACCTCGACACCTCGGGCGTCGACCAGCGGGTGACCGATCTGGCCCGGCAGGTGACCGCGGGCGCAGGCTCGGCGTTCGACAAGGCGATCGCGCTGCAGGACTTCTTCACCGGCCCCACCTCGACCTTCCACTACAGCCTGCGGACCGCGCCGGGCAACGGCGACGACGCGCTGGTCGACTTCCTGACCGTCGGCAAGACCGGCTACTGCGAGCAGTTCTCCGCCGCGATGGCGGTCATGCTGCGGACGGTCGGGGTGCCCGCCAGGGTCGCGGTCGGTTTCACCGGCGGCACGGCGGACGGCGACCACCGCTCGGTCAGCACGTCGGACGCCCACGCATGGGTGGAGGCGTGGTTCGCGGGCTACGGCTGGCTGATCTTTGATCCGACACCGCTCACGGACGGGCGCACGATCGTGCCGCCCTACGTCGCGGAGGCCGAGGCGGAGCAGGCCGCCGCCGCGCAGGCGCCCGGCGCCGATCCGGAGGCCGACGCCCGCCAGGCCCCCACCCCGCAGGAGGCGCCGACCCAGCAGCCCGCCGTTCCGGACGTCCCGACGTCTGCCGCACCGGGCGCCGAGCTGCCGCTGTGGCCGCTGGTGCCGGGCGTTGCCCTCGTAGTGGTGGTCGGCGTCGCGCTGCTGCCCGCGGCACTGCGTGCCCGGGAGCGACGGCGCAGGCTCGCCGCCGTGACCGCGGGCGGGGCCCCGGCCGCCGCCGCGGCGTGGGCCGAGCTCCTGGCCGAGTCGACCGACCGGGGTGTGCCGCCGAAGGAGAACGACACGGTGCGGGTGGCGGCGCGCCGCCTCGTGCGCGAGCACCACCTCGACGCCGCCGCGCAGCAGGAGCTGCGTCAGCTGGTCGGGGCCGTCGAATCCAGCTGGTACGGCGACCGGCATCCCGGCCGGGGCGAGCTGGACGGTCCTTTCGAGGGGGTGCGGGCGGCGGTCGCGGCGGCCAGCCCGCTGTCGTGGAGCGGCAGGCTGCTCCCGCGCTCGGTGGTGCTCCACCTGTCACCGCGCCACATCCGCCGCCCGCGGCGCGCCGCGCACGACGACGCCGCCGCTCCCGCAGGGCGGGGCGGCGGCGTCGAAGAGGTATCGGGCGCTATTCCTGCTCGAACCGGCGGCGGAAGCGTTCCTCCATCCGGCCGGTGAATCCGTTCTTGTCCGGCTCCGCTTTGGCGGCAGGCGCCGCGCTTGCGGCGCCCACGGAGGTGATGGCCAGCACGGCGCCGCCCAGCATCCCGAGGAACCCGACGACGCTGACCACGGGGATGCCCCCGAGCCAGGTCCACTGGACGGCAATGCCCAGCACGAGCAGGACGAGACCGAGGACGAACAGGGCTACGCCCTGAAGTCGACGGCGCCGGGTGGGCTTGCGCAGCCGTCCACCGCGCACGGTGGACGCGAACTTGGGGTCTTCGGCGTAGAGAGCGCGCTCGATCTGATCGAGCAGTCGCTGCTCGTGCTCGGAGAGGGGCATGACTTCGCCTCCGGCACTTTCTCGTCCTGTCGGGTCATCGTCCATGGTGCCGGAACGACGCGACGAGCGCCCAGGGTGGGCGTCTAAGGACGAGGATACGAGTCCGCGGGCCCGCCGACTACCCGGACTCGTCAAGCGGGCGCCACCAAATTCGGATGACCTTGATCAAAGGGTCACCAAGCGGCGGCCAGAGGGGCCGTCGCGTGATCATCGCACCCGGCGCGCGAGGCCGTGCAGGCGGGCCGCGACATCGATCAGAGCGGGCTCGACGGCGGCCAGGTCTTCCAGCTCGACTCAGCGCGCCCGCCGCGGCGGGGCCGCCGTCGCGGACGGCCCGCGGCGCCCAGCCTTCGAGCACGCCGTCGCCCTGCAGCAGCTCCACCTGGAGCCCGGGATCGGCCGCGAGCACCCCACGCAGACCCGCCGCGTCGAGACGGCGGCGCAGCGCGTCGTCGGGCCCGAAGCGTCCGTCGGGATCGCAGAGCACGGCCCGCGCCTCGGCGAGGCGTCCGGCCAACGTGCGCGCGAGCACGGCCGCGAACCGGCCCGCGACCAGCACGGACACCGCCCCGCCGAGGGCGCTCGCCCGGGTGAGCGCGCCGACGGCCACCGTGACGTCGTCGACGACCTCCAGCAGGCCGTGGCCCAGCACCAGGTCGGCCCGACCGACCGGCGCCACGTCGGCGAGCGAGTCGACATCGCCCGGTACCGGGGTGACCAGCTCGTGCACCCCCGCGTCGCGGGCGCGGCGCACCAGCGCGGCGAGCGCGTTGGGACTCGGGTCGACCACCGACACGGCGCACCCGGCCCTGGCCAGTGGCACCGCCCACGCCCCGCTGCCGCCCCCGACGTCGAGGACGCGCGGAGCCCGGCCCGGCTCGCGACGCCGGACCGCGGCGAGCTCGACGGCGACGGCGCGGTGCACGGGGCCGCCGGTGACGCCGTTCGCGCCGTGGCCCACCTCGGCGCTCGTCACCGGAGCCACCTCGCCGTTCGTCGAGCCGCCGCCACGGGCGCAGCGTAGCCGGGACCACCGGACGGTAGGTTGATCGCGTGCAGGTCGTCGCCACGTTGAGCCTCAAGGGCGGGGTGGGCAAGACCACGGTGGCGCTCGGCCTGGCGGGCGCCGCGCTGCAGCACGGCGTGCGTGCGCTCGTGGTGGACCTCGATCCCCAGGCCAACGCGACGATCGCGCTCGATACCGGTCCGACGACGGCCACTGTGGCCGACGTGCTGGACGAGCCCCGCCGCTCCGTGTTGGAGCGGGCGATCGCGCCGAGCGGCTGGGGCGACGGGCTGGACGTGCTCGTGGGCGACGAGCAGAACGAGCGGCACAACCACCCCGACCCCAACGGCAAGCAGCTGAGCAGGCTCAGCAGGGCGCTGCAGCGCCTGCGTGACGGACGGCTGGGATCGCTGTTCGACGGGGATCCCGCGGACCGCGGCGACGACCCTGACGAGCACGAGCCCTACCGCCTGGTGATCGTGGACTGCCCGCCCTCACTGGGTCAGCTCACCCGCAGCGCGCTGGCCGCCGCGCACCGCGCCGTGCTGGTGACCGATCCGACGATGTTCGCGGTGTCGGGCGTGCAACGGGCGTTCGACGCCGTGCAGACCGAGCGGGAGCGCGCCAACCCCGATCTCCGGCCGCTCGGCGTGCTGATCAACCGGGTGCGCCCGCGCAACACGGAGCACGAGTTCCGGATCGCCGAGCTGCGGGAGCTCTTCGGTCCCCTGGTGCTCAGCGGCGTGCTGCCCGACCGCACCGCGATCCAGCAGGCCCAGGGTGCATGCCTGCCCATCCAGCGCTGGGACACGCCCGGCGCCCGCGAGGTGTCGGCGGTCTTCACCACGCTGCTGGGCCGCGTGCTGCGCGAGGACCGGCGGGTCAGCGCCCTTCGACCAGGTCCGTGACCAGCTCGACGAACTGCTCGGCCTGCTGCAGGAGGTCATCCGCGTCGCGTCGCTCGACCAGCCGCTCGATCCCGGCCTCCGCGGCGGCGCGCGTGGCGGAGCACGAGGCGAAGTAGGCGGCCCACTCGGCCAGCTCCGGAGCGCCTTCGCCGAGCATCTGCCAGACGCTGCGGCTGGCGCGGCGCCGGGGCGCGGGCTGGGGGCGCATCGCGAGCACGGCGGCGCCCGCCCGCAGCGCGGCCAGGTAGGCCGCGGGATAGCGCAGCAAGGGCTCGGGTCTCCGGTGGGCCTCGGCGAGCCCCTCCGTCGCCTGCCGGAGAAGGGCGACCGACGCGCGGGGCGTCGGCGCGGCCGTGGCCCGGGAGGCTCGCGGGGCCCGGCGCGGAGCGGGGATCAGGGCGGGTGCGGGCAGGGTGGCGGCGGTCATGTCGGAGCTCCTTTCATTCGTCCATGTGATCGTGCCTGGGCACCCCGACAGTTCCGGGGCACCGCCGGGTTCGCAGGTGAGCGGGCTCACCCCGCGGGCCTGACCAGGTCCCAGACGCCGGGCCCTGCCCGCATGCGCAGCACGAACTCGCGCGGCCCCCCATCGGGCTCACCCGCGGAACGCGCCTCCACGCGCCAGCAGCGCAGGCGGTCCCCACCCACCGGCATCGGTGACGGGAACGGCCACGGCGACTCCTCGATCCAGCGCTCGCGGATCCCGGTAACGAGGAACCGCGGCCCCCGCCGCGCCGAACGCTCGAACTCGATCGGCTCTCCGTCCTTCCAGCGCACCTGGATCGGCGTGGGCCCACGCGCCCGGAACGGCCAGCCCAGCGACGTCACGAAGCACCCCCGGCCACGTTCGCCCGTGCGTCCACCTTCGCGCTCCCTTCCCGGCGAGCCGATCCGCCCGGCCGGTGCCGCCCGGTGGTGGGCGCTTCCCCACCCGACCACCGGGCCACCGATATCGAACTATTGTTCGACCACCTCAGTACACCGTCCGCGCGCCGCGGCGTCAAGTCGGGCGGGAGGGCTGATTTCGAAAGCCCGTTCGCATTCAGCGGGCACCCGGTTTCGCGCCATCGGAGAGCGCGCGACGGTCAGGCCCGTGGTGTGATGACGGGGTGACCACGGCCCCCTCGCGGCAGCTCGTGACGCTCGGCCCCGGCGACTTCGCCGACCGGCTGAACGAGGCGCTGCAGGTGTACGTGGCGGCGATGGGCTACCCGCCGAGCACGGCGCGGCAACGGCGTGCCCTCTGGCTCGACCACGTGCGCAGACCCGGGTGGCGGGCGGTCGGTTGGCACGACCACCGGGCCGGGCTCCTCGGCGTCGCCTACGGCTACGCGGGCGGTCCCGGCCAGTGGTGGTTCGAGCAGGTCCGCAGAGGACTGCGCGGCACTTCTGCCGAGGAACAGGGCTGGCTGCACGACTACTTCGAGCTCACCGAACTGCACGTGCGGCCGGACGCGCAGGGCACGGGACTCGGCGAGGGGCTGCTGCGCGCGCTGCTCGGTGGGGTGGACCAGTCCAGGGTGCTCCTGTCGACGCCCGAGTACGGCGCCCGTTCGCCGGGCCGGGCGTGGCGGCTCTACCGGCGCACCGGGTTCGAGGACATCCTGCGCGAACACCGCTTCACCGGCGACTCCCGGCCGTTCGCGGTGCTGGGCCGCACCCTGCCGCTCGCGCCACCGGCCGCCCGCTGACGCTCCGGCGGATGGCACTATGACCCCGTGCAGGCGCCGATGATCATCCGCCGATCCCGCGCGGTGGCGTTGGTGGTGCTCGCGGTCCTGCTGCTCAGCGCCCTCCTGGGCGGGTGCGCCAGGGTGCGCGCCGCCCTCGCCGTGCAGCCCGACGACACCGTCACCGGCGAGCTGGTGTTCGCGACGCCCGCGAAGTCCGCCGACGACAAGGGCCCGACGGTGACCCTTCCCCCGGAACTCGCCTCCGACGTGGACGTCACCGCCTACCGTCAGGACGGCTACACCGGTTCCGTGCTGCGCTTCTCCCGGCTCTCCTTCACGCAGACGGCCGCGCTCACCCGCGCCACGTTCCCCGCGAGCGACAGGGTGCAGTTCGACCTCCGCCGCGCGGGCGGCCGCGTGCTGGTCAAGGGTTCGGTCGACCTCACCACCGTCTCGGTGGACAAGGCCGACTTCCAGCTCAAGATGAGCTTTCCCGGACGGATCATCGACGCCAACGGCGAGATCGACTCGAGCACCGTGAGCTGGACGTTCACGCCCGGCGAGGTCGGCGACGTCAGCGCCACGGTGGCGTACGCCGATCCGGGTGCGCCGTCCGTCGCGAACTGGGCGGTGGGCCTCGGGGGCGCGGTCGCGCTGGCGTCGCTGCTCGTCGGGCTCGTCGCCCGCCGCAACCGCAACCCGCCGGTCAGACCACCGGTCCGGTGACCCCCACCGGGCGGCGCGCGCCCAGCCCGAGCCGCCCGACCAACTCCGCCGTCGCAGGCGACCGGTTCAATGTGTAGAAGTGCAGGGCGGGCACCCCCTCGGCGAGCAGGCGCTCGCACAGGCGGGCCGTCTCGTCCATGCCGGCGGACCGGAACGCCCGCGGGTCGTCGGCGTGCCGCTCCAGCCGTTCCACCAGGTCCGTCGGCAGCGGTGCGCCGGAGAGCTCCGGCCCGCGGTGCAGCGTGCGCACCGTGGTGAGCGGCATGATCCCGGGCATGAGCGGCGCCGCGCAGCCCGCCGCGCCGAGCCGGTCCCGCAGCCGCAGGAAGCCTTCGGGCTCGAGGAAGAGCTGGCTGATCGCGAAGTCCGCGCCCGCCCTGATCTTGGCGAGCAGGTGCAGCAGGTCGGAGTCCAGATCGGGCGAGCGCGGATGGCCGTAGGGGAACGCGGCGACGCCGACGCAGAACTCGCCGACCCCCTTCACCAGCGCGACGAGCTCCTCGGCGTAGGCGAGGCCCTCCGGATGGGCGAGCCACTCCCCCAGCGGATCGCCGGGCGGGTCGCCGCGCACCGCGAGGATGTTGGGGATGCCCGCCGCGGCGTAGGCCCCGATCACCTGGCGCAGCTCCGCCACCGAATGCGACACGGCGGTGAGGTGCGCCATCGGCACCAATGTGGTCTCGGTGGCGATCCGGGCCGTGGTGCGGATCGTGCGGTCCCGACTGGAGCCGCCTGCCCCGTAGGTGACCGAGACGAACGCCGGGTCCAGCGGCTCCAGCTTCCGCACGGCCCGCCAGAGCTCCGCCTCGCCCGCCTCGTCCTTGGGAGGGAAGAACTCCACCGAGAACACCGGACGGTCGGCTGCCAGGCGCGAAGTGATCTTCGGAACCGTCCTCATGATGCTCAGCGTAGGGGCCTGCCCGGCGCCGCCGCGCCGACGCCCCGGTCCCCGGATACGCTCGGAGGCGTGACCCGTACCGGCACCCTCGACCCCGCCGCGGCGTCGGGCTCCGGTGAGCCGGGGCCCACCGACGGCGGGCTGGCGGGCGGGATCGAGGCCGCGCTGGCGATCTATCTGGAGGCGCGCACCGCCGAGGCGTCGGCGATCGACCCGAACTTCGCGGCCGCGGCCGACGAGCTCAGCGCGTTCGTCCTGTGCGGTGGCAAGCGGATCCGCCCGACCTTCGCGTGGTGGGGCTGGCGGGGGGCCGGGGGCTCCGTCGATGCGCCGGAGGCCCTGTCCGTGCTGCGCGCGGTGAGCGCGCTGGAGCTGGTCCAGGCCTGCGCGCTCGTGCACGACGACCTCATGGACGCCTCGGCGCTGCGCCGCGGACGCCCGACCGTGCACGTCGCGTTCGCCCGCAAGCACGCCGAGGCCGGGTGGCACGGCAGGCCCGCCCGCTTCGGCGCGGCCGCCGCGATCCTGCTCGGCGACCTCGCCATGGTCTGGGCGGACGACATGCTCCACACGTGCGGCCTCCCCCACGAGACGCTCGCCAGGGCGGGCGACCCGTGGCGGGCGATGCGCACCGAGCTCCTGGGCGGCCAGTACCTCGACGTGCTGCACCAGGCCACCCGCGACGCCTCGCCAGCGGCCGCCCTGCGCATCGACCGCTACAAGACGGCCGCCTACACCGTGGAGCGGCCGCTGCACCTCGGCGCCGCCCTCGCGGGAGCGGACCCGGAACTGGTCGACGGCTACCGGCGTTTCGGGGCCGACATCGGGATCGCCTTCCAGCTGCGCGACGACCTGCTGGGCGTGTTCGGCGATCCCGCGGTCACCGGCAAGCCCGCGGGCGACGACCTGCGCGAGGGCAAGCGCACGCTGCTGCTCGCCATCGCCCTGGAGCGCGCGGACCGCCGGGGCGACAGCGCGGCGCGGGCCGCCGTCGAGGCCACGATCGGCGATCCCGACCTCTCCGCGGAGCAGGTCGACCGCACCAGGGACCTGTTGACCGACCTGGGCGCCGTGCAGGCCGTCGAACAGCGCATCGCGGCCCTCACCGGATCGGCCCTGGACGCGCTCGCCGCGTCACCGGTCGCGGAACCCGCGGGCACCGAGTTGGCCGAGCTGGCCGTCACCGCGACCCGGCGCCGCCGTTGAGCGAGCGTGCGAGCGAATCCTCGATGCGACGCCCCGCGCTGAGATGTCTCATCTCGGGCGGACCGAGCTTCAGCGAGGGCCTGCGTTGAACCGCACGGTCGACGGGGCCACCGACCACGTCGTGGTCGTCGGGGCGGGCATCGCCGGACTGACGACGGCCCTGCACCTGCTCGGCGCGGGGCGGCGCGTCACGGTCGTCGAACGGGCGGACCATCCCGGCGGCCGGGTCGGCAGGCTCGACCTCGCCACCCGACACGGGACCTACCGCGTGGACACCGGCGCGTCCGTCCTCACGATGCCCGACCTGCTCGACGAGGCGTTCTCCGCGGTCGGGGACAAGCTCGCCGACCGGCTCGACCTGGTGCCACTGGATCCCGCCTACCGGGCGCACTTCGCCGACGGGTCGACCATCGACGTCCACACCGACGCCGCGGCGATGGAGGCCGAGGTGCGGCGGTCGTGCGGGGCCGCCGCCGCAGCGGGCTACCGCGACCTGCGCGCCTGGCTCACCGCGCTGTACCGGACGGAGATCGACACCTTCATCGGCGCGAACATCGACTCGCCGCTCGGCCTCCTCGGCCCGGATCTCGTGCGCCTGGCCCGGCTGGGCGGGTTCGGCAGGCTCGGGCCGCGCGTCGCCCGCTTCCTCCCCGACGAACGGCTCCGGCGGATCTTCTCCTTCCAGTCGCTCTACGCGGGCGTGGCCCCCCGGCACGCGCTCGGGGCGTACGGGGTGATCGCGTACATGGACACGGTCGCGGGCGTCTGGTTCCCGATGGGCGGCATGCGGGCGCTCGGCCAGGCCCTCGCCGACGCCGCCGAGGCCGCCGGGGCACAGATCCACTACGGACGGACGGTCACGGGCCTCGCGCGGGCGGGTGGACGGGTCACGGCCGTGCGCCACCGGGCGTCGGCCGATCCGAGCGGCGCCACCGAGCGGCTCCCATGCGACGCGGTCGTGCTGACACCGGATCTGCCCGGTGTCGACGCGCTCGTCGGCAGGCCACGACGGCGCCTGCTGCCGATGCGGTGGTCACCGAGCGCCGTGGTGCTGCATCTGGGCCTGCGGACGCGCCGCCCGGCGGCCGCGCACCACACGATCTCCTTCGGCACGGCGTGGGACCGCACCTTCGAGGAGATCATCACGGCGGGCGAGCTGATGAGCGACCCTTCGCTGCTGGTCACCCGCGCCACCGCCACCGACCCGTCCCTCGCCCCGCCGGGATCGGACCTGCTGTTCGTCCTCGCGCCCTGCCCCAACCTCGAGCGCGGCCCGATCGACTGGGCGCGGGTCGGACCCGCCTACCGCGACGAACTGCTCTCGGTGTTGGCGACGCGGGCGCATCCCGGGCTCACCGACATCGCGGGCGACGTCGCGGTCTCGCGGGTGGTGACGCCCGCCGACTGGGCGGCCGACGGCCTCGCCGCGGGCACCCCGTTCTCGGCGGCGCACACCTTCGCCCAGACCGGCCCCTTCCGCACCGGCAACCTCGTGCCGGGCCTCGCCAACGCCGTCCTGGCGGGCTGCGGGACGGTGCCCGGCGTGGGCATTCCGCCGGTGGTGCTCAGCGGCAAACTCGCCGCCCGGCGCATCACCGGATGAGGCGGACCGGTGTCGGAGGGGTCATTCTGCCGGGTGAGGGGGCGCGTGGGAGCATGGATCGCGTCATGAGCGCCTCTGCACCGGTCGACCCCGACGTCCGCACCGAGCCGTCACCGATCGACGCATCCCGCACCGCCCGGTTCGGCAACCCGCCGCGCCGTCCGCTGCTGATGGGTCTGCTCGCGTCCGTGATGCTGCTGGTCGGCGGCTTCGGCGCGGGCGGCGTGCTGGTCCGCGATCCGATCATGACGAACTCGCCGATCGGCTTCTGGCGCTACGGCCACGGCCACGACCTCGCCGCCACGCTGATGTACGGCGGGGTCGCGCTCATGGCGTGGGCGTGGATCATCCTCGGCAGGCAGGTGCTGGCCAACCGGGTCGGCGGGCGGGCCGTGCTCACCACGGCGGCGGTATGGATCGCGCCGCTGCTCCTGGCGCCGCCGCTGTTCACCCGCGACATCTTCAGCTACCTGGCCCAGGGCGCGCTCCCGCTGCACGGGTTCGACCCGTACGCGGTCGGGCCGGACGCGATGCCGGGGATCCTCACCGACAACGTCCACTACTTCTGGCAGGACACCCCGGCGCCCTACGGGCCGCTCTTCATCATCATCGCCAAAGCCGTCGCCTGGCTGATCGGCAACAACATCATCGCAGGCGTCCTGCTGATGCGCCTTGCCCTCCTGCCCGGGCTCGCCCTGCTCATCTGGGCGCTGCCGGAGCTGACCCGCCGTCTCGGCGGGCGCGTCCCGGTGGCGCTCTGGATCGCGGTCGCCAACCCGATGATGGTCATCAACATGATCGGCGGCGGGCACAACGACCTGCTCGTGGTCGGCTTCCTGGCCGCGGGCTCCCTGCTCGCGTTGCGCGGAAGGCACGCGGGCGGGATCGCGCTCGTCACGCTCGCGATGGCCGTCAAGGCGAGCGCCGGGCTCGCCCTGCCGTTCCTGGTGCTCGTGTGGGCCGCCCACATGACCGGGTCCCGGTGGGTGCGCATCGGCAAGGCCGCGGCGGCGGGCATCGCGGTCTTCGCGGTCGTGTTCGGCGTCTGCACCCTGGTCGCGGGCGTCGACCTGGGCTGGCTGCCCGCGCTGAGCGCCCCATCGATGATCGTCAACTGGATGTCGCTGCCGACCGCGGTCGGCCAGATCGTCGGCGGGATCGCGTTCCTGTTCGGCGGGTCGACCCAGCTGTTCGTCAACGTCTTCCGGGCGATCGGCGCGGCGTTGCTGCTGTGGATCGCCGTGCGGCAGTGGTGGAAGGCGCGCGACGGAGGTCCGGACGCGATCCGCCGCGCGGGCATCGTGCTCTTCGCCGCATCGATCCTGTCCCCCGCCACGCTGCCGTGGTACGTCAGCTGGGGCATGGCGCTGCTCGCCATGGGTCCGTGGACGGTGCGGGGGCTGCAGTACATGGTCGTCGTGTCGCTGATGCTGGTCGTCGTCTACTACCCCAACGGCGAAGACGGCCTCTACAACTGGGGCTACCTGGCCTTCTGCCTCGCGGTCGCGGTGCTGGCGGCCTGGTCGCTGGTGCGCCCGGACCCGCTCCGCCTCGCCGCGGGAGCCCGCGGAGGACCGGCGCCCGACGCGGCCGACGCGCCGGATCCGATGGGCGACGTCGCGTCCGAGGACGCGACGGCCCCGGTCACCGCCGAGATCGACGCACCGTCCGCAGCCGTGGCCGCTCCCGTCGCCACCCCCGCCCCCGCCGGTGCCGAGCAGCGCGCAAGCTGAGCTGGACGCGGCCGGGATCGACGACGCCGGGCTGCGCAGCGCCTACGCGACCTGCCGCGCGCTCAACGCCCGCCACGGCCGCACCTACTTCCTCGCGACCCGGCTGCTCCCCCGCGCCCGGCGGCCCGCCGTGCACGCGCTCTACGGCTTCGCCCGGCACGCCGACGAGATCGTCGACGACCTGGGCGACGGCCGCACCGCCGCCGAGAAGGCGGCCCAGCTCGACCTGCTGGCCGCCCAGCTGGGCGCGGCGCTCGACGGCGGCCCCGCGGCCCACCCCGTACTCGCCGCGCTGGCGGACACCGCCGACCGCTACGCCATCGACCGCTCCCACTTCGCCGACTTCCTCGCGTCGATGCGCATGGACACCGAGATCACCGACTACCGGACGCTCGACGACCTCGCCCGCTACGTCCACGGCTCCGCCGCCGTGATCGGGCTCCAGATGCTGCCCGTGCTGGGCACCACCGTGCCGCGGGCCGAGGCGGAGCCCGCCGCCGCCGCGCTCGGAGTGGCGTTCCAGCTCACCAACTTCCTGCGCGACATCGGCGAGGACCTCGACCGGGGCCGCGTCTACCTGCCCGCCGACGAGCTGGGCGCGTTCGGCGTCGACCGGGAGCTGCTGACCTGGTCGCGGCGCACGCGGCGGCCCGACGCGCGCATCACCCGCACGCTTGCCCACTTCGTCGCGCACACCCAGGCGATCTACCGGCGTGCCGCGCCCGGGATCGCGATGCTGGAGCCGGCGTCGCGCGCCTGCGTGGCCTGCGCTTTCACCCTCTACCGCGGCATCCTCGACGAGATCGAATGCGGCGGGTACGCCGTGCTGCACCGCCGGGTCGTCGTTCCGCCGCACCGGCGCGCCGCAGGCGTCGCGCGGGCGCTCGTCTCCGCGCGCTGACCGTTCCCGTCACACACACCGCCGGGCGCTCGTACACACGTCCCGCAGTGTGTGCCGCCCAACGGGTGTGCGAGCGCCGACCACGCGGGCCTGGAGCACCGCCATCGTGCACTGGAGCCATTTCGATCGGGGTGGGCACTAGGCGGCGATGGAGGTGCCCGAGGTGCTGGCGGGCGACACCGAGGCCTTCTTCTCCTGAGCGCGGCCGTGCTAGGTTGCCAGCCGAACGAACGGTCGGTCGATCACGGAGGAACCCCATGGCAGCGGTCCTGCGCAGTCACGTCCTCGGCGCCTGGCACATGCCGTCGGACGAGGGCCGACCCCTCTATGACGCGGTCACCGGCGAGGAGGTGGCCCGGATCTCCTCGGCCGGGATCGACTTCGCCGCCGTGCTCGACCACGGCAGGCGCGTCGGCGGCCCCGCGCTGCGCGCGCTGACCTTCCACCAGCGCGCCGCCCTGCTCAAAGCGCTGGCCGGGCACCTGCGCGAGCACCGCGAAGAGCTCTACGCGGTGTCGGCGCACACCGGCGCCACGCCGTACGACTCACGCTTCGACGTCGACGGGGGCATCGGCGTACTCCAGGCCTACGCCTCGCAAGGGCCGCCGCGAGCTGCCGGACGACACGGTCTACGTCGAGGGGGACGTCGAGCCGCTGGGCAGGGGCGGCACGTTCGTCGGCCAACACATCGCCACGCCGCTGCACGGCGTCGCGGTGCAGATCAACGCCTTCAACTTCCCCGTCTGGGGTCCACTGGAGAAGCTCGCCCCCGCGTTCCTGGCGGGCGTGCCGTCGGTGATCAAGCCGGCGAGCCCCACGGCCTATCTCACGGCCGAGCTCGTCCGGCTGATCGTCGAGTCGGAGCTGCTGCCCGCCGGCACCGTGCAGCTCATCGCGGGCTCGCTCGGCGACACTCTCGACCACCTCACCGGCCAGGATCTCGTCGGCTTCACCGGCTCGGCCTCCACCGCCGCCACGCTCCGCGCGCACCCGGGCGTCGTGCGGGGCAGCGTGCGGTTCTCCGCGGAGGCCGACTCGCTCAACCTGTCCGCGCTGGGCCCCGACGCCGCCCCCGGCACTCCCGAGTTCGACCTCTACGTCGGCCAGCTCGTCACCGAGATGACGGTCAAGGCGGGCCAGAAGTGCACCGCGATCCGCCGCGCCTTCGTGCAGGCAGAGCACGTGGACGCTGTCGTGGAGGCGGTCACGGCGAAGCTTGCCGCGATCACGGTCGGCGACCCCGCGAAGGCCCGTATGGGCGCGCTCGCGGGCCTGGAGCAGCGCGAGGAGGTGCGGCGCGGGATCAAGGCCCTCGCCGACGCGGGGCGGATCGTCTACGGCGATCCCGAGAAGGTCGACCTGGTGGACGCCGACGCCGAGCGCGGGGCGTTCCTCTCCCCGATCCTGCTGGTCGGCGACCCGGAGCGGGCCGAGGCGCATGAGGTCGAGGCGTTCGGGCCGGTCTCGACGGTGCTGCCCTACAGCTCCACGGACCAGCTCGTCGAGTACGCCGCCCGCGGCCTGGGCAGCCTCGCGGGCTCGGTCGTCACCGCCGACCCCGCCTTCGCGCGTGCGGTCGTCCTGGGCGTGGCCCCGTGGCACGGACGGCTCCTCGTGCTGAACGGCACGGACGCGAAGGAGTCCACGGGCCACGGCTCGCCGATGCCCCAGCTCGTGCACGGCGGTCCGGGCCGCGCGGGCGGCGGCGAGGAGCTGGGTGGCCTGCGCGGCGTGCTGCATCACATGCAGCGCACGGCGGTCCAGGCTGACCCGGACACCCTGACGGCGATCACCGGCCGGTGGGTCGCCGGGTCGACGCGCAACCCGACCGACGTCCACCCGTTCCGCAAGCACCTGGAGGAGCTCTCCATCGGCGACACCGTCGTCGCGGGCCCGCGGGCGGTCACCCAGGAGGACGTCGAGCACTTCGCGGAGTTCACCGGCGACACGTTCTACGCCCACATGGACGCCGAGGCCGCCGCGAAGAGCCCGATCTTCGGCGAGCGGGTGGCGCACGGCTACCTCACGCTCGCGTTCGCCGCGGGCCTGTTCGTCGATCCCGACCCCGGCCCGGTGCTCGCCAACTACGGGCTCGACCGGCTGCGCTACCTCACGCCGGTCCGGTTCGGCGACGAGATCACCGTGACGCTCACCTGCAAGCAGATCACCCCGCATGGCAGCCAGCCCTACGGCGACGTGCGCTGGGACGCCGACGTCACGCGGCAGGACGGCGAGTCCGTCGCGCGCTACGACGTCCTCACGCTGGTGGCCCGCCAGGAGGCCGGGCGGTGAGCACCCGCTTCGGGGAGGCGCCTGCGCCCGACTCGCTCGACGCCGCGGAGCGCATGTCGGTCGACGAGCTGCGCGCGCTGCAGCTCGAGCGGCTGCGGCAGACGCTGCATCACGCCTACGCGCACGTGCCGCACTACCGACGGGCGTTCGACGCGGCCTGCGTGCATCCCGACGACTGCCGCGACCTCGCCGACCTGGCCAAGTTCCCCACGACCGCCAAGGCCGACCTGCGCGAGAACTACCCGTTCGGCATGTTCGCGGTACCGCAGGACCAGGTGCGGCGCATTCACGCGTCGTCGGGGACGACGGGCAAGCCCACCGTGGTCGGCTACACCGCGCGCGACATCGACACGTGGGCGGGGCTGATGGCCCGCTCGCTGCGCGCGGCGGGCGCCCGTCCCGGCCACAAGGTGCACAACGCCTACGGCTACGGCCTGTTCACCGGCGGCCTGGGCGCGCACTACGGCATCGAGCGCCTCGGGGCCACGGCCATCCCGATCTCGGGCGGGATGACGCCACGCCAGGTCCAGCTCATCACGGACTTCCGTCCCGAGATCATCATGCTGACGCCGTCGTACATGCTCACCGTGATCGACGAGTTCGAGAAGCAGGGGATCGACCCGCGCGCGTCGTCGCTGCAGGTCGGGGTGTTCGGCGCGGAGCCGTGGACCGAGCAGATGCGCTGCGAGATCGAGGAGCGCATGGACATGCACGCGGTCGACATCTATGGCCTCTCCGAGGTGATGGGCCCGGGTGTCTCCCAGGAGTGCGTCGAGACGAAGGACGGCCTGCACATCTGGGAGGACCACTTCTACCCCGAGGTCGTCGACCCCTTCGACGGCATCCCGCTGCGCGACGGCGAGGAGGGCGAGCTGCTCTTCACCTCGCTCACCAAGGAGGCGCTGCCGATCATCCGCTACCGCACGCGCGACCTCACGCGCCTGCTGCCCGGCTCGGCGCGGCCCGGGATGCGGCGGATGCAGAAGATCACCGGCCGATCCGACGACATGATCATCCTACGCGGGGTGAACCTGTTCCCGACGCAGATCGAGGAGGTCGTGCTGCGCACGCAGGGCCTCTCGCCGCACTTCCAGCTCGTGCTGTCGACGGCGGGCCGGATGGACGCGCTGACCGTGCGGGTGGAGGCCCGCCCCGACACGCCTTCCGAGCGCCGCGACCCCGCCGCTGCCGAGGTCGTGACGGCGGTGAAGGAGACCGTCGGCGTGAGCGTGGCGTGCGAGATCGTCGATCCGGAGACGCTGGAGCGTTCCGTAGGCAAGCTCCAGCGCCTCAAGGACCTCCGCACCCGCTGACCTCTAGGACACGGCCTAAGCGGCCTGGGCGGCCTCCCCGCCTGCCAGCAGCGCACGCATCTTGCGCAGGGTGCGCTGCCGGTTCGGGCCGATGCTGCCCACCGGCATGCCGAGCTCGCTCGCGATCGTCGCGTAGTCGATCCGGTCCTGGAGGAACAGGAGGGCGAGCAGGGACCGCTGCCGTTCCGGCAGCTTCGCATAGGCGCGGAACAACGCCTCCCGCGCCATGGCGGCCATCGCGAGCCGCTCGGGGTCCTCGACCTCGACGCAGGCGTCGAAGTCGCGGTCACCGAGCAGGTCGGTGCGGCGCTCCTCGCGGCTCACCCGGATGGCCTCCCGGCGGGCGATCACCGAGAGCCAGGCGAGCCCGGCGTCGGGGTCGCGCAGCCTCGGTAGCTGCTCGAGCGCCTTCTCGATGGTGCTCTGCGCGACGTCCTCGGCCGACTGCCACGAGAGCCTGCACGCCAAACCGATGTGGAAGAGCCACGGTGTGACGATGCGGAAGAGCTCGCCCAAAGCGCCCTCCTCGCCTTCCCGGTGGCGTCGGATGATCGCGGAGACCTGCGCCGCGAGGGTGTGGTGGTGATGACCAGTGTGGACCGACATCGTGCTCCCCTCCGTCCCTTGCTGGTGCCCGTGACGCTAGGGAGGTGCGGCAGGCGGTTCTGCGCGGCGAAATACAGCCCAGCTGTCATCGCGAGCACAGGGAGGACGGCGCCCTACCGGCAGGATGGATGCGTGCTTCTGCAAGAAATCGAGTCCCGCTCGGGCGTTCTCCGACGTACGGTAGAAGAATGGAAGGCGTCACACAGCGCAGCGGCCGCCCGGCTGAGCCGCGGAGCACTGTGGACATCCTGAGATCGGCCCGGATCTTCGCGGACCTTCCCGACGAGGCGCTCAGCCGCTTGACCGACGCCTGCGTCCGCCGGACCTACCGCCGGAATCAGTACCTCATGCACCAGGGCGACGAGGGCGCTCGCTTGGTCGTGGTGGCGTCCGGGCTGGTCAAGGTGGTGCTCACCTCCGAACAAGGCGGTGAGGTCGTGCTGACCACCCTCGGCCCTGGGGAGACGCTCGGGGAGCTCGCGTTGCTCGACGGCTCGCCGCGGTCGGCGTCCGTGGTCGCGGTCGAACCGACGACCGTCCTGTCGCTCTCGCGCGAAACGGTGCTCGAACTGCTCAGCCGCCATCCCGCCGTGCTCGACGCGCTGCTGCGCTCACTGGGCGGCCTCGTCCGCAGGCTCACCGAGCAGGCGGGCGACCTCGTCTTCCTCGATCTCAGCGGCAGGGTGGCGAAGCTGCTGCTCCGCCTCGCCGAGGCCCATGGCAACGGCGACAGTCCCCCCATGGTCAACGTGGCGCTCTCGCAGTCCGACCTCGCCGCGATGGTGGGTGCCACCCGCCCGGCCGTGAACCGCGTTCTGCAGGGGATGGCCGCGCGCGGGCTGATCACAGTGGACGGGCACTCGATCGTCCTCTGCGACGTGCCGCGCTTGCGCCGACGGGCGGAGGCCTGAACCGCGGACGATCAAGCCGACGGGCTGACCGCCCGCGGCGATCAGTCCTCGTCCACCACGTGCACGGCGGCCTCCTCGGCCGAGGCGCCCGCGCCGTCGATGCCGACGTCGGACGCCCAGGCGTCCGGGTCGTCGTCGCGGACCCAGCCCTCGTCCTCCGCGACAAGCCTGCCCGCCCGGCTCTCGCCGACCTGGTCGTCCCAGGGCTCGCCGTCGGTGTCGTCCGTGTCGCCGATGCCGTCGCTCTCCTCGTCGTCCGCGCCGACGTCGGGGAGCTCGCGGGCGAGGCGGTGGTCGAGGTCCTCGTGGCCTGCTGCCTCACCCGCCGTGGTACCCCAGTCGTTGACGGCCCACGGGCGCTCGGCGGGCGAGATGCCCTCGTCGAGCGGGTCGTCCACGCCGCGGCCGTCGAGGGTGTCCGAGGCATCGAGCTGCGCGCTGTCGTCGAGATCGTCCAGGTTGTCGCGGTCGGTCACGCGCCCGAACCTAGCCCAGCCGCTCCGCTCACGCCGCGAGGGGCGCGGTGCCCAGTGCCCGGCGGCCCTCGGGGGTCAGCGCGGCGGCGACGCGCTGGCCGACCAGGCCCAGTGCGGCCGCGGCGATCAGACCCGCGCGGACGAGGTGGTGCACGGCGGACTGGTCACAGCAGCACCGGCCGTCGAGGAACAGGTCGGGCTCGGTGCCCAGCGCGAGCTCGGCCCCGCCCGCCGCCACAGCGCGCAGGATCGCCCGGTCGCGTCCGCTGAGGGTGCCGGTGGTGGTCATGGCCGTCTCCGTGGGTCGGTGGGTAGTACTGCTCTGTGATACGTCCATCATGAAGACCCGGTTCGATCCGCGGACTCATCGCCGCGACCACGAACGCGTACCGGGTGGGCAGGAAACCCTGCCCACCCGGTAAGCCGCCCGTTCCGTCCGCTAGTGCACGGTGGCCTTGGCCGCGCCGACGCCGGTCAGCGAGCGCACCTCCATCTCCGCGTAGAGCGCCCGGTCGGCCTTCTCCTTGCTCAGCACCGTGCCGAGGTAGCCGAGCAGGAACGACAGCGGGATCGACACGATGCCCGGGTTGTCCAGCGGGAACCAGTGGAAGTCGACGCCTTGGATCATGGACGCGGTCAGGTTGCCCTGCGCATCCTTCTTGCCCGACACCACCGGCGAGAAGACGATCAGCACGATCGTGATCGTCAGGCCGCCGTAGATGCTCCAGAGCGCGCCGTTCGTGCTGAACCGCTTCCAGTACAGCGAGTACAGGATCGTCGGCAGGTTGGCCGAGGCGGCGACGGCGAACGCCAGCGCCACCAGGAAGGCGATGTTCTGGCCGTTCGCGAGGATGCCGCCGAGGATCGCCACGATGCCGATCACGACCGCGGTGATGCGCGCGACCCTGACCTCGTCGTTCTTGCCGTCCACCGCGCCGCGCTTGATGACGTTGGCGTAGATGTCGTGCGCGAACGACGCGGACGCGGTGATCGTCAGCCCGGCGACAACCGCCAGGATGGTGGCGAAGGCAACGGCCGCGATGAGGCCAAGCAAGAGGGTGCCGCCGAGCTGGTAGGCCAGCAGCGGGGCCGCCGAGTTGGCCTTGCCGGGTGCCGCGTTGATCGCCTTCGGGCCGACCAGCGCGGCCGCGCCGTAGCCCAGCACCAGCGTGAACAGGTAGAACACGCCGATCAGGCCGATCGCCCACTGCACGGAGCGACGCGCCTCCTTCGCGGAGGGCACGGTGTAGAAGCGCATGAGGATGTGCGGCAGACCCGCGGTGCCCAGCACCAACGCCAACGCCAGTGAGATGAAGTCCAGCTTGGTCAGTCCGGATTTGCCGTACTGCGCGCCCGGCCCGAGCAGCTTGGCGCCCGCCTCGCCGCCCTTCGCGACGGCGTCGCCGAGCAGCGCGGAGAAGTTGAAGCCGTAGATGGCGAGGACCCAGATCGTCATCACGGCGGCGCCGATGATCAGCAGCGCGGCCTTGATGATCTGCACCCAGGTCGTGCCGCGCATACCGCCGATGAGCACGTAGGCGATCATGATGACGCCGACGACGGCGATGACGAGGGACTGGCCCGTCTTGGAGGTCACGTCAAGGAGCAGCGCGACGAGGCCGCCCGCGCCCGCCATCTGGGCGAGCAGGTAGAAGAAGGACACGGCGAGCGTCGAGGTGGCCGCGGCCGCGCGCACCGGGCGTTGGCGCATCCGGAACGCGAGGACGTCGCCCATCGTGAAGCGACCGGTGTTGCGCAGCAGCTCCGCCACCAGCAGCAGCGCGACGAGCCACGCCACGAGGAAGCCGATCGAGTACAGGAAGCCGTCGTACCCATACAGTGCGATAGCGCCCGCGATGCCGAGGAACGACGCCGCCGAGAGGTAGTCACCGGAGATCGCGATGCCGTTCTGCTGGCCGGTGAACCCGGCGCCCGCGGTGTAGAAGTCCGAGGCGCTCGACCGGGCCCGCCTGCTCACCCTGACCACGATGGCGAGGGTGATCACCACGAAGACGATGAAGATCGAGATATTGAGGAGGGGGCTGCTCCCCTCCACGCCTGCCGCGAGGCTCATCGCTCACCCTCACCGCGCTCGAGCTCGTCGCGCAGCTGCTCGGCCAGCGGGTCGAGCCTGCGGTTGGAGTAGCGCACGTACCAGATCGTGATCGCGAACGTCGAGACGAACTGCAGCAGGCCGAAGATGAGACCGACCGTGATGTTGCCGCCGCCGATCTTCGCCGACATGAAGTCCGGGGCGTAGGTCGCGGCCAGCACGTAGAGCAGGTACCAGCCGAGGAACAGCCCGGTCACGGGAAAGACGAAGGAGCGCAGCCGGTGGCGCAGATCTTGGAACTCCGGGGAGGACTGGACGGACTCCCAGTCCCGGACCTCCGGGGGCGGTGAGGGGTCGGTCGTACTCAACGGTGCCTCCTCGCACTTGTTGGCCAGGAGGTAGAGGAAAGAGGGACGGCGTGCGCGGTGGAAGTGCGGAACGACACACCGCCCGACCGCGCGACCAGCGGCCGACGAACGGTCGTCGCGCACGACGAACGGTCAGGCCGCCGTCTCGTCCAGATGCAGCCGCAGGGTGGCCGCGGCGGCCCACGCCGGTGGGCGGCCACGCAGCGACCCCCCGACCATCACGGCGAACGCCAGTGGCACCGTCCACAGCGCGGGCTGGGCGAGCAGGATCGACGCGAGCCCTTCCGGAGCGCCGAGGAAGAGGTCGACGCTGGTTGCCGTCACGGACGCGACCAGGCCCGCAACGACGCCCGCGACCGCCCCGGACGCGGTGAGCCGCGGCCACCAGATGCCGAGCACCAGCAGCGGGCAGAACGTGCTGGCGGCGACGGCGAACGCCGAGGTGACGAGCACACCGACGTCGATGTTCACTGCGGGCAGGGCCAACGCGACGATCACGACCGCGCCCGCGAGCGGGGCGAGCCGCAGCCTGCGCAACCCCGCGCCGGGCAACAGGTCGTGCGCGACGGCGCTGGAGAGCGCGAGCAGCAGTCCCAACGACGTGGCGAGGAACGCGGCGAACGCGCCCGCCGAGAGCATGGCGGTTACCGCCACGCCGACCGGCCCGCCGTCGACCCGCGCGGGAAGCGCCACGACGACCGTGTCCGTGTCGCCGGACAGGTAGAGCTCCGGCACCAGCACGGCGCCGAACGTGCCGTAGATGGAAGGGAACAGGTAGAACGCGCTGAGCAGCGCCACCGTGATCGCCGCGGTGCGCCGCGCTGCGCGGCCGTCCGGGCTGGTGTGGAACCGGACGATGATGTGCGGCAGGCCCATCGTGCCCAGCACCAGCGCCATCAGCAGCGACAGCGTGGAGAGTACCGGGTAGCCGCCCCCGCCGGGGTCCAGCAACGGCCGCGCCCAGCCCGACCCGCCCGGCGCGACCGCACCCGCGACGTCGGGCACGTCGGCACCTGCCGGGAACGTCCACGTCGCGCCCGCCTCGACCCCGTGGACGCCCGGTGCGAGCGAGCGCGGGGCGCCGCCGACGGTGACCGTGGTGGGCTCGGTGACCGTGAGCGTCGTGCCGAGGCGGAACTGCACCGGGGTCGCGTGGTCGAAGCGGGTGAACTCCACCGGCTGCAGCGCCGCCGCGCGCACCCCCGGCTCGACCGCGACCAGCAACCAGATCGCGGGCACGACGAAGAGCAGCAGCTTGAGGGCGAACTGGAACGCCTGCACGTAGGTGGCCGCGCGCATGCCGCCGAGCGCGAGCGTGACGCTCACCGCCACGCCCGCGACGACCACGCCGACCCAGTACGGGGTGCCGCTCACCACGGTCAGCACCTGCCCGGCCGCCTTGAACTGGGGCACCAGGTACAGCGTGGCGATGACGAGGACGACCACGGCCGACAGCGACCGGAGGTGCCGGGCGCCCAGACGGGCCTCGGCGAAGTCGGGCACCGTCAGCGCGCCCGTCCGGCGCATCGGGGCGGCCACCAGCGCGAGCATCGCCACATAGCCCGCGGTGAAGCCCACCGGGTACCAGAGCGCGCCGATGCCGTCCTTCACCACGAGGCCCGCGACGCCCAGGAACGACGCGGCCGAGAGGTACTCCCCCGACACCGCCGCGGCGTTGAGCGTGGGCGATATGCGCCGAGAGGCCACCAGGAAGTCCGACGTGCTGCGCATCGCGGCGACCCCGCGCGCGCCGATCAGCAGCGTGACGGCGACGACCACCAGGATCGCGGATCCGATCACTGCGGCTCGCCGCCGTCGCGCCGGTCGGCCTCGATCCGCTCCGCGCGACGCAGCTGCGTGACCGCGAGGGCGACCAGCGCGGCGTAGGGCAGCACCCCGACCACGAGCCAGTCCACGCGGATGCCGAGCAGGCGGACGCCGTCGAGGCCGGGAAGCGCGGCAAGCAGCAGCGGCAGCCCCACGACGAGCACGCCGAGCAGGCCGAGCGCGACCAGCGCGGTGCGCAGCTGGGCGCGGTGGATCCGGCGGGCCCGCTCGAGCTCGGCCCTGGCGAGGTGCGGGGGCTCGGCCCGCACCGCGGAGCGGCGGGCCATGGCGAGGCGGGTCTGCGGGCTCGCGACCGCGACGCGCTTGTGCCTGCTCACTGCCCGCCCCCGCCGTCGCGGGCGCTCACTCGAACGCACCCTTCGTGGCCGCATCGAGCAGGCGTTCGCGCAGCTCGCGGGCGTGGCGGCGGCTCACGGGCACGTCGCCGACGTCGGTGTGCGCGAGCAGGCCGCCGCCGATGTCGCTGCGCAGCTCCCGCACACGGGCCACCGCGAGCAGGAAACCCCGGTGCACGCGGAGGAAGCCCGCGTCGCGCCAATGCCCCTCCAGCCGGGAGATCGGGATGCGCAGCAGGTACGAGCCCTCGGGGGTGTGCAGGCGCACGTAGTCGCCTTGGGCCTCGGCGAAGCGGACGTCGTCGCGGCGTACGAAGCGGGTGCGCCCGCCGAGCTCGACCGGCACGGCCGCGAGGGCGTCGACCGGCGGCCGGGCGGCCGGATCGGGCGCCGCGAACCGGCGCACCCGGTCGAGTGCCGCCGCGAGCCGCTCCGCGCCGTAGGGCTTGAGCAGGTAGTCGACAGCGCCGATCTCGTAGGCGGACGCGGCGTGCTCGTCGAACGCGGTGACGAACACGATCGCGGGCGGATCGTTCATCCGGGAGAGCAGCGACGCCAGCTCCATGCCGCCCATCGCGGGCATGGCGACGTCGAGGAACACCACGTCGAACCGGCTCGCCTGCAGCAGCCGCAGCGCGGTGAGCGCGTCGGGCGCGGTCTCGACCTCCTCGACGCCGGGCGAGGCGGACAGCAGGCGCCGCAGCTCGTCGAGCGCAGGGGCGACGTCGTCGACCGCGAGCACCCGCATCCCACTCACCTGACCACCACCCCGGGCCGGAAGCGCGGCACCCGCAGCACGACGCGGGTCCCCTCGTCCGGTGCCGTCTCGACGACGAGCCCGTAGCCGGGCCCGAAGACCGACCGGAGCCTGCGGTCGACGTTGACCAGCCCGAGATGCCCCGGCCGCCCGCGCCCGGCCAGCACGTCGGCGGCATAGGCGGGGTCCATCCCCGGCCCGTCGTCCTCGACGGTGATCACGCACTCGCTCCCCTGAGCCTCGCCCGCCACCTGCACGAGCCCGCCACGGCCGGTCGCCTCGACGCCGTGGCGCACGGCGTTCTCCACGAGCGGCTGCAGCGCGAGGTAGGGCACCGCCACGGGCAGGATCTCCGGCGCGATCCGCACCTGCACCCGGAGCTTCTCACCGTGCACCGCCTTGGCCAGCGCGAGGTAGGCTTCGATGGCCGCGAACTCGCCCGCCACCGTCGTGTAGTCACCGTGGCGTGCCAGGCTGTGGCGGGTGTAGGCGGCGAAGTCCAGCATGAGGTCGCGGGCCCGCTCGGGATCGGACGCGACGAACGAGGCGATCGTCGTGAGGCTGTTGTAGACGAAGTGCGGTGAGATCTCGGCCCGCAAAGCGCGCAGCTCGGCCTGCTCGGCCACGACGGCGGACTCCTCCAGCCGGGCCCGCTCCAGCGCCTCGCCCACCCACGCGGCCGCCTCGCGTGCGGCGGCGCCCGGCACGTCGCCGTCGATGACGAGTACGCCCGCCAGCCCGTCATGCACGTGCACCGGCAGCGCGACGACGCCGTCGCGGGCCGCGCGGGCATCGCGTTCACGCACGCGCTCCACCAGCGCGGCCGCGGCCTCCGGCACCGGGCCTGCCCAGACCGGGGTGCCGTCCAGGCCCGCGAGGCCGATCGCGGTCGCGTCGAGGAGGGTGCGCAGCCGTCCCGCCGCGGCCGCGACGCCGGTGCCGACCAGCCCGGAGCGCAGGTCGGCCGCGATCCGACGACCGGCCGCGAGCGCCGCCATCGCGTCCGCGCCGCTCCGCACGCCGCGCCGCCACGCGAGCGGTGCGCGGACGACGGGCATGGCCGGTCATCGTACGCGGGCCCGTTGCTGACAATCTGTCTATGATGACGCGATGTCGCACAGCGCTGGGGCGTCGCACGCCGACGTCCGGATGGCCGACGGGGTTCGGCTGGCCGTCCAGGTCCGCGCGAACGCGGCGACGCCGACGGTGGTCGCGATCCACGGCTACCCGGACGATCACCGCGTGTGGGACGGGGTCGCCGCCGACCTCGCCGCTGACCACCGCGTCGTCACCTACGACGTGCGCGGCGCGGGCGCGTCCGACGCGCCGCCCCGCCGCGCGGGCTACCGCCTCGACCGGCTGGCCGCGGACCTCGCCGCCGTGATCGACGCCGTGATCGACGTGCCGGGTCCCGACCGTCCGGTGCACCTCCTCGCGCACGACTGGGGCGCGATCCAGGCCTGGCACGCCGTGACCGACGCCGGGTTCGCCCACCGGGTGGCGTCCTTCACCTCGATCTCCGGGCCGAGCCTCGACCACATCGCGTCCTGGTTCCGACGCCCCGGGGAGCGGCGCGAGATCCTCCGGCAGATGGCGCGGTCCTGGTACACGGCGATGTTCCGGCTGCCGCTGCTGCCCGAGCTCGGCTGGCGCTCCGGGCTGTTCGGCCGGGTGCTCGCGCGCTCCCAGCAGGTGCCGCCGCCCAGCGTCCGGGACGCGGTCAACGGCCTCGCGCTGTACCGGGAGAACATCCCCGCACGGATGGCCGCGCCGCAGCACCGCCGGACCGACCTGCCCGTGCAGGTGCTCGCGCCGGTCCGCGACCGGTACGTCACGGTGGCCCTCCAGCGCAGCCCCGCGCCGTTCGTCGACGACCTGACCGTCCGCGAGATCGACGGCGGCCACTGGGTCGTGCGGCACCAGCCCGAGGTGATCGCCCGCCACGTCCGCGCGTTCGTCCGCGCGCACGGGTGAACGGCGTCCGCGCCCGTCCGCCGCGGCGGATGTCGCCCGCGCGACGCCGCGAGCACCTGGTCGCCGTCGCGGTGCGGCTGTACGGCCAGCGCTCCCCCGAGCAGGTGAGCGTCGAGGACGTGACGCGCGCCGCGGACGTCTCCCGGGCGCTGTTCTACCGCTACTTCGCCTGCCTCGACGACCTGCGGGCCGCGGCGCTGGGCGCGGTGGCGGCCGAGCTGGTCGGGCGCGTGTCGCTGCCCGCCGACGGCCCGCTGCCCGACCGGCTCCGGGCGGCGATCACCGCGTTCCTCGACGTGGTCGGGCGCCACGCACCCGCCTACGTCGCGCTGCTGCGGAGCGGGTCGGTGATCAGCACGGGCGAGACCGACGCGCTGCTCGACGGCGTGCGGGCGCACATGCTCGCCCTCCTCACCGATCGGGTGCCGGGCGCGGGGAACCCGTTGGTGGCGATGACCCTGCGCGGATGGGTCGGGCTGGTCGAAGGCGCGAGCCTGGCCTGGTTGCAGGAGCGCACGGTGCCCCGCGCGGTCCTCGTCGAATGGCTCGCGGGCCAGCTGACCGCGATGCTGGACGCCACCGCACGCCTCTGATCAGGGCTGCGGATGATCAAGACTGCGGGAGATCAAAGCTGCGGGGCGCGGTCCACGGCGTTGACGCGCAGCCGCGCGAGGAGCCCGCGCAATGCCTCGGTCTCGGCCTCGGAGAACCCGGCCCGCAGCTGCGTGTCGAACTCCTGCGCGACGGACCGCAACCTGACGAACGCCGCGTCGCCTGCAGCGGTCAGCTCCACGACGTGCACGCGCCGGTTGGCCGGGTCGCGGCGGCGGGTGAGCAGGCCGTCGGCCTCCATGCCGTTGAGGTGGTGGGTGAGCGTCGCGTCCTGGATCCCGACGGCGGCGGCGAGCTCCCGCTGGTTGGCGGTCGGCAGGCCCTTCAGCGAGAGCAGCACCAGCCACATCGGCCGCGAACCGCCCGCCCGCGCGAGCGCCGCGTCGAACGCCCTGCCGACATCACGCGCAACACCGGCGAGCTCCAGGCCGATCGGGGTCTGCGCGGGTCGGGGCATCGGCGCACTCTATCCGTTCGACGTCTAAGTTACGGCGGCGAAAGGCACGTTTCCGGGATTCGATCACCGGAAACGTGCCCTCTCGACGGCCGGACCTCCTGTGTGCTGGACCTACTGTGTGAGGTCGTAGACCCTCTGATTCCCCACCGTTGTGGAGGAGAAGTTCTCCTGCACCCAGGCGGCGATCTGTGCGCTGGTGCTGTCCGACCCGCCGCCGGGGCCACCGCCCTGGCCGCCGCCGATGTAGTAGTGGATCTTGCCCTGGGCGACGTCGGCCTGGAACTGGGCGAGGGTCACGGCCGAATCGGAGCCCGACCAGCCGCCCGTCGACATCACCGCGGTACCGCTCGCCAGCTCCAGCGACGCCGCGCTCTGCGAGCTGGAGACCGCGGCCGACCACGTCGAGGTCGTGGTCGTGAGCAGGGCGGTCAGCTCAGTGCTGGTCGCACCGCCCATGCCGCCGCCCCCGGCAGGGCCGCCACCCTGCCCGGCGGTCGCGTCGGCCGCGGTGCCGGAGGTCGCGCCGCTCATCCACGGCGGGGTGCCGCCGGGCCGCCCCATGGCGCCTGCGCCGCCGCCGGGACCGCCACCCATCGCACTCGCCGATGTCCCCGCGGTGGGGATCGAGCCGCCGTGCGCCGTCGCGGCGGTCGCCACCGCGTAGGCGCCGGTGCCCGCGAGGCCCACCAGGGCGGCCGCCGCGACGCCCGCGACCGCGTCCCGTCGGATCGAGCCCGCCGCCAACCCGGCGACCGCGACGACGCCCGCGGCGAGGACGATCCACCGCACCCACGCGAAGACCTCGCCCGAACCCGCCAGGAGCGCGAAGCCCCAGGCGGCCGTGGCCGCGACCGCCAGCGCCGACACCCCGCGCGCTACGACCGACCCCCGTCGCCGCCACAGCGCGACGGTGCCGATCCCGACCAGCGCCGCGATGCCCGGCGCCAGCGCGACCGTGTAGTACGGGTGCATCGTGCCGCTCATGTAGCTGAACACCAGGCCGGTGACGAGCGTCCACCCGCCCCACAGCAGCATCCCGGCGCGCAGCCGGTCGGTGCGCGGCGCGCGCAGGCTGACCCACAGCCCGGCCACGAGCAGAATCAGCGCCGCGGGCAGCAGCCACGACACCTCCGGCGCGATCTCGCCGGTGAACAGCCGCGTGATCCCGGCGGCGCCGCCGAACGCGGTGTTGCCGGAGCCGCTGGGGCCACCAGCTGCCCCCCCGCCGTTGCCGCTGCCCCCGAAGAGGCGCCCGATGCCGTTGTAGCCCAGGGCCAGCTCCAGCAGCGAGTTGTCGGTGGACCCGCCGATGTACGGCCGGTCGGCCGCGGGCCACAGCTCGACCAGCGCGACGTACCAGCCCGCGGAGACGATCATCGCGCCGAGCGCGGCGAGCAACTGCAGGATCCGGGTGCGCAGACGGGGCGGGCCTGCCACCAGGTAGGCCAGCCCGAACGCGGGCACGACCAGCAACGCCTGCCCCATCTTCGCGAGGAAGCCGAAGCCGACCGCCGCGCCCGCGACCAGCAGCCATGCCGTGGACGCCTGCACCGAGACCGCGTCGACCGCCCGCACCACCGCGTAGCCGCCCGCCACGAGCAGCAGGGTGAGCAGAGCGTCGGGATTGTCGAAGCGGAACATCAGCACGGCCACCGGGGTGAGCGCGAGCGCGACGCCCGCGACGAACCCGGCGACCGGGCCCGCCCATCGGCGCACGGCCCCGTACAGCAGGCCCACCGACGCGACCCCCATCAGCGCCTGCGGCACCAGCAGGCTCCACGACGAGAACCCGAAGAGCCGCGCGGACGCCGTCATCACCCACAGGGCCGCGGGCGGCTTGTCGACCGTGATCGCGTTGCCGGAGTCGAGCGACCCGAAGAGCCATGCCTTCCACGACTGCGTCCCGGCCGCCGCGGCGGCGGCGTAGTACTCGTTGGCGTAGCCGGAGGCCGAGAGGTCCCACAGGTACATCACGGCCGAGCCGAGCAGCAGGACGAGCAGCGCGGGCCGCGCCCAGGCGGGCTGGTCGGCCGGTCCCCGCAGCACGCGCCGCGCCCACGACGCCGTCGGCGGTGGCGCCAGGCGTCCGGGATCGGTGGCCGGGCCGGGGCGGGTTGGCGACAGCGTCGCGGTGCTCACACTTCTCTCCCAAGGTCGGGGTCGAGGTCGAGAGCCAGCGTCACTGTCCGTGATGTCGCGTCCCTGTGGCAGTGCTGTGACCTGTCTGTGCGCCTGCGGGACCACGGTCGCGTGCACGGGCACGCCGCCGCCCCTTACCGTGGTGAGGTGCAACACCTGACCGCGATCGGCATCGCCCTGCTTTCGGCGGTGTGCTATGCCCTCGCCGCGGTGTTGCAGCAGCGGGAGGCGGCCCGCCACGACAAGCACGGCCTGGAGCTGATCTTCGACCTGCTGCGGCGGCCGCGCTGGTGGATGGCGGTCACGTCGACGCTCGCGGGTGCCGCGCTGCACGTCGTCGCGCTCCGGTTCGGCCCTCTGACGCTCGTGCAGCCCCTCGGGGTGTCGGCGCTGGTCCTGGCGCTGCCGCTGGGGGCGTGGTTCGCGCAGCGGCGCGTGCTGCGTGCGGAGTGGGCGGCCGCGGGCGCCGTGGTGCTCGGGCTCCTCGCCGTCCTCACGCTGGCTCCGCGCCACGTCCCGCCGCCCGCCGTGCCCCCGGCCGAGCTGGCCATCGCGATCGGGATCTGCCTCGCCTTCCTGATCCTCTGCGTCATCGTGAGCAGGACCTTGCCCCGCAGGGCCGCGCCGGTGGTGCGCGCGGTGGGCTCGGCGGCGTGCTTCGGATTCGCCTCGGCGATGGCCCGGCTGGTGGTCGCGGGCACCGGTCCGATCCTCATTCCGATCATCGCGTGCGCGTTCTTCGCGGTCACCGGCATGCTGATGATCCAGGCCGCCTACCGCGACGGGGGGCTGGGCGCACCGCTCGCCACCTGCACGATCGTCGACCCCATCACCGCCTCGTTCATCGGGATCGTGCTGCTGGACGAGCACCTGCGCCTCGGCATCGCGGGCGGCGCGGTGGGCTTCGCGGGCCTGATCGCGACGATCATCGGCCTCACCGTCCTCGCCCGCCACGCGCACCACCCGCCGCGCACCCCGGCCGCCGTCAGCTGACCACCGGCGGGACGACGGGAGGGCAGCGGGCGACCCAGCACGTCACCTCCTCGTACGCCCGGCCGAGGCGGAGCACCGCCAGGTCCGCACCCGGCGGGCCTGCGAGCTGGACGCCGGTCGGCAGGCCGCGCGGGTCGAACCCGGCGGGCATGCCCAGCACCGGCGTGCCCGCCATCGACCAGGGCATCACGGTCTCCATCCACCGGTGGTAGGTGTCCAACGGCCGTCCGTCGATCATTTCCGGCCACGGCGTGGTGGCGGCGAACGGGAACACCTGCGCGCTGGGAGCCAGCACCGCGTCGTAGCGCCGGAACAGCTCCGCGACGACCTCGATCCAGCGCTGCCGCACCGCGACGGCCCGGCTGACGTCCAGCACGGACAGCGCGAGCCCGCGCTCGATCTCCCAGAGGATCTCCGGCTTCAGCTGGGCGCGCAGCGCCGGGTCGGCGTGCAACGGCGCGAGCTCGAGCGCGTTCCAGCCGCGCCAGATCAGGAAGGCCCGCCACAGCTCGGTGAGGTCGAAGTCGGGCACGACCTCCTCGACGGCACAGCCCATGTCGACGAGGACGTCCGCCGCCCGGCGGCCGAGCGCCAGGACGCCGGGCTCGATGGCGAGGTGGCCGCCGAGGTCGCCGACCCAGGCGACGCGGGTGCCGCGCACGTCGCCGTCGAGCGGGCCGGACAGGCGTCTGGCGGGGTCGGCCATGACCGCAAGCAGCGCGGCGACGTCGGCGACCGTGCGCCCCATCGGCCCGATCTCACCGAGCTGGGCGACGGTGCCGCGCGGCACCACCGTGCCCGCCGTCGGCCGGAAGCCCAGGACGTTGCCGAACGCCGCCGGGTTCCGCACCGAACCCATGTAGTCGCTGCCGTCGGCGATGGGCAGCATCCGGGCCGCCAACGCCGCAGCCGCGCCGCCGCTGCTGCCGCCGATCGTCCGAGTGAGGTCGTAGGGGTTGCGGGTGACGCCGTGGACGGTGTTGTAGGTCTGCGAGCCGAAGCCGAGCTCCGGCGTGTTCGTCTTGCCGACGATCACCACGCCCGCCGCGCGCAGCCGCGCCACGAAGGGCTCGTCGACGGCCCCCACGCGATCGCGGAAAATCGGCGACCCTGCGGTCCACGGCAGGCCTGCCACCTCGGTGAGGTCCTTGACGGCGATGGGCAGGCCGTGCAGCGGCCCCCGGCGCTCCGCACGGTCGCGTTCGGCGGCCTCGGCGAGCACGGCGTCCCGGTCGCGGAGCCCGATGATCGCGTTGACCTGCGGGTTGACGGCCTCGATCCGGTCGAGGTGGGCGGTGACCACCTCGACGCAGGACGCCTCGCGGCTGGAGATCAGCCGGGCGATCTCCAGCGCGGACCGGTCGGGCAGGTCGGTCACAGCAGCGCCGAGGGCAGGTCGACGATCCGGCTGCGCAGGTACTCGCCCAGCCCTTTCGCCTGCGGGTCCGGTCGCGTCGAGGACGCGACGCCGTCGCCGAGCAGGCCGTGCACGACAACGTTGACCGCGCGGAGGTTGGGCAGGGGGTACACGTCCATCGGGAGCCCGGCGGCCTCGGGTCCGATCAGCTCGCGCACCCGGGGGACGGTGAGGAACGTCGCCAGCCACGCATATCCCGCGTCGTCGCGCGCCCAGAGCCCGATGTTGGCGTCGCCGCCCTTGTCCCCCGACCGGGCCCCCGCGACCCGTCCGAGCGGCGCCCGGACGTAGGGCCCCGACGGGGCTGCTGCCTGCGCGGGCGGCGCGGGCTGCGGGACCGGGCCGGTGGGCGGATCGGCGATCACGCGCCGCTCGCCCCCTGGCAGCACGACCGCCTGGGTGACGGCCGAGCGCAGCACCGCCGCGGGTCGGTAGACGCCGAACGCCGACTCGCTCGACGGCGGTGTCGTCGTGTGGAAGCCCGCGTAGCCGCCGAGGGCCAGCTCCATCGTCGCGTTGGAGAACGCCCGGCCGACCTTGCGCGGGTCGGCGTCCTTCACGGTGACCCGCAGGTGCGCGGTGGCCTGCTCGTTGGACGGCGCGTCGGCCCGGTCGAACCGCAGCAGCCGCACGTCGACCTCGGCGAACCGCTCCTTGCCGCCCAGCACCGCGAAGAGCAGCTCCTCGGCGCGCGCGGCCTTGGCCTCGATGTCGAGGCCGGTGAGCACGAGCGTCATCGTGTTGCGGAAGCCGCCGACGTCGTTGAGGGCCACCTTGAGCGTGGCAGGCGGCGGGCTCCCCCGCACCCCGGTGATCGCGACGCGGTGCTCGCCGTCGGGGCGCAGCGTGACCGTCTCGAAGTGGGTGGTGACGTCCGGGCCGAGGTAGGCGGGCGCGGCGATCTCGTACAAGAGCTGGGCCGTGACCGTGCCGACCGAGACGAGCCCGCCCGTCCCCGGCTGCTTGGTGATCACCGAGCTGCCGTCGGCGGCGACCTCCACGATCGGGAAGCCCGGGTAGCGGCGATCGATGATCTCGTCGAGGAACGGGTAGTTGCCGCCCGTGGCCTGCGGCCCGCACTCGATCACGTGGCCCGCGACGACCGCGCCCGCGAGGGCGTCCCAGTCGGTCGGCGCCCAGCCGTGCCACCAGGCCGCGGGCCCGACCACCAGCGAGGCGTCGGTGACCCGCCCCGTGACGACGACGTCCGCGCCCTCCGCGAGCGCCGCCGCGATGCCCCAGCCGCCGAGGTAGGCGTTGGCCGACACCGGCTTGCCCGCGACCGGGGGCGTGATCGCGTCGAGGGACCCGCGCAGGTCGTCGCCTTCGACGTAGGCGACCCGCGCGGGCAGCCCGAGCGCGTCGATCGCGGCCGCGAGCCCGGCGGGGTTGAGCCCGCCCGCGTTGGACACGATCCGGATGCCACGCTCCAGGCAGGTGCCGAGCACGTCCTCGACCTGGCTGAGGAACGTGCGCGCGTACCCCGCACCCGGGTCCTTGGCCTGGGCCTTGGCGAGGATGAGCATGGTGAGCTCGGCGAGGTAGTCGCCGGTGAGCACGTCGATCGGGCCCCCGTCGACCATCTCCCGGGCCGCGGCGAGCCGGTCGCCGTAGAAGCCGGAGCAGTTGGCGATGCGCACGGGCGCGCGGTCGGTCACGACACCACCCGCCTCGGCGCCCTGCCGGTGCCCGCGACGCCCGCGTAGGCCTGGGCGAAGCCCATCCACTCCGTCGCAACCGGCCCGGTGACCTGCAGCGCGGTGTCGGCGAGGTGGCGGCGCTGGGTGACGGCCAGGCAGAAGTCCAGCGCGGGCCCGGTCACGCGGTCGACGGCGCCCTGTGGGCCCCAGGCCCAGGTGTCGCCGTCGGGCGCGGCCAGCTCCACCCGGATGGGCGTGTCCGGCGGGGTTCTGCCGTTCACGGCGTAACTGTAGGTCCGCGCGGCGATCCCGATGTGCGCGACATGCCGCAGCCGCGCCGTGGGCTCCCGGCGCACGCCGACGGTGTCGGCGACGTCCTGGCCGTGCGCCCACGTCTCCATGATCCGCGCGGTGAGCGAGGACGCGGCGCTCATCGGCGGCCCGTACCACGGCACCCGCAGCCCCGCGTCCAACCCGCGGAAGGCGGCGATCAGCCGGGCGCGGGCGGCGTCGAACCAGGCGAGCACGTCGGCGCCGTCGCGGCCGCGGTACGCCGCCGCGACGGCGTCGGGGTCCGGGGGCGCGAGCGCGGCCGTGAACGCGTCCGGGTCCAGGGCCGACTGCACCGCGGTCTCGTCGAAGTGCGCGAGGTGGGTGACCTGGTCCAGGATCGACCACCCCGCCGCCGGGGTCGGCAGGCGCCAGCCGTCCTCGTCGAGCGGGACGAGCAGCGCGCGCAACACGGCCGACTCGTCGGCGAGGTCGTCGGCGAGGTCGGGCATCGAGACCGGCATGACGTCCTCTCAGGGGTACAGCTTCCGCAACTCCGGGCGGTTGAGCTTGCCGCTGCCGGTGCGCGGCAGGGCATCGACGACCTCGATCCGGCGCGGCCGGTACATCCCGGTCAGGTCGGGGTTGGTGGCGCACCAGGCGGCGACGTCGTCGGCCGTCACACCCGCCCTGCTCGGCACCACGACCGCCGTCACCTGCTGCACCCAC
The DNA here is from genome assembly GCA_963770115.1 of uncultured Actinomycetota bacterium. Classification (GTDB taxonomy): domain Bacteria; phylum Actinomycetota; class Actinomycetes; order Mycobacteriales; family Pseudonocardiaceae; genus Pseudonocardia. The sequence continues at coordinate 89,030 of CAVYOT010000014.1, forward strand.
CGCTCGTGCGCCGTGCCGATGACCGCGACCTCGGCCAGGTCGGGGCAGCGCGCCAGGTGCTCCTCGACCATCTGCGGGAACACGTTCTCCCCGCCGGTGACGATCATGTCGTCGATCCGGTCGACGTAGTAGAGGTAGCCGTCCGCATCGCGGGAGACGAGGTCGCCGGTGCGGAACCACCCGTCGCACCACTTCTCCTCGTCGGCGTCGGGCCGGTTCCAGTATCCGGGGGTGATGGCGTCGCCACGCACCCACAGCTCGCCGACGCCGTCCTCGCCGGGGCCGATGTCCGGGCCGATGTCCGGGCCGATGTCCGGGCCGCCGTCCGGTGGGACGAGCCGGGTCTGCACGATCTGGTCCAGCGGCACGCCGGTCGCCCCTGGTCGGCGCGGCGCCCCGGCGGGGTACGTGACGGCCAGCCCGCTCTGCTCGGTCTGGCCATAGACCTCGACGGGCTCGACGCCGATGCCCGCGGTGAGCCGGTCGATGGGCGTGCTGGGCGTGCGCGAGCCGCCGAACATGAGCACCCGGAACGAGTCGAGGAGGACCGGTGCATCGACCGTGCGGTTGCCGACGTCGATGAGCATCGTCGAGATCAGCCCGCCGCAGGTGGGCCGCAGCCGCTGGGCCAGGCCGATCCAGTCCACGGCGTCCCACTTCGCCATGAAGGTCACCTGCCCGCCGCGCATCAGCACCGGCAGGGTGGCGAGCTGCAGGCCGCCGACGTGGAAGAGCGGCATCGACACGAGCGCGTGGTCAGCGGCCGTCAGCCCGTAGACGTCGATCACGGCATCGATCTCGGCCGTCGTGTTGCGGTGGGTCTGGCGTACGCCCTTGGGCACGCCGGTGGAGCCCGAGGTGTACATGAGGAGCGCGTCGTCGGTGTCGAGGCGGGGCGCGACCCGCGGCGAGGGCGGTTGGCGGGCGAGCACGCGCGGGTAGCTGCCGTCCGGGCCGGTGGTGAGCAGCGTGACCTTCTCCCCTGCCACCAGCCGTTCCAGCCGCGCCGCGTCCCCGGGCGGGGTGACGACGTGCGTGGCGCCGGAGTCCAGGATCGCGTGCCGCAGCGCGGACTCGGGGAAGAGGTAGTTGAGCGGCACGCCGACGCCGCCCGCCTGCCAGACCCCGAGCAGCCCCGGCAGGTACTCCAGCGCGTTGGGCAGGAAGAACGCCACCCGGTCGCCCGGGACGAGTCCCTCGGCCCGCAGGTAGGCCGCGAACCGGGCGCCGGTGTCGGCCAGGTGGGCGTAGCGCACCTCGTGCTCGTCGAGCCGCAGGGCGACCTGGCCCGCGTGGTCGGCGGCGGCGCGCCGCAGCAGGGTGGCGATGTTCATTCCGACTCCCCAGCATCGTCGACGACCGCGAGCGCCTGACCGCTCTCCACCTGGTCCCCGGGTTTCACGTGCACGGCGGTGAGCACGCCGTCGACGGGCGCGGCCACCGTGTGCTCCATCTTCATCGCCTCCAGCACGACCAGCGGCTGTCCGGCGGTGACCTGCGCGCCGACCTCCGCCGCCACCCGCACGACCCCGCCGGGCATCGGAGCGAGCAGCGACCCGGCGTGCGCGGGCGGGTTCGGGTCGGGGAAGCGCGGCACGTGCGCCAGGGCGGACGAGCCTGCGGCGTCGTCGACGTAGGTGACCGCGTCGGTCCTGTGGACGGCGTACGCGCGGCGCACGCCGTCCACGTCCAGCACCACCCGGTCGGGCGCCGCCGACACCAGCGCGACCGCGAGCGGCTGCCCGTCGACGGCGACGTCGAGGCCGTCGCGGCGGAACCGGTACGCGACCTCCACCGTCTCCTCCCCGACCGTGTACGCGATCCGCTGGGGCTGCGACGTCACGTTGCGCCAGCCGGACGGCAGGTCTGCCAGCACCGGTGCCGCCCGCCGGTGCGCGGCAGCCTCGGCCAGCGCCGCGGCCGCGGCCCGCGTCGGGTCCACCGGCTCGGAACGCACCAACGGCGCCAACCGCACGTACCGACCGGCCAGGAAGTCGGTGTCGCCGAGGATGGCGAGGAGCAGGTCGCGGTTGGTCGTCACCCCGTGGATGCGGGCGCCCCGCAGGGCGCGGACGAGGCGCCGAGCGGCGTCGGCGCGGGTGGTGCCGTGCGCGATCACCTTGGCCAGCATCGGGTCGTAGTGCGGTCCGACGACCGACCCGTCGGCGACGCCCGCGTCCACCCGTACCCCTGGGGGCACCTGGAACCGGTGGACGGTTCCGGTCGCGGGCAGGAACCCGGCCGGGACGTCTTCGGCGTAGAGCCGCACCTCGATGGCGTGCCCCTCGATCCGGGCCTGCGTCACGGCGGCCGGGAGCGGCTCGCCCTCGGCGACGCGCAGCTGCTGCTCGACGAGGTCGAGCCCGGTGACCAGCTCCGTCACCGGGTGCTCGACCTGCAGCCGGGTGTTGACCTCCAGGAACCAGAACCCCCCGGCGGCGTCCATCACGAACTCGACCGTGCCCGCGCCGGTGTAGCCGATGGCCTTGCCCGCGGCGACGGCGGCCGCGGAGAGCTCTGCGCGCAGGGCGTCGTCGACGACCGGCGAAGGGCATTCCTCGACGATCTTCTGGTGGCGCCGCTGGATCGAGCAGTCGCGTTCGAAGAGCGCCACGACGCTGCCGCGCGCGTCGCCGAGGATCTGCACCTCGACGTGCCGGGGGTCGACGATGTACCGCTCGAGGAACACGGTGCCGTCGCCGAACGCGGACGCGGCCTCCCGCCGGGCGCTGTCGACGGCAGCGGCCAGCTCGTCGGGCGCCGCGACGATCCGCATGCCGCGCCCCCCGCCCCCGAACGCGGCCTTGACCAGCACCGGGAACCCGATCCGCGCGGCCTCGGCCGTGAGGTCGACGTCCGGGGTGACGGTCACGCCGGGCAGCACCGGCACCCCGGCCGCCTCCATCAGTGCCTTGGCGCGGGTCTTCGAGCCCATCGCGGCGATGGCGTCCGGAGGGGGCCCGACGAACGTCAGCCCGGCCGCGGCGCACGCGCGGGCGAACCCGGCGTTCTCGGAGAGGAACCCGTAGCCGGGATGGATGGCGTCGGCGCCGGTCATGGCCGCCGCAGCGATGATCGTGTCCCCCCGCAGGTAGGTGTCCGCGGGCGCGGCCCCTGGCAGCCGCACGGCCTCGTCGGCGAGCGCGACGTAGGGCAGGTCGGCGTCGACGTCGGAGAACACGGCGACGGTGGCGATGCCCAGGTCGTGGGCGGTGCGGAACACGCGGGCGGCGATCTCCCCCCGGTTGGCGACCAGCAGCTTCCCGATCATGCTCACATCCGGAAGACGCCGAAGCCGCGCCTGCCGGCGACGGTGGTGGAGTGGACGGCCGAGAGCGCGAGGCCCAGCACGGTGCGGGTGTCGCGCGGGTCGACGATCCCGTCGTCGTAGAGCCGGGCGGTGACGGCGAACGCGTCGGACTCGGTCTCGATCTGCGCCTCGATCGCGGCGGTGCGCGTCCGGTCGGCGTCCTCGTCGAACGGCTTCCCCCGGGCCGCGGCCGACGCCCTGCCGACGATGGACAAGACCCCCGCGAGCTGCGCCGCTCCCATGACCGCGAGCTTCGCCCCCGGCCAGGCGAACATCAACCGCGGGTCGTAGGCCCGCCCCGACATGCCGTAGTTCCCCGCGCCGAACGAGCTCGCCATGTTGATCGTGAGGTGCGGCACCGCGCTGTTGGTGACGGCGTTGATCATCTTGGCGCCGTCCTTGATGATGCCGCCCTGCTCGTACTCGGTGCCCACCATGTATCCGGTGGTGTTCTGCAGGAAGACCAGCGAGGTGTCGATCTGGTTGGCCAGCAGGATGAACTCGCTGGCCTTCTTGGCCTCCTCGCTGAACAGCACTCCGCGGTGGTTGGCGAGCACGCCCACCGGGAAGCCGTGGATGCGCGCCCAGCCCGTGACCAGCGACGTGCCGTAGCGGGGTTTGTACTCGTCGAACTCCGATCCGTCGACGGTGCGCGCGAGCACCTCGCGCGGGTCGAAGGGCTGTTTGGGGTCGGGCGGGAGGACGCCCAGGATCTCGTCGGGGTCGTACTTCGGGTCGACCGGGTGCCCCGGCGACGGCCCGAGCTTGCGCCAGTTCAGCCGGGCCATGATGGCGCGGCCGATGCGGATCGCGTCGTGCTCGTCGACGGCGTAGTGGTCGCCGAGGCCGGAGACGCGGGTGTGCATGTCGGCGCCGCCGAGCGCCTCGTCGTCGGCGTCCTCACCGGTGGCCATCCTGACCAGCGGCGGCCCGCCGAGGAACACCTTGGCGCGGTCGGCGACGAGCACGGAGTGGTCGCACATCCCGGGCACGTAGGCGCCGCCCGCCGTCGAGTTGCCGAAGACGAGCGCGACCGTCGGGATGGCCAGCGCGGACAGCTCGGTCAGCTCGTGGAAGATCCGCCCTGCCGGCACGAAGAGGTCGAGCTGGGTGGGCAGGTCCGCGCCGCCCGACTCGACGAGGTTGACCACCGGCAGCCGGTTGAGCCGGGCGATCTCCAGCGCGCGCAGGGTCTTGCGCAGCGAGTACGGGTTCATCGCGCCGCCGCGCACGGTCGGGTCGTGACCGATCACCATGCACTCCACGCCCGACACCACGCCGATACCGCTGACCACCGTGGCACCCACCGTGAACTCGGTGCCCCACGCCGCGAGCGTCGAGAGCTCCAGGAACGGGCTGTCCGGGTCCACCAGCAGCTCGACGCGTTCGCGCACGGTGAGCCGTCCCCGCTGCCGGTGGCGCGCAATGTAGCGCTCGCCGCCGCCCGCGACGGCCAGCCGCAGCTGCTCGTCGAGGCGTGCGACGAGCGCGAGCTGGTGGGCCCGGTTGGCGCGGAACTCGTCTGCGGACGGATCGACGTGCGAGGTCAGGACGGGCATCTCACCCCTCGTAGTGCCGGGCGTGCTCCTCGCGGAGCCGGTTCTTCTGGATCTTGCCGGTGGACGTCTTCGGCAAGGCCTCCGCGACGATCACCGACTTGGGCACCTTGTAGGGGTCCAGGTGCGCCCGCAGCGCGGCGAGCAGGGCGGCCTCGTCGACCGCCTGCCCGGGCTTGGGCACCACGACCGCCGTGATCGCCTCGCTCCAGCGCTCGTGCGGCAGGCCGATCACCACGACCTCGGCGACCGCGGGGTCGGCCGCGTACACCGCCTTCTCCACCTCGATCGACGCGACGTTCTCGCCGCCCGTCTTGATCACGTCCTTGTGCCGGTCGGCGAACCACAGCACGCCATCGTCGTCGAACCACCCGACGTCGCCCGAGTGGAACCAGCCGTGCGCGAACGCCGCGGCCGTGGCCTCGGGGTTGTCCAGGTACTCCGTCATCGTCGAGGGGCCGCGGTAGACGATCTCGCCCTGCTCGCCGGTCGGGAGCAGCGCGCCCTCCGGGCCCATGATCGCCACCTGGACACCCGTGAGCGGGGTGCCGACCGCGCCGATGTGCGTGAGCTGGTGCTCGGGCCGGAACAGCGTGGTGATCGGGCTCATCTCGGTCTGGCCGAACAGCAGCGCGAAGTCGCAGCCGAAACCGTCCAGACAAGAGCGGATCAGGGCGTCGGGCATGGGCGCCATCGCGTAGACCGCCCGCTGCAGCGAGGAGAGGTCGCGCCCCGCGAACGACGGATGCTCCAGCATCGCCCGGTACATCATCGGCAGCCCGAACACCTGGGTGATCCGCTCGCGCTCGACGAGGTCGAGCAGCGCCACCGGGTCGAAGCCACGCAGCACGTGGATCGTCGCGCCGACCATCACCGCGGGCGTGCAGAACGCGTTGAGCTGCGCGGTGTGGAACATCGGCATCAGCGCGGCGAAGCGGTCGGCGCCCGACCAGCCGGAGTCGAGCGCGGCCGACATCGACTCCAGGTAGACGGCCAGGTGGCTCGCGACCACGCCCTTGGGGAACGATGTGGTGCCCGAGGTGTAGAGGTAGGTCAGCGGATCGCGGTCGGCGACCTCCGCGGTGGGCGTGTAGGTGTCCTCCGCCTCGCGGTCGGCCAGCGTGACCCACAGCCGGTCGGCGGGTTCGGCGCGGTACGTCGCGGACAGGCCCGGCAGCACGATCACCTCGGTGACGCCGGTGGCCCTCCGCAACGCCTCGCCCATCGCGCAGGCGAGCTGGGTCTCGACGGCCAGGCCCTTGGCGCGGGAGTGCCCGAGCACGTAGGCCACCTCGTCGGCGCGCCAGCCCAGGTTGATCGGCACGCAGACCACGCCGAGCTTCGCGCAGGCGTAGTAGACGGCGAGGAACTCGGCGCTGTTGCCCGAGGCGAGCCCGAGCGCGTCACCGCGGCTCCAGCCTGCATGGTCGAGGCCGTGCGCGATGCGGTTGACCCAGGCGTCGAGCTCGGCGTACGTGAGCTCGCGGCCGCCGTCGACGACCGCGAGCTGGGTCGGGCGGGCCGCCGCGGCGCGGGTGAGGGAGTCGCCGACGTTGACGCGGTGGATGAGGCTCCCACCGCGATCCGGGTCCGCTGCCGAACGGACGTCACCTGGTGTGGTCATCTCAATAACTCCTGGGCAAACCGAGGCTGTGCTGCGCGACGTAGTTCAGGATCATCTCGCGGTTCACCGGTGCGATGCGGAGCAATCGGGCGAGCCCCCAGTACGGCAGAAGGCCGTACTCACTGGCCACGCCGTTGCCGCCGTGGGTCTGGATCGCGGCGTCCAGTGCGTGCAGCGCGGCCTCGGCCGCGGCGTACTTGGCCATGTTGGCCGCCTCGCCTGCGGGGAGGCCGCGGTCGTGCAGCCACGCGGCCCGGTGGGTCATCAGCGCGGCCAGCTCGGTCTCGATCTTCGCCTGGGCGAGCGGGTGCGCGACGCCCTGGTGGGCGCCGACCGGCACGTCCCACACCTGCCGGGTCGTGGCGTACTCGGCGGCCTTGCGCAGGGCGTAGCGGGCCACGCCGACACCGAGCGCGGCGCCGGTGATCCGTTCCGGGTTGAGCCCGTGGAACACCTGGCGGAACCCCGCGCCCTCCTCGCCGACGAGCGCCCCGGCGGGCAGCCGCACGTCGTCGAAGTGCAGCACGTACTGGGTCTCGGGGAGCAGGATGTCGGTGGGCAGGGGCGTGCGGACCAGGCCGGGCGCGTCGGTCGGCACGACGAAGAGCGAGAGCTGCGGCGTGCCGTCGGGCGAACGGCCGCTGCGGGCGACCACCACCAGCGCCTCGGCCTCGTCGACACCGGAGATGTAGTGCTTGGTGCCCTTCAGCACCCACTCGTCGCCCGTGCGGCGTGCCGTGGTGGCCAGGCGGTGGGTGTTGGAGCCCGCGTCGGGCTCGGTGATGGCGAAGACGACCTTGAGCCGCCCGCTCGCGAGGCCGGGCAACCACTCCTTGCGCAGCTCCGGTGAGCCGAACTCGCCGATCACCTCGGCCGAGATCGCCGCCGACACGAGCAAGAGGAGGAGCGGTGTGCCCTGGTTCGCGATCTCCTCGCAGACGATCGCGAGCTCGACCAGCCCGCCGCCGCCCCCGCCGTACTCCTCCGCCACGTTGACGCCGACGAAGCCGCCGTCACCCAGCGCCGTCCAGAGCTCGTCGCACGGGGTGCGGGTGCGCGCGTGCTCGGCGTAGTAGGCGCCGCCGAAGGACGCGGCGATCGCCCCGACGGCCGCGCGGAGGTCGCGGTGCTCGTCGCTCTCGAGGAAGTCCACGGCGACTCCAGTGATTCGCGGTTCACTTCTGGCGACGGTACCGCCCGGCTGCCATGATGGCCAGATGGTCGTGCCCGACACGCGCCGCCGTCGCGATCCCGATCGCCGGGAGCGCATCCTCGCCGCGGCGGCGCAGCTCGCGGCCGGACGGGGTTTCCACACCGTCGGACTGGCCGACATCGGGGCGCAGGCGGGCATCGTCGGCTCGGGGATCTACCGGCACTTCGCGAGCAAGGACGCGTTGCTCGTCGCTCTCCTCGACCGCGTGATGGACCGCCTCGCCGACGGGGCAGCGGCGATCCTCGCCTCCGTTCCCGACGGCCATGCCGCGTTGTCTGCGCTGGTCAGAGACCACATCGCGGTGGCGATCGAGGACCGGTCGGTGCTCGCCGTCTACCACCGGGAGATCTATACCCTGCCGGACGAGGACCGTCGGCGGCTGCGGCGGCGGCAGCGCCACTACGTCGAGGAGTGGGTGCACCTGCTCGCCCCGCTGCGCCGCGACCTCGCCGACGGAGAGCTGCGCCTCACCGTCCACACCGCCATCGGCGCGGTGCAGTCCACCCTGTTCTTCCGCAGCGGCCTCGGCCCCGACCGGCAGGCCGCGCTGCTCGACGGTATCGCCCACGCCTGCCTCGGCGTCGCTCCGGCAGAAGTGAACCGGAACTGACGAACTCGCCCCGTTCAGGGAGGACGGGAGCCGCGCGCGTCGCCGCCGACGGCGCCGACGAGCACGCCGACCGCGCGACCGTCCACGTCGCGCTCCCCCGCCGCGTCCGCCGTGACCCGCGAGCACGGTAGGGCGCTCGGCCTGCGCCGCCGGATCTGGCGATGAGTCGGCGGACCGAGAGCGGTCTGAGACACATGGGCACAGTCATCGCACAGATCACCACGTCCCTCGACGGCTACGTCGCAGGCCCCGAGGACGGCCCGGCCGCAGGCCTCGGCGTCGGCGGCGAACGCCTGCACTACTGGGTGTTCGGCGGAGCGTGGAGCTACGACCGCGAACCGACCGGCGAGGCGACCGGCGTCGACAAGGAATTCCTCGACGACGCCCTGAGCAAGCTCGGCGCCGTCATCGGTGGGCGCGGTACGTATGAGGCGGCGGGCGCCTGGGGCGGCTCCAACCCGTGGAGCGTGCCGTTCTTCGTCCTCACCCATCGCACGGACGGCGCCCCGCCCGGTTTCACGTTCGTCGACGGTTTCGCCGACGCCCTCGCCCAGGCCAAGGAGGCCGCGGGCGACAAGGCCGTGAGCATCATGGGCGGGGCCGACGTCATCCGGCAGGCGCTCGCCTCCGGCGCGGTCGACGAGCTGATCGTCTCGATCGCCCCCGTGATCCTCGGCGGCGGCAAACGACTCTTCGAAGGGTTCGCCCAGACCGTCGTCCTGGAGCAGGTGGACGCCCTGCGCTCGCCCTGGGTGACCCACCTCCGCTATCGCGTGCGCTGACACCGGAGTTGGCGGTCGGACTCACCGCAGGGAATGGGGTTCCGGGCGGCGAGCAGCCGATCGAGGGTGCGGGCCGCGCCGTGGCGGTCGTCGGGCGGGGCGTCGGGTGCCGCCAGCGTGATCAGCGCCTTCCACAGCGCCCAGCCCCGGGCCCGGGCCCAGGTGGCGGCGTCCTGGGCGGTGCGCTCGACGAACGCGGCACGGCTGGGCCCGTCGAGCAGCGTCCACGCGATCACGAGATCGCACGCGGGGTCGCCGACGCCGCACGTGCCGAAGTCGATCACTGCGGTGAGCCGCCCGGCCGCGTCGACCAGCAGGTTGCCCGCCGCGACGTCGCCGTGGAACCACACCGGCGGGCCCGTCCGGGTAGCGGCGAGCGCGGCCTGCCACATCCGGCCCGTGGCGGCGGCGTCGATCCGCGGGCCGAGCGTCGCGAGCGCGGTGCGAGTCTCGCCGTCGTACACCGCGAGCGAACCACCCCGGTGGAAGGAGTGGGCCCCCGCGGCGGGGCCGCGCGCGGCGTCGGCGCCCCACAGCGCGAGCAGGAAGCGGGCGAGGTCGTCGGCGAACACCGTCAGGTCCGCGATGCGGTCGGGCGCCGCGGGGCGGCCGTCGATCCACCGACGCACCGACCACGGCCAGGGAAAGCCGGCGCCGGGCGCGCCGAGGGCGAGCGGCGCCGGGATCGGCAGGGGCAGCCGCGGCGCCAGCCGCGGGAGCCACCTGTGCTCCTTCTCCACGGCCGCGACGTAGTGCTCGGCGGTGGGCAGCCGCACGGTCATGGCGTCGCCGAGGCGGAAGGTGCGGTTGTCCCAACCGCTCTCGGCGACCGGCACGACCGGCAGGTGTGCCCACGCCGGGAACTGCTCCGCGACCAGCCGTGCCGCGAGCTCGGCGGTGATCTCGTCACGCCGGGGCGCCATCGGTTAGGTCGCGTTCCCCGCGAACTGGGCGTTGTACAGCCGCCAGTACGCCCCGTGCGCCGCGAGCAGCTCCTCGTGCGTGCCCTGCTCCACGATCGACCCGGCCTCCATCACGAGGATCAGGTCGGCGTCGCGGATCGTGGAGAGCCGGTGGGCGATCACGAAGCTGGTGCGGTCGCTGCGCAGCGCGGCCATCGCCCGCTGCACCAGCACCTCGGTGCGGGTGTCCACGGAGCTGGTGGCCTCGTCGAGGATCAGCAGCGACGGGTCGGCCAGGAACGCCCGCGCGATCGTGATCAGCTGCTTCTCGCCCGCCGAGACGTTCGAGCCCTCCTCGTCGATCACCGTGTCGTAGCCGTCGGGCAGGCTGCGCACGAACCGGTCGACATAGGTGGCCGTGGCCGCGGCCCGGATCTGCTCCTCGCTCGCCGACGGGTTGCCGTAGGCGATGTTGTCGTGGATCGTGCCACCGAAGAGCCAGGTGTCCTGCAGCACCATCCCCACGCCGCGAGCGCAGGTCGGCGCGGGTCATCGTGGCGGTGTCGACGCCGTCGAGGGTGATGCGGCCGCCGTCGAGCTCGTAGAACCGCATGATCAGGTTGACCAGGGTGGTCTTCCCCGCGCCGGTGGGGCCGACGATCGCCACGGTCTGGCCCGGCTCCGCGACGAGCGACAGATCCTCGATCAGCGGCCGGTCGGGCTGGTAGGAGAACGAGACGTGCTCGAACGCCACCCGCCCGCGTCGCTCCTCGCGCACCGCGGGCACGGCCGGGTCGGACGATTCCTCGGTGGCGTCCAGCAGCTCGAACACGCGCTCCGCCGATGCGACGCCGGACTGCAGCAGGTTCGCCATCGACGCCGCCTGGGTCAGCGGCTGGGTGAACTGGCGCGAGTACTGGATGAACGCCTGCACATCGCCAAGGCTGATCGCGCCCGACGCCACCCGCAGGCCGCCGACGACGGCCACCGCGACGTAGTTGAGGTTCCCGATGAACATCATCGACGGCATGATGATCCCGGAGACGAACTGCGCAGCGAAGCTCGCGTCGAAGAGCTCCTCGTTCTTGGCCCGGAAGGCGTCCTCCACCTCGCGGCGCCGCCCGAAGACGCGCACCAGCTCGTGGCCGGTGAACGACTCCTCGATCTGGCCGTTGAGCGCGCCGGTGTGCCGCCACTGCGCCACGAAGTGCTTCTGGCTCCGCTTGCCGATGGCCCGGGTCAGCCACAGCGACACCGGGATCGTGACCAGCGCGATCAAGGAGAGCAGCGGCGAGACCACCAACATCATCAGCAGCACGCCGAACACCGTGAGGATGGACGTGATGAGCTGGCTCATCGTCTGCTGCAGGCTGGTGGAGACGTTGTCGATGTCGTTCGTGACGCGCGAGAGCACCTCGCCGCGCTGCCTGCCGTCGAAGTAGGAGAGCGGGAGGCGGTTGAGCTTGTCCTCGACGTCGCGGCGCAGGTTGTAGATCGTGCGCTGGACGATGCCGTTGAGCAGGTAGCCCTGCGCGTACCCGAACAGCGCGGCGCCGACGTAGATCCCGATGACGGTGAGCAGCACGATCCCCAGCGCCGGGAAGTCGATGCCGACACCGGGCACGACGTGCTGGCCGTCGATCACGCCCGCGACCGTCGCGTTGCCTGCCGCCCGCGCCGCGGCCGCAGCCTGGTCGGCGGTGATCCCGGGGGGGAGCTGCTTGCCGATGATGCCCGCGAAGATCACGTCCGTGGCGTGGCCGAGGATCCTCGGGCCGATCACGTTGAGCGCCACCGAGACGACGCCGAGCACGAGTACGGCGACCACGCCCCAGCGCTCGGGCCGCAGCAGGCCCACGAGCCGCCGCGCGGAGGGCCCGAAGTCCGTCGCCTTCTCCACGGGTTGGCCCGCCCCGGCCCACGGCGGACCCCCACCGCGGCGCTGGGCGGCCATGCCGCGCGCGGCCGAGACGGTGTCCGCGTCCTGCCGCGGCCCCTTCGTCTCGGTCGGGGCGCTCACGCCGCCACCTCTTCCGCGGAGTGCTGGCTCTCGACGATCTCGACGTACGTCGGGCAGGAGGCCAGCAGTTCCTCGTGGCGTCCGATGCCGACGATCGCTCCGTCGTCGAGCACGATGATCTGGTCGGCGTCGGCGATCGTGGACACGCGCTGGGCGACGATCACCACCGTCGCGTCGGCCGTCACCGGCTTGAGCGCGGCGCGCAGCCGGGCGTCGGTGGTGAGGTCGAGGGCGGAGAACGAGTCGTCGAACAGGTAGATCTGGGGCCTGCGCACCAGCGCGCGGGCGATCGCGAGCCGCTGGCGTTGGCCGCCCGAGACGTTGGTGCCGCCCTGGGTGATCGGCGCGGCCAGCCCCGCTTCCTCGCGCCCGCCACCCATCGCCCGCACGAACTCGGCGCCCTGGGCCACCTCCAGCGCGGCCCACAGCTCCTCGTCGGTGGCGTCCGGGTTGCCGTAGCGCAGGTTGCTCGCCACCGTGCCCGAGAACAGGTACGGGCGCTGCGGCACCAGGCCGATCCGCCGCCAGAGGTCGTCCTGCTCGATCTCGCGCACGTCCACCCCGTCGACGAGCACGGCGCCCCCGGTGGCGTCGTAGAGGCGCGGCACCATCGAGATCAGCGTCGTCTTGCCCGCACCGGTGCTGCCGATGATCGCCGTCGTCTGCCCGGGGAGCGCGGTGAACGACACGTCGCGCAGCACCGGGGCCGCCGCGCCCGGGTAGCAGAAGGTGAGGTCGTCGAACACGAGCAGCCCGTCCGACCGCAGGGGTGTGACGGGGGCCGCGGGCGGCTCGACGGTCGACTCCGTCCGCAGCACCTCCATGATCCGGTCGGCGCACACCGACGCGCGCGGGATCATGATCGCCATGAACGTGGCCATCATGACCGCCATGAGGATCTGCAGCAGGTAGGCCAGGAACGCGGTGAGCGCGCCGATCTGCATCTGGCCTGCGTCGATCCGGGCGGCGCCGAACCACATGACCGCAACGCTGGACAGGTTCAGCACCAGCATGACGATCGGGAAGATCAGCGCCTGCAGCCGCCCCGCGGCCACCGTGACGGCGGTGAGGTCGGCGTTGGCGCGGCCGAACCGCGCGGTCTCCACGGGCTCGCGGACGAACGCACGAACCACCCGGATGCCGGTGATCTGCTCCCGCAGCACCCGGTTGATGCCGTCGATGCGCTCCTGCACGAGCCGGAACTTCGGCACCATGGCCGCGATGACGAGCCCGATCGCGATCACCAGCACGGGCACGCTGACGGCCATCAGCCAGGAGAGGCCGACGTCCTCCTGCAGCGCCATGACCACGCCGCCGATACACATGATCGGCGCGGCGACCAGCATCGTGCACGACGTCAGCACCAGCATCTGGACCTGCTGGACGTCGTTGGTGTTGCGCGTGATCAGCGACGGGGCGCCGAAGCGGTTGAACTCGCGCGCGGAGAACTCGCCCACGCGGTGGAAGACCGAGGACCGGACGTCGCGTCCGAAGCCCATGGCCGTGCGCGCGCCGAAGTAGACCGCGGCGATCGAGCACGCGACCTGCAGCAGCGTGACACCCAGCATCCAGCCGCCGGTGTCCATGATGTAGCCGGTGTCGCCGCGGACGATGCCGTTGTCGATGATGTCGGCGTTGAGGCTCGGCAGGTAGAGCGAGGCCATGGTGCCGACGAGCTGCAGCCCCACGACGGCGAGCAGCGCTCTGCCGTAGGGCTGCAGATGTTCGCGCAGCAGGCGGACTAGCACGGTCGGTTCCCCCCGGTCGTTTCGTCACCCCGACGGACGAGGCCGTCGAGCAGGATGCCGACGATCTGCTCTGCCGTCAGCGGATTTCCGTCGTTGATGAACGGATGCGTGGACGAGAACACGAGCATCCGCAGCGCGGCGGCCAGCTCGATCGGCGGCACCCGCAGCCGCGTCCGGTCGTCGCCAACGAGCTCGACGATCGCCTCCCGGAACTCGTCGTTGATCAGCCGCGGGCGGTGCCCCTCCGATGGCGGACCCTTCATCCCGAGCGCGTGGACGAGCGCGAACACGGTATTCAGGCGACTCGCCAGTATCTCGACGAGGGCGACCAACCGCTCTCGCAGCGACAGCGCCGGCTCGATGGCCGCGATCTCGGCCAACGCGGGCGCCGGGTCGAACGCCCGTTCGGTGACCGCGCGGATGAGCGCCTCCTTGTCGTCGAAGACGCGGAAGATCGTGCCCTCGGCGACGGCGGCGGCCTCGGCGATCTGCCGGGTGGTGACGCCGGGGCCATGCCAGAGCACGAGCGGCAAAGTGGCCGCGATCAGCGCCTCGCGCCGCTCTGCAGGCGGCATCCGGCGGGCGCGCTCGCTGCGGACGGACATGGTCATCACGGTAGATGAGTGCGCACTCACTAAGCAAACCGGCTGGTTACCGGCCAGTAGGAGGCCTCGACTACGTACCGATCACGGGAGCCCACTGACTAGGGTGGGGACGCCGCATGATCGCCATCCGACGGGGGAAACGCGTGTGAAACCGTTCGTGATCAACAAGCACGGCAGGTTGGTCTTCCCGGCCACGGTTCTCGGCGAACTGGACTTCTCGGTGCTGCATACGCTCGACCAGTTCACCGCCGTGATCGGCCGGGACTTCGAGTCCAAGGCACCCACCGGCACGGATATCCGCAAACGGGTCGAGACCGGCGCGTACACCGAGCGCTTCGGCCTGCTGCGCGACCTCGGGCAGAACCTCTTCTGGGTCAACCGCTACTCGATGACGATGTTCGACAAGCGGCCCACCCGGTGGCGCGACCTCCCGCGCCGCCGTGCCGACGTGTTCCTCCCCGTGCTCACGCCATGGGAGGACGGGGAGGCGAAGGTCGCGGCGGTCGAGCAGGCGTGGAACGCGCTGCCGCCCTCCTGGAACACCACCGCCGAGCAGGAGATCTTCGACCTGCTCTTCGACCTCTACCGGCACAAGCGTCACCACGCGTCCGAGCTGCCCGCCGTCAAGCCGACGGTCGCCCAGTTCCTCGAGCGGCCCGGCGCGCTCACCTGGGTCGTGCCGGATCACGATCCGGACTACCCCGTCTTCGGGCTCAACGACATCCTCGACGCCGAGGGGCCGGTGCCCGAGCTCGAGGCGCTGAAGCGCTGGGCGATGGTGCTGCACAACCAGTACCCCTGGGACCGCTCCCGCACCGAGCTGCGCCCAGCGTCGGAGATCGGCGACGACGACTGGGTGATCGCCTTCCACCCGCGGAACCGGGACGTCGTCGCGTTCCTCGACCGGGTCACCTCCGGCGCCGAACCGGTACGCGCGGCGACGCAGCCTCCCGCCGCCGTCCCCCCGATACGGGCCTACCCGGCGGTCCGCGTGGCCGAGGCATTCCGCGTGCAGCCGCGCATCGAGGCGCTCGCGGTGGCCCGTGGCGAGATCATCTGCGACAACGCCGACGTCGTGCGCAACGCGAGCTTCTCGTGGTCGCCCATGAGCGCCGACGAGATCCGCACGAAGACCGGGATCGCGCAGCGCCGCTACACCGCCTACGACATCGATCATCTGTCGCTCGAGGCCGCCAAGGGCGCGCTCGCGCACGCCGGGCGCTCGCCGGAGGAGATCGGCGCGGTGCTGGTGGCCACCTGCACCAGCGGCAGGCTGATCCCGTCGCTGTCCACCTGGCTCTCCGGTGAGCTCGGCATCCTGCAGACCCACTGCTCGGCCGACATCGTCGCGGCCTGCGCGGGCTTCCCGTACGGCCTCTCGGAGGCGGTGCGCCAGCTGCAGGAGATCGAGCGTCCGGTGCTGCTGGTCTGCGTCGAGAAGTTCTCCGACAAGATCGGCGCCGTACGCACGTCCAGGATGATCTTCGGAGACGGTGCGGCGGCGGTCGTCGTCGCACCCGCGGCCGACGGCCAGGCGGGCAATGTCCACGTCCTGAACACCTATGCCAGCGGCCCGTGGTCACAGGTGAACTCGATCATCTGGCCGAACCCCGAGTTCGACAACGACATCACCGTCTACGGACCCGAGGTCAAGGCGCTGGCGGGCCGCTACCTGGTCCAGATGATCGAGGAGCTGGGCAAGGAGCCCGGCCTGAACGGCGGCACGCTCCTGGACGACGTCGAGCTGATCGTCCCCCACCAGGCCAACAAGACGATGATCCTGCAGCTCGCGGCGAAGGCGGGGGTCAAGGCCGAACAGCTCTACTTCAACATCGAGACGATGGGCAACGTCTCCTCGGCGTCCATCCCGGTGGCGATCGCCGACGCCGTGCGCGACAAGGTCATCACCGGCCCCACCCGCGTCTTCGCACCCGGTTTCGGCGCGGGCGCGGTCGGCGGCTACGCGGTGCTGACCATCGACCCGGCGATCGTCGCACCCGAGGTGATGTTGACCGGCCCCGAGCCGGACACGGCGACGACGGCCCCCACCACCAGCGCGGACATCGCCGCGGCGTTCGGCGACTAGGACCATGTCCACCCCACGAGAGGAGCGACACCCATGACCGCATCCGGTGCCACCCCATCCGAGCAGCGCGTCGCGATCGTCACCGGCGGGGCCCGCGGCATCGGCGCCGCCATCACCACCGCCCTCGCCCGCTCGGGCGTGCACGTCGCGGCGGGCTACAGCTCCAACGCGAGCGCCGCCGAGGAGCTCGCGGGCAAGCTCGGTGCCGAGGGCGCGTCCATCTCGGTCCACCAGGGCAACGTCGGGATGCCCGCGGACTGCGAGCGCGTCGTCGCACGAGGTGCTGGAGCAGAAGGGCCGGATCGACTACCTGATCAACAACGCGGGCATCACGGTCGACAAGACCGTCCGGAGGATGACCGTGGACGACTGGCACGCCGTGCTGCGCATCAACCTGTCCGGCGCGTTCTACATGACCAAGGCCGTGCTCGACCACATGCTGGGCAACGGCTTCGGGCGCATCGTCAACATCTCGTCGGTGATCGGCCAGACCGGCGCGATCGGGCAGGCCAACTACTCTGCGTCGAAGGCGGGCCTGATCGGGTTCAGCCGCAGCCTCGCGCAGGAGGTGGCGCGCAAGGGCATCACGGTCAACTGCGTGTCCCCGGGCTACATCGAGACCGAGATGGTGGCCGCGATCCCCGAGGAGGTCCTCAAGAAGCTGCTCACCGGGGTGCCGGTCGGGCGGCTCGGCCAGGCCCGCGAGATCGCCCGCGCCGTGCAGTTCCTCGTCGACGACGACGCGGGCTACATCACCGGCTCGGTGATCTCGGTCAACGGCGGCCTCGACATGTAGCCGGACGGCTAGCCACCGATGCGGGCCGTGATCGCCCGCGCGGTCCGCCCGACCTCGGCGACGAGCGAAGGGGCCACCCGCTCCTCGCGGGGGAACGTCACGGCCACGCCCGCCACCGGGTGGCCGGTGTGGTCGAGGACGGCGACGGCGACCGACGCGAACCCGGGCGTCACCTCGCCGTCCTCGACGGCGTAGCCCGTCGCGCCGCACGTCGGCGAGCAGCCGCCGCAGCGCCGAGAGCGACCGCGGGCCCGACGCTCGTGCCGGTTGACGAACGCGTCCGCGCCCGGGAACAGCGCCCGCACCTGCGCCGCGGGCAGGGAAGCCGGCGAGCATCGCCCGCCCGCTCGCGGTGAGCTGGGCCGGCAGCCGCACGCCGACGTCGGTGACCAGCGGCGGGCGGCCCGGGGCGCGCTCCTCGATCACGTAGAGCACGTCGCGGCCGTGCAGCACGGCCAGGTGCGCGCTCTGCGCCCACCCGGTCGACCAGCCGGGCCAGCGGCCGCGCGCCACGCGCTGCAGCGGCGCCTGCCGCGACGTACGCCGGAGCCGAGCTCGAACGCGGCGACGCCGAGCGCCGTAGCGGCGCTCCTCGGGCAGGTGCACGACGAAGCCGTCCTCGGCCAGCGACGCCGAGCAGGTGGTAGGTCGTCGACCGGGGCAGGCCGAGATCGCGGGCGATCGCGGCGGCCGGCACCGGGCCCGGCTGCGCGGCCAGGTGGCCGCAGCACGAGCAGCGCCTGGTGGGCGGCCGGGACCTGACGTCTCGGTATCGGTTCCGCCATCTGGCCCACGCTGTCCAGGTGTCTGGGATCCCAGACAACTTCGCGCCGCAGTGCGCTGGTGCCCGGACCGGCGGCGGGTGTCCCATGAGGCATGCAGACGTCGCCTGGACACCGTGACGCATCGGCGCCGGCCCGGTCCGACCCGCCGAGGTCGTCGCCGTCGCCCGGGCACGGCGCCGGCCGTGCGCGCTGTCCGACGGAGGCGCTCGCACGAGCATCGCGAGGTCGGCCGGGCGGTCGTCGAGGCGCTCGCCGCACGACGCCGCAGCCGCACTACGGCGTCTCGACCGGCTTCGGCGCGCTGGCGACCACGGCACATCCCGCCCGAGCAGCGCGCCCAGCTGCAGCGCTCGCCTGGTCCGCTCGCACGCGGCCGGCACCGGCCCCGAGGTCGAGCGCGAGGTCGTGCGGGCGCTGATGCTGCTGCGGCTGTCGACGCTGGCGACCGGCCGCACCGGCGTGCGGCCGGAGACCGCCGAGGCCTACGCCGCGCATGCTCAACGCCGGGATCACGCCGGTCGTGCGCGAGTACGGCTCGCTCGGCTGCTCGGGCGACCTCGCGCCGCTCGCCGCACTGCGCGCTCGCCGCTGATGGGCGAGGGCGACGTCCGCGACGCCGCCGGCGCGCTGCGTGCCGGCCGCCGACGCGCTGGCCGCGGCCGGCATCGCGCCGGTCGACGCTCGCCGAGAAGGAGGGCCTCGCCCTGATCAACGGCACCGACGGCATGCTCGGCATGCTGGTGCTGGCCGCTGCACGACCTGCGGCTGCTGCTGACGCACCGCCGACGTCGCGCGCCGCGATGAGCGTCGAGGCGCTGCTCGGCACCGACGCGGTCTTCGCCGCCGACCTGCAGGCGCTGCGCCCGCACCCGGGCCAGGCGCGTCAGCGCCGCGAACCTGCGCGGCGCTGCTGCGCCGGCTCGCCGATCATGGCCAGCCACCGCGGCCCGGACGTGCACCCGGGTGCAGGACGCCTACTCGCTGCGCTGCGCGCCGCAGGTGCACGGCGCGGCGCGCGACACCGCTCGACGCACGCCGCGACCGTCGCCGAGCGCGAGCTGGCCGTCGGCCATCGACAACCCGGTCGTCACTGCTCGACGGCCGGGTCGAGTCCAACGGCAACTTCCACGGCGCCCCGGTCGCCTACGTGCTCGACTTCCTCGCGATCGCCGTCGCCGACGTGGCGTCGATCTCCGAGCGGCGCACCGACCGCTTCCTCGACGTGGCCCGCAGCGCACGGGCTGCCGCCGTTCCTCGCCGACGACCCCGGCGTCGACTCCGGCCACATGATCGCGCAGTACACCCAGGCCGCGATCGTCTCCGAGCTCAAGCGGCTCGCCGTCCCGGCCTCGCGTCGACTCGATCCCGTCCTCGGCGATGCAGGAGGACCACGTCTCGATGGGCTGGTCGGCCGCCCGCAAGCTGCGCCGCGCGGTCGACGGGCTGACCCGGGTGCTCGCGATCGAGCTGCTCACCGCGGCCCGCGGCCTCGACCTGCGCGCGCCGCTCGTCGCCGGCGCCGGCGACCGCCGCCGTCGTCGCCGGCGCTGCGCGAGCACGTCGCGGGCCCGGGCCCGGACCGCTACCTCGCGCCCGAGATCGAGGCGGCCGTCGACCGTCGTCACCGACCGGCGCGGCGCTGGCCGCCGCCGAGTCCGTCACCGGACCGCTGGCTGACCCGCGGCTCACTCCGACAAGGAGAAGCGACGACATGGACGGCGCACGCCCGCGTCCGCGCACCACGCGGCACCACGCTGACCGCCCGGTCGCTGGCAGACCGAGGCGCCGCTGCGGATGCTGCAGAACAACCTCGACCCCGAGGTCGCCGAGCGCCCCGACGACCTCGTCGTCTACGGCGGCACCGGCCAGGCCGCGCGCGACTGGCGCGCGCTTCGACGCGCATGGTCCGCACGCTGACCACGCTCGAGCGACGACGAGACGATGCTCGTGCAGTCCGGCAAGCCGGTCGGCGTGATGCGCACCCACGAGTGGGCGCCGCGCGTGCTGATCGCCAACTCCAACCTGGTCGGCGACTGGGCGACCTGGCCGGAGTTCCGCCGGCTCGAGCAGCTCGGCCTGACGATGTACGGCCAGATGACCGCCGGCTCGTGGATCTACATCGGCACCCAGGGCATCCTGCAGGGCACCTACGAGACGTTCGCCGCGGTCGGCGGCCGAAGCGGTTCGAGCGGCACCCTGGCCGGCACGCTGACCGTCACCGGCGGCTGCGGCGGCATGGGCGGCGCGCAGCCGCTCGCGGTCACGATGAACGACGGCGTCTGCCTGGTCATCGACGTCGACCGAGCCGCGGCTGCAGCGCCGGGTCGAGCACCGCTACCTCGACGAGCTCGCCGACGACCTCGACGACGCGATCGCCCGGTGCGCGGCGGCCAAGGCGCGAGCGCGCGCGCCTCGTCGGTCGGGCTGGTCGGCAACTGCGCCGACGGTGCTGCCCGAGCTGCTGCGCCGCGGCGTCGCCGTCGACATCGTCACCGACCAGACCTCGGCCCACGACCCGCTGTCCTACCTGCCCGAGGGCGTCGACGCTCGACGACTGGGCACGACTACGCGGCGAGGCCAAGCCCGAGGAGTTCACCGACCGGGCGCGCGCGTCGATGGCCAAGCACGTCGAGGCGATGGTCGGCTTCCAGGACGCGGGCGCCGAGGTCTTCGACTACGGCAACTCGATCCGCGACGAGGCCCGCCAGGGCGGCTATCGAGCGCGCGTTCGCCTTCCCGGGCTTCGTCCCCGCCTACATCCGGCCGCTGTTCTGCGAGGGCAAGGGCCCGTTCCGCTGGGCGGCGCTGTCCGGCGACCCGACGGACATCGCCGCCACCGACCAGGCCGTCCTCGACCTGTTCCCGGACAACGACCACCTGCACCGCTGGATCCGCGCGGCCCAGGAGCGGGTCGCGTTCCAGGGACTGCCGGCGCGGATCTGCTGGCTCGGCTACGGCGAGCGGGACAAGGCCGGGCTCGCGGTTCAACGAGCTGGTCGCCGACGGGCGAGTGTCGCGCGCCGATCGTGATCGGCCGCGACCACCTCGACTGCGGCTCGGTCGCCTCGCCCTACCGCGAGACCGAGGCGATGGCCGACGGCTCCGACGCGATCGCCGACTGGCCGCTGCTCAACGCGCTGGTCAACACCGCCGTCGGGCGCGACCTGGGTGTCGATCCACCACGGCGGCGGCGTCGGCATCGGCCGCTCGATCCACGCCGGGCAGGTCAGCGTCGCCGACGGCACCGACGCTGGCGGCGGCAGAAGCTCGCGCGGGTGCTGACCAACGACCCGGGCATGGGCGTGATCCGGCACGTCGACGCCGGCTACGACGCGCGCCGACGCGGTCGCCGCCGAGCGCGGGCGTGCGCGTCCCGATGGCGGAGGAGCGAGGGCCGCACCGGGCTCGCAGCGGGTGACACCGCCGCGACACAGTCGGAGGAATGTCACCCTGCTGCGTTCGGACGCGCTTTGCCGCCCTCGAACCTCGGGCGCGACCCGCACGACGGCGGGTACCGCCGGTTCGCCTGGACCGCGCGAGGACGCCGACGCTGCGCGAGTGGTTCGCCGGCGAGGCGGCGGCCCGCGGCCTCGACGTGGTCGCCGACCGCGCCGGCAACCAGTGGGCCTGGTGGGGCGACCCGGACGCGGACGGCCCGGGCGTCGTCACCGGCTCGCACCTGGACTCGGTGCCCGGACGGCGGCGCGTACGACGGCCCGCTCGGCGTGGTCTCGCGCGTTCGCCGCGCTCGACGCGCTGCGCGGCCGAGGCTTCGCGCCCGGCGCGGCCGATCGGCGTCGTCGAACTTCGGCGACGAGGAGGGCGCGCGGTTCGGCGTCGCCTGCGCCGGCTCGCGGATGCTCACCGGCGCGCTGCGCCGCCGACCGGGCCCGCGGCCTCGCCGACGCCGACGGCGTCACGATGGCCGAGGCGATGAGCGCGGGCCGGTGGCGACGCAGCGCTCGGCGCGCGACCACGAGGCGCTGCGCCGGATCGGCACGTTCGTCGAACTGCACGTCGAGCAGGGCCGGGCGCTGGTCGACCTCGAGCGCGCGGTCGGCGTCGCCACCGCGATCTGGCCGCACGGCCGCTGGCGCGTCGACTGCCCGGCGAGGCCAACCACGCCGGCACCACCCGGCTGGCCGACCGGCACGACCCGATGCTCACCTTCGCCGGCGCCGTCCTCGCCGCCCGCGCCGCCGCCGAGCGGCACGGCGCCGTCGCGACCTTCGGCAAGGTCCGCGTCGCGCCCGAACGGCGTCAACGCGATCCCGTCGCACGTCACCGCCTGGCTGGACGCCCGCGGCGCCGGACGCCAGCGGCCGGGTGCGGGCGGTCGTCGCCGACGTCGGCGCGCCGCCGGCCGGGCGACGGCTCAGCCGAGGAGTCGTGGACGCGACCGCGACGTCGCTTCGACGCCCGCCCTCGCGCGATCGCGGCTGTGCCGCTGCTGCTCGACGGCGCTCCGGTGCTGGCCACCGGCGCCGGGCACGACGCCGGGCATCCTCGCCGCCGCCGGCGTCCCGACCGCGATGCTCTTCGTCCGCAACCCGACCGGCGTCTCGCACGCCCCGGCCGAGTACGCCGAGCGACGCCGACTGCCTGGCCGGCGTCGACGCGCTGACGCCCGTGCTGCGCGGAGCTGGCGGCGTGACGCGACCTACTGGGCCGAGCACGCGTGCCCGCCTGCCCGCGACGGCCTCGCCCTCGACGTCCGCGTTCGCGATCGACGGCGGCCGGTTCACCGCGGTGCGGACCGGGCACGGTGCCGGCGCGGCGCGCACCGCCTGCCCGGCGTCGTCCTGCCCGGGTTCGCCAACGCCCACAGCCACGCCTTCCACCGCGCCCTGCGCGGTCGCACCCACGCCGGCGGCGGCACGTTCTGGACCTGGCGCGAGCCGATGTACGCGCGTCGCCGCCCGCCTCGACCCGGACACCTACCTCGCGCTGGCCGCGCGCCGCGTACGCCGAGATGGCGCTGGCCGGGATCACGGCGGTCGGCGAGTTCCACTACCTGCACCACGGGCCGGGCGGCGTGCCCTACGCCGACCCGAACGCGATGGGCGAGGCGCTGCGCGCCGCCGCGGCCGACGCCGGCATCCGGCTCACCCTGCTCGACACCTGCTACCTCGCCGGCGGGCTCGAGCCGACGGCCACCGCCGCTCGGCGCCGTCCAGCGCCGCTTCGGCGACGCGCGACGTCGACGCCTGGGCCGCGCGCGTCGCCGCTGTCGCGCCGCCCGGCATGCGGGTCGGCGCGGCGGTCCACTCGGTGCGCGCGGTGCCCCGCGAGGCGACCTGCGCCGTGGTCGCGGGCCGCGGCGGGCCGCCCGCTGCACGTGCACCTGTCCGAGCAGCCGGCCGAGAACGACGCCTGCCTGGCGTCACTACGGCTGCACGCCGACCGCAGCTGCTCGGCCGACGACGGCGTGCTCGGCGCCGACGACCACCGCGGTGCACGCCACCCACCTGACGCGAGCGCGACATCGCACTGCTCGGCGGCGCCGGCACCGACGGCGTGCTTCTGCCCGACCACCGAGCGCGACCTCGCCGACGGCATCGGCCCGGCCCGCGCGCTGCGCCGACGCCGGGGTCGCCGCTCTCGCTGGGCAGCGACCAGCACGCGGTCATCGACCTGTTCGAGGAGGCGCGCGCGCTGGAGCTGCACGAGCGGCTCGCGACCGGTGCGCGCGGCCGCTTCACGCCGGCCGAGCTGCTCGGCCGCGCTGACCGGCCACGCGCACGCTCGGCTGGCCCGACGCCGGGCGGCTCGCAGTCGGGCGCCCGGGCCGACCTCGTCGCGGTCCGGCTCGACACCGTGCGCACCGCGGGCGCCGACCCGGCGCAGGTCGCTGTTCGCCGCGACCGCGGCCGACGTCGACACGGTCGTGGTCGACGGTCGGCCGGTCGTGCAGCGGCGGCGAGCACCGCCTCGGCGACGTCGGGCGACGCTGCTGCGCGACGGCGATCGGCGCCGCTGTGGGGTGACGCATGACGCGACGTCTGGTCACCGGCATCGGCGAGCTGGTCACCAACGACCCCGAGCATCGGCGGCGGTCACCGCTCGGCCGCCTCGCCGACGCGGCGCTGCGTGGTCGAGGACGGCGCAGGTCGCCTGGGTCGGGCCCGGCCGCGTCGCGCCCGGCCGCCGACCGAGCGCATCGACGCTCGGCGGCCGCGCGGTGATCCCGGGCTTCGTCGACTCGCCACGCCCACCTGGTGTTCGCCGGCGACCGCGCCGCCGAGTTCGCCGCCCGGATGACCGGCGCGCCGCTACGACGGCGGCGGCATCGCGACGACGGTCGCGGCCACCCGCGCCGCGTCCGACGACGACCTGCGCGGCGCTGCTGGCCGCGCGGGTCGCCGAGATGCGCGCGCAGGGCACGACGACCGTCGAGATCAAGAGCGGCTACGGGCTGACCGTCGCCGACGAGGCGCGCGCGCTGCGCCTGGCCGGCGAGGTCACCGCCGAGACGACGTTCCTCGGCGCGCACGTCGTGCCCGGCGGGCGTCGACCGGCGACGAGTACGTCGAGCTGGTCACCGGGCCGATGCTCGACGGCCTGCGCGCCGCACGCCCGCTGGATCGACGTGTTCTGCGAGCCGGCAGCCCGCACGCCTTCGACGGCGACGAGGCCCGCGCCGTGCTGCACGGCCGGGCCGGCGGCCGGGCTGCGGCCTGCGGGTGCACGGCAACCAGCTCGGCCACGGCCCGGGCGTCGCAGCTCGCCGTCGAGCTCGGCGCGGCCAGCGTCGACCACTGCACGCACCTGACCGACGCCGACGTCGACGCGCTCGCCGGCGGCGACACCGTCGCGACGCTGCTGCCCGGCGTCGAGTTCTCGACCCGCTCGCCGTACCCGGACGCCCGGCGGCTGCTCGACGCCGGGCGTCGACGGTCGCGCTCGCCACCGACTGCAACCCCGGCACCTGCTACACGTCGTCGATGCCGTTCGTGATCGCGCTCGCCGTGCGCGAGATGGGCATGACGCCGGCCGAGGCGCTGTGGGCGGCGACCGCCGGCGGCGCGGCAGCGCTGCGCCGCGCCGACATCGGCGCGATCGCGCGTCGGCGCCCGCGCCGACCTCGCCGTGCTCGACGCCCCGAGCCACCTGCACCTGGCCTACCGGCCGGGCGTGCCGATCGCCCGGGCCCTCGACCTGTCGCGGTGACCTCCCGCACCAACTCGATCGCGCGGCCCAGCGTGGCGGCCTGCTCGTCGAGCGTCTCGCCTGCCGGGTAGAGCCGCACCGTGTCCACGCCCGCGTCCCGCCACACCGCCAGGCGCGCACGGACCATCGCCTCGGTGCCGATCAGCGTGGTGCCCAGCACCATCGCGTCGGTGACGAGCGCGGCCGCGCCGACCCGGTCGCCCGCCAGCCAGCGCTCCCTGACCTGCGCGGCGACCTGTGCCCAGCCCTGGCGGCTGTAGGCGTCGTTGTAGAAGTTCGCGCCCGCCGAACCCATACCGCCGAGGCTGAACGCGAGCCCGGCCCTCCGGTCGGCGACCATCAGCGCGAGCTCGTCCTCGTCGGCGGCGAACGCCACCTCGGCACCCTGGCACACGTCGAGATCGGCGCGGGTGCGCCCCGCCGCCGCCAGCCCGGCGTCGAGGTGGGTGAAGTAGGCGTCGGCGCCCTCGGGCACGAAGCTGGTGCCCAGCCAGCCGTCCGCGATCTCCCCGGTCAGCTCCAGCATGCGCGGCGACAGGGTGGCCAGGTAGATCGGGACGTTCGGGCTGGGCGGCGCCGAGAGCCGCATCGGCGTGCCCTCCCCGCCGGGAAGCGGGATCGCCACGGTCTCCCCCGCATACGCGACCTTCTCGCCCGCGAGCGCCAGCCGGACCACCTCGACGGTCTCCCGCAACCGTGTGCGGGGGCGCGCGAAGGGCACCCCGTGCAGGCCCTCGATCACCTGCGGGCCGGACGGGCCGAGGCCGAGGAGGAACCGGCCGCCGGACAGGTCGGCCAGCGTGAGCGCGGCCTGCGCGATCGCCACCGGCGTGCGGGTGCCGACCTGGATCACGCCCGAGCCGAGCAGCATCCGCTCGGTGCGCCCGGCGAGCCAGCCCAGGGCGGTCGGCGCGTCCGAGCCCCACGCTTCCGCGACCCAGCAGATGTCCAGCCCGAGCCGCTCCGCCTCGAGCGCCAGTGCGAGCGCCCCGGGCCGGGACGCCTCGACGGTGGTCGCAGTCCGCACGTCAGCCCGGGACGGTCATCGGTCGCCGCCGCCCGGGGCGGTCATCGGTCGCCGCCGCCCGCGGCGATCGACACCGGCTCCCACTCCCGCCAGGTCGCGAGGCGTGACTCGTAGTCCCGCGTCGCGATGGCCAGCGGTCCGTCGCCGAAGAAGATCCGCAGCGGCGGCTCCTCGGCGTCGACGACCGCCAGGACGGCCGGCCGGCTCGCCGCCGGATCGCCCGGCGCCGGGTCGCGGGCCGCGCGCTGGCGCTGCACCTCCTCGCGGAGGTCGTCGTACGCCGGCAGCGGCGCGGAGTGCTTGCGCCGACGGGCCGCGCCCAGTCGGTGGCGAAGCCGCCGGGCTCGATCAGCGTGACGTTGATGCCGAAGGCGGCGACCTCCTGCGCCAGCGCCTGGCTCAGGCCCTCGAGCGCCCACTTGGACGCGTGGTACGCGCCGATGCCGCGGGAAGGCGGAGATGCCGCCGATCGACGAGACCTGCAGGATGTGGCCGCGAGCCCTGCTCGCGCAGGAACGGCAGCGCCGCCTGGGTGACCCAGAGCGCGCCGAAGAGGTTGGTCTCCATCTGGTCGCGGACGTCGGCCTCGCTGAGCTCCTCGACCATGCCGAACTGGCCGTAGCCGGCGTTGTTGACGACGACGTCGAGGCGGCCGAACTGCTCGTGCGCCGCGCCGACCGCGGCGAACGCGCCGTCCCGGTCGGTGACGTCGAGGCTGCAGCGGCAGCAGCCGGTCGCCGTACTTCTCGACGAGGTCGTCGAGGGTCGACGGTGTCGCGCGCGGTCGCGGCCACGGAGTCGCCGCGCTCGAGGGCGGCGATCGCCCACTCGCGGCCGAAGCCGCGCGACGCGCCGGTGATGAACCAGATCTTCGCACTCATGTCTGGTGCAGCGACCTCCACGGGCGACCTATTCCGTTCCGGGAGACGTCAGCGGCCCGACAGCAGCGGCAGG
This sequence comes from uncultured Actinomycetota bacterium, assembly GCA_963770115.1. Taxonomy (GTDB): domain Bacteria; phylum Actinomycetota; class Actinomycetes; order Mycobacteriales; family Pseudonocardiaceae; genus Pseudonocardia. Next base: position 116,218 of record CAVYOT010000014.1, read on the forward strand.
CGCGGATCCCAGGTGGTGCCGTCGGCCGCGTCGCGGCGGCGGCGGGCGATCCCGGAGAGCGCCTCCAGCACCACGCGGTTGGCCAGGAACGACGGTGATCTCGGCGTGGTCGTAGGGCGGCGAGACCTCGACCACGTCCACCCCGACGACCGGCAGCTCGTAGGCGATGCGGCGCACCGCGTCGAGCAGCTGCCGGGCGGTCAGCCCGCCGGGCTCGGGCGTGCCGGTGCCGGGCGCGTGGCCGGGGTCGCACACGTCGATGTCGACCGAGAGGAACACCCCGTCGCAGTCGTCGATGGCGATCGCGAACGCCTCGGTCAGGCACTCCGGCGAGGCCGCGCGCGACGATCTCGGTCATCTCGTAGGAGCGCATCCGCTGCGCGGCCATCCAGTCCAGCGTCTCCGGGCCGCGGCCAGTAGCCGCGCAGCCCCACCTGCAGGAACCGGTCGCCGCGCACGCGCGCCGGACTCGATCAGCCGCCGCATCGGCTGGCCGTGCCCGATCAGCGAGCCGAACTCGACGTCGCCGGTGTCGGCGTGCGCGTCGAAGTGGATCATCGAGACGCGGCCCTGCCCGATGTGCTGGGCCACGCCCGCGGCGTCCGGCCAGGCGATCGTGTGGTCGCCGCCGAGCATCAGCGGGATCGCGCCGGTCCGCGGCGACCGCGTGGACGGCCACTTGCAGGTCGCGCACCGAGCGCTCGGCGTCGCCGGAGTACATCTCGACGTCGCCCGCGTCGAGCACCCGCAGGTCGCTGCAGCCCGTCGACCCGCAGCGCGAGCGAGGGCCGCGAGCCGTCGTGCGGCAGGTAGCAGGTCTGGCGGATGTACTGCGGCCCGAACCGCGTGCCCGGCCGGTGCGAGGTGCCGCCGTCGAACGGCGCGCCGAGGATGACGACGTCGGCGTCCGCGTAGGTCGCCGGGTCGGCCCAGTCGCAGCGCTCGACGCCGAGGAAGGTGATGTCCGGCCCGTACTGGGGCCCGTAGCGGGCCATCACGGGGCCACGTCGAGGGCCGGGTTCGCGTTGAAGAAGCCCGACGGCCTGAGGTGGAACGACACGATGTCCACCGGCATCACCGGCCAGTCCTCCACCCGCGGCACGTGGTGGATGCCGAAGACGTACCACAGCACCACGTCGGCCTCCTCGATCGCGCGGTCGGCCGCCGTCCACACCGGCAGCCCGTTGTCCTCGCCGCTCTGGTTGACGAACTCGCCGCAGGGCCAGCGCTCGTCGGGGTCGAAAGCGGTCACCCACAGGGTGTGGCCCAGCACCCGGGCCCTGCGGAACACCGGCGAGGCCGGGTCGAGCATCGCCGGGATCGCGCTCTCCGGCACCAGCGTGTAGGCCACCGGGGCGCCGAACGCGTTCGGCCGCCCGGGGTTGGTGACCTTCCAGGTCCGCTGGGTCGCCCAGCACACGCTCTGGCGCCCTTCGGCCTCGGTGCGCAGTGGCACCGTGCGGGTGGTGAGCGCGAGCCCGTGCGGGTTGTCGGGTCCGGTGGGCGGCTGGGCGGTCTCGACCATCACCACGGTGTTGGCAGGGCCGTCGACCTCCATGTCCAGCCGCGCCACGATGAAGTGCTGGTGGATCGGCGCATAGGTGGCGGCGTCGACGACCGTGCCGTAGGGCGGCGCCGCGCCCGCGAACGGCGTGGTGACCATGATCCCCGTGGCGCGGACCTCGCACTCGATCCCGCCGTCCTCGAAGAACCGCCAGTACACGAGGTACTCGTAGTTCGCGACGGTCACGTGGAACGACACGACGAGCCTGCGCCGCCTCCGCACCTGCGCTCCCGTCCGCGCGTCGACGTGCTTCCACAGCACGCCGTCGTCCTCCTCGTGCACGCAGATCGCGTTGCGGACCACCTGGGGTGCGCCCGCCGAGTCGTGCAGCACGGCGTCGAGGTAGCGGATCTCGCCGAGGCAGTCGCAGCCCCGTTCCAGGGAGGTGGTCATGAACCCCAGGCCCCACTCGCCGACGTCGAAGGCGGTGCGCCGATAGTGGTCGGGCGTGGGGTCGCGGTAGGGCACCACCATCTCCGCGAACGACATCCGGTACGCCACCGACCGCCCGGCGTAGGAGACGGTGTGCAGCACAAGCCCCTCGCGATAGGTGAAGCCGAGCCGCATGTGCCAGCCCTGCCAGGCCAGCTCGTGGCCATCGAGCGTGAACGACGGTCCCTCGGGCTGCGTCACCGACAGCGGCCTCCGGTCGGTGCGCTCGCGCAGCCCGGGCACGAGCGCCGGGTCGTACTCGCCCTGCACCGGCGGGCGCCCCACGTCCCCGGCATCGTCGATCTCCAGGAGCTGCATCGCGTTGAGGTCCACGACGAGCTTCAGTCCGGAGACGGGATGCGCGTACGGGTTGCCGCCGGGGGTGGCGCGCACCCACACGTCACACCAGCCGATGCGCCGTTCGGCGTACCGCTCGGGGACGAGGTGCGCACCGTAGGTCCACATGTCCACCAGCACGAGCTCCGGGTCGGTGATCCCGCGGGCGGCGAGCGCGGCCAGCACCGACGGATCCGCCCGCATGGCCTCGTCGCAGTCGTGCCACTCGTCGACGGTCGCGGGCGGCTGGCGCCCCGGCTGCGGCTCCCACGCGACGACGGTGTCGTCAGTCAACGACAGCCGGGCGACGAACGCGAGGCCGTCCCCGGTGCGCCACAGCACGACCCGGGCCGCCCGCGCCACCGCGGCGCCCGGGCGGTGGGCGCGCACGACGTCCTTGGCCGGCTCGGCGAGCTCGATCGAGGCGATGCGCCACTCCGGGCGCCGGACGCCCCGCTCACGGGCCAGCAGCGACCGGACGTGCCGGATCTCGTCCGCGGTGAGCGGGTCGAGCGGGTGCGGATCGGTCACGGGGATGACCGTATCCGCACACCGCCTCATTCCAGCTCGGAATCCGGGGTGTCGGCCGGGGCGGAGTCCTCCGGCTCACTGGTGTGCACGTCCCGCGGGGCCACCAGGGCGTCGGCGGGGCTGGCGAGCGAGCGGATCCCCGCGTTGAGCACGGCGAGCAGCGGCACGGCCAGCAGCGCGCCCGCGATCCCCCAGACGAAGAGGCCCGTGCCGATCGCGAGCACGACCGCGAGCGGGTGCAGCGCGACGGCCCGGCCGAGCAGGAGCGGCTGCAGGACGTGGCTCTCCAGCTGCATCACCCCGATGATCACGGCCAGCACGATCAGCGCGGTGATCGGCCCCTGCGCCACGAGCGCGACCAGCACCGCCACCGCGCCCGTCGTCACCGCGCCGATGATCGGGATGAACGCGCCGAGGAAGACCAGCGTCGCGAGCGGCACCGCCAGCGGGACCTGAAGGATCCCGAGTGCGATCCCGATCACGATGGCGTCGACGGCCGCGACCACGGCCGTCGCCCGCACGTAGTGCACGAGGGCGGCGAGGCCCCGCCTCCCCGCGACGTCGACCCGCTCCCGGACCCGGCCGGGGACGGCCTTGGTGAGGAACCGCCAGATGCTGCCGCCGTCGTGCAGGAAGAAGATCAGCGTGAACACGACGAGCAGGAACTCGGTGAGCAGCTCCCCGACCGTCGCGGCCGTGGTCAGCGTGGCCGCTGTGATGCCTGCGACGTTCTGCTGCAGGAAGCTCTGCACCTGTTGCTGGACGGCCTGCAGCTGGGTCGTCCCGATGCGCAGCGGACCGTTCGCCAGCCAGTCGGTCAGCTCGCTGATGCTCTGCGTGAGGCTCGCGCCGAGCTGGGGAACCCCGCCGACCACCGTGCGCACGACGAACGTCAGCAGCACGCCCAGCGCGGCCAACCCCCCGACCAGCACCATCGCGGTGGCGAGCCCGCGCGGCACCCGCCATTCGGTCAGCCGCTTCACGGCCGGGGTGAGCAGGGCCGCGAGCAGCAGCGCGATCGCCACCGGGATGACGATCCCGGACAGGTACGCGATGATCTGGCCGATCACCCACAGCGCGGTCGCCACGACGAGCAGCCGCCAGCCCAGCGCAGCGGCCACCCGCAGCCCCCGCGGCACGACGTCGACGACGTTCTCCGCTTCACGCCGCTCGACAGCGGGGCCCGCCCAGGGCAGCCGCGAAGTCCGGTCCGTCGCTGTCATGGGAACGGTGTACCCGTTATGCACCCCATCAGTCGAGCAGCACGGTGCGCAGGTCGAGCCTGCGCAGCACGCGATCGGCCGCCTCGGGGTCCACGCCGGGCTCGCGGCGCGCGGCCAGCACCTCCGCGCGGGCGGCGGCGAGCGCCTCCACCTGCGCCTTGGCGGCGATCTCGCGGTAGCGCCGCACGGTCTCGGTACGCTCGCGGTCCTCCGCCGATGCGGGATCCCCGCGCAGGAGGCCGTCGAGCCGGTCCATCCGTTGCCGCAGGTTCGCGCCGACCTCCTCCGGCAGCTCCTCGACCCGGTCGGCCGCCGTGACGCTGGCCATCGCGGCCGCACGGGCCCGCTGGACGATCGCCTGCTCCACCGCGTGCTCGGTGTCGGCGTCGGCCGCGACGCCGAGCATCCGGACCAGGACGGGCAGCGTGAAGCCGGGGAGCACCAGGGTCAGCACGAGCACCGACGCGGCGATCAGCACGATCTCGGCGCGCTGCGGGAAGGCACCGCCCGCCGCGGTCGCCGTCGGCAGCGACAGGGCGAGCGCGAGCGTGGCCAGCCCACGCATGCCGCACCAGGCGAGGACGACCGCCTCCCGGCCGGTCCGGGGCGCCCGCTCCGGGTCGTCGGTGCGGCGCACCGTCCACCACGCCGCCAGCATCCACACCGCGCGCACGCCGACGACGACCGCGCAGACGATCGCGGCGTCCCGCAGCATCCGCGGCAGATCGGCGCCCCCCGCCTCGACGATCTGCCGCAGGTCCAGGCCCATCAGCCCGAACGCCACTCCGGTGACCAGCAGCTCGACGACGTCCCAGAACGACCGCTGGACCAGCCGCTCCGCGGCCTCGTCGACAGCACTCGCCGAGCGCAGCTGCAGCGCCAGCACGACGACGGCGACCACGCCCGAGACACCGATCTCGTCGGCCGCCAGGTAGACGGCGAACGGCAGCACGAGGGTCAGGGCGCTGCGCCCGGTCGTGTCGCTGATGCGGTCGGTGATCCAGCGGGCCGCCCACGCCACCACCAGGCCGATCAGCACCGCGCCCCCGACGCCGAGCACGAAGCGCAGTGCCAGCGTGGGCGCCGAGATCGAGCCGCCCTGCACCGTGGCGAGCACCGCCGTCTGGAAGATCACCAGCGCGGTGGCGTCGTTGAACAGGCCCTCGCTCTGCAGCACGGTGAGCAGCCGTCGGGGCATCCGTACCGGACCGGCCACGGCCTCCACCGCCACCGGGTCGGGCGGGGCCACCATCGCCCCCAGGGCGATCGCCGCGCTGATCCCGATGCCCGGCACCAGGAGGAACGCGGTGCCCGCCACGGCGGCCACCGTCGCGACGACCAGGGCGACGGCGAGGAACGCGATGCTGCGCCACCGGGCCCTGAAGAGCGCCCACGAGGTGCGCTGGGCCGCCGCGAACAGCAGCGGGGGCAGGAACAGCGGCAGGATCAGCTCCGGCTCGAGGTCGAAGCGGTCAGGCAGGCCCGGCACGAAGGCCATGGCGACGCCGAGTACGAGCATCAGGGCGGGCCACGGCAGCCGCAGCCGGTCCCCCACACCGACCAGCAGCACCGCGGCCAGCATCAGTCCGATGACGAGCACGAGGATCTGCACGCGCCCAGCGTTCCAGGACCGGTCGGCACGCCCGAACAGGCCGGGCGGTGCCGCGTCGGACTACGCGGCCAGCGCGTCCGGCCCGTAGCCCGCGCGCTCCAGCCCGCAGCGCAGGCTGCCCAGCGCCCGTTTGCGGGTCGGGCCGATGCTGCCGATGGGCATGTCCGCGCTCTCCGCCATGGCCGTGTACGAGACGTCCGGGAGGAAGAAGAGCGCGAGGATCAGCCGTCGGCCGCGCCGGGGCAGCAGCGCCAGCCCCTCGGCGAGCGCCGTGGCGACCTCGCCCGCCACGACGACGGCCTCGGGCCCCGGCTCGCGCGCGGGAACCCCGACGGCCGCGCTGTCACTGGGTTCCTCCAACATCCGCTGGCGCAGCACGGCGAGGCATTCCCGACGGGCGATGGTCCGCAGCCAGGCGCCGAGTCGGTCCGCCTCGCGCAAGGTGGGGAGGGCCTCCATCGCGCGCAGCCAGGTGTTCGCCGCGGCGTCGTCCGCGTCCGCCTCCTGCAGCCGGTAGGAACCGACGACGCAGGCGACCAACCGCTCGTAGCGGACAACGATCTCGGCCCAGGCGCGCTGGTCACCAGCGCATGCGGCGGCAACGAGCTCGGCGGACGTCAGGTCCGCGGCTGGGCTTGCGTGCGGATAGGTCGACGGGCGCATGGTCGCCTCCTCGGGGGCATGGCGATGGCGCCACGATGGCCCCTGTGGCTTGCAGCGACCTTGCAGGCGCAACGACTACGGGGTCGCGCGCGCCCGCCACCGCTCGGCGGCGTCCTCGTCGCCTGCCGCCGCGTAGACGAGCGCGACGTCCCCGGCGATCGCGCCGAGCTCGGCCTCTCCGACACGGTCGCACAAAGCCGCGACGACGTCCTGGATCAGGGTGCGGGCCTGGGTGGTGCGCCCGGCGATGGCGAGGGCGACCGCGCGGCGCCGCCCGGCCATGAGGGTGCTGGCGTGGGTGGCGCCGAGCGCGTTCAGGAACAGCTGGTGGGCGCGGGTCTGCACCTCGACGGCCTGGTCCTTCAGACCGGCGTCGCCCAGGTCGAGGCCGAGGTTGGACAGCGTCATCGCCACCCGGGGATCGTCGTGGCCCAGCACCCGCTCCAGCAGTGCTACGGCCCGCTGGTGCTCCTGGATCGCCTCGTCGGGCCGCCCTTGCAGGCGCAGCGCGTAGCCCAGCTTGTCCATGGCCTGGGCGGTGTCGGGGTGGTCGGCGCCGCAGATCTGGGTGAACTCCGCGATCGCCAGGCGCTGCAGGTCCACGGCCTCGTCGACCCGACCCCGGTCCTGGGCGACCATGCCGAGCCCGGCCGTCGCGTGCGCCCAGTCCCGCACCCCCGGCGGGAGCAGGTCCCGGCCCGCGGTGAGCGCCTCGGCGGCCCGGTCCAGCAGCCCGTCGGCCCACAGGGTGTAGCCGAGGTCGATCAGCACCGGCGCCGTGAGGTCGTCGCGGTGGGCGGCGCGCAGCGTCTTGAGCGCCCGCTCGTGGGCGGCGATCGCGCCCGGGGTGTCGTCGGCGCAGTTGAGGACGTGGCCCAGGCGGTTGTAGGCGTGGGCGAGGACGAGCTCGTCGGGCGCGAATTGGGCGTCCAGCAGTTCCACCGCGCGGCGGTGCACGGCGAGCGCCTCGGTCAACCTGCCCGCGGCGTCGAGCACCTCGCCCAGCCGACACAGCAACGCGCCGCGCTGGAGATCGGTGGCCGCGATGTCGACCAGCCGGAGCGCGGCGGTGAGCACCTGCTCGGCGGCCGGGTACAGGGCGCGTTCCTTGAAGCGCTGCGCGACCCGGTCCAACGCGTCGACCAGCCCTGGCGGGACGCGCCCGAGCGCCTCGCTGTGCATCGCGAGCTGGACGAGGTGGACCGCCGCCCCGCCGTCGGCCTCCGCGGCGAGGCACAGCCGTACCGCGGCATCCAGCCGGTCGTGCGCGATGCCGGCGGGCATGCGGGCCCGCACGACGTCCTGCACGAGGCGGTGCATGCGCAGGATCGCGCCTTTGCGGTCGACCAGCGAGAGCCGCAGGAGCTCGCCGATGGCGTCCTGCACGTCCAGCTCGTCGCCATCGGCAAGCGGCCACAGCATCTCGACCTCGACGGCGTCGGCCGCGAGGAACGACATCGTCTCCAGCACACCCGCAGCCAGCGAGGACCGGCGCCGCAGGCGGTCGAAGGCCAGGCCCCAGGTGGTGGCCACCGTGCCGGGGTCGCGCAGCAGATCGGCCCGGTGGGCCCGGAACAGCCGGACGTAGTCGGGCACCGACATGCCGGTCTGCTCGACGTACGCGCAGGCCTGCTGCAGGGCCAGCGGGAGGTCGCCGAGCAGCTCCCCGAGCTCCCCGGCGGCGGCCGTATCGGGGTCGCCGCTGCGCTCGACCACGTACGCGATCGACTCCTCCCGCTCCAGCGACGGCACGGGGATCGGCCGCGCCAGCCGCCGCCACGCCTGGTCGCGGGAGGTGATGATCACATCACCGTGCTCGGCGGCGGGCAGGTAGGGCTCCAGACGGCCCGGCTCGTCGGCGTTGTCGAAGACCAGCACCCACCCCGGTGAGCGGTCCAGCTCCACCCACAGCGCCGCGCGGGTGTCCTCCTCGCGCTCGCGGCGGCCGATGCCCAGCGCGGCCGCCAGGTCGTCCAGCCCCGCCGCGGTGCCCGCGGGGTCCTCCGCACCGACCCACCACGCCACCCGGCCCGCCCGGTGGCGGCGGTGGGCCAGCTCGCAGGCCAGCTCGGTCTTGCCCGCGCCGGGCATGCCGTAGAGGACGACCGCCCGGCGGGCGGGGTCGTCGAGAGCGGCGTCGACGAGTGCGACCAGCTCCGGCCGCTCGACGAACGCCCGGGCGCGCTGCGGCAGGTTGGAGCGCAGGGTGGGTCCCGCCGCCGAGACCGACACCAGCGGCTCCTGCGCCAGCACCGCCTCGTGCACCCGCCGAAGCAGCGGGGTCGGCACAACCCCGAGCTGTTCGGCGAGGCTGCGGCGACAGCGCTCGTAGGCGGCCAGCGCGTCGGCCTGGCGGCCCGCGGCGTAGAGCGCCGTGACCAGCCGGGCAGCCAGCGGCTCCCGCAGCGGGTGGCGCAGCGCCAGCTCCCCCAGCCGTCCCGCGTCCTCGCCGCCGCGGCCGAGCCGGACGTGGGCGTCCGCGAGCGCTTCCGCGGCCGCCACCCGCAGCTCGCTGAGCCGGTCGGCCTCGGCGTCGACCACCGCCACGTCGACCACCGCGCCGAACGGGTGCTCACCGTTCCAGCGGGCCAGCGCGGACTCCAGCACGACGGCGGCATCCGCGTCGGCCCCCCTGGCCAGGGCCCTGCGTCCCGTGTCCACCTCCTCGACGAACGTGTCGGCGTCCACCCACACCACGTCGCGGTCGACGACGTACCCGTCACGCCGTTTCGGGATCGCGTTCCTGCCCAGCAGCCCGCGCAGCCGCGAGACGATCGGGTGCACGGCCTCCGCGGACGCGCGGTCGCCCCACACGTCCTCGACGATGCGTTCGGCGGACACTGGCACGTTCCCGGCGACGAGGATCCGCGCGAGCACCGCGCGCTGCAGCGGGCCGCCCAGCCGCAGCGGGGCGCCCTTGAGCGCGGCCTCAAGCGTGCCGAGTACACGAAGTGTGACCGGCACGTTGATTTCCGGCACCCGTGACCCCTCCTGCCTCCGGTACCCCGAACGAGTTTCCTATCAACTCGGCCGGATGACGTCGAGTCGACCCTCCCCATTCGGCTCAGGGCTTCCATCGGCGGTGTCCCGTGTTAACGGATGAGCCTGCTGAGGCGAAACATGACACCGTGACGGGCCCCGGTTACTCCGCTTGGCACTACGCACCTGACGCGTCCGTCCGTGTCGTCCCAGGGCCTGATGCGACCCTCGAAGTACGCATCACCGTAGGAATGTGGTCAAGCACACCGGTGCCGGATGCCGTCACGGTGCATTGCTCGGTCGGGGGCGCGGCCGCATCCGTCGTGCCGCTCGACGACCTCACCGTGCTGGACGACAGTTTCGCAGCACAGCTCACCCTTCGCGACCGCGCCCCCGTCACCGGGCCGCGCCCGCTCGCCGTCGCGCCCTACCGGCTGGCCCTGGCGCGGCGTCAGCGCGGCAACCGCTACGTCGAGGCGGCGGTCCGCGGGGTGCCCCCTGGCAGCGCGGTCGAGTACACGATCGAGGTGCAGCCGGGATCGGGCGCGCCGATCACCCTGGGCCCGTACTCGGTGCTCGCCGTCCTGCCGGAGTTCGCGCCGTCGGACATGATCGGCGGAAGACAGGGCGACCTCGTCGACCCCGAGCCGACGTGGATCGGGCACGTCCGCAGGGCGGACGGCGTCACGCACGTGCGGGTGGACCTCGACGACATCCCCGCCGACGGTTCGCTGCCCGTGCGGGTGCGGATCGGCGGCACATGGCTGTCGGCCGACTACGCGGTCGCACCGCACAACCCCGGCGGCCGCCTGCCCCTGCTGGACTGGCCCGCCGACACCGTCACCTTCAGCGCGCCCGATCCCGACGCCGACCCGGTCGTGGTCGACGTCCACGGCCGCCGGGTGGCGGAGGCCGACGCGGGCGGCCCGGGCCGCAGCAGGCTGCTCATCGCCCACTTCTGCATCCAGGCCGTCAACGACCTGCTCGAGGTGCCCTTCGCGGGCGGCGCCTACGCCCCGCCGCGGACATACATGCAGGTGACGATGGCCGACGAGCAGGGCGTGTACTCCTCCCGCCCCGGCGTGACCCAGACCAACCCTGGCGGCTACCGCGACGGGCTGGCGATGCAGCGGCGCTTCGACCTGCCCTACCACCTCGCGCTCAACGGCGGCGTGCTCGATCCTCACGAGGCACGACTGCCCCGACGATCTGGCCGACATGCGCAAGGACGTCGGCGCGGGCCTCCTGCATCCCGCGATCGCCGGGTACGGCTCCCACCGGATCCCGTACTACTCGGCGGAGGCGAACGTCCGCGACATCACCGCGGGCTTCGAGGCCATCACCAGCTACCTCGGGCCTGCCGCCACGGCCGACGTGTTCTATCCCGACCAGCGGCTCTACCGGCAGCGGCCCGCCACGGTCGCCGCGCTGGGGACGGCGCCGGTCCGCTACGTCGTGCTGGACTCGGCCACCGGCTTCTACGACAACGCGAACTCGGCGCAGCCGTCGGTGGGCGGGGTGGACCTCGGTCCGGGCATGCTGTGGACCGACCGGACGAGCGGCGTACACGTGTTGTTCATCGACACCACCCTCAAGGACGAGGCGCTCGGCGCCAACCTCGATCCCGGGCGACCCGGGCCGTGGAAGCCGCCGCTGTCGGTGCGCCGGCGGTTCATGCGCCTCGCGCTCGACCCGCATCTGCGGGAGCACAGCCTGCTCACCTACGGCGACGACTTCGAGAAGGCCTGCAACAACGGCTGGTTCGAGGCGGTCCCCGAGATGCGCGAGAAGTGGGCGGCGTTCCTCGGCTGGGTCGCCGCCCACCGGACGTGGCTGCACGTGGTGACGACCGCCGACCTGGACCCGGACCGCGACACGGTCGGCACGATCGACGTGCTCGCCTCGATCGACGCCACGCTCGACCCCGGCGGCCTGGCGACGGTCGACCTCGACGGGAACCTCTTCCACTACGACACGTGGGAGCGGCGCTGGCGCGACACGCCCGCGTTCTGGCTCGGCGACACGCTCGGGGGCATCACCGACCGTGTCGAGAACGCCCTGCGGCTGTGGCCCGACGAGTACCGCGACCAGCTCTACGAGACGGCGTGGCTCGCCTTCCTCATGGCCCAGCACGAGAACGCCTGGAACATGCAGGCCCTGGAGGGCGACGACCCGAACGCCAAGGCCACCGGCGATCCCGAGGAGTTCACGATCGTCGAGGGCCTGCAGGTGCGCAACGCGCTCGTGTGGCTCGCGGCCTCGGTGTGGGCGGCGTGGGCCGCGGGCGCGCCTTCGGGGCAGGCGTTCGTCGACGACGGGCCGGTGCTCGACGCGCTCGGCGCGCTGCCGCCGGAGGTCGGGCTGGACCCGCGGCACTGGGACGGCGACCCGAACCCGACGATGGTCCTCTACAACCCGGACGCGCTGGTCGTGATCGACCGCAACGGCGGGCGGGTCACCCACGCCTTCGTGCGGCGCGACGGGGTCCCGCGCACGGTGAGCGGCACGTTCAAGAGCTACCAGTACCGCGACGGCTCCGGCGTCGACTGCGACGGGCACGTCCTGCAGAACACCGTGTGGACGCCCAACCACCGCTACATCGGCACCGACGTCGACCTGCTCACCCAGCGCCGCGTGGACTGGACCTACTCGCGGCCGGTGCGCGCGGTCGACGGGGGCACGGCAACCGTGTCGCGGATCGTGCCGGACAACTTCAACGCCTACTCCTGTGCGGTGGTCGGCGACGCGGTGCGTTGCACCTACGAGCGCGGCTGGGCACCCTGCGGCACCTCCGAGGCGGAGCTCACCGACCTGTGGCGTCGCGACGGCCTGGCCCGCCGCACGGGCACGACCGACCGCATGACGTGGCACGAGGACACGACGTTCAGCAAGTCGTTCACCCTGGACGGGACCGCGCTGCGGGTGGACTACACCGGGGTGGCGCCCGGGCACCTCGTCGACAACGAGCTGTGCGTCGACCTGTGGGCGGGCGCGCACGAGGGTGCTCTGCTCACGCGTTCGGCCGACGACGCCGGTGTCACGATCGCGATCAACGGTGGCGGCGCCGCGCGCCTCACCACCGGGCCGGGCTGCGAGCTCACGCGGACGAGCCGCGCCGGGACCGTCGGCCAGGCGGCCGCCGCGGGGCTCGACACCGAGTTCCTCACGCTGCACCGGGTGCTGACCGAAGCGCTGCAGGTGCGCGCCACCGCCCCCGCGTTCGGCTACACGATCGACCTGCGGGCCTGACCCGGGCAGGATCCGCGCCATGGACGACCCCCGCTCCGACGTCGCCCGCCTGCGCCAGGGCGTCGTCACCCGCTCGATCAGCCCGGAGAACCCGACCGGCGCGGCGGGCGCGGGCGGGCGGGCCACCGAGGGCACCGGCGCAGGCGCCGCCCGCGATCTCGGGCAGGGGTGGAAGGTCTCGCCGAGCATCGAGATCCCGGCGCACTCGACGGTCGACCTCGCCACCGTCGACGGCGCGGGCCGGATCACCCACATCTGGCTCACGACCCACCCCGACCACTGGCGCACGCTGCTCCTGCGCGCCCGGTGGGACGGCGCGGCGGCGCCCGCGATCGAGGTGCCGGTCGGGGACCTCTTCGGCCAGGGCTGGGGGCGGTTCGCCCAGCTCTCGTCGTCGATGGTCGCGGTCAACCCGCACGGCGGGCTCAACTGCTACTGGCCGATGCCGTTCCGGACGGGGGCCCACCTGACGCTGGCCAACCTGTCGGGGTCCGCGGCCGTCGTGTACTTCCAGATCACCTACGAGACGGGCGGCGACCCGTCCGACGGCGGCTATCTGCACGCGCACTGGCGGCGGTCCAACCCGGTCGCGTCCGGGTCGGTGCACACGCTCGTCGACGGAGTGCACGGTGCAGGCCACTACGTCGGCACCTACCTGGCGTGGGGCAGCAACTCCCGCGGCTGGTGGGGCGAGGGCGAGATGAAGTTCTACCTCGACGGCGACGAGGAGTTCCCGACGATCTGCGGCACCGGCACGGAGGACTACTTCGGGGGCGCGTGGAACTTCGACGTCCCCGGCCAGGGATACACGCCGTACTCGACGCCGTACCTGGGCCTGCACCAGGTCATCCGGCCCGACGGGCTCTACGACAGCCAGCTGCGCTTCGGCATGTACCGCTGGCACGTGCCCGACCCGGTGCGGTTCGCCTCGGCGCTGCGGGTCACCGTGCAGGCGCTGGGCTGGCGCGCCGGGGGCCGCTACCTGCCGCTGCACGACGACCTCGCGTCGACGGCGCTGTTCTACCTGGACCGCCCGACGGCCACCCGCCCGACCACACCCACCCTCGACGAGCTGGAAACCCTCTAGCCGGCCTCCTGGACGTCGATGCACACCAGGGCCCAGGGGCGATCGCGGGCCCTGGTCATCACCAGGGTCGCCCGCCGCGTGCCGCGCAGGGCGAGGCGCCGCCGCAGGACGTCGACGTCGCCCGCGAGGCCGCGTCGGCGGACGTCCACGGCGCCGACGTCGAGCCCGCGCAGCCGCGCGGCCAGCTCCTTCTCCCGCCACGGGCCCGAGTCGAGCACCCGCAGCGTGCGCGCGAACGGGGTGTGCACCGGGGTGTCCGCGGCGAGGAACGCGATCCGCTCGTCGATCTTCCACGCGCCCACCGACCGGGCCAGCTCGGCGACCAGCCCCGCGCGGGTCACGGCCGGGTTGGGGTCGAGGAGGTACTCCCCCGGCTCGCCGACGGGCACGTCGTCGCCCGCCGCGGGCAGCAGGGTGTGCTCCACGGAATCCGCGGACAGGACCGTGGCCCGCGTACCGGCCCGCGCCAGAGCGGGTGCCCAGAGCACCGCCTCCTTGAGATCGGTCCCGACCGCGACGAACTCGACCTCCCAGCCCGCGGGCACGGTCGCGCGGTCCAGGCCGGGCGCCGCCTTGACCGCGACGTGCGGCACCCGCGCGGCCAGCCCGAGGCACCAGTCGAGCGGCGGTTCGCCGTCACGGGTCCGGCCGCGCTCGGTCCGCCGCGCGGGATCGACGAACACGGCGCCCGCGCGGGTCAGGTCGGCCGCGCGGACGTCGCCGACCTCGGTCGTCACCCGCTCGCCCACCCCGTACGCCTGCGCGTTGCGGTGCGCCATCCAGGCGTGCAGGGAGTCCCGGTCGACGCCGACCACCGGCCCGTGCGCGGCCAGCGCCACGAGGTCGCCGCCGATCCCGCAGCACAGGTCGACGACCGGCCCGCGCACCGCGAGCCTGCCCGCGCGGTGCCGGGCCGCCCGCTCGCCGGACGCCTGCTCCCCGCCGTCGCGGGTCAGCATCATGTCCTGCGCGCGCGAGAACTTGGCCTCGGCGCGGTCGCGCAGGCGTTGCAGCGTGAGGCCGTCGGCGACGAGCTGGGCCGGGAAACGGGCGCGCAGCCGCTCGGTGAGCCGCAGCACGGTCGCGTCGGTGACGTGCGCGGCGCGGAGCCGCCCCATGAGCTCGCGCCCCTCGGCGCCGTCGAGGGCCGCGAACCGGGCGATCCGGTCGTCGACGAGATCCACCGGGGCACGCTACGACATCACACGAACGTGTGACGGTCCCCGCCCAGCCCAGGTCGACGTGGTGTCATGCCCCTTTCGGCGGAGGGGAGCGTGGGCCTTCATGGCCAATGCGGTGCGACGGGTGGACGTTCTGGTCATCGGGGCCGGACCGACCGGGCTCGGCGCGGCCACCCGCCTGCAGGAGCGCGCCGCCGACTGGCTGCTCGTCGAGGAGTCCGACGGGCCCGGCGGCATGGCGGCCACGGTCACCGACGACGCGGGTTTCCGCTGGGACCTCGGCGGGCACGTCCTGCACAGCCACTTCGCCGACTTCGACCGGGCGGTCGCCGACTCGGGCGTCCGCATGCGGAGCCCGACCCGCAACGGCCGGGTGTGGCTCGACGGGGAGCTGGTGCCCACCCCCATGCAGCATCAGGTCGACGAGCTCCCCACCGACCTGCGGCCCGACGCGCCCGCCGCCACCCTCGACGACTACTACCGCAACCACCTCGGCGCCCGCCTGCACGCACAGTTCTTCAAGCCGTTCACCGAGAAGATGTGGGCCACGCCGCTGGAGCGGATCGACCACACCTGGACGTCGCTGCGCAGCGGCTCGTCCGCGCGCAACATGCCCGCGGTCCGTGCACGCGCCGAGGCCCCAGCTGCGCCCCTGCCGACCTTCGCGTACCCCGAGGGCGGAACCGGCGCGCTGTGGGACGCCATCGCCGCCCGCCTCGACCCGGACGGCCTGCTGCGCTCCACCCGGGTGTGCCGGATCGACCTGGAGCGGCGCGAGGCCCACCTCGCCGACGGCGGCGTGATCGGCTTCGTCGACTGCGTGTCCAGCATGCCGCTCACGACCCTCCTTCGGTCGGTGGCCAGGCCGGAGTGGGCGGCCCGCTCGACGGGGCTCGTGGCCAACGCCACGCTGCTTGTCGGCCTCGGCTACGCGGGCGCGCCACCCGACGCGCTCGCGGACACGTCCTGGCTGTACTGCCCGGACAAGGACGTCGCGTGGCACCGCGCGAGCGTCCTCTCCCACTGCGACCCGGCCAACGCGGGCTCCGGCCGATTTTCGGTGCTGTGCGAGGTGGGGCACAGCGCGTTCCGGGTCGTGGACCGCGCCACCGCCGTCGCGAGCTGCCGCGAGGAGCTGGCGACGCTCGGCGCCGACCCGGCGGGGCTGGTGAGCACCTGGGTGCGCGACCTGCCGCGGGGCCACCCGGTGCCCACGCTGGGCCGGGACGCGCTGCTACGCGACGTCGACGCCGGGTTGATCCGCTGCGGGGTGCGCTCGCGCGGCCGCTTCGGCGGATGGCGCTACGAGTCGTGCAACCAGGACTACGCGTTCCAACAGGGCGTCGAGGCCGTCGAGGCGATCATGGCGGGGAGCCGGGAGGACGCGTACTGGCATCCCGAGCGCTTCTGAGGCGCACCCCGGCCCGCACGTCAGCCTGCAGCGTCGCGCAGCCGCACCACGCCGTCGACAACCTCGACCGGGACCGGCGCGAGCGGCTCCGGGGCCGGGCCGCCGACCACCGCGCCGTCGCTGATCCGGAAGCGGCTGCCGTGACAGAAGCAGTTGATCGTGCCCGCGGCCACCGCCCTGACGTGGCAGCCCCGGTGCGGGCACAGCGTCGCGAACGCGAGCACCTCGCCCTCGACCGGCCGGGTCACGA
Organism: uncultured Actinomycetota bacterium; assembly: GCA_963770115.1. Lineage (GTDB taxonomy): Bacteria > Actinomycetota > Actinomycetes > Mycobacteriales > Pseudonocardiaceae > Pseudonocardia. The sequence goes on from CAVYOT010000014.1 coordinate 132,736, forward strand.
CCACCCCGTGCCCGGCCACGATCACACCCCCGCCCACCGGAACGGCGCTGAGCGCTACGAGCGGCGTCGACACCAGGGCAGGATAGGCCCGTGGATCTCGTTGACGAGTGGACACAGGCCCAGCACCGGGTGATCGAGCTCGTGTCCCCGCTCCGCCCCGAACAGGCCGCCACCCCGGTGCCCGCCTGCCCCGAATGGACGGTGCGCGACCTGTTCTCGCACATGGTCGGGCTCGGCGCGGACGTCGTCGCAGGCGACGAGCCCGACGACCACAACAGCGCCTGGACGCAGGCGCAGGTGGACGCGCGCCGCGACCACGACGTCGCGGCCCTCGTCGCCGAGTGGCGGTCGGTGACCGCACCGCTCCAGGACTGGATGCGGGCCCACGGCGCGCGGCCGCTCGGCGATGTGATCATCCACGAGCAGGATCTGCGCGGCGCGCTCGGCGTCCCCGGTGGGCAGGACTCGGGCGGCGTCCGCGCCATCCGCGACCGCTTCCTCGCCCGCTTCGCCGCCCGCCTCGACGGCCTGCCGCCGATCGCGCTCGTCGGCGACGCCTGGCAGTGGGCGTCGGGCGGGACGCCCGAGGACGCGGCCGTGGTGGTCCGCGCGCCGGACTTCGACCTCGCGCGCGCGCTGGTCACCCGCCGTTCCGAGCGCCAGCTGCGGGGCTGGACCGAGCGCGGCGACATCGGCCCTCATCTCGGCGCCTTCGCCCTCCTCGGCCCGCTGCCGTCGGCCGACCTGACGGAATGACCGGGCCGGAGGTGTTCGGTGGCTGGGACCCGTTCCGGCCGCTCGACAGCCTGTCCGCGATGTGGTCGACGGCGCCGCTCACCGCAGGGCCCGCCGCGATGTACCGCTCGCTGTTCGACACGGCACGCAAGCGGCTGGTGGGCCGCACGTTCACCGTGCGCACCAGGACGGCCGACGTGCGCCTCCGGCTCGCCGGGCTGGACGCCCGGCTCGACCCGCTGGCGCTCTCGGTGGGCCAGATGGAGGACGTGCGGATCGTCGCGGAGGAGCTCACCTGGGCGGAGCACCGCATCGAGCGGGCCGTGGCCGTCGCGCACAACGTCCACGTGCGGCCCGCGGGCGTCCCGGAGCTGGTCGCCGCGCCGGTCGAGCTCACGGTGACGGTGTCCGCCGCGACCGTCGACGCCCTGCTGCACGCGCGCGTTCCGTGGCTGGTCGCGCACGTGGGCGAGGACGCCACGCCGACCCTGCGGCTGCGGCGGCGCGCCGATCTCGGGCAGGCGGAGGTGGAGGTCCGCCCGGACGGGTCGACGCTGTGGTTCCGGCTGCGTGCCGTGACGGTGCGGGGACGGCGGTGGTCGGTCCCGGGCCGCCTGCCCGCCTACCCGGTGCGGCTCGCGCCGCTGCCGTCCGGGCTGCGGCTCACCCGGATCGAGCCGGGTCCCGGCGTCGTCCACCTGCACGGGCTGCTGCCCGCGTGGAGCAAGCAGGTCCCGACCGGCCGCCTGAACGACCTGCTCGGCCAGATCAAGGGTGCCGCGAGCCTGCTGGACCTCTCCGGCTGGACGCGCAGGCCGGGGACCGCCGACCCGTAGCGGTCGGTGCGCCCGTCGCCTGCCACGGCGTTCGTGGGCCGTCGGCCTGCAGCCGCGGGGCGCGGAGGCGGGCGAGAGCGGCGCCGGGATGATGGGCGCCGTGCCCCGCACCCGCCGCCGCATGTTCCTCGGCGTCCTGCCGCTCCTGCTGGCGGCCTGTGCCGCGCCGCCGGTGCCCGCGAGCGCCGCCACCGACGCGCCCTCGCTCCCGCCGTCGGCCGCGCCGCCGCCCCCCTCGTGCGTCGACACCGTGCTGAACGCGCTGGACCGACGGGCCATGGCCGGTCAGCTGCTGGTCGTCGGCGCCCCGCTCGGTGCGGCGGTGGGGCCCAGCGTCGATCTGGTCAAGCGGCTGCCGGTCGGCGGGGTGCTGCTGACCGGGCGCAGCCGGGAGGGGGTGGCCGCCGTGGCCGCCCGCACCAAGGCCCTGCAGCGGGCGAGCACCGCACGCCCGGGCCTGCTGGTCACGGCCGATCAGGAGGGCGGCCAGGTGCAGACCCTCACCGGGCCGGGCTTCTCCACGATCCCCACGGCGACCGAGCAGGGCGGGTGGAGCGGACAGCGGCTCACCGACGCCGCCGCGTCGTGGGGCAAGGAGCTGAAGGCCGCAGGCGTCAACCTGGACCTGGCGCCGGTCTCGGACGTCCTCTCGGCGCAGCTCGGCGCATCGGACCTCGCCGTCGGGGTGAGCAGGCGGACCTTCGGCACCGATCCCGGCGTCGTGGCGTCCAGCGTCCTCGCCTTCGCGGCGGGGCTGTCGCGGTCCGGCGTCGCCGCCGCCGTCAAGCACTTCCCCGGGCTCGGCCGGGTGCGGGCCAACACGGACGACACCGCGAACGTCCGCGACACCACCACCGCGGTGGACAGCCCGTGGCTCGACCCGTTCCAGCGGGCGATCACGGCGGGCGTGCCGGTCGTGATGATCTCCTCCGCCGTCTACACGAAGATCGACGCGACCCAGCCCGCGGCGTTCTCCCGGCCGGTGATCACCGATCTCCTGCGCACGCGTCTGCACTTCGCGGGCGTGGTGATCTCCGACGACCTGGGCAGGGCGGTCGCGGTCGCGGTGGTGCCCGCTGCGGACCGGGCGGTGCGGTTCGTCGCCGCGGGTGGCGACCTCGTGCTCACGGTCGACCCCCAGGTGTCCGCCGCCATGCTCGACGGGCTCGTCGCCCGCGCGGGCAAGGACCCCGCATTCGCCGCCACGATGACGGCGGCGGCCCGGCGCGTCCTCGACGCCAAGGACGCGCTGGGCCTGCTCCCCTGCTGACGCCGGTCAGACACACCAGACCCACCGGCCCTTCGCGTCGGCCCACTGCTCCGCCGGAGCGAAGCCCCTCCTGGGCTCGCCCGGCATCCCATGGCGGTGGTCTTCGTCGTTCCGATCAGGAGGATCCCGGGGACCCCGGCTCAGCATCCTGCGCGGCGCCGTCTCGGAGCGGCGCCGGGTGGATCCGCGGGATTCCACCCGTGGGTGGACCGGGTCCGATCCGCGGGTTGACGACCGCGGGCCGGTCGATGCCTAGCGTCGTCCTCGACGGTCGACGAGGCTCGACCACGACAGGAGGACCACCGTGAACGCCACCGTCCGCCCACTCCGGGCGACCGCACGGGCCCAGCTCGCAGGCCCGGGGATCCTGCTCGGCGTCGTCGCGCCGTTCGTGGTCTACCAGGTCGCGACCGCGCTCGGCACGTCCGAGCTGACGGCGCTGGCGTGGGGCGCGGTGTTCCCGCTCGCCGGGATCGTCGTCGGGCTCGCCCGCCGTCGCCGACTCGACGCGATCAGCGCCATCTCGCTGGTGTCCATCGTCGTCGGCCTCGCGGGTGGCCTGCTGCTGCACAGCGCCCAGTTCCTCCTGGTCAAGGACTCCCTGGTGACCGCGACGATCGGGCTGGCGTTCCTCGGCTCGCTGCTCGCCGCCCGGCCACTGATCTTCGTGATCGGGCGCGCGCAGTCCCCCGGGAAGGCCGCGGTGTTCGACGCGCGTTGGGCAGAGCCCGCATTCCGCCGCGCGATCCGGCGCATGACCGCCGTCTGGGGTGCCGCGCTGCTGGGCGAGGCCGCCGCCCGCGTCGTCCTGTCCCTGCTCGTCCCGCCCGGGGCGCTGCTGCTGGCCTCGCCGCTGCTCACCGCCGCGTTCATCGGACCCGTCGCGCTGTGGACGTTCCGTCGCCGCGCCCGCATGCGCCCGGCCGCCGACCCCCGGACCGTTGCCACCACAACCCTCGACTGAGGAGACCACCGTGACCACCGAGACCGTCACACCGCAGCTCCCCTTCCCCCGCCCCGGCGTCCTGGACATCGCCCCGCTGTACGCGCAGCTGCGCGCCCAGGCCCCGATCTGCGCGGTGCGCACACCGGCAGGCGACCCGGCGTGGCTCGTCACAGGTCACGCGCTGACCCGCGAGCTGTTCGCCGACCCACGGCTGGGCCGCTCGCATCCCGACCCGGAACGAGCCGCGCGGATCTCCGGGTCGGCCCTGCTCGGCGGGCCCATGGGCGACGCCGCAGGCGAGGCAGAGAGCCACACCCTCATGCGCAAGCTCCTGGCTCCCGCGTTCTCGGCCCGGCGGATGCACCGGCTGCGGGGGCACGTCGCCGACCTGGTGTCCGACGCCCTCGACCGGATGGCCGAGCACGGCGCCCCCGCCGACCTGCACGAGCTGGTGTCGCTCCCGATCCCCGTGCTGGTCATCTGCGAGCTGCTCGGCGTGCCCTACGCCGACCGGGCCCGCTTCCGCGCCCTGTCGGAGGGCGTCGGCGGGCTCAACGACCGCTCGGCATCGGCACGCGCCCTGCAGGAGCTGGTCGCCTACATCGGCGAGCTCGTGCCCCGCAAGCGGAGCGCGCCCGGCGAGGACGTCATCTCCGACCTCGTCGCGGGCGACCCCGAGCGGCGCCACGACGACCGCACCGCGGGCCTCGCCGCGATGCTGCTGTTCGCGGGGCACGAGACCACCGTGACCCGCATCGACGTCGGCACCGTGCTGCTGCTGACCCATCCGGAGCGGTACCGGGCCCTCGCCGCGGACCCGACGCGGGTGCCCGCCGCCGTCGAGGAGATCCTCCGGCTCGCCGCGCCCGGCAACAGCGGCGGGCTGCCCCGCTACGCCCATGCCGACATCACCGTCGGCGACGTCACCATCCGCGCGGGCGACGCGGTGGTGCTCGCGCCCGCCGTCGCCAACCGGGATCCCGCCGTGTTCACCGCGCCGGAGACGTTCGACCCGGCGCGCGAAGCAGGCGGCCACCTCGCGTTCGGCTACGGCCCGCGCTACTGCATCGGGGCCGCGCTCGCCCGCGTCGAGCTGCAGGCGGTCTTCACCGCGCTCCCGGCCCGGTTCTCCGGCCTGGAGCTTGCCGTGCCCGTCGAGCGCCTGGAGCTGCGCACGGACCTGCTCACCGGCGGCCTGCGGTCGCTGCCCGTGCGCTGGTAGCCGTTCGACACCCCTCGTCACGGCGGGTCGCGAGGTATGTTCCGGGCATGGCCATCGCATCGACGAACCCGGCAACCGGTGAGCTGCTCCAGTCGTTCGACGCCCTCACCGAGGCGCAGGTCGAGGAGAGGCTCCAGATCGCCGCCGACGCGTTCCGCACCTACCGGGCCACGACGTTCGCCGAGCGCGCCGCGTGGCTGTGCCGCGCCGCCGACATCCTGGAGGCCGAGGCGGAGGCGCTGGGCCGCACCGCGACGCTGGAGATGGGCAAGACGCTCGCCTCGGCGATCGCCGAGGTGGGCAAGTGCGCGAAGGGCTGCCGGTGGTACGCCGAGCACACGGAGGCCATCATCGCCGACCAGCCGCACCCATTCGAGGGCGCGCGCGTGTTCACCCGCTACGAGCCGCTCGGCCCGGTCCTGGCGATCATGCCGTGGAACTTCCCGTACTGGCAGGTGTTCCGCTTCGCCGCGCCCGCATTGATGACAGGCAACGTCGGGCTGCTCAAGCACGCGTCCAACGTCCCGCAGTGCGCGCTGGACATCGAGGACATCCTGCGCAGGGCCGGGTTCCCCGAGGGCGCCTTCCAGACGCTCCTGGTCGGCTCGGGTGCGATCGAGGCGATCATCGAAGACCCGCGGGTCCGCGCGGTCACGCTGACCGGCAGTGAGCCCGCGGGCCGGGCGGTCGGTGCCACCGCGGGCCGGATGATCAAGACCAGCGTGCTGGAGCTGGGCGGCAGCGACCCGTTCATCGTCATGCCCTCCGCCGATCTCGACACGGCCGTGGCGAAGGCCGTGCACTCCCGCACGTTGAACAACGGCCAGTCGTGCGTCAACGCCAAGCGGTTCATCGTGCACGAGCAGATCGCCGACGAGTTCGTGCGGCGCATGGTCGCCAAGCTGGAGTCCCTGAAGATCGGCGACCCGCTGGACGAGGCGACGCAGATGGGCCCGCTGTCCAGCCCTGACGCCGTCGAGGAGATCGACCGCCAGGTCCGGGAGACGGTGGCGGCGGGCGCCCGGCTGCACACGGGCGGCAAGCCCCTCGGCGGCCCTGGCAGCTTCTACCCGCCCACCCTCCTCACCGACATCCCCGACGGCTCGCCGGGGCACCGCGAGGAGTTCTTCGGCCCGGTCGCGCTCGTCTGGCGCGCCAGCGACGTGGACGACGCGATCCGCATCGCCAACGACTCCGACCTCGGGCTCGGCGGCAGCGCCTGGACCACCGACCCGGCCGAGCAGGAACGGTTCGTGAACGAGGTCGAAACCGGGATGATCTACATCAACCACTTCACCGAGTCCACCCCGGAGGTCCCGTTCGGCGGCGCCAAGAACTCGGGCTACGGGCGGGAGCTCGCCGAATTCGGCCCGCGGTCGTTCGTCAACGCCAAGACCGTCTGGATCGCCACAAGCGACTGAGCCACCGGTCCACATTGCTCCAAACGGACGGTTTCCGGCTGGTCGAAGCGGGAATCCCCTGCCATGACCACGTCATCGGACGCCGCGGATTTCGCTGAGATCGTCGGCGCGGAAACCCAGGCCTGTGACAACCTCGCCGCGATCGACCACCAGATCGCCGCGCTGCACGAGCGGGTCAAGTCCACCAGCCCACGATTCGCGGCGCTCATCCCGCACTACCGGGCCGACATCGACGCGCTCCTCGACCTGCGGCTCTGGCTGACCGGCGCGATCGCGTCCTGACCGTGCCGTGATCATCCGGATCAGCGGCCGCCGATCCGGAACCGCACCTCGGTTCCGCCGTTGCAGGCGAAGGTCACCTCCCTGCCGAGCGCGCGGATGATCACGAGGCCGCGCCCCCGGTAACCACTGTCCGCCGCCTGCGGACGCCACCGTCCGTAGTCACGGACGCGCACGGCGACGGCCTCCCCGTCGACGCGGGCCAGCTCGCACACGACGTCCCCGCGCTCGCCCGGCGGGTAGGCGTGTTCCACCGCGTTCGAGACCGCCTCGTTGACCGCCAACTCCAGATCGTCGACGAGGTCGCGTTCCAGAGCGCAGCGATGCGCCCACGCCACCACCGCATTGCGTATCTCGTGCAGGACGGTCGGAACCGCACGTCGCCGCAGGTTGAGGGCGGCGTAGGCGGGTGGTCGTCCGTCGCGCCCGCCCCGGTGCGGCCGGTCGGCTTCCGGGACGGCGCTTGGGGGCATGGGGTTGGGTACCCACATTGGCGGGCCGCGAAATCCCCCGTGGTGGTGGTGGTTGACACCGCCGACCGGGTTGAGGCATTGCGCGCCGCTTCCCCTCATTGCGGCTTGGCCGCGACGCCGTCCCGTCATCGGCCGTGTTCCCGATCTCCACGCCAGTCGAGATCCGGCTGCCCTCCAGCTACAGAGCCCCGCTGGGCTCGGCGGAGTTGGCTGCTGCGATGGCCAACCTGCGTCGGGATCTCGCCGCCGCGACGGGCGTCCGGACACCCGGTGTGCGGATCGTGTCCCACGCCGATGAGACCGTAGCGGCCTCCCTCGTGGCCGATCTACGACGGTGGCGCACCGGCCTGCCGGACGGCGTCGTCGTCACGGTCGACGGTCACACGCCCCGGTCGGTCGTCTGGAGATCGTGCACCCGACCGCATGGGTGGTGACGAAGGGCTTGGCGCTGGCATGACGGCCCGACGTCGGTGCTCATGCGTTCCTGACCCAGGTCGGCGCGTTGCAGACCGCACCAATCCTTGTGTAGCGGCACTCACTCGATCCCGCGACCGTCGCGGACTATCAGGACCGAAGATCCACGACGCCCCTGACGATCAGGTAGACCCCCAGGAGACCGAACGCCGTGATCATGATCTCCCGTTGGCGGCGCCAGATCCACTTGGTCACCCGCAGCAGGAGGTCCTGCAGCTCGACCGGTCGCCGGGTGGCCAGCCCCAGGGCCGTCATCGGCATGGCAAACCAGATCGCGTTGTACACGATCACCTGAAAGATCCGGTTCGCGTCGCTCGAGGTGCTGCTGATGATCGCGCTGAGCGCAGCGAGGTAGAAGACCCCCGGCAGGTGGGTCAGGATCCCCACAAGCGCCGCGCGGGGTGCGGACAGGTGGGCCAGTCGACGGCCAAGCCACGAATCAGACCCGGGCCCGGGAGTGGCATTCCGTGGCGTCCCGTCTCGGTCCGCGCACCCGCTCGACGAGCAGCCCGGCGGCGTAACCGAGCGAAGTCGCGCCGAGGACGAGGGCGATGACCGCACGCACGTCCTCTGGGCCCTGTGGGCCTGCAGACACGCCCAGCACGATGACCAGCACGATGCCGACCGCGGCGCTGAAGGCGAATCCGGCAACGACGTAGGCCGTCAGCAGCCGGGCCGGTCGCGCGGCCGAGAGCATCGCATACACCGCCGCCAAACTTGTCAGGCGGATGACCGACGCCAACGCGAGGACAAGCGCATCCAGACTCACGCTCTCATGTTGAACCGACCGAACAGGTGCAGGCCACGCCCGTCGGAGGCTATTGCGACAGGCGCGGCGTCCGCGCTCGATCGATGTGGCCCCGTCCGACCGGGTACGGCAGGCAGTGCGGCGACGACGTCGATGTCGCGTCCCGGCCGGGCCGCGACCCGGTCCCTGACCTGTCCGAGGCGGGGGAGGCGGCGCGGATCACCGTCGCCGACTACTGCCCCAACCGGTGGCCGAGTCGAGAACCCGGTCAGTGCTTCATGGCCAAGACCGTCGTCAAAGATCGTCATGCAGGACACGCAGGAGCCTGGCGGTCACCGGATGCTGGTACTGGCTCGGCATCCTCCGTTACGGGTGATGCACTGGGTCACCTGTCCCGACGAGGGTGACGACCACGGCGGGGCCGCCCGAGGGGGCGGGCGCCGCACGTCACCTCCTGGAGGCAGTTGTGACCGAGTGCGCCATTGCTGACCACGGTCTGATCGGTGACCTGCACACCGCCGCATGGGTCGACCCGGTCGGCTCCGTCAACTGGTTCTGTTGCAGGGGCCTGATTCACCCGGCGTGTTCTGCGCGGCTGGGTGCGGGACCGGGCCGCCGAGCAGGTCGGCGGAGGGCGGTGAGGGCGGGCTGCTGAACATCATGTACAGGGCGGACGGGTCGGACCTCAAGGAGGCGTTGCCGGAGCATTGGTCGGACTACCGGGGCCCGCGATCGGCCCGGACCGCCATCGGTGCGTGCGACCAGCTGCAGCGTGATGCCTACGGCGAGGCGATAGACAGCATCCTTTTCGCCGACGAGCGCGGCTTGCAGGTCGGGAACCGCGACGAGCCCAACACCGTGCTGCCACTTTCTCGTCGACGACCGATGTGTCGTCGAGGACATTCGTAGGAAGGCTGTGGTCGAGGTGGTCGCGACCGTCGATGGGTTAGCCGTGTTGGCCGCGGTGGATCCGGTCCCGTGGGCTCGAGCGCAGATGGCGTTCACGTTGATGTTTCACATCATTCTGGTTCCGCTGGGTGTGTCGTGGGCTTTTATGACGTTGATCGCCAACTACCGGGCGGTCAAGCACGGTGACCGTGATGCTCTGATGCTGGCCCAGCGCTGGTCGAAGTACATGGCCGTGACGTTCGCTGTGGGCGCGGTGACCGGCACCGTGCTGAGCTTCGAGTTCGGCCTGCTGTGGCCGCGGTTCATGGGCCAGTGGGGTGCGGCCTTCGGCGTGCCCTTCGGGTTCGAGGGTGTGTTCTTCTTTACCGAAGCGATCTTCGTCGCGATCTATATCTTCGGCTGGCGCAGGCTGACGCCGTGGGCGCACTTCTGGACCGGTGTGCCCATCGTCCTCGCCGGGATCTTCGGCAGTATGTCGGTTGTCGCCGCCAACGCGTGGATGAACGCGCCGTCGGGCTTCACGCTGAATGCCGAAGGCACCGTGGTCGCCGTCGACCCGCTGGGGGTGATCTTCAACGCCGCGATGCCCCTGCAGGCGGCGCACATGCTCGTCGCCGCCTATCTGGTCGGTGGGTTCCTCGTCGCCTCGGTGTACGCCACGGCCATGCTGCGCGGGCGCGTGGACCGCTACCACCGGCTGGGGTTCATCATCGCGTTCAGTGTCGCGGCGGTCGCCACACCGATACAGATGGGTGTGGGCGACTCGCTGGCCCGCTGGGTGTACAACAACCAGCCGGTCAAGTTCGCCGCGATCGAGCTCGTGCCCACCACCGGCAGCGACGTCCCCGAAACACTCCTGGGCCAGCTCACCGACAACGACACGGTCAGCGGCGGCATCCCGATCCCGGGGCTGGCCTCGTGGCTGTCCGACCCGAGCACGGGGCGCTCGACGGTCGTGCAGGGTCTGAACTCGGTGCCCGCGGACACGGAACCGACCGTCGGTGAGGTCAACATCGTCCATCTCGCCTGGGACGCCATGGTCGGCTTGGGAACGTTGCTGTTCCTGTTGTCCGCGTGGTACGGCCTCAGCTGGATCTTCCGGCGCAGGATGCCGACGAACAAGTTGTTCCTCGGGGCGGCGGCCGCCGCGGGTGTCCTGGCCGTGATCGCCATGGAGGCAGGCTGGATCGTGACCGAGGTCGGCCGCCAGCCGTGGATCGTCTACAACATCATGAAGGTCGAGAACGCGGTCACCGGCAACGCCGGGGTTTGGATCTCCTTCGGCGCGGTCGTCGTGCTCTACCTCGCGGTGGGCGTCACCACCATCCTCGTCCTGCGCGGCATGTGTAAGCGGTTCCGCAGAGCGGGCGGGTTCGTCGACCACGATGCCCCCTATGCCCCGAGCGCACCCGAGGGGACGTCCCCGATGCCGGAGGAGGCGGTCCGGTGATCACTGCGGTCGCCGTGGTGCTGCTGTTGGCGGTGGTCACGTATGCCCTGTTCGGAGGCGCCGATTTCGGGGCCGGTTTCTGGGATCTGACGGCAGGCGGACCGGAGCGCGGCGCACGCCCGCGCGCTGTCGTCGAACACTCGATCGGGCCCGTGTGGGAAGCCAACCACGTCTGGTTGATCTTCATCTTCGTCATCCTGTGGACGTCGTTCCCCGAGGCATACGCCTCGATCACGCTGACGCTGTTCGTTCCGCTGATGATCGCGGCCCTGGGCATCGTGCTGCGCGGAGCGAGCTTCGCCTTCCGCAAGGCGGTCGTCACCACCCGGAATCGGCGCGTCTTCGGAGCCGCGTTCGCCCTCTCCTCGGTGCTGGTCCCGTATTGCATGGGAGCGATCGTGGGCGGGATCGCCTCAGGACGAGTGCCGCCAGGCGGCCGGGCGGGGGATCCGGTCGAGAGCTGGATCAACCCGACCTCCGTCGTGGGTGGGGTCCTGGCCGTCGCCGCGGCGGCCTATCTGTCCGCGGTCTACCTCGTATGGGATGCCCGACGCCTGAACGACACGGACATGGCCGAGTACTTCCGCCGCCGCGCGGTCGCCTCCGCCATCGTCGTGGCCGTGATCGCCACAGTCGGCGCCTTCGTGCTGCACGCCGACGCCGCCTATCTCTTTGACGGTCTCACCTCGCGCGCCCTGCCGGTGGCGATCCTGAGCGGCGCCTGCGGCGCAGGCGCTCTCCTGCTGCTCATTCGGGACGCCGCCCGTGGCGCCCGGGCCCTCGCTCTGGTCGCGGTTGCTGCCGCCGTCGTCTCCTGGGGGGTGGCGCAGTCGCCGTACATCCTGCCGGAGAGCCTGACGTTCGCCGCGGCCGCGGCCCCGTCCGGCACATTGACCGCGGTGCTGGCCGTGGTGGTGCTGGCGGCCGTTGTCGTGCTCCCGGGTTTCGTCCTGCTCTACGTCCTCGATCAGCGCGGTCTCCTTCCCGAGGAGGGTGTCGACGACGTGGCTGATCGTCTGGCTGAGAACGCGCTGGATCAACGCGCCCGGTAACCGAAAACGGGTAACGGAAAACGATTGAAGGAGTCAGGAACATGAGCCCCACAGCATCGCCGTTCCCACCGATCGCCGACTACGCCTTCCTGTCGAACTGCCACACCGGGGCGCTGGTCGCACCGGACGGCTCGGTCGACTGGCTGTGCGTGCCCGCCTTCGACTCGCCCAGTGCCTTCGGGAACCTCCTCGACCGCGGCGCAGGCTCGTTCCGGTTCGGCCCCTTCGGCGTCAATGTGCCCACCGCCCGCACCTACGTGCCCGGCACCCAGGTGTTGACCACCACCTGGCACACCCGCGGTGGATGGATCCTCGTTCACGACGCCCTGACGATGGGCCCACGTCAAGGCCCGGACAAGATCACCCCCCACACCAGACCACCCGCCGACGACGACGCCGAGCACCTCCTCGTACGCACGGTGGAATGCCTCGAAGGGTCCGTCGAGGTCGAACTGGTCTGCGAACCGGCCTTCGACTACGGCCGCGAACCCGCCGCATGGACGCTGGTCGACGACGCAGGCCACGCCGCCGACGCCACCGGCGCCGGGCACACCCTGCGGCTGAGCACCGACCTGTCGATCGGCATCGAAGGCGGCTCCGCCCGCGCCCGGCACGTACTCGCCAAAGGCGAACGGGCCTTCTGCGCACTATCGTGGGCCGACGGGCTCGCCTCCCCCACCGACGCCGCCGACGCCGCCGCGCGCATCGAGGCGACCATCCGGTTCTGGCGCAACTGGCTCGCCCGAGCACGCATCCCCGACCACCCGCTGCGCCACCCACTCGAACGATCAGCCCTCACCGTCAAGGGCCTGACCTACATGCCCACCGGCGCCACCGTCGCCGCGCTGACCACCTCACTCCCGGAAACACCCGGCGGCGAACGCAACTGGGACTACCGCTACACCTGGATGCGCGACAGCACCTTCACCCTCCAGGCACTGCACTACCTCAACCTGGACTGGGAGGCCGACGAGTTCATGCAGTTCGTCGCCGATGTCGAACCCACCGAGGACGGCAGCCTGCAGATCATGTACGGGATCGACGGCAGACGAGACCTCACCGAGACCACCACGCGACGAACTGTCCGGATACGAGGGCGCACACCCGGTACGGATCGGGAACGGCGCGTTCAACCAACGCCAAAACGACGTCTTCGGAGCGGTACTCGACTCCATCCTGCTGCACACCCGCCGCAGCCGACACCTGCCACGACGCCTGTGGCCCCTCGTGCGGTCGCAGGCCGAGGGCGCCACCGCGGCCTGGCGCGAGCCAGACCAGGGAATCTGGGAAGCCCGCGGGAAACCCCAACACTACGTGTCCTCCAAACTGATGGGCTGGGTCGCGCCTGGACCGGGCCGCGAAACTGGCCGAGATCCGCGGCGAGCCCACACTCCAGCAGACATGGGCCGAGACCGCCGAGGAGATCCGCGCCGACATCCTCGCCCACGGCGTCAGCGACCGCGGTGTCCTCCGCCAGCACTACGACACCGACGCACTCGACGCCTCCACGCTGCTCGCCCCCCTGTTCGGCTTCCTCCCCGGCACCGACGAACGCATGAAGAACACCGTCGACGCCATCTCCTCCGAGCTGTCCGAGCACGGCTTCGTCCTGCGCTACGTCACCGACGAGACCGACGACGGCCTGTCCGGCAAAGAAGGCACCTTCCTCATCTGCAGCTTCTGGCTGGTGTCCGCGCTCACCATCGTCGGTGAGATGCAGCGAGCGACCGACCTCATGGAACGCCTCCTGCGGATCGGCCTCACCACTGGGGCTCTACGCCGAAGAGTTCGAAGTCGACCGCGCCCGCCACCTCGGCAACTTCCCCCAAGCCTTCTCCCACCTCGCCCTCATCGAAGCCGCAGGCCGAATCATCCTCGCCGACCGACTCGAGGAGATGTCGCTATGAACGCGACCGACCCGACGACCGATCGGGTCCTCATCCTGGGCGGTGGAATGGCCGGCGTCGCCTGTGCGCAGAAGCTGGGCGACGAGGGGATCGACGTGGTGTTGGTGGACCGCAACGACTACCACCAGTTCCAGCCGTTGCTCTACCAGGTGGCGAGTTCGCAGCTGCCCGCCGAGGACATCGCCAGGCCGCATCGGGTGATCTTCGCGGACTACCCGACGGTGACACTCGTGACCGCGCACGTGTCCGCGGTCACGCTCTCCCCGACCCAGCCTGGTGCTGTCGGACGGACAGACCCTGACCGGCTCTCACCTGGTGCTGGCCGCGGGTGCCCGGCCGAACTTCTTCGGTGTGCCCGGGGCGGCCGAGCACGCCTTCCCGCTGTACTCGGTGGCCGACGCCGAGCGGCTGCGCTTGCACCTGCAGCATCTGCTGCAGGAGGCCATGGCGGGCGCGGTTCGGCTGAGCCAGGGGCGCTCGACGTGGTGGTCGTGGGTGGGGGCCCGACCGGGGTCGAGACCACCGGCGCCTTGGCCGAACTGATGCAGGCGCTGCAGAGCACCGGCCGCCTCGACCCCGCCGGGAAGATCACCATCGTTGATCGCTCATCGACGCTTCTCGGACAGTTCTCGAGCAAGGCGCACGAGTACGCCCTGGGCAAACTCACCGAGGCCGGCGCGGACGTCAAGCTCGAGGCCGGTGTCACCGCCGTTCACCCCGACCGGGTCGAGTTCGACGACAAGACCACCATCCCCGCGCGCACCGTGGTGTGGGGCGGCTGGGCGAATCCGGGCTCGGCAGTCGCCCAGACGGTCGGGCCGGTCCTCGGCCGCGGCGGACGGGTCGACGTCCGGCCCGACCTGACCGTCGAGGGCTACCCGGGTGTCTACGCAGTAGGCGACGTCGCGAACATCCCCTCGCGGTGACAAGGACGCGCCGACGTTGCCGCAGCTGGGCTCGGTGGCGCAGCAGTCGGGCCGGTGGGCGGCCGAGAACATCCTGCGCGAGCGCGGGCATCGATCCGACGAAGCCCTTCAGGTACAAGGACAAGGGCATCATGGCGATGATCGGTCGCAACGCCGCCATCGCCGAGGTCGGGAAGCATCGGCACCAGGTCGAGGGCCCGCTCGCCTTCGCGGCCTGGCTCGGTGTCCACGCCATGCTCTTGAGCGGCACCCACAGCAGGGCCGACGCGTTCTTGACGTGGGCCTGGGACTACTTCGACCGCGACCACGCCGCCACCGTCGAAGCGTCGTCGGCGCCGCAACGCATCGCCTGGGGCGACGACGACCAGGACATCCCGCACATCTCGCTCGACCGGCCG
>CAVYOT010000015.1:0-12500 GCA_963770115.1 uncultured Actinomycetota bacterium
CCGGTGGGGCGGCGCCTGCTCCTGGCGCCGGGTCGAGTCGTAGCGCCTCTGGACACGCTCAGGCATTAGACACATCCTCATCATCGGATCCAGCGCTACTGTATCGGAGTGTGGTCATGGTATTCGACGTCGAGGAGTTCCTGGGCGGGATGCTGGCGCGGCAACTGGCCGCCGAACACGCGCGCGCGCGGTGGTACCGCTGTTCGCCTGGGAGACCTGGTCACAGCGCGACCCGGTGACCCTGTTCGGTGCCGCAGTGCCCGTCCGACGCGGCTGGGAGGAGGTCAACAGCACATTCCGCCTGCTCGCCAGTCGCTTCTCCGACCTGCGCGACTACGAGTTCGAACTGGTGGCCGCCGGTGCGAGCGGAGACCTCGCCTACACGGTGGGTTTCGACAAGAACGTCATCATCGACGGCGAGCCGCGATGCTCCGTGATGCGTACCGCCGCGAGGACGGCCTGTGGAAGATCGTCCACCGGCACGGCGACCACGTCAGCAACGACCTCCGCTCACCGGCGACGACGGGCACCCGGATCGACCGCATCCGTTCCTTCGAGGAACGGACGAGGGCGTCATGACCGAGCAGGCAGACGAGACCAGATGGTGGGCCGGACACCGCTGACCGTCGGTCCCGGCGGCGGCCGATCGTTCGCCTTGCCGACACGTGGCCGCGGCACCGTCAAGCTCGCCACCCATGCGGAACCTGTCGGCCTTCGAACTGATGAGCTCCGGGGAGGGGCCCGGGCGTGCACGTGCACAGCCGCCTGCAGTACTGCAACTTGGGGACCTGTCTTGAGCCGGAGTTCCCGCTTCCTCCTCGGTGATGACTGGTCCACGTGCCCACCGGCGGCCTCGCCTTCGGGGTCTGCGGCATGCCCCATACCTTCCAGAGCATCGGCGCCTGGGACCGGCGGCTGCTGGTCATCACCGCGCCAGCAGTTTCTCCAGATCACCAGCAGGCTGAGCCACGCCTCGGCACTGGAAGCGGCGGCTCAGGTGGGCGGCCTCGCCTTCGTGGGCCCCCCGCTCGGCCTCGGCGCCCGCCTGACACGCCGGACACGCGGTCAGCGTCAACAACATCCGCTATTTCTCCTCTCCAGCACGCCGTGAGATGGCAGTTTGACGGCGGACTTCGGCCGCCTTCAGTGGAATTCTCATGACCGTGTTCAGGCGCTGGGCACATGCCCCCGCTCGACGGGGCGACCGCGTGGATCTCAATCCGCGTCCATGCAGGCCTGCGCGGGCAGGTCGTTCTCGTGGACTTCTGGACGCTGACGATCATCAACTGGGCCGCGCACGAGCCGTATGCGGGCGTGGGCGTGGCTACCGCGACGACGGGCGGCTCGTCATCGGCGTCCACACACCGGAGTTCTCCTTCGAGCACGAGATCGACCTCGTACGCCAGGCGGACGACGCAGCGCGGAATCGACTACCCCGTCGCGGTCGACAACGACTACGCCATCTGGCAGGGCCTTCGACAACCATTACGGGCCGTGCTCCGCGACCACCACTTCGGCGAAGGACGCGACGAGCAATCGGAACGCGTCATCCAGCAGTCGCTCGGCGTCGAGCGTGGAGCTCGTCTCCGTCGGAAGGGCTCGGCGTGGAGGCGGAGGCCGACTGGTCACACCTGCGTACGCCCGAGAACTATCTCGGCTACGGGCGGAGCGAGCACTTCGCGTCACCGGCGGCGCCGCGTTCGACGAACGCCACGCCTACGCGCTTCCCGAGCACCTGCGCTTCGGCCCTCGTCGACGAGTGGACGATCAACCGTGAGGACGTCGAACTCGGGCAGTCCGGAGGGAGCATCGCCTACCGGTTCGATGCGCGCGACGGCGATCTCGTGCTCGCTCCCGGGGCGCACCCCCCTTCCGCGCTCCTCGACGGCGGGGCGCCGGGCCGGGGCGCAGCCGTCGACGAGGACGGGAACGGCGCGTCCGGGAGGGCCGCCTCTACCAGCTCGTGCGGGGCGCACGGCTCCGCGAGCGCACACTGGAGATCACGTTCCTCGAGCCCGGGCACCGGGCTCGAGGAACGTGATCTCCAGTGTGCGCTCGCGGACCGCGTCGTGCGCCCGCACGAGCTGGTAGAGGCGGCCCTCCCGGAGCACGCCGTTCCCGTCCTCGTCGACGTCCACGCCGTGTGACGGGCCCGGCGCCCCGCCGTCGAGGAGCACGCGGAAGGGGATCGGCCCGCGTGCCCCGGGAGACAGCACGAGATGCGCGTCGCGCGCATCGAACCGGTAGGCGATGCTCCCTCCGGACTGCCCGAGTTCGACGTACTCACGGTTGATCGTCCACTCGTCGACGAGGGCCCAGTGGTTGAAGCGCAGGTGCTCGGGAAGCGCGTAGGCGTGGCGTTCGTCGAACGCGGCGCCGCCCGGTGACGCGAAGTGCTCGCTCCGCCCGTAGCCGAGATAGGTCTCGGGCGTACGCAGGTGTGACCAGTCGGCCTCCGCCTCCACGCCGAGCCCTTCGACGGAGACGAGCTCACGCTCGACGCCGAGCGACTGCTGGATGACGCGTTCCGATTGCTCGTAGCGTCCTTCGCCGAAGTGGTGGTCGCGGAGCACGCCGTCCGCGTCGACGAAGTAGAGCGCAGGCCAGTAATGGTTGTCGAAGGCCCTCCAGATGGCGTAGTCGTTGTCGACCGCGACGGGGTAGTCGATTCCGCGCTGCGTCGTCGCCTGGCGTACGAGGTCGATCTCGTGCTCAAAGGAGAACTCCGGTGTGTGGACGCCGATGACGACCAGCCCGTCGTCGCGGTAGGCCCGCGCCCACGCCCGCACATACGGCTCAGTGCGCAGCCAGTTGATGCAGGTCAGCGTCCAGAAGTCCACGAGAACGACCTGCCCGCGCAGGCCTGCGGGATCAAGTGGCGCGGAGTTGATCCACGCGGTCGCCCCGTCGAGCGGGGGCATGTGCCGACGCCTGAACACGGTCATGAGAATTCCACTGAAGGCGGCCGAAGTCAGCCGTCGACCTTTGCCATCTCACGGCGTGCTGGAGAGGAGGGATCGCGGATGTTGTTGACGCTGACCGCGTGTCCGGCGTGTCAGGCGGGCGCCGAGAGGCCGAGCGGGGGGCCCACGAAGGCGAGGCCGCCCACCTGAGCCGCCGCTTCCAGTGCCGAGGCGTCGTAGGGGCCGCTCGCCTGCTGGTCGTACCGGAGGAAGAACTCCTCCAACCCCGACGGGCCGGTGATGACCAGCAGCCGCCCGGTCCCGGCGCCGATGTTCTGGAAGGTATGGGGCATGCCGCGGGGGCCGAAGGCGAGGCCGCCGGTGGGCACGTGGACCAGTGCATCACCGAGGAGGAAGCGGAACTCGCCTTCGAGCACGTACCAGAGTTCGTGCTCACGGCTGTGCACGTGCACGCCCGGCCCCTCCCCGGACTCCATGACGAGTTCGAAGGCCGACAGGGTTCCGCCCGTGTCGTGGGTGGCGAGCTTGACGGTGCCGCGGCCACGTGTCGGCAAGGCGAACGATCGGCCGCCGCCGGGACCGACGGTGAGCGGTGCAGGCCCGCCGGTCCTGATGCTCGCTGCCTGCTCGGTCATGACGCCCTCGTCGGCTTCCTCGAAGGAACGGATGCGGTCGATCCGGGTGCCCGTCGTCGCCCGGGTGAGCGGAGGTCGTTGCTGACGTGGTCGCCGTGCCGGTGGACGATCTTCCACAGGCCGTCCTCGCGGCGGTACGCGTGGGTGACCCGGAGCGTGTACGTCGCGGGCTCGCCGTCGATGATGACGGTCTTGTGCTCGAAACCCACCGTGTAGGCGAGGTCTCCGCTCGCACCGGCGGCCACCAGTTCGAACTCGTAGTCGCGCAGGTCGGAGAAGCGACTGGCGAGCAGGCGGAATGTGCTGTTGACCTCCTCCCAGCCGCGTCGGACGGGCACTGCGGCACCGAACAGGGTCACCGGGTCGCGCTGTGACCAGGTCTCCCAGCGAAGCCCGGCGTCGCCGCGGCACAGCGCGTGTTCGGCGGCCAGTTGCCGCGCCAGCATCCCGCCCAGGAACTCCTCGACGTCCGATACCATGACCACACTCCGATACAGTAGCGCTGGATCCAATGCAGTGAGGATGTATCTAATGCCTGAGCGTGTCAAGAGGCGCTACGACTCGACCCGGCGCCAGGAGCAGGCACGGGAGAACCGCCGCCGGATCCTGGCGGCGGCGCACGAGTTGTTCGTGGACAAGGGCTACGGCAGCACAACGATCTCCGAGATCGCCGGGGCTGCGGGAGTCGCCGTGGAGACGGTCTACGCGACCTTCCGGAACAAGCCCACCCTGCTGCATCGCGCCTGGGACGTCGCGGTCGGTGGCGACGAGCAGGACGTCCATCTCCTCGAAAGGCCCGAGATGCGCGCAGTGCTCGGCGAAGCTGACCTCCCTGCCCGCTTCGCGCGGTTCGCCAGCGTCAACACGGCGATCATGCGACGCACGGCCGGGTTGCGCCTGGCCGTGCAAGGCGCCGCCGGTACCGACCCGGCGGCAGCATCCCTGTTGGCAGAGATCGACCGTGCGCGGTTCGAGGCGATGGGTGTCCACGCTCGGGCTGCCGCGGCTACCGGACAGTTGGCTGTACCCGAGGAGGAATGTCGTGACGTCCTGTTCGCCATGACGGACGGGTCGCTGTGGCACAACCTCGTCGAACGGCGGAGCTGGTCCGACGAGCGCTACGCCGTCTGGCTCGGCCACGTGTGGCTGGCAATGCTGGTCCACGCGATCGACGAGCCTGCCGGGCCGCCCATACCCGTTGACGGTCCCGGGTAGTCGAGGTCTGACCCCGCGACTCGACGGTATCCGCCTGGCCGGGGTTCGGCCCGAGTTGGTCGTCGGGCACGTCTGGGCCCTCCGGGCCGGGTCAGCCCCCGAGCACGCGCTCGGCCGCCTCCGGCCTGCCGATCGTGCGCAGGGTGGCGGCGAGGGCGCGGGCCGCGGCCACGGTTTCAGGGTGGTCGTCGCCGAGGCGGCGGCGGTAGAGGTCGACGGAGTCCTCGAGCAGCGCGCGGGCAGGCCCGGGCTCGCCACGGGCCCTGAGGAAGCCCGCGGCGCGCTGCAGCAGCCAGCCCACGTCGACAGCGACGTCGTCGAGGGGGCGACTCGGGTCGGTCGCCGCCACCACGAGTGGCAGGAGCTGCCGCCAGACGGGCCACCCCGCCGGATCGTCCGGGTCCGGCGGCACTGCGGCGCGCAGCAGCCGCACCGCCCACGTGCCCCATCCCGCGCCTTCCGGACGCTCGCCGTCGGTGCGCCGGACGAGGTGGCCCGCAGGCACCTGGTGCTGCTGCACGCGCTCCCCTTCGACGCGGGCGAGCGCCCGCCGCCGCAGGGTCGCCGCCCGCTCGGCGAGCAGCGCCGGGTGGCGCGCCTGCCCGGCGAGCACGGCGGGCAACCCGTCGGGGTGCGCGGTGAGCAGCGTGAGCGGCACCGGTGCGGGTCCCAGCCAGGCGACCAGGGTGAGCAGGGCGAGCGCGGCCGGATCGTCGGCTGCGAGGCGGTCGAACCCGACCGAGCACACCGCCGACACGGCGTCCGCGTCCCGGGTGCGCGCGGACGCCAGGCGCAGATAGGAGTCCACGCTCATCCCCGTGTCCGCGAGGGCGGCCCCGGCCGGGTCGACGGCCACGGGCAGGTCGTCGAGCGCCGCCGCCACCCGGTCGGCCTCCGCCGCGGTCAGACCGACCCTGCGGGCCCGCAGCAGCCGGACAGACTGGGCGCGTGTGAACGGGAGCACCGCCACCGGTGTTGCGGACTCGTCCCACTCCGCGTCGGTGGAGCCGACGAGCAGGTGGCCCGGTCCGGCGGGCAGGAACCTGGCCAGGTCGCGCCGGGCCCCCGCATCGTCGAACACCAACAGCCAACGGTTGCGTTTGCCCAGCGCTGCGAGCACGGCGGCCGTGGCCTGCTCCGCGCTGTCCGCAGGCGCGGCGAGATCGAGGACCTCGGCCAGATGCGCCATCTGGTCGCCGACGAGCTGTGGGTCCTGCGCCGCGATCCACCAGACGATGTCGTACGCGTCGCGGTTGCGGTGCGCGAACTCGATCATCGCGGTGGTGACGCCCAGGCCCGCCCGGCCGTCGGCGGCACGCACCACAGCGGGTCGACCCGCCCGCAGCGCCTTCCCGATCGCCGTCAGCGGTTCCCGGTCCACTACGGGGTCGGCGCGGTCGGGGACGTTCCACGCGCGCCGCCCGCCCGCGCCGGGGCCTGCCCGTGGGGTGGCGCGCTCACCCGGGCGGGCCCGCGAGCGGAGCCGGGCGACCACGACGCCGCCGACCAGCAGCACGAGGGCCCCGAAGACGACCGCGGCCACGAGGACCTCCGGTCCCCTGCCGCCCGCCGCGGCGGGCAGAACCTCCGCGGGCACCGTCGCGTCCGCGGTGCGCGTCCCGGCGGGCGTCACGACGCGGACGACGGCGGCGGCGGGCAGCCGCTCAGGCGCGGTCAGCGTCACGAGGTAGCGGCTGCGCAGGGCGGCGGCGAGCCCGGAGAAGGCCTCGACGACCCCCGAGGCGCGGGCGGATACCGCGGCACCGCCGGTGCCGGTCGCTGCTGCGGACCAGTACGCGGGCACCGGACCCCCGTCCCCCGCGGTTGTGACGACGGCCAGGACGGCGCCGTCGGCCCTCAGGCGCGCGGCCAGGTCCTCCGCGGCCTCGCCGGGCGCGTCCGGCGCGGCGGTGTAGAGCAGGACAAGGCGCGGGCTGTCGGCCTCACGCGGCAGTTGCCCCGTCGCGAGCGCCAGCGCGGCCGCCGTTTGCCGGACCCCCCGCGGCGCGATGCCGTTGAGCCCGGCCAGCACGGAGGACGGATCTGCTTGCAGCGGGGTCACCACGGCGGGCGGGGACGTGTCGGCGACCAGCGCGGTGCGGGTGGTGGGCGAGGTGGCCAGCGCGAAGTCGACGAGGCCGCTCAGCCCACGCTGCAGGACCGGGTCGCCGCTGGATGCGTCCACGACCAGCGCCATCGCCAGGCGATCGGACAGCAGCGGGACGGCGTCGGCGGGCTGCGGCCGTCCGTCCACGGTCACCGAGAACGACGCGGGCGGCACGGGACGACCCGCGACGTCGACGACCAGCCGTCCGCGGCCGTCGATGGTGCCCTGGGCCACCACCCCGACTGACGGCGGCTGGGCCCAGCTGCTCGCGCACCCCGCCAGATGGATCGCGACCACCATCATGAGCACGGCCGCGCACCGTGCACGGAGACGGCTACGTGGCGGGGTCGGCATAGACGATGACATTGTCCAAATAGCTACCCTTCGCCCGGTCGAACCCGCCACCGCAGGTCACCAGACGGAGCGCGGGCTCCAGCGTCGGCGCGTACACGAGGTCGGTGGGGAACGCGGTCTTGAGCACGTGCGCCGTGCTCCGCACCCGGAAGCCGATCGTGGTGCCGTCAGCCCGGTCCACCAGCACCTCGGCGCCCGCGGTGAGCCGGGGCAGCGCGAAGAACACCCCCGGGCCCGCCTTCGAGTCGACATGGCCGAGCATCACCGCGGGCCCCGGCTGACCGGGCCGCGGGCCTTCCGCGAACCACCCGGCAGTGTGGTAGTCCGCGGGCACCTCGATCGTATCGTCGGCGGCCCGACCCAGCCGCGCGAGCGGCGAGCTCACCCCGATCGCCGGGATCCGCAGTCGCACCGGCTCCGCCACCTCCTCGTAGGCGCGCACCGACCGGAACGACGCCACCGGCGACGTCTCGGCCGCCGACGCGACCTGGCCACCCAACCCGTGCGTATCCTGCGCCACCGCGGCCAGGCCTGCCGAGAACAGCACGGCCGTCGCGAGCAGGAGCGCTACGCGTGCGGCGACCGCCTTCGTCATCGTGTTCCCGGCACTCCCGCCGTGCCGCCCGCGCCGGTCTCCGCGCCGCCCTGCGGCAACCGGGTGGCCACCGTCTCGCCGAACGCGTCCGACAACTGCCGCGAGAGCCCGAACATGTCCTGGTAGGCGGTGTAGGCCAGCTGGTTGGCCTGGCTGTAGTCCTTGTTCGCGGAGGCGTCCACCTGACGGGTCAGCAGCTCGTCGTGTGCGAGGAACGCCTTGGCCAGGTCCGCGGTCGGCATCCTGCTGCCGGTGGCCTGGTCGAGGAACGTCGAGAGCTGGCCTTCGAACGCCCGCAGCTTGTCCTGTGCGGCGTTGCGCCGGGCGTCGTCGTGCGCCGCCACTCCGGCCGCGTAGCTCACGAGCGCGTCGATGTGGTCGGCCCAGAGGGCCATGAACTGCTGCCCCGCAGCCGGGCCGAAGAGCGTGCCCATCGCGGAGGTGAGGTCGTCGGTGCTCTTGTTCAGGGCGTCCGCCGAAGCGGTGAAGTCCGGGCTGTTGGTCGCCCCCGCGCGCAGCGTGGCGACGGCCAGCGCGACGTGCTCGCCGAGCAGGCGGTCGAGCTCCGAGCGCAGCCGCCACGACGGCTGGTTGAGCGGCGCGGACTGGTCGGGCGGCAGCAGCGTGGCGGCCAGCGCCTGCCCGATGCCGAACGCGTGCGAGTAGGCCGTGCGGTAGAGCTCGGCGGCCTGCCCGTAGTCGTGCGCCGCGTAGGCGTCGGCCTGTTGCAGGAGGTGGTTGACGTGGGCCATGAGGGTGGCCCGCGCCGTGTCCTGCGGGAGGCGCCCCTGCGACGCGGCCGAGAAGAACTCGCCCAGGCCGTTCTCGAACTTGACCAGCTGCGCGCGGGCGTCGGCGCGCACCGCCGCGTCGTTCGTGGCGAGGCCGCGGGCGTAGTTGAAGAACGCGGTCACGTGGTCGGTCCACGTGCCGTGGAACGCGTTCGCGGCCTGGTCCCCGAACATCGCCTTGACCACGGCCGTCAGGTCGTCGGTGTTGCGGGTGACGGCGGCGCCTGCGACCTGTGCGAAGTCCTCGTCGTTGCGGATCCGGCTCCGCATCATGTCCGCCACCAGCACCGAGTGCTGACCCAGCAGCGCCTCCAGCTGGAGGGCCACGTCCGCGGGGGATTTGCCCGCCGTGTCGCTCAGGGCGCCGCCCGCCATGGCGGGCATGTCCGGCATTGCGGTGGGTGACGGCGCCGTGCTCGGCGGAGATCCCTGCGCGGCCGCCTGCGGCGTCGGGCCCGAGCATGCGGCCAGCAGGGCGCAGCCCACCAACATGAGGACCGCGGGCCAACCCCGCCTGCCGACCGTCGCCGTTCTCGTCACGTCCCGAGGCTCCCACCTGCTCGGATGCGCCTACCCGCCAGCCGCATCCCCTCACGACTTCCGCACCCTACGCGAAGCCGTCCCAGAGGCGACCACGCCGTAGCGCGCCCCGTTACCCCTTCGGTTTACGGCGCGGCGTGGTTACCGCCGGTCGCGAAGATCGCCATAATGTACGCCCATCGGGTGAGGCGCCGATGGCGAGCTCGGGCGTCTCGACGGGCGATACCAGCCCTTCCTGCGCTGGTTGACGTCGTCGAGGATCTTGCTCGCCGGGCTCACGCCCGCTGCCGCGAAGGCCGCGGTCCAGAGATTGCCTTGCGATGATCTACCAGCCCGACGCGGTGGCACAGATCACTGTTGCAGCCGCGGCGCGTACCCGTCAGGAGGCTGAACCGCGACGCCGCGCGTCCGAAGTCGTCCTGCGGGTTCAGGATCGGCAGTTCTTCAGGCCGGCTTGATGTTGGGGTTGAGGTGGAACAGGTTCTCCGGATCGTAGCGGCGCTTGATCTCGGCAAGCCGTACGTACTTGGTCGGGCCGTACGACGCCCGAATGCGGTCCTCTTCGAGTTCGACCATGGCGTTCACATAGCTGCCGATGCCGCGCGAATGGGGCTGAAGGGCATGCCAGAATGACCGCACCCAGTTGCGTTCTGCCGGGAGCTCCGGAAGGGTCTTGGTGATCCCGAGTGCGTATACGCCATAGCCGGAACGAGGGCCGCCGAAGGCGGTGTCATCGGGGCCGACATCTTGATAAGCCCCGCCGAAAGGCTGGAAAACGACGTAGCTCAACGGCGAGTTCTTCAGGGGGACTTGCTCGACGACAACGGCGATCGTCTCGTCGGTCAGATCCTCGATGTACGAGGCCTTCTCGTAGCAGAACAGTCCCCATGCGTTGGCCTCGTCGAGCATTTGTTGCAGCCTGACGTAAGGGAGCCCGTCGACCAGCTCGAACAGCGGCGTCGCTTCGCGGGCGCGCTCACAAAGCCGTGCATGCTCGTCGTCGTGCCCGAACCCGGCCAGCAGCACGACATATCCGGGCTGGAGGCGGTTCTCCTCCGGCACGAACCCCTCCGGGGAGCGTTCATCGCGACCGTGAACACGGTCACGTCCCGGCTGGCCGCCGCTGACAGTTCGCGGCCGAGCCGCAGCGCGTCGGCACCTCGCTCCAACGGGAAGAAGAACAGCCCGAAGTCGACAATCGGTCCGACCTCATGCAGCTGGAACTCGAATTCGGTGACCACTCCGAAGTTGCCCCCGCCGCCGCGCAGTGCCCAGAACAGATCCGGTTCCTGCAGCTCAGAAGCCCTCAGGATGCGCCCATCCGCGGTGACGACCTCGGCGGACACCAGGTTGTCGATGGCCAGCCCGTGTCGGTGACCCAGCCAGCCGAATCCGCCACCGAGGGTGAGGCCGCCGATTCCCGTGTGGCTGACCGTGCCCGCGGTCGTTGCGAGCCCGTATTCCTGCGTGGCAGCGTCCATGTCCCCGAGCAGTGCGCCGCCTGCTACCCGTACCCGGCGGGCGTCGGGGTCGACTGACACCGATCGCATCAACGTGAGGTCGATCATCATTCCGTCGTCGCATGCGGCCGCACCCGACGCGTTATGCGATCCGCAGCGTACCGAGATCTCCAGGCCCTGCTCGCGGGCGAAGTTCACAGCGGAGGCCACGTCGGACCGGTTGACGCACCGTGCGATCACCGCCGGATGGCGGTCGACCTCGGTGTTCCACAACGCCCGAACCGAGTCGTAGCCGTCCTGGTCAGGGGTGATCAATTCGCCGTCGAAGTCCTTCTGCAAACCCCTGAGAGGCTCCGTGAGCATCTGGGTCATGATGTTGATCCCTCCCGTGGCGGCCATGGTCGAGTAACAGTGCGGGCCGTGACCCACAGAGTGGCCGCCCACGTTGGCTGATACAGATCACCGCCAACGTCCGCTATTTGCGTACGTCTTGCCGCCAGTCGCGTCCCCGCCGGTCCGTGGGACCGCAGACGGGCCCACTCCAGGCGATGCCGGACTGGCCGAGTCGGTGGGATCTGGTCCCCGGCGTGCTTGTGTCGCCCGCGTTGGAGACGTCTCCACCCGGATAGGTGCAGTCGTCCGGTGGTCGACGCGGGCCCGATGGTCGAAGCGGGCGCGGCAGCGGTGCAGCTCGACGGGGAAGCTGTCGGGCGCCGCGTCCTCGAACGCCCGATAGATCAGGTCACCCGGCAGGCGGCAGATGGAGAGCCGGGTCAGTGCTCGTGCCCGAACGCCTGGTGTCCTCGATCTTCAGCACCTCCAGGTGACGATCCACCTGCTGGTTGACCGTGCCGCTGATCTCACCTCGCATTTGCCCCCGAGGCCCCGTAGACGATCATGCGACGCCTTGGTTCGCGCCACACGGGCCCTGAGCGCCGAGCGAGGAAGTCGATCACACCGATGACCTGCGGAAAGCGCCCCCGGCAGGACTCGAACCTGCGACCTAGAGATTAGAAGGCTCTTGCTCTATCCAGCTGAGCTACGGAGGCCGAGGCGGCTCCGCGGAACCGTCCGAACGGGAGCGTAGCGGGCGCTGACAGATCTCGCCGCGCAATGCCGCCGACCCGCCATACTGGCGCGATGCGCGTGGCAATTCGTCACCAACGGCTCGACGCGGTAGGTTCCCGCGTCGCTGACAGCGCGTCGCCGGGGCTGTCCCCGCAGGATGAGAGGGGTGGGCCCATGTCACCGACGCTGTTGTCAGCGGCGGGCTCAGACATCGGCCGCAGGCGGGCCATGAACCAGGATTCCGCGGCCACCAGTACGCGCCTGCTCGTCGTCGCCGACGGCATGGGCGGCCACGCCCACGGTGAGGTCGCGAGCTCGGTCGCGGTTGCCTCGGTGATGGAGCTCGACGGTCGGCTCGCCGCCGATCTCGCCGAGGTCGACCTCACGGCCGAACTCGGCACCGCGCTCGACGAGGCGGCCGCCCGGCTCACCACGCTCGCTCAGGACGACCCGCAGCTGCGCGGGACGGGAACCACGGTGGTGGCGTTCCTCGTCGACGGCACGCGGATCGGGATCGCCCACATCGGCGACTCCCGCGCCTACATGCTGCGTGACGGCGAGCTTGTTCGCCTCACCCGCGACCACACGCTCGTGCAGAGCCTCGTCGACGAGGGCCGCATCACCGAACAGGAGGCGGCGACGCACCCGCGCCGCTCCTGGCTCATGCGCACGCTGCAGGATGGCAGCGTCGCCGAGCCCGACCTCTTCGTGCACACCGGTGTCGTCGGCGACCGCTACCTGATCTGCTCCGACGGCCTCACCGCCGTCCTCGACGACGAGATGGTCCGCGAAGTCCTGCACTCCGAGACCG
>CAVYOT010000015.1:17500-289827 GCA_963770115.1 uncultured Actinomycetota bacterium
GCTAAACCGTGTTCGTGTGATACTCGGCAGGGGTTGCGGGTGCGGGGTTGTGGGGTTGTTGCGTGGGGGTTCTGCCGGATTCCCGATGATCGTGTGTGGTGTTAGTGGAAGGCCTCTGGGATGGGCTGCCGTAGTGGGTGAGAGCCCCGTACACGAAAACATCATGCGGGTTGTGGCGGCGATGCCCGAGTAGCAGCGCGCTCGTGGAATGTGCTGTGAATCTGCCGGGACCACCCGGTAAGCCTGAATACTCCCTGGTGACCGATAGCGGATAGTACCGTGAGGGAATGATGAAAAGTACCCCGGGAGGGGAGTGAAAGAGTACCTGAAACCGTGTGCCTACAAGCCGTCAGAGCCGATGCTTCCGTGCCTCGTTTTGCGGGGTGTGGGGGTGGTGATGGCGTGCCTTTTGAAGAATGAGCCTGCGAGTCATGTTCCGTGGCGAGGTTAACCCGTTGTGGGGTAGTCGTAGCGAAAGCGAGTCCGAAGAGGGCGTTGAGTCGCGGGGTGTGGACCCGAAGCGGGGTGATCTACCCATGGCCAGGGTGAAGCGGCTGTAAGAGGTCGTGGAGGCCCGAACCCACCGGGGTTGAAAACCCGGGGGATGAGTTGTGGGTAGGGGTGAAAGGCCAATCAGACTCCGTGATAGCTGGTTCTCCCCGAAATGCATTTAGGTGCAGCGTCGCATTGAGGGTGCCGGAGGTAGAGCACTGGATGGGCTAGGGGGCCGACAAGCTTACTGAACTCAACCAAACTCCGAATGCCGGTATGTCCGTGTGCGGCAGTGAGACTGCGGGGGATAAGCTTCGTGGTCGAGAGGGAAACAGCCCGGATCGCCGGCTAAGGCCCCTAAGCGTGTGCTAAGTGGGAAAGGATGTGGGATCGCCGAGACAACCAGGAGGTTGGCTTAGAAGCAGCCATCCTTGAAAGAGTGCGTAATAGCTCACTGGTCAAGTGGTCCTGCGCCGACAATGTAGCGGGGCTCAAGCACACCGCCGAAGCCGCGGCAATGACCTTCCGGTTTGTTCTGGGGGTTGTTGGGTAGGGGAGCGTCCTGCATCCGGTGAAGCGCCGGGGTGACCCAGGTGTGGAGGGTGTGGGAGTGAGAATGCAGGCATGAGTAGCGAATGCAGAGTGGGAATCTCTGCCGCCGAATGACCAAGGGTTCCTGGGCCAGGTTGTTCCGCCCAGGGTGAGCCGGGACCTAAGGCGAGGCCGTCAGGCGTAGTCGATGGAGGACGGGTTGATATTCCCGTGCCCGTGGTGGTGCGTCCGTGTCGAGGCCGGTGATGCTGACCATCCGAACCCTGTCTTTTCACCCTTCGGGGTGGGGGTGGGGGGAGCGTGGGACCCGATCCGGTAGTAGGCAAGCGATGGGGTGACGCAGGAGGGTAGTCCCGCCAGGCGTTGGTTGTCCTGGTGCAAGCCCGTGGCCCGCTGCCCAGGTAAATCCGGGTGGCTGTCTTGGATGACGGGGGTGAGGGGTGATGCGTAGCCGTGTGTGGCGAAGCAGGGTGATCCCATGCTGTCGAGAAAAGCCTCTAGCGAGTGCTGTCATGGCCCGTACCCTAAACCGACACAGGTGGTCGGGTAGAGAATACCGAGGCGATCGAGTGAACTGTGGTCAAGGAACTCGGCAAAATACCTCCGTAACTTCGGGAGAAGGAGGACCGCTGCTGGTGAGGCCCCGTTGCGGGCTGGCTGGTGGTGGTCGCAGAGACCAGGCCCAAGCGACTGTTTACTAAAAACACAGGTCCGTGCGAAGTCGTAAGACGAGGTATACGGACTGACGCCTGCCCGGTGCTGGAACGTTAAGAGGACCCGTGAGCCCTTTCGGGGGTGAGGCGGAGAATTGAAGCGCCAGTAAACGGCGGTGGTAACTATAACCATCCTAAGGTAGCGAAATTCCTTGTCGGGTAAGTTCCGACCTGCACGAATGGCGTAACGACTTGGGCGCTGTCTCGACCACAGGCTCGGCGAAATTGCACTACGAGTAAAGATGCTCGTTACGCGCGGCAGGACGGAAAGACCCCGGGACCTTTACTACAGCTTGGTATTGGTGCTCGGTTCGGTTTGTGTAGGATAGGTGGGAGACTGTGAAGCTGTCACGCCAGTGGTGGTGGAGTCGTTGTTGAAATACCACTCTGATCGGATGGGGTGTCTGAACCTCGGGCCCTGATCGGGTTCAGGGACAGTGCCTGGTGGGTAGTTTAACTGGGGCGGTTGCCTCCTAAAGGGTAACGGAGGCGCCCAAAGGTTCCCTCAGCCTGGTTGGCAATCAGGTGGCGAGTGTAAGTGCACAAGGGGGCTTGACTGTGAGACCGACGGGTCGAGCAGGGACGAAAGTCGGGACTAGTGATCCGGCACCTCCTGGTGGAAGGGGTGTCGCTCAACGGATAAAAGGTACCCCGGGGATAACAGGCTGATCTTGCCCAAGAGTCCATATCGACGGCATGGTTTGGCACCTCGATGTCGGCTCGTCGCATCCTGGGGCTGGAGTAGGTCCCAAGGGTTGGGCTGTTCGCCCATTAAAGCGGTACGCGAGCTGGGTTTAGAACGTCGTGAGACAGTTCGGTCCCTATCCGCCGTGCGCGTTGGAGACTTGAGGAAGGCTGTCCCTAGTACGAGAGGACCGGGACGGACGGACCTCTGGTGTGCCAGTTGTCCCGCCAGGGGCACGGCTGGTTGGCTATGTTCGGAAGGGATAACCGCTGAAGGCATCTAAGCGGGAAGCTCGTTCCAAGATGAGGTCTCCCACCCCCTTTGTGGGGGTAAGGCCCCCTGGAGACGACGGGGTTGATAGGCCGGAGATGGAAGCATCGTGAGGTGTGGAGTTGACCGGTACTAATAGGCCGAGGGCTTACCACAAACCGCATCGATAGGCATGAGGCGCGTGATTTGGGGAAGATGTTCGCATCCACTGTGTGACCCTGAGCACACCACCACCCCCATCCGTTCAGCGGGTGCGGGGTGGCCGGTGTGACCGGTATGGGTTTGTTTGTGGTTTGGTGAAGTGAATAGTGTTGTCGGTGGTTTTGGCGGAGGGGGAACGCCCGGTCCCATCCCGAACCCGGTAGCTAAGCCCTCCAGCGCCGATGGTACTGCACTCGTCAGGGTGTGGGAGAGTAGGACACCGCCGACATCAAACCCGATACAAGAGGGGCCCACCGATGGTGGGCCCCTCTTTTTTTGTGGCTAGGAGTGGTTGTCCACATCACGCGTGGCTGTCCACAGGCCGCGATCTTCCGTTGCCGCGGCGCGTGCGCAGCGCAACGCTCGGTGTCTCGGGCGGCTGTTGCCGCGAGATGCGAGGAGTGGACATGTACGAGACGACGGTGACGATGGTGGGCAGGCTGGCCACCGCGGTGACGCAGGTGACGTTCGACGACGGCGGGGTGAAGGCCAGCTTCCGGCTGGCGAGCACCGAGCGGCGTTTCGATCGCGGCCTGCAGCAGTGGGTCGACGGGGCCCGGCTCTTCCTCACCGTGGTCTGTTGGCGGGCGTTGGCCGAGCGGGTTGTCGACACGCTGCGGACGGGTGATCCCGTGATCGTGCGCGGCCGGTTGCGGTCGCGCGAGTACGAGAAGGACGGCCAGGCCCATTCGGTGATCGAGATCGAGGCGGCGTCCATCGGGCCGGACCTGGCACGGTGTTCCGCCGTGGTGGCCCGTCGAGCCGCTACGGCAGGTGGTCAGCGTGAGGGTAGTCCGTCCGCGCCCGACGAGGTGGAACAGAACGGTCACCAGCCGTCGGAGGAGCGCAGCCTCGACGAGGCGGCCGTCGGGGTGTGAACGGTGCGCAACTACCATCGTTGTCGTGGCAGAGTTCATTTACAGCATGCAGCGGGTCCGGAAGGCCCATGGCGACAAGGTCATCCTCGACAACGTCACGCTGAACTTCCTGCCCGGTGCGAAGATCGGTGTGGTCGGCCCCAACGGGGCAGGCAAGTCGAGCGTTCTGAAGATCATGGCGGGCCTGGACCAGCCCAACAACGGCGACGCATACCTCAAGCCGGGCGCGACCGTGGGCATTCTCCAGCAGGAACCGACCCTCGACGAGACGAAGACGGTGCTGGGCAACGTGGAGGAGGGGCTCGGCGAGATCAAGTTGCAGCTCGATCGCTACAACGAGATCGCCGAGCTGATGGCCACCGACTATTCCGACGAGCTCATGGAGGAGATGGGCAAGCTCCAGGAGGTTCTGGACGACAACGACGCGTGGGAGCTCGATTCGCAGCTGGAGCAGGCGATGGATGCGCTGCGCTGTCCGCCGCCCGATTCGCCCGTCACGACGCTCTCCGGCGGCGAGCGCCGCCGCGTCGCGCTCTGCAAGCTCCTGCTCAGCAAGCCGGATCTTCTGCTCCTCGACGAGCCCACCAACCACCTGGACGCCGAGAGTGTGCTCTGGCTGGAGCAGCATCTCGCCGGCTACGCCGGCGCTGTGCTCGCGGTCACCCACGACCGGTACTTCCTCGACAACGTGGCGCAGTGGATCCTCGAGATCGACCGGGGCCGGACCTATCCCTACGAAGGCAACTACTCCACGTATCTGGAGAAGAAGGCCGAGCGGCTCGCCGTGCAGGGTCGCAAGGACGCGAAGCTGCAGAAGCGGCTCACCGAGGAACTGGCGTGGGTGCGGTCGGGCGCGAAGGCACGTCAGGCCAAGGGCCGGGCACGTCTGCAGCGGTACGAGGAGATGGCGGCGGAGGCCGAGCGGCATCGCAAGCTGGACTTCGAGGAGATCCAGATTCCCACGGGCCCGCGACTGGGTACCGTCGTTGTCGAGGTGGATCACCTCGACAAGGGCTTCGACGGACGGGTCCTGATCAAGGATCTGTCGTTCTCGTTGCCGCGCAATGGGATCGTCGGTGTGATCGGGCCCAACGGTGTCGGCAAGACCACGCTGTTCAAGACGATCGTCGGGCTCGAGCAGCCTGATTCGGGGAGCGTGCGGGTCGGCGACACGGTCAAGCTCGCCTACGTCGACCAGAACCGGGCCGGAATCGACCCGAAGAAGACGGTGTGGGAGGTGGTCTCGGATGGGCTCGACCACATCAAGGTCGGGCAGTCCGAGATGCCGTCGCGGGCCTACGTCGCGGCGTTCGGGTTCAAGGGGCCTGATCAGCAGAAGCCCGCTGGCGTGCTGTCGGGTGGTGAGCGCAACCGGCTCAACCTGGCCATGACGCTCAAGCTGGGCGGCA
This sequence comes from uncultured Actinomycetota bacterium, assembly GCA_963770115.1. Classification (GTDB taxonomy): domain Bacteria; phylum Actinomycetota; class Actinomycetes; order Mycobacteriales; family Pseudonocardiaceae; genus Pseudonocardia. The sequence goes on from CAVYOT010000015.1 coordinate 22,701, forward strand.
ACCTCATCCTGCTCGACGAGCCCACCAACGACCTGGACGTCGAAACCCTGGGTTCGCTCGAGAACGCCCTGGAGCAGTTCCCCGGCTGCGCCGTGGTGATCTCCCACGACCGCTGGTTCCTGGACCGGGTCGTCACCCACATCCTGGCGTGGGAAGGCACCGACGAGAACCCGGCGGCGTGGTTCTGGTTCGAGGGCAACTTCGAGGCGTACGAGAAGAACAAGGTCGAGCGTCTGGGTGCGGAGGCGGCGCGGCCGCACCGTGTTACGCACCGTAAGCTGACTCGTGACTGAGAGCGACTCGCCCGGTCGTTGATCATCATGGTTCCCTCGGGGGAAGCCCTTGCTGGGAGGTCAGGTGGGGCGGATGCGCGCGCGTTCCGACACTGCGTCGGCCGCGGGGTTGCTCGCGTCGGCCGTCGCGCTGCGTTGGTCGCGGCCCGACCTCACGGCCGCTGTCGCACAGCACATCGGCGAGGCATGGGCGGATGACGACCGCACGTGGGTGGCCGCGGCAGGCTGGCTGGTACACGGTCGGGCGGCCATCGGCGACGGTCGGGAATCCGCCTCCGACGCACTCGCCAACCTGGCCGACCGTGCCCCGGGGTTGCTCGACGACCCGGCGGCCGACCGGCTGAGGATCGAGATCGCGACGCTCGCTGCCGGACAACGCGAGCCCGCTACGGCTCGCCAACTGGTCGAGCCGTTGTTGGTGGGCGCCGCCCGCCCGGCCGATGTCCGGGCCGACGCCTTGGGGGTGCTCGCCCGCTGCGTTCTCGAGGAGCGGCTCCCGGCCATCGGTGAGGCCACCCGCAGGGCGGAGGCCGCGTGGGCGAAGGTCGGCGGGATCGAGGCCGAGATCGCGGCCGGGGCGCTGGCGCTGCTGTCGGCGGCGGCCTCGCGTCGCTCCGGGCATCCGGAAGTAGCGGTCGCGCGCGCCGCAGACGGCCTCGCGCGACTCGACGGCATCCCCTCCGGCCGCGCTGCTACACCGTCGCGGCACATCGCCGCGGCGCTCGCCGCCGAGTGGATCACGGCGCTGGTCGAGGCCGGACGGGCCGACGAGGCGCGCGAGGGCTGTGACCTCGTGGCGTCACACCTGAGCGCGACCGGGCGGCCGACGCGCCAGATCGCCTTGCTGCGGCTCACCATGGCGCGGGCGATCGCCGGATTGACGTCGGCGGGTGCTTTCGAGGCGGTCGAGCAGGCGGCCGAGGACGCGTCTGACTGCGACACCCCCGATCTCGAAGGCCTGTGCCTGTCGACGTTGGGCACCTTGCGGGAGCAGGCAGGCCGGTTGGATGCCGCGCTGGAGTCGATGCTGCGCGGCGTCGCAGCCCAGCGGCGGGACCGTGCGCGGTCGGAGCGGTTCCGGGCGGCGCTTGGTGTGTTGTCCCGGCGGTCATCCGACCGTCGTCCCGAGGGAGCGGTACCTCAAGATCGGCAGCAGCGTGAGGTGACGGCTCCATCGGGCGGCCACGTCACTCACCGACCGATCTCGGCGATGGTCGGCACCGCCGAGTCGAGCTCTCCGTTCGCGGTGAGCGCCGGTAGCCCGTGGCGTACCGGTCACTGGAGCGCGGAGGCCGCCATCCCGGGCGTCGCGGCCCGAGGTCGTGGGGGTCGAAGACGCCTGCCAGGGCATCTGCGTGTCGATCAGAACGGCTCGACGGCGCAGGCGGCGTCGGGCGGACCGCCCGCATTTGCCGTTGAGCCACCGGTCCCGGATCCGGCGGCGGTCGCAGCGCAGCGCCCCACCGCGATGCCGCACGACGACGCACACCGTGGCGCGGGAGGCTCGTTCGCGACGAACGGCCACGGCCCCGTGGATCCGCTGTTCGGGCGGCTGGAGCTGATCGAGCGGGTCGACATCGGCGGCGATGCCGCGCGCCCGGATGATCGTGGTCGGGAGGACGACAGCGCTCACCGGGCCTCCAGCCCGGCGAGCGACGACGCGCTGGCGGACTCGACCGATGCGCTCGACGGCCGAGGTGGGGGCGGCGCCATCGCGGACATCCCCGCGAGCCCTGACGAAGCGTCGGGCAACGGTCTCTATGATGGAGAGAGCCGGCTGGAGGCCGCGCTCGCCGAGCTGGACCGCGTGTGGGGGCAGCCGCTGCCCGACCTCGACGCGCCCCATCGCCGCGGTGTCCCGCCGCGGCCACCCACAGTCGACCTCCCCGCCGAAGGGGTCGACCGCCCTGCAGGCGCCGTCCCCGCTGTCGATGGTGCCGGTGATGCGGCACCGGTCGACGCCGTCGCCGGTGGTCGTGGCGTCGGTGCCGCCGCGGCCGCGCCCGCCGCTGGCACAGCCACAGCGCCTGCCGCCGCAGTGTCCGCGCTCGCCGACACCGGCGCTCCCGCTGGTGTCGCTGCCGCTGGTGTCGCTGCGGCCGGTGTCGCTGCCGATGGTGTCGCCGAAACCGGCGCCCTGCGGGCTGCGGAAGCCGCGTGGGACTCTCTCGACGAGGGCGCCGACGAGGGCCTGGGCGCCACCGATGGCCCGCCCGTCAGCGCCGACGCCGTCAGCGCCGACGCCGTCGGGTGCGTGGTGGTGGTCGATCTCATCCGCACGGGCCGTCAGGTGGGCGGCGGCGGAAAGCTCCTCCGCGCGCTTGCCGAGCAGCTCACAGCACGCATCCCCCGCCACGCACGGCTGCGTTTCGAGACGGACGACTCGGCATTGTCGGTCCTGCTGCCCGGGCAGGCAAGGTCCGACGCCACCGAGTGGATGCATCGAACGCTGCCTGTCGTGTTCGCCGAGATGGCGGACGTCGGCCTCCCCGCGCTGTTGCCGACCGGCACCAACCTGCGCGCGGCCGTGCACGACACCGACGGTCCGGTCGGCGCGCAGCTGTTGCAGCGGGTCGATCTCGGGGCACCACAGTCGCCGGTCCGGCTCGGCAGACTGGACACATCACCGCCCTTCACCGTCCGCTGGGGTGTGCCGATCCGGGAAGGCAGCGGTGGGCGCCGTCGCCGGGCGGAGGACGATGCCCTCGACCAGCTCGCCTGCGAGCGCCCGGCAGGCGAGGTGCACGCCAACCGCGCCGACGACGATCGGGTGGAAGAGCCGCGCACGCCCGGCGAGGACGCAGAGGTCGTCCCGTCGATGAGGGGGCCCGACGTGGGGCCCGCCCCGGCTGCCGGTCGGCACCGGCAGGACGCCAGTGCTTCGGACGCCGGGCGCCGTGATGCAGGCCGGGACAGCGGGCAGGAGGGGCCCGCCGAGTCCACGCCGTCGGCAGGCCAGGGCGAACGGCACGACCCGACGCGGGGCGACAGCCACGAGGGTGGGGCCCGGCGTCGGGCGGAGGCAGGCGAGCCCGTGCATCCCGACGGGCCGAGCGCACCCGCCGACGAGGCATTCTCCGTCGAGGGTCTCGGGCTCGCCGACCTCCTCGCGGGTGCGTTGGCCGCCTACCGGGGCATATGAGCGGGCCATGAGCCTGCTCGACGGGTCGCCGACGGATGCGCGCGGCGGAGTTAGGGTTGTGTCAGTCGTCGCCGATGCGATGATCACCGTTGATCTCCGGAGCTGCATGTGACGAGCCGGACCCCTCAGCCCGTAGCCGACCCTGACCTGGCCGCGCTCACCGCCCTCTACGCCCGCCACGCCCCCGAGCTGTCCGGGCCGCTCGGAGGCGGCGGGAGTGAGCTGGAGGCCGCCGCGCGGGCACAGCTCGCGATGGCGGAGCGGCGCGCGCCCGGGGAGGCGCTGGTCCACGTCGAGGAGGCGGCCGACGGGGGTCCGATCGTCGAGATCGTCACCGACGACATGCCGTTCCTCGTCGCCGCGCTCCAAGCCGCCATCATGCGGGCGGGCGGGGAGCTGCGCCGGGTGCTGCACCCGATCGTGGTCGTGCGCCGCGACGTCGCGGGCAAGCTGGCCGACGTGCTCACGCGCGCCGACCCCGACTCGCCCCCGTCCGATGCGCTGGCCGAGTCGTGGATACGCATCGAGCTTGCCCCGTTGGCCGTGTCGCCCCAAACGCTGCAGCACAAGCTGATCGGCATCCTGCGGGACGTGCGGGAGATCGTCGCCGACGCCGAGCCGATGCGTGAACGCGCCCTGGAGGTCGCGGACGCACTCGCAGGCCAACCGGCGAACCCCGGCGGCACACCCCCCTCCGATGTCGCGTCGTTGCTGCGTTGGCTCGCCGACGGCCACCTCACGTTCCTCGGCTACCGCCACCACGTCGCGGGGCCCGACGGGGCGTTGCGCCCCGACCCGTCGTCCGGGCTGGGCATGCTGCGCGACGGCACGCGCGGCGCCGACATCGGGTCCATTCCCGACGAGCCCGGGCGCCGCGAGCCGCTGGTGATCACCCGGGCCAATGCGCCCAGCCCGCTGAAGCCGGTGCACCCGTACTACCTGGCCGTGCCGATGTTCGACGGAGAGAACCGCCGCGCGGGCGAGCACCGGTTCCTCGGCTCGTTGACCGTGCCCGCACTGTACGAGAGCGTGCTCGACATCCCGCTCGTCGAGCGACGGGTGCGGGGCGCCATCCACCGGGCCGGGTTCCCGCTGGAGTCCTACTCCGGGCAGCAGATGCTGGAGGTGATCTCCGGCCTGCCCCGGGAGGAGCTCTTCAGTGCCACCGAGGAGCGACTCCACGAGACGGCGGTCGGGGTGCTCGCGGTCGCCGAGCGGCGCGCGGTGCGGCTCTTCCTGCGTCCCGACCCGTTCCGGCGGTTCCTGTCCTGCCTCGTCTACCTGCCCCGCGACCAGTACACGACCTCGTCCCGCCTCGCGATGTCGGATCTGCTGCAGCGCCGCCTCGGCGGCACGTCGGTGGAGTACACGGCGCGGGTGTCGGAGTCGCGGCTGGCGATGGTGCACTTCACGATGCAGACGAGCGCGGATGCGGTCGGCTACGCGGGGGTCGATGTCGCGGGGCTGCAGGACGAGCTCACCGAGGTCGTGCGCACCTGGGACGACCGGCTGCTCTCCGAGCCGGGCGGCGCGGCGCTCGCCGCGCAGCTGGCCGGTGTTCCGCAGGCGTACAAGGCCATCACCCCGCCCGCCCGCGCGGTGGAGGACCTCACGCGGATCGCGGCGCTGGCCGGGCCCGTCGATTTCGCGGTGCGGCTGTGCAGCGCTGACGGACCGGCTGACCGCCGCTTCACGCTCTACCTGGCGAGCACCCCCGCGACACTCACCGACGTGCTGCCGCTGCTTCAGCAACTCGGCCTCGACGTGCTCGACGAGCATCCGTCGGAGTTCGTGCGGGCCGACGGCCTGCGCGTGCACGTCTACGACTTCGGCATCCGGCTCGACGACGCCACCCGCGCGGCCTTGGAGCAGCGCCCGGAGGCCGACGTCGAGCGCGAGTTCTGCGCGGCGTTCGGCGCGGCGTGGCGCGGCGACGTCGAGAGCGACGGGTTCTCCGCGCTCGTCCTGCGTGCCGGTCTGCCGTGGCGGGAAGTCGCGGTGCTGCGCGCCTACTCGCGCTACGCACGCCAGATCGGCGGGCTCTACGGGCCGCAGTACATGGCCGCCACGTTGCTCGCGCACCCCGACGTCGCGCGCGAGCTCGTGGCGCTGTTCCGGGCCCGGTTCGACCCCGCGCTGTTCGATCGTGAGGAGGTGATCGAGGCCGCAGTCGTGGACGTGCGCCGCCGCATCGACGCGGTCACGGGGCTGGACGCCGACCGGATCCTGCGCGGCTACCTGGCGATGATCATGGCGACGCTGCGCACCAACTGGTTCCGCGACCGCCCGTTCTTCTCGTTCAAGATCGACCCGTCGCAGGTGCCCGGGATGCCCGCGCCGCGGCCCCGGTTCGAGATCTTCGTGTACTCGCCGCGGATCGAGGGTGTGCACCTGCGCTTCGGCGCGGTCGCCCGCGGCGGCCTGCGCTGGTCGGACCGGCCGCAGGATTACCGCACCGAGATCCTCGGGCTGGTCAAGGCGCAGGCGGTGAAGAACGCCGTGATCGTGCCCGTCGGCGCGAAGGGCGGCTTCATCGTCCGCACCGCCGCGCCGGGACCGGCCGAGGTCGAGGCGTGCTACCGGACGTTCATCTCGGGGCTGCTCGACGTCACCGACAACCTCGTCGACGGCAAGACGGTGCCGCCGCCCGACGTCGTGCGCCACGACGGCGACGACTCCTACCTCGTCGTCGCGGCCGACAAGGGCACCGCGAAGTTCTCCGACATCGCCAATGAGGTCGCCGCCTCGTACGGGTTCTGGATGGGCGACGCGTTCGCCTCCGGCGGCTCGGTCGGCTACGACCACAAGGCGATGGGGATCACCGCGAAGGGCGCGTGGGAGAGCGTCAAACGGCACTTCCGCGAGCTCGGGGTCGACACCCAGACCGAGGAGTTCACCGTCGTCGGCGTCGGCGACATGTCCGGCGACGTGTTCGGCAACGGCATGCTGCTCTCGCGCCACATCCGGCTGCTCGCGGCGTTCGACCACCGGCATGTCTTCGTCGACCCCGATCCCGACGCCGCGACGAGCTTCGCCGAGCGGGAGCGGATGTTCGCGCTGCCCCGATCGTCGTGGGACGACTACAACCGCGAGGTCATCAGCGCGGGCGGTGGCGTGTGGCCGCGCACGGCGAAGTCCGTGCCCGTCGGCCCGGAGATGCGCACCGCGCTCGGGATCGCCGAGGACCTCACGGCGCTGAGCCCGCCGGAGTTGATCGCGGCCATCCTGCGCGCGCCCGCCGACCTGCTGTGGAACGGTGGCATCGGCACGTACGTCAAGGCGTCCACCGAGTCGGACGCCGACGCGGGCGACAAGACCAACGACGCTGTGCGGGCCGACGGCAGGGAGCTGCGGGTGAAGGTCGTGGGGGAGGGCGGCAACCTCGGGCTCACCCAGCGCGGTCGGATCGAGTTCGCCCGCGCGGGCGGCAAGATCAACACCGACGCGATCGACAACTCGGCGGGCGTCGACTGCTCCGACCACGAGGTCAACATCAAGATCCTGCTGGACCGGCTCGTCGCGGACGGCGAACTGGAGCGCGAGGCCCGCAACACCCTGCTCGCCGCGATGACCGACGACGTGAGCGAGCTGGTGCTGAACGACAACTGCGACCAGAACGTGGTGCTGGGGGTCGCGCGGGCGCACGCCGCCGAGATGGCGAACGTGCACGGGCGCCTCATCGCCGACCTGGAGGCCCGCCACCAGCTCGAACGCGAGCTGGACGTCCTGCCGAGCGCGGCCCGCTTCGCCGAGCTCGAGGCGGCGGGGGTGGGGCTGTCGAGCCCCGAGCTGTCCACCTTGCTCGCGCACACGAAGCTCGACCTCACCGCCCAGGTGCTCGCCTCCGACCTGCCCGACGCGCCCGCCTTCGCCGGACGCCTTCCCGAGTACTTCCCGCAGGCGGTGCGCGAACGGTTCCCCGCGTCGATTGCACGCCACCCGCTGCGCCGGGAGATCGTGACGACGCTGCTGGTCAACGAGATGGTCGACGGAGCGGGCACCACCTACGCGTTCCGGCTGGGCGAGGAGCTGTCGGCGAGCGCGCCCGACGCCGTGCGCGCCTACGCGGTCGCGACCGCCGTCTTCGAGCTCCCTGCGCTCTGGGCGCGGCTGCGCGATCCGGCGATCCCGATGCCCGTATCGGACGCGATCATGCTCGAGTCGCGCCGCCTCCTGGACCGGGCGTCGCGCTGGCTGCTCACCAACCGGCCGCAGCCGCTCACCGTCGGAGCGGCCGTCGCGCGGTTCTCCGGTACCGTCCGCGCGCTCAAGCCGCGGTTGCCCGAGCTGCTGCAGGGCCGCGAGCGTCAGACCGTCCTGGAGAAGGCGGAAGAGCTGCGGGAGGCCGGCGTCGACAAGGAGTGGGCGACGCGTTCGGCCGCCATGATGTACGGCTACTCGCTGCTGGACATCGTCGAGCTCACCGAGCTGTCCGAGCATGATCGCGAGCAGCGCGAACCCCTCGAGGTGGCCGCGCTCTACTACGGCCTGTCCGAGCACCTCGGCATCGACCTCGCCCTGACGTCGGTGAGCGCCCTGGAGCGCGGGGACCGGTGGCACGCGCTGGCCCGCCTGGCGCTGCGCGACGACCTCTACGGCTCCCTGCGCGCGATCACCCTCGACGCGCTGCGGGAGGCCGTGCCGGGCACGCCGGTTGCGGACGCGATCGCGCAGTGGGAGCAGGCCAACGCGTCGCGGCTGGTACGGGCGCGGGCGGCGCTGCACGAGGTGGGCACCGCGGGGCAGCTTGATCTCGCGACCTTGTCCGTGGTCTCCCGCCAACTGCGGGGGCTGGCACGATGACGGGCCGTCTGCGGAGATCTGCGACCTTGTCCGTGGTCTCCCGCCAACTGCGGGGGCTGGCACGATGACGGGCCGTCTGCGGAGATCTGCGACCTTGTCCGTGGTCTCCCGCCAACTGCGGGGGCTGGCACGATGACGGGCCGTCTGCGGAGATCTGCGACCTTGTCCGTGGTCTCCCGCCAACTGCGGGGGCTGGCACGATGATGGGCCGTCTGCGGAGATCTGCAACCTTGTCCGTGGTCTCCCGCCAGCTGCGGGGGCTGGCGCGCTAGTGGGCTGCTTCGTCACACAGGTGCCCCTGCGCTGGACCGACCAGGACGCCTACCACCACCTCAACCACGCCCGCGCGGTGACCGTGCTGGAGGAGGCCCGGATCGCGCTGTTCTTCGACCGCGCAGGTGAGGACGGCCTGGGTGGGTTCGTCACCGGTCTGCTGGTCGCCGAGCTCAACGCGGCGTACCGGCGCCAGGTGTCGTACCGGTCCGAGCCGCTCCGGGTCGCGATGACCGTCGACGAGGTGCGCGCCGCGTCCTTCCGCATCTGCTACCGGCTGCATGACGGGCCGGGCGACGACGACCCGGTCGCGATCGAGGCGTGGACGCGGATGGCGATCTTCGACCTCGAAGCGGGCCGCCCCCGGCGGCTCGACCCGGCGGAGCGGGCGTTCCTCGGCCGGTGGTCGCCGTGACCACCCTGCTCGTCCCCGACGTCGACGAGCGTGGGGATCTCGGGGCGTTCGTCGCCAGGGTCGTCCGGTTGGACCCCATGGCGGCCGTGCGGCTGCGCTCGGGCAACGGCACCGTCACCGGCTGGGCCGCGACCCCGTTCGACGTGCTCGCCACCCGCACCGTCCACGGCGAGCTCAGCCAGCCCGACGTGACAGTGCCCGCGAACGCCCTGCTCACAGCGCTGGCCGTGGAGCGAGCGGAAACGGTGGACCTGGCACCGGGCGGGGTGTGGACGGCCGACCTGCCCCCGGTATCGGGCTGGGTGCCTGTTGACGACGTCCCCGCGGCCGAGGTCGACGCGCTCACCGAGCGCGGCCTCGCCGTCGCGCGGGAGAACGCCGGGCCCCTGGGTCCACCCGCGTCCCTGCTCGACCAGCCGGTGCTGACGGTGACCGGCCGGACGGGCCCGGCTGTCAAGGTGCCGCTGCGCTGCCTGTTCGCGCTGTCGGGCATGGGCTTCGTCGGCGGTCCGGACGACGGGCCACTGCGCGTCTCGGCCACCGGGTCCTGGCTGCGCCTCGACGCCCGGTACGGCGCCGTGGTGCGCCGCCGGACCCTGACGCTTCCGCTGCTCGTCTGACTCAGGCGAGCCAGGCGGCCGTGCCGGGGGCGAGGCCGCGCCCGCCGGGCGCGCAGCTGGTCAGCAGGACGTCGCCGGGGGGCAGGGGCACCGTGACGTCCGACGTGTTCAGCGCGCACACCAACGCCGAGCCAGCAGGCCGGAACGCGAGACAGCCCGGCGGCGCGCCGTACCACTCCAGCGTGGCGGCCGGGTCGGTGACGTGCGTGCGCCGGAGCTCGATGGCGTGCCGGTACAGCGACAGCGTCGAGGTGGGGTCCTCCAGCTGTCGGGCCACGGTCCGCTCGCCGTACTCCGCAGGCGGGTGCAGCCACGGGTCGCCGGTGGTGAACCCGTAACCCGGAGGCTCGCCCTCCCACGGCAGCGGGACTCTGGCCCGAGCCTCGGCTTGGAGGTCGGCGTCCGGGAGGCCCAGCTCCTCGCCCTGGTAGACGTGCACGGTGCCGGGAAGCGCCAGCATGACCAGCGCCATCGCCCTCGCCCGGGTGAGCCCCACAGCGCCACCGCCGAAACGGCTGACGGCGCGCCAGACGTCGTGGTGGGCGAGCGTCCAGGCCGTCTCCGCCCGGGTGTCCAGAGAGTGCTGTACCGCCTCCTGCACCGCCGCCGCGTCGAACGGCGTGGTGCACAGGACGGGATCGAGGGCGAGCCGCAGCCGGTCCGGCCGGTAGCGCCGCGCAGGCGGCTCGTTGTCGCGCACGAGATCGGTGACGAGGCGCAGCCGGAGCTCCCGCGCCGCCGCGGCCAGGGCGTCGAAGCCCGCGAGATCGCCGAAGAGCGGGTCGACCGTGCGGCGGTCGGTGATCGGCGTCGGGACCAGCCACAGGACGTCGATCCCGAGCAGCTCCAGGTAGCCGAGCCGGGTGCGCAGGCCGTCGAGGTCGCCGAAGCCGTCTCCGTCCGAGTCGCTGAAGCTGCGCACATCCAGCTCGTACACCACGGCGCCGCGCCACCACTGCACCGGCCGATATTGCCAGTGATCGGTTCAGAAGTCGGAATTCATCATGCTGATGGCCGCATACTGGAGGTACTGCCACAGCTGCGCTCTGTGTTCGTCGTCCAGCCCGGCCTCGTCGACGGCGATCCGCATGCACCGCAGCCACGCGTCCCGCTCGATCGGCCCGATCCGGAACGGCGCGTGCCGCATACGGAGGCGTGGGTGCCCGCGCTGGTCGGAGTAGGTGCGCGGGCCGCCCCAGTACTGCTCGAGGAACATCCGCAGCCGCTGCTCGGCCGCGCCCAGGTTCTCCTCCGGGTAGAGCGGACGCAGGATCTCGTCTTCGGCCACCTGCTGGTAGAAGCGGGAGACGATCTTGTCGAAGACCGGCGCACCGCCGATCTCGGCGTAGAAGCTCTGGGGGTCACTCACGTCCTCATCATCCCGTCCCCGGCGGCGGGGGTGTGTAGCCCAGCGCCGCCGAGAGCGCGGCGTTGAGCGCCCTCTGCACGGCGAACTGCCTACCCGGCTGGACGCGCACGGTCAAACGCAGGGTGATGATCTCGGGGCTGACGCTCTCGACGCCGAGCATCTGCACCTCCTCCAGCACGTCCTCGGCGAGGTCGGGCTGCTCCACCCGCGCCTGCGCGACCCTGTTGGCGAGTTCGGTGGTCTCGCCGACGTCCGTGCCGTGCGCCACCGGGACGTCCACCACGGCCACGGCGAAGCCCTGGCTCTTGTTGCCCACCCTGAGGATCTCGCCGTTGCGGACGTACCACAGCGTGCCGTTGACGTCGCGCAACGTCGTGATGCGCAGCCCGACCGTCTCGACGGTGCCGGTCGCCTGGCCGACGTCGACGATGTCCCCGACGCCGTACTGGTCCTCCAGCAGCATGAACACGCCCGACAGGAAGTCCTTGACGAGGTTCTGGGCGCCGAAGCCCACGGCGATGCCGACGATGCCCGCCGAGGCGAGGATCGGCGCGAGGTCGACGCCGAACTCGGCCAACACCATGATCGAGGCGACCACGCCGACCACCGCGGAGCACAACGACCGCAGCACGGAGCCCAGCGTGCGGGCCCGCTGGGCGCCCCGGTCCGCGGCGGCCGCGGCCGCACCCCGGTTCATCAGCTTGGTGACCCGGTTGCTCGTGGCCCCCGCGACGACGCGGTTGATCAGGCGGTGCAGAAACCACCGCACCACCAAGGCAAGCAGCAGGATGAAGATGATCTTCGAGCCGTTCGAGACGATCGCGTCCGCCGAGCGGGAGAGGAAGTCGTTGCTGGTCCATTCGTAGATCCGCGCGCACCAGCTGCCCGCGTCGTTGGCGCACTCGGGCTGGCTGGGGAACAGCGTGTTGACGTCGGCGGAGAGCAGGGGACGGATCACGTCGGCAGCACCAGCCCGGTGTACACGGCGAGGAACGCCAGCTGGTCCACCGCGAGCCCGACCGTCCTCGTGACCGAGCGGGCACCGTGGCCGACGTCGGTCTCGCGGCGCAGCAGGATCGGGTGCGTGTCGGGATCACCCTTCGTGGCGTGCTGCAGGGCGGCGCACATCTTGCGGGCGTGCAGCGGGTCCACCCGGGTGTCGGACTCGAAGACGGTGAACAGCACCGCGGGGTAGCCGGTGCCGGGCTCCACGTGGTGGTAGGGCGAGTACGACAGCAGCCACCCGAGCTCCTCGCGGTCCGCGGCGGTGCCGTACTCGTCGTTCCACGTGCGGCCGAGGGCGAACTCCTCGTAGCGCACCATGTCCAGCAGCGGCGCAGAGCAGACGACGGCCCGGTAGGCCGCGGGGCGCTGGGTCAGCGCCGCGCCGACGAGCAACCCGCCGTTGGAACCCCCCATGATCGACAACTGCTGGGTGGTGGTGGTGCCTGCGGAGACCAGCGCGTCGCAGGCGGCGTGGAAGTCGTCGAACACGTTCTGCTTGTTCGCGCGGTTGCCCGCGAGATGCCAGGCGTCGCCCTCCTCGCCGCCTCCGCGCAGCGACACCACGGCGTAGCAGCCGCCCGCCTCGACCCAGGCCAGCGCGGCGGCGCTGTAGCCGGGCTCGCGGGAGATGCCGAACCCGCCGTAGCCGGTGACGAGCGTCGGCCGTGGCCCGGCGTCCTGGGCGGGGGTGAGGACGAACATGCGGACCGTCGTGCCGTCGGCGGAGGTGAACGTGCGCTGTGTGCTGCGCACGGCCGGGACGGCCATCGCACCCGGCGCCGCGGACTCCAGCACCGTGGCGCCGTTCTCGTAGCGGTGTACCTGGCTCGGGGTGACGAAGTCGGTCCAGCCGACCCACAGCTTCCCGGCTTCGGCGGGTGTGTCCCGGTCGGCAACGGAGAGTCCGGTCAGCGATCCCGGGCCGGGCAGGGGGACGGTTCCGCGCGGCGAACCGTCGACCGCGTCGTGCAGGGCGAGCTCGGCGACGGCGTGGCGGCTGCGGGCGAGCACCAGGAGCGGCGGCCTGCCGGGTGGCTCCAGGCGGCGGACGCCGTCGAGCACGGAGTCGGGGTCCTCGGGCACCAGCTCGCGCCAGTGCTCGCGGGCGGGCGTGCGCGGATCGGTGACGGCGAGACGCCACCGCGGCGCGCCGTCGGTGGTGCGCAGGTAGAGCAGCCCGTCCCGCTCGACCCACGCCGAGCACTGGACGTCGTCGGCCTGCGTGAGCAAGGGGTGCAGCGGGGCGTCGCCGACGAGGTCGCCGATCCACAAGCTGTCGCGGCGGGCGGTGCCCACGTTGCCCGTGACGACGAGCCACCGCCCGTCGCGGGAGACGTGCAACGAGTAGTACGTGTGGTCGACGTAGAGGCCGGGCCCGTCGATCAAGCGGTCCTCGCTGGTCGGGGTGCCGACGCGGTGGCGCCGCACCCGGCGGTGGAACGCCTGCTCACCCGGCGGCACGTCCCCGGCCTGGACCATGCGGACGTAGACGAACTCCGCCCCGCCCGGCAGCCACGCCACCGACGAGTAGCGGCAGCGGTCGATCGGCGGCTCGACCTCCTCGCCCGTCGCGACGTCGATCACGTGCAGCACGGACTGCTCGTCGCCGCCTTCGGACACCTGATAGGCCAGCAGCCTGCCCTCGAGGTCGGGCAGCCAGGCGTCGAGCGTGGTGAGGCCGGTGGGGTCGATGGCCATCGGGTCCAGCAGCACCCGCTCGCCGCCGTAGATGCCCTGCACGAGCACCACGGCGTGCTCCTGCCCGGGCTCGCGCCGTGTCCAGAACCGGCGGCCCGCCCGCCAGAGCGGGGCCGCCACCGATCCGGCGTCGAGCAGCGCGTGCATCCGGGCGGCCAGCCCTGCACGGCCGGGAAGCCCCGCGAGCCTGCCCGCGGCCAGCTCGTCCTGCGCGCGCGACCAGCCGACCGTGCGCTCGTCGGCCGGATCCTCCAGCCAGCGGTACGGGTCCGCGACGCGATGGCCGTGCAGCACATCGACGACGTCGAGGCGGGGAGCGGCGGGGTAGACGGCGGTCTTTCTCACGCGTGACGAGGTTAGCTCACCCGGTCAGGTGGCGTCGCACCCGTCCGTACCCGGACGTGCCCGGACGTGCTCGGGAGCCGTCAGCGCGTCCTCGAGCGTCGGGTCGGGCTCCGGCTCGCCGAGCGCCGTGTGGACGGGCAGCACACCCGCCCAGCGGCCGCCCGCGACGATGTCGGCGGGCTCGTCGCCGGGCGGACCGGTGCGGACCTTGACGCTGGCCTCGGTCAGGTCGAGCGCGACGACGGTCGTCGCGGCCAGCTCCCTGGCGTCGGGCAGGCGGGCGTGCTCCCAGGAGCCGGGGGCGAGCTGCTCGACGATCGCGCGCAGCGCCGCCTGCCGCTCGTCGGGGTCGGTGACGACGCGGGCCGCGCTGTGCACCACTGCACTGCGGTAGTTCATCGAGAAGTGGAAGACCGAGCGGGCGTACACGACGCCGTCGAGGTGGGTGACGGTGAGGCAGACCGGGGCACCGTCCGCGATGCGCAGCCAGCCCGCGCCGGTCGATCCGTGGATGTACACGGTGTCGTCGATGCGCCCGTAGCCGGTCGGCAGCACGACCGGCGCCCCGTCTCGGACGACGCCGACGTGGCACACCAGGCCGGCGTCGAGCACGGCGTACAGCTCGGAACGGTCGGTGCGGGCCCGCTCACGCAGCCGCGTGGGCGTGGAGCGGCGGGTGGGGGAGAGGCTCACCGGGCAAGCCTCGCAGGCGCGACGCCGGTCAGCGCAGGAATTTCGTGATCTGTGCGCGCAGACCGCGCTCGTCGAGTCCGTGCAGGGCGTCGTGGTGTGCGCGGCTGCCGTAGGTGCGCAGCTCCGCCGGGCCGACGCCGAGGCCGAGCACCCGGTGCGGGACGTCGGACAGCGCGCGGGACACCGTCGCGGTGGACGTGTCGCGCAGGTAGGGCTCGACGAGCACCACCGCGGGCGTGTCCAGGGTGGCGCGCAGCGTCGCGGCGTCGAAGGGGCGCACGGTGACGGCGTAGAGGACCGTGACGTCGAGGCCGGCGGTGGCGGCCAGCGTGCGGTCGGCCATCGGACCGACGGCGACGACCGTGCCCCGGCTTCCGCGGCGCAGCACGCTCAGGTTCGACAATGCGCTCGCGCGCTCGCACGGGGGTCCGGTCGGAAGGGGATCGGCGTTGGCGTCAGCGGACAGGCGCAGGTAGACGCGACCTTCGCTCCGCACGGCCGCCCGCAGCAGCGCCTCGACCTCGTCGGGATGGCCGGGCACATGCACCGTCCAGCCTTCGAGCGTGTCCAGCAGCGCGACGTCGCGGTAGCCGAAATGGGTCTCGCCGCCCTCCGGCCAGTCGTACGAGCCGCCCGCGCTGACCAGCACCGCGCCCACGCCCTGGTGGCCGAGG
Source organism: uncultured Actinomycetota bacterium (assembly GCA_963770115.1). Lineage (GTDB taxonomy): Bacteria > Actinomycetota > Actinomycetes > Mycobacteriales > Pseudonocardiaceae > Pseudonocardia. The sequence goes on from CAVYOT010000015.1 coordinate 38,031, forward strand.
TCGAGCTTGACCTGCTCGAAGGGCCGCTCGACGAGGAACGGGGCGAACGTGTGCGCGATGGGGCGCATCCCCGCGAGCGCGAGCCCACCCGTCACGCCGATCACGAGCTGCTCGCGGATGCCGACGTTGATCACCCGGTCGGCGACCGGCGCGACGGCCGACGGATCGAGATACCCCGCTCCGACCTCCGCGAGCACGGCGACGGCGCGCGCGTCCTCGGCGAGCAGCTCGGGCAGCAGGCGGTAGAAGCGGGTGCGCTGGTCCTCCTGTGTGGCGGTGGTGTTTGTGACGGTGGTGTTTGTGATGGTGGTCATCAGGAGTCCTTCCGCTCGACGTGGGCGATCACCACGTGCGGGGCGCGGCCGGTGGCCTGCGCGAAGGCGTGCTCCAGCGCGTCGTGGTCGCGGCCGTCGACGTCGACGGCCGACCAGCCCTCGACCGCGAACCGCCGCCCGATCCCCGCTGGCCAACCCAGTGACGCCGACGAGTTGTCGATCACGACGGCGGTCAGGTTGCCCAGCTCCGCGCGTCCGGCGTACTGGATGGCCTCCATATTGGCGCCTTCCTCCAGCTCGGCGTCGCCCACGAGCACGACGACGCGGGCGGCGCGCCCCGCGATCCGCAGGCCGAGCGCCGTGCCGACGCCCAGCCCCATGCCGTGGCCGAGGGATCCCGCGGAGATCTCGACGCCCGGGACGAGCGTGCGGTCGGGGTGGTAGCCCAGGATCGAGTCGGGGCCGCCGAAGCCACGCAGGTCGTCGACGGTGAGGAAGCCCTTGGCCGCGAGCACCGCGTAGTAGGCCATCGGCCCGTGGCCCTTGGAGAGCAGGAACCGGTCGCGGTCGGGGTCGTCGGTACGGCGCGGGTCGACGCGCAGCACCCGGTCGTAGAGCACCCAGAGCACGTCGAGGGTGGACGTCGCGCTGGGGCCGTGCTTCTCGTCGCCCGTCATGAGGGTCATCAGGCCGGGCAGATCGGCCGGGCCGAGGAGGGTCGCTGTTGGCATGCCACCGAGGGTGCATGCTCAACCCGACTTCAGGTCAAGCGAGGCCGCCCCAGCCGCTCGAGGACGGGCAGCGCGCGCCCGATCGCGGCGCGTTCGTGCTCGTCCAGCGCGCCGAGCTGCTCGGCCAGCAGACCCTCGCCGTGCTCACGAACCGCGGCCAACCCGGCGATTCCGTCCGCGGACAGGCGCACCTGGGTGGCCCGGTGGTCGGCCTCGTCGGTGACGCGCTCGAGGAAGCCGCGTTCGGCGAGGCAGTCGACCAGCCGCGACACCGTCGGCGCGCTGATCCCCAGCCGCGCCGCGAGCTCGCCCATCCGCAAGGGCCCCTCGGCCGCCAGAACGGCGAGCGCGGTGATCCGGCTGGGGGTCATGCCGTCGACCCGCTTCTGGCCGAGGCCGTCCCTGGCGATCCGGGTCGCCGCGAGGCGCAGCCTGCCCGCCAGCTCCGCGGTGTCGGCGACGGCGGAGACGGCGTCAGCGGACACTGCCACAGGGGCGGGCAGGGTCGCGGTCACGGCTCGGTCCGCGCGTGCGCCGTACGGGGCTCGGTCGTGAGGGTGCCCAGCCGCAGGTCGACCTGCGCTGCCTCCCCGGCGGGCACGCGCACCTGGACGGCGGCGGGCGCGAACCGCGTGGCGACGACCATGTAGCGCCCCGGCGGGAGGTCGGCGAGACGGTAGCGGCCCTCAATGTCGCTGTGCGTCGAGCCCACGATGTCGCCGCGCGCGTCGCTCGCCGTGACCGTCGCGTCGGCCACGGCTGAGCCGTCGGGTGCGGTGACGGTGCCGACCACCCCGCCGATCGACGGCAGCAGCCGCACGGCGACGGGGGCGGCGTCGGCGGGGCCGATCGTCACCGCCGTGGCCGCGGGTTGGTGCTGTGGCCTGCTCGCGGTCACCGTGGCGGGGCCGAGCGGGAGGCCCTTGAGCACGAAGGTGCCGTCGCTCGCCGAGCGGGTGGCGCCGACCACCCGGCCCTTGGCGTCGGTGACGATGACGACGGCGTCGGCGATCGGGGCGGCGCCGTTGTCGACGGTGCCGCTGACACCCCCGTGCCCGTCGAGCGCGAAGTCGTGCGCCGCGCCGCGGCCGTTGAGCGAGACGGTCGCGACGTCGGGCCGGAAGCCCGGCGAGCTGGCCACCACCGTGTAGTCGCCCGGCGTGAGGCCCCGGACCGCGTAGCAGCCGTTGGGGGCGGCCGTGGTGCGCCCGACCTGCCTGCCCTGGGTGTCGGTGACCGTGACGACCGAGTCCAGCACGGTCGCGCCGCTCATCGTGCGCACGGCGCCGAGCAGCTCGCCCGCGACCGGCTCGCGCGGCTCGTCGTCGACCACCAGCTCGGACAGGCCGTAGCCGCCGCTCGCGGCCAGCTCGTCACCGACGGACGCGCGCTCGGCGGCGGGCCCGTTGCCCCCGCTCGCGAACCACGAGGCGACGGCGGCGACGAGGCAGGCGACCGCGGCGAACCAGAACGCGGCGGTCAGGCCGTCGGCGAACGGACCCGAGATCAGCTGCGGGAAGAAACTGCGGCCGGTGAGGAACGTCACCTGGTCGGCGGGCAGGCCGGACAGGATCGGTCCGAGCAGCTGCTGGATGGGGTTGTAGCCCAGGAACGCGGCGAAGAGCACGCCCACCGGGGGCAGGCCTGCCACCTGGGCGGCGTCCGCCGCCGGCACGCCGTGTGCCGAGAGGCCCTGCTCCAGCACGGACGGGAGATGCTGTGACAGCCCGGCGATCATCAGGCTGAAGAAGACGCCGATCGACAGCACCATGGCCGCGTTCTGGAACGTCGCGTTCATGCCTGCGCCCGCGCCGCGCGCGTCCGCCGGGAGGCTGTTCATGATCTCGGCCCGGTTGGGAGAGGTGAACAGGCCCATGCCGATGCCCGAGAGCAGCAGGACGCCCGCGAACGCCCAGTAGGTGAAGTCGATCGGCAGGGCTTCGAGCAGGACGAACGTGAGGGCCGTGAGGACCATGCCGCCGGTGGAGAACCAGCGTGCCCCGAACCGGTCGGAGAGGAAGCCGGACGCGGGCGCCGCGAGCAGGAACCCGACGGTCAGCGGCAGCATGTAGATGCCCGCCCACAGCGGGGTCTCCGCGAAGCTGTAGCCGTGCTGGGGCAGCCAGATGCCCTGCAGCCAGATGATGAGGATGAACTGCAGGCCGCCGCGACCCAGCGAGGAGAGCAGGATCGCGATGTTGCCGAGAGTGAAGGCGCGGATCCGGAACAGTGAGAGCGTGAATAGCGGGTTGGCGACCCTGGTCTCGATGACGGCGAAGAGCACCAGCACGAGGACCCCGCCGATGACGCAGGTCAGCACGAGCGGGCTGCCCCAGCCCATCGTGCTGTTGCCGTAGGGCTGGATGCCGTAGGTGATGCCGATGAGCAGGGCGATGAGGCCCACGGCGAACGTGATGTTGCCCCACCAGTCCATCTTCGCGGGCCTGCGCTCGCCGGTGTCGCGGAGCTTGAGGTAGGCCCAGACGGTGCCGAAGATCCCGAAGGGCACCGAGACGAGGAAGACGAGGTGCCAGTTCACGGGCCCGAGCAGGCCGCCGATCACCAGGCCGAGGAACGAGCCCGCGATCGCGGCGACGCCATTGATCCCGAGCGCGGTGCCACGCTGGTCGGCCGGGAAGGCGTCGGTGAGGATCGCGGCGGAGTTGGCCATGATGAACGCGCCGCCGATGCCCTGCACGATGCGCCAGCCGATCAGCCACAGCGCGGCGGCGTCCCCGGTCTGCCAGGTCACCGCGAGCAGGATCGACGCCACCGTGAAGACGACGAAGCCGAGGTTGTACATCCGCACCCGGCCGTACATGTCGCCCAGCCGTCCGAAGCCGACCACCAGCACGGCCGTGACGACCAGGAACCCCATGATCATCCACAGCAGGTAGCTGGTGTTGCCCGGCCCGAGCGGGTCGATGCCGATGCCGCGGAAGATGTCCGGCAGCGCGATGAGCACGATCGAGGAGTTGATCGTGGCCATCAGGAGGCCCAGCGTCGTGTTCGACAGCGCGATCCACTTGTAGTGCGTGCCTGGCGCGTTGCTCGTCTGTTCGACGACCGCCATCGTGCTCCCTCCGCAAAACTTAGTTGTCTTATGCTAACCACTCGACGGGGCGGGAGGCAACGCGGACGGGGGAGGTGCCCGCCACACCGGGTACGTGATCGACGATCAGGCGCAGCCCAGACCGGTGGCGGAGTGGCGCGACTGGCTGCAGCGGCATCACGGCCGCGGCGCGGGCGTGTGGCTCGTGACGTGGCGGACGGGTCGGGCGGACCGCTGATCACCTACGGACCGAGGCCCGCCAGCCGGGTGGCCGAGGCTGACCGCCACCGCGTCCCGGCCCGGCTGCCGGGAAGGTGCAGGTCAACGAGCGTGCCAACCAGCGGCGCCCGAGAGCGTCAACGATCGGGCGGGGTCGTGGGCGGATCGGCCATCGCCTCAGAGCGCGCCGGCACGTCGCAGGGCCCGGGGGTCTGCGAGGTGCCAAGCCGGTCTGCGCGGGGGGTGGGGTGGGCGGATCGTCCGTCAGCCCTGGTGGGGGTAGCCGGAGGTCGTCGCGGGGACCAGGGTCTCCTTGAGAGTGCGGGGGCTGGTCCAGCGCAGCAGGTTGAGGATCGAGCCCGCCTTGTCGTTGGTGCCGCTGGCCCGGCCGCCGCCGAAGGGCTGCTGGCCGACGACAGCGCCGGTAGGCTTGTCGTTCACGTAGAAGTTGCCCGCGGCGAACCGCAGCGCCTCCGACGCACGGGCAACGGCCGCGCGGTCGCGGGCGATCACCGCGCCGGTGAGGCCGTAGGGCGCGCCCCGGTCGACCTGCGTGAGGACCCGCTCGAAGTCGCCGTCATCGTAGACGTGGACGGCCAGGAACGGCCCGAAGTACTCGGTGGAGAACACCCTGTGGGTCGGGTCGGCGCCCACCGCGATCGTCGGCCTGACGAAGAAGCCGACCTCGTCCGACGCCGTGCCGCCCGCGATCACGTCCAGCTCGGCGCGGGCCATCGCCTGCGCCGCGGTGACCTTGTCGTAGGCCCGCCGGTCGATCACCGCGCCGAGGAAGTTCCGGAAGTCGGCGACGTCGCCCATGGCCAGCGCGTCGGTCTCGGCGGCGAGGTCGTCGCGCAGGCGCGCCCACACCGACCGCGGCACGAACGCCCGGGACGCCGCGGAGCATTTCTGGCCCTGGTACTCGAACGCCCCGCGGATGAGCGCCGTCCGCAGCACGTCGACGTCGGCGGAAGGGTGGGCGAGCACGAAGTCCTTCCCGCCGGTCTCGCCGACCAGCCGCGGGTAGGTCGCGTAGGTCCCGATGTTGGCCCCGACCTGGGACCACAGGTGCTGGAACGTCGCCGTCGAGCCGGTGAAGTGGATCCCGGCCAGCGCGGGGTCGGCGAGCAGCACCTCGGAGACGTCGCGGCCGTCGCCGGTGAGCAGGTTGACCACGCCGGGGGGCAGGCCCGCCTCTTCCAGGAGCCGCATCGTCAGCTGCGCGGAGAGCGTCTGGGTGGGGGAGGGCTTCCAGATGACCGTGTTGCCCATCAGCGCGGGAGCGGTGGGGAGGTTGGCCGCGATCGCGGTGAAGTTGAACGGCGTGACCGCGTAGACGAAGCCCTCGAGCGGGCGGTAGTCGACGCGGTTCCAGACCCCGGGCGCGCTCTGCGGCTGTTCGCCGTGGATCTGCTTGGCGAATGCGACGTTGAACCGCCAGAAATCGGCGAGCTCGCACGCCGCGTCGATCTCGGCCTGGTAGCAGGTCTTGGACTGCCCGAGCATGGTGGCGGCGTTCATCCGGTCCCGCCACGGTCCTGCGAGCAGGTCGGCCGCGCGCAGGATCACGGCGGCGCGCTCGTCGAAGGGCAGCTCCCGCCATGCGGGGGCCGCGCGCAGGGCCGCCTCGACCGCGCCTTTCGCGTCCTCGCGGGTGGCGTTCCCGCCGGTGCCCAGTACGTGCGCGTGGTCGTGCGGGGCGACGACGTCGAACGGGGTGCCCCCCGCGACGTGCTGCGCCCCGTCGATGGTCACCGTGAGCTCGTGGTGGACGCCGCCGAACTCGGCGAGCGCGGCCTGCAGGCCGCTCCGTTCCGGGGTGCCCGGCGCGTAGTCGCGGACCGGCTCGTTGCGGGGCAGCGGGGTCGAGGTGACGGCGTCCATGACGCCCAGCCTAGGAACGGGCGAGGTCCGCCGATTCGTACCGTTCGATCAGCCTGACGCCGTGGCTTTGTCCGATCGGACAGCCAGCAGGTGGAGGTGGTGTACGAGCCGGGCGCGCGGGTCGCCCAGCCGCAACCCGGCCACCGCGACGGCCCGGCGCACCCGGTAGCGCAGGGTGTTGGGATGCACGGTGAGGCGCTCGGCCGCGGCGCGGACGTCGCCCAGCGCGTCGAGCCAGGCGAGCACGGATCCCGCGAGATCGCCGCCGTGCTCGCGGTCGTAGGCCATGAGCGCGTCGACGGCCGGGTCGCGCAGGTCGGGCCGCTCCCGCAGCACGGAGAGGGTCTGGCCGAGCAGCACCTCGGCCCGCAGGTCGGCGAACGCGGCGACGTCGGCGTCCGCGGGCATGGCGGCCAGCACCCGGTCGGCCTCGCCCCGGGACGCGGGCACTCCGGCCAGGCCGCGCGGCGGGCCACCGGGCTCGCCTGCCCCCGGCGCGGTGGCCGCGCCGATCCCGGCCTGCACGCGGACGCCGGTGCGGCGCCGCGTGACCGCCACGACGTCGGCGCACGTCGCCCGCAGCGCGGCGTCGGTCTCGTCGCGCACGTCCGGCAGCACCGCGTACACGGTGCCGCCCCGCCAGGCCGTCAGCGCCGCCCGCCGGTACCCGGCCGCGTGCACCGCCACGACGTCGGCGAGCTCGGCCACGGACAGCTCCCGCGTGACGCCCTCGGCCGCCCGCACCGCAAACCCGACCACGAGGGTGGGCGCGTGCTCGTCCAGCCCGAACGTGCCCGCGACGAGGTCGGGGCTCGCACGGCCGTCGAGCAGGCCTTCGACGAGATCGCGATGCCAGGTGGGGGCGCTGCGGCGGCGCCGGACGAGGTGCCCCGCCGCGACGCGGGCGGCGCCGACGAGCACGTCCTCCGCACGGGGCGAGAACGGCTGCGCACCCTCCTGCACCCAGATCGTGCCCAGCGCGCGCGGTCCGGCGTGGATGCCGATCGCGAGCCTGCGCCGCACGCCGAGATCGGCGTGCTCGTCGACGTGCACGACGTCCTCGCTCGCGCGCAGCCGGTCGAACACGCCCCATTCGCGCAAGTGGCTCAGGTAGTCCGCGGGCCCCTGCCAGCCCAGGATGGAGAGCCTGCGCAGCTCGTCGACCTGGGCGTCGTCGCCGTCCGAACGGGAGTAGGCGAGCACCCGGCTGGCCGTGTCCTCGATGCAGACGATGCCGTGGGTGAGCAGGGCGACGGTCTGGGCGAGCGCGAAAAGGTCGTCGGGCCCGGCGCTCTCGCCCGCGTCGAGCACGCCCGCGGCGAGCGACTCCAGGCGTTCCCAGCGCACGTCCGACGGCACGGCGAGCAGCGCGACACCGGCCTCCATGGCCGCGGCGCGCAGCGCTGGACCGGCGTCCACCACCTTGACAGCGACCGCCGTCGCGCCCGCCCCGCCCGCGGCCGCCACCAGCCGGACGGCGTCACGGCCGCGGGCGCCCACGATGAGGACGAGGCCGCCGCGGTGCTCGTCGGGCGCATCGTCAGGGTCGACGATGGCCAGCCCGGTGATCGGCACGTCCAGCCCGGCGGGGGCGGCAAGCACCGTGACGAGCGGCTCGCCGAGGGCGGCGAGGAGGTGGCGCAGGGTGCTCATGTCTCGTCATTTCGCACGACTGTGATCGGTCAACGTTAGCCGATCGGACAAGTCCTTGGGGCGCGTCGCGGCCTACGGTTGCCGCATGCTGAGGTCCACGCTGCTCGCCGCCGCCCGGTCGCCGCGGGTGCGGGCGATCGTCGAATCCGGACCGTTCGATCCTCTGGTGGGCCGGTTCGTGGCGGGGGCCACCGACGACGACGCCATCGCGGTCGCCCGCGCGCTGACGGCCGACCGCTTGGTCACGCTCGACCATCTCGGCGAGGACACCACCGAGCGCGAGCAGGCCGACGCCACCGTCGCGGCCTACGAGCGGATGCTCGCCCGGCTCGGGGACGAGGGGCTCGCGGAGCGGGTCGAGGTGTCGGTGAAGCTCTCCGCGCTGGGGCAGAGCCTCGCGGTGGACGCGGACAAGATCGCGTTGGAGGGCGCGCGGCAGGTGTGCGCGGCGGCCGCGGCGGTGGGCACGACCGTCACCGTCGACATGGAGGACCACACCACCACCGACCGCACGCTGGAGACCGTGCGCGAGCTGCGCGTCGACCACCCGTGGGTGGGCGCCGTGGTGCAGGCCCACCTGCGCCGGACCGAGGCTGACTGCCGTGACCTGGCCGGGACGGGCTCCCGTGTGCGGCTGTGCAAGGGCGCCTACGACGAGCCCGCCTCGGCGGCGGTCCGCGACCGTGCCGACGTCGACGCGTCCTTCGCCCGCTGTCTGCGCGTGTTGATGGCGGGGGAGGGGCTGCCGATGGTGGCAACCCACGACCCGCGGCTGATCGAGCTCGCCCGCTCGCTCGGCCGCGGCAGGCCCTACGAGCTGCAGATGCTGCACGGTGTGCGGCCCGGTGCGCAGCAGGCGCTGGCCGCCGAGGGGGAGACCGTGCGCGTCTACCTGCCCTACGGCACGGAGTGGTTCGGGTACTTCATGCGCCGCCTCGCCGAGCGCCCCGCCAACTTGGCCTTCTTCCTGCGCTCCCTGCTCACCCGCGGCTGAGGCGGACTCCGTCGACCCTCCGGCGTCATCGCCGACGTTCGACCTCATGCGAGGACGCCGCAACGTGTGCGACGTGCGCTCAGGCGCTGCCGTACACGCGTTCCGGAGTGACCAGCACGGCGACCCGGCCTTCCTCGCGCATGACCCGGTCATAGGTGTCCCAGTCGTCGTGGGTGCCGCCGCACGCCGTGAACACCGCGCGCAGCAGCAGGCGCAGCGCCTCGTCGTCGGTGTCGCCGGGCCCGATCAGCTCACTCCGCCCGTCGACGCCCGCCCACCGCCAGCCCGCGCGCCACAGGATCGATGTGGCCGGGCGCTCGCGGAGGTTGCGCAGCTTGACCCTGCCGTAGGTGACGTAGCCCGCGACCGGCACGCCGGTGGCCGGATGTTCGAGGACACCCGCGTTGACCAGCGACGTGTGCGGCGTGCCGTCGGCGCGCACCACGGCGACGCTGGCCAGGCCGTGGTCCTCCGCGACGATGCTGCGGACCGGCTCGAGATCGAGTTCCACCCGGGCAGTCTGTCAGCCCCGGACCAGCTGCGACACCCGCTGCGGGGACACCCGCAGGACCACGGCGATATCGGCGCCCGACAGTCCCGCCTCGCGCAGCCGCAACGCCAGACGCCGCGAGCGGGCAGCAGCGTCCCGCTGTGCGCGTTCGGCGTGCTCGAGATCGGCCCGCGCGGCGGCGACCTCGTCGTCGAGGCTGTTGCCGAACCTGACCGTGATCCGCACCCGCACCGACGGCGGCTCGACGCCCTCGGCGCAGGCGACGTACTCGCGCACCTTGCGCTCCGCCCCCGAGAGCCGCCGGGCGGGCAGGACGACCAGGGGACCCCGCTCGTCGGACACGTGCAGCTCCCAGCCGTGCTCCCACCGTTGGGCCGCCACCTCGACGGTAGCCATCCGCGCGACATCCGCGTCGCTCAGCCGAGCCGCCGCACGCCGCCGGGCGTGCTGAGGTAGACCCCGCGCAGCGTGACCTCGGCCGACCGGCAGGCCTCGGCGAGCGCCGCGGCCCAGGCACGGTCGAGCGGGAGGACGTCGTCGGTCCCGCTGCGCTCCCGGGCGAAGATCACCGAGCCGGGTCCGCGGGCGGTGGCCAGCTCGGCGCGCAGGCCTGCGAGCACGTGCGAGAGCGCGGCCAGGCCGCGCCGCTCGGGGTGGCGCGGCAGGTCGGAGATCGGGACGACGACGGGGGCCTGGTGGTCGTCGCCGTCGACGAGCATGACCCAGAGCTGCCGGTCGGTGACGGCGTGGCCGACGAGGCGCCGGACGCGGGCGAGCACGTCGTCCTCGGTGCGGAGGGGCGGGTGGTCGAGAGGCGGAGTGGTCATGCCGTCCAGCGTCGCGCGCACGGGCGCGCCGCGGTGCCGATCGGGCGAGCTGTGGACAAACCGGCGCGTTGGGGATGGCGCGATGGGGACGGCTCAGCGCAGCGGCGCGCCCCAGCTCGTGCCGTCGCGCAGCGCGCGCTTGAGGATCTTCCCGCCGGGGTTGCGGGGCAGCGGCTCGGTCCGCACCGCGACGTACTGGGGGACCTTGAAGTCCGCGAGCCGCTCCCGCAGGTAGTCGAGGATCGGGGCGACGGCGACCGACTGGCCGGGCAGCGGCACGATCACCGCGCCCACCTTCTCCCCGAGGACGGTGTCCGGCACCCCGACGACGGCGGCCTCCGCGACGCCGGGAGCGCCCGCGAGGGCGTTTTCCACCTCGACGCTGTAGACCTTCTCCCCACCCCGGTTGATCATGTCCTTGGCCCGGTCGACGACCCGGACCAGGCCGTCGTCGACCCGCGCGAGGTCGCCGGTGTGCAGCCACCCGTCGACGAAGACCGCGGCCGTGGCCTCCGGCTTGTTCCAGTAGCCGTCGACGACGTTGGGCCCGCGTACCAACAGCTCGCCGACACCGTCGACGGTGTCGTCCAACGCGAGGTCGACCACCGGCGCGGCGAATCCGACCGAGTCGGCGTGCTCGGCGGCCCACTCGTGCGGCAGGTACGTGGCGATCGAGGAGGTCTCGGTGAGGCCGAAGCCGTTGCCGACCCTGGCGTTCGGGAACGCGTCCTGGATGCGGCGCACCAGCGCAGGCGCGATCGGCGCGCCGCCGTAGGAGATGCGGCTCACCGCCGTGAGGTCGAAGGCCGCGAAGTCCGGCTGGGCGAGCGCCAGCGCGTAGATCGCGGGCACGGTGGTGAGCAGGTCGATGCGCTCGTCGGCCACCGTGCGCAGGAACGTCCGGACGTCGAAAGCGGGCAGGACGACGGTCGTGCCGTGCAGCCCGACCTGCACCAGCAGCTGGCTGTTGCAGCCGGTCACGTGGAAGAGCGGCACCGAGACGAGGTTGCGCGCGGACGGGCCGCTCGCGCGGTCGACGTCGATGACGCGCAGCGCGGTCTCGACGTTGGACAGGAAGTTCTCGTGGCTGGTCATCGCCCCCTTGGGAGAGCCGGTGGTCCCGCTCGTGTAGAAGATCGCGGCGAGCTCGCCCCTCGTGAGGTCGTCGGCGGCGACAGGCGGGCCGTCGGGCAGCGGGTCGCCTGGGCGCAGCACGGCGTCCGCGCCGGAATCGGCCAGCACGTACTCGACCTCGGGCGGCGCGAAGCGGGTGTTCACCGGCACCGCGACGGCGCCCGCGAGCTGGATGCCGAAGAAGCAGACCACCCACTCGACGCCCGCGGGGAGCAGGATCGCCACCCGGTCGCCCCGTTCCACGCCACCGGCGACCAGCCCGCCCGCGACCCGGGCCGCACGGTCCCACACCTGTCGGTAGGTCAGCCGCTCCCCGCCGACCTCGACGAGCGCCTCACCGTCTGGGTGGGCGTCCACGGCGGCGCGCAGCAGTTCCACGAGGGAGTCGTGCAGCTCGGTGTAGCGCGCGACGCCCCGGTCGTCACGGACGATATGCGAGGTGTCGAACGGCGCAGCGCCGCGGGGCAGGGGGTTCATGAGAAGTACCGGCGCGGGTTGTCGACCATCATCGTGGTGATCTGCACATCGGTGACCCCCTGCTCGCGCAGGGCGGGCAGCACGTCCTCGCTGATGTGGCGGAAGTGCCAGTTGGGGGTTGTGGTGGCGAGCGCCTGCCGGCCTGCCTCGCCGGAGAAGAAGTCCATGTAGCACGCGGCGTCGTGGGACAGCACGATCCGGTCGGCGTACCCGCGGGCGCACAGCGCGACGATCGTGGCGACCCGGTCGGCCGTCGGGTTGTACAGGTCGATGCCGAAGCGGCCGCAGCCGATCGTCGCGCGCGGGTCCATGATCCACATGAGGTAGTCGAGGTCGTCGGTGTCACCGGAGTGGCCGACGACGACCTTGGTGAGGTAGTTGTGCATGATGTCCGGGCTGAGCACGAAGACGTGCTCGTGCATCAGGGTGGACCCCAGCGCGTTCACCTCGACCGGCCCCGGACCGTCTCGACCACTCGTCACACGTCCGATCGTGGTGCGGGTCACACCCGCCTGACAACCCCACGATGCCGAGCGTGGCTCAGCTCGAATGACGGTCCCGACCCAACTGGTGCTCAACGCGCTCCTCGACGATTCTCGGATCGAGCGGTATGGCGTCGAGATCGCCGCCGTCGCGGGCCTGCCGAGTGGCACCGTGCCTCCGTGTACATCGCCCCGTACCCAGGCGGCGGTGCGGTGTCGGGCCCCGGTGCGTCGTCCGGCCCCTGACGGGTCGTGTTCAGGAGCCGTCACGAAGGTGGTCGAGCGCGTCGGCCAGGTCGGCGACGTCGGCGTACTTGGCGTCGAGGTCGCGGAGGTTCTGGTCGTGGAGCTCAGGCGTGCGGTCGGCACAGGCGTCGCGCACCACCTGGGGCCGGAAGCCGTGGCAGAGCGCGTCGGTGGCGCTGGCCCGCACGCATCCCGATGTCGACACGCCCGCGATGACGACGGTGTCGACGCCCGCCACGCGCAGGGTCGCGGCGAGCGACGTTCCGAAGAAGGCGCTCGCGTACTGCTTCGCGATCACCGGCTCGCCCGAGGCGGGCTTGAGCACCAGCTCGCCCCATCCGCCCTCCGCGTCCTCGGCGAACGCCGCGAGCGCGGGCACCTTGTGGACGAAGAGGCCGCCGTCGGCCAGCCCGTGCGTGTAGCGCACCACCGTCCACACCACCGGTCGCCCGCCCGTCCTCGCCGCGTCCACGAGGGACGCGGTCGCCGCCACCGCGGGCCCGGGGTCCGGGACCAGGAACGGGCCGCCCGGATCGGTGTAGGCGCGGACGAGGTCGACGACCAGCAGCGCAGGCGCGTCGCCCCAGCCGACCCGCCCCGAGAACGCGGCGCCGTGTGGCCCGGTCACGGCGATCTCACGTCCATTGCGGGCGGCGTGGGGCGGGCAGGCCCGTCTCCTCCTCGCAGTGTGCGAGCAGCTCCTCCAGCGGCGGGCCCATGTCGAAGACCGGCAGCTCGGCGGGCCGCTGTGCCCGCATCTCCGCCCGGAGCGCCTCCGTCGCCGCGAGGCGTCGCCCACCACCACGCCGTAGCGCCGCGCACCCTCGACGGTCACCAGCCCACGGCGCACCTCCAGCTCCACCAGCGCCGGGTCGCGCTCCAGGGGGTCGCCCCAGCCGCCGCCACCCCAGGTGACGAAGTGCAGGACGTCGCCGGGGAACACCTTCACGTCGTGGCACTTCGATGGGAGCACCTCCCGCCCTCCGGACGCCCGCTCGACCCACTTGGTGCCGCGCGCGCCCGGCGTGCCGCCGTTGACGCCCCAGGGGTAGGTCAGCCACCGGTCGTCGTGGATCGCGATCTCGCCGGGTTCCTCGAACACGTACGCCACGTCGACGCCGTTGCCGCCGCGGTGCAGCCCCGCCCCGCCGGTGTCGGCCACCGTCTCCCACTTCTCGATGCGCAGCGGGTAGTACGACTCCAGGTACTCGCAGGGGATGTTGACGAAGCTCGGCCACAGCGAGTGCCCGTCCGGCCCGTCGCCGAGCGGCCGTCCCGGGATGCCGCCGAAGCCGATCGAGTAGAGCTGGAACCACTCGCCCGCGCGGTCGCCCGAGGTGTAGTGCCCCGAGTACATGAAGTGCGGCGACGACGAGAAGCCCGCCGCGTTCAGCAGCGCCGGGTTGGTCTGCCCCAGCAGGCCGCCGAACAGGTCGAACACCCGCCCGATGCCGTGGTTGCGCCCGGAGAGCGCGGCGGGGTGGCGGGGCTTCCAGTACGAGCCGTCCGGGATCGTCACGTCGACCAGGGGGTAGAACCCGTCGTTCCAGAGGATCTGCGGGTCGGCCACGGTGATCATGTAGATGCCGAAGAACATCCGGGCCAGGTTCTCGTTCAGGTAGTAGTTCACCGGCCCGGCGGCCTGCGGGGACGAGCCGGTGAAGTCCAGGTGCACCTTGTCGCCGGTTCGCGTGAGCGAGAGCTTCAGCTCGTACGGGCCGTTGCCGACGCCGTCGTCGCAGATGTAGTCGGTGAAGGAGAGCGTGCGCCCCTCCTCGAACACCACGGACAGCAGCACCTTCATCGCGTCGTAGTTGCGCTGCAGCAGTGCGTCGAGCGCTGCGAGGTAGGTGCCGGTGCCGAACCGCTCGCACATCTCGACGACGCGCCGCGCCGCCGTTCGACAGGCGGCGACCAGGCCGTTGAGGTCGGCGCGGTTCCAGTCGGGCTTGCGCACCTGGTTGAGGATGATCCGCAGCGCGTCCTCGTTGAGCACGCCCTTCGCGTACAGCTTGAAGGGCGGGATGACCACGCCCTCCTCGTAGATCGTGCGTGCGTCGGTCGGCATCGACGACGGGGTCTTGCCGCCCACGTCGGACATGTGACCGAACATCGAGGCCCAGCCGACCACCCGGCCCTCGTGGAAGATCGGCATCACGATCAGCCAGTCGTTGGCGTGGCTGATCGCGGCGCCGCAGGCGTACGGGTCGGAGGTGAGCAGGACGTCGCCCTCCTCGACGGTGCCCGCGAACCCGGCGAGGAAATCGGGCACGGAGAGGCCGAACTGGCCGACCACCATCTTGCCGCTCGGGTCGCCGATCAGCGGGAACTCGTCGTGCTGCTCGCGGATGCCGGGGGAGAGCGCGGTGCGGAAGAGCACCTCGTCCATCTCGTAGCGGGCGTTGCGCAGGCCGTTCTCGATGAGGTCGAGGGTGACGGGATCGACGTCCGTCTTTGCGATTGCGCCCGGTCGCGGTCTCGACGATGGTCGCCATGGTCAGGCCTCCGGGCGGATCAGGAGGGCGCCGGACGCGTGCACGGTGGCTGCGTGGCCCGGCAGGATCAGGGTGGTCGAGTCCATCTCGGTGACGATCGCGGGCCCGCTGAGCACGTCGCCCGCGCGCAGGGTCGTGCGGTCGTAGACGGCGGCGTCGACCGACCGCCCCTCGACGAAGATCGGGTGCGTGTCGCTCGGCTGCGGCGGCCCGGCGCTCGGCTCCAGGGTGATCGGCGAGACCGACGGGCGCGGCCCGGTCACGGTGGCCCGTGCGTTCACGAGCTCGTGGTCCACGGTGAGCAGGAAGGAGAACAGCCGCTGGTGCTCGGCGTCGAACGCGTCCGCGATCGTCGCGAGGTCCGGGACGGGGACGTCGATGGGTATCTCGAACCCCTGCCCGTGGTAGCGCACGTCCACCTGGAACGCGGTGGTGTGCTGCTCAGCCGGGCACGCCCTGCTCCGCGAGCGCTCCGCTCGCCTCGCCTGCGAGCTCGTCGAGGATGCGGAGCAGGTCGCCGGCGTCGAGGTCAGCGAACCGTCGCAGGACAGTGCGGGCCGACTCGCTGCGCGCCGACGTCGTCGCGTCGCCCAGCGCGCACAGGACGCCCGGCGACGGCGGCACGATCACCGGCCATGCCCCGGTCAGCCGCCCCAGCGCGTTGGCGTGCAACGGCCCGGCGCCGCCGAACGCGACGAGGGCGAAGTCACGCGGGTCGAAGCCCTGTTGGACCGAGACCAGCCGCAGGCCGCCGAGCATGTTCTCGTTGACGATGTCGACGATGCCCGCGGCGGCGGCCTCGACCGACTCGAGCCCCATGGCGTCCGCGACGCCCGCGACGGCCGCCCGCGCGGCGTCCACTTCGAGGGCGATCTCGCCGCCCGCGAGCGCGGGCGGGAGGTAGCCGAGTACGACGTTGGCGTCCGTGACGGTCGGCTCCGTGCCGCCCTTGCCGTACGCGGCGGGACCCGGGTCGGCGCCTGCCGACTGCGGTCCGACGCGCAGCGCCTTCGTCAGCTCGGGTACGTGCGCGATCGACCCGCCGCCCGCGCCGACCGTGCGGACGTCGACGCTGGAGGCGCGCACGGTGAGGTCGCCGACCTTCGTCTCCCGCCCGATCCGGGGCGTCAGGCCCTGCACCAGCGCGACGTCGGTGGAGGTGCCGCCCATGTCGAACGTGATGAGGTCGGCGAAGCCGCACTGCTCGGCGATCCAGACGGCGCCGGTCACGCCGCCCGCGGGGCCCGACAGCAGCATCGTGACCGGCGCGGCCACCGCGGCCGCGGCCGCCGACAGGCCCCCGTCGCTGCGCAGGATGGCCAGCTCGCCCGCCACACCGCCGTCGCGCAGCGTGCCCGCCAGCGTCTCGACGTAACGCTTGACCTGCGGCTGGACGTAGCCGTTCGCGACGGTCGTGACGGTGCGCTCGTACTCGCGCATCTCCGGGAGGACGTCCGAGGAGAGCGAGACCGGCACCCCGGGCAGCACCTCGGCGGCGATCGCGGCGATGCGTCGCTCGTGGGCCGGGTCGGCGAAGGAGTTGATCAGCGAGACGGCGAGCGCGTCGATCCCTTCCAGCTTCGCGAGCTGCGCGCGGACGTCGGCGTCGTCGAGATCGCGGATGACGGTGCCGTCGGAGGCGATGCGCTCGTCGACCTCCACCGTGTTCTCCAGCGCGGCCAGCGGTTCGGGCTTCGGCCAGATGATCCAGCCCGCGAGGCCGCCGGGCACGTAGGAGCGCGCGATCTGCAGGACCTGCCGGAACCCCTTGGTGGTGACGAGGCCGACCGTGGCGCCCTTGCCCTCGAGGATCGCGTTGGTGGCGACCGTCGTGCCGTGCAGCACCTGGGCGACCTCCGACAGCGCGATGCCCGCCTCCTCGCAGACCCGCGCGATGCCGTTGCGGACGCCGACGGCCTGGTCGGACGGCGTGGACGCGGTCTTGGCGCGCCACGTCGCCCCGCTGCTCTCCTCCACGAGCAGGACGTCGGTGAACGTCCCGCCGACGTCGACACCGAGCCGATACGTCACGTTTCCTCCCGGGCTGAGCTCTCCTTGGCACTTTCCGCTGCGGCCTGGACCATGACGGCGCGGGCGTTGCGGATGTGGGCGGTCATGACGGCCTGGGCCCAGGCCGGATCGTCCGCCCGGAGGGCGGCGACGATCTCCAGGTGATGGGCGAGGCTGCGGCGCAGCGACGCCTCGTCGTAGGTGTGGAAGTTGCGCAGCACGATCGGCGCGTGGATCGCGCTGGCCAGCGCACCCGCCATCGCAGGCTGTGCGGCGAGCGCGACGAGCCGCTCGTGGAACGCCCGGTTGAGCGGGACGATCGCGTCGAGGTCCTGGCCGGGCCCGGGGGTGCCGACCGCGAGCATCGCGTGTGCCAGCTCGTCGAGCGCGGCGACGTCGTGGGGCCCGGCGTGCGGCACGGCGAGCGCGGTGAGCCGGGGCTCCAGCGCGACCCGCAGGTCGAACACGCCCTCGAGCTCGGCGACCGTCCAGCTCGTCACGCGCGCGCCGCGGTTCGGGACGATCTCGACGAGCCCTTCGGCGGCCAGACGGCCGAGCGCCTCCCGGACAGGCGTGCGGCTGACGCCGAGCCGCTCGGCCAGCTCGACCTCGCCCAAGCGTGCTCCCGCCGGGAACTCGCCGCGCAGGATCAGCTCTCGGACGGCGGCGACCGTCCGACCAGCCGAGGTCTCTACGCGGATCATTGTGTGCAAAGTAGGGCGCAGTGCTGGTCGCGGCAAGGCCTCGTCGCGTATTTTCGGCTCGGTTGCATACATGTGAACGGAGTCGCCCGTGGGAGACCTGCTCAGTCGACCGATCCCGGCCGCGCGACGGCTGCGAGAGCTGCTCGCCCGTCCCGATCCGCTCGTGGCCCCCGGCGCCTACGACGCGCTGTCCGCACGGTTGGTCGAGCAGGCCGGGTTCGATGTGGTCTACATGACCGGGTTCGGCGCCACGGCGTCGCTCGTCGGGCGTCCGGACGTCGGGCTGCTCACCGGCGTGGAGATGGTGGACAACGCGCGGCGGATCGCGGCCGCCGTCGACGTCCCGGTGATCGCCGACGCCGACACCGGCTACGGCAACGCGATCAACGTCGTGCGCACCGTGCAGTCCTACGAGCGGGCCGGGGTCGCCGGGATCCACATCGAGGACCAGGTGATGCCCAAGAAGTGCGGCCACATGAGCGGCAAGGCGGTGATCGCGGCCGACGAGATGGTCGGGAAGATCCGCGCGGCGGTCGCGGCCCGTCGCGACCCGGACTTCCTGCTCATCGCGCGCACCGACGCCGCGGCCGTCGAGGGGCTGGACGCGGCGCTGGACCGGGCGCGGGTCTACGCCGACGCGGGCGCGGACGTCCTGTTCGTGGAGGCGCCCACCAGCGAGGACGACATCGCCCGCGTCGCGACCGAGCTGCGCGGCGTGGCGCCGCTCGTGCTCAACTGGGCCGAGGGCGGGCGCACCCCGCCGATCCCGATGGCGCGCATCGCCGAGCTCGGCTTCGCGCTGGTGCTGTTCCCGATCGGCACGCTGCTCGCCGCCACCGCCGGGATCCAGCGCCTGCTCGCGACGCTGCGGGCCGACGGGGTGCCCTCGGCCGCGATGGCCGACCTGCCCACGTTCGACGGCTTCACCGACCTGATCGGCCTCCCGGAGATCCGTGAGCTGGAGTCCCGCTTCGGCCACCCCTGACCCTGCGTCCCGGGCCTCGCCGGGGGCGAAACCCGGGACTCGCCGTGGGCAGATGCGGGACTCACCGTTGGGGGGTGTGGGGGACTCGCCTACCCTCGCGGACCATGGCGGGACGGGTGCGGGTCGCGGTGGTGTTCGGCGGGCGCAGCGGCGAGCACGCGATCTCCTGCGTCTCGGCCGGGGGTGTGCTGGCCAACCTCGACCCTGAGCGCTTCGAGGTGGTCCCGGTCGGGATCACCCCCGACGGCGCGTGGGTCGTGGGCACCGACGACC
Organism: uncultured Actinomycetota bacterium; assembly: GCA_963770115.1. Lineage (GTDB taxonomy): Bacteria > Actinomycetota > Actinomycetes > Mycobacteriales > Pseudonocardiaceae > Pseudonocardia. The sequence continues at coordinate 56,983 of CAVYOT010000015.1, forward strand.
CCCGTGAGCTCGCCATCGACGAGCGCGCCCTCCCGTCCGTCGACGCCACCCGACCCGCGCTCGCCCTGCCCGGCGACCCCACGCGCGGCGGCCTGCTCGTGCTGGACCCGGACCGCGCTGGTGAGGTCTTCACCGGCGTCGACGTCGTGTTCCCCGTCCTGCACGGCCCGTACGGCGAGGACGGCACGATCCAGGGCCTCCTGGAGCTCGCCGGGGTGCCCTACGTCGGTGCGGGTGTGCTGGCCAGCGCGGCGGGGATGGACAAGGAGTTCACCAAGAAGCTGCTGGCCGCCGACGGCCTCCCGGTCGGCGACCACGTGGTGCTGCGCCCGGGCGCCACGACGCTGACCGCCGGGCAGCGCGAGCGGCTCGGCCTGCCCGTGTTCGTGAAGCCCGCCCGCGCGGGGTCGTCGATCGGCATCACCCGCGTCACCGCGTGGGACGACCTCGACACCGCCATCGCCGCCGCCCGGGAGCACGACCCGAAGGTGCTGGTCGAGGCGGCGATCGTCGGCCGGGAGATCGAGTGCGCGGTCCTCGAGTTCCCGGACGGCTCGGTGCGGTCCTCCGTTCCCGCCGAGATCCGCATCGTGGGCGACGCCGCCTTCTACGACTTCGACGCCAAGTACCTCGACGACGTCTGCGAGTTCGACGTGCCCGCCAAGCTCGACGACGACGTGGCCGAACGGCTGCGCGAGATGGCCGTCGCCGCGTTCCGCGCGCTGGACGGCCAGGGGCTCGCGCGCGTCGACTTCTTCCTCGGCCCCGCAGGCGAGATCACCGTCAACGAGGTCAACACGATGCCCGGGTTCACGCCGATCTCGATGTTCCCGCGGGCGTGGGCCGTGACCGGCCTCGACTACCCGACGCTGCTCACCACGCTCGTCGAGACCGCCTTGGCGCGCGGCACCGGCCTGCGTTAGCGCCGCGGGCGGCGGGCGCACGCGGTGTCAGTCGCGCGCGCCGAGGTAGGTGATCACCGCCAGGACGCGGCGGTGGTCCTCCTCGCCCGCCGACAGGCCGAGCTTCGCCATGATGCTCGCCACGTGCGTCTCCACCGTGCGCTCGGTGAGGAACAGCCGCCGGGCCACACCGCGGTTGGTGCGCCCCTCGGCCATCAGCGCCAGCACCTCCCGTTCGCGGACGGTGAGCCGGGCCAGGGGATCGGCGCGGCGCTGATGCCCGATGAGCTGCGTGACCACCTCCGGATCGAGCGCCGAGCCGCCGCAGGCGACCCTGCGCAGCGCGTCGAGGAACTCGTCGACGTCGAACACCCGGTCCTTGAGCAGGTAGCCGAAGCCGCCGGAGGCGATCAGGTCGATCGTCGCGTGGGTCTCGATGTGCTGCGAGAGCAGCATGATCCCCAGGTCGGGGTGGTCCTCGCGCAGGTCCCGGGCGGCGCGGGCGCCGTCGGCGCCGCGGTGCGGCGGCATGTGGATGTCGACCACGGCCAGGTCGGGACGCGTCTTGCGGACCGCCGACGTGAGGGCGTCGGCATCGCCGACGGCGGCAACGATCTCGTGTCCGGCGTCGGCCAGCAGCCGCGCGAGCCCCTCCCGGAACAGGACCGAGTCCTCGGCGATCACCGTGCGCACGGCAGCACCGCCTCGACCGTCGTGCCGCGCCCGGCGGCCGCGCCGACCGACAGCCGACCGCCCGCGGCGGATACCCGGTCGACGAGACCCGCGAGGCCCGAGCCGGGGCGCGCGTGCGCCCCGCCGCAGCCGTCGTCGCTGATCCGCAGGTGCACCAGCCCGTCCTGCCGCGCGACCGACACCGACACGCTCTCGGCGCTCGCGTGTTTGACGACGTTGGCCAGCGCCTCGCTCGCGACGTAGTACGCCGTGGTGGCGACGTCGACGGGCACCTCGACCGCGTCGACGTCGAGCGTGACCGGGATCGGGAGGGCCGTCGTCAGCGACCGGATCGCGGGGGCGAGCCCGGAGTCGAGATCCAGCGGGCGCAGGCCGCGGGCGATCGCGCGCAGCTCGGCGACCGCGGTGCCGAGCTCGGCGACGGCCTGGTCGAGCAGCCCGTTCACGTCGACCCCGCCGTCGGTCCCGCGCTCGACGTCCTTGCCGAGATGGCGTTGCGCCAGCCGGATCGCCATGCCGAGCGAGACGAGCCGCTGCTGCGCACCGTCGTGCAGGTCCCGCTCCAGACGGCGCCGCTCCTGGTAGCCCGCCTGCAGGAGCCGGGCGCGGCTGTCGGCCACCTCCCGCAGCGCCTCGGTGAGCTCCAGCCGGGAGCGGATCACCTCGACCATCAGACCGATCTCCGCGGCGGTCTCCCGCAGCAGCTCGCGGGAAGCCGCGGTGCTCGCGGGCAGCAGGACGCCGACCGGGGTGTCGCCGACGTGGACCGGGACCTGCCGCCCCTCGCCGACCGCTAGCGGCGCGGACGCCAGGTCGACGAAGCCCGGCCGTCCGGGCAGCAGATAGCCCAGCCGCAGACCGGGGTCGCGCAGCGCCCTGCGCAGCGCCTCCACCAGATCTTCCGGACGGGCGCGGCCGTCTTCGATGCGCCCCCGCAACCGGGCCAGCTCCGCGCGCATCGCCTGCCGCAGCGGGTACAGCCGCCGGTCCACCCGCCGCTGCAGCCGCGTGCGCAGCGGGGCCAGCGCGAGTGCGGAGAGCGCCGTCGCGATCGCGGCGACGATCGCCGAGTCGCGGCCCAGAAGCACGCCCGCCACGACCGTCACGGTGGTGAAGACCGCGAGGAGCGCCGTCGTGACCAGGCCGTAGGTCGCCGCGGCGCTCACGGCCCTGTCGACGTCGTAGAGGTCATGGCGCAGCAACGCGATCGTCGTCGCCGTGGGCAGCGCGAGGAGGGTCAGCGCGAAGCCGAGCATCACCAGGTCCGCGTCGCCGAAGATCAGATAGGAGGTCCAGCACAGCAGGAGGGTCAGCGGCAGGAAGCTCGCGGCCAGCGCGAACCAGCGCAGCTGCGCGCGCAGCACCGGGTCCGCCGCCCGGCGGTAGCGCACGATCATCGCGGCCGCCGCCGCGACGAGGAGGGCGAGGAAGACGGGCAGCAGTCCGAAGGCGACCGGCACGAGCCAGTCGGGCGCGGGGCCGAACGGACGGGCGACGTGCTGGTAGGGCGGGTCGAAGTCCCCGGGGCTCGCGCAGGCGAGCAGCGCGAACGCGGCGGGCACGACGAGCAGCCCGACCGCGACGATCCGCCACCGCGGACCGGGCAGGCGCCCGTCGGGGAACAACAGCAGCACGTACCCGGCGGGTACGTAGATCAGCATCCAGCCGCCCGCGGACAGCCCGACCAGGATCGACGAGACCGGCAGGGCCGCGGGATGCAGCGCGACGGCCTCGGCATAGAGATCGCCCCACCCGATGAGGACGAGCGGGACGGCGCCGGTCAGACACAGCAGGGGCGCCACCCGGTTGTGCGGACGGCGCAGTGCGATCACCAGGCCCAGGACGATCGACGGCAGCATCACGGCCGTCACCGCGACGAGCTCCCAGACGTCGAGGTCGCGCAGCCACACCAGCAGCGCGACGCAGGCGCCCAGCGTCGCGGCGGCTCCCACGCAGATCAGGACGGCACACGTCCGCGGCCAGGACATTGCGGACACGGTAGGACGGTCGCGGAGCGGCGTCACCCGTGCTGCCACGGAGGGCGCGACGCGGTGAGCACGGGAGGAAGTGCCGTGATCGCCCCGATGTCCGGAGCGCCCGCGCTCGCGACGATTCCGGCATGACCTCTCGACGCACCCTCGCCCTCGTCGCCGCCCTCCCGGTGGCGACCGTCCTCCTCGCCTCCTGCGCGGGCTCGCCCGCCGCGGCACCGGCCCCTGCGGCACCGACCAAGGACTCCGCGGCCGCCTGCTCCGCCGCGGTGACCATCAACGCCGCGATCCCCCCGGGCATCGACCCGGACGGGCCCGCCCCGAGCCCGTCGGAGATGCAGGCCTGGGCCGCAAGCGTCGCGACGCCGTTCGCCACGCTGCGCGCCAACGCCCCCGACTCCCTGTACGACAGCGTCGCGGTGATGGCGGGCCAGCTCGACCAGGCGCGGCAGGGTCGGCGCCTCGACGTCGACGACGAGAAGTCGAACGCGGCCACCAACGCCGTCGACGCCTGGGTGCACGACAGCTGCGGCTTCCAGACCCTCGACCTCACCAGCACCGGCGGCAAGCTCGGCCCGGCCCCCTCGCACCTCAAGCCCGGCCCGGTCTCGATCAAGTTCAGCAGCGCGGGCGACCCCGCGGCGTTCGTGGTGCTGCTCGCCAGGATCAAGGACGGCAGGCAGGCCACCGCCGCCGACGTGGACGCGGGCCGTGCCGACTTCGACAAGGTGGCGGAGGTGGTCGGCGCGGCGCAGCCGACGGGCCCCGGTCCCGCCTACGGCACCGCGATGGTGACGGCGGGCCGCTACCTGCTGCTCAGCCCCCTGGGCAGGCCGCCGAACTTCGCGGGCACCACGTCGGTCGACCTCACCGTCGGCTGAACCCGCGCGATGTCAGCCGCCGACGATCGTCTGCCAGATCAGGAAGCCGTTGAGGCCGATGATGAGCGCGGCGATCAGCGACGCCACGACCGTGGTGGCACGGCGGTTGACCATCTCGGCCATCAGGTCGCGGCGGCGGGTCAGCAGCACCAACGGCACCAAGGCGAACGGGATGCCGAACGACAGCACCACCTGCGAAAGCACCAACGCGCGGGTGGGGTCGATCCCCACGCCCAGCACGACGAGCGCCGGGCTCAGGGTGAGCAGCCTGCGCAGCATCAACGGGATGCGGCGCTGGATGAACCCCTGCATGACGACCTGGCCCGCGAACGTCCCGACGCTCGACGACGCGAACCCCGACGCGAGCAGGGCCAGGGCGAACGCGAAAGCGGCCGGCTGGTCGAGCACCCTGGCCAGCCCGGCGTACACGCCCTCGAGGGTGTCGGTGCCCGGAATGTCGGACCCGAAGAAAAGCGCCGCGGCGATCACGAGCATCGCGGCGTTCACCAGGCCCGCGACGCCCATCCCGACGACGACGTCGAGCCGCTGGCGCTGCATCAGGAACCGTCGCTCCGCGACGTTGCGCGGTGCGATCCGCGTGTTGGTCAGCGCCGAGTGCAGGTAGATGACGTGCGGCATGACGGTCGCGCCCAGGATGCCGGTGGCCAGCAGCAGGCTCTCGGTGCCGTCGAAGCGGGGCACGAGCCCCGACACCAGCGCGGCGCCGTCGACGTTGATCCGGAGCGTGGTGGCGAGGAACCCGAGCAGGATCACGCCGAGCAGCCCCGCGATGGCCAGCTCGAACGGCCGGTAGCCCCGGCTCTGCAGGGCGAGCAGGCCGAACGCGACGATCCCCGTGATCACCCCGCCGACGAACAGCGGGATCCCGAACAGCAGGTTGAGCGCGATGGCGCCGCCGATCACCTCGGCGAGGTCGGTCGCGATCGCGACCAGCTCGGCCTGCACCCACATCATCCGCGACACCGGCCGCTTGAACGTGATGCGGCAGAGCTCCGGCAGGTTGCGACCGGTGGCCATGCCGAGCTTGGCCGAGAGCGTCTGGATCAGCATCGCCACCAGGTTCGCCGCCACGATCACCCAGAGCAGCAGGTAGCCGTAGCTCGATCCGGCGGAGAAGTTGGTCGCGAAGTTGCCGGGATCGACGTAGGCGATGGCCGCGACGAACGCGGGGCCGAAGAACGTGAACGCGCCGCGCATCCCACCGCGGTCGCGGATCTCGGTGATCGACGGCGCGGGTCGGTCGGTCGCGGTCACGAATCTCCCTCGCCGAGGACCTCGCCGTGGACGAGCCGCGTGAGCGGCGCCCCGAGCGCGCACGGCCGGTCGTCGACGCGGACCCAGAGCGGGCCGCCGAACGGGTCCTGGCGCTCGACGGCCACGACGACCCCCGGTCGCACACCGAGCTCGCCGAGGTGGCGCAGCGCGTCGCTGTCGCGGTCGGACACCCGCCGCACGCGGAAGCGGGAGCCTGCGACGACGTCGTCGAGGCGGACGCCCCACCGCTCGTCGTGCGCGCCGTGCCGCGGCGGGATCGGGTCGCCGTGCGGATCGTGCGTGGGGTGGTCGAGCACCGCGTCGATGCGTTCCTCCAGCCGCTCGGACAGCACGTGCTCCAGCAGTTCGGCCTCGGCGTGCACCTCGTGCCACGACATGCCCAGCGTCTGGCTGAGGAAGGTCTCCAGCAGCCGGTGGCGCCGGACCACCCGCAGCGCGGCGCGCTCGCCCGCGCTGGTCAACCGCAGCTCGCGGCCTGCGCGGTCGACGAGCTCGCCCTCCTGCAGGCGCTTGACCATCGCGGTGACCGAGGGCGAGGCGACGCCGAGCTCGGCCGCGAGGAGTCCGGTGGTGACCGCCTCGCCGCGGGCGGCCAGGTGGAAGATCGCCTTGAGGTAATCCTCGCTCGCGCCCGACAAGCCCGCCATGGGCTGAATGTAGTCATGCCTACCGACTGGAAGAAGCCTCGTCTCAGAGTGAGACCCGTCTCAGCGGACGGCGACCGGCTGCGCGGGAAGGGCGGTGCGCACGACGTCCGACACCGCCTGGAGCGGGCCGCTGCCCACGCCCGTCGGCACGGTCAGCGCCACGTAGACCGGACGGTCGACCGCGACGGACGTCACCACCTGCGGCTGGGGCAGCCCGTCGTCGAGCGGCAGCCAGCGCACGCCGTTCACCTCGAGCAGCGCCGACGTCGGCGTCAGCTCGGCGGGCCGCGGAAGCCCGCAGCGCAGCACGACAGGCGTCGGGTCCGCGGCCCAGGCGCGCACCCCGGCGGGCGCCGGGTCGGCGATCGCGCGGCGGGGGAGCGTGCCGGTGCCCGCGGGGAGGTCGCCCTGAAGTGCCGCGAGCAGTGTCGTGCAGGAGGCGGAGTCCGCCTGGGGCGCGTCGACGGTCGCGACCGCGAACGGGCGGGTGTCGGGCGGCTGCGGACCGCCCGCGGCGCCGTCGAACCCCCGCACGCGCGCCACGATCGCGATCCCCGCCACCGCCAGGGCGAGCAGCAGCGGGAGCGCGACCGCGATCGCGACCGACGGCGACGGACGCCCCATGCGGCTCAGCATCGATGCTCGCAAGCCCCGCTCAGCCGAGGTGGACGACCGGGCAGGTCAGCGTCCGGGTGATGCCGCCGACGCCCTGGACACGCGCCACGACGAGCTGGCCCAGGCGGTCGACGTCCTCGGCCTCGGCGCGCACGATCACGTCATAGGGCCCTGTGACGTCCTCCGCGGAGATCACCCCAACGATCCCGGCGATCTCGGCGGCCACCGCCGCGGCCTTGCCGACCTCGGTCTGGACCAGGATGTAGGCCTGCACCACGGCGTGCCCCTTTCGTCGCGCGGAACGTGCGAGAAGTCGGAAGCCGAACGTACCGGAGGAGGACCCGTTGCCGGATGATCGACCCACGCTCGCCGCCCTCGGCGAGTTCGGGCTCATCGACCGGGTGACACGCGACCGACCCAGCCGCCGACCACCCTGCTCGGCCCCGGTGACGACACGGCGGTCGTCGCCGCGCCGGACGGCCGGGTGGTGGCCACGACCGACGTGCTCGTGGCCGACGTGCACTTCCGGTTCGACTGGTCCACGCCCGAGCAGATCGGGCGCAAGGCGGCCGCGGCCAACTTCGCCGACGTCGCGGCGATGGGCGCGGTGCCGACGGCACTGCTCGTCGGCCTGGCCACCCCGCCGGACACGCCGGTCGCGACGCTCGCCGGGCTGGCCGACGGCCTGTGGGCGGAGGCGGGCGCGGTCGGCGCGGGTCTCGTCGGCGGGGACGTCGTGGCCTCGGCGACGCTGGTACTCGCGGTGACGGCCCTCGGCTCGTTGGAGGGGCGGGCGCCGGTCACGCGCGCGGGGGCGCGGCCGGGCGACGTGGTCGCGCTCGCGGGGCGGGTCGGCTGGGCCGCAGCCGGGCTCGCGGTGCTGCAGCGGGGCTTCCGGTCACCGGGTGCCGTGGTGGCCGCGCACCGGGTGCCCGAGCCGCCCTACGCCGCGGGCCCTGCGGCGGCGCGGGCGGGCGCCACGGCGATGATCGACATCTCGGACGGGCTGCTGGCCGACCTCGGCCACGTCGCGGCGGCATCCGGCGTCCTGATCGACGTGCGGGCGCCCGAGGTGCCCGCACGCCTCGCCGAGGTCGGCGCGGCGCTGGGCGTCGACCCCCTGTCCTGGCTGTTGACCGGCGGCGAGGACCACGCGCTGGCCGCGACCTTCCCGCCCGATGTCGCCCTCCCGCCCGCGTTCACGCCGATCGGCGCGGTGCGCGCGGGCGATCCGGGCGTGCTCGTCGACGGTCGTCCGTACGGGGGCGACCCTGGCTGGGCGCACTTCGGCCCTGGCTGAACCCTCAGGTCACCATCCAGCCCAGTACCGGGGTGGCCTGCAGCGCGATGAGGATGGCCAACAGCAGAAGCAGCCCGAGGCTCCAGCCGAGCACCTTGCGCAGGATGACCCCTTCCTCGCCTTCCAGCCGAACGGCCGCCGCGGCGATCGTCAGGTTCTGCGGCGAGAGCATCTTGCCCAGCACCCCGCCGGAGGAGTTGGCGGCGGCGAGCAGCTGCGGCGGCAGCCCCGCGCCGTTCGCCGCGGTTACCTGCAGTGCGCCGAACAGCGCGTTCGACGACGTGTCCGACCCGGTGACGGCCACGCCCAACCAGCCGATCACCGGCGAGAGGAATGCCAGCGCCGCACCCGCGCTCGCGATCACCAACCCGATCGCGGTCGTCTGAGCGGAGGCGTTCATGACGTAGGCCAGCGCGAGGACCGCGGCGACGGTGAGGATCGCCCAGCGCAGCTCGTAGAGCGTGCGGCCCCAGGTGGCCACGGCCCGTCCGGCACCGACCCGCAGCACGATCGCCACGATCACCCCGGAGATCAGCAGCAGCGTTCCGGCCGTGGACAGCCACGTCAGCGAGTACATCGTGGTGGAGTGCGGCTTGCCGTTGGTGCCGACCACGTCGAGGAACGGCCAGTGGAAGGCGAGCTTCAGCCCGTCGGCGAGCGGCTTGATGCCCGGCAGCTGCACGATGGCGAAGACCACGATGATGATCACGTATGGGGCGTAGGCCAGTCGGACGTCAGCGGGCGAGTCGGGGCGCGCCGCGGTGCCGGGACCCCCGGCCGCCGCGATCGCGGGCTCGCGCGCCGCCCACACGGCGTCGCGGCGCACCCTGGCCAGGACGAGCACGGCCGCGGCGCTGAGCAGCGACGCGACGATGTCGGTCAGCGGCACCGACAGGTAGTTCGACGTCACGAACTGGGCGATCGCGAACACCACGCCGCAGCCGACGGCGGGCACCCACGCCTCCCGCAGCCCGCGCCGCCCGTCGACGAGGAAGACCAGCACGAGCGGCACGAACAGCGCCAGCACCGGCGTCTGCCGCCCCACCATGGACGCCACCTGGTTCAAGGGCAGCGCGCTCACCTGCGCCAAGGTGATGATGGGTACGGCCATCGCGCCGAACGCCACGGGCGCGGTGTTGGCCACCAGCGCCACCACGGCCGCCCGCATCGGCTGGAAGCCCAGCGCCACGAGCATCAACGACGTGATCGCGACCGGTGCACCGAAGCCCGCCAGCGCCTCCAGAAGGGCGCCGAAGCAGAACGCGATGAGGATCGCCTGGGTGCGCCGGTCGGTCGACAGGGCGCCGACGCTGCGGCGCAGGATGTCGAAGTGGCCGGTGGCCACGGTCATATTGAAGATCCACAGGGCGTTGACGACGATCCAGAGGATCGGGAACAGCGCGTAGAAGGCCCCGTGCGCCGCGGCCAGGAGCGCCATGCCCACCGGCATGGCGAAACCCAGGATCGCGACGAGCAGTGCCGTCGCGAGACCCGCCAGCGCCGCCCAGGGGGCGCGCAGCTTGAAGCCGCCCAGCAACACCAGGACGACCGCCAGAGGGAGCAGCGACACCAGGGCGGAGAGGCCGAGCGATCCGCCGATGGCGTCCGGCTGCTGTTGGTACGCAGCAAGTGTCATCCCCGACATGTCGGGCAGTGTGCGCGCGGTCACACGCTCCGGCAAACGCTGGCCGGGATCCGGCGTCAGGGTCGCGGGCGCGTCAGGGAGCGCCCAGTGGCGGATCCCGGTGCCGCGCACGACGCCTGTTCCGCGTTCGGTCGACGCTCCAGCCCCGGCACGGACTTCGCGACGGCCACCTGGGCGCCGGTGCCGGACGGGCCTCCTTGCGCCTGCTCAGGTGCGGGGCACCGGCACGCCGCGGATGCTGGCGTCGAGCAGCTGGACGGGGTGCAGCAGCGGGATGTCGACGCCGAGGTGCTTGCCGATCTGGAGCAGGCAGCCCGGGTTGGCGGTGACGACGATGTCGGGCCGGGTCGACCGGATGTTCTCCGCCTTGCGCGCGCCCAGCTCGCCCGCCGCCGCGGGCGCCACCAGGTTGTAGATGCCCGCCGAGCCGCAGCACAGCTCCGCCTCGGGAAGGTCGACCAGCTCGACGTCGGGGATCGCGCGCAGCACCGCCCTCGGCTGGGCGCGCACCTTCTGCGCGTGGCCGAGGTGGCAGGCGTCGTGGTAGGCCACCCGCGCCCGGACCGGATGGCGCCGGGCCCGCGGCTCGCCGTCGGCCAGCACCTCGTGCACGTCGCGCACCTTCGCGCTGAACGCCGCCGCCCGCTCCGCCCACGCCGGGTCGTCGTCGAGCAGGTGCCCGTACTCCTTCATCGACGACCCGCAGCCTGCGACGTTGGTGACGACGTGGTCGACGTCCAGATGCTCGTAGACGCCGATCTCGCGGCGCGCCCTCTCCAGCGCGGGCTCCTCGCGACCGGAGTGCAGCTCCAACGCCCCGCAGCACTGCTGGTCACGCGGCACGAGCACGTCCCAGCCCTCGGCGGCGAGCACGCGGACAGTGGCGGCGTTGACGCGGTGGAAGAACACGTCCTGTACACAGCCGGTGAGCAGCGCCACCCGGCCGCGGCGGGGCCCGACGGCCGCGGTGTGCACCGGGAGGCGGGCGAAGGCATCGCGCACCGAGACCGGCGGCAGCAGCGACTCCATCGCGGCCAGTCGGCCGGGGAGCCGCTCGGCGAGCGCGCGGATCGCCGGGATCCGGCGCAGCGCCTGGTAGAGCCCGCCCGGCAGCGCGGCCGCGCGCAACCTGCGCTTGTACGGGAAGAGCGCGAAGATCGCGTCCCGGAAGAGCCGGTCGTCGCGCTCCCGCTCGACGTTGCGTTCCAGCTGGGGGCGCACGGCCTCCAAAAGCCGGTCGTACTGCACCCCCGAGGGGCAGGCCGAGACGCACGCCATGCAGCCGAGGCAGCGGTCGATGTGGGTGGCGAACGGAGGCTCGAGGCCGATCTCGCCCTTCTCGGCGAGGTTCATCAGGTAGATCCGCCCGCGCGGGGAGTCCATCTCCTCGCCCCACAGCTGGTAGGTCGGGCAGGTGGGCAGGCAGAACCCGCAGTGCACGCAGTCGTCGAGCAGCTCGCGCGACGGCGGGCGGTGGGCGTCGAAGGCGCCGGGCATGGTCACATCCAGGGGTCGAAGCGGCCGGGACCGAGCCGGGACTGCGGGTCGAACGCGCGTTTGACGGCGCGCAGCACCGCCAGCGCCGACGGCGGCGGCCCCCAACCGGGCAGGTGCGCGCCCTGCGGGCGGGCACGCAGCACCGAGGTGCCGCCCAGGGCGTGCACGGTCGCGTGCGCGTCGGCGACGGCCCCCGCGGGGACCGTGACCGTGGCGATGCCGGTACCCAGGCCCGCGGTGACCACATCGGCGGGCAGGGCGGCGAGCACGGCGGGCAGCCGGGACGGCCGGACGCCGATGCGGAGCACCGCGGTGTCGGGGCTGCCGCGTGTGAGCTCGGCGTGGCGGGCCCAGGGGTCCCCTTCGGCCACCGCCGCGCCCGCGCCGAGCAACGCCCGCACCCGCTCCGCGCGGGCGTCCAGTGCGGTGTCGGTGCCCTCCAGCCGCAGCAGCAGCACGCCGTCGCTGGTCCACTCCAGGGCCGCGGGCTCGCCCGGCCCGTCGAGCACGCGGGCCGCCGACAGGGCCGCCTCGGCCAGTGGGCAGGGCAGCTCCAGGGTGACCGCGGCCTTCGGCACCGGGTGCAGCCGCAGCACCACCTCGGCCACCACGGCGAGCGTGCCGTAGGAGCCGTGGAGGACCTTGGCCATGTCGTAGCCCGCCACGTTCTTGATCACGTGGCCGCCGGACCGGGCGATCGTGCCGTCGGCCAGCACGAGCGTGACCCCGATGACGAGATCCCGCAGCGAGCCGCGCAGGAGCCCGGCCGGGCCCGCGTCGCCGGTGGCGAGCAGACCGCCCACGGTGGCGCCGTCCGCGACACGGGCGGCGTCCAGCGACACGTGCTGGCGGTGGGCGGCCAGCTCCTCCTGCAGCGCACGCAGCGGCGTGCCCGCCCGCACCGAAACCGTCATGTCGCCGGGGTTGTGGGTGAGCACGCCGTGGAGTGCCGTGGTGTCCAGCACCGCGTCGACCGGCCCGAGGGTCCCGGCCCACGTCGCGGCCGTGCCCGCGCCCGCGATCGCGACCGGGCCGGTGACGTCCCTGAGCGCCGACCGGACCTCGGCCAGGTCGGCGGGCCGCAGGACCGGAGTGGTGCCGCTGGTCATCGCGTCATTCCCTTCGGCGTCGCTACAGCCGCTCGATGGCGCCGGACGCCTCCAGCGGGTGCGGCTGGTACTTGCCGGGTCGCTCGCCGCACAGCCGCGGCGTGGGGAACACCTTGCCCGGGTTGCACAGCCCCGCCGGGTCGAACGCCGCCCGCACCCGCTGCATCACCGCCATGTCGTCGTCGGAGAACATCTTGGGCATCGAGCAGGCCTTGTCGGTGCCGATGCCGTGCTCGCCCGAGAGCGAACCGCCCATCTCGACGCACAGCTCCGCGATCTGCCCGGACAGGTGCTCGGCCCGCTCCGTCTCCCCGGCCGCGGCGCTGTAGAGCACCAGGGGATGCAGGTTGCCGTCGCCCGCGTGGAACACGTTGGCCACCCTGATCCCGGCCTCGGCGCCCATCTCCGCGATCCGGTCGAGCACCTCGGCCAACCGGGTGCGGGGCACGACGCCGTCCTGCACGAAGTAGTCGGGGGAGATCCGGCCGACGGCCGCGAACGCCGCCTTGCGGCCCCGCCAGATCGCCGCGCGCTCCTCGGCGGAGCCCGCGATGTGCAGGCGGGTGCAGCCGTGCTTCTCGCAGATCGCCTTGACCTGCTCGAACTGGATCCCACACTCCTCGGCAGGACCGTCGAGCTCGACGACGAGCGCGGCAGGCACGCCGACCGTGTAGCCCGCGTGCACGGCCTCCTCGGCGGCCTGGATGGCGAGCGTGTCCATCATCTCGACGGCGGCGGGCACGATCCCGGCGGCGACGATGTCGGACACGACGTCGCCCGCCGCGGCGATCGAGGGGAAGTCCGCGAGCAGCGTGCGCACCGACTCCGGAACGCGCAGGAGCCGGACCGTGACCTGCGTGACGATCCCGAGCGTGCCCTCGGAGCCGAGCACCACTCCGCGCAGGTCGGGCCCGGTCTGCTCCCCGGTGTCGCCGCCGACCGTGACGACCGAGCCGTCGGGCAGCACCAGCCGCGCCGACAGCACGTGGTGGGTGGTGAACCCGTACTTGAGGCAGTGCGCGCCGCCGGAGTTCTCCGCGACGTTGCCGCCGATCGTGCACACCTGCTGGCTGGAAGGGTCCGGCGCGTAGTACAGCCCGTGCGGCGCCGCCGCCTTCGTGATCGCCAGGTTGCTGACGCCCGGCTCGACGACGGCCCGCCGGTCGGCCGGGTCGACCTCGAGAATCCGCGTCAGCCGCGACAGGCTGATCACCACGCCGTCCGCGACCGGCAGCGCGCCGCCGGAGAGGCCCGTGCCCGCCCCGCGCGCGACGAACGGCACCCCGTGGTCGTGGCAGACCCGCACCGCCGCCGCCACCTGCTCCGCGTCGCGGGGGAGCAGCACCAGCTCGGGGACGACGCGGTAGCCGGTGAGCCCGTCGCACTCGTACGCCCGGCACTGCACCGGGTCGGACAGCACGTCCGTGGGCGACAACACCTGCTCGAACGCCAGTCGCACCGCACCGTCGAGCGCCATCCCGCCTCCTCCCCGAGGGCCTGGGGGAGACAGTACGACGTGCGGGACCATCAGGCAGCCGCCCCGGCGGCGCGCTGAGGGCACCCCCTGCGCGCCACGCCACGGGATCCGTGCCACGATCTGCACGGTTCGTAAGATCGACACCTCGGGAGGCGCGCGTGGGCCCTCGGCGGACACTCCAGCTGCTGCTCGTCCTCATCGCCCTCGCAACCCTGGCGCTCGCGCTGTCGGGAGTGGTCGGTCCGGCTTAGCCTGCCTAAGGTTGCCGGGCGTGAGCACCGACCTGTGGATCGACCCTGCCCTCCGCTCGTTCGTCGAGGAAGAGCTGCTTCCCGGCCTGGACATCGACCCTGAGCGGTTCTGGGCCGCGCTCGTGGACCTCCAGAGCCGGTTCGCGGGCGACATCGGCACCTTGCTGGCCAGACGTGACGAGCTACAAGCCCAGATCGACGCCTGGCACCGCACGCACGGCGCAGGTGACCCGGACGCCTACGCGGCGTTCCTGACCGGGATCGGCTATCTGGTGCCGGACGCGACGCCGCGGCTGTCGGTCACGAACGTCGACGCCGAGATCGCCGAGGTGCCCGGCCCGCAGCTCGTGGTGCCCGCCACCGTGCCCCGCTACGCGCTCAACGCCGCCAACGCCCGCTGGGGCTCGCTCTTCGACGCGTTCTACGGCACCGACGCGCTGCCCCAGGACCACGACCTCGCGCCGGGCTACGACGAGCGGCGCGGCGCGCAGGTGATCGCGGCGGCCGACGCGCTGCTCGACGAGCTGTTCCCGCTCGCGGAAGGCAGCCACGCCGACGCCATGGCGTACGGCGTCGAGGCGGGGGCGCTGACGCCCGCGCTCGCCGTCGCGGCGCAGTTCGCGGGCTCGGCCGAGGGGGCGATCCTGTTGCGGCGCAACGGGTTGCACGTCGAGCTCCGGATCGACCCCACGTCGCGCGTGGGCGGGCAGCACCACGCGGGCGTCGCCGACATCGTGTTGGAGTCCGCGGTCACGACGATCGTCGACCTGGAGGACTCGGTCGCCACCGTCGACGGCGAGGACAAGGCGGCCGCCTACCGCACCTGGCTCGGCCTCATGACCGGCACCCTCTCGGCGACATTCGAGAAGGGCGGCCGCACGGTCGAGCGCGTCGTGCACGGCGACCGTGAGTACACCGCCCCGGACGGCTCGCCGCTCGCGCTACCCGGCCGGTCGCTGCTGCTCGTGCGCAACTGCGGACATCACATGACGACCGCCGCGGTGCTGGTCGACGGCGTCGAGGTGGCGGAGGGCGTGCTGGACGCCCTGGTCAGCGCCACCGCCGCCCTGCACGACCTGCGCGGGCTCGGGCGGTTCAGCAACTCGCGCGCGGGCAGCGTGTACGTCGTCAAGCCGAAGCAGCACGGGCCCGACGAGGTCGCGCTCACCGTCGCGCTGTTCGCCGCCGTCGAGGAGAAGCTCGGCCTGCCAGCCCGCACCCTCAAGATCGGGATCATGGACGAGGAGAAGCGCACGTCGCTCACTCTCGCGGCCTGCATCGCGGCCGCGGCCGATCGGGTGATCTTCGTGAACACCGGCTTCCTCGACCGGACCGGCGACGAGATCCACACCGACTTCGAGGCGGGCCCTGTCGTCCGCAAGGACGACATGAAGTCGACGCCGTGGCTCACCACCTACGAGGACCGCAACGTCGACGTCGCGCTCGCCGCGGGGTTCGCGGGCACCGCGCAGATCGGCAAGGGCATGTGGGCCAAGCCCGCCGCGATGGCCGAGATGTTGGCCCAGAAGGGCGCGCAGCCGGAGGCGGGCGCCAGCTGTGCCTGGGTGCCCTCACCGACCGCCGCGACCCTGCACGCGCTGCACTACCTGCGCACCGACGTGCAAGCGCGGCAGGGGGAGCTGGCGGGCCGCTCGACCGACCGCCGCGGGCTGCTGGAGGTGCCCGTGCTGGCGGGCACGCTGACCGACGAGGAGAAGCGGCACGAGCTGGAGACCAACGCGCAGTCGATCCTGGGCTACGTCGTGCGGTGGGTAGGGCTGGGCATCGGCTGCTCGACCGTGCCCGACCTCGCGGGCGTCGGCCTGATGGAGGACCGGGCGACGCTGCGCATCTCCAGCCAGCTCATCGCCAACTGGCTCTACCACCGCGTCGTCGACGAGCGCGACGTGCGGCTGACGTTCGAGCGGATGGCCGCCGTGGTCGACGAGCAGAACGCCAAGGAGCCGGGCTACCGCGCCATGGCCGACGACCTGGACCGCAGCGAGTCGTTCCAGGCCGCGCTCGACCTGGTGTTCTCCGGGCGCACCGAGCCCAACGGCTACACCGAGCGCGCGCTCACCCACTGGCGCCGCCGGGCGAAGGAGCGCGCCTGACCGCGGTGCGGCTGCGTCCGACGCCGCTCGACCACCCCGACGCCGCGGCGCTGGTCGTCCGGCTGCAGGCGTACTACCGCGCGATCTACGGCGGGCACGACGCGACGCCGACCGACGCGGCCGAATTCGCCCCGCCGAAGGGCTACTTCGTCGTCGGGTACGTGGGCGGTGCCGCGGTCGCGTGCGGCGGCTGGCGAGCCCGGGACGGCGGGGAACCCGCCCTCCGCCCCGGCGACGCGGAGATCAAGCGGATGTTCGTCGACCCGGCCCACCGGGGCCGCGGCCACGCCCGTGCCGTGCTGGCTGATCTGGAGGTGACGGCGGCGGGGGCGGGGCGGCTCCGGATGGTGCTCGAGACCGCCGTGGGGCAGCCCGAAGCGATCGGCTTGTACGTCAGCGCGGGCTACGCGCCCATGGCGCCCTTCGGTAACTACCGCGACACGCCCAACGGCCGCTACTACTCGAAAACGTTGCCTAGCGAGATCGCCCGCGATGACGGATGATCCGCATCACACACACGCGACGAGCGAGGGAGCCCGACGATGGTGGTGGCGGCGACCAGTCTCAGGCTGGACACGACGTGGATCGACTACGTCCTCGTGGTGTTCTACTTCGTGCTGGTGCTGGGCATCGGCGTGATGGCACGGAGATCGGTGTCGTCCAGCCTGGACTTCCTGCTGTCGGGCCGTTCGCTGCCCGCGTGGGTGACCGGCCTGGCGTTCATCTCGGCCAACCTGGGCGCGATCGAGTTGATCGGCATGACGGCCAACGGCGCGCAGTACGGCCTCCCGACCGTGCACTACTACTGGATCGGCGCCGTCCCGGCGATGGTGTTCCTCGGCATCGTGATGATGCCGTTCTACTACGGCAGCAAAGCCCGCAGCGTGCCGGAGTTCCTGCAGAAGCGGTTCAACCACACCACCCAGCGGGTCAACGCCGTGACGTTCGCGCTGTCGTCCGTGCTCATCGCGGGCGTCAACCTGTTCTCGCTCGGCCTCGTGCTCGAGGCACTGCTGGGCTGGTCATTGACCCTGGCGATCCCGGTGGCGGCGCTGGTGGTGCTGAGCTACACCTTCCTCGGCGGCCTATCGGCCGCGATCTACAACGAGGTGCTGCAGTTCTTCGTCATCCTGGCGCTGCTCATCCCGCTGACCGTGGCGGGCCTCGCCAGGGTCGGCGGCTGGGACGGGCTGCAGCAGAAGATCATCGCCGCGGGGAACGAGGCCGAGCTGCACGCCTGGCCTGGCACCCCGCTGACCGGGATCGAGAACCCGTTCTGGTCCATTGTGGGCATCGTGTTCGGGCTGGGCTTCGTGCTCTCGTTCGGGTACTGGACCACGAACTTCGCCGAGGTCCAGCGCGCCCTGTCGGCGCGCAACATGTCGGCCGCGCGGCGCACGCCGATCATCGCGGCCTACCCGAAGGCGCTGATCCCGCTCGTCATCGTCATCCCCGGCATGATCGCGGCGGTGCTGGTGCCCGCGCTGGCCGCGGCCAAGGCGGGTCAGCCCTCGGACGTCACCTACAACAACGCGCTGTCGCTGCTGATGAACGAGGTGCTGCCCAACGGCATCCTCGGGGTCGCGCTGGCGGGCCTGCTGGCGGCGTTCATGGCGGGCATGGCGGCCAACGTCAGCTCGCTCAACACGGTGTTCACCTACGACATCTGGCAGGACTGGCTCCGTCCTGGCAAGGAGGACCGCTACTACCTGCACGTCGGGCGCGCCGTCACCGTGATCGGGTGTGTCCTGGCGATCGGCACGGCGGCCATCGCGGGCAGCTACCAGAACCTCATGGACTACATCCAGGCGCTGTTCAGCTTCTTCAACGCGCCGCTCTTCGCGATCTTCATCCTGGGCCTGTTCTGGAAGCGCATGACCGGCACGGCGGGCTGGACGGGGCTGATCTCCGGCACCATCGCCGCGGTGATCGTCGACGTGCTGGTGCGCACCGGCGTGATCGCCCTGTCCAGCCAGGCAGGCAGCTTCCTCGGGGCGAGCGCGGCGTTCATCGTCGGCGTAGTAGTGGCGATCATCGTCTCGATGGTCACCCAGCCGAAGCCCGACGCCGAGCTGGTCGGGCTGACCTGGTCGCTGACGCCGAAGGAGGACCGCGGCCACTCGGCGACCGGTGAGGACGCGGGTTGGATCAAGTCGCCGGTCGTGCTCGGCACGGGCGTGCTCGTGCTGACCGTCATCCTCTACATTCTGGTCTAGGGAGATCCTCATGGCTGACAGCGAGAAGGCCGCCCCGAGCGCGGCGTCGTCACTGTTCGACCTCCGCACCGTCATCGCCGTGCTGTTCGCGTTCTACGGCATCGTCCTGACGATCATGGGAATCACCGGGAGTCCCCAGGACACCGTCAAGTCCGGTGGGATCAACCTCAACCTGTGGACCGGGATCACGATGCTCGTCCTCGCCGTCCTGTTCGTGGTGTGGGCGCGGATGAAGCCGTTGAACGCGGGCGCGGCGCCGCCGGACGCCGCCGACGACCGTCCCGCCCACCACTGACCCCTTGACGCACGACGGGCCGTGACCTGTTCGGTCACGGCCCGTCGTGGGTTCCGGTCAGCGGCGGCCGGAGGGGAAGCGCGGGTTGAACACCTCGAGGGTCCAGCTGTCGAGGCGGCGCAGCACGCGTCGGATGGTCGTCATCATGGTGTTCCTCCTGTTCTCGGTAACCACATCAGGTACATCGAACCGCGGCTCTGAATCGTTCCAGACGATCAGGTGAAACAGCTCACGGACCACGGGCCTAGGCTCCGGGCCCGTGCCTCTCTACGCCCTCGGTGACGCTGAACCCGACATCCATCCCGACGCCTATGTCCATCCCGACGCCGTGGTGATCGGCAGCGTGACGATCGGCGCGGAGTCCTCGGTCTGGCCGACGGCGGTGCTGCGCGGCGACGACGGACGCATCGAGGTCGGGGCGCGCACGAGCATCCAGGACGGGTCGATCATCCACACCACGGTCGCCGCGCCGACGGTCATCGGCGACGAGGTGACGGTGGGCCACAACGTGCACATCGAGAGCGCGACGATCGGGAACCGCGCGCTGATCTCGTCGGGCTCCATCGTGCTCAACGGCGCGACCGTGGGCGAGGGTGCGATCGTCGGAGCGGGGGCGGTGGTGTCGCCGAACACGCAGATCCCGCCGCGGTCCATGGCGCTGGGCGTGCCCGCCCGGGTGCGTGAGGGCTACGAGGTGCCCGCAGGCGGCTACGCACACGCCGTCACCAGCTACGTCGAGCGCGGCAAGCGGTTCCGCGCGCAGTTGCGGAGGTTGGGCTGATGGGAGGCCTCGCCGAGGAACGAGGCGGCAGCCGACGCAAGCCGTTGGCGGAGGTCGTGGAGGCCGGGTGGGCGGGTGCGCTGGCGCCGGTGGCACAGCGGATCGCGGACATGGGCGACTTCCTGCGCGCCGAGATCGCCGCGGGCCGCCGCTACCTGCCCGCGGGCGCGAACGTGCTGCGCGCGTTCACCCAGCCGTTCGACGCCGTGCGGGTGCTCATCGTGGGGCAGGACCCGTACCCGACGCCGGGGCACGCGGTGGGCCTGTCGTTCTCGGTGTCGCCGACGACCCGCCCGGTGCCGCGGTCGCTGTCCAACATCTTCCGCGAGTACAGCGAGGACCTCGGCCACCCGACGCCGTCCACGGGCGACCTGACGCCGTGGGCGGGGCAGGGGGTGCTGCTGCTCAACAGGGTGCTCACCGTGGCGCCGGGGGAGCCGGGCTCGCACCGCGACAAGGGCTGGGAGGCGGTCACCGAGCAGGCCATCCGCGCGCTCGTCGCCCGGGACGGCGAGCCGTTGGTGGCGATCCTCTGGGGGCGGGACGCGCGCAACCTGGCCCCGCTGCTCACCGACGTGCCGCTGATCGAGTCGGCGCACCCCAGCCCGATGTCGGCCGACCGGGGCTTCTTCGGCTCCCGCCCGTTCAGCAGGGCCAACGCGCTGCTCGAGGAGCTGGGCGGGGAGCCGGTGGACTGGAAGCTGCCGTAGGTCCGTACACGCAAGCGCCCCCGTCACAGGAACGGGGGCGCTGGAGGGCGTGAGATCAGCCGCGGGTGACCTTGCCCGCCTTCAGGCAGGAGGTGCACACGTTCAGTCGCTTGCGGTTGCCGCCGTTGATCCGGGTGCGCACGGTCTGGATGTTGGGGTTCCAGCGGCGGTGGGTACGGCGGTGCGAGTGCGAGACGGACATGCCGAAGCCCGGACCCTTGCCACAGACGTCGCAGACGGCAGCCACGTCGAACTCCTCGGATAGATGTCGGTGAAGCCGGGGCAGCCCCGGTCGCGAGAGACCAGCCTACCCGCGCCACCGCGGCGGCCGCACACCCCCCGGTGGCTACGCTGGGATCCCGTGCCCGCCGACCTCGACGCCGCCCTGATCCTCGCGTGGGCGCGGTCGGCGGTCGCGGTGCTGCAGCGACACCGGGCCGAGGTGGACCGGATCAACGTCTTCCCGGTCGCCGACGCCGACACGGGCACGAACCTCCTGCTCACGATGCGCTCCGCCCTGGAGGCGGCGGAGGCGGCGTCGGCGGGGGCATCAGCGGGGTCGTCGCCGGGATCGTCGGCGGGATCGTCGGCCGGGGCGTCGCCGGGGGCGGAGGTCGGCGCGGTGGCCGCCGCGCTCGCGCGGGGGGCCCTCTTCGGCGCCCGCGGCAACTCCGGCGTGATCCTCTCCCAGGTCCTGCGGGGGCTCGCCGAGGCTGTGACGACAGCCCCCGGGGACGGCGACGCCGTCGACGCCGATGTCGCGGCCGGACACGGGGAAGGGGACGGCGCCGCGGTGCTCGCCGCTGCGCTGGCCCGCGGCGCGGCGCTGGCCGACGCGGCGCTCACCGACCCGCGGGAGGGCACGGCCCTCACGGTCCTCGTCGCGGCCGCCGACGCCGCGGCGCGGTCCCGGCCCCTGGCGTCGGCGGCGAGCGCGGCGGCCGACGCCGCGGCGACCGCCCTGCGCGCCACCACGGCGCAACTGCCCGCTTTGGCGCGCGCGGGGGTCGTCGACGCAGGCGGCATGGGCGTGTACCTGCTCCTGGACGCCCTCGCCGCGCTCCTCACCGACCGACCGCCCACCGCACCGCCCCTGCCGTGCGCACGCGACCGGGCGCTGCTCACCGCGAGCCGGGAGACGGGCTCACCGGAGTACGACTACGAGGTGATGTACCTCCTCGACGCGCCCACGCCCGCCGTCGACGCCCTCCGGATCCGGCTGGGGGATCTCGGCGACAGCGTCGCGGTGGTCGGCGACGGCCACCACCTGTGGAACGTCCACCTGCACTGCAACGACATCGGCGCCGCGGTCGAGGCAGGCGTCGCGGCGGGCAGGCCCCATCGGATCACGGTGATCCGGTTCGCGGACCGGCCTGCGGCCGCCCGGTTCACCCGGTCCCGCGCGGTGCTCGTGGTCGTCGTCGGCGACGAGGTGGCGCAGCTCGCCCGGGGCGCCGGCGCGGCGGTGCTGGAGCGGGGCCCTGGCGAGCCGGTCGCCGTGGACGAGCTGGTGGCCGCGCTGGCGTCGACGTCCTCCCGGCACGTCGTCCTCATGCCGGGCGACCCGGATCTGGTCCCGGTCGCGGAGGCCGCGGCGGCGGCCGCCCGCCGCGACGGCCAGGACGTGCTCGTCCTCCCGACCGCGTCCGCGCTCCAGAGCCTGTCGGCGCTCGCCGTGCACGACCCGACGCGGCGGTCCGGGGAGGACGTCGTCGCGATGGCGGACGCCGCGGCGGGCACCCGCACCGCGGCGCTGCTGGTGGCCGAGACCGAGGCGTTGACGTGGGTGGGCCGCTGTGAGCCCGGCGACGTGCTGGGGATCACCGACGGCGAGGTCGTGCTCATCGCGCCCGACCTTTCTGTCGGTGCCCTGTGGTTGGCTCACCGCATGCTCCTCGGAGGTGGCGAGATCGTCACTGCGCTGCTCGGCGCGGGCGCCGATGCCGCGCTCGCGGAAGGGCTCGTCGCCGATCTGCACCGCAGCCACCCCGAGGTCGATGTCGTCGTCCACCGTGGAGGGCAGACCGATTACCCGCTGGTGCTGGGGGTGGAATGAGCACGCACATCGATCTGGCCACGCCGCTGGCCGCCGCGGTGGGCGGGCGCACGGCCGAGGCGCTTGTCACGCAGCTGTCCCTGGAGACCGTCGGGGATCTCCTGCGCCATTACCCGCGCCGCTACGTCGACCGCGGGCGCCTCACCGACATCGCGGGTCTGGAGATCGGCGAGCACATCACCGTCGTCGCACAGGTGGAGAAGGCCACGCTGCGCGACATGCGCTCGCGCAACGGCAAGCTCCTCGCGGTCGTGATCCGTGACGAGCAGGGCGCCGAGCTGGATTGCACGTTCTTCAACGGCCATCGGCTGAAGGCGTTCATCAAGCCGGGGGTGCGGGCGGTGTTCTCCGGCAAGGTCGGCGTCTTCAACCGCAAGCTGCAGCTCACCCACCCCCAGTTCGAGATGCTCGACGACGATGACGAGATCCGTCCGTTCATCTCGGTGTACCCGGCCACGGGCAAGCTCGGCTCGCAGGCGATCGCGCGGTCCGTGCGCCAGGTGCTGGACCTGCTCGATGCCGACGGCCGGGTCGAGGTGGACGATCCGCTGCCGCCGTCGCTGCGGGAGCGGGAGAGCCTGGCCGAGCTCGGGCGGGCGTTGCGGCGCATCCACGTGCCGGAGAGCCAGAACGACATCCACGCCGCCCGGCACCGGCTCGTGTGGGACGAAGCGATGGGCGTCCAGCTCGCGCTGGCACTGCGTCGGCAGGCCACCGCGGCCCGGCCCGCCGCGGCCTGTCCGCCCCGGCCGGGGCGCCTGCTGGAGGCGTTCGACGCCCGGCTGCCGTTCGCGTTGACGGCGGGGCAGCGGGCGGTGGGGGAGGAGATCGCCGCCGATCTGGCCGGTCGACATCCGATGAACCGGCTCGTCCAGGGCGATGTCGGAGCGGGCAAGACCGTCGTCGCGCTCCGGGCCATGCTGCAGGCCGTCGACGCGGGGCGACAGGCCGCCCTGCTCGCGCCCACCGAGGTGCTGGCCGCGCAGCACGCCCGGTCGTTGCGGACGCTGCTCGGGCCGCTCGGGCAGGCGGGCGAGCTGGGCGCGCCGGAGATCGCCACCCGGATCACGCTGCTCACCGGCTCGCTGGGCGCCAAGGCGAAGCGCCAGGCCCTGCTGGACGCCCAGTCCGGCGAGGCGGGCATCGTCGTCGGCACCCACGCGCTCATCCAGGACCGGGTCGGGTTCGCCGAGCTGGGCCTGGTGGTCGTCGACGAGCAGCATCGCTTCGGCGTCGAACAGCGCGATGCCCTGCGCGCCCGCGGTGCGCACATGGTGCCGCACATGCTGGTCATGACGGCCACGCCGATCCCGCGCACCGTGGCGATGACCGTGTACGGCGATCTCGAGGTGTCCGCGCTGCGTGAGCTGCCCGCCGGGCGCTCGCCGATCGCCACCACGGTGGTCCCGCTGGCGGAGCGCCCGTCCTGGTTCGCCAGCGTCTGGCGCCGGGTGCGGCAGGAGGTCGAAGCCGGGCATCAGGCCTACGTCGTGTGCCCGCGGGTCGGCGACCCGAAGCTGGACGCCGACGACGACACCGACGCGGATGCCGAGCCGGCGGGCGAGGATGCCGAAAGCCGCCGCCCGCCCCTCGCCGTGCTGGACGTGGTCACCAAGCTGGCCGAGGACCAGCTCGCGGGACTGCGCCTCGGGCTGCTGCACGGCAAGCTGCCCGCCGACGAGAAGGACGCGGTGATGCGCGCGTTCGAGCGCGGCGAGCTCGACGTGCTCGTGGCCACCACGGTGATCGAGGTCGGGGTCGACGTGCCCAACGCCACCGCGATGGTGATCCTCGACGCCGAGCGGTTCGGCCTCTCGCAGCTGCACCAGCTGCGCGGCCGGGTCGGGCGCGGTTCCGCGCAGGGGGTGTGCCTGCTGGTCACCGAGATGCCCGCCGCCACGGCCGCCCGCACCCGCCTCGACGCCATCGCCGGCACCACCGACGGGTTCGCCCTGGCCCAACTGGATCTCGAGCTCCGCCGCGAGGGCGACGTGCTCGGCGCCCTGCAGTCCGGTCGGCGCTCGGGCCTGCGGCTGTTGTCGCTGCTCAAGCACGAGGAGATCATCGCCAAGGCCCGGGTGTACGCGGTCGACATCGTCGAGCACGACCCCGCCCTGCGGTCCCACGCAGGCCTTGCCGCACTCGTCGGACAGACCGTGGGCGACGAGGAGCGCGCCGCCTGGCTCGACCGCGTCTAGTGATGCGCGTGGTCGGGCCCGCCTGGCCGCCACCCGGCGCTTCGCAGATCCGGTGTGCGCTTCGCAGGCTCCCGGGGCCCTGCGAAGCGTAGGCGCGGTCCGCGAGGAGCCCCAGGGCGTGGTTCCGCCGCCAGCGCCCGGCCGATGTTCCCAGCGCTCGGGCCTCACGAGGGCAAGCCCGGGGGCCCACGCGCGGGCTACGCGGGCAGGGCGCCCCGGCTCGCGGCGTCGAGGGCCGCGGTGGCGGGCAGGGGCACGTGGATCACGCCGGCCTTGTCCAGCTTCGCGAGCTCGGAGCGGGCGCGGGTGTAGGCGGCGAGGCGTTCTGCGTCACTGTCGGTGTCGCGGGCGGTGGTCAGCAGTTTGATCACGCGCTCGACGGTGGTGCGCTCGGCGGGGGTGAGGGTGGACAGGCGGATCCGCTCGGCGGCCTCGCGGGCGGCGCGCCAGGCCCGCTCGGCGCGGTCGACGGCCGCGACGAACGCGGGGGCGTGGGTGCCGCCGGGGAACGCGTCGGTGTCCAGGGCCTGCGCCTCGGCGAACGCGTCGACGAACCGCCCTGTGCTCGGTACCGACACGTCGGCGAGGGCGGGCAGCCGCAGCACCTCCATCGGGCTGCACTCGTACGCCGCGTAGGCGCTGCGCAGGGCGTCGAACCGGCGCCTGGCGTGTGCCCACACCAGATCCGGACGGGGTGGGGCGGCGGGTCGGACGGGCAGCGGTGCGGTGCCCGCGGCACCACCGCGGCGCAGCTGCGCCCGTCGCTGGGACCGGGTGACCGCGAAGACGATCCCCCCGACCAGCAGGAACGGTGCCGCCATGAGCACGACCAACCAGGCCACGGTGACCAACGCGATCAGCATGCCGCCTCCGATCACGAGGAAACCGCCATCGGACGCGATCGTCAGCGCGACGATCACCATGGCGACCCCGAGCAGCGCGCGGCCCCTCGGGTGCTGGTGCGGATGGCCGTAGGACCGCCCCGCCACCCGACGACGCCGGGCGTGGGACTCCTCGCGCAGCCGACGCCCGTCGGCGAACGCGGCGGCGTAGGCCGATGGGAACGGCGGCATCCCCGCCGGGTGACGATGGTGGCGCACGTCTCCTTGGTACCCGACGCGGGTGATGTGCGCACGGGGCCGATCGAGTGCCCTCGACGAACCCGGCCGGTACCGTTCGGCGAGATCACCGACACGACGACCCGAGGGAGCCCGCCGTGTTCCGCAAGGTCCTGGTCGCCAACCGCGGTGAGATCGCGATCCGCGCCTTCCGCGCCGCCTACGAGCTCGGTCGCCACGGTCGCGGTCTTCCCGTACGAGGACCGCAACTCGCTGCACCGCGCTCAAGGCCGACGAGGCCTACCAGATCGGCGAGCCGGGCCACCCGGTCCGGGCGTACCTCTCGGTCGACGAGATGATCAGGCGGCGCGCCGGGCGGGCGCCGACGCGATCTACCCCGGCTACGGCTTCCTGTCCGAGAACCCGGACCTCGCCGAGGCCTGCGCCGACGGCGGGCATCACCTTCGTCGGGCCGCCCGCCGAGGTGCTGCACCTGACCGGCAACAAGGCCCGGGCGATCGCCGCGGCCAGGGCCGCCGGCGTGCCGGTGCTGCGCTCCGAGCGCGCCCGGAAGCGACGTCGACGCGCTGGTCGCCGCCGCGGACGACATCGGCTTCCCGATCTTCGTCAAGGCCGTCGCCGGCGGCGGCGGGCGCGGCATGCGCCGCGTCGAGCACGGCCGAGGAGCTGCGCGGAGGCGCTCGACGCGGCCATGCGCGAGGCCGAGTCCGCGTTCGGCGACGCCGACGGTGTTCCTCGAGCAGGCGGTGGTCAACCCCCGCCACATCGAGGTGCAGATCCTCGCCGACGCCGAGCGGCAACGTCGTGCACCTCTTCGAGCGCGACTGCTCGGTGCAGCGGCGCCACCAGAAGGTCATCGAGATCGCGCCCGCGCCGAACCTCGACCCCGGGCTGCGCGACGCGCATCTGCGCCGACGCCGTCGCGTTCGCGCGAGGCCATCGGCTACGTCAACGCGGGCACCGTCGAGTTCCTGCTCGACGAACGGCGGACGGCCACGTCTTCATCGAGATGAACCCGCGCATCCAGGTCGAGCACACGGTGACCGAGGAGGTCACCGACGTCGACCTGGTCAGTGCGCAGCTGCGCATCGCCGCCGGGCAGACCCTGGCCGAGCTCGGCTCACCCAGGACGAGATGCACGCTCTCGCGGCGCCGCGCTGCAGTGCCGCATCACGACCGAGGACCCGGCCAACGGGTTCCGCCCCGACACCGGCCAGATCACCGACTACCGCTCGCCGGGCGGCGCCGGCGTCCGGCTCGACGGCGGCACGATCGCACGCCGGCGCCGAGGTCAGCGCGCACTTCGACTCGATGCTGGTCAAGCTCACCTGCCGCGGGCGCGACTTCACCGACGGCCGTCGCGCCGCGCGCGCCGGGCGCTCGCCGAGTTCCGCATCCGCGGCGTCTCCACGAACATCCCGTTCCTGCAGGCGGTGCTCGACGACCCCGACTTCCTCGCCGGCCGCGTCACCACCTCCTTCATCGACGAGCGCCCGAGCTGCTGCGCGGCCCGCACGCCCGCCGACCGCGGCACCAAGCTGCTCACCTACCTCGCCGACGTCACGGTCAACCAGCCCGCACGGCCCCGCGCCCGCGCGTCGTCGACCCGTCGAGCAAGCTGCCGCGCTGCGACCTCGACGCACCGCCGCCGGCCGGCTCGCGCCAGCTGCCTGCTCGCGCTCGGCCCGGAGGGGTTCGCCCGGCGGCTGCGCGCGCAGACCGCGGTCGCCGTCACCGACACGACCTTCCGCGACGCCCACCAGTCGCTGCTGGCGACCCGGGTGCGCACCCGCGACCTGCTCGCCGTCGCCCCGTACGTCGCGCGCACCGCGCCGGAGCTGCTGTCGCGTCGAGGCTGGGGCGGGGCGACCTACGACGTCGCGCTGCGCTTCCTCGCCGAGGACCCCTGGGAGCGGCTCGCCGCGCTGCGCGCGGCCGTGCCCAACATCTGCCTGCAGATGCTGCTGCGCGGGCGCAACACCGTCGGCTACACGCCGTACCCGACGGAGGTCACCGACGCGTTCGTCGCACGAGGCCGCGGCGCACCGGCATCGACATCTTCCGGATCTTCGACGCGCTCAACGACGTCGCGCAGATGCGCCCGGCGATCGACGCCGTGCGGGCCACCGGCACCGCGGTCGCCGAGGTCGCGCTGTGCTACACCGGCGACCTGTCCGACCCGGCCGAGGACCTCTACACGCTCGACTACTACCTGCGCCTCGCCGAGCAGATCGTCGAGGCCGGCGCGCACGTCCTCGCGATCAAGGACATGGCCGGGCTGCTGCGCCCCCCGGCCGCGCGCGACCCTGGTCACGGCGCTGCGCGAGCGCTTCGACCTGCCGGTGCACCTGCACACCCACGACACCGCGGGCGGCCAGCTCGCCACCCTGCTCGCGGCGATCGCGGCGGGCGTCGACGCCGTCGACGCGGCGAGCGCGTCGATGGCCGGGCACGACCAGCCAGCCGTCGCTGTCCGCGCTGGTGGCGGCCACCGACCACACCGAGCGCGCGACCGGGCTGTCGCCTGGCGGCGGTGAGCGACCTCGAGCCGTACTGGGAGGCCGTCCGCACGGTCTACGCGCCGTTCGAGTCCGGGCTGCCGCGCCCGACCGGCCGCGTCTACCACCACGAGATCCCGGGCGGCCAGCTGTCCAACCTGCGCCAGCAGGCCATCGCGCTCGGCCTCGGCGACCAGTTCGAGCTGATCGAGGACATGTACGCCGCCGCCGACCGGATCCTCGGACGACATCGTCAAGGTGACGCCGTCGTCGAAGGTGGTCGGCGACCTCGCGCTGCACCTCGTCGGCGTCGGGCGTCGACCCGGCCGACTTCGAGGCCGACCCCGGCCGGTTCGACATCCCCGACTCGGTCATCGGCTTCCTGCGCGGCGAGCTCGGCGACCCGCCCGGCGGCTGGCCGGAGCCGTTCCGCACCAAGGCGCTGGCGGGCCGCCCGCCGGAGCACCGCGCGCGCCGAGCTATCGGCCGAGGACCGCGAGGGGCTCGCGCACGTGCCGCCGTCGCCACGCTCAACCGGCTGCTCTTCCCGGGCCCGACGCGGGAGTACGAGGCGCACCGCGAGCCGTACGGCGACACCTCGGTGCTCGTCGACCAACGACTACCTCTACGGCCTCGAGCCCGGGCACCGAGCACGCCGTCGAGCTGGAGCCCGGCGTCACGCTGCTCATCGGCGCTGGAGGCGATCTCCGAGCCCGACGAGCGCGGCATGCGCACCGTGATGACGCACGCTCAACGGCCAGCTGCGCCCGGTGTCGGTGCGCGACCGGTCGGTGCGCCACCGACGTGCAAGGCGGCCGAGAAGGCCGACCGCGGCAACGCCCGGCCAGGTCGCGGCGCCGTTCGCCGGCGTGGTCACCCTGCAGGTCGGCGAGGGCGACACGGTCGCGGCCGGCCAGACGGTCGCCACGATCGAGGCGATGAAGATGGAGGCGGCGATCACCGCCCAGCGGCGGGGACGGTGCACGCGGCTGGCGATCGGCAAGGTGCAGCAGGTCGAGGGCGGCGACCTGCTCCTCGAGCTGTCCTGAGGCTCACACACACCGCCGGTGGCCCGCACCATCGCGGGAGTGTGGGCGAGCCCCGCGCGGTGTGGGCGAGCCACACGGCACGATGCGGGTGTGACCAGGATCGTCGCGGGCGCGGCGGGCGGGCGGCGGCTCGCCGTGCCGCCGACGGGCACCCGGCCCACGTCCGACCGGGTACGGGAGGCGCTGTTCTCCGCGCTCGCCCACGACCCCGGGCTGGACGGGGTCGCCGTGCTCGACCTCTGTGCGGGCTCGGGCGCGTTGGGCCTGGAGGCGCTGTCGCGCGGCGCCGCGCACGTGCTGCTCGTGGAGAACGACCGGCGCGCGATCGCCGTGCTCCGCCGCAACGTCGAGGCGGTCGGGCTCCCGGGCGCGCACGTCAGGGCGGCGTCCGCGGCGGCCGTGCTCGGCGGCCCCGCGGACCGCGCCTACGACGTGCTGCTCGCCGACCCGCCCTACGCCCTGCCCGACGCCGAGGTGACCGGATGGCTCGCAGCGGCCCTCGCGCACGGGTGGCTCGCGCCCGACGCCACGGCCGTCCTGGAGCGACCGACCCGCGGCGGGCCCTTCCTCTGGCCCGCTCCGTTCAAACCGATCCGTGAGCGACGTTACGGCGAGACCACTTTGCACGTCGCCCGCTGTTACCGTCCCTGTTCATGAGGCGCGCCGTCTGCCCCGGCTCCTTCGATCCGCCGACCAACGGCCACCTGGACATCATCGAACGCGCGGCGGCGCTGTTCGACGAGGTGGTCGTGGCGGTACTGATGAACAAGGGCAAGAAGAGCCTGTTCACCGTCGACGAGCGCATCGCGATGCTCACGGAGGTGGTCGCGCCCTACGCGAACGTGAAGGTCGACTCGTTCGACGGGCTGTTGGTGGACTACTGCCGTGCCCACGACGTCCGCGCGATCGTCAAGGGCCTGCGCGCGGTCACGGACTTCGACTACGAGCTGCAGATGGCGCAGATGAACCAGCAGCTGTCCGGGGTCGACACGCTGTTCATGTCGACCAGCCCTGAATGGAGCTTCGTCGCGAGCTCGCTGGTCAAGGAGATCGCCACCTACGGCGGCGACGTCGCCCATCTGCTGCCGCCCTCGGTGCACCGACGCCTGACCGAGCGCATCGCCGAACGCGCCTGAGCGCGGCGCCAAGACACGCCTGCGAAAAGGCAATCCGCCGTCCGGGCGTCCTCCGATGAGAGGATCCGCCTTGTGTACCGGGTCTTCGAATCACTCGACGCGCTGGTCACCGTCGTCGAGGAGGCGCGAGGTGTCCCGATGACGGGCAACTGCGTCGTCCCACGGGGCGACGTCCTCGAGCTGCTCGACGACATCCGAGAGGCGCTGCCCGGCGAGCTGGACGACGCCCAGGACGTGCTGGACCGTCGCGACGAGCTCGTCGACGACGCCACCCAGGAGGCGGAGCAGACCCGGTCCGGGGCGAAGACGGACGCCGCCGCCGCGCTCGCCGACGCGGGGGCGGAGGCCAACCGGCTGGTCGCCGAGGCGCGCGCCGAGGCCGAGCAGACCCTCGCCAGGTCCCGCCACGAGGCCGAGCGCATGGTGGCCGACGCCCGCAGGCAGTACACGGAGCTGACCGACCGGGCCCACGCGGAGGCCGAGCGGTCGGTGGAGAACGGCCGCGCGACGCATGACCGCTTCGTGGCGGACGGCCGGGCCGAGCAGGCCAGGCTCGTGGCGCAGACGGAGGTGGTGCGCACGGCGAACGCCGAGGCCGCGCGCATCGTCGAGAGCGCCGAAGCCGAGGCCGACCGGCTGCGCCGCGAGTGCGACGCCTACGTCGACGCCAAGCTCGCCGAGTTCGAGGACACGCTGGGCAAGGCGCTCGCGACGGTCACGCGCGGGCGCAGCCAGCTCTGGCGCGGCGCACCGGCCGGTGCTCCCCGCAGCCGCAGCGGCACCGGCATGGACCTGATCGAGTAGGCCGCCTACGACCCTGCCGCCGTGATGGCAGGCCGGTTCGGCGCTGACATACCCTGGAAGGGTGAGCACGCACCGACCCGCACACGCCGGACCCTGGGCCCTGAGCACCCGCGAACTGGGCCGCCGCCCCGGCGCCATGCGGTCCTACACCCGGGTGGTCCCCGCTCCCGAAGACGGGATGGGGCTGCCGACCATCGGCGTACCCGCGGGTGCGCCGGTCGAGCTGGACCTGCGCCTGGAGTCGGTCACCGAGGGGGTGTACGCCTCGGGCACCGCGCACGCCCGGCTCGAGGGCGAGTGCGCCCGCTGCCTGGACCCGCTGACCGACGAGGTGACCGTCACCATCGGGGAGCTCTTCGCCTACCCGGACAGCGTGACCGACGAGACCACCGAGGAGGACGAGCTGCCGCGCGTCGTCGACGACCACGTCGACCTCGAGCAGACCGTCCGGGACGCCCTCGTGCTGGAGCTCCCGCTCGCCCCGCTGTGCCGTCCCGACTGCCCCGGCCTGTGCGCCGGATGCGGCGAGAAGTGGGCCGACCTCGGGCCCGACCACGGGCATGAGACACTTGACCCACGTTGGGCCGCTCTGCGTGAGCGCACGCCCGCCGAATGACGATCCCGCACTACCGCAAGGAGATTCATCGTGGCCGTGCCGAAGCGCCGGATGTCGCGGTCGAACACGCGATCCCGTCGGTCGCAGTGGAAGGCCGCTGCCCCCACGCTCGTCGCCTGCTCGAACCGCGCCTGCCGGGCCACCAAGCCGCCGCACGTCGCCTGCCCCGTCTGCGGCACGTACAACGGTCGCCCGGTCGTCACCCCGGCCTGAGCCTTTCGAGACCTATGCCGGAACGCGGTGCAACGGGGCCCTCGCATGATCGCGGGGCCCTCCTCGCGTCGCTGGGTGTCGAGATGGCGGACGACCTGCTCACCCTGGCGCTGACCCACCGCTCCTACGCGTACGAGAACGGCGGTCTGCCGACCAACGAGCGTCTGGAGTTCCTCGGGGATTCGGTGCTCTCCATCGTCGTCACCGACCGGCTCTACCGCGACCACCCGGAGCGCCCGGAGGGGCAGCTGGCCAAGCTGCGCTCCAGCGTGGTGAACATGCACGCGCTCGCCGGGGTCGCCGCCACGCTCGGCGGGCCCTCCGGGCTGGGCGCGTACCTCTACCTGGGGCGGGGCGAGGAGCTGACGGGCGGGCGCACCAAGCCGAGCATCCTCGCCGACGCCACCGAGGCACTGATCGGCGCGGTCTACCTGGAGCACGGCCTGGAGATCGCGCGGGAGCTGGTGCACCGGCTCTTCGACTCGCTCCTGCGCGCCGCCCCGCTGCTGGGCGCGGGCCTGGACTGGAAGACGAGCCTGCAGGAGCTGACGGCCGCCTCCGACCTCGGCGTGCCGGAGTACCGCATCGCCGAAGAGGGCCCCGACCACCTGAAGACGTTCACGGCAACGGCGGTCGTCGCGGGCCGTGACCTGGGCTCCGGCGAGGGACGCACCAAGAAGGAAGCCGAGCAGAAGGCCGCAGAGCTGGCCTGGCACGCCCTCACCGAGGAAGCGGCCACCACCACCGCGGGCACGTAGGCCGTCCGGTGCCCGAGCTGCCGGAGGTCGAGGTCGTCCGGCGCGGCCTCGCCGAGCACGTGCTGAAGCGCACGATCGCCGCCGTCGAGGTCGACCACCCGCGCGCGGTCCGGCGCCATCCCCCGGGTGGTGCGGACTTCGCCGCCCGCCTGGCCGGTCGCACGATCACCGGCGCGCGGCGGCGGGGCAAATACCTGTGGCTGGAGCTCGACGGCGGCGCGGCCGAGGATGACGCCGTGCTCGCCCACCTCGGCATGAGCGGCCAGATGCTCGTCGCCGACCCGGGCAGGCCGGACGAGAAGCACCTGCGCATCCGGATGCGTTTCGCCGACGACGGGCCGGAGCTGCGGTTCGTCGACCAGCGCACCTTCGGAGGGCTCTCGCTCCACCCGTTGGTCCCGGCCGTCGGAGGCGGGCTCCTGCCCGCGCCGATCGCGCACATCGCCCGCGACCCCATGGACCCCGCGTTCGACCTCGACGCCGCGGTCGCCGGGATCCGCCGCAGGCGCACCGAGATCAAGCGGGCGCTGCTGGACCAGACCGTGGTCTCCGGCATCGGCAACATCTACGCCGACGAGGCGCTCTGGCGGGCCCGGCTGCACGGGCTGCGCCCGACCGACCGGCTCACCCGCGCGCAGGGCCGGGCCGTGCTCACCGCCGCCTCCGAGGTGATGGACGCGGCGCTCGCCGCGGGCGGCACGTCGTTCGACACGCTGTACGTCAACGTCAACGGCGGCTCGGGCTACTTCGACCGCTCGCTCGCGGCCTACGGCCAGGCGGACCGGCCCTGCCCCCGCTGCGGCACCCCGATCCGCCGCGAGGCGTTCATGAACCGGGGAAGCTTCAGCTGTCCGCGCTGCCAGCCCCGTCCGCGCGCGCTCAGAGCCAGCCCTTCCGCTTGAACGCCCAGTACAGCGCGCCCGCGAAGAGCGCCATCAACCCGAGCGCGAAGGGATAGCCCAGCGTCCAGTCCAGCTCCGGCATGAGCTTGAAGTTCATGCCGTAGACCGAGGCGACGAACGAGGGCGCGAAGAAGATCGCCGCCCACGACGAGATGCGCTTGACCTGCTCGTTCTGCACGAACCCCGCCTCGGTCATGCGGGCCATCTCCTCGTTCTGGCGCTGGCCGACGAGCGTGGCGTTGACCTGCAGGATGTTGGTCAGCAGCTCCCGGTATCCGGCCAGCCGCTCGATCACCCGGATGGCGTGGTCGGCGACGTCGCGCAACAGGCGGCGCAGCTCCAGGTCGGGGCCCTCCCCACGTTGCTTGAGGGTGGCGTG
Organism: uncultured Actinomycetota bacterium; assembly: GCA_963770115.1. Classification (GTDB taxonomy): domain Bacteria; phylum Actinomycetota; class Actinomycetes; order Mycobacteriales; family Pseudonocardiaceae; genus Pseudonocardia. The sequence goes on from CAVYOT010000015.1 coordinate 91,091, forward strand.
CAGCTCGTCCAGCAGGTAGGCGAGCGGGTCGACCGCGCGCTGGAACTCGATCACCTCGCGGGAGAGCTGGTAGATCCGCCGCGACACGGTCGGCTCGCCGTTGAAGACCTGCACCTCGATCTCGTCGATGTCGTTCTGCAGGCCGTCCAGAACGGGGCTGTAGTCGTCGACGACCTTGTCCAGCACCGCGTAGAGCACCGCGTTGGGGCCCTGGCGCAGGAGCTGGGGGTCGGATTCCAGCCGGGCGCGCACCTCGCTCAGGTCGGGCTCCTCGGCGTGCCGCACGGTGATGACGAAATCGGGGCCGAGGAACAGGTGGACCTCGCCGAGTCTCGACGACCTCCACCGGATCGACGTACCGGGCGGGCCGGAGCACGACGAACAACACGTCGCCGTAGCGCTCCAGCTTGGGCCGCTGGTGGGCGTTGATCGTGTCCTCGACGGCGAGGGGATGCAGGTCGAACTCGTCCGCGACCGCCCGGACCTCGGCCTTGTCCGGACGCAGCATGCCGATCCAGCCGAAGCTGTGCCCTTCCGACGGGCAGGCGTGCAGCGCCTCGATGGTGCTGTCGAGCGACTCGGGGACGACCGCCCGCCTGCCGTCGACGTAGATCGCGTTGTCGACCACCGACATGCGCCGCTCCCGACCGTCCGACCACCACCTGCGGTCGGGAGGGTAGTCGGGGACGGCAGGCGCAGCAGCGTCGCGACGTCCAACGCGGCGACCGCCCGACCTCGGGGCACGATGGTGGATGTGACCAGGAGGGGCGAGCTGCGGATCTACCTCGGGATGGCGCCCGGCGTCGGCAAGACGTACGCCATGCTCGGCGAGGCCCGCCGCCGCAGCGAGCGCGGCACCGACGTGGTCGTCGGCTTCGTCGAGACGCACGGGCGCGTGAAGACCGCCGAGCTCATCTGCGGGCTCCCGGTCGTACCGCGCAGGCCGGTCGGCGGCCATCCGGGCCTCGACGAGATGGATCTGGACGCGGTGCTGGCGCGGCGGCCCGAGGTGGTGCTGGTCGACGAGCTCGCCCACACCAACGCGCCGGGCTCGCGGCACGCCAAGCGGTGGCAGGACGTCGAGGAGCTCCTCGAGGCGGGTATCGACGTGCTCACCACCGTGAACGTCCAACACCTCGAGTCGTTGAACGACGTCGTCGAGCGGATCACCGGGGTGCGGCAGAAGGAGACCGCGCCCGACGAGGTCGTGCGGCGCGCCGAGCAGCTCGAGCTGGTCGACATCACCCCTGAGGCGCTGCGGCGGCGGCTCGCGCACGGCAACGTGTACGCCGCGGAGAAGGTCGACGCCGCGCTCGCCGACTACTTCCAGCCGGGCAACCTCACCGCGCTGCGCGAGCTGGCCCTGCTGTGGGTGGCCGACGAGGTGGACGTCGCGCTGCAGCGCTACCGCACCGCGAAGAACGTCAGCGAGACGTGGGAGACGCGCGAGCGCGTCGTCGTCGCGCTGACCGGCGGGCCGGAGAGCGAGACGGTGCTGCGGCGGGCGGCCAGGATCGCCAAGCGGTCGAACGCGGCCGACCTCCTCGCCGTGCACGTCCTGCGCGGGGACGGCGGGGCCGGGGCCCCGGTGGGGGCCCTGCCCAGGCTGCGCCGCATCGCCGAGGACGTCGGGGCGAGCTTCCACACGGTCGTCGGCGGGGAGGACGTGCCCGCGGCGCTGCTCGAGTTCGCCCGCGGCGCCAACGCCACCCAGCTCGTGCTGGGCACCTCACGCCGCTCCCGCCTCGCCCGGACCTTCGCCGAGGGCGTGGCCGCCCGGGTCGTGCAGGAGTCCGGGACGATCGACGTGCACATGGTGAGCCACGCCGAGGCGGGCCGCGGGCTGCGGCTGCCCGCCCTGCACACCGGGCTCTCGGCGATGCGGCGCGCCGTCGGGTGGGGGCTCGCCGCGCTGCTGCCCGTGCTCGCCACCGGACTGGGCGTGGGCCTGCGGCCGCTCCTGGGGCTCTCGACCGACGTCGTGGCGTACTTCCTCGCCACCGTCGTCGTGGCGCTGGTGGGCGGGTTGGGCCCGGCGCTGGTCGCGGCGGTGCTCAGCGGCGTGCTGCTCAACTTCTTCCTCACCCCGCCGCTGTACTCGCTGACGATCGCGGAGCCCGAGAACGTCGTCGCGGTCGGCGCGATGATCCTGGTTGCGGTCCTGGTGGCGCTGGTCGTCGACCGGGCGGCGCGCCGCGCCCAGCAGGCCGCGCGGGCGCGCGCGGAGGGCGACCTGCTGGCCTCGTTCGCGCGGACCGTGCTGACCCGGACCGATCCGCTGCCCAGGCTCCTGGAGAAGGTGCGGGGCGCGTTCGGGCTCGGGTCCGTCGCCCTGCTGGAGCAGGTGCAGGGCGACGAGTGGCGATGCGTCACGTCGTCGGGCCCGCTGGGCTGCGCCACCCCCGAGGACGCCGACGTCGACGTCGCGGTCGAGGAGAACCTGCACCTGGTCGGCAGTGGCCGGTCGCTGGACGCGGCCGACCGGCGGCTGCTGGAGGTGGTCGGCGGCCAGGCCCTGCTGGCGTTGCGCAGCCAGCGGGCCGCGGCACAGGCCGAGGACTCCCGGCGCCGCGCCGAGGCCACCGAGACGCGCAGCGCGCTGCTCGCGGCCGTCGGGCACGACCTGCGGAGCCCCCTGACGTCGATCAAGGCCGCGGCGGGCAGCCTGCGCGACCAGAGCCTGCGCCTGTCCCCGGCCGACCGGCTCGAGCTGACCGCGACCATTGAGGAGTCGGCCGACCGGCTCTCCGCCCTCGTGGACAACCTGCTCGACTCCTCCCGCCTCGCGGCGGGCGCGGTGCAGCCACTGCTCGCCCCCGTCGGGTACGACGAGGTGGCCGTGCGGGCGCTCGCCGGGCTGGAGGGCGCTGCCCGGGTGAAGGTCGAGATCGACGAGGCGCTGCCCGATGTCGTCGCCGATGCGGGCCTGTTGGAGCGGGTGGTGGCCAACGTCGTCGACAACGCGCTCCGCCATGGGAAGGGCGCCCCGGTGGTCCTGCGGGCCAGCGCGTACAACGGCCGGGTGGAGCTGCGGGTCGTCGACTCGGGGCCGGGTGTGCCCAAGCAGGAGCGGGAGGCGCTGTTCGCGCCGTTCCGGCGGCTGGGGCACGACCCGAGCGACCGGGACGGCGCGTCGGGCGTCGGGCTGGGCCTCTCGGTCGCCCGCGGGTTCACCGAGGCCATGGGCGGCACCCTGGCCGCGGAGGACACCCCGGGCGGCGGGCTCACCGTGGTGATCGCGCTGCCGCAGGACACCCGGTGACCGCCCACCGGGTGCTCGTCGTCGATGACGACCCCCAGATCCTGCGGGCCCTGCGGATCAACCTGACCGCGCACGGCTATCACGTCCTGCTCGCGCCGGACGGCGGCTCGGCGCTGCGCGCGGCCGCCGACGGCCACCCCGACGTCGTGGTGCTCGACCTCGGCCTGCCCGACATGGACGGCACCGACGTCATCGCGGGCCTGCGCGGCTGGTCGAGCGTGCCGATCATCGTGCTCTCCGCCCGCGTGGCCGGGGCGGAGACCGTGCGGGCCCTGGACGCCGGGGCCGACGACTACGTCACCAAGCCGTTCGGGATGGCCGAGCTACTCGCCCGCCTCCGCGCCGCGGTGCGGCGGGCGTCGACGGCGATCGTGGAGGGCGAGGCCAGCGTCGACGCGGGCGACTTCACCGTGGACCTCGCAGCCAAGAAGGTCGTCCGCGCCGACGGCAAGGAGGTGCACCTCACGCCCACCGAGTGGGGCATCCTGGAGATGCTGGTGCGCCACCGCGGCAAGCTCGTCGGGCAGCGGGAGTTGCTGAAGGCGGTGTGGGGCCCCGGCTACGGCACCGAGACGAACTACCTGCGGGTCTACGTGGCCCAGCTGCGGCGCAAGCTCGAGCGGGAGCCCGGCAGGCCGCGACACCTGGTCACCGAGGCCGGGATGGGCTACCGCTTCGAGGTCTAGGCCGTGTCCCCCGGGACACGGTCTAGTACCCGAAGTCCTGTGTCCAGTACATGCCGCGGCGGTCGAGTCCGACCCCGATCGCGGTGAACCCGCAGTCGAGGATGTTGGCGCGGTGATCAGGGGAGTTCATCCAGTCGTCCACCACCTCGGCGGCCGAGTCCTGGCCATAGGCGATGTTCTCCCCGCCGTAGTCGGCATAGCCCGCCGCGGAGCTGCGGTCCTGCGGTGTGTCGCCGTCGGGGCTCGGGTGGTCGAAGTAGTGCCGGTTGACCATGTCCGCGCTGTGTGCCCGCGCGGCGGCGGTCAGCCTGGGGTCGACCCGCAGGGCAGGGCAGCCCGCCCTGGCCCGCTCGGTGTTGGCGCGGCTGACGACCTCCAGCTCGGGTCCCGGGTTCCTGGCCGGTGCCACGGGGCGGGCGCGGGCCCGCGCGGCAGGCGTCGGGACGGCGGGGATCGGGACCGGCGCGATGATCGGGAACGGCACCGGCGGCGGCGGAAGCGGCGGGAGCGCCACCGTCTCGTCCGTGTCCTGGGGTCGCGAACCGCTCGCCCCCCCGAGGGCGATGGTCGCGCCGATGAGCAGCGCGCCGACGGCGAGCCCCGTCAACAGGGCTGCGCCGCGACGCCGGGAGGCGATCACGGTGCGCTACCGTAGCGCATGGACGAAACGACGGTTCGACTGACGGCGTGGGTCCACGGTCGCGTCCAAGGAGTGGGTTTCCGCTGGTGGACTCGGTGTCACGCGCTCGAGCTCGGCCTCGTGGGCGAGGCGCGCAACCTGCCGGACCGCCGGGTCGCCGTGATTGCAGAGGGTAGTCGACCGTCCTGCGAGAAGCTGCTCGACGCGCTCCGCGGCGACGCCACGCCCGGCCGGGTGGAGGGCGTCGTCGAGCGCTGGGAGACGCCTCGCGGCGGCCTTTCCGGCTTCGTCGAGGCCTGACCGCACCGGCCCGGTCAGGCTCCCGGCAGGCGAGCGGCCGGTACGCTCGCGGGACCTCGATCCCCGGAGGCCGTTGCCGGTGCACCTCAAGAGCCTGACGCTGAAGGGTTTCAAGTCCTTCGCCTCGGCCACGACGCTGCGCCTCGAGCCGGGCATCACCTGCGTCGTCGGACCGAACGGCTCGGGCAAGTCCAACGTCGTCGACGCCATCAGCTGGGTGCTGGGCGAGCAGGGCGCGAAGGCGCTGCGCGGCGGGAAGATGGAGGACGTCATCTTCGCGGGCACCTCCGGCCGGGCCCCGCTCGGCCGTGCCGAGGTGACGCTCACGATCGACAACTCCGACGGCGCCCTGCCCGATCGAGTACACCGAGGTGTCGATCACCCGGCGGATGTTCCGCGACGGCGCGGGCGAGTACGAGATCAACGGCAGCCACTGCCGCCTGCTCGACATCCAGGAGCTGCTCTCCGACTCCGGCATCGGCCGCGAGATGCACGTCATCGTCGGGCAGGGCCAGCTCGACTCCGTGCTGCAGTCCAAGCCGGAGGAGCGGCGCGCCTACATCGAGGAGGCCGCGGGCGTCCTCAAGCACCGCAAGCGCAAGGAGAAGGCGCTCCGCAAGCTCGATGCCATGCAGGCCAACCTCACCCGGCTCACCGACCTCACCGCCGAGCTGCGCCGCCAGCTCAAGCCGCTCGGACGGCAGGCCGAGATCGCGCGCCGCGCGCAGGCCGTGCAGGCCGAGCTGCGTGACTCCCGGCTCCGGCTGGCCGCCGACGACCTGGTCACGCTGCGGGACCAGCTCGCGCAGGAGGAGGCCGACGAGGCGAGCGCCCGCGCCCGGCGGGCCGAGGTGGAGGAGCAGCTCTCGGCCGGGCGGGTCGAGCAGGAGCGGCTGGAGGCGGCGCTCGCGCAGGACGCGCCGCGCCTGGCCGCCGCCCAGGACACCTGGTACCGCCTGTCGGCGCTGGCCGAGCGCCTCGCGGGGACCGTGCGCCTGGCCCAGGAGCGCGCCCGCCATCTCGCCGCGACGGGCGAGGCGCGCGCCCCCGGCCGGGATCCCGACGAGCTCGACGCCGAGGCCGAGGCGATCGCCGAGCAGGAGGAGGTGCTGGTCGCCGCCGTGGTGTCGGCCCGGCGCACGCTGTTGGAGATCACGGAGGCGCGCGCGGCGCACGAGCGCACGCTGGCCGCGGCGCAGCGGGCGCACCTGGCCGCCCTCCGCGCCCTCGCCGACCGGCGCGCCGGGCTTGCGACGCTCGCCGGACGCGCCGAGGCGCTGCGCAGCGGCGCGGCGGCCACGGCGGAGGAGATCGAGCGGCTCTCCGACGCGCTGGTCGAGGCGCAGGAACGCACCGCCGCCGCGGAGGCCGAGCTGGCCACCGCCCGCGACGAGCTCGGCGCCCTCGCCGAGAGCGACACCTCGCTGGACGACCGCTGCGCCCACGCCGCCGAGGCCCACGAGGTGGCGGGGCGGCGGGTCGCGGAGCTCGTGGCGCGCGAGCGGGAGGCGGAACGGCAGCGGGCGCACTGGCACGCGCGGGTGGAGGCGCTCGCGGTCGGGTTGGCCCGGCGCGACGGCTCCGCGGCGCTCCTCGACGCCGACGGGGTGCTGGGCCCGGTGTCCGCCCTGGTCGCCATCGAGCCCGAGGCGCGCACAGCGGTGGCCGCGGCCCTGGGCGAGCTCGCCGACGGCCTGGCCGTGACCAACCTCGACGCTGCCCTCGCCGCCCTCGGCGCCCTCCGGACGAACGCGGGCGGCCGGGCATCCCTGCTGGTGGCGGGCGGCGGCGCAGCGACAGCGGCGGACCGGGTGCCCGCCGCGCCCGCGGATCCGGCAGCGGAACGGCCTGCCGCCGCGGCGCACGTCACCCCGGCGGTGGACGGGGCGGCGCGCCCCGATGACGGCCTGCCCATCCCCGCCCTTCCCGGGGCGCCGGGGGCGCGGTGGGCGGCGTCGGCGGTGTCCGGGGACGGTCCTGTCGCGGCCGCGGTGCGGGCGTTGTTGCGTGGGGTCGTCCTCGTGCCCGACCACGAGGCCGCCCGGCTGGTCGTCGCGGCCGGGCGGACCGCTGTCACGTCCGACGGCGACGTGCTCGGCCCGCACCGGGCGGCGGGCGGCTCCGGCGCGGGCGGCGGCGCCCTCGACGTCCAGGCCGCCGTCGACGACGCCACCGCCGCGCTCGGGCGCGTCGACGAGGAGATCGCGGGTCTGCTGCCCGCGTTGGAGGGTGCGCGCGCCGAGGAGGCCGCGCGCCGGGCCGAGGCCGAAGCGGCCCAGCGCGAGCAGAGCGCCGCGGAACAGCGCCGCGCGGGGGCGGCCGCCCGGCTCGGGGCGTTCGAGCAGGCCGTCCGGTCGGCGACCGCGGAGGCACAGCGCCTCCGCACGCGCCGCGACGAGGTCGAGGCCCGCCGCTCCGACGCGCTGCTCGCCCTGGAGGCGGCGGAGCAGCAGCTCGCCGTCGCCGAGGACGAACCGGTGGAGGACGAGCCTGACACCGAGATCCGCGACGCCGCGGCCGAGGCCGTCGAGACCGCCCGCTCGGAGGAGGTCGAGGCCCGACTCGCACTGCGCACCGCCGAGGAGCGGGCGCGCGCCATCGCGGGCCGGGCCGACGCCCTGCGCCGCCAGGCCGCGGCGGAACGCCAGGCCCGTCAACGGGCCGCCGCGGCCCGAGCGGCGCGCGAACGGGGGGCGCGCATCGCGGCGCTCGTCGTCGAGGCGGGGGAGACGGCCTGTGGGCGCATCGCGGTATCGCTCTCGGCCGCCACCGAGGAGCGCGACGCCGCGGCGGCGGCCCGCGACTCCCGGGAGCGTGAGCTGGGCGAGGCGCGCCTTCACGTCGGCAGGCTCACCGCGCTGATGGAGAAGCTCACCGACGCAGTGCACCGCGACGAGGTGCTGCGCGCGCAGAACCGGCTGCGCCTCGAACAGCTCACCGAGAAGGTGCTCGCCGACCACGGGCTCGGGCCCGACGACCTGGTCACCGAGTACGGCCCCGACGTCCCCGTCCCCGCCTCCGCGGCCGAGATGGCGGAGTACGGCGCGGCGCGGGAGCGCGGCGAGGACGTCACAGCGCCGCCGCCGATGCCCTACGACCGGCCGACGCAGCAGCGCCGCGCCCAACGCGCCGAGAAGGACCTCACGTTGCTGGGCAAGGTCAACCCGCTCGCGCTGGAGGAGTTCGCGGCGCTGGAGGAGCGCTACCGGTTCCTGTCCACCCAGCTGGAGGACCTCAAGAACACCCGGCGCGACCTGCTCACCGTGGTGCGCGAGGTCGACGACAAGATCCTCGAGGTCTTCACGCAGGCCTACGCCGACGTGGCGCGGGAGTTCGAGACGGTCTTCGCAACGCTTTTCCCCGGCGGCGACGGCAGGCTCGTCCTCACCGACCCCGACGACATGCTCACCACCGGCATCGAGGTCGAGGCCCGGCCGCCGGGAAAGAAGGTCAAGCGCCTGTCGCTGCTCTCGGGCGGCGAGCGCTCGCTCACCGCGATGGCGCTGCTCGTGGCGATCTTCCGGGCCCGGCCCTCGCCGTTCTACGTGCTCGACGAGATCGAGGCTGCGCTCGACGACGTCAATCTGCGCCGCCTCATCCTGCTCATGGAGGAGCTGCGCGAGACCAGCCAGCTCATCGTGATCACCCACCAGAAGCCGACGATGGAGGTCGCGGACGCGCTCTACGGTGTGTCGATGCGCGGTGACGGCATCACAACGGTGATCAGCCAGCGCCTGCGCCCGGTGGCGAGCTGAGGCCGACCTCGCAGAGCGGACTGACTCCTCGCAGGGTCCGGGGAACCTGCGAAGTGTCGAGCGGGTCTGCGAGGGGGCGCACGGGACCGGCGTGAAGTCCGCGAACCCGGGTGCTCCGCACACGCGGCGTGGCGCGGCGTGACAGGGTGGGCGGGTGACGCAGACCCTGTGGATCGTCATCGTGGTCGTCGCGGTGCTCGTGGTCCTGGCGGTGGTGCTGGGGCTCGTGTTGCGCCGCAGCCGCCGGATCAGCCTGCGTGAGCCCGAGAAGGAGCGCGACGAGCTCCCGCCCCGCCGCGGCGGCACCTACCAGGCCCAGGGCGGGTTCGACTTCAGCGCGGCCACTGACACGGCCGAGCCGAAGGCCCCACCCGCCGCACCCCCACCTGCCGACCGCGCACCCGCGCCCGCGCGCACCGACCGCACGCCCGCGCCCGCCGAGGGCCGACCCGCGACGGCACCCGCCGACCGCGCACCCGCCACCGCTCCCGACGCCGCCCCCGCAGAAGCCGCCCCCGCTGACGCGCCCACCCGCGCCGCACCCGCGGATGCCGGGCGCGGCTCCACCTCGTCCACCGAGGCCACCCCCGCTGACCGCGCCCACCCGCGCCGCGCCCGCGGATGCCGGGCGCGCCCCCACGTCGTCCACCGACACCACCTCGATCCCGGCCGCCCCCACCGGCAAGCCACCAGCCGCCGACCTGCCCACGGCAGCCCCGGCGACCGGCGCGGGCGCGGCCACGGAGCCCGTGGAGCCCGACGCAGGCACGACGGCAGCCGCGAGCGGCAGGGCCGCGCCGCAGGCATCCCCGCAGACCCCGGCGGCGTCGGCGGAGACCGCCACCCCTGCCGCCCCAGCGACCCTGGCGGAGGCCCCGCCGAAAGCGCCGTCCACCCCCGTCACGCCCCTGGCCACCCCGCCCGCGATCGTCCCCACCCCGGGCCCGTCGACCAACGGTGCCGCGGACATCGCCCCGGCCGAGGGCCGCCTGGAGCGGCTACGCGGGCGCCTGGCCCGCTCCCGCACCGGATTCGGGCAGGGTCTGCTCGGGCTGCTCGGCGCCGGTGAGATGGACGAGGACTCCTGGGAGGAGGTCGAGACGATGCTCCTGCAGGCCGACCTCGGCCCCGAGATGACCGTGGAGCTGGTCGACACCCTGCGCACCGAGCTCGCCCGCCGCGGCGTGCGCACCACCGAGCAGGCCCGCGCCCTGCTGCGCGACGTCCTCACCGACGCTCTGCGCACCGACCTCAACCGCTCCGTCCGTGCGCTGCCGCACGACGGCCGCCCCGCGGTGCTGCTCGTCGTCGGCGTCAACGGCACGGGCAAGACCACCACCACGGGCAAGCTCGCGCGGGTGCTCGTCGCGGGGGGACGGCACGTGGTGCTGGGCGCCGCCGACACGTTCCGCGCCGCGGCCGCCGAACAGCTCGTCACCTGGGGTGAGCGTGCCGGGGCCACGGTCGTGCGGGGCGCGGAGGGGGCCGACCCCGCCAGCGTCGCGTTCGACGCGGTCAAGCAGGGCAGCGAGGAAGGCGCCGATGCCGTGCTGCTGGACACCGCGGGCCGCCTGCACACCAAGACCGGGCTGATGGACGAGCTGGGCAAGGTCAAGCGGGTCGTGTCCCGGCAGGCGCTCGTGGACGAGGTGCTGCTCGTGCTCGACGCCACGACCGGCCAGAACGGCCTCACTCAGGCGCGGGTGTTCGGCGACGTCGTCGACGTCACCGGCATCGTCCTCACCAAGTTGGACGGCACCGCGAAGGGCGGGATCGTGTTCCGGGTGCAGCGCGAGCTCGGCGTGCCGGTCAAGCTCGTGGGCCTCGGCGAGGGCCCCGACGACCTCGCCCCATTCGAGCCCGCGGCGTTCGTCGACGCGCTCTTGGAGTGATCGGCGTCTCGCACCTGGGCCGACGCCCGGTTCCGTAACGCGTCCGTAACCCCGTCGGCGGACCCGTTCACCCATACGCAACAAGCAGCGACCTTCGGCGAAACACGTCACCCCGAGTATTCCCTCCAGCCTGGCCTACAGCAGGAGGGAAAACGTGCCCAGTATCAACTCCGGTGATACCGCATGGGTGCTCGCGAGCGCTGCGCTCGTGATGCTCATGACCCCGGGTCTGGCGTTCTTCTACGGCGGCATGGTCCGTAGCAAGAGCGTCCTGAACATGCTCATGATGAACTTCATCTGCCTCGCGGTCGTCACGGTGCTCTGGACGCTGTACGGCTACAGCTGGGCGTTCGGCAACGACGCGTTCGGCGGTCTGGTCGGCGGTAACGAGTTCGTCGGGCTGTCCAACACGATCGGCGGGTTCGTCGGCGTCGCCGTGACGGGCCCGCCGCCACAACCATGGCCGGGACCCGACGCGCTGCCCGCCACGGCGTTCGTGATGTTCCAGCTGATGTTCGCCGTCATCACCCCCGCCCTGATCTCCGGCGCCATCGCCGACCGCGTGAAGTTCTGGTCGTGGGTGCTGTTCGTCGCGGGCTGGGTCACCATCTGCTACTTCCCCGTGGCCCACTGGGTGTTCTCGTTCAGCGGCTTCACGTCCCCGGACGGCGTCGGCGGCTGGATCGCCAACGACCTGAAGGCCGAGGACTTCGCCGGTGGTACCGCGGTCCACATCAACGCCGGTGCCGCGGGCCTCGCGCTCGCGATCGTGCTCGGCAGGCGCAAGGGCTGGCCGCGTGAGCGGATGCGCCCGCACAACCTCCCGTTCGTCCTGCTCGGCGCCTCGCTCCTGTGGTTCGGGTGGTACGGCTTCAACGCGGGTTCGGCGCTGTCCGCAGGCGACCTCGCGGGCGTGGCGTTCACCAACACGACCATCGCCACCTGCACCGCGGTGCTCGGCTGGCTGATCGTGGAGCAGATCCGCGACGGCAAGCCGACCACGCTGGGCGCCGCGTCCGGTGCGGTGGCCGGTCTGGTCGCCATCACCCCGGCGTGCGGCTTCATCGCCCCGATCGGAGCGATCTTCCTCGGCCTCATCGCCGGCGCGGTCTGTGCGCTCGCGGTCAGTATCAAGTACCGGTTCGGCTTCGACGACTCCCTCGACGTCGTCGGCGTCCACCTGGTCGGCGGCATCATCGGCACGCTGCTCGTCGGCTTCTTCGGCACCAAGGCGGTCAACGCCGCCGCGCTCGGCGACGACGGCCTGTTCTACGGCGGTGGCCTCACCCAGCTCGGCAGGCAGGCGATCGCGGCGGGGTCGGTGCTCGTCTACTCGTTCGTGTGCGCTTTGGTGCTCGGGTACATCATCAAGTTCACCATCGGCTTCCGCGTCTCCGAGGAGGACGAGGCCACGGGTGTGGACGAGACCGAGCACGCCGAGACGGGCTACGACTTCTCGACCTTGGGCGGTGGCCTCGGCCTCTCGCACGGCCACAGCCTCCCCATATCGTCGCCTGCATCCTCGGAGACCGTCGCCGCAGGCAAGGAAGGCTGAGACATGAAGCTCGTCACGGCGATCGTCAAGCCGTTCGTCCTCGAGGACGTCAAGGGTGCGCTCGAGCAGATCGGCGTCCTCGGCATGACCGTCAGTGAGGTCCAGGGCTACGGCCGTCAGAAGGGCCACACCGAGGTCTACCGGGGTGCTGAGTACTCGGTGGACTTCGTGCCGAAGGTGCGCGTGGAGGTCGTCGCCGACGACACCCTCGCGGACAAGGTGGTCGACGCGGTCGTGGAGGCCGCCCGCACCGGCAAGATCGGTGACGGGAAGGTCTGGGTCACACCCGTCGAGAGCGTCATCAGGGTCCGCACCGGCGAGCGCGGCGCGGACGCCGTCTAGCAGGGTCCTGAACGGCTCCGGCCGCCGCGCAGTAGGCCCGAGTCGTTCAGGGCGCTCGTAGGGTCCGATCGGGCCCGGGGCCCACCGCGCTGGAGAAGTGCGGTGGGCCCCGCGTTCGTCTGGCATGCCGGTCGGGGCGGGATACGGACAAGGGGACAAAGGCGATGATGCTGGTCACGGCGATCGTGAAGCCGTTCGCCCTCGGCGACGTTCGGACGGCGCTCGAACGGCTCGACATCGCGGGCATGACGGTGTGCGAGGTGTCGGGCTACGGCCGTCAGCGCGGCCACACCGAGGTCTACCGGGGCGCGGACTACCAGGTCGACTTCGTGCCGAAGGTGCGCGTCGAGCTGGTGGTGCTCGACGAGCTCGTCGAGAAGGTGATCGACGCCGTCATCCAGGCGGCGCGCACCGGCAAGATCGGGGACGGCAAGGTGTGGGTGACGCCGGTCGGCACGCTCGTCCGGGTCCGCACCGGAGAGCGGGGTGCCGACGCGCTGTGAAGGGTGCGGAGGGGATCCGACGGTCAGTGCGGGGAAGCTCGACCGGGCGGCCGCCCGCTGAGCGACGCCCGGGGTCCGGCCGGGCGGAAGCGGCGGCATGACCGTACTCAGCTCGGGCTCCGCGGAAGACCTTGTCCGCGCGAAGGCCGTCCTGCTCGACCCCGGCCCCGGGAAGCGACGGCTGTCCGCCGAGGCGCTGCGCACGGCGCTGGTGGACCTGCACGACTTCTGGCTCTCGTCGCGCTGCGCCGCGATCGGGCTGACCGAGCGCGCCGCGCTGGTCGCGGTCGGCGCGTTGGGACGGCGCGAGCTGGCGCCCTACTCGGACCTGGATCTCGTGCTGCTGCACGACGGGCGCAAGGACGTCGAACGGCTCGCGGAGCAGCTGTGGTACCCGCTGTGGGACGCAGGCATCGGGTTGGACCACTCCGTGCGCACCCCCGGCCAGGCCGTCCAGGTCGCGGCGACCGACCTGCGTGCCGCGTTCGGGCTGCTGGAGGCGCGGCACATCGCCGGTGACCCCGAGCTGTCGGAGAAGGTGAAGTCCGCCGTGCGGCAGGCGTGGCGGGCGGGGATCCGCGGCCGCTTCGACGAGATCGCCGACGGCGCGCACGAGCGCTGGCGCAAGAGCGGCGACGTGGCCCACCGGGTCGAGCCGGACCTCAAGAGCGGGCACGGCGGCCTGCGCGACGTGCAGCTGATCGACGCGCTCGCCGCCGCCCAGCTGGTCGACCGGCCGTCGCGCGACGTGCTGGACGGTCGGGACCTGCTGCTGGACGTGCGCACCGAGCTGCACCGGTTGGCGCACCGCGCCCGTGACGTCCTGCGCGCGCAGGACGCCGACGAGGTGGCGGCCAGCCTCGACATCGCCGACCGGTTCGAGCTGGCCAGGGCGCTGTCGGGGGCGGCGCGCTCGGTGGCGTTCGCCGCGGAGGTCGGCCTGCGCCAGGCACGCAACGCGCTGCCGCGCCGGGGGCTCGCTGCACTGCGGCGCGCCCCGGTGCGCCGACCTCTGGACAGCGGCGTCGTCGAGCATGGGGGTGAGGTCGCCCTGGCCCGCGACGCCACCGCCGCCCGCGATCCCGCCCTGGTGCTCCGGGTCGCCGCGACGGCGGCGCGCACCGGCCTCCCGGTGGCGGCGGGCACCCTGCACCGCCTCGCGGACACCGCGCCCGAGCTGCGCGAGCCGTGGCCCCGCGCGGCGCTGGGGGAGCTGCTGTCGCTGCTGGGCACCGGGCGTCCGCTCGTGGACGTGGTGGAGTCGCTGGACCGCACCGGCCTGTGGGGGCGGCTGTTTCCGGAGTGGGGCGCGGTGCGCGACCTGCCGCCGCGGGACCGGGCGCACGTCTGGACCGTCGACCGGCACCTCGTCGAGGCCTGCGCGCAGGCCGCCCGCCTCACCACGCGGGTCGCCCGGCCCGACCTGCTGCTCGTCAGCGCGCTGCTGCACGACATCGGCAAGGGCCGCGGCGGCGACCACTCGGTGGTGGGGGAGTCACTTGCCGCCCAGGTGGGGCGCAGGCTGGGGTTCGCCGAGCCCGACGTCGACGTGCTCGGCGCTGTCGTGCGCCACCACCTGCTGCTGCCGCACACCGCAACCCGGCGCGACCTGGAAGACCAGGCCACGGTCGTGCGGGTCGTCGAGACGCTGGAGAGCGCCGTTCCGGGTGCAGGCGCGCTGCTGCTGGACCTGCTCGGGGCGCTCGCCGAGGCCGACTCGCTCGCCACCGGACCCGGTGTGTGGAGTCCCTGGAAGCGCGTGCTGATCGGTGATCTCGTCGCCCGGTGCCGCGCGCTGCTGGCGGGTGAGGCACTCCCCGCCCCGGCCGCGGCGTCGGCGGCGGAGATCGAGCTGGCCGCCGCCGTTGCGTCGGACGGACGCCCTCAGCTGCGCATGGAACCCGGCGACCCGGCGACCGTCACCGTCGCCCTGCCGGACCTTCCCGGCGGGCTGGCGGCGGCCGCGGGCGTGCTGGCGCTGCATTCGCTGGAGGTGCACGCCGCCGCGCTGCACCCGGCGGGGGCGACGTGTCCCGAGGTGGCGGTGTTCCGCTTCACCGTGACCCCCCGCTTCGGCGGCTATCCCGATCCCGCCCTGCTGCGCTCGGACCTCGTCCGCGTGATCGAGGGCGGGCTCGCCCTCGACGAGGCGCTGGCCCGTAAGGAGCGCGACTACGCCCCGGCGTCGTCGGCCGCCGAGCCGCCCGCTCCGCCGCGGGTGCTGTGGTTCGACGACGAGGCCACCGGGGCGGTCGTCATGGAGCTGCGCGGCACGGACCGGATCGGTCTGCTGCACCGGGTCGCCGTCGCGCTGGCCGGGTGCGGCATCGTCCTGCGCTGGGCGCGGGTGTCGACGCTCGGCGCGTCCGTCGTGGACGCGTTCTGCCTGGACACCCGCGACGGCACCGTCCCGGCGCACCAGCGGAAGAAGGTGGAGCAAGCCGTACTGGCCGCGGCCAGGTGAGACGGCGAGCAGTCACGTGATGTCGTCGGCCGAGATGAACCGGAGCGGGATTGCGACACGACCGAACCCCGCTCCTGTTCATCTCGACCCATGAGCACCGAGACGCGAAGAACGGCCCCCACCGCTGATGTTGCCCAGCGCGGCACCCGGCAGCGGGCCGCACGCGATGCCGACGTTCCCACCGATCGACCCGGACGCGCCCGCGAGCCCCGCGAAGACGACGATCAGCACCAGTCCGACGATCCCAGGGTGTTCTTGGCGCGCGCGGGGTTGGCGGAAGGGGCTGCCCGGGGCGGTCCTGCGGGGCGTCCTCTCGTGACGAGTTGGGTGACGGCGGGCAGGGCGGCCTGGAGTGCGGCGCGGTCCTCGTCGTCGAGCCCGTCGAGCAGGGCGGCGAGGGCCTCGGCACGCTCACGACGACGCTCGGCGAGCAGCGTGCGACCCGCGGCGGTGGCGGCCACCAGCACGCCGCGTCGGTCGGCGGGGTCCGGCGACCGCTCGGCCAGGCCCTGCGCGACCAGCCTGCCGACCAGTCCGGTCATCGCGGGTTGGGTGACGCCCTGCGCGTCGGCGAGCTCGGTGACCCGCTGCGGGCCCTCCCGTACCAGGGTGGCCAGGGTCGAGGTGGCGACCAGGCTCAGCCCGGAGTGCGAGGTCAGCCGCGGCAGCAGCCTGACGAGCTGGTCGAGCCCTTCGGCCAGCGCGAGACGGTCGATCGTGAGCACCGCTAATGCATAACATCCTGATGTAAATGGCGGACGCCGGGTTCGTCACACCGTCCCGGTAGGCTCGTGGGGTGTTTGACAGCCTCTCCGAGCGCCTCTCCGGTGCGCTGGCCAACCTGCGCGGCAAGGGCAGGCTCTCCGATGCCGATATCGACGCCACGGCGCGCGAGATCCGCATCGCGCTGCTGGAGGCCGATGTCGCGCTATCGGTCGTCCGCGCGTTCATCGCGCGGGTCAAGGAGCGGGCCAAGGGCGCCGAGGTCTCCGGTGCGCTGAACCCCGCCCAGCAGGTCGTCAAGATCGTCAACGAGGAGCTCATCGGCATCCTCGGCGGCGAGACGCGACGGCTGCGGCTGGCCAAGGAGCCGCCGAGCGTGATCATGCTCGCGGGCCTGCAGGGCTCCGGCAAGACCACGCTGGCGGGCAAGCTCGCCGCATGGCTGAAGGGCCAGGGGCACACGCCACTGCTGGTGGCCTGTGACCTCCAGCGCCCCAACGCCGTCAACCAGCTGCAGATCGTGGGCGAGCGCGCGGGCGTGCCGACCTTCGCGCCCCATCCGGGTGCGTCGGCGAGCGGTCAGGCGATGGAGCCCGGCGACCCCGTCGACGTCGCGCGGCGGGGTGTCGCGCACGCGCGCGACAAGCACTACGACATCGTCATCGTCGACACCGCGGGTCGCCTCGGCGTCGATGCGGAGCTGATGCAGCAGGCGTCGGACATCCGCGACGCGGTGCGGCCCGACGAGATCGCTCTTCGTGCTCGACGCCATGGTCGGCCAGGACGCCGTCACCACGGCCGAGGCGTTCCGCGACGGGGTCGGCTTCACGCGGTGTCGTGCTCACCAAGCTCGACGGCGACGCCCGCGGCGGCGCGGCGCTCTCGGTGCGCGAGGTCACCGGCGAGCCGATCCTCTTCGCGTCCAACGGCGAGAAGCTCGCCGACTTCGATGTTTTCCACCCCGACCGGATGGCCTCGCGCATCCTCGGCATGGGCGACCTGCTCACCCTCATCGAGCAGGCCGAGCAGGCGTTCGACGCCGACCAGGCGGCGGCGACCGCCGCCAAGATGGGGAGCGGCGATCTCACGCTGGAGGATTTCCTCGAGCAGATGCTCGCCGTCCGCAAGATGGGGCCCATCGGCAACATCCTCGGCATGCTGCCCGGCGCGAACATGGGCCAGATGAAGGAGGCGCTGGCGCAGGTCGACGACCGCCAGCTGGACCGCATCCAGGCCATCATCCGGGGCATGACGCCTGCGGAACGGGCCGAACCGAAGATCATCAACGGATCGCGGCGGCTGCGCATCGCCAACGGCTCCGGAGTGTCGGTCGGCGACGTGAACGACCTGGTCAACCGCTTCTTCGAGGCCCGCAAGATGATGAAGCAGATGGCCGGGCAGTTCGGCTTCGGCAGCCGCAGCGCCACACGGCGGCAGGCCAAGTCGCGCAAGGGCAAAAAGCAGCAGAAGCCGCGCAGCGGGCGGCCGGGCACGCCGCGGGTCGGGGCGCCCGACCTGACCGGACTCCCGCCGTCGCTGCAGCAGCTCCCGCCGGGGCTCGACCAGCTGCCGCCCGGGTTCGACCTCTCCAAGCTGAAGTTCCCGAAGGGGAAGTAGGTGTACCGGCTGCGCGGGGTGGCGCTGCCGTCGGGTGCGTCGGTGCAGCTATGGGTCGACGCGTCCGGGCGGCTCACCGACCAGCCGATCACCGGTGCGGAGACGCTCGTCGACGGCGGGTGGATCCTGCCCGGCCTCGTCGACGCGCACTGCCACATCGGGCTGGGCCCCGCCGGGCCGGTCTCCCTCGACGAGGCCGACGCCCAGGCCCGCATCGAGCGCGACGCGGGGGCGCTGCTCCTGCGCGACTGCGCCTCGCCCCTGGACACCACGCCCCTGCAGGCCCGCTCCGACCTCCCGGAGATCATCCGCGCGGGCAGGCACGTCGCGCGGCCCAAGCGCTACATCGTCGGGCTGGCCACCGAGCTCGACGATCCGGCGCTGCTCCCGGACGTCGTCGCCGAGCAGGCCGCGATCGGCGACGGCTGGGTCAAGCTCGTGGGGGACTGGATCGACCGCGGGGTGGGCGACCTCGCCCCGCTCTGGCCCGATGACGTGCTGGTGGACGCCATCGCGGCGGCGCACGCCGCGGGCGCCCGCGTCACCGCGCACGTGTTCGGCACCGACGCACTGCCCGGCCTGATCGGCGCCGGCATCGACTGCATCGAGCACGGCACCGGCCTCACCGACGACCTCATCGCGGAGATGGCCCGCCGGGGCACCGCGCTCGTGCCGACGCTGATCAACGTCGAGACGTTCCCCGGCATCGCCGACGGCGCCACGCGCTATCCCGCGTACGCGGCCCACATGCGCGCGCTGCACGCCGGGGCGCGGCACGTCGTCCGCACGGCGATCGAGGCCGGGGTGGCCGTCTTCGCGGGCACCGACGCCGGTGGTTCGATCGCGCACGGCCGGATCGTGGACGAGGTGGCGGCCCTGCACGACGTGGGCCACCCGGACGCGGTCGGCGCGGCCAGCTGGGCGGCGCGCGAGTGGCTGGGCCGCCCATCCCTGCGGGTAGGGCAGCCTGCCGACCTTGTCGTCTACCGGTACGACCCCCGCGCCGATCCGTCGGTGCTGCGCGAGCCCGCGCTCGTGATGCTGCGGGGCCGCCCGGTCGGGGGCGCCTAGCCTTCCGCGCGGGCCGCGGCAGGTCGTCTTCACTCCGCGCCTCCGGCCGGGCCGGTAGCGTCGATGCCGTGACGGGCACGGAGAACGCGGACGGGCACAGCGAGGGCAACGCCCCGGATCGCGAGACCCCCGATCCGCTCGGGCCCGAGCAACCCGCCACAGCCACCGCCGCGCCCGCGGCGCCGATCGAGATGGCGGCGTGGGGGGTGCCGGACCCCGCGTTCGGCCCGGGGGTGCCCGATCCGGCGCAGGTGTGGCCCGGTGGCCCGCAGGAACCCGCGTTCGGCCCGAGGGTGCCCGATCCGGCGCAGGTGTGGCCCGGCGGGTCGCAGGAACCCGCGTTCGGGCCGCCGCCCTCGCCGCCGCGGCCGACCCGCGGTTCGGGCCTGTTCGGTCCCCCTCCACCGCCGCGGCCGCCACACCGGTGGGGGCTCGGCGCCTACCTGCTCGTCGAGGCGACTTTCCTGCTGATTTCGGCCTTGCTCGGGTATGTGCTCGGCGGGCGGCTGACCTCGTCGGCCGGTGCGATCGCGCTGGCCCTCTCGGTGCCCACGGTGTGCGCGGCCGGGCTGGCCCTGCTCATCACGCGGATCCGGGGCAACGGCCCCCGCATCGACCTGGGGCTGCAGCTCAACGGCCGGGATGTCGCCATCGGCGTGGCCTGCGGCTTCGCGGGCCTGGTGATCACCATCCCGGCCTCGGTGCTCTACGTCGCGATCGTGGGCACCGACGCCGCCTCGGCCGTCAGTAGTGCGCTCGGCGCCGTCCGCGCCGGTCCCGTGCTGGCCGTCACGATCTTCGTGATCGTGGCGTTCGTCGCACCGCTGTGCGAGGAGATCGTCTACCGCGGCCTGCTGTGGGGTGCCCTCGAGCGGCTCGGTGCCAACCGGTGGTGGACGCTCGTCGTCACCACGATCGTGTTCGCCCTCGCGCACTTCGAGTTCACCCGCACGCCATTGCTGCTGGTGGTGGCGATCCCGATCGGGATCGCACGGATGATCACCGGGCGGCTGCCCGCCGGGGTCATCGCGCACCAGATCAACAATCTCCTGCCGGCGATCGTGCTGATGCTGGGCGTGCTCGGAGCCGTCCCGATGACCTGAATCGGCCCCCGGTCTGGCAGAATGTGTTCTCGGCCCCGCGGCTGGCCCTCTACCGTGCCGCGGCCAACAGACGTCGAGACGCGCAGTCCGTAACCCCACGCGGTCGTCGCGGCCTCATCGGAGAAGTTCGTATTCACGAGGAGCATCAAGCAGCGTGGCCGTAAAGATCAAGCTGATGCGGTTGGGCAAGATCCGTCAGCCGTACTACCGCGTCGTCGTCGCCGATTCGCGCACCCGCCGCAGCGGTCGGGCGATCGAGACCATCGGCAAGTACCACCCGAAGCTGGAGCCGAGTCTGATCGAGATCGACTCCGAGCGCGCCCAGTACTGGCTGGGGGTCGGCGCCCAGCCCACCGAGCCGGTCCAGCACCTGCTGGAGATCACCGGCGACTGGCAGAAGTTCAAGGGCCTCCCGGGCGCCGAGGGCACTCTCAAGCCGCAGCCCACCAAGCCCGACAAGCTCGCGCTGTTCAACGCCGCGCTGGCCGCAGCGGGCGAGGAGCCGACGACCGAGGCCACCACGCCGCGGAAGAGGGCCGACCGCCGTCCGAAGGCGGACGAGGCCGCCGAAGCGCCCGCCGAGTCGTGACGTTCGACGGGCTCCGCTCTCTGGAGGCTGCGTCGTGAGCGCCGTCCTGGCCGACGCGCTCGAGCACCTCGTCAGGGGCATCGTCGATCACCCTGACGAGGTGCGGGTCGACCTCGTCACCACCCGCCGCGGCCGCACCCTCGAGGTCCGGGTCCATCCCGAGGACCTCGGCAAGGTGATCGGCCGTGGCGGCCGCACCGCGACCGCACTGCGGACGGTCGTGGGCGGCATCGGCGGTCGTGGCGTGCGGGTCGATGTCGTCGACACCGACCGGTAGCACCGATCAACTGCTCCTCGCGGGCGTGGTCGTGCGCGCCCACGGGCTGCACGGCGAGGCCGTGATCGACCTGCACAGTGACTCGCCCGACGAACGGTTCGCCCCCGGCTGCGCCCTGGTCGCGCGGCGGCCGGGGCAACCGGACGGCGTGCTGACCGTCGAGTCGGCCCGACCGCACTCCGGCCGGCTGCTCGTCCGCTTCACCGAGGTGCCCGACCGCGCCGCCGCCGAGGCTCTGCGCGGCACCCGCCTGCTCGTCGCGACGTCGGCGCTGGCCGCCCCCGAGGATCCCGACGAGTTCCACGTCCACCAGCTCGAGGGCCTGCGCGCGGAGCTCGCGGACGGCACGGTCGTCGGCGTGGTGGGCGACGTCGTGCACGGGCCCGGTGGCGAGCTGCTGGTGCTCGTCCGCGACGGCGCTGACGACGCCTTGGTCCCGTTCGTGCGCGCCATCGTCCCGACGGTCGATCTGGCGGGCGGTCGTGTGATCCTCACGCCCCCCGAGGGCCTCCTCGACTGACCGCACTCCGCCGTCGTGGCCGCACCGGCGTCCGGCCACCAGGACGCAGGTGCCGTCACGCGGGTGCAGGCCGCACCATCGCGGTCGCGTCCGGCGCCGTGAAGCCGAACCGCGCGTAGAGGCCGTGCGCGTCCGCGGTGAAGAGCGTCCAGCGGAAGTCGCGGCCCGGGCCGTCGTCGACCATCAGGCGCACCACCGCCGTGCCGAGCCTCTGTCCGCGCGCCGTCGTGTCCACGTAGACGTCGGCGAGGTAGGCGAATGCCACGCCGTCCGACACCGCCCGGGCGAAACCCACCGTCGCGCCCCGCTCGTCGTACGCGCCTACGACCCGCCAGGCCCCATTGATCTGGGCCTCGAAGTCGGCCCTGCCGCGCGACCGGCCCCAGTAGGCCTCGTTCGAGAGGAACCGCCACACGGCGTCGCGGTCGACCCGCCCCCGATCGTCGTCGATCTCGAACCGGCCGACGGAGACGATCATGCCAGTCAGGATGCCACTGTCAACCGTGGTTGACACGCCGGAGGTGTCAACGTAGGTTGACAACATGACCGATGCGACGAAGGTTGCGGCTGCGGCGTCGAGCAGAGACCCCGCGGTCGGCCTGGCGGCGGTGGCGTCCCTGCGGGGGCTGCTGGAGTCGCTGGAAGAGCTGCAGGTGGGCAACGCGCGCGCCCAGGGCTGGTCGTGGCAGCAGATCGCCCAGGCGCTGCGGGTCAGCAGGCAGGCTGTGCACAAGAAGTACCGACGGTTCGGGATCTGAGGGGCGGGGAGATGTTCGAGAGGTTCACGAAACGCGCCCGGACGGTCGTCGTCCACGCGCAGGAGATCGCCAGGGATCGGTGTTCCCCGACGATCGGGCCCGAACACCTGTTGCTGGGGCTGTTCGCGGAGTCCGACGGCCTCGCGGCGACGATCCTGGCCCGGCTGCAGGTCACCCGAGCCGACGTCGAGGCCGATCTCGACCGTGGCCTGCCGTTCGACGCCGAGGGGCTCGCGCTGCTGGGCATCGACCTGGAGGAGGTGCGGCGCCAGGCCGAGGAGACGTTCGGCCCCGGTGCCCTCGACCGCACGCGGGCCGCGCGGGGCGGATGGCATCCGGGGCACATCCCGTTCGAGCGCGAGAGCAAGAAGGCGCTGGAGCTCGCGCTGCGGGAGGCCATCCGGATGGGCCACGGCTTCATCGGCACCGAGCACCTCCTGCTCGGGCTGCTGCACGACGGCCGCGCCCGCGATGTGCTGGTGGCGCGGGGCGTCGCCCTCGACGGCACCCGGGCGATGGTCGGAGAGCTCGTGCGCAAGCGCCAAGCGGGCTAGGTCAGGATCCTCCGGTGCGCATCGACGTCGTGACGATCTTTCCGGGCTACCTCGCGCCGCTGCGCGAGGCGCTGCTGGGGCGTGCGATCGAGGCCGGGCTCGTCGACCTCGCTGTGCACGACCTGCGGCGCTGGACCCACGACGTCCACCAGGCCGTCGACGACGCGCCGTATGGCGGCGGCCCGGGGATGGTGATGCGACCGCAGGTCTGGGGGGAGGCTCTCGACGCCGTTCTGGCCGACGGGCCGCCCGGCAGGCTGGTGGTGCCGACGCCCGCTGGGCGCCCGTTCACCCAGGCGATCGCGCAGGAATGGGCCGCAGGCGAGCGGTTGGTGTTCGCCTGCGGCCGCTACGAGGGGATCGACCAGCGGGTGATAGAGCACTTCGCGCCGGTCGAGGAGATCAGCATCGGCGACTACGTGCTGGTCGGAGGCGAGGTCGCGGTCATGGTGATGGTCGAGGCGATCGTGCGGCTGCGCCCGGGGGTGCTGGGCAACCCCCAGTCGGCGGCGCAGGACTCGTTCTCCGACGGACTGCTCGAAGGGCCCGCCTACACACGCCCCGTGAGCTGGCGCGGCCTGGACGTCCCGGAGGTGCTGCGCAGCGGAAACCATGCCGCGATCGACCGATGGCGTCGCGACCGGGCCCTCGAGCGCACCGCCATCCGCAGGCCGGATCTGCTCGCCGCGCTGCCCCCCGACGCCCTCGACACCGCCGACCGGGCGTTCCTCGCGGGGGTCGCCGAGCACTGAGATACGCGTCTGGCATCATGGAGCCAAGCTCGCGCCCACCCTGGGCCATCCGAGCATGCCCACGAACGTGATGTCGTGTGGCGGACCGCACGCCCGCTTGTGATCGAGGACGGACCTTCGCGATGAACACCCTGGACGCACTGGACGCGCAGATGCTGCGCTCCGACATCCCCGCTTTCCGACCGGGTGACACGCTGAAGGTGCATGTCAAGGTCATCGAAGGCAACCGGTCCCGCGTCCAGGTGTTCCAGGGCGTCGTCATCCGCAGGCACGGTGCCGGGGCCCGCGAGACCTTCACCGTGCGCAAGATCTCCTTCGGGGTCGGTGTCGAGCGCACGTTCCCGGTGCACTCGCCCAACATCGACAGGATCGAGGTCTTCACCCGGGGCGACGTCCGCCGGGCGAAGCTCTACTACCTCCGTGATCTGCGCGGCAAAGCCGCGAAGATCAAGGAGCGGCGCGAGACCCCTTCGGCATCCTGACCGGCGACCGCGGTTCGGCGTAGCCTTCGTGAGCGTGGCCCTCCCCGAGCTCCCCGACGATCGGCGGGCCCAGCATCCACGGCACGGCAGGAACGATGAGCCAACCGGCTGGGCGCAGACCGGAGTCCCGGGGCAGCCCGGCGTACCCGATCGTCGGGTGCCTGCGCGCCCACACCTGCCCTCCACCCCCTGGCCCGTCGAGGGCACCGGTGCCCGGCACGGCGTGAGCGGGGCGAACGGTCACGGTGTGAACGGCGTGAACGGGCACCGGGAGGCGCGGACGGGCACAGCGCGGACGGGCACAGCGCGGACGGGCACAGCGCCGCCGACCACCGCGCGAACGGATACAGCGCCGAGGTGGACGGGCGGGACGGCTACGGCGCCAACGGGCACGGCGCCAACGGTCACAGCGCCAACGGTCACAGCGCCGACGGTCACAGCGCCGACGAGTACCGGGCGAAGGGACATGGCGCGAACGGACACGGCGCGGACGGCCCCGGTGTTGGCGGATACACAGGCCCCCGGCACGGCGGCGACCCGGCGACCCTGAACGGCTGGGGAAGCGCGGACGGTCGGCGCCAGACCAACGGTGCGCGGCCCGCCGACCTGAATGGGTCCGGGTCTGCAGAAAGGTCCCCGAACGGCACGCGGCCGGGCACGCTGAACGGTCGGGACATCGCCCGCCAGGCCGGAACCCTCGGCGAGTCCGGAACCCTCGGAGGGGGAGTCACCCCCGACCGGCGGGCCACCGAGTCCGGTGGCCTGCCACCCCGCCACGCTACGTCGGATTCCGACCGTGGGCAGGCCGCGCACGGCGCTCCCGAGATGGAACCGCGGAACGGCGGCCAGGGGGCACCCCAGGTCAACGGAGCGGGCGAGGGATACCCGCGCCAACAGAACACCGGTGGTCACCTGGCGCCTCCTGCCGTCGGGAAGGGAGGTGGGTATCAGCACCGGCAGAACACGGGCGGTTCCACCGGGCGGCGCCCCCCGTAGAGAGGGCAGGGAGCCGGGCTCTCCCACCGGCAGGACACCGGCGGTTACCCGGCACCCCCCGTCGAAGGTCAGGGAGGCGGGCTCTCCCACCGGCAGGACACCGGCGGCTACCCGGCACCCCCCGTCGAAGGTCAGGGCGGCGGACAGCCCCGCCGCCAGCACACGGGCGGCTTCTGGGCCCCCCCGGCCGACGGCAGGCTGGGCGGGCCGCAGGGCCAACAGGACAGCGGCAGCTATCGAGCGGCGCAGGTCGACTCCCCGAGCCGGGCCACCCAACGTCGCATTCACAGCGACGTGCCGCCACCCCGCCGGGTGAATGGTCCGGCGGACGCTCCACCGCCTGGGGGCCGCCCGGACGGCCCGCCCGTCCGCGGCGGACGTCCCGATCCGGGGGCACCGAACGCCCGACCGGTTGAAGCCTTGCCGTCCCCCGTCCAGCCCCCGGCAACGTGGTCCGCGGCCCGACCGGCCGACGTCGGGCCGGGGGGCGCCTTCGACGGCCCGTCGTCCTTAGTGGACCAGCCGACCGTCCCCCATGAGCGCGCCCAGACCGACGAGCCGTCCGACGATGACTCCGACGACGGTCCCGCGGGCTTCCCTGGCCGCCACCGCCGCCGGGCAGGCGAGTCACCGGACGAGCGCCCGGCGTCGAGCTATCGGGAGCAGGCGGCCGCGACGGGCCGCAAGAGCCGTGGCGGGCGCCGCAGGCGGTCGGCGTTCTGGAAGGAACTGCCGATCCTGGTTGTGGTCGCGCTGCTGCTGACCTTCCTCATCCAGACGTTCATCGCCAAGGTCTACGTGATCCCGTCGGGTTCGATGGAGACCACGCTGCACGGCTGCACCGGCTGCAACAACGACCGCGTGCTCGTCGACAAGATGACCTACCGCTTCTCCGACCCGCAACCGGGCGACGTCGTCGTCTTCCGCGGCCCGGACGGCTGGACAAGCGAGTTCACCGCCGAGGAGCCCAGCAACGTCGTCGTGCGCGCCCTGCAGGGCCTCGGCTCGATCATCGGTCTCGCCCCACCTGACGAGAAGGACTTCATCAAGCGCGTCATCGCCGTCGGCGGCCAAACCGTGCAGTGCTGTGACTCCCGCAACCGCGTCCTCGTCAACGGCAAGCCCCTCGACGAGCCGTACGTCTACTTCCTGCCCGATGCAGGCACAGCCCGGCAGGACACGTTCGGACCGGTCACCGTGCCTGCGGGCGAGCTGTGGATGATGGGCGACAGCCGGAACAACTCGGCGGACTCGCGGGTGCCCGGCCACGGCCCCGTCCCGATCGCCAATGTCATCGGTCGTGCGCGTTTCATCGTGCTGCCCTTCTCCCGCCTCGGCGAGATCCCCTCACCCAACCCGCAGACCACCGCCGCGGCGTTGGGCGGGGGCGATGCCGGAGCACCCGTCGCGCTCGGCATGATCGGGCTGCTCCCGCTCGTCGTGCTGCGGCGACGGGAGCGCGAGCCCGGCGAGTTCCTGCCGCGGCGCCGGACGTGAGCCTGGACCACCGCCTCGGCATGCCCCACCCCCGTCGTCCCGCCCGCCCGCGTGTGCTGCTGCCCGCGGAGCTGCGGCCCGCGCGCGCCGTCGTCCGGCGCTCGGCAGGTAACTGGACGCTGCAGAGCACGCTGCAGCGGCATGGGCTCGGGCCGGTGGCCGGGGTTGACGAGGCCGGGCGCGGCGCGTGTGCGGGTCCGCTCGTCGTCGCCGCGTGCGTGCTGCGCTCCGGCGACGCGCGCAGGCTCGAGGGCCTCACCGACTCGAAGCTGCTCACCCCTGCGGCTCGCGAAGGGTACTTCGCGCTCATCACGCGCTGGTCTGCCGACCATTGCGTCGTGGTCATCCCGGCCGACGAGGTGGACCGGCGCGGCGTGCACGTCGCCAACATCGAGGGCATGCGCCGTGCGGTGGCCGGGCTGGCGAGCCCGCCCGGCTACGTGCTGACCGACGGCTTCCCGGTGCGGGGCTTCGGCCGTCCGACCCTGGCGGTGCCGAAGGGCGATCAGGTGGCGGCCTGTGTCGCTGCGGCGTCGGTGCTCGCGAAGGTGACCCGAGACCGGATCATGGTCGCGCTCGACGCCGAACTGCCGCAGTACCGGTTCGCCGAGCACAAGGGTTACTGCACGCCGGTGCACGACGCGGCGCTGACCGAACACGGCCCCAGCCCGGTGCATCGATACTCGTTCGTGAACGTTCGCGGGGCATGGGCCT
This sequence comes from uncultured Actinomycetota bacterium, assembly GCA_963770115.1. Classification (GTDB taxonomy): domain Bacteria; phylum Actinomycetota; class Actinomycetes; order Mycobacteriales; family Pseudonocardiaceae; genus Pseudonocardia. Next base: position 118,143 of record CAVYOT010000015.1, read on the forward strand.
CCCGGTTCGGACTACCGAGCGCACTGGTCCAGAATGAGCTGCTGCCGGTCGGGCTGTCCGACGCGGGACAGGGAGGGTTGGAAACGTGAGCGCCGAGGATCTCGAGAAGTACGAGACCGAGATGGAGCTCACGCTCTACAAGGAGTACCGGGACATCGTCTCCCAATTCTCCTACGTCGTGGAGACCGAGCGACGCTTCTACCTCGCCAACTCCGTCGACGTCACCCCGCGCAACTCCGATGGCGAGATCTACTTCGAGGTCCGCATGTCCGACGCCTGGGTCTGGGACATGTACCGGCCCGCCCGCTTCGTGAAGAACGTGCGTGTGCTGACCTTCAAGGACGTCAACATCGAGGAGCTGGACAAGCCCGACCTGCGGCTGCCGGAGGGTAACCAGTTCGGCTCCTGACGCGCCCGCTCCGTCCCCGGCGCGGGCCACCTCGCACACCTTCGTGCGTCCTCGCCCACGGTCGACTGTCTGCGAGGACGTGCGAGCATGTGCGGAGTCGGCTCGGGCACGGCCTCGGTCGCGGCCCACGGTCAGCTCGGCGTATGGCGTTGCCATCGCCCGGCCATGTGGTCGACCAGCTCCCGGCGCAGGAGTTCGTCCAGCGCCGTCCGCACGGCGGCGGGCTGCAGACCCGCTTCCGTCGCCAGCCAGGCGACGCCCTTGGCGGCCCGCGTGGGCAGGGCGTCGTGGACGAGCGCGGCGGTGCGGCTGAGCCCGTCGGTGGGCCGCGCCGGGGCCCCGACGGGCTCGGCGGCGAGATGGACGCCGATGCGACCGACCTCTTCCAGCACCTCCTCGACCCGCGTCACGAGCACCGCGCCATCGCGGACCAGCCGGTGACAGCCCGCGGACCGACCCGAGGTTATTGGCCCTGGCAGGGCCATCACCGGCCTGCCGAGCGCGCGGGCGTCAGCGGCGGTGCGCTGGGCGCCACTGCGCAGCCCGGCCTCGACCACGACGGTGCCCCCCGCGAGGCCCGCGATGAGCCGGTTGCGGACGAGGAACCGATGGCGGGCGGGCACCGATCCGGGCGGATACTCCGACACCACCACCCCTGTCACCGCAATCCGCCCGAGCAGCACCTCGTGCGCGGCGGGATAGCTCCGGTCGATCCCGCAGGCCAGCACCGCGACCGTCGGTCCGGCGCAGGCGAGCGCTCCGCGGTGGGCCGCGCCGTCGATGCCGATCGCCGCCCCGGAGACCACCGTGAACCCCGCTGACGCGAGCCCGACGCCGAGTTCGCCCGCGACGTGCAGGCCGTAGCCCGTCGCCGCCCGGGCCCCGACCAACGCGGCGGACTGCTCGCAGAGCTCTCCGAGATCGCCCGGCCCGCGCACCCACAGCGCGAGCGGCGGCGCCAACTCGCCGCGTACGGGCCGTAGCGCCGCCCCGACACGACCCCGGCGGGGCAGACCCTCGAAAGACCACTCGATCCCACCGCCAGCCCCGTCCCCGCAGCCACCGCGGCCTGCCGCCCCGTCACCACCGCCGCCTTCAGGAGATCCGCCCGTGCGTGCGCCACAGGCCCAGCCGTCCCGACCGCCACCGCAGCCACTGCCACGGCAGTCGCCGCCACCACGGCAGTAGCCACCGCTATGGCATTCGCCACCGTCGCCGCAGCCGCCGTCCCCACGCCCGCCATCTCCACGCCCGCCATCTCCACGCCCGCCATCTCCACGCCCGCCATCTCCACGCCCGCCATCTCCACGCCCGCCATCCCCGCGCCCGCCATCCCCGCGCCCGCCATCCCCGCGCCCGCCATCCCCGCGCCCGCCATCGCTGCCGCGGTCACCGACCCAGCCGCTGTCACCACCACGACCGCCGTCGCAGCTGCCGTCGGACTCGTCCTCGCCGTTGCCGCGGCAGCCGTGAACGCTGCACCCGCCGATCGCTCCGATGCCAGTGCCCGCCCCGCCGATGGCGATGTTCTCCATCGCGGCGAATGCCCAGTGCGGCCACGCGGCGTGCTCGGGCGTCAGAAGACGACCCCCGCAGGCATGGGCCGCGGCGAGATCGGCGTCGACGTTGTCGATGCCGCGGCGGGCCGCCGACTCCCGCGCCACCTCCTCCGGCACCGCGCCCTCACGCACCCGCGCCGCCGCCTCGACCGGGCCAACCCTCGCGACCAGCCAGACCAACGCGGGTGCGGGCGGCTCGGCCACCCGCACCAGGTACGCCCTCGCCCGCAGCACCTCCTCGGGCACACCCGCGGGAGCGACCGTGCTCACGCCGACCTCCGATCGCGGAAGAACAGCGCGGTCTCGACGAGACCCTCGTCGGGTCGCTCCCGGCCGGCGAGATCAGCAAGTGTCCAGGCGACCCGCAACGCCCGGTCGGCGCCGCGGGCGGTGATCTCCCCGGCCCGCAGCGCAAGATCCAACGGCCGGACCACCCGCGCAGGCAGCGCGAACCGTGTGCGCAGGAGCGGTCCGGGCACCTCGGCGTTGGTGAGCCAGCCGTGCCCGTTCCACCGCGCCATCGCCGCTTCCCGGGCGGCGAGCACTCGCGCCCGAACCGAAGCCGTGCTCTCGGCCTGCTCGACGGCCATCGACAGCGCGGTGATCGGCAGCATCCGCGCCCGCAGGTCGACGCGGTCGAGCAACGGTCCGGAGAGCCTGCCCAGGTAGCGGCGGCGCGCCAAGGACGGGCACACGCAGTCGCGGTCGTGCGCCGGTGCGCACGGGCACGGGTTGGCCGCGAGGACGAGTTGGAACCGCGCCGGGTAGTTGACGGTGCCGTCGGCCCGCGACAGCCGCACCTCGCCCTCCTCCAGCGGTGTGCGCAGCGCATCGAGCAGGTGGGGTCCCCACTCCGGCGCCTCGTCGAGGAACAACACCCCGCGATGCGCGAGCGAGACGGCGCCGGGACGCGCCATACCGCTGCCGCCGCCGACGAGCGCGGCCAGCGAGGTGGAGTGGTGCGGCGCGACGAGCGGTGGGGTGGTGGTGAGCACCCCGGCGTCGGGAAGCCGTCCTGCGACCGACCGGATCGACGCCAGCGCCAGGGCCTCGGACGGCACGAGCCGCGGCAGGAGCCCGACGAACCGCTGCGCCAGCATCGTCTTGCCGGTGCCGGGCGGCCCGACGAGCAGGAGGTGGTGTCCGCCTGCCGCGGCGATCTCGCAGGCCTGCCGTGCATCGTCCTGACCGACGACATCGGCGAGATCGGGCGGATCGCCGCCGTGCTCGGCAGTCGCAGCGGGCGGCACTGGAGGGGCGAGTCGCAGCTCGCCCTGAAGCCACAGCAGGACCTCGCGAAGCGTGGCGGCCCCGTGGATGTCGAGACCGTCGACGAGCGCCGCCTCCGGCAACGCCGCCGAGGGCACGACCGCGCGGGCCACCCGCGCGTCCCGGGCGGCCAGCAGGCAGGGCAGCACGCCGCGGACCGGCCGCAACCGCCCGTCCAGCGCCAGTTCGCCCAACAGCACGGTGCCCTCCAGCGCGGCCTGGGGGAGGGCGCCATGGGCCGCGAGGACGGCGCAGGCCAGAGCGACGTCGAAGCCGCTGCCCGCCTTGCGCAGCGTGGCGGGGGACAGGGCGAGCACGATCCGTTCGTTCGGCCACGGCCACCCTGAGTTGACGACGGCGGCCCGGACGCGGTCCTTGGCCTCATGCAGTGCCGCATCGGGCAGCCCGACGAGGTGGATGCCCGGCAGTCCGCCGCCGACATCGGACTCGATCTCCACCATGCGCCCCTCGACGCCTTGCAGAGCGACCGACCACGTGTGTGCCAGGCCCATCAGAATGCCGCCGGGTAGTGGTGTACGCAGACCGGCGCGCCGGGCTCGGCGAGCACCGCCAACACGTCGAAGCGGACCTCGACCCAGGGCACGGCGTGCGCGGCCAGCCAGGTGTTGGTGATCAACCGGATCCGGTGGGCCTTGCGCGGATCGACCGCCTCGGCAGGTAGCCCGAAGCGGGTGCTCGAACGCGTCTTGACCTCGCACACCACCAGCCGCTCGGAGTCTGTGCACACGATGTCGAGCTCGCCGTGCCGACATCGCCAGTTGCGATCGAGCACCACGAGGCCGTGCTCGGTGAGGTACTCCGCCGCGATGTCCTCACCCCGTTTGCCGAGGACGTCCTTCGCTGCCATGTGGCCAACGATGGTCGGTGCGGCGGTCGGCGCGGGCCGTTTCGTGGGAGGTGTGGATAGCTGACGGCGATGGGGACAACCCATCGGCGGCCGGGCGAGGGCCTGCGCTCGACGTCGAGGTCGTCGAGGTCCTCGAGGTCGGCGCGGGAGGTCGGCGGGGGAAGTCGGTGTCGGGGACCGCGGTCGGGCGGGATTCGGGTCGGGTGCGTGGCGGTGCTTGACCCGGAGGCGGCGGCGTCGCACCGTCGACCGGTGTCCACCGCGGAGCTCACACCGGCCGTCGCCGCGCTCCTGGAGGAGTTCCTCCGCCACCTCGCTCTGGAGCGGGGGCGGTCCATGCACACCGTGCGGGCCTACCGCGCCGATCTCATGCCTTTGCTGGCCGGGCTCGACGACGTCGCCGCGCTCGACCTGGCCGCGCTGCGGCGCTGGCTGGCGGCAGGCCACGCCGCCGAGGCGAGCCGCGCCACCCTCGCGCGGCGGGCAGCGGCGGCCCGCACCTTCACCGCGTGGGCCCACCACGCCGGACACCTCCCGGCCGACCCGGGCGCGCGGCTCGTCTCACCCAGGCCACAGCACGCCCTGCCGACCGTCCTCGGCCCCGACCAGGCCGCCGCCGTGCTCGACGCAGCGGGCACCGGCGCGGAGGAAGGGGATCCCCTGGCGCTGCGCGATCTCCTGGTGCTCGAGATGCTCTATGCCACCGGCGTCCGGGTGTCCGAGCTGTGCGGCCTCGATCTCGACGATGTCGACGCAGGCAGGCGGGCGTTGCGCGTCGTCGGCAAGGGTGACCGCGAGCGGACGGTGGTCTACGGCACGCCCGCCGCGGATGCGCTGGAACGCTGGCTCACCTCCGGACGTCCCCATCTCAGGAGGGCGGGGTCGCCTCCAGCCCTGCTGCTCGGCGCCCGCGGCGGGCGGCTGGACCCGCGTATCGCGCGGGAGGTCGTGCATCGTGCGGCGACGGCCGTGCCGGGGGTTCCGGACATCGCCCCACACGGCCTCCGGCATGCCGCGGCGACGCACATGATGGAGGGCGGCGCCGACCTCCGTTACGTACAGCAGTTACTCGGTCACGCTAAGCTATCGACGACACAGCTCTACACACATGTGACGGTCGAGCGGCTGAAGGTGGTCCATGAACAGGCGCACCCCAGGGCATGAGCCCGTCCCGGCCGGATCCGTGCAGCTCAGGGCCTGGCGGGGACCGGTGGTATCGGCTCCGGTGCGCACACTCCTCGAGCTCGCGGACACCGGCGACACGCTGCTGCCCGCACCTGACGCCGAGCCGCTCGATGAGCGGTGGACGGAGTATCTGACGGCGCCGACACGCCGGGCGCGCGACCGGCTCGTCGAGCGGTACACCCCGCTCGTGCGTGTGGTCGCCCACCGCGTGCTGGTGGGGTTGCCGACCCATGTGGATCACGCCGACCTCGTCCAGTCGGGCATCTTCGGCCTCATCGACGCGATCGAGCGCTTCGACCCGCGCCGGTGCCCGCGCTTCGAGGGCTTCGCCGCCCAGCGGATCCGGGGTGCCATCCTCGACGAGCTGCGCGCCCAGGACTGGGTTCCCCGCACGGTCCGCGGACGGGTGCGCGAGGTGGAACGGGCCCAGGAGCGGCTGGAACGGCGGCTCCAGCGCGCCGCCACCGACCGGGAGCTCGCCACCGAGATGGGCCTGCCCCTGCGCGAGGTGCGGGTGCTCATGCGCCACGTGCAGGTCGTGAGCGTCGAGGAGCTCGACGAGACGGGCGGAGGCGTCGCCGAGCTGTTCGCCGACACGGCGCCGGACCCGATGGCCGTTGTCCAGGCCCGGGAGACGATGAGCCAGCTCAACGCCGCGGTCGCCGGGCTCGGCGAGCGGGACCGGACGGTCATCCAGCTGTACTACCTGGAGAACCGGACGCTCGCCGAGATCGGCCGGATGCTCGGCGTGACCGAGTCGCGGGTGTGCCAGCTCCACGCCCGGCTCGTCGGGCGCCTGCGCGGGCGGCTGGACGAGTTGGCGAGAAGCTGAGCTCACGGGTCGGGCCAGGGTTCCGGCACGGGTAGCAGCCGGACATGCGGCGGGCGCAGCAGCACCAGGGGATCGACGTACTCGCGTCGGTCGCGCCGCACACCCCAGTGCAGACAGGCCGAGGGGCATCCGTGGTGGCCCGCGGCGAGCGTGCCGAGGACCTGTCCCGACCTGACGATCGCGCCCGCCTGGACGGCCGGGACGAGCGGTTCGTACGTCGTGCGCAGCCCGTCGTCGTGCTCCACCGACACGACGCCGCGGCCAGCGAGCGGTCCGGCGAAGACCACTGTGCCACCCCGCGCCGCCAACACAGGCTGACCGACGGTGCCCGCGAGGTCGACGCCGCGGTGTCCTGGCCCGAACGGGTCGTCCGGCGCGCCGAAAGGCGTGAGCAGGGTCGGCGCAGGCCATAGCGGCCACGCGTAGCCGGCACCCGGGGCCTGCATGCCCGGAGCCGCGGGCGGCGGGACGGGGTCGGCGCTCGCGGCCGTGCCCGACGGCATCGCCAGGCCGACCACGGCCACGACAACGACTGCCGCCCTGACCGTGGTCCTGACCGTGGCTCTGACCGTGGCCCTGACCGTGGCACCCTCCGTGGCACCGATCGTGGCCCCGACCGCGGCACCGACCGCGGCACCGACCGCGGCACCGACCGCGGCCGCCGCTCCTGTCCGTCCCCGGCGCATGGCGCGAGCATGGCCGTCATCGAGCGCGGACGAGACCGCGGCGAACGAGCTGTGGACGGCCGCACGCGATGGGGACAGGACCGGGTCCGACGCCGACTCCGCGCGAGACGCCTCCGGACCCGCGCGTACACTCGACTTGCGCCTCGCACCAGTGCGGGGTGACTTCGCGCGCTCGCGTACCCCGACACGCCCGGCTCAGGCAGGCGTAGGCGGAACGGCAGCCGGGCGGTCCCGTGCACAGCGGGTCCGGTCGCCGACGCGACGCCAGGGCGGTGCCGCCAACCGGTGCGCCGCGACCAACCGCGCGCGCCCGCTCCGGCGGTCGCGCCCCGAACGAGAGGTGTCACCGGCCATGGCCGTCGTCACCATGAAGCAGCTGCTGGATTCCGGTGTGCACTTCGGGCACCAGACCCGCCGCTGGAACCCGAAGATGAAGCGCTACATCCTCACCGAGCGCAACGGCATCTACATCATCGACCTGCAGCAGACGCTGTCCTACATCGACCGTGCCTACGAGTTCGTGCGCGAGACCGTCGCCCACGGCGGCACGATCATGTTCGTCGGCACGAAGAAGCAGGCGCAGGAGGCCATCGCCGACGAGGCGGGCCGGGTCAACATGCCGTATCGTCAACCAGCGCTGGCTGGGCGGGATGCTCACCAACTTCCAGACCGTGCACAAGCGCCTCCAGCGCATGAAGGAGCTGGAGACGATGGAGCAGACGGGCGGTTTCGAGGGTCGCACCAAGAAGGAGATCCTCATGCTCACCCGCGAGAAGACGAAGCTGGAGAAGACGCTCGGCGGGATCAGGGACATGACGAAGGTCCCGAGCGCGATCTGGGTGGTCGACACCAAGAAGGAGCACATCGCCGTCGGCGAGGCGCGCAAGCTCGGCATCCCGGTCGTCTCGATCCTGGACACCAACTGCGACCCCGACGAGGTCGACTACCCGATCCCCGGCAACGACGACGCCATCCGCTCGGCGGCGCTGCTCACCAAGGTGATCGCGCGCGCCGCCGCCGACGGCCTCATGGCGCGCTCCGCCCGCAGCGGCGGCGCCGACGAGAAGCCGGAGGGCGTCGCCGCCGACGAGCCACTCGCTGAGTGGGAGCGCGACCTGCTGCCGACCGGCGCGGGCTCCGACGGCGCGAGCCTGACCGACGCCGCCACTGTGGAGGCGCCCGGCGCGGCGTCCCCGGCGGCCCCGGTCACCACCAGCAACGGCGCCAGCGCGAGCTGACGCGAAAGGAACGAAGAGGCTATCGACATGGCGAACTACACCGCCGCCGAAGTCAAGAAGCTCCGCGACCTCACCGGGTCCGGGATGATGGATTGCAAGAAGGCGCTCGAGGAGTCTGACGGCAACCTCGACAAGGCCGTCGAGCTGCTGCGTATCAAGGGCGCCAAGGACGTCGGCAAGCGCGCGGGCCGCGACACGGCCAACGGCCTCGTCGCCGCCGAGGGCGGCACGATGGTCGAGCTGAACTGCGAGACCGACTTCGTCGCCAAGAGCGCCGACTTCCAGGCGCTGGCCGACAAGATCCTGCGGGTGGCCGTCGACCAGCAGCCCGCCGACCTCGCCGCGCTCAAGGCCGCCACGCTCGACAGTGCCGATGGTGGGGGCACCGTCGAGGAGGCCGTGTTGGCGCTCTCGGCCCGCATCGGCGAGAAGCTGGAGCTCCGGCGCTACATCCACGTCGACGGCCCGGTGGCGCTCTACCTGCACCGCCGTTCCTCGGACCTGCCGCCCGCCATCGGTGCGATCGTCGCCTACGACGGCACCGACGACGAGCTGGCCAAGGGCGTCGCGATGCACATCGCGGCCGCCCGGCCGCAGTACCGCACCCGCGAGGAGGTGCCGGGCGACGTGCTGGAGAACGAGCGCCGCATCGCCGAGGCCACCGCCCGCGAGGAGGGCAAGCCCGAGCAGGTGCTCCCGCGCATCGTCGAGGGCCGCATCAACGGCTTCTACAAGGACGTCGTGCTCCTCGAGCAGCCGTCTGTGCAGGAGCCGAAGAAGACCGTCAAGGCACTGCTGGACGCCGCGGGCGTCACCGTAAAGGAGTTCGCCCGCTTCGAGGTCGGCCAGGCCTGAGCGGATGACCGACTTCAGGATCGACCCCGACGCCCGTCCCGGATTCCGCCGCGTGCTGCTCAAGCTCGGCGGAGAGATGTTCGGAGGCGGTGCCGTCGGGGTCGATCCCGATGTCGTCGAGACCGTGGCGCGCCAGATCGCCGAGGTCGTGAAGTCCGGCGTGCAGGTGGCCGTCGTCATCGGCGGCGGCAACTTCTTCCGCGGCGCCGAGCTGCATCACCGCGGTATGGAGCGCGGCCGGGCCGACTACATGGGCATGCTCGGCACCGTCATGAACTGCCTTGCGCTGCAGGACTTCCTGGAGCGCGAGCACGACGTCGACACGCGCGTCCAGACGGCCATCACGATGGGCCAGGTCGCCGAGGCCTATATCCCGCGGCGCGCCATCCGGCACCTGGAGAAGGGCCGCGTCGTCATCTTCGGTGCGGGTGTCGGCATGCCCTACTTCTCCACCGACACCGCGGGAGCCCAGCGTGCGCTGGAGATCGGGGCCGAGGCGCTGCTGTTGGCCAAGAACGTCGACGGGGTGTTCACCGCCGATCCGCGGTTCGACCCGGACGCCAAGCTCTACGACGAGATCACCCATCGCGAGGTGCTGGAGCAGGGGCTCAAGGTCGCCGACGCCACCGCGTTCAGCCTCTGCATGGACAACCACATGCCGATCATCGTCTTCAATCTCCTCATCGAGGGCAACATCGCACGGGCGGTCCGAGGTGAGAGGATCGGCACGCTGGTCAGCACACCCGGGCGCGTGGAAAGTGGGGTCAGGCCATGATCGACGAGACGCTCTTCGACGCCGAAGAGAAGATGGAGAAGGCCGTCTCGGTGGCCAAGGACGACCTCGCGAGCGTCCGCACCGGCCGGGCGACGCCCGAACATGTTCTCCCGCGTCGTGGTCGACTACTACGGCGCGATGACCCCGATCAACCAGCTCGCCTCGATCAACATCCCCGAGGCGCGCATGGTGATCATCAAGCCGTACGACGCGAGCTCGCTCCGGTCGCTGGAGAAGGCGATCCGCGACTCCGATCTGGGTGTGAACCCCTCCAACGACGGGCAGATCATCCGGATAGTCGTGCCCCAGCTCTCGGAGGAGCGCCGCCGCGAGATGGTCAAGGTCGCCCGCGGCAAGGGCGAGGACGCGCGTGTCGACGATCCGCAGCCTGCGCCGCAAGGCGATGGAGGAGCTGCACCGCATCGTGCGGACGGCGAGGCCGGTGAGGACGAGGTCGGCCGGGCCGAGAAGGAGCTGCAGGCCACCGTCGACCGGTACGTGCACCAGGTGGACGAACTGGTGAAGCACAAGGAAGCTGAGCTGCTCGAGGTCTGATGACGGCCAGCCATCCCGATACGCCCGCCGTGTCCGCGCCGCCGCGCCGACGGGACGGGGCGCGCGGGCGCGCGGGCCGCAATCTCATCGCGGCCATCGGCGTGGGGATGGCCCTCGGCGGCGCCGTGCTGGCGTCACTCCTGATCGAGCGGCATGTCTTCGTCGTCGTACTGGCCCTGGCCGCCGGGGCAGGCACCTGGGAGCTCGCCGGGGCGCTGCGCCGAGGTGCCGAGATCCGGGTGCCGCTGCCCGTGCTGCTCGTCGGCGGGCAGGCGATGGTGTGGCTGGCCTGGCCGTTCGGCCTGACCGCCATCGCGATCGCGTTCGCGACCACCGCGCTCGGGGTGCTGCTGTGGCGGATGCCCGCGGGCGCGGAGCACTACGTCCGCGACGTCACCGCAGGCATCTTCACGGCCGCCTACGTGCCGCTGTTCTGCGCGTTCGGCACGCTGATGACCGTCGCCCCGGACGGCGTCGCGCGCGTGCTCACGTTCCTGATCTGCGTGGTCGCGTCCGACATCGGCGGCTACACCGCGGGCGTTCTCGTCGGCAGGCACCCTATGGCGCCGACCATCAGCCCCAAGAAGTCCTGGGAGGGCTTCGCGGGCTCACAGGTGGCGGGGATCACCGCGGGCGCGCTCTGCGTCACGCTGCTGCTGGGCGGCCCCTGGTGGGCGGGCCTGCTCACCGGCGCGCTGCTCGTCGTCTCCGCGACGCTCGGAGACCTCATCGAGTCGCTGGTCAAGCGCGACCTCGGGATCAAGGACATGGGCACGTTGCTGCCGGGGCACGGGGGGGTGCTCGACCGGCTCGATTCGCTGCTGCCGACCGCGCTGGTCGCCTGGGCGGCGCTGGGGCTGTTCGTCTCCGGGTGAGCAAGCCGCCGATCCCGAGCCCCAACATCTGGCACTGGCCCGAGGTCTACGAGCGGGAGAACGCCGCGCAGGACGTCGAAGGGGCGATCTGGGCGGCGCTGCGCGCCGAGGTTCCCTGGACCGGCCACGACGTCGTCGACGTCGGCTGTGGCGACGGCTTCCACCTCCGCTTCTTCGACGGCGCCCGCTCCGTCCTCGGCGTGGAGCCCCATGCCCCGCTCGTGGAGCGCGCCCAGGCCAGAGGCCTTCCGGTGGTGCGCGGTGAGGCCGCGCGGCTCCCGCTGCCGGACTCGTCGGTCGACCTCGTGCACGCCCGCACCGCGTACTTCTTCGGCCGGGGCTGCGAGCCGGGGCTGAGTGAGGCGTGGCGGGTGCTGCGGCCGGGCGGCGCGCTCGCGATCGTCGACCTCGACGCCACCGCCGCGCCGTACGGCGACTGGATGCGCGCGGACATCCCGCATTACGACCCGGTCGCCGCGGAGCGCTTCTTCAGCCGCCGGGGCTTCTCGCTGCGCCGGATCCCGACCACGTGGCGTTTCCCCGACCGCGCGACGTGTGCGGCGGTCCTGCGCATCGAGTTCTCGCGTGAGGTCGCCGAACTGGCGTTGACGCAGGTCAGCGACGTGACGATCCCTGTGGGCTACCGCATGCACGTGCGCCGCAAGCAGCTCGCGCGCTGACGCGCCGTGACCGGATCCCGCCCCGGGCGGGCGGACATGATGCCGACACAGTGTCACCCGGGGCATCAGGTACCCGTCGGCGCCCGGTGTGCGGTCGCTACCGTGGAGGTCATGCGCTACCCCACGGTGCCCCTTCTCGAGCCGATCCTGGGCGGCCTGTGGTGGACCGTCGGCGCGGTCGCGCTGGCGGCCGGGCTCGGCACCGTCGTGCTGGCCGCGGGCATCGGGGTCACCGGCGGGCTGATCCTGGCCCTGCGCCGCCGCTACGGCAGTGGCGAGCCCCTTCCTCCCGGCGGGCGCGGGCGCCTGTTGCGCCTCGGGATCCTCGTGGTCGTGCTCGTGGCGGCCGCGGGCCCCCTGCTCGGCATGGCCGGGCTCGCCGAGCTCTCCGTTCCGGTGGCCTGCGCGCTCACCGGCATCGCGCTGTTCCCGGTGGCCTCCACGCTCGACGAGCGCGCGCTGCTCGCCGCGGGTGGCGCACTGCTCGTGCTGGCCGCGACGGGCGCGCTCTTCGCGCTGGACTCCGCGGGCACGCTCTACCCGCAGGGCCTGGTCGGGCTCGGCGCTGGCGCCGTCTTGTGGCTCGCGGGCGCTCACCGCAACGGCCTGCTCGCCGAGGCGCTCCCGCGGCGTTGAGGCACAATCAAGGGGACATGACAGCCCTTCCCCTGGTGTTCGACGCCCCCAAGCGCGCCCTGCCGCCCCGCCACCTCGCCGATCTCGAGCCCGCGGAGCGGCGTGCCGTCGTCGCCGGGCTCGGCCTCCCGGCGTTCCGGGCCGACCAGCTCGCCCGCCACTACTTCGGCCACCTCACCGACGACCTCGCCGCGATGACCGACCTGCCGGCATCCGCAAAGGAGATGCTCGCCGGGCTGCTTCCGCCGCTGGTCACGCCGGTGCTGGAGCTGGCCTGCGACGACGGCGCCACCCGCAAGACGCTCTGGGCCGCGCACGACGGCACCCGCGCCGAATCCGTGCTGATGGGCTACCCGGACCGCGCGACCGTGTGCGTCTCGAGCCAGGCCGGGTGCGGGATGGCCTGCCCGTTCTGCGCCACCGGCCAGGGCGGTCTGCAGCGCAACCTGTCCACCGCGGAGATCGTCGAGCAGGTGCGGCAGGCTGCGGCGGCCGCCCGCGACGGCGCCCTCGGCGAGCCCACGCGGCTGTCCAACGTCGTGTTCATGGGCATGGGTGAGCCGCTGGCCAACTACAACCGGGTGGTCGCCGCCGTCCGGCGGATCACCGCGCCGACGCCGGACGGGCTCGGGATCTCCGCCCGCGGCGTCACCGTCTCCACGGTCGGCCTGGCGCCCGCGATCGACAAGCTGACCGCCGAGGGCCTGCCCGTCACCCTCGCCGTCTCGCTGCACACCCCCGACGATGAGCTGCGCGACACCCTCGTGCCCGTCAACACGCGGTGGAAGGTCGCCGAGGTGCTCGCCGCCGCACGCCGGTACGCCGTCGCGACCGGACGGCGGGTGTCCATCGAGTACGCGCTGATCCGCGACGTAAACGACCAGCCGTGGCGGGCCGACCTGCTCGGGAAGGTCCTGCGGCAGCAGGTGGGCGCGAAGCGGGTGCACGTCAACCTCATCCCGCTCAACCCGACGCCGGGCAGCGCGTGGGATGCCTCGCCGAGGAAACGCCAGGACGAGTTCGTGCGCCGCGTGGAGGCCGCCGGGATCACCTGCACGGTCCGCGACACCCGCGGTCGCGAGATCGCCGCGGCCTGCGGCCAGCTCGCCGCGTCGGGCACCTGATCAGGACAGGCCGAGCACCTCGGCGAGGTCGAACGTGACCGGCTGCTCCAACTGCTCGTACGTGCACGAGGACGGCTCGCGGTCCGGGCGCCACCGCACGAACTGGGCCGTGTGCCGGAATCGCACGCCCTCCATGTAGTCGTAGCGCACCTCGACCACCCGCTCCGGGCGCAGCGGGATGAACGAGAGGTCCTTGTTGGCGTTCCAGCGGCTCGCCTCGGCCTTGCGCGGGGTGCGGTCGCCCTGCTCCTGCCGCGCCCACGCCCACGGGTGGTCGTCGAACGTCGTGACGAGTGGCTGCAGCTCGGTGAACAGCGCGCGCCGCTGCGGCATCGGGAAAGCGCCGATCACGCCGACCGAGGCCAGGTGGCCGTCGGGCTGGTAGAGCCCCAGCAGCAACGACCCGATCGCGTCCGGACCGGACTTGTGCACGCGGTAGCCCGCCACCACGCAGTCGGCCGTACGCTCGTGTTTGATCTTCGTCATCACCCGCTTGTCGGGCTGGTAGGTGCCCTCGGGGTCCTTGGCGATCAGCCCGTCCAGGCCCGCGCCCTCGAACTGGTCGAACCACTCGGTGGCGACGTCGTGGTCGTCGGTGATCGGGGTCAGGTGGACCGGCGGGCCTGCCTTGGCCAGCGCCTCCTCCAGGCGGGCCCGGCGTTCGCGGAACGGCACACCCATGAGGTCGTCGTCGCCGAGGGCGAGCAGGTCGAACGCGACGAAGCTCGCGGGCGTCTCGACCGACAGCAGTTTCACCCGGCTCGCGGCGGGGTGGATGCGCTGTTGGAGCACCTCGAACTCCAGGCAGTTGCGCTCCCGGTCCAGCACGACGATCTCCCCGTCGATCACCGCGCGCTCCGGGAAGTTGGCACGCACGGCCTCGACGACCTCCGGGAAGTAGCGGGTCATCGGCCGCTCGTTGCGACTGCCGATCTCCACGTCGTCGCCGTCGCGGAAGACGATCGAGCGGAAGCCGTCCCACTTGGGCTCGTACAGCTTCCCCGGCGGGATCTTCGGCTGCGGCTTGGCCAGCATCGGCTTGACAGGCGGCATGACGGGCAGGTCCACGGGCCCAGCCTAGGCTGCCGCCCATGCCGCGCCTCTCCGCCGACGAGCTGGCCGCCGCGCGGTCGCGGACGATCGCCGATGTGCTGCCCGGGCCGGGAGACCCGCCCTTGCGTGTGCTGTTCTGCGGGATCAACCCCGGGCTGGTGTCCGCGGCCACCGGGCACCACTTCGCCCGGCCCGGCAACCGGTTCTGGCCCGCGCTGCACGCCGCCGGGTTCACGCCGCGGCGGCTGCGGCCCGCCGAACAGGGGGAGCTGGCGGCGCTGGGACTGGGGATCACCAACATGGTCGCGCGGGCCACGGCGCGGGCGGACGAGCTGTCCGACGCGGAGCTGATCGCGGGCGGGGAGCGGCTGCGGGGCCTGGTGGCGCGCGTGCGGCCCACATGGCTCGCCGTCGTGGGGATCACGGCCTACCGCACGGCGTTCGCGGCGCCGCTCGCCACCGTCGGGCCTCAGGAAGCGTCGCTGGGCGGGACCGGGGTGTGGGTCCTGCCCAACCCGAGCGGCCTGAACGCCCACTACCAGCTGCCGGACCTCGCCGCCGCCTTCACCCGCCTCCGCGAAGCCGCGTCGGCGGCCTGACCGCCACCCGCGCGACAGTCAGTCCAGCTCGGGTAGCGCCTCGCCGTCGTCGCGGGCGTCGCGGTCGGCCCACTCCAGCAGCTCGTCCAGGTCGTAGACGGCGTCGTCGATCCCGGCGTGGAGGTCGCCCAGCTCGGCGAACCGCTTGGGCATCGTCGCGATCGTGAAGTCGCCCGGATCGGCGTCGTCGACCTCGTCCCAGCGGATCGGCGCGGACACCAGCGCCTCCGCCACACCGCGCACGGAATACGCGCAGCGGATCGTGTGGTCGCGGGTGTTCTGGTTGTAGTCGACGAAGATCGACGCCGGGTCGCGGTCCTTGCGCCACCAGGTGAGGTCGACGAGATCGCAGCGCCGACCGACCTCACGGGCGAACGCGTGCGCCGCCCTGCGGACGTCCTGGAACCCCCACCGCGGCTCGATCCGCACGTAGACGTGCATTCCCTTGCCGCCAGACGTCTTCGGCCAGCCCACCGCGCCGAGCTCGTCGAGCACCTCCCGCGTGACGTGGGCGACCCGGCGCACGTCGTCGTAGGACGCGCGCGGCATCGGGTCGAGATCGATGCGCCACTCGTCGGGCTGCTCGACGTGCCCTCGCCGGGAGTTCCACGGGTGGAACTCGACCGTCGACATCTGCACGGCCCACACGACGTCGGCCGGATGCTGGACGCACAGCTCGTCGGCCGTCCGGTTCCAGCGGGGGAAGTGCACGCGGACCGTCTCGATCCAGTCCGGCGCGCCGCGGGGGAGCCGCTTCTGGTGCACTTTCTCGCCGGTCACCCCGGTGGGGAAGCGGTGCAGCATGCACGGCCGGTCGCGCAGCGCCCGCACGACGCCCTCGCCCACCGCGATGTAGTACTGCGCGAGGTCGAGCTTCGTCTCCCCGCGCGCCGGGAAGTAGACCCGGTCGGGGTTGGACAGGCGCACCGTGCGGCCGTCGATCTGGAGCTCGACCGCCGAGCGGGTGTCCGTCACGGGCTCAGCGCCGCCAGGAGTTCCGCTGGCGGATCACGTGCCCGACGATCCCCGCGAGGACGCCCAGGGCGATGAGGATGAGCCAGATGTACTGCGTCGTGCTCTGGTACGGCCCGGGGATGAACGCGATACACGCGATGATCGTGATCACGCCGCCGATGACCGTGCCCTTGGGGAAGCCGCCGTGCCAGCCCCACTCGGCCGACGGCTCGTCGTCGGGGGAGATCTGGTCGGAGTTCGCCAGCTCACGGGAGTTGCTCGCCACGGCCGTATCGTCGCACAACAGCGGGGAAGGGGATGATAGGAGGCGATGACTGGTAACCGATCCGTGCTCGTGCTGGGCTCCACCGGCTCAGTCGGCACGCAGGCGCTCGAGCTGATCGCCGAGCATCCCGACCGCTTCACCGTCGACGGGCTGGCCGCGGGTGGCGGCGATGTCGTCCTGCTCGCCCGGCAGATCCGCGAGCACGGCGTGCGCCGCGTGGCCGTCGCCGACCCGGAGGCGGCGATGACGCTGCGGCGCATGCTGCCCGGCACCGGACGCCGCGTCGAGGTGCTCTCCGGTCCCGACGCCGCCACCGAGCTCACCGCCACCTCGACCGCCGAGACGGTGCTCAACGGCATCACCGGCGCGGTCGGGCTCGGCCCCACCCTCGCGGCGCTGGGCAGCGGGGCGACGCTCGCGCTGGCGAACAAGGAGTCCCTGGTCGCGGGCGGCGCGCTGGTGACGGCGGCCGCGACGCCCGGCCAGATCGTGCCGGTCGACTCCGAGCACTCCGCACTGGCGCAGTGCCTGCGCGGCGGGCGGGCCGAGGAGGTCGACCGGCTCGTGCTCACCGCGTCGGGCGGCCCGTTCCGCGGGCGACGGCGTGCCGAGCTTTCCGAGGTCACCCTCGACCAGGCGCTGGCCCACCCGACCTGGGACATGGGCCCGATGGTCACGATCAACTCGGCCACCCTGATGAACAAGGGCCTCGAGGTGATCGAGGCCCACCTGCTGTTCGGGATCCCGTACGAGCGGATCGACGTGGTGGTGCACCCGCAGTCGGTCGTGCACTCGATGGTCACGTTCGTCGACGGCTCCACGCTCGCCCAGGCCAGTCCGCCGGACATGCGGCTGCCGATCGGGTTGGCGCTGGCCTGGCCAGAGCGGCTGCCGGGGGCGGCGCCGCCGTGCCGGTGGGACGCAGCGCAGAGCTGGACCTTCGAGCCGCTCGACGACGACGCGTTCCCCGGTGTGCGGCTCGCCCGCGCCGCCGGGTCGCTGGGCGGATGCGTCCCGGCGGTGCTGAACGCGGCCAACGAGGAGGCCGTCGGCGCGTTCGTAGCGGGCACGTCCTCGTTCACCGGGATCACCGACGTGCTGGTGCGTGTGCTCGACGCCGCCGACGCGTGGACGGCCGATCCGGCTACCGTGGCGGATGTGCTGGCCGCCCAGGAATGGGCCCGCGCCCGTGCCCGTGAACTCGCCCACCGACCTGGAGTCGCCCGATGATGACCGCGCTCGGGATCCTGTTGTTCTTCCTGGGCATCCTGTTCTCGATCGCCTGGCACGAGTTCGGGCACTTCACGACCGCCCGCTGGTTCGGGATCAAGGTGCCCGAGTTC
This sequence comes from uncultured Actinomycetota bacterium, assembly GCA_963770115.1. Taxonomy (GTDB): domain Bacteria; phylum Actinomycetota; class Actinomycetes; order Mycobacteriales; family Pseudonocardiaceae; genus Pseudonocardia. Next base: position 135,924 of record CAVYOT010000015.1, read on the forward strand.
ATGGTCGGCTTCGGCCGCACGATCTGGTCGCGGAAGGTCGGCGAGACCGAGTTCGGGCTCAAGGCGATCCCGCTCGGCGGGTACATCCGCATGATCGGCATGATCCCGCCCGCGAAGGGCGGCACGCTCGGGCGCAGTAGGCGCACCGGACCATTCCAGGGCCTGATCGACGATGCCCGCCAGCAGTCCGCGATGGACGTGCTGCCGGAGGACGAGGACCGCCAGTTCTGGATGCGCGCGCCGTGGAAGCGGATCATCGTCATGTTCGCAGGCCCGTTCATGAACCTGATCCTCGCGGTGGTGCTCTTCGCGATCGTGCTGATGGGGATCGGCGTGCCGACGAGCGGCACCACGATCGGCACGGTCAGCGCGTGCGTCGTGCCCGCCTCCACGCAGTCCGCCACCTGCCCGGCGGGCGCGCCCCAGACCCCCGCCGCAGCGGCGGGCTTCCGACCCGGCGACCGCATCGTCTCGTTCAACGGCAGGGCGCTCGACCCCACCGACGGCGAAGGCCTGCGCGCCGCGATCCAGGGCGCCAAGGGCCCCGTCACCGTCGTCGTGGAGCGGGCGGGGCAGCAGATCACGCTCACCCCCACGCTGATCGACAACCAGGTCGAGGACGCCAACAACCCCGGCCAGACGGTCAGGGCGAGCTTCCTGGGAGTCGGGCTGGTCGGGGTGTACGCGCGCCAGAGCCTCGGCGCGGTGTTCGTCCAGATCGGCGACATCGTCGGGCGCACCGGCCAGGCGCTCCTCCAGCTGCCCTCGCGGGTGCCGGGCCTCTTCGGCTCGGTGTTCCTTGGCGAGCAGCGCGACCAGAACGGGCCCGTCGGGATCGTCGGCGCGTCCCGGATCGGCGGACAGATCCTCGCGCTCGACGCCCCCGCGGCGGCGGAGCTCTCGTTCTTCCTGCAGCTCCTGGCCGCCGTGAACATCTCGCTGTTCCTGTTCAACCTGCTGCCCATCCCGCCGTTGGACGGCGGCCAGATCTTCCCGGCGATCTGGGAGGCCATCAAGAAGCGGGGCGCGCGGGTCCTCGGCCGCCCGGACCCCGGACCGGTGGACGTGGCCAAGCTGATGCCGGTGGCCTACGTCGTCGCGCTGGTGTTCATCGCGTGGAGCGGGCTGCTGTTCGTCGCCGACATCGTCAACCCCGTCCTGCTGCCCCAGTAGGCGTAGTACGGGTCTCAGGGCGCCGCGGCCCGCCGCGCGGGATACTGGCGATGTGAGCGTCTCCCTGGGCATGCCCGCCCCACCCGCACCGCCGCTGGCCGCGCGCCGCCCGACGCGACAGCTTTCCGTCGGGCCGGTCGGCGTCGGCTCGGAGTTCCCGATCTCCGTGCAGTCGATGACCACCACCCTGACCGCCGACGTCAACGCCACCCTTCAGCAGATCGCCGAGCTGACGGCCGCGGGCTGCGACATCGTCCGCGTCGCCTGCCCGAGCCAGGACGACGCCGACGCGCTGCCCGCGATCGCGCGCAAGTCCCAGATCCCGGTCATCGCCGACATCCACTTCCAGCCCAAGTACGTCTTCGCCGCGATCGAGGCGGGCTGCGCCGCGGTGCGCGTGAACCCCGGCAACATCCGCAAGTTCGACGACCAGGTGCGCGAGATCGCGGCGGCCGCGAAGGACCGCGGCACGCCGATCCGCATCGGCGTCAACGCGGGGTCGCTCGACAAGCGGCTGCTCGAGAAGTACGGCAAGGCCACGCCCGAGGCGCTGGCCGAGTCGGCGCTGTGGGAAGCGGGCCTGTTCGCCGAGCACGACTTCCACGACATCAAGATCTCGGTCAAGCACCACGACCCCGTGGTGATGATCCGGGCCTACGAGCTGCTCGCCGAGCAGTGCGACTACCCCCTGCACCTGGGTGTCACCGAGGCCGGGCCCGCGTTCCAGGGCACGATCAAGTCGGCGGTCGCGTTCGGGGCGCTGCTGCGGCAGGGCATCGGCGACACGATCCGCGTCTCGCTCTCCGCGCCGCCCGTCGAGGAGGTGAAGGTCGGCTCGCAGATCCTGCAGTCGCTCGGCCTGCGCCCGCGCAAGCTGGAGATCGTCTCCTGCCCGTCGTGCGGACGCGCGCAGGTGGACGTGTACAAGCTCGCCGACGAGGTGACGGCCGGGCTCACCGGCATGGAGGTGCCGCTGCGGGTCGCCGTGATGGGCTGCGTCGTCAACGGGCCCGGGGAGGCCCGTGAGGCCGACCTCGGCGTGGCGTCCGGCAACGGCAAGGGCCAGATCTTCGTCAGGGGCGAGGTCATCAAGACCGTGCCGGAGCACGCCATCGTGGAGACCTTGATCGAGGAGGCGATGAAGCTCGCCGAGACGATGGAGGCGGGCGGAGAGCCGCAGGTCACGGTCGGCTGAGGCATGGAGCGCACGGCCGATCTCGTCACCGGCGGATCCGTATGGCAACGTAGACGCGTGCTTCGTGTCGCCGGAGCGCGGCTCCTCGACGACCGGGACCGCGCTGGAGTACGCGCGGCGCTGGATGAAGATCCGGTAGCCGCCTGCATGGTCGCAGCCCGGGTCGAGGTGGCGGGGCTGGATCCGTGGCGGCTCGGCGGCGAGCTGTGGTCGTCCGGGTCGCAGCTTTCCGGCCTGTGTTTCTCCGGGGCCAACCTCGTCCCGATCCGGGGCGACCGGTCGGCGTTGCGCCAGTTCGCCGACCGCGCACGGCGCGGAGGGCGGGGCTGCTCGTCGATCGTCGGGCGCGCCGAGCTGGTGCTGCCGATGTGGGACAACCTCGCCGTGCACTGGGCCCCCTGCCGCGAGGTGCGCGGTGACCAGCCGCTGATGGTGCTCGCGGGCCCGCCCTCGGTCCCGCCCGACCTGCTCGTCCGACCGGTGCGGCCCGTCGAGCTGGAGCGCTACCTGCCCGCGGCGATCGCGATGTTCACCGAGGAGGTGGGCATCGACCCGCGTGCGGGCGACGGCGGCGCGGGCTACCGGTCACGTGTTTCCGAGCTGGTGGCCGCGGGCCGCGCCTTCGCCAGGTTCGAGGGCGATCAGGTGATCTTCAAGGCCGAGATCGGGGCGCTCTCGTCGCGGGTCGGGCAGATCCAGGGCGTCTGGGTGCACCCGGCGTACCGCGGCCGCGGCCTCGGCACCGCGGGCACCGCCGCCGTCGCCGAGCGGCTGGGCGTCATGGGCCGGGTGTCGAGCCTCTACGTCAACGGGTTCAACCACCCCGCCCGCCGCGCCTACGCCAAGATCGGCTTCACCCAGGTCGCGAGCTTCGCGACGATCCTCTTCTAGTCCCGCGTCGGGCCGCCCGCGGGACGGACCTCGCAGATTCTGCTGGACGTCGGAGAGCCCGTGTCGATGGGCCGCCGAGGTCGCGGTCCGTGTCGGGCAACCGGGGTCGGCTGCGCGGGCCGCGTTCAACGTCGTCCGGCCAGGCCGCAGCGGTCACGGGGTCGGCCCGGTCCGCTTCGCAGGGTCCGCCGACGCTTCGCAGGGTCCGGGGGGGTCAGCCACGGGTGCACCCGCTCTGCGAGGCCGGTTCAGCCTGCCGCCGCGGGTAGGCCCGCGCCCGGCCGCTCCTCAGCCGGGGATCGGCGCGCCCGACGGCACCCCGGCGGCCACGTACGCCGCGTAGTGCTCCTGCCACGGCTCGGCCGTGGCGCTGTGCGGGCCGTCGGCCGAGCCGTCGCACAGCTGCTTGTCCAGCTCCGCGAGGCAGACCGCCCACCCGGCCGCGTTGCGGGCGGCGGTGTCGCGGGCCTCGAGCACGTTGAGCAACGTCAGCGTGCAGGCCCGGTCGCCGTCCGCCTCGACGGTGAGGTGCAGCTCGTCGCCGCCCCACGTGAACGCCAGCCGCCGCGGCGGGTCGTAGGCGAGCACGATGCCGCTGGTCGGGGCGAGGTTGGGGTCGTCGCTGAACGTGATGGTCCCGCCCGCCCGCGGCTCGATCTCGACCCGCGACGGGAACCAGTGCGCGAGCTCGCCCGGCTCGCTGACGGCCGACCACACCCGCTCAGCAGGGTGCGGGTACCGGCGCTGGAAGCGGACGGCCGGGCGTCCCTCGTGCTCGACGTAGGTGCCGCGATCGGTCATGGGGCAGTCCCTTCGGGATGGGTGTCGAGGTGGTGGCCCAGCGCGTCGAGGCGGTCGTTCCACAGCCGCCGGTAGGGCGCGAGCCAGGCGTCGATCTCGGCGATCGGCGCGGGCCGCAGGGCGTAGATGCGGCGCTGGGCGTCCTTGCGGACGTCGACGAGCCCGGCGGTGCGCAGCACCCGCAGATGCTTCGACGCGGTGGGCTGGGTGCACCCCAGCGCGGCCACCAGCTCGCCGACCGACCGCGCGCCGCCGCGCAGCTCGTCCAGCAGCGCCCGCCGTTGGGGATCGACCAGCGCCGCCCACGTGCTCATGGGGGTGAACATACGTCATCACTTATATACTCGACAAGGCATATTCTCAGGTTTTCGCGCCGATCGCCGAATCCTGGGCATACTCGCGCCCGTGCTCCGCGCCCGTTGCCTCGCCCTCGTCGTCGTCCTGGCGGCCGTGCTGTCGGGCTGCGGCCTGTTCTCGTCGAACGGGCCCGACAAGGCCGTCGCCGCGTTCCTCGCGGCATGGTCGACGGGGGACATGGCCACCGCGTCCGCCGCTACCGACAACCCCGCCGCCGCGTCCGAGCTGCTCACCGCCACCCGCACCGCGCTCGCGCCCGTGTCGATCACCGCGACCCTCGGCCAGCTGCGCGAGGCCACCGACCGCGCGACGGCGTCGGTCGACCTCACCTGGGACCTCGGCCAGGGGCGGCAGTGGCGCTACACCGAGGACCTCGAGCTGCGGCCCAAGGACGACGCCCCGCACGGCTGGGTCGTGCACTGGGCGCCGACGGTCGTGCACCCCCAGCTCGGCGCGGGCCAGCGGCTGGCTCTGCGCACGGCGGACGCCCAGCCCGCGCCCGTCGTCGACCGCAACGGCGCGCCGCTGCTGGCCGCCACCCCGGTGGTCACCGTGCTGCTGGACCGGCGCGCCGCGGGCAACCTCGCGACGGTCGCGGGCGCGCTGGCCGCAGCACTCGGGCCGATCGACCCGGAGATCACGGCGGCCGCGGTCACCGACGGGGCGACCAAGACGCCGGACGGACAGGGCTACACCGTCGCCGTCCTGCGCCAGAGCGACTACCTCCGCGTCAAGAACGCGATCCACGAGCTGCCCGGTGTGCGGTTCACGAGCTCCAACCGCCTCCTCGCGCCCGACGCCGGGTTCGCGAGCCAGGTCCTGCCCGCCGTCCGCCGCGAGGCCGCGCCGCAGCTGGACGGCGTGCCCGGTTGGTCGGTGCTCGCGGTCGACGGCACCGGCAGCCCGATCACGACGCTCAACGAGGCGCCGCCCCAGCCCGGCACCACGGTCGCGACCGGCCTCGACCGCGCCATCCAGACCGCCGCCGAGGACGCCGTCGAGCCCGTGGCCCAGCAGACCGTGCTCGTCGCGGTCGCCCCGTCCACCGGTGACATCCTGGCCGTCGCCCAGAACGGCCCGGCCGACGCCGCCGGGGCGATCGCGCTGACGGGGCGCTTTCCGCCGGGGTCGACGTTCAAGATGGTCACCGCCACGGCCGCAGTCGAGGGCCTGCACCTCACCGTCGACTCGCCGGAGGCCTGCCCCGGCGTCACCGTCATCGGCGGACGGCCCGTGCCCAACGAGGGGAAGTTCGACCTCGGCACCGTCTCCCTGCGCACGGCGTTCGCGAAGTCGTGCAACACGACGTTCGCGCAGCTGGGCGCCCAGCTGCCACCGGAGGCGCTCCCCGCGGCCGCCCTGCGGCTGGGTCTGGGCGCCGACTACGGCGTGCCGGGGCTCACGACGGTCACCGGCTCGGTGCCGCCCGCGACCGACACGGTGCAGCGGGCCGAGAACGGGTTCGGCCAGGGGCAGGTGATCGCGACGCCGCTGGGCATGGCGCTCGCGGCCGCCACGGTCGCGCACGGGGCCACGGTGGTGCCGCAGCTCATCCACGGGCGTCCCACCCAGGTGATCACCGCCGCCACCCCGCCCGATCCCGCGGCGCTCGACCAGCTCCGTCCGATGATGCGCGCCGTGGTCACCGACGGCACCGCGCGGCTGCTGGGCCGCCGCGGAGAGGTCTACGGCAAGACCGGCACCGCCGAGTACACCGACAACGGGAAGGCCCACGGCTGGTTCGTCGGCTACCGCGGTGACCTGGCCTTCGCCGTGCTGATCGTCGACGGCGGCTCGTCGGGGCCTGCCGTGCAAGTGGCGGACCGGTTCCTGGCCGCGCTCGGCTGACGCTGCCGGTTAACGGGTCGAAACACACCGCTCTATGTGAAGATCGGCCCGATAGGCCTACCCTGGTCGCCATGTCCCGCAGCCGGATCCCCGCGCTCGCGCTCACCGCCGACGTCGTCGCGGTGATCGTCTTCGCGGCCGTGGGCCGCGCCAGCCACGACGAGTCGGCCGACGTGCTCGGGCTCATCTGGACGGCTGCCCCGTTCGCGGTCGGGCTCGCCGCCGCGTGGGCCAGCCCGATCGTCCGCGCCCGCCCGGCGGGGCTGCGCGCCGGGCTCGTCGCGCTCGCGGGCACGGCGGTGATCGGCTTGCTGGTGCGCTTCGCGTTCACCGGTCGGCTGCCGCTGACGTTCGTGATCGTCGCCACCTGCTCACTGGCCGTGTTGCTGCTGGGGTGGCGCGGCCTGTCCGCGCTGGTGGCCCATCGGGTGGCCCAGCGCGTCAAGTAGCACCGCCGAACCGGTCACCCGGCCGACTTACAATGGAGCCATGCCCACCCGCGCGCTGCTCGTTCCCGGCACGCCCACGCCTGTGCGCCGGGTGCCCGTGCACATCCCGCGGCCGGAGTACGTCGGCAGGCCCGCGCCCGCGCCCAACACCTACCCCGACGTCCAGCCGGCCGAGGTGATCGAGGCGATGCGCGTCGCCGGGCGGATCGCCGCGCAGGCGCTGCGGGCAGGCGGCGCGGCCGTGGCACCCGGCGTCACCACCGACGAGATCGACCGGGTGGTCCACGAGTTCCTCGTCGACCACGACGCCTACCCGTCCACGTTGGGCTACAAGGGCTTCCCCAAGTCGTGCTGCACCAGCCTCAACGAGGTGGTCTGCCACGGGATCCCGGACACCACGGTGATCGAGGACGGGGACATCGTCAACATCGACGTCACCGCGTTCGTCGGCGGCGTGCACGGCGACACGAACGCCACCTTCCTCGCGGGCGACGTCGACGAGGAGAGCAGGCTGCTCGTCGAGCGCACGCGTGAGGCGACGTTGCGGGCTATCAAGGCCGTGCGGCCGGGCCGCGAGCTCTCCATCGTGGGTCGGGTGATCGAGTCCTACGCGCGGCGTTTCGGGTACGGCGTGGTGCGCGAGTACACGGGCCACGGGATCGGCCGCAGCTTCCACGGCGGCCTCGTGGTGCTGCACTACGACGATCCCTCGGTGCACATCCCGCTCGAGCCGGGGATGACGTTCACGATCGAGCCGATGATCACCCTGGGACCGCCGGAGAACGAACGGTGGGACGACGACTGGACCGTGGTCACGGCGGACGGGTCGCGCACCGCGCAGTTCGAGCACACCGTGCTCGTCACGGCCGACGGCGCGGAGATCCTCACCCTGCCCTGAAACGGCCTGGACTCCGGTCACGGGCGGATGTCACCGTGGCGGGTATGGCCAAGGTGTACGAGTGCATCGACGCGAAGCTCGCGTCCTGGATCGAGGCCCAGCCGCTCTTCTTCGTGGGCACCGCGCCGCTCGCGGGCGACGGGCTGGTGAACGTCTCGCCCAAGGGCACGCAGGGCACGTTCCGGGTCCTCGACGCGCATACGTTCGCCTACCTCGACCTCACCGGCAGCGGGGTCGAGACCGTCGCCCACCTCCAGGAGAACGGCCGGATCTGCGTGATGTTCTGCGGGTTCGACGCCCGCCCGAACATCGTGCGGCTGCACGGCACCGGCAGGGTCGTGCACCGCGACGACCCGGGGTTCGACGCCGCGCTCGCGGCCTTCGGCGAGGCGGCTGCGACACGGCGGCCGCAGGCCCGCTCGGTGATCGTCGTCGACGTGGCGCGCGTCTCGGATTCCTGCGGCTACGCCGTGCCGAAGATGGCGCTGGTCGAGGAACGCGACGTGCTCGACTCCTGGGCCCGCAACCGGAGCACCGAGAAGCTCGGCGAATACCGGGCCACCCACAACGCGACCTCGCTCGACGGCCTGCCCGCCGTGCCCGTCTGACCGGACACCCGCGGAGCGCGACGGCCGACGTCCATCAGGAATCCACCTTCTTCCTGGGAGGAAGGGGGATGAAGCCGCTGGTCCGCCGCACGTAGTCCGCGTAGCCGGGCCGTCGGTTCCCGATCGAGCGCTCCAGGAGCGCCGCGCCGGTGCCCTTGGCCAGGAGCCACGTCATCAGCGCCGCGCTGACCAGTCCGATCAGACCCGCGGCGTGGTGCAGCGCGAGCAGCGTCAGCCCCCACCAGACGGCGGCGTCGCCGAAGTAGTTGGGGTGTCGGGTGTAGCGCCACAGTCCGCGGTCCATCACCTTGCCCTTGTTGGCCGGGTCGGCCTTGAACGCGGCGAGCTGGGCGTCGCCGACCGTCTCGAAGACGAACCCGACCACCCAGGACAGCACGCCGAGCACGGTCACCACGGTCGACAGCGCGCCGGACGCGAACCCGTACTGCCCCAGCTGCACCGGCCACGACACGACCCAGAGGATGACCGCCTGGGGGAGGTAGACCTTGCGGACCAGGTGGGCGACGGGGTTGCCCTTCGCCCGCTCAATGATCGCGACGTAGCGCGGGTCCTCGGGCTTGCCGCTGTTGCGCCGCGCGATGTGCCAGGCCAGCCGCAGGCCCCACACGCACGTCAGCACGGTGATCAGCACCTGCCGCCACAGGTCGCCGTCGCCGAGGGCGAGGATCAGCGTGACGACCGCGACGATCGCGAAGCCCATGCCCCAGACCACGTCGATCCCGTCGTGGCGCCCCCCGCGCACCCACACGGCGACGGCGAGGGTGACGGCGAACGTGGCCGCCACGACGAGGGCGGTGACCCAGAGGTTGGTCAGCGCCGCGGCCCAGGGGTAGCCCGACATGGACCTATCGTGTCGGCTGCGCGGCGCGGGCGCCTGCCGAGAACGCCGGATCGTGATCGAGCTCAGGATCGCGCCCCAGCGTCGACGTCCGGCCGCGCGGAAGTCCGGACAGGCCGCGGTCGTCAGGACGCACCATGAGGATCTGGTGCACCCCCATCCGGTTCTCCTCGAACGCGAGCAGCGCCGCCGGCGAGGTAGAGCAGCCACACCCGCGCACTGCTCCTCGCCGATCAGCGCGATCGCCTCGTCCCTGCGCTGCTGGAGGGTGTCGAGCCACGGCCGCACCGTCCAGACGTAGTGCTCGCGCAGCGAGTGCACGTCCACGACCTCGAGGCCCGTCGTTCTCGAGCATCGAGAGCGTGGCGCCGAGCGGACGCATGAACATGTCCGGCGCGACGTAGCGCTCGATGAACGCGCCGCCGCCGGGGCGCTGTTCACCCCGGCCGCGCCGCGCGACATCTGCTGCAGCAGCAGCCGCCCGTGGGGGCGCAGCAGCCGGTGCAGCCGTCGCGCCGTACGCCGGGTAGTTGTCGCTCGCCGACGTGCTCGCCCATCTCGATCGATGGCGACCGCGTCGTACGGCTCGTCGTCGATCTCCCGGTAGTCCTGCAGCCGGATCTCGACCCGGTCGGTCAAGCCCGAGCGTCTGGCGACCCTGGCCATGCCCGAACGCGCGCTGCTGCTCCGACAGCGTGACCCCGATGACCCGCACGCCGTAGTGCTGCGCCGCGTGCACCAGCAGCGACGCCCAGCCGCAGCCGACGTCCAGCAGCCGCATCGCCGGGCTGCAGCGCGAGCTTGCGGCAGATCAGGTCGAGCTTGTCGCGCTGCGCGTCGACCAGCCCGTAGGACGGCGACGCCGTCCTGCGTCCAGTAGCCGCAGGAGTAGGCCATCTGCGGGTCGAGCAGGAACGCGTAGAAGTCGTTGGAGAGGTCGTAGTGGTGGGCGATCGCCGCGCGGTCGCGGCGGCGCGTGTGCAGGCCACCCGCGAGGCGCGCCTCCGACGACGGCGGCCGCGGCCGCGGGCCGACGACGCCGAGCCGCAGCGCCAGCCGGGCCGCGGCGACCACGTCGGCTGCCGTGGGGCGCAGGCCGGTCAGGTCGTGCTCCGCGGCGAGGGCCCAGAACCGGCGAGAGGCCCTCCGCGACGTCGCCCTCGACGTCCAGCTCGCCCGCCACGAACGCGCGCGCGAGCCCCAGCTCTCCCGGGTTCCACAGCAGGCGACGCAGCGCCCGGCGGTGCCGGATGACCGACCACGGGCCCGGTACGGGTCGGCGCGCCGCCTCGGACGCCGTCCCAAGCGCGGATGCGGACGGGCAGGGGAGCGCCGAGGAGACGCTCGACGAGCCCGGCGAGCCGCGGGGCGACGGGTGTCACGGCATGGGCATCAGGACTCTTTCGCGTGCGAGGGAGAACTGGAAGACGTCGAGGTAGCCGACGCGGAAGCCCGCCTCGCAGTAGGCGAGGTAGAACTCCCACATCCGCCGGAAGGTGGCGTCGAACCCGAGCGCGGCGACCGTCTCCCAGCGGGCGAGGAAGTCGCTCCCGCCAGTGCGCGAGCGTCCGCGCGTAGTGCGGGCCGAGGCTGCAGCCTGCCGACGACGCGCAGCGTGGTGTCGCCGCGCCAGGTGGTGCTCGATCGACATGCACCGACGGGATCAGGCCGCCGGGGAAGACGTACTTGTGGATCCACGAGTAGTCGCCGCGCGTGGCCAGCATCCGGTCGTGCGGCATGGTGATCGACTGCAGGCCGACGCGGCCGCCGGGCTTGAGCAGCCGGTCGAGCGAGCTGAAGTACGTCGGCCAGAAGCGCTCGCCGACGGCCTCGATCATCTCGACGCTGACGACGGCGTCGTAGGAGCCCTGCGCCTCGCGGTAGTCGCGCAGCAGCACCTGCACCCGGTCGGCGACCCCCGCGGCCGTCAGCCGCTGCTCGGCCAGGCGGGCCTGCTCGGCGGAGATCGTCAGCGTGGTCACCCGCGCGCCGCGCCGGGCCGCGCGGGTGGCGAGCTCGCCCCAGCCCGTGCCGATCTCCAGCACGTGCATGCCCTTGCCGACGTCCGCCATGTCGAGAATGCCGTCGATCTTGCGGCGTTGGGCGTCGACGAGGCTCTCGCGAGGGGATCCGAACCAGGCCGCGGAGTAGCTCATCGTCTCGTCGAGGAACGTGGCGAACAGCTCGTTGGACAGGTCGTAGTGGCGGTGGATGTTCTCCCGCGAGCCCTCCACCGTGTTGTGCTCCTCCGCGGGCTGGCGGGCCTCGGCGAAGCGGCGTCCGATGCGTTGCAGCAGTGGCGGGACCAGGGTGGACAGCCGCGCCGCGAAGGGCGTCAGGAGGTCGGCCAGCTGGGTCGAGGTCCAGTCGCCCACCATGTAGGACTCGCCGAACCCGATCTTGGAGTTGCAGCCGAGGCGGTGGAAGAACGCCGCGGGGCGCACGATCCGCATCACCGGCGAGTCCGGCCCGCCGCGTCCGATGCGTTCGCCGCCGGGGAACACCACGCGCACCGGGAGGGTGCGCACCGCGCGGCGGAAGAGCGTCTCGGCGATGCGCGCCCGCGGCGCGGAGTGCGGGGCCGCGGCCAGCCCCGGCCAGACGCCTTCCCCCGGCCGCGGCACGAAGTGCTTGTTCGACCGTCGTGCGACGGGGTACGTGGTCATTGGACGCTCTCCTGAGGGTCGTGCCGTGGCCGGGGGATGACGGGAAGGCGGCGCAGCCACAATGCGACGCCGTGGCGGCGGATCAGGGCCGACGTGCGAAGCGTGACGAGCGGGCGCCGGGTGGCCATGCGGGCCACCGACGCTGGGGTGGCGGGCCTGCGCTCGCCGACAACGGTGGCCGTCAGCGCGGTGGACCCGTTCTGCCGCAACGTGATCACCAGCGCCACCCGTTCGTCGGGCAGGGGGAGCCGCATCCGGTACTCGCCGTCGACGGGCAGGAACGGCGACACGTAGAACTCCTTGGCCGCGCCCGCCCGCCCGTCCTCGTCGGTGCGCATCAGGTAGCAGTGCCGCTCGCCGTAGGTGTTGTGGACCTCCGCGACGACGCACGCCTGCGTCCCGTCCTGCCGGTGGCACCAGTAGACGGTCAGCGGGTTGAACACGTGGCCGAGCACGCGGGCGTTGGCGAGCATGAGCACCTGGCCACCTTCGAGGTCGACGCCCTGCGTGGCGAGGTAGCGGTCGAGGTTCTCCCGGATGGTGCGGCCGGGGTCGCCGAGATGGTCGCGGGCGCGTGAACCGTGCGAACGGCCGCAGCCACCACGGCAGCCGGGGGAGCGCGTCGAGGTCGACCAGCCAGACGTAGACGCGGTGGCGGAACTCGCGACGCAGCACCGCCTGCCGGATGTGGCGCACCTCGACGTCGTAGAGCGCGGGCACCGCCGTCACCGGGCGGACCGGGGCACCGATCACCAGGCCACCCCCAGCGACGCCGCGGCGCGCACACCAGCGGCGCAGCCGTCCTCGTGGAAGCCCCAGCCGTGGTAGGCGCCCGCGAACGCGAGCGTGCCGTCGTTGAGCTCGGGCAGGCGCCGTCCCGCGGCGACCGACTCCGGCGTGTAGATCGGGTGCTCGTAGTGCATCGTCGCGATCACCCGGCGCTGGTCGACGCGGTCGGCGCCGTTGAGCGTCACCACGTAGTCGTCGGGCTCGGCGAGGCGCTGCAGGCGGTTCATGTCGTAGCTCACGAGCACCGGGGCGTCCCGCACCGAGCACGTGGTCTTGAGGTAGTTCCACGCCGCCTGCGCGCCCGGCCGCAGCGGCAGCACCGACGTGTCGGAGTGCAGCTGGGTGACGTTGCGCGAGTACCGGAACGCGCCGAGCAGGGCACGCTCCGCGGCGGTGGGGGCGGCGAGCAGCCGCAGCGCCTGGTCGGGATGGGTCGCGACGACCGCGACGTCGGCGTGGTGTGCGGTGTCCGCGTCGTCGCGGATCTCCACGCCCGCGCCGGTCCGCGTGAGCGTCCGCACCGGCGTGGACACCGCCACGGCGGTGAGGCCCTTCACCGCGGCCTCGACGTAGCGGCGCGACCCGCCGACCACCGTCCGCCAGCGCGGCGAGCCGCTCACCGCGAGCATCCCGTGGTGCTGCAGGAACGTGAAGAGGTAGCGCGCGGGGTAGGCCAGCGACGCGCTCTCGCCCGCCGACCACACCGCCGACACCACCGGCAGCAGGAAGTGCTCGACGAAGTAGCGCGAGTACCCGCCGACGGCGACGAACGCGCCGAGCGTGACGTCGCAGGCCCGCTCGTCGGCGAGCACCCGCCGCGCGTGCCGGTGGAAGCGGACCACCTCGGCGAGCATTCGCAGGTAGGCGGGTCGGGTGAGGTTCGCAGCCTGGGGGAACAGCCCCCCGATCCCGCGCGCCCCGGCGTACTCCAGGCCGCAGCCCGCGCACCGGACGCTCATCGACATGTCCGACTCCTGCGTGCCGACGCCCAGCTCGCCGAACAGCCGCAGCAGGTTCGGGTAGGTGCGGTGGTTGTGCACGATGAAGCCGGTGTCGACCTCGACCGTGTGGCCGTCGGATGTGGTGAGCTCGTGGGTGTGGGCATGGCCGCCCAGGCGGCTGTCGGCCTCGAACAGCGTCACGTCGTAGCCGCGTTGCAGGACGTAGGCAGCGGTGAGCCCGGCGACACCGGAGCCGATCACGGCGGCCGTCGGACGGGTCATCGCGCGGACTCCATCTCCTTGAGCTGGGCGTTGAGGCCACGGGGGGCGGGTTGCGCAAGAGCGTTCGCAATCTCGGGGTCAAGGGGTTCGACACCGGTCACCCCGCGGACGAACCGCCGCACGAGCGCGTTCCAGCCGCCCACCCTGGTGAGCATGAAGTGACCTGCGCCGGGAAGCTCGAACCGGCAGATCGCCACCCCGCGCGCCTTGGCGCGCACGGCGTACGCGAAGGACTGGCCCGGGTCGGTCCAGCGCTCGCGGTCGCCGTGGGCGATGAGCACTGTGCGGCCCGCGAGCTGGGCGACGGGATCGGTCTCGTCGAGCCACGGGGCCAGCGCGCAGACGGCGGTGACGTTCGGCGCGGCGGCGGCGCCCAGCGCGGCCCGCCCCCCCATCGAGTGGCCGAGCAGCACGACGGGGAGCCCGGGGTGGCGGCGGGCGAGCTCGCCGGTGGCCCACTGCGCGTCGAGCAGCGCGTCGCGCGCCGGGGCGTTCCACCCGCGGAACCGGTACCGCAGCACGTGCACCGCCAACCCGTCGCGGGCGAGCATCCTGGCGAAGGGCAGCATGCGCAGGTAGGCGAGCCGGGTGCGCTCGCCGCTCTCGGTGCTGCGGGCCCGTCCGCCGTGCAGCACGAGCACGGCGGCGGGCGGTCGGGCGGGCGGCCCGCCGACCGACTCGAGGCGGGGGAGGGTGTCAGGCACGCGACCTCATCCGGATAGACAGCCTTTGGGCCGGTGTTCTGCCGTTCACGGCGCCGCGTTCGGCGCCTGGGAGCGACGTCACACCTCCGCGGGTGGCGGGGTGCCCCGAGACGATCGTGCCTGCACACGGGATGATCCGCGAGATGACCACGGTCGGACAGGAGCGCGCATGGACACGGTCACACCCCTGACGGCCGGTGCGAAGCTGCGGCTGTCGTTCACCCGGAAATGGCGCACGGCGGGTTTCTGGTTCGGGATCGCGATCACGCTGCTGTGGCCGTTCGCGATGTTCGGCACCCGGATCGGGTGGCGCGGGGGCGAGCACCTGCCGCGCACGGGTGGGGCCCTGCTGGCCGCCAACCACGTCTCGTTCACCGACCCGATCTTCAACGTGGCGTTCTGCATCTGCCACGGCCGGATGCCGCGCTTCCTCGCGAAGGCCGAGCTGTGGGACATCCCGGTGGTGCGCTCGGTGCTCGCCAAGGGCGGCCACATCCCGGTGTACCGGACGTCCGCCCGCGCGGGCGACGCCTACCGGGAGGCGATCGAGGCCGTCAAGCGCGGCGAGATCGTCGTGTTCTACCCGGAGGCCACCTACACGGCCGATCCCGACGGCTGGCCGATGAAGGCCAAGAACGGGATCGGCCGGATCGCGCTGGTCACGGGCGCGCCGGTGATCCCGGTGGCGAACTGGGGCACCCAGGACGTCCTGCCGCCCGGCACGGGTCTACCCCGGCTGGTCCCGCGGCGGCGGGTCGCGGTGGTGGCGGGCCCGCCGGTCGACCTCTCGGCCTGGATCGGCGGGCCGCGCACCCGTACCGCTCTGGACGGCGTGACCTCGGCGATCATGTCCGAGGTGAGCAGGCTGGTGGGGGAGATCCGCGGGAAGACCCCTCCCGCCCAGCCCTTCGACCCGGCCGCATGAGCGGAGCTTGCGGAGCGAGCATCGGCGCTGAGCGGAGCTTGCGGAGCGAACGTCGGCGCTGAGCGGAGCTTGCGGAGCGAACGTCGGCGCTGAGCGGAGCTTGCGGAGCGAACGTCGGCGCTGAGCGGAGCTTGCGGAGCGAACGTCGGCGCTGAGCGGAGCTTGCGGAGCGAAAATGCCCCGGAGGCTCAGGCCTTCGCGGCGAGCCGCTCGAGCCGTCGCGGGGTCGGCCAGCGCACGGCCGTGGCCCAGCCGAGCTTCTCGAGCGCCTGGATGACCCTGGCGGAGATGTCGACCTGGCCGCGCTTCACGCCGTGGCGGGCGCAGGTGGGGTCGGCGTGGTGCAGGTTGTGCCACGACTCACCGAACGACAGGATCGCCAGCGGCCAGACGTTGCGCGAGTGGTCCCGCGCGACGAACGGCGCATTGCCGATCATGTGACAGATCGAGTTGATCGACCACGTGACGTGGTGCAGCAGCGCCACCCGCACCAGACCCGCCCAGAAGAACGCGGTGAGCGCTCCCCACCAGGACCAGGTGAGCAGGCCACCCAGGAGGGCGGGCACCACGAGGGTGGCCGTCGACCACAGGATGAAGAGCCGATCGACACGGGCGATGTCAGGGTCGGCGAGCAGGTCCGGGGTGAACCGCTTCTCGTTGGTCTGGTCGCGGTTGAACAGCCAGCCGGTGTGCGCGTGCCAGAAGCCGCGGGCCAGCGCGAACGCGCTCGTCCCGAACAGCCACGGCGAATGCGGGTCGCCCTCCTTGTCGGAGAACGCGTGATGGCGGCGGTGGTCGGCCACCCAGTCGATCACCGCGCCCTGCATGGCCATGCTGCCCGCCAGCGCCAGTGCCACCCGCAGCGGGCGGTTGGCCTTGAACGAGCCGTGGGTGAAGTAGCGGTGGTAGCCCACGGTGATGCCCAGGCCGGTCCACACGTAGAAGAGCGCGGCAACGGCGACGTCCACCCAGCCGAGGCCCCATCCCCAGGCGAAGGGGACGGCCACGATCAGGGCAACTAGGGGAACCACCACGAACACGTACACCCCGATCTGGTGCGCGATGCCGCGCCTGCCGTCGAGGATGGGCTGGGGGCCCGAGGGTCTGGTCGGGCTCTCGGCGACGGTCATGTGGTCCTCTCTGTATAAGGGTGACCTTTCCTCTTCCTGTGTACAGGCATTCGGCGCGGGACGACACCGTCGAACGGTCAGAGATCCAGGCCCAGTAGTGCGTTCTCCACCACTTCCGGGAGTCCAGGATGGATCCAATACTGGCCGGTGGCCATGGCGCGGGCACCCAGTCCGAACGACATCGCCTGGATCAGCGGTTGGATGACCGTGGCCGCCTGCGGGCCCATGACATGCGCGCCGAGCAGTCTGCCGGAGCCACGGTCGGCGATCAGCTTGCAGAACCCGGTGGTGTCCTTCATCGCCCAGCCGTAGGCGATGTCGCCGTACTCCTGGACCTTCACGACGTAGTCGAGACCCATGGCGCGGCACTGCGCCTCGGTGCGCCCGACGGACGCGATCTGCGGGTCGGTGAACACCGCCGACGGCACGAACCGGTGGTCGGTGCGCCGCGGCGCGTCGGGGTGCAGGAGGTTGTGCTGCACCACCTTCGCCTCGTGGTTGGCGACGTGCTTGAGCTGGAACGGCGAGCTCGCGTCGCCGAGCGCGAAGATGCCCTCGACGGAGGTGCGCTGCTGGTCGTCGACCAGCACGCGCCCCTCGCGGTCGGCGTCGACACCGGCCTTGTCCAGGTCGAGCAGGTCGCCGTTGGGGATCCGGCCCGCGGCGACCAGCAGCATGTCGCCGCGCACGGTCTGGCCGTCGGCCAGCGTGAGCGTGACGCCCTCCCGGTCGTGGGACGCCGCGGAGACCTCGTAGCCCAGGTGGACGTCCCAGCGCTCGTAGGCCAGGCGCGTGAAGCGCTCGGCCACCGTCTCGTCCTGGTTGCGCAGCAGCAGCCCGCTGCGCCCGATCATCGACACCCGCGCGCCGAACGCCGAGAACACGTGCGCGAACTCGGCGGCGATGTAGCCGCTGCCGATGATGGCGAGGTGCTCGGGCAGGTCGTCGATGCGCATGATCGTGTCGGACGTGTGGTGCGGCACGTCGCGCACGGGATCGGGGATCACCGGTCGGCCGCCGGTCGCGATGACGATCCGGTCGGCGGTGAGCTCGGCCACCCCTTCGATGAGGATCTGCTTCGGCCCGGTGAACCGCGCGTGGCCGTCGTAGAGGGTGACGCCAGGGCTGCGGTGGGCGCGGTAGGCGTGCCCGTCGGCGGAGATGGCGTCGATCCGGCCGAAGATGCGGTCCCGGATGTCGCGCCAGCGCACCTTGTCGAGGGAGGCGTCGATGCCCAGGCGGCCCGCATGCCGGATGTGCTCGGCGATGTCGGCCGGATAGACGTACATCTTGGTCGGGACGCAGCCCACGTTGATGCAGGTGCCCCCGAAGACGCCGTGTTCGACGATGGCGACGTCGAGGTCGGCGAACCGGTGGTCGACGATCGAGTTCCCCGATCCGCTGCCGAGGACCACGAGATCGTGATGGCGCACGGGTGTGAGGTTAGGCGGCCCGGCTCTGGAAACAACGGCGACGGCGGGAGCGTTGACGTGGGAGCATGACGAACACGATGACAGAACCCGTATTCACGACAGGCGACCTGGACCTGGAGGAGCGTTCCTCGCTCCGCCGCGTCGTGGGCCTGTCCACCGAGCTCACCGACGTCACCGAAGTCGAGTACCGCCAGCTCCGTCTGGAGCGCGTGGTGCTCGTCGGGGTGTGGACGTCGGGCACGTCCGAACAGGCGAACGCGTCACTCCTGGAATTGGCCCGGCTGGCCGAGACCGCGGGCTCGCAGGTGCTCGACGGAATCGTCCAGCGGCGCCCACAGCCCGATCCGGCCACCTACATCGGCTCGGGCAAGGTCGAGGAGCTGCGTGACGCCGTGCGGGCCGCGGAGGCTGACACCGTCATCTGCGACGGCGAGCTCTCGCCCGGCCAGCTGCGGCAGCTGGAGGACAAGCTCAAGGTCAAGGTGATCGACCGCACCGCCCTCATCCTCGACATCTTCGCCCAGCACGCCCGCTCCCGGGACGGCAAGGCACAGGTGGAGCTCGCGCAGCTGTCCTACCTCCTCCCACGGCTGCGCGGTTGGGGTGAGGCGCTCTCGCGCCAGGTCGGTGGACGGGCGGCGGGCGGGGTGGGCATCGGCGGCCGCGGGCCCGGTGAGACGAAGATCGAACTGGACCGCCGCCGCATCCGCACCCGCATGTCCAAGCTGCGCCGCGAGATCGGGGCCATGAAGCAGGTGCGCGACACCCAGCGGGGTTCCCGACGCCAGGGCGGCGTGCCGTCGGTGGCGATTGTCGGGTACACCAACGCGGGCAAGTCGAGCCTGCTCAACGCGCTCACCGGAGCGGGCGTACTGGTCGAGGACGCGCTGTTCGCCACCCTCGACCCCACCACGCGCCGAGCCGCCACCGCCGACGGGCGCACCTACACCCTCACCGACACGGTCGGGTTCGTCCGGCACCTGCCTCACCAGCTGGTCGAGGCGTTCCGCTCGACGCTGGAGGAGACGGCCGCCGCCAACCTGCTCGTGCACGTCGTCGACGCTTCCGACGCCCTGCCGGAGGAGCAGATCGCGGCCGTGCGCCAGGTGTTCGTGGAGATCGGCGCGGAGCACGGCCCGATGCCGCACGAGCTGCTCGTCGTCAACAAGATCGACGCCGCGGGGGATCTACAGCTCGCCCGGCTGCGCCACCTGCTGCCCGACGCCGTGTTCGTCTCCGCCCGCCGCGGTGACGGCATCGGCAGGCTGCGGGAGCGGATCGCCGAGCTGCTGCCCCGGCCGGAGGTCGAGCTGGATCTTCTGGTGCCCTTCACCCAGGGCTCGCTGGTGGCGCGGGTCCACGCGGAGGGCGAGGTGCTCGCGGAGGACCACATCCCGGAGGGCACCCGGCTGCGCGCCCGCGTCGGCCCTGAGCTGGCTTCCGCGGTCCTGCCCTACGTGGCGGAGGCCACCCGCCCCTGACGTGACGGCCGGGTTACCGATCCGAGGAGGAGCCCGTAGCCCGGGGGTTGGCGCACAAGGGCGTGGCGTCGGCCCCGTTGGAGCTCGACGCGCCGGCCGACATCGTGGTCGGCCCGGTCGCGCGTGTGCCTGCCGACCTTCCCGAGCGGCCCCGACCTGTTGGTGATCGGCTCGGGGCTACCGGGTCACGCCCGCTACCCCGTGGTGATCGTGCCGGGACCGGAGTGAGGCCTCAGAGCCGCCGCAGCACGGCCACGACCCGGCCCAACACCGTGGCGTCGTCGCCGGGAATGGGGTCGTAGGCGGGGTTGGCGGGCATCAGCCAGTTGTGTCCGTCCCGGCGTCGGAAGCTCTTCACCGTGGCCTCGCCGTCGATCATGGCCGCCACGATCTCGCCGTTCTCCGCTACCGGCTGTTGCCGCACGACCACCCAGTCGCCGTCGGTGATGGCGGCGTCGACCATCGAGTCGCCACGGACGTGCAGGAGGAAGAGCGTGCCCTCGCCGACGATCTCGCGGGGGAGCGGGAACACGCTCTCGACGGCCTGCTCGGCGAGGATCGGGCCACCGGCCGCGATGTTGCCGAGCAAGGGCACGAACGCGGGCTCGGGGTGCAGGTCGCCCGTGGCCAGGCCACCGTTCGCCTCGGCGTCGTCCGTGGGGGTGGGGCTGCTCCTCGGGGAGGCGCACATCGACGGCGCGGGTGCGGTTGGGATCCCGGCGCAGGTAGCCCTTGCGCTCCAGGGTGCGCAGCTGGTGGTGCACCGACGACGTGGACTGCAGGCCGACCGCATCGCCGATCTCGCGGACGCTCGGCGGATAGCCGTGCTCCTCGACCCATTCCCTGATGACGCGCAGCACCTTCCGCTGACGGGCCGTCAGCCGGGGATCGGGGAACGGTCGGACCTCCGCGGCCCCGCTCTCGGCTTCTTCGCCTGTTCCGGGCTCGTCGGCTGCCATGTCGTGTGCTCCTCCTCGGGCTGCTCTGCGTAGCGCGGCGCCGGTGATCCTGACCGTTTCGGACTCGGTGTCCTGGCTGGTCGCGAACTCCTTGCCTGCGTCGTCCTCGTTCGAGACGGTAGCCCTCCACGCGGTGATCGCCAAACACATGTTCGAACGACACGCACACTTTTCTCCGGTTTTGTCGGTGCGGGGTGGTAGACACGGCAAGGCGTTGATTCGAACGCGTGTTTGAGCACGAGGGTCGGGACGGAAGGCGGCGGGGATGAGGGAGCGCACGCACGGCCACGCGGGTATCGACCACCCAGGGTCGGGGGAGCAGGAGGCGGACCGGGTCGTCCGTCCGGCGCGGCGGGGCGGCTGCGGGCCGCGCCCGGTGCGTCCGCCCGCTGCGCAGAGCTACGCGCGGCCGGACGCGGCACCTCGGCCTGCCCCGGCTCGCGGCGGCCCCCCGTCGCCGGGCGTGGCGGGATGTGCACCGGCGCGCCCGGGCGCTGCGGGGCTGGGCGCTGCCGGTCCAGAATCTGCCGAGGCTGGCGTCGCGGCGTTGGGCCCTCTCGGGCCGGGCGTTGCGGGGCCAGAACTTGCCGGGCCGGGCCGCGTCGGGGCAGGCGCGGCGGGCCCGAGGTCGGCCGGGTCGACCGCGCCGGGCGCGGGCGGGGCCACGGAGGGCCGCTCGCCCGCGGAGGGGCGTGGCGTCGACGGCGCAGCGGCCGTACTGCTCCGCCCGGGCACCGTGGGGCCGCGGCTGTTGGTGCGCAGGCCCCCGCCGCCCGCGCCGCGGCGTGGTGAGCGGGTGCGCCGGTTCATGGCGGCCCTCGCGGTCGTGCTGGCCGCGGCCGCGGTCGTGATCGCACTGGGGCAGATCGCGGACGCCACGGCGCAGGCGCGCGGCCCGGTCGTCGTCGACGTCACCTCGCGGTGAGCGTCCTCTCACGGTGGCTCCGCACACGCCGTGGCGTGCCCGCCCACGGTCGGTACAGCATCAGCAACTGACCCCCGCGGGGACCCTCAATGCCGAGACCGGGCAGCAGGTGCTCTGCAGGGTGGACCGCGATGAGCTCGTCACCCGAACGCAGCTCGTCGGCGTAGCCGAGCGTCAACCCTGGGCAGCTTCGATTACCGAAGCGTTGCGCCTACGGTGGACGTCGTGAGCAACACCGCCGTGGACACCCCGGTCGAGGTGTGCGCCGCCGCCGCAACGGCAGGCCCGGTGCGCGAGATCCTGCCCGCCCGCGCCGTGCCGCTGGGTGCGGGCACCGAGGTGCGAAGGCTGCTGCCGACGCTGGGACGGCGGATGGTCGGCGCCTGGTGCTTCGTCGACCACTACGGCCCGGACGAGATCGCCGCCCGGCCGGGCATGCAGGTGCCCCCGCACCCGCACATCGGCCTCCAGACGGTGAGCTGGATCCTCGAGGGCGAGGTGCACCACCGCGACAGCCTGGGCAGCGATCTCCTGGTCCGCCCCGGGCACCTCGGCCTGATGACGGCGGGGGAGGGGATCGCGCATTCCGAGGTCTCCCCGCACGGCCACGGACCGGTGCTGCACGGCGCGCAGCTGTGGGTGGCGCTGCCCGACGCCGACCGTTCGGTCGCCCCCACGTTCGAGCACCAGGCGGACCTCCCGGTCCTCACCGCGCCGGGGATGCGGGCCACCGTGCTGCTCGGTGACGTCGACGGCGCCCGCTCGCCCGGCCGCACGTTCACCCCGATCGTCGGCATCGACGTCGAGGTGAGCGGCCCCGCGCGGCTCCCGCTGACGCCCGCGTTCGAGCACGCGGTGCTCACCGTCTCCGGCACACCCGAGGTCGACGGCGGCCCGCTGGCCCCCGGTTCGCTGGGCTATCTCGGCTCAGGGCGCTCCGAGCTGCGCCTCTCCGCCGATGCCCCGGCGCGGTTGCTCGTGCTGGGCGGCGAGCCGTTCGCGGAGGAGATCGTGATGTGGTGGAACTTCGTCGCCCGCAGCGGCGACGAGGTCGTCGCTGCCCGGGAGCGCTGGCAGAGCGGCGGGTTCGTCCCGGTGCCCGATTCGGGCCGCGCCCTCGACGCGCCGCAGCTGCCGCCCGCCCGGCTCGTCCCGCGCGGACGGGTGCGCTGATCGACACATCCGGTCGGCCCCACCGGCGGAGGCGACGTATGGTCGGCCGGTGATCGAGGACGACGACCTGTCCGGCACCGACGACTGGACGCGCCCCGGCGTGTTCCGCTGCGCCCCCGACGTGTACCGGATCCCGCTGCCGTTGCCGCAGGACGGCCTGCGCGCGGTCAACGTCTACGCGGTCCAGCACGGCTCCGATATCACGGTGATCGACGCGGGATGGTCCATCCCGGAGGCGCGCAAGCTGCTCGCGGCAGGGCTCGCGGAACTCGGCGCAGGCTTTCCGGACGTGCGGCGTTTCCTCGTCACGCACATCCACCGCGACCACTACACGCAGGCTGTCGCACTGCGTCGCGAGTTCGGGATGCGGGTGGCGTTCGGCCGCGGGGAGCAGCGCGGCCTGGACACGATCAACGACCCGGTCCGGCCCGAGGGCCCGCGGCAGATGGCCAGGCTCCGGCGTGCGGGCGCGGAGGCGATGCTGGTGCGGCTCCAGGGACTCCAGTCGCCGCACCTCGACACGACGGAGTGGGAGTCGCCCGACGAGTGGATCGAGGACGGGCAGAGTCTCGGCGTCGGCGACCGCACGCTGGTCGCCGTCGAAACCCCCGGCCACACGCGCGGCCACGTGGTCTACGCCGAGGAGGCGGCCGACATCATGTTCTGCGGCGACCACGTGCTGCCCCGCATCACCCCGTCGATCGGCCTGGAGCCGGACCCGTCGGTCAGCCCGCTCGCGGACTTCCTCACCTCGTTGGAGCTGATCCGCCGCCGTCCCGATGCGGCGATGCTCGCCGCGCACGGTCCGGTCGGGATGCGGGTGCACGAGCGGGTCGACGAGCTGCTCGCCCACCACGCCAAGCGCCTGGATGCCACGCTCGCCGCGCTCGAGGAGGGCCGCAGCACCGCCTACGCGGTGGCGGGCGTGCTGCCGTGGACCCGGCGCGAGCGCACGCTGGCCGAGCTCGACCCGTTCAACGAGATGCTGGCGACGATGGAGACGATGGCCCATCTGGAGGTGCTGGTCGAGCGCGGTCTCGCCACGAAGACCGAGGAGGACGGGGTGGCGCACTTCGCACCCTGAGGTTGATCTCGGGCGTGTCGGGTTTGGTGTCGCGCGCGACGCCCGGCAGACTGTCGCCCACAAACCGAGCGGGCCGCCACGACACGAGGACGTAGGGGAAGACGATCCTCGTCTGTTGATGGAGGTCTGTAGTGGAAGCACGCGGCGTGGTCTTCGTCCACTCGTCGCCGACTGCGGTGTGCCCGCACGTCGAGTGGGCGATCTCCGGCGTGCTCGGCACCAAGGTCTCCTTGCAGTGGACCGCGCAGCCCGGGGCGCCCGGCCAGATGCGGGCCGAATGCACCTGGAGCGGTCCGGTCGGCAGCGGCGGCGCGATCGCCGGTGCGCTGCGGGCCTGGAGCATGCTGCGCTTCGAGGTCACCGAGGAGCCCACTCCGGGCGTCGACGGCGAACGGTTCTGCCACGTGCCCACGCTGGGGCTGTGGCGCGGGCGCACGAGCGCCAACGGGGACATCGTCGTGGGGGAGGACCAGCTGCGCACCCTGATCGCGCAGACGCCGCTCGCCCAGGTGCCGCTGCGGATGCACGAGCTGCTCGGCACGGCGTGGGACGAGGCGTTGGAGCCCTACCGGCTCGCGGGGGACGGTGCCCCGGTGACCTGGCTCTACCAGGTCGGCTGACGGCGAGGCGCGGGCTCCCCGCCGGAGGCGGGGAGCCGCATGCGTCACGATCAGACCTTCGTGAACGCCACCGCCACGTTGTGGCCGCCGAAGCCGAAGGAGTTGCACACCGCCGCGCTCGAGGTCGATCTTGCGGGCCTCACCGGCCACGACGTCCAGCTCCACGCCCGGGTCGATGTTCTCGAGGTTGAGCGTTGCGGGGATGAGCCCGTCGCGGATCGACAGCAGCGTCGACGATGCTCTCCACCGCGCCTGCCGCGCCCACCATGTGTCCCAGCGCCGACTTCGGCGCGGTGAGGACCGGGTGGTCGCCGAGGGCCTTCTGCACCGCCTTCGCCTCGCCGACGTCGCCCGCGACCGTGGACGTCGCATGGCAGTTGACGTGGTCGATGTCGGTGGGTGAGAGCCCCGCGTCCGCCACGGCCTTCGCCATCGCCCGGATCTGCCCGTGTCCCTCGGGGTCGGGCCCGGTGATGTGGTAGGCGTCGGCGGTGATGCCGTAGCCTGCGATCCGCCCGTGCACGGTCGCGCCGCGGGCGGCGGCGTGCTCGGCCCGTTCCAGGATCATGATGCCCGCGCCCTCGCCGAGCACGAAGCCGTCGCGCTGGGCGTCGAAGGGGCGCGAGGCGCGCTCAGGCTCGTCGTTGCGCTGCGAGAGCGTTCTGGCCTGCACGAACCCGGCCACGGTGATGCCGGTGATGCACGACTCGGCCCCGCCCGCGATGACGACGTCCGCCTCGCCCGCGCGGAGCAGCCGCACGGCCCAGGCCAGCGCCTCCGCCCCGGACGCGCACGCCGACACCGGCGCGTGCACGCTCGCGCGGGCCTTGTACTCCAGGCCCACCCAGGCGGCGGGCCCGTTGGGCATGAGCATCGGGACGGTCAGCGGGGAGACCTTGCGCAGGCCGGGCCCCTCCAGGAGGTCGTCCTGGACGAGCAGCGTGACCGCCCCGCCGATCCCGGTGCCGATCACGACGGCGAGCCGCTCCGGCTCGACCACCGATCCCGGTTCGCCCAGCCCAGCGTGCTCCCAGGCCTCCTTCGCGGCCACCAGCGCGACCTGCTCGCACCGGTCCAGGCGCCGCGCCTGCGACCCGGGGGATGACATCCAGAGGGGAGACCGCCAGCGGCGCCGCGATGCGTACCGGCAGGTCGAAGCGGCGCACCCACTCGTGCTCGTCGTCGTCGATGCTCTTGACCCCGGAGCGCCCGGCGAGCATCGCCTCCCACGTGGACGTGACGTCCCCGCCGAGCGGGGTGGTGGCGCCGAGACCGGTGACGACGACGTCGCTGGTCCGGCTCACTGGTGCTTCGCGATGTAGTCCACGGCGTCACCGACCGTCTTCAGCTCGGCGAGCTGGTCGTCGGGGATCTTGACGCCGAACTTGTCCTCGGCCTGGACGGCGATCTCGACCATGGACAGCGAGTCGATGTCGAGGTCGTCGACGAAGGTCTTGTCGGCGGTCACCTCGGCGGTGTCGATGCCCGCCACCTCCTCGACGATCTCGGCGAGGCCTGTGAGGATCTCTGCGTTGTCAGCCATGGTGGTTTTCTCCTTCTCGGTGAGTCTCTCGGAGGATCTTAGGGAAGGACGACGACCTGACCCGCGTAGGACAGGCCCGCCCCGAACCCGACGAGCAGCACGACGTCGCCGGAATGCACCCGGCCCGCCGCGCGCATGTGGTCCAGCGCCAGCGGGATCGACGCCGACGAGGTGTTGCCCGAATGCACGATGTCGTCGGCGACGACCATGTCCGTCCGCGCGCCCTTGGCCCGCAGGCGCTTGGCGACGGCATCGACGATGCGCAGGTTCGCCTGGTGCGGCACGAACACGTCGATGTCGGCGGGTGCGAGGCCTGCCAGCTCGATCGCGCGCAGCGCCACCGGGGCGATCTGCGTGGTGGCCCAGCGGAAGACCGCCTGGCCCTCCTGGTGCAGCCCGCCGCCCGCGTGGGACTTCATGTCGTCGCGGATGAGGATGACCTCGGCCATGTCGCCCGCGCTGCCCCACGCCACGGGGCCGATCCCGACGGCGTCCTCGTCGGCCGCGGGACCGACCACCGCGGCGCCCGCCGCGTCCGCGAAGATGATCGCGGTGGAGCGGTCGTCCCAGTCCAGCCAGTCCGAGAGCTTCTCCGCGCCGATCACCAGCACGTGCCGCGCCGAGCCCGCGCGCACCAGGTCGGCCGCGGTGCCCATCGCGTAGCAGAAGCCCGCGCAGGCGGCGTTGAGGTCGAACGCGGCGGGTGCGGTCATGCCGATCTTGTGGGCGGTCTGTGCCGCGGCGTTCGGGATCGGGTTGGGCATCGTGCAGCTGGCCACGATCACCGTGTCGACGTCCGCCGGGGTCAGCCCCGCGTCCTTGACGGCCAGCTCGCCCGCGCCCGCCGCGAGGTCGACCAGCAGCGTGTCCTCCGTGGCGATGCGGCGGCTCTGGATGCCGACCCGGTCGCGGATCCACTGGTCGTTGGTGTCGATGCGCTGGGCGAGGTCGTCGTTGGTGACGACGTTGTCGGGCTGGACGCTGCCGAGGCCGAGAATCCGGGCGCCCGGGACGGCGGGCGCGAGGCGCAGCCGGGGACTCATGAGTGCTCCTTCATCAGGACGGCCGCCTTCTCCAGATCATCGGGGGTCTTCAACGCCAGCGTGGCGGTGCCCTTGAGCTCCCGCTTCACGAGCCCGACCAGCGCACCCGCAGGCGGCAGCTCGATCACCGCGGTAACGCCAAGGTCGTGCAGCATCGCCATGCAGGTGTCCCAGCGCACGGGCCGGGTGACCTGCGCGACGAGCCTGCGCAGCGCCTCCTGCCCGTTGTCGACGACACTACCGTCGGCGTTGGACAGCAGCGGCCGCACCGGGTCGGACGGCGTGACCTGCACGGCGTGGGCGCGCAGCGCCTCCTCAGCGGGGGCCATGAAGCGCGTGTGGAACGCCCCGGCGACGGCCAGCGGCATCACCCGCGCCTTCTCCGGCTTCTGGTCGGCGAGCTGGGCCAGCGCGGGCAGGCGCCCCGCGGCGACCGTCTGGCCTGCGCCGTTGCGGTTCGCGGCGTCGAGCCCGAGCCGCTCGATCGTGGCGAGCACGTCGTCGGGATTCCCGCCGAGCACCGCGCTCATGCCCGTCGGCTCGAGGGCGCACGCCGCCGCCATCTCCCGACCACGGACCGCGGCCAGCGACACCGCGGCATCCGCGTCGAGCACGCCCGCGATCGCCGCGGCGGCCAGCTCGCCGACGGAGTGCCCGGCGACGGGGGCCCCGGCGGGCAGGTCGATCCGCCGGGCGGCCAGGAGCGCGGCGGCCACGACGAGCGGCTGGGTGACCGCGGTGTCCTTGATCTCCTCGGCGCCCGCCGTCGTCCCGAGCCGCTGCAGGTCCAGCCCGCTCAGGTCCGACCAGCGGGCGAGCGTGGCCTCGGCGTCGGGGTCGTCGAGCCACGGGGCGAGCATGCCAGGGGTCTGGGATCCCTGGCCGGGCGCGAGGAGGGCGATCACGGCGATCAGCGAACACCGTGTCGCGGGTCCGGCGGCATAGCGCCATGCACCAACTCCGCGCCTGACGATTGGAGGTTTCCTCCAATGCGCCGGTCGTTCATCCCGGGTGGCCGCGCTCCCGATTGTAGGAACTCCGCAGCTCAGTCGTTCTCCAGTCGGCAGACGATCACCGCGGTGCGCAGCACGAGGGCGTCGCGCGGGTCGGTGGGGTCGAGCCCCGTGACCTCACTCACGCGCCGCAGGCGGTACCGCACGGTGTTGGGATGGACGAAGAGGGCGCGCGCGCACGACTCCAGCGCGCCTCCGCCCTCCAGGTAGACCTCCAGCGTGTGCCCGAGCTCCCCACCCGCGGCCGTGATCGGCGCACCGACGGACTCGACGAGCCGGGCGCGGGCCACCGCGTCACCGGACAATGCGCGCTCGGGCAGGAGGTCGTCGGCCGCGACGGGACGGGGGGCGCCGGGCCAACCGGATGCCGCGCGCAGCCCGGCGAGCGCGTCGCGGGCGCTGGCGTGTGCGCCCGCGAGGTCGGGTGCGACCGGACCGACGACGACAGGGCCCGGCCCGAAGCCGACGGCCAGCCGGGCCGTGAGGTCGGAAGGGCCGCTCCCGGACGGCTCCGGCGGCTCGGAGACGAGCACAACCTGCCTGCTGCCCTGCACCCCGACCAGCACCGAGCGACCCGCGCGCCCGGCCTCCCGCCGGAGGGTCCCGGGGCCTTCAGCGGGACCGCTGGCCGGGCTGCCGACGACCACCCGCACCGCGGCGGCGGCGTCCCAGCCCAGCGCCGAGGCGCGGGAGACCAGCGCGTGGTCGGTCTCGCCGCGCACGACCGCGTCGACGACGAGCGCCTCCTGCCGGGCGTCCCATGCGCCACGGGTCTCCGCGGCGCCCGCGTAGACCGTGGCCGCCGCGAACGCGATCTCGCGACCGAACCGCAGGATGCCCTCGACGAGCGTGTGGCGCTCGGCCTCGTCGGCGGCCAGCGACGGCAGCTGCCGCTCGAAGACATCGGTGGCGATGCGCACGAGGTCGACGGTCTGGCGCAGCGACAGCCGCTGCGCCAGGTCGTGCGGGGCGATCCGGAACGCCTCGGCGGTGAGCCGGATCGACTCGCCGCGCTCGCCCAGCCAGGCCACGAAGTTCGCGACGCCGGTCTGGGTGACGAGCAGCACGCCCGCGCGTTGGTCGGCGGGCAGCTCGGCGAACCACGGCTGGCGGTGCTCCATCTCGGCCAGGCAGGTGCCTGCGAGGTCGCCTGAGGCCAGCTCGATGCGCCGCAGGGTGGCCTGCGAGAGCGCCGTCGTCACCTGGGGCAGCATGGGAACAGAGGACGCGCGCTGATTGTTGCGCAAGCAACAACTTCACCACTCCGGGAGGATGCACGATGACGGTTGACATCCGGCGCGCAGACCAGCGCTTCCACACGAGCATCGACTGGCTCGACTCGCGCCACAGCTTCTCCTTCGGCCCGTACTACGACCCCGCCAACACGCATTTCGGCGTACTCCTGGTGAGCAACGACGACGTCGTCAAGGCGGGCACCGGGTTCGAGACGCACCCGCACCGCGACATGGAGATCGTCACGTGGGTGCTCGAGGGCTCGCTGGTCCATCAGGACTCCACCGGCCACTCGGGCGTGATCCACCCGGGCCTTGCACAGCGCATGAGCGCGGGTACCGGGATCCTGCACTCGGAGAAGAACGACGCGTGGCGCCTCGATGCGTCGCGCTCGCGGCCCGACGAGGACGTCCACTTCGTCCAGATGTGGGTCGTGCCCGACACGGAGAAGATCACGCCCGGCTATGAGCAGCTCGACATCAGCTCGACGTTGGACACCGGTGAGCTCGTCGTCGTGGCGTCGGGGATGCCCAAGCACGCCGACGAGAAGGCGATCTCGATCCGCCAGGAGCACGCGGCGCTCTACGCCGCGCGGCTCGCGCCGGGCGCGTCGACGACCTCGCCGGTGGCGCCGCTCGCGCATCTGTTCGTCGCCCGTGGCTCGGTGGAGCTGGAGGGCGCAGGCGTCCTCGGCACCGGCGACACGGTGCGGATCACCGGTGCGGACGGACAACGCGTGACGGCGGGCCCGGACGGGGCCGAGGTGCTGATCTGGGAGATGCACGCGACACTGGGCTGAGCGCCTGCGACGGCCAGCCCAGCCGGAATCGACCCGATCAGCCGAGCGGAGTGACTTTGCTGGCCTGCGGCCCCTTCTGTCCCTGCTCGATGTCGAACGAGACGCGCTCGCCCTCATCGAGGCTCTTGTACCCGTTCTTCTGGATCGCGGAGTAGTGCACGAACACATCCGCGCCGCCACCGTCGGGTGCGAGGAAGCCATACCCCTTCTCGCTGTTGAACCACTTGACGGTGCCTTCTGCCATTCTTGCTCTCCTCGTACTTCTGCGCCGGGGCTCTGATCCCCGCCATCCGGCCGGGTCACAGTGCCTCGCAGCCCGGTCTGACACCGCCCACGATCAGGTGTGGTCGGCGTCGCGCCGGAGCGTATCGCCTAATCGCGGCCTTGCCGAGTCCCAATGACCTGTGGATTTGCCCGAAATTGGGACTCGGCGCGCCGCGGGTTATGCCACGCCGCTGTCGCTCGTCTGGGGCCCGGCCGCCCGGGGGTCGTCGATCCGGTACTTCGACGCCGCATCGGTGACCGCGGACCGGTCGATCTCGCCGCGCGCGGCCAGTGCGCCCAACGCCGCGACCGTGATCGACTCGGCGTCGACGTTGAAGTGACGCCGGACGGCAGGGCGGGTGTCGGAGAGCCCGAACCCGTCGGTGCCGAGCGAGACGAAGGGCGCGGGCACCCACTGCCGGATCAGGTCCGGCACCGCGCGCATCCAGTCCGAGACCGCGACGACGGGCGCGCCGGGGTTCTCGGGCGAGCCGAGCGCCCGCGTCACGTACGGCACGCGGGGCTCCGCGTCGGGGTGCACGAGGTTGTGCTGCTCGGCCTCGACGCCGTCGCGGCGCAGCTCGCCCCAACTCGTCACCGACCACACGTCGGCCCCCACACCCCAGTGCTCGGCGAGCATGTCGCGCGCTGTCATCGCCCACGGCAGGGCGACGCCGGAGGCGAGCAGCTGGACCTGCGGTCCTTCGGCGCGCGGCGACGCCGCGTAGCGGTAGATGCCGCGCAGGAGGCCGTCGACGTCGAGGTCCTCCGGCTCGGCGGGCTGGACGTAGGGCTCGTTGTAGACCGTCAGGTAGTACATGACGTTCTCGCCCGACAGCTCCGATCCGTTGTCGTTGCCGCCCCCGTACATGCGCCGCAGCCCGTCGCGGACGATGTGCGCGATCTCGAAGGAGAACGCCGGGTCGTAGCAGACGACGGCCGGGTTGGTCGCGGCCAGCAGCAGCGAGTGTCCGTCGTTGTGCTGGAGGCCCTCACCGGTGAGCGTGGTGCGGCCCGCGGTGGCGCCGACCAGGAAGCCGCGCGCCATCTGGTCGGCCGCCGCCCAGATCGCGTCGCCGGTGCGCTGGAAGCCGAACATCGAGTAGAAGATGTACACCGGGATCATCGGCTCGCCGTGCGTGGCGTAGGACGTGCCCGCGGCGGTGAACGAGCCGACCGAGCCCGCCTCGTTGATGCCCTCGTGCAGCAGCTGGCCCTGCTCGGACTCCCGGTAGGCCAGCATCAGCGTCGGCGTCGACGGACGTGTAGTGCTGGCCGTGCGGGTTGTAGATCTTCTGGGTCGGGAACATCGAGTCCATGCCGAACGTGCGCGCCTCGTCCGGGATGATCGGGCACGAACCGGCCGCCGATCTCCTCGTCCTTGATCAGGTCGCGGAGCAGCCGGACGAACGCCATCGTCGTGGCGACCTCCTGCTTGCCGGAGCCCGCGGCGCACCACCTCGTAGACCTTGTCGCCGGGCAGCACCAGGGGCTTGGCCACGACCCGCCGCGTCGGGATCGCGCCGCCGAGCGGGCGCGACGCTCGTGCAGGTACTGGATCTCCGGCGCGTCCGGCGCCGGGTGGTAGTACGGCGGCAGGTAGGGGTCGCGCTCGAGCTGGCGTCGCGTGATCGGGATGCGCAGCGCGTCGCGGAACGGCTTGAGGTCGTCGAGCGTGAGCTTCTTCATCTGGTGGGTCGCGTTGCGGCCCTCGAAGTGCGCGCCCAGGCCGTAGCCCTTGATCGTCTTGGCCAGGATGACCGTCGGCTGGCCGTGGTGCTCCATCGCGGCCGCGTAGGCGGCGTAGACCTTGCGGTAGTCGTGGCCGCCGCGCTTGAGGTCCCAGATCTCGTCGTCGGTCATCGTCCTCGACCAGCGCCTTGGTGCGCGGGTCGCGACCGAAGAAGTGCTCGCGGACGTAGCCGCCGTCGTTGGCCTTGTACGTCTGGTAGTCACCGTCCGGGGTGGTGTTCATCAGGTTGATGAGCGCGCCGTCCCGGTCGGCGGCGAGCAGCGCGTCCCACTCGCGGCCCCAGATCACCTTGATGACGTTCCAGCCGGCGCCGCGGAAGAACGCCTCGAGCTCCTGGATGATCTTGCCGTTGCCGCGGACCGGGCCGTCGAGCCGCTGCAGGTTGCAGTTGATGACGAAGGTGAGGTTGTCGAGGCCCTCGGTGGCCGCGAGGTGGATCAGCCCGCGGGACTCCGGCTCGTCCATCTCGCCGTCGCCGAGGAACGCCCAGACGTGCTGGTCGGTGGTGTCCTTGATGCCGCGGTCGTGCAGGTAGCGGTTGAACCGCGCCTGGATGATCGCGTTGATCGGGCCGAGGCCCATCGAGACGGTCGGGAACTCCCAGAAGTCCGGCATGAGGCGCGGGTGCGGGTAGGACGGCAGGCCCGGCCCCGGGCCGCCGTGCGAGAGCTCCTGGCGGAATCCGTCGAGCTGGTCGGCTCGGTCAGGCGGCCCTCGAGGTAGCGCGCGGGCGTAGATGCCGGGGGAGGCGTGGCCCTGGAAGTAGACCTGGTCGCCGCCGCCGGGGTGGTCCTTGCCGCGGAAGAAGTGGTTGAAGCCGACCTCGTAGAGCGTCGCGGACGACGCGTAGGTCGAGATGTGCCCGCCGACGCCGACGCCGGGCCGCTGCGCGCGGTGCACCATGATCGCGGCGTTCCAGCGGATCCAGCGGCGGTAGGCGCGCTCGGTCTCCTCGTCGCCCGGGAACCACGGCTCGCGCTCGGTGGGGATGGTGTTGACGTAGTCGGTGCTGGTCAGCGACGGCACGCCGACGTGCCGCTCGCGGGCCCGCTGGAGCAGCGCAGCATCAGGTAGCGGGCGCGCTGCTGCCCGGCGGCGTCGAGCACGCCGTCGAGGGAGTCCAGCCACTCGCTCGGTCTCCTCCGGGTCGATGTCGGGCAGGTGGGCGGCGAGCCCGTCGCGGATGACGTGGACTCGCCGAGGGGGCGTGTCGGCGCTGACTGGCCAGTCAAGAGTTCTCCCTGCGTGGCTCGTGCTCGTGTCGGAGGTTGGGGCGTCCCCTATCGTGCCCCTCTGGGCGCCATCTCGTAACGAGTGGTTGCGTCCGGACGAGTCCCGTGTTCGGATTCCGCATCGCATACGGTCAACAGGAAGTGGGGTAGGAGCAGCGTGGTCGCCGCGGGAGATGGCGGGCGTACGCCCGACATCGCGGGAAGCTCGGCATCGAGCCGGGGAGACTGGTGCAGGAGCTCGGCTGGGCCAGCGACGTCGACGAAACGGTTCGCGACGCCGTCGAGGAGCGGTGCGGCGACGAGCTGGTGGACGAGGACGCGGACGAGGTCGTCGACCTGGTCCTGCTCTGGTGGCGGGAAGGCGATGGTGATCTCGTCGACGCCTGGTGGACGCCGTCGGTCCGCTGGCCGACAACGGGGTGATCTGGGTGCTCACGCCCAAGACCGGCCGTCCCGGCCATGTCGAGCCGAGCGAGATCGCCGAGGCCGCACCGACGGCCGGGCTGTCGCAGACCTCCAACGTGACCGTCAGCGACGGCTGGGTCGGCTGCCCGCCTGGTCGCCCCGAAGGCGGCAAGTCCCGGCGCTGAGGCGACGCGGCCTCGCCTCAGGCCTAGGCTCGTCGGTGGCAGCTCAACCGACGACGATCCGAGGAGAGTCCTGCATGGCACCCGAGGTGGGCACCGAGGCCCCCGACTTCACGCTGAAGGACCAGAACAACGAGGAGGTCACGCTGTCGTCGTTCCGTGGTGACCGCAGCGTCCTGGTCGTCTTCTACCCGTTCGCGTTCTCCGGGATCTGCACCGGCGAGCTGTGCGCAGGTGCGCGACGACCTGTCGTCGTTCCAGAACGACGACGTGCAGATCCTCGCCGTCTCGGTGGACCATCCGTTCACGTTCAAGGCGTGGTCGGACGCGCAGGGTTACGAGTTCCCGCTGCTCGCCGACTTCTGGCCGCACGGCAAGGTCGCGCAGGACTACGGCGTGTTCAACGAGAAGGCGGGCTTCGCCCTCCGCGGCACGTTCCTCGTGGACAAGACCGGTACGGTGCAGTTCGCCGAGGTCAACGGGCCAGGTGAGGCCAGAGACCAGGAAGCGTGGAAGAACGCCCTGGCGGCGGTCTGAGACGGCGCGCCGGGGTAGGGCCCCGGCGTACCGGGCGCGTAGCTCAGCGGGAGAGCACTCGGCTTACACCCGAGCGGTCGCAGGTTCGATCCCTGCCGCGCCCACCAGCGCAAACAGCTCGACTGCCAGCGCCGGATGAGCGCATGTGGCACGAGGGCGGTCGTTCCGGCTGTGTCGGGACGCCCCGGGACGGGCAGCGTCCGCGCGCGAGGCAACGTCGAGACGCCTCGCAGCGGAATCCGCGCACGTCCGCCACGGTCCATCAACTCCTCACCCGGTCCCTGGACCAGTTCGACGGCGCGCCGAACACCCTCGACCTGTACCGGAGCTACATCCGAAGCGCGTGGGCCCGCTCCTCGGCCACGTCGGCGTCGGGCACATCGACGCCCTGGCCACGAAGGTCCAGGCTTCGGATCCTGGCGAGGCAGCCGGGAATGGCCGACCCGCGAGGACATCTGTCGTGCCTTCGGGAAACCTTGGGAGGATGGCGGCGGTGGCGTCGGACGTACCAGGGCCGTTCGGCCAGCCCGGAGATGCCAACTGGCCCGCTCTGAAGTGGCACCCGCGATCGTCGGGGCAAGACGTTCGGCGAGCAGAACCCCGGCGATGGCGGGCGACATAACCGATGTCAGGGGCGTGGGTTGGACGAGCCCTACGAGCAGGGACGTCGAATGCTGGTCGGCGTGCGGCCGGCCTGCCGGGGAGCTGGCGACCTCGACTTGCACCCGGCGCGCTCCCTGGCAGCGGTGCAGAATCTCCCGCGGCCGAGTTGCACCGTCCGGCGGGACGTGACCGAGCAGGTGGATTGTGAGCCCGGAAATGCTGTGCTCACTCACCCCTCGGGGGGGATGCCAGCGCCAGTTGTGCGGTCTTGTCTGGCACCACCACCAGCGGAGCCGTGTGCCGTATCGACGAGTGGCATCGCCCCGTTGGGGCTTGGAGGGAGAGGCAATGACTGCGCATGCTGATGGTGTCGTTGCGAAGAGGTCTGGTGCGCGCGCGTCCGGGCGAGCTACAGCGCGGCTCGAGACGGAGGAGCATCTGAGTCGTGCGGACCGGGTGGCCCGGGGCAAGGATGCCCGTGCGGTCGCGCCGCTGGAGTCGCATGCGCAGTTCGAGCCGGGTACGGCGCGGGATCCGGTGGGCCTGCTGTTGGGTCAGGCGCAGTCACGGGTTCAGGAGCTGGTGCCGGTCCGGCATGGGCGGATGCTGGTGTCGGCGTTCACCTTCTATCGGGGTGCTGCGTTGCCGATGGCCGCGGACCTGGCCGGCACGCCGGCGTCGGGGCTGTGGGTGCAGCTGTGCGGGGACGCGCACCTGTCCAACTTCGGCGCGTTCGCCTCTCCGGCGCGGCAACTGGTCTTCGATGTCAACGACTTCGACGAGACGCTGCCCGGCCCGTTCGAGTGGGACGTCAAGCGGATGGCCGCGAGCTTCGCGGTGGCCGGGCGGGACAACGGTTTCCCCACCAAGACCCGCCGCAAGATCGCCCTCGCCGCCGTTGAGGGCTACCGGTCGGCGATGCGCGGGTTCGCGGATCAGCCGTTGCTGGAGGTGTGGTACGCGCACCTGGACATCGAGCAGGCCATCGGCGAGTTCCGGTCGAAGCTCAAGGCCAAGAGGTACAAGACCGCCGAGAAATTGCTGGCCAAGGCCCATACCCGCGACAGCATGCAGGCGTTGAGCAAGCTCACCACCGTGGTCGACGGGCATCGCCGCATCGTCAGCGACCCCCCGCTGATCGTGCCGGTCGAACAGCTCTACCCCGACATGGAGGCCGCCGCGGTGAACGAGCAGCTGCGCGGCGTACTGAACAAGTACCGGCGCACCCTGCAGTCCGACCGCCGGTACCTGCTCGAACAGTTCACGATGAACCACCTGGCCCGCAAGGTGGTCGGGGTGGGCAGCGTCGGCACCCGCGCGTGGATCCTGCTGATGGAGGCCGGGGACGGGGTCCAACCGTTGTTCCTGCAGGCCAAGGAGGCTCAGACCTCTGTCCTGGCGGACTACTGTGGGCGCAGTGAGTACGCCAATCAGGGTGAGCGCGTGGTCGCCGGGCAGCACCTGATGCAGGCCCAGAGCGACATCTTCCTCGGCTGGACCCGCGTCCTCGGGCCCCGACGGGGTCGAGCGGGACTTCTACGTGCGCCAGCTGCGGGACTGGAAGTTCTCGGTGCCGATCGAGCAGATGGTCCCGGCGGGTATGACGATCTACGCCCGGCTGTGCGGGTGGACCCTCGCGCGGGCGCACGCCTGCTCCGGTGACCGCATCGCCCTGGGCGCCTACCTGGGCCGCTCCACCAAGTTCGACGAGGCCATCGCTGACTTCGCCGAAACCTACGCCGACCAGAACGAACGCGACTACGCCGCGCTCCAGACCGCCGTGAAAGAAGGTAGGGCCGAAGCCACGACCGACATCTGACCATGATCTAGTGTCGTGCGAGCCGAATCGAAGTGGTCGCTGGTCCCGGCTGGCACGACGAGGTAAGGCAGGTACCGGGCGGCGGCGACGGTGGATCTCCAGCCGAGGTAGCCAAGACCGCGGCCGCAAATCGCCGATCACGGGATCCTGGTCCTTCAGGGTGACCTCAGGGGCCTCTGTGCCGGCCGGGGGTGCCAAGGTCGTAGTCCATACTAGACGGGGATGTCGCCGGAGCCTTGTCGCGCCCGCCCACCAGGTCCCGGCCCGATCCGCGGGACGGGCGACCCAGGCCGCGGGAAGGCCTGTGGTCGGCTCGCGTGTGGGAGAGGCGATGGGCATCGACAACTGGTTCCTCACGGCGGCGGAATGGGGCAACCCCGCCTTCCGCCTGCCGCCGTGGTCCGCGGGGAACCGGGTGGTGGCCCATGTCCACGGCTCCGCCTACTTCGGACGGCTCGTCGAGGAGGTCCGGGCACTGCGTCCGGGCGACCACCTGTTCTTCACGGACTGGCGCGGCGACGCTCACGAGCGCCTGTGTCCCGACGGCCCGACGGTCGGCGACCTGTTCGGCGACGCGGCGCGTCGTGGGGTGATCGTCAAGGGGTTGATGTGGCGCTCGCATACGCACCAGCTGTCCTATAGCGAGGAGGAGAACCGCGCGCTGGGCGACGCGGTGGCCGACGCGGGCGGGGAGGTGCTGCTCGACCAGAGGATCCGGTATGCCGGGTCGCATCACCAGAAGCTCGTGGTCGCCCGGCACCCCCGCGACCCCGGCCGGGACGTGGCCTTCGTCGGCGGTATCGACCTGTGCCGCTCCCGCCGCGACGACGCGGACCACCGGGGTGACCCGCAGCCGTTGCCGATGGCGGCGGCCTACGGCGAGCACCCGCCCTGGCACGACGTCCAGCTGGAGGTGCGCGGACCCGCCGTCGCTGTGCTCGACGCCGTGTTCCGGGAGCGCTGGGAGGACCCGCACTCCCTCGACCTCCGCCACCCGATCGCCCGGATACGCGACATGCTCAGCGGCGCCGACCTCGTCGCCGACCCGCTCCCCCAGCAGCCCGCCGGGCCGCCTGCGGCCGGGGACGCCCTGGTCCAGGTCCTGCGAACCTACCCGGCGATATGGCCGGGCTACCCCTTCGCGCCGCACGGCGAGCGGTCGGTGGCGCGCGGGTTCACCAAGGCCCTGGGACGCGCGCAGCGCCTCGTCTACCTCGAGGACCAGTACATGTGGTCCCCCCACATCGCCCGGGTGCTGGCGGCCGCGCTGCGCCGCAGCCCACAGCTGCACCTCGTCGTCGTGGTGCCGCGCCACTCCGATGTGGACGGCCGCTGGACGCTCCCGCCCAACCAGGTGGGCAGGCTCCAGGCGATCCGGGTGTGCCGCAAGGCGGCACCGGACCGGGTGCACGTGTTCGACCTGGAGAACCACGCGGGAAAGCCCGTCTATGTGCACGCGAAGGTTGCGGTCATGGACGACACGTGGGCGTGCGTCGGCAGCGCCAACCTCAACCGGCGGTCCTGGAGCCACGACAGCGAACTGTCGGCCGCCGTGCTCGACGCCGAGCGCGACGGCCGCGAGCCTGCCGACCCTGGCGGCCATGGCGACGGGGCCCGCCGCTTCGCCCGCGACCTGCGCCTGGCGCTGGTGCGCGAGCACCTCGACCGCGTGCCCGGCGAGGACGAGGACCTTCTCGACCCCGGACGGTTCGTGCGGGCGGCCGAGGAGGCTGCCGCGAACCTGGACGCGTGGCACGCAGGCGGGCGCCGCGGGCCCCGGCCGCCTGGACGGCTGCGCGCCCACCGCCCGGAACGGATGGGGCTCCTCACCCAGGCCTGGGCAGTGCCCGCCTACCGCCTCGTCTACGACCCGGACGGGCGCCCGTGGCGGTACCGGCTGCGTGGGCGGTGGTAAACGCGCGGTGAGCGCGAGGCACTGGACAGGAGCCAGTGCCCGCTCCCACCTTCCTCGGGACCTGACTCGGTGGCGTCCGGACATCCAGCGCGGCCCTGATGCTTCATCGGCGCAAGCGCGGGAATCGGAGCCGGTCATCCTGCTGGTCGTCCTGAGCGCGATCGGCTGCGCCGACGACCGCAAGCGGCCGCCCGTGACGGTGAGCCTCGCCGGCCTTGCTGGGGCGCCTTGCGACGGCGGGGGGAGGCCGACATGCCCGATCCAGCATCGTGAGGCCACCACGTGTAACACCACACAGACCCCGAGCCCTGCTCAGTGGCTGGTCGACCTGCCGCCTTGGCAACGTGCCCTCCGGGGCGCCGGGGCTGCTCGACGGGCACTCCGTCCGGGATCCCGCGGTGTCAGGCCTTGAGCTCCCGGCCGTGCACCACGATCGCGTAGATCACGATGACGTCGACGGCGATGATGATCGTCGACCAGACCGGGTAGGCCCCGATGAACAGCAGGTTCAGGGTGGCGCTGATGACGGCGACGATGACGCCGACGATGCGGGCGACCATGTTTCCGGCCATGAGCCCGAGGCCGACGGCGACCGCGATGAGGCCGATGATGAGGTGTAGCCAGCCCCACGCGGTGTAGTCCACGTTCACGACCAGACCGTTAGGGCGCACCAGGTAGTAGCCGTTGTCGAAGATGGCCACGAAGCCTTCGATCGCCTGGAAGATGCCAAGCATGATCAGCATGATGCCTGCGAAGCCCACCCAGCCTGCCCATCCGGTCACCTCACCGGTGCCGGAGGCGTAGTCGGCCGACGTGCTGTTGCTCCTCGTGCGGGGGGTCTCGGTCATTTTTCTTCTCCTCTGCAGGGTCAAACTTGCTCCGGTTCACCGCATCCGCGGCGATCGGACCGTGCGCGTCACAGATGATCGTGCGCTGGAAGGTGGGCGGCCTCATCCGAAGCGGTTGGATGACGGCGCGACGGTTGAGACGGGTGTTCGAGCCGGCCGGAGCACGATGTCGCTCGTCGCGTCGCACTATCGGCAAGGAGATAGGTGCGCAGCTGCGGCTGCAGACGGAAGGCGTCGCGCTGCCTGTCGACGGCCGACAGCAAGGACGTGTCGTGCTCGAGCGAGTCGAGCAGGGCGCCCGCGTCGGCGCGGCCCGACAGTGCCACCGCCAGCTCCGGCGAGAGGGGATCCGTCATGCTGATGGCCCGCAGGAACGCCAGCGTGTCGGGACGCAGACGGTCCAGGATCTCTCCGGTGAGGTAGTCGGCGACGCAACGCCCGTCGTTGGAGAATTCGGCGACGAATCTGTCCGGGTCGGGCACGTCGGAGATGGCGAGTGCGGCCAGCCGCAGCCCGGCCGCCCAGCCGTTGGTGCGTTGGTGGAGCCGCTCCACCTGGGGCGCCGTCAAGCGCAGACCGGCCCTCGCCAACAGGGTCGTCGATTCGGCCGACGTGAAGCGCAGGCGGTCGGCCCGGATCTCGCGGAGCCTGCCAGACCGCCGCAGCCGGTTCAGCCCGAGCGGCGGATCGAACCTGCTGGACAGCACGAGATGGATCGGGCTTGGAACGTTGCCCGCGAGGATCTGCAGTCCCCGCAATGCCTCGGGATCGGTCAACTGGTCGACGTCGTCGAGGATCAGCCTGATCGGGTTCGGCAGGGAGTGCAGCTCGTCGACGAGCTCGGCCACGAACTCGGTGTGCACGGCGGCGGACCACGCCAACGACGACGGGATTGCGGTCGACGCCTGCAACGAGGTGTGGCCTGCGAGGGCCGCGAGGACCGACGCCCACAGTCGTCGCGGATCGTTGTCGCCGCCATCGATCGTGACCCATGCGGTCTCGACCGGTGCCGGCGGGTCGCCCAGTCCGTCAGCACCAGGGTCTTGCCGTAGCCGGGCGGGGCACAGACGAGGGTGGTGGTACCGGCCGCAGCATCCAGTTCGGCGCGCAGTTCGCTTCGCTCGACGAAGTCGGCAGGCAGCACCGGCATTCTCAGCTTCACCTGCGGCACGAGCGATATCACAACCTGCTCCACTTCAATGCACGACGAATTCGGGGGCATCACAGCGCGGGGGACCTGGCCGGCTTTGGCCTGGGCCACTCTCGCCGCGTCGAGAGTCGCGAAACAGGGCCGAAGGGCCTGGGCACGGAAGACCCTTCATCCCCCACTACGGGGGACAGTCGGGCATGTCGTGGGCGCCTCAGGACGGTGCACCGGGTGGTGGTGTGCACTTCCGTGGGAACCACCGTGCTGAATAAGACGTTGGATGACGCTGCGCCAGATCCTGCGCGAGGCAGTCGTGTCGTTGCAGCGGACCGGGCATGGAAGGAGTCCAACGATCCGGACGAGGACGCCAAGCTCGACCGGATCGAGTAGGTGACCAGTCTTTCTCTTCGCACGTTGCGTGGAGAGAGCAGTCGGTTCTTGCGGTCCTCGCGCCCGGCTGGGGTCGTGGTGTGTCAGGTCGATGGGAGGGCCGGTTCTGTGGTTGGGGGCAGGTGGCTGTTGCGGAGATGTTTCTTGGCGCGCTTGGTGTCTTTGGGTGGGGTCGGTTCGGACCCGAGCAATGCCTCGACCCACTGGGTCCGTGGGTCGGAGTCGACGAGCACGGCCTTGAGCAGCAGGGTCACCGGGATCGCCAGCAGCGCGCCGAGCGGGCCGAGTACCCAGGCCCAGAACAGCAGGGCCACGAACGTGACGGTGGCCGAGAGTCCTACCGAGTCCCCGATGAACCGTGGCTGGATCAACGACTGGATCACCATGTTGAGCACGCAGTAGACCACGACCACCGCGAGGGCCAGTTGCCAGCCGCCGGTGAGCAGGGCCACCAGCGTGGGCGGCACGAGCCCGATGATGAATCCGATGTTCGGGATGAAGTTGGTGATGAAGGCCAGCACGCCCCAGAGCACGACCAGG
Source organism: uncultured Actinomycetota bacterium (assembly GCA_963770115.1). Taxonomy (GTDB): domain Bacteria; phylum Actinomycetota; class Actinomycetes; order Mycobacteriales; family Pseudonocardiaceae; genus Pseudonocardia. Next base: position 177,381 of record CAVYOT010000015.1, read on the forward strand.
GGCACACCCATGATCGCCAGCGCGGTGCTGTCGAGGACCGCCACGATCAGACCGAACACGGCGGTGACCATGAGGTAGCTGCGGGTGCCGTGGACGAATCCCTGCAACGCGTTGATCATGTGTGGGCGTTCGGAGCCGATCATGTCCATCCGGCGTGAGGTGCCCCCGGACTCGGCGGTCAGGAACAGCAGCAGCGCCAGGATGAACACCAGGCTGCTCAGGATCGAGCCCAGCCCGGACAACAGTGAGCCGATCGCGCCCGCCAGTTTGCTGAGGTTCGCCGAGTTCGCGGTGGCACCGGCCTGGGTCGGGTCGATCCCTAGCTTGGCCAGCTGAGCGGTCAGCGATGTGACCATCTGCTGGGCCTTCGCGGCGTTCTGGGACAGCAGTGCCTCCAGTTGGCCGGCCGAGACGATCAGGAACGCGGCCAGCACGAGCAGCGTGCCGTAGATGACCACGATCAACGACAGGATGGCCGCCCAGGCGGGCCACCCCTTGCGCATCAACCAGGTTTTGATCGGATACACCGCGATCACGACGATCAGCGCCAGCAGCAGCGGCCCCGCCAACCACGCCACGGCGCGGACTCCGGCCACGGTGATCACCACTGCGGCCGCCGCCAGCAGGATGATCAGCGCCCGCGGGATCGCGGAGGTTCTGGGAAGCCGGACACCGCTGGTCGTGCTCGGGCGGATGTCCGCCGCCCCGTCATGGAGTTCGCTCATGTCATCCATTCCTCGGATCGGTGAGTGCTGAAAGGCATCGCGGTACGTCGCGGCGAAGGACGTACGCACCCGATCGGTCGCATGACCCTTGACCTCAGGCTGGTGGCGCACGCCATAGTTCGTCACCGCACAAGGTCCCGCCTCGGGTGAGCACAAGGTCCCTGACCTCGACTCGTCCGGGTTCCTCCGGTCAAACTCCCGGACTGCTCGTTCCGACCGGGCCTTGATCGAGCGGCGCGCCAACCTCCGTCTTTCTTCGGGGTTGACGACACGCGGGGAGCCGTCGCTGAATAGCCGGCGAGGTGAAACAAGTGGTCCCTTCTCGCCGTCAAGCGACAGGGGCACACCTCTTGTTCTCGCCATAACGGACTTCTCGGCCCGTTGTGTTGGGGCGGATCCCGTCAGGGGAGGCGGAGCGGATGACTGACTCACGCGGCCCTGCGGGCGCGCCCGAGCCCGCTCAGGGTTCACCAGCGGCCGCGGCGGGGCGCCCGCCCGACATCGACCCTGTGGCGGTCATCCGGTCGAAGCGCTATCTTTCGATGCTCATCCTGGCCGGCATCCTGGGCATTCCCATTTCCGCGGTGGCGTACGGGTTCCTGGCCCTGGTCGCCAAGATCCAACACTTCCTGTTCGACGATCTGCCGACCCAGGTGACCGGCGGTCCCGCGCCTGCGTGGTGGCCGCTGCCCTGGCTGGTGCTCTGTGGGCTGTTGACCGCGCTGACGATCCGCTACCTGCCGGGGAATGCCGGTCACTCACCCGCCTTCGGGTTCAAGACCGGTGGCGGACCCCCGACCGGGCCGGAACTGATCGGCATCATCCTCGCCGCGCTCAGCACGCTGTCCCTGGGCGCGGTACTCGGCCCGGAAGCGCCCTTGATCGCGATCGGTGGGGGTCTGGCCGCGCTGGCGGTGCACCTGGTGAAGAAGGACGCCCCGCCGATGGCCCTGACCATCATGGCGTCGGCCGGGAGTTTCGCGGCCGTCAGCACGCTGCTCGGCTCGCCCATTCTCGGCGCGTTCCTGATCATGGAGGCGGCCGGGATCGGTGGCGCCATGCTGAGCCTGGTGGCGTTGCCCGGCCTGCTCGCCTCGGGTATCGGCGCGCTGGTCTTCGTCGGCCTGGATTCCTTCACCGGCCTTGGCGATTTCTCCCTGGCGTTGACCACGGTTCCGCCCCAGGTGGTTCCCACCATCGCCACGATGGGCTGGGCGCTGGGCATGGGTCTGGTCGGTGCCCTTGTCGGCTGGGTGATCCGCTGGGTCGGCCTGTCGATGCGCCCGGTCGTGCATCTGAACCGGGTCCTGGTGACCGCGGGCCTGGGCCTGCTCATCGGGCTGCTCGCGATGGGCTATCAGCTGGTCACCGGCAACAGCTTCAGTCAGGTGTTGTTCTCCGGCGAGGATGCGCTCCCCGACCTGGTCGCGCACGCCACCGACTATTCGCTCGGCGTCCTGTTCCTGTTGATCGCGTGCAAGGCGCTGGCCTACGGCCTGTCGCTCAGCGCGTTCCGCGGCGGTCCGGTGTTCCCGTCGATGTTCATCGGCGCAGCCCTCGGCATCGCCGCCAGCGGGTTGCCGGGGATGGACCTGGCGCCTGCCATCGGGATGGGCATCGGTGCGATGTGCGCCGCGATGCTGCGGCTGCCGTTGACCTCGACGCTGTTGGCCGTCCTGTTACTGGGCGCGGACGGGCTGTCGGTCACCCCGGAGGTCATCGTCGCTGTGGTTGTGGCGTTCGTCGTCACGAACGTGCTTCCCGTCCCCGGGCCGAAGGAGCCGACGCTTCCACCTGCCGGTACGCGGCCAGCCGCACCACCCCATCCGCCGCGACCACCGCGTAAGTCACCGGCGGTCGGCCGCGCTGCCGCGTTTCGTGCTGTCGAGAAGGTCAGCATTGATCGCCTCCGCCGCAATATTCGGAACCACCAGCTCACGTTCCGAGTCGGGAACGCTCATCGCACCTCCGGGCGTACCCGGTCTCAATGCAACCGCGCACTATGGGGATGGCTGAACCGGGTCGCTGGGCGGCCCGGTTCCGTCCGCGTCGCCGCGAAGTTCATTGCGCCGCTGGACGCCGCGTTGCGCGGCCGAGGTCAGCAGTTTGATGGCCAAGCCCAGTACCGCCAGGTCGAGCAGCATCTGCAGGGTCACCATGAGCCTCATCCCGTTCGTCTGCGCGACGATATCTCCGAAGCCGACGGTGGCGAAGACCGTCACGGTGAAATACAGCGCGGTCGTGTGGTCCAACGGCAAGGTGAATGCTGCGGGATCGGTCAGCGAGTTCGACAGATAAATCCTGGAGAAAATCAGCAGGAACAACGGGACCGTCACCGCAAGTGCCTCGACGGCCCGTAGCCTCGGATATTTCGATTTGACGATGACCGGTACCTGGACGGCAACCACCAGCCCGAAGATCACCAGGTCCAGTATCAGCCACGGCAGGTCCGAACCCTCGCCGCTGCTCTTGGTCGGGACGAGGTAGTAGACGGCGAGCAGCACTGTTGCCGAGACGGTAACCCTGATCAACAGGCCGACGACCAGCTTCCACATGCTCCGTCCAGGAGGAGCAGATTGCGGCACCTGCGTCATGATCCCGAACCCTCCCGCGTGGTACCCGGTGCCGCAACAGCGCAGCGCGCCGCGAGGCCATCGCCGACTCCGCCGCCACCTACACCGACCGGAGCGGCCTGGTAGGCGGTCAGGAAGGCGTAGGCGAGGACGAGCAGGAAGCGGCTCGGGAACGCACACGCGAAGTCCGGGTCGGGTAGCACCGCCACCATGGCCGCGAGCCCTGCGTTGAAGAACAGCTGGGCGATGCACCATCCGACGAGGACGACCGGGATGTCGGGTGCCAACGCGACGATGAGGACGCCGAGGGAATCGCCTACCAGGCCAATGACCATCCAGGGCCGCCGCATCCCCCGGTGCGACGAGGTGCGGCCGCTCATCCTGCCGAAGATCGGATTGGCGAACATCGCCACCAGGGCGCCGATCCCGGCGACGAGCGCCACGCTGTTCGGCGGCTCCTCGATGCCCACGATCGAGTCGACCTTCAGTGCCAACGTGACCAGCAGGGGCGCGAGGAACACCAGGACGGTGCTCATGTACGCCAGCGTGTACAGCGAGAGGAAACCCCATCCGACCCGGTGTAGCGCGGCGGGCGGTGGGTGCGCGTGGACGGCGGGGGTGTGGTCCGTGGACGGGAGACGTCGGGCATCTGCACTCCCCTCGACCCGGGCCCTCGTGCTTCGACATCCCGGACGCACGGGTGCCTCGCTACCGGGGAAAGGAGCTCGCTGCGGGCCCGGTACACCCGGCGGAGAAGTACTGCCGGGGTGGAGGCTACAACGACCGTCAGAGGATCGCGGCGCCCACCGCCGGGCCGGAGGTGGGCCCGGCGGTCGGCGCGCGATGGTCAGACGGTGACGCCCCGATCGGCTGGCGGATTGTCGGCGGCAGCCATCGCGGCGGTGATGGGTCAGGGCCTGAAGCCCTTGACGGCCATCCAGATGCCGAGCGACAACTCCCACACGAAGATCGGGAGTCCGAGGACCGCGGCAACGGGAGAGATCTGGTCGAACAAGCCGAACAGCGTCCCGGTGACGGACACGAGGAGCAACGGGCCCCGATGAGTCCGATCATCGGGATGACACGGGGCACGAGTCCAGGTGATCCTTGAGACGGATGTCGTACGTCCGGCTCCGTGCCCGCTGCCGGTCGATGAGCCGCTCATGATCGCCCCTTGTCCTGCGCCACCGATGCTGCTTGGTCGGTCCGGCCGAAGGGAGGAGGACATGTGGTGAGCGAGCATTGCCAGGTGTGGGGATCGATGTGGGTATGTGGTGACCAGACGAGGAACGTCAGTGACGGGTTCGTGTCAGGTCGAGCTGCACGGCCCGGCGGACCGCTGCCCGGCGGTTGGTCACACCGATCTTGGCGTAGATGTGCTTGGTATGAGTCCGCACGCCCCGGATCCGGAGCGGGTCGAGCTCCGCCCGGCGCTCGGCGGAGGCAGCACGTAGCGTGGATGCAATGACCACGAGAAGGCGCACCGTCAGTGGACCGTTGCCCGGCGCGGGGTGGGTGAGGCCATGGATGCAGCTCGTCGAGATCACGTGGTCGGCCCCGGTGGTGATCGGTTACCGCACCGCCCAGATGATGACTTCGGAATGGCCGCCGAGCGCGCGGGACCGCCGCGAGTACACGCGCATGGTCCAGGAGAAGGTCCAGGCCTTCGGCCTGGCCTACTTCGCGGCGATGACGACGCCGCCGAAGGACACGGCCAGAGCGGTGGGCCAGGTTCTCAGCCCTGTCCACCGGCGGGTGGTGGCCAACCGCCGACGGCTGTCCGGAGCGTGACCCTAGGCGACGGTGCAGCGGACCTCCGGCCAGCAGTCCACCGCCAGCCCCGGTCGGGTACAGCATGATCCCCGTCGGACCAGGGAAACCGGCAGCACCATTTGCCGTTTGAGTCGGCGTCCGGGGTGGTCGATTCTCTCGAAGAGCCGATCGGCGGCAAGGCGTCCGATGGCATCGGGGTCCTGATCGATGACCGTGAGCGGCGGCTGCAGCGCCGACGCGAGGGGGAAGTCGCCGAAGCTTATCAACGCGACATCGGCGCGCTTGAGCGACTGCAGGGCCAGCACGATCTCCACCGAACAGCGGGCATTGGAGGAGAACAGTGCGGTCGGTGGATCCTGAATGTCGAGCAGATCACGTGTCGCCCGGCCGACGTCGATGCCGTCAGTGTTGCCCACGGCGACCAGCCCGGCGTCACGAGCGATTCCCGCTTTGGTGAGGGCTCCGTAGTAGCCTTTGAGCCGCCGGGCAGTTGTCGCGATACTCAGGTTGTCACCGATGAAACCGATCCGCCGGTGGCCGTGCTCGATGAGGTGTGCGGTGGCCGTCTCCGCGCCGCCGAGGTCGTCTTCGATGACGCTATCCGCGATGATCTTGCCCGGCGACCGGTCGATGAACACCAGCGCCATCCGCGACTGCCAGTGCTTGAGATAGGACTGGTCACGGGAGATCGGTGTGGAGATGAGACCCGCTATCTGCCGACCGAGCAGCCCTTCCAGACCGGCCCGCTCGTTCGCGCCGTCGTCGCTCAGGCTGGTGACGAAGACGACCACGCCTCGCGCCCGCGCGATCTGCTCCACCGATCGGATGACCGCCGCGAAGAACGGGTCGGACACATCCGGGACGGCGACCCCGATCGCGGTGTCATTCCCGGCCCGGAAACTCCGGGCGAGGACGTTCGGAACGTATTTCAAATCGACGATCGCCCGCTCGACACGCTGTTTGACCTCGGCGGAGACATAGCGGTCGTTGCGCATCACGCGGGAAACCGTCTTCGCGCTCACGCCCGCCGCCGCCGCGACCTCACGCATCGTGGTCACAGTTCACCCTCCACAAGCGGCGTCGGCCTGGATCTAACAATTCCGGCCGTCGTGCCACCGGCGACAAGGCAAATCCTACTACCTTGCCGCCGGCGGCCCCCGCCTGACGACGATTGGCGGGTCGGATATTGCGTGGCTGACGTGCGGTGTTCAGCCGCGGTTCAGCAGGAGGACTTGTAGATGGCGCTGGCTCCGTCGCCGTCGACGTTGTCCTTGGTGATGATGGTGAATCCGGTCTGGACCTTGGGCGTGACGGTCCCGCCGTCCAGCGCGGCGACGGCCATGTCGACGCCGTACTGGCCGATGAGGGCGGGCTGCTGGGCGACCAGTGCCTGCACGGTGCCCTCTTTGAGTGCCTTCACCTGGTTCGGGCCCGCGTCGAAGCTGACGACCTTGACGGTGTCGGTCTTGCCTGCCTGACGCACGCCGGTCGCGGTGCCTTCGGCGCAGAAGAGGTTGGTGGCGAAGACGCCGACGATGTCGGGGTCCTTCTGCAGTGCGGCGGTGATCAGGTTCGCGGCGGTGGCCGGGTCGTTGTGGCTGTACTGGACCCCGAGGTAGTTGAACTTCGGGTCGCGCCTTGACCGCCGTCCTCGAAGCCCTGCGACGCGCTGCGTCGATGGTGGAGATCCCGGGGTCGACGGAGATGACCATGACCTTGCCGCCGTTGGGGTTGAGTTGCTTGATCGCCTCGAAGGCGGCCTTGCCGCCGCCTATGTTGTCCGAGGCGATCTGCGAGACGGCGAAGACGGGTCCTTGACCGTGGTGTCGACCAGCACGACCTTGATGCCGGCCGCGGCGGCGGCCTGCAGCGGGCTCTGCATGGCCGTGACGTCGGTCGGGCGCGATCAGGATCGCGTCGGGCTTGGTGGCGACGACCGAGTCCACGATCGGCTTCTGCAGGGTGGGGTCGAACTTCTGGGGGCCCTGGGTGTTGACGGTGACGCCGAGCTTCTTGGCCTCGGCCTCGATGCCGCATTGCATGGTGATGTAGAACTCGTCGCCGGCCACGCCCTGGATGAACTGCATGTTGTAGTTCTTGTTGGCCTTGGACGGTGCGGTGACCCCCGTCGCGGGCGCCGCGTTGGCGCCTGCACCCGCCGACGCACCGGCGCCTGCGGACGGGGCGGCCTCGGTCGGCTTGGAGCTGGAGCAGGCGGTCAGCGGTAGCGCGAGGATGAGCATCCCTGCCGCGGCCTGGAAGACGTGCGTCTCATCGGGGTCCTTCCTACTCACTGGACTTCTTGAAGAGGGCGAGGATCGGATTCTGGTGTTTCGCTCCCCGCAGCGCCGCGGCGCGGCGGGACTGGTCGACGTACACGGCCGCGACCAGGACGGTTCCGACGGCGACGCCCTGCCAGAAGGGCTCGACGCCGATGATGACGAACCCGGCCTGCAGGACAGCGGGGATGAACAGGCCGACGACGGTGCCGAAGATGGAGCCTTCGCCACCGAAGATGGAGGTGCCGCCGATGACCACGGCCGCGATGACGTTCAGGTTGGTCAGCGACTGGCCGGCGATGGTGGTGGTGCCGAACTGGGCCAGCGACAGCACCGCGCCGAGTCCGGCCATCAGCCCGGACAGCGCCGTAGACCATGATCAGGTGCCGGTCGACGTTGATGCCGACCCGGCGGGCCGCCGACCTCGTTGGAGCCGACGGCGTAGGTGTAGCGGCCGAACTTGGTCTTGTGCAGGACGATCCCGCCGATGATGACGGTGATCAGCGCGACGAACGAGAGCGACGGGATGCCCAGGATCTTGATGTAGGTGTTGAAGTCGGTGAGCGCCTCGGGCACGGAGCGCACGTCGATGCCGCCGGTGATGACCTGGGCCAGGCCGAGTGCGACCGACAGCGAGCCGAGGGTGACGATCAGCGGGGGGATCTTCGCCTTGGCGACCAGGAAGCCGTTGAGAGTCCCCCACGCGGCGCCGGTGATCAGGGCGGCGACGATGCCGATGACGGCCACGCCCCAGCCGTCGCCGCCGATGGCGGCCATCACCTTCGCGGCCACGACGGAGGAGAAGACCAGCACGGAGCCGACGGACAGGTCGATGCCGGAGGTGATGATGACGAAGGTCATCCCGACGCCGAGCACGGCCCAGACGGCGACGTTCTGCGAGATCAGCGAGAAGTTGCTGGCCGAGAGGAACTTGCCGCCTGCCGCGATGGTGAAGAACACGACGATGACGACCAGCACACCGAGGATCCACACCGACTGCAGGCTGGCCAGCCGCTTGAGCAGGGGTTCCTCGTTGTGGTGGTCGACCACGGCGGTCGGGTCGACGGTCTTGTCGATGATGCTCACGTCGTGACCTCCTCGGTGGCCTTCGTGCTGGTGACCTTGGCGTCGAGGGCGCCGGTCATGGCGCCGACGAGTTCCTCGACGGTGGTGCCCTCGGCCGGGAAGGGTGGCGATCCGGGTGCCGAGGCGCATGACCTGGATACGGTCGGCGACCTCGAGCACGTGCGGGCATCGAGTGCGAGATCAGGACGACGGCGATGCCCTTGTCGCGCACCCGCTTGATGGTGTCCAGCACGTTCTTGGTCTGCACGACGCCCAGCGCCGCGGTCGGCTCGTCCAGGAATACGATCTTGTCGGCCCAGGTGATGGACCGCACGATCGCGATCTGCTGCCGCTGCCCACCGGACATGGCCCCGACCTGGGCGGTGAAGGACCGCACCGTGCCGCCGAGCTCGGCGAACCCGGCGCGGGCCTTCTCCCGCATGGATTTCTCGTCCATGAACCCGAACTTCCCGAGCAGGCCTTTCCGGGGGATTTCGCGGCCGAGGAACATGTTCTGCACCGGGTTGAGGTGCGGCGCGAGCGCGAGGTCCTGGTAGACGACCTCCATGCCCATGTCGGAGGCCTGTTGCGGGTTCGCGATCTTGACGGGCTTCCCTTCGAACAGCAGTTCCCCGGTGTCGACTTCGAGGTTGCCGGTCATCGCCTTGACCATCGTCGACTTGCCGGCGCCGTTGTCGCCGATCAGCGCGACGACCTCGCCGGGATTGATGTCGAAGTCGGCATCGATGAGCGCTTGGACGTGGCCGAAGCTGCGGGACAATCCGCGCGCTTCGAGGATGGGGGTCATGTCGTAACCACCGCCTTGAGGGGAGGAGATGCGTGGTCGATCCGACGGGATGTGATCGTCGGGGCTGTCATGGGCCGCTCCTGATGTGAGGTGTCCGCGCCATGAACCTGGAGCGGTCGTGTGTTCTGGAAGATCTAGATCTCGGGCGACTGTTCTCCGGTTCGTCGGATCGCGCGGACCAGTTCCCGATATCGGCGGTAGCGCTCCTCGTAGATCCCGGGTCGGATCCGGCCCGGTTCCGCGACCGGTCGGGGCGCGCTCGCTCGCCCTGCCTGTGCGGTGCCCTGATCGCCCAGACCCGCCGCGCGCGCCGCGAGCATCGCCGCGCCCAGCCCGGAAGCGGCCGACACGTCGACGGCGCTGATGGGGTACGCGAGGATGTCGGCCAGCATCTGACGCCACGCGGGATCGGTCGTGCCGCCGCCCGCCAACCACAGACGCGGCGGTGGGTTCTCGGGAACGACGGTCACCTCGAGGGAGTCGCGAACGGCGAAGGCGACCCCTTCGAGGGCGGCGCGCAGAAGGTGTTCCCGCTCGTGATGTGGCGCCAGCCCGGTCCAGGCGCCCCGCATGCCCGGATCGAGATAGGGCGTGCGCTCACCGTGGAGGTGGGGCAGGAAGTAGGGATCGTCGGGCCCCGGTTCACCGGCCGCGGTGGCGTAGAGCCCTGCCCAGGACGCCCCCAGCGTGCGACAGACCCACGCGAGCGTGGAGCCGCCGTTCAGTCCGGCCCCCATCGCGTACCAGCCCTTGTCGGTCGCCGCCCGATAGAGGTGCGTGACCGGCTCGATCGGCAGTTCGGTCGGCAGCGTCGCGACGGGCCGGACGATCTGCGCGCCCGTGCCGATCGTCAGCTGGACGGTGCCGGGGTCCACCAGTCCGGTGCCCAACGCGGCCGCCGCGGCGTCCGCCGCCCCTGCGGCAACCGGGATTCCGGCCCGGAGGTCAAGCAGCCGGGCCGCCTCGGGGATCAGCTCGCCCGCGGGCTCGCCCGCGCTGGGCAGCACCGGGGCAAGCCGGGCCGGGTCGAGGCCCAATGCGTCGACGACGTCGACGTCCCAGCCATCGCCGGGGATGTCGTAGAGCAGCGTGGCCGACGCGTCGCTGGGCTCGCTGGCGAACCGGCCGGTGAGCTGGGCGCGCAGCCAGTCCTTGGGCTGCAACGCCCACCGCGTCGCCGCGTAGGTGTCCGGCTCGTTCTCGGCCAGCCAGGCCAGCAGGGGACCGGCCATGCCCGGGCTGAGCGGGTTGGCCAGCCGCGCCCGGATCGGATCCGGGAGGCGACGGTAGATCGTGAGCTTCTCGACGGCGCGCGCGTCGGACCAGAGCATCGCGTTGCGCGTCGGACGTCCGGTCGCGTCGGTGGGGACCACGCCGTGCATCTGGCCTGCGAAGCCGACCGCCAGCGGGTGGGCGCGCGCCGCGGCGACGGCCGAGCGGACCGCCGCCGCCGTGGCCGCCAGCCATGCCCCTGGCTCGGTCTCCGACCATCCCGGTCGGGCGCTCCGCACCGAGTAGTCGCCGACGGCGTGGCCGATGACGGCTCCGTGCGGATCGGTGACGACGGCCTTGACCGAGCTCGTGCCCAGGTCGATGCCGAGCAGCGCAGGCCGGTTGGCCGGGCCGGTGGGGGTCGTGGATCGCATCATTGTGATCAGCTCCCGCGGTGGTCGGGTCCGCTCCTAAGGAGCGATCACGACCTTGTGGACGGTCGGGTCCGCGCTGAGCGCCTGCAAAGCCTTGCCGTAGTCGTCCAGGGAGAACCGATGGGTGATGATCCCGTCGGTCTTCACCCGCCCGGTCCGGAGCGCGTCGATGGCCGCGCCGAAGGAGGTGATCTCGGCGAAGGAACCCTTGATCGTGATCTCCCGCCGGAACACGTCGAAGGGGTGGAACCGCACGACGTCCTCGTTCCGGGTGACCCCGTAGATCATCACCGTGCCGCCGTTGCGGGTGAGCGGCACGCAGATGTCGCCCACCTTCGTGGACCCGGTGGCCTCGACCACCATGTCGTAGCCGTCGCCGTGGGGGGATGCCGCACGCAGCCGACGGATGTTGCCCTCGGCGTCGTCCCGGTCGATCGGCACGGTCCGGTCGATGCCCAATGCTTCCGCGGTGTCCAGCTTGAACTGCGTCGGCGCGGCCACCGTGACCGACGACGCGCCCCCGCTGGCGATCAACTGCGCCAAGAGCAGGCCCGTGGGCCCGGCCCCGAAGACCAGCGCGCTTCCGCCCGGCCGGACCTGCAGCGTCTCCACGCCGTGCATCGCGCATGCGGCGGGCTCCGTGAACACCGCCGTGTCCTTGGCCAGTCCCTCCACCGAGAACACCAGCGTCTGCGGGACGGTGACGTACTCCGCGAAGAACCCCGGGAAGTTGCTGCCCAGGCCCTTGAGATTCGCGCACAGGATGAGCCGCCCGGACAGGCAGTAATCGCAGTAGCCGCAGTAGACATTGGGGTTGACCGTCACCTGCTCGCCCACCGCGAAGCGGGAGACGCCCTCGCCGAGCTGGTCGATCACACCGACGAGCTCGTGCCCGGGGATCAGGGGGAAGACCGCGTTGAAGTCGCCCTCGTGAATGTGCAGGTCGGTTCCGCACACGCCCACCTGGTCGACCCTGATCCGCACCTCCGCGGGACCGGCCTCCGGGGTGGGGACCTCGGTGACCGCATAGCTGCGGGGCGCGTCGTACAGGACAGCCTTCACTTCCACTGCCTCCTCAGGTGGTGGGCGGCGGCCGCGAGCGCGAGTAGCGGAAAGCTGCCCGACACCGACATCACGGCCATGTCACCGGTGACATAGTGGAAGGTTCGCCACGTGCTCGCATCAGAGGTTAGAGAATTTTCGGGCACCATGTCACCGGTGACAGCAAGACTGTTATTGAATTGTGTCACCGGTGACATAGCACGCGGTCCGTCGAGGACCTGCTCGTGTCAGCTCTGACGGATCGGAGTGGCCTTCGTCCAGGGCCGGGCCCGGTCCGCGGCGCCCGCGCGCAGGGTGTCCAGGCGCGGGCGTGCGACCGTCTCGAGAAAGTCCTGACGCGCCTGCCCGGACAATGGCAGCGACTCACGCCACACCGAGCGCCCTGCGATGAACCCGGAGGCGCCACCATCGTCGAACGCGACCCGCAGGACCTCGGTGAACTGGTCGAACGGCACGCCTGCTGACAGCACCGCCCAGGGCCGGTTCAGCACCGCCGCGAGACGGCGACAACCCTCGGGCGAGCCCGGGTACTCCAGCTTCAGCAGGTCGATGTCGAGATCGTCGAGCGCACGGGCCGCTTCGATGATCGCGTCCTCACGTCGCTTCCCGGTGAGGTCCTCCCCGGGCAGCGGGTACACGAGGTTCTCGATGACCGACGGGACGCCCGCCTCCCGACAGTCCTCCACCACCTGGCGCACCGCTTCCAGGCACTCGGCGGCCAGGTCCGGTTCGCCTGCCCGCGGCGTCGGCCGGTCGGCGCGCAGCTGCGCGAAGAACTTGTCGGCGTCGCCGCCCTGCTCGAGCACCCAACGCGCGTCGAGCTCCGGGTCGCGGTGTGTGCGGGGCTCACCGCCCCAGACCCCGCGCTCCGACGGCTCCGACGCCACGAGCAGCCCGCAGCCCGGGTCGAGCGCACCGGACCCGGTGACGGCCGGGACGCCGTAGGTCGGGTCGAACAGGATCCCGGTGGCCACCGGGCTCAGCACGCGGGCGACGTCGGCCTTCGACCGACGCAGGTCCTCGTCCGAGGCGTCGATGCCGACGGCGGCGAACATGCGGCGCAGCGTGTTCCGCTGGTCCATGGCGATGATGCCGAAGACGCCGTCCTCCGCGATGTCGTCGAGGGTCTTGACCGGCTGGGCGGTCGTGGGCTTCATGGGTCTCCTCCAGAGATGCTGATCGGATGGTCTGTGGGGTCGGCCGCGGTGGCGGGTGCTGCGGTGACGGATGCGACGTCGGCGGCCTGCCCGGCGAGCAGGGCCGCGCCGCGGACGCCCGGCTCGCGGACCGCGGAGAACTGCAGGCGCGCGATGGCCGCGCGCTTCGCCGCCCGCACGCTGCTCATCCGCGTCCAGCCGCCGCACGCTATGGCCCGTCCGTGCGGTCCGACGACGGCGTTGATGGTCTCGATCAATGCTCCCGCCTCGGCGGCGGTGTACCGGGTGGCGGCCGCCCAGATGTCGGCAGGCGTCACGTCGTCCCGCATCCGGAGCACGACGTCGTCGCCGGTCGGACCGGCGCCCGACACCTCCAGGCCGGGGGGCAGCGCGCCGACGGCGAGCGCCGCCCGGTCGAGGCGTTCCCGCTCCGGGGAGCGTGCCGCACCGAGCGCACTGAGGACCCGGCGCAGCAGCAGGCCGCCCCTGGCGCCGCCGAGCAGCAAGGTCGTCCCCGGCAGTACGTGCGCGCCTGCGGACAGGCCGGAACGGACCAGCAGCTCGCGCTGGTCGTCGTCGAGAGAGCCCGGGAGCGACCGGGCGACGACGTCCGCGGTGCCGGAGGAGTTGAACAGCTCGTCGGGGCCCATAGCGCCCGCGCCGATGGCCGCGACGGGGTGGTCGTGGCCCGCGACGGTCAGGGCCGCCCCTTGCAGCGCCGCCGGGAGGCCCGCGAACCGCAGCGATCCGACGGCTTCTCCCGCGAGGACCGGCGGCGGGAGCAGCGTCGTGGGCAGGCCCGCTTCCGCGAGGCCCTCCTGCCAGACATGGCCGGTGGCCTGGTCGACGAGGCCGGTCCTGGAGGCGAGGGAGGGCTCCCTGACCAGGCGGCCGCCCAGCCGGTACACGACCCACTCGGGCACGCTGGACCACCGGTGCGCGGACGTCAGCGCCACGCCCGTGCTCTGCAGCCACAGCAGCTTGGCCAGACTGGCCTGGCTGTCCCACGGCAGGCCGGTCCGGCGCACGAACCGGTCGGCCAGGCACGTGGCCGAAGCGCCGAGCCGCTGCACCTCGCGCGTCCCACGCTGGTCGAACCAGGCGATCACCGGTGCGCAGGGCTCGCCTGCGGGGTCGAGCAGCACCCCGCTCTCGCCGAGGCCTGCCACCCCGACACCGAGCACCCGCACGCGTCCGATCCCTTGTTCGGCGGCCTCGATCGCACGGGCCAGCAGGTCGACCGCGAGCCCGAGCAGGGCCGGTCCGCTGGTCTCGGTCCCGCGGTTGCCGCTCGTCCACGGCGTCGCGGCCTCGACCAGCGCCGCCTGCCTGCCCGAAACCTCGAGTACCAGGGCCTTGGAGCGGGTCGTGCCGATGTCGAGCCCGACCAGCACCTCGCTCGCAAGCTCGCTCATGGGCTCAGCTCCCCAGACCCGCGCTCGACCAGGGCGACCGGCACCTGGAGGGTCTCGGGGGAGAGGTTCGGCTCGCCGATCCGCCGGACGAGTCGGGCCGCCGCCGCCGCGCCGACCGCGGAGCCCGAGTGGTCCACGACGGTCACCGCCGGAACGAGTGTGTCGGCCATGGCGAAGTCGCCGAACGCGACGAGCGCGACATCGGTACGGCCGTGCCCGTGCAGGGCCGGGACCACGCCCAGCGAGCAGCGCGTCGCGGCACTGAACACGGCGGTCGGCCGATGGGTCGCGGTCAGCAGGCCGGTCATCGCGGCGGCGGCGGCACGGGCGGTGGGGCAGTCCGCGTGGACGAGCTGTTCGGGCACGTCGAGCCCATGCCGCGCCATGGCCTCGCGGTAGCCCGCCAGCCGGGCCGCGGAGGTGGCGACGTGCGAGTGGTCGCCGACGTAGGCGATGTCACGGTGCCCGTGGGCGATCAGGTGCGCGACGGCCTCGCGTGCCGCCGCCCGGTCGTCGATGCCGACCACGTCGACGTCCAGCCCCTCCGCCGGTCGGTCGACCATCACCAGTGGCGAGGCCGCTCCGGCGAGCCAGGAATGGTCGCCCGCGGTCGGCACGACCAGCAGGCCCGCGATCCGGCGTCGGAGCAGCTCCTCCACCACGCGGGACTCGCGATCGGGATCCCCGTGGGTCGAGGCGACCAGGACCGACCTGCCGTCGTTCGAGGCTGCGGACTCGGCCGCCGCGACGAGCTCAGCGAAAAACGGGTCGGCGATCGACTCGACGACCAGGCCGATGGTGGTGTCGGTGCCGCCCCGGAGCGAGCGGGCCATGAGATCCGGCGTGTAGCGCAGGTCCGCCATGACCTCCTGGACACGCCTGCGGGTCGCCACCGCGACCCGGGGGTCGTCGTTGAGGACCCGCGACGCGGTGCGCAGGCTGACCCCGGCCGCGTCGGCGACGTCGCGCAGGATGCTCCGATCACCCATCGCAGGACCGTCGCCCGATGAGTGCCCCGAGCCCTTGCCATCGATGGCACATGCGCATAGGACCAGTGTGAACCCGCGTTGCCATCGATGGCAAGAGGAATCTGACGACTGCGGCGGAGGTCAGGCCAGCGCTGCGAGGATGGCGCCGACGACGTCGTCGGTCGGGCGCTCGCCGTCGACCGTCACGTGCGGCCCGACGGGTTCGACGAGGTCGAGACGGGCGAGGAAGGCGGTGGGATCGGCCAGCTTGGCGAGATCCCGGGCCGCGCCACGGGCCTGCAGCCGCTGCATCGCGGTGCCGGGTCGCAGTTGCAGCCAGACCAGCAGGGGTGTGCCGCCCGCGGCCCGAAGCCGCAGGTCCAGCGCCGCCCAGGCGTCGGGGTCGCGCCGTTCGTCGGTGAACGGGGCGACGAGGACGACCGGGGTGCCGACCCGCAGGTTGTCCTCGGCCAGGGCGGTGACCGTTTCGTAGCGGGCCGTGCGGGTCGGGCCCGCGAGGCGCTGGTCATCCAGGTCGGCCACGCCGACCAGGTCCGCGACGACGGCGACGAGCGGCGCGGTCGCGGTGTCCTGGTCGACGAGCGCCGCCCCGAGCCGTCGCGCCAACGACCGGCCGACCGTGCTCTTCCCGGCGGCTGGCCAGCCGGTCAGCAGGATCGCGGGCGGCGACTCGCTCGGCATGCCGCGGATGTTCCCATCCCGCGCCCGCGTACGGCCGCCACCGCGGGCGGCCGACTGTCGCTGAGGCAGTGTCGGCCGCGGTGGCCGACAGGGGAGAAGTGCGGTCCGCGCCATCAGCACGGTTCCGCCCGATCCGGCGGGTCACCTTCTCACCGCGGCGGCTGTGCCCGGGGCAGCCGTGGCGGCCGCTGGACGCCGCGCGTCGGCGCTGCTGGCCTAGCGGGTGGCGTCGGTTGGGCGTGCCGCGAGCGCGGCGCCGACCTGCTCGGCGAGGGTGACGACCACCAGCCGCTGCTCGAGCCCGGGTCGTCGGACCTTCGTTGCCGACGTGAGGACGTAGTGGCCGTACACGGAGCCGCGGTTCTCGACGAGGAGGTTGATCTCGTCCATGGTGGGCAGCCCGTCACGGTCGACGTCCACCTCACGACCGTTCCAGGTGACCGTTCCGTCGCGGTCGATCCGGGCGCCTTCGGGAGCGGGGCCGGGATCGAACCGGCAGGCGTCGAGGTCGAGCACGTCCTTGATCTGCCGGGCGATCCGCTCGGTCAGGTCCGGGAGGGACGTCTCGCCGGTGGCCACGATGCGGGCGGCCGCGACGACGCCCGCGAGGTATCCCTCACGCGTGCTGGACTGCGACTGCTGCCTCCGCCCCCACAGCGCGATCTCGGTGACCGCCAGCCCGACGACGGTCAGGAGCACGGCAGTCTCGACATCGCGGGGGTCGGCGATGGTGAACTGGCCGTAGGGCGCGGTGAGCAGGAGATCGAACCCCGCCGTGCACGACAACGCGGCCAGCACACCTGCCACGCGCTGCCCGCTCGCGGCCACGCCCACCACCACGATGACGAGCACGAGGGCGGCGTTGGTGTTCGCCACGACGCCCCGCAGCGGGACGAGCAGCCCGCACACGGCCAGCGGTGCCAGTACCGCGACGGCCAACAGGACGGGAGACGTCGGACCGGAGCTGCGCATACGACAAGCAGGCGACGGCTGCGCCCTTCCGTCAAGGGTCCTTAACTCAATCTTGGCGCCGGCGGCCGTTTCCGACTGCTGGCGCTTGGCCTGGTCAACCGGTCGCGTTGGCGATGAGGTGCCGACGGCTGTTCGTCCCCGCCTTGGCGAAGATCGACTTGAGGTGATCGTTCACCGTGTGTTCGGCGATCCCGAGGGTGTTCGCGGTCGAGCGGGTGTCGGCGCCCGCAGCCAGGATGCCGACGAGCTGCGTCTCACGGGCGGTCAGGCCCAGTGCCCGGGAGTAGACCTCGATCCGTCCGGGTGTGGTGGTCGGTTCGACGGTGACGGCGATCGTGGTCGGGCCCATCCGGGCCGCGCGCACGGTGATCCAGCGGCCGGGCTCGTGCGCCAACCGGGCGGAGGGCGGGTGGTCGTCGACGCCTTCCTCGGCCGCGAGCAGCTGCGCCGCGACGTTGAGCGCGACCGCGGGCACGGGCGGCCGGTCCGGCGGCGTGGGCAGCAGCGCGCGCAGCTGGGCGTCCGTCTGGGGGGTCTGCTCCAGGGCGACGAGCTGCTCGGACAGCAGCAACACGACCGGGCCCGCGGTCGTCGTCTCGCCTGCAGGCCGGAAGGTCGACGCCACGGCGGAGCGCATCGCCCGGGTGAGGTCCGGCAGCAGCGAGCCGAGGAACGTCGTCTCGGCCGCGGTAAAGGGGCCGTCGCAGCGCCACAGGTCGAGAAATCCCCAGACGCCGTGCCGGTCGCGGAGCACCGCAGAGGCGACGTCCCGCACCCCGTAGCCGGACAGCACCTCCCGCCAGAGCCTGCTCCTGGCCAACCGTCCGCCGGTGGCGTCCACGAGCGTCGCGACCCGGTCGGCGGGCAGCCCGGTCCAGCGGTTGAGCGCGGTGAGGTACTTCGCGCGGACGACCCGGGGCAGGTCGGCCAGCACGGGGATCTCCGCCAACGGGGAGGCGCCGACGGCGGTGACGGGGTCGGTGCCGAGCCACACGTACGTGTCGAAGGGGACCACCGAGCGGATCAGCCGCAGCACGGCGGCCCGCAGCTCCCGTTCCCCGCCTTCGGCCGCGCACAGCCGCCGGACGCCGTCGCGGGCCGCCGACCAGGCCACCATCCCGCCAGCATACGAACCGGCGCACCCCCAACAACTCGGGATACCGGGCCCGGCGTTGGGCTTCCTACCGTCTGCGCATGACCACTCTGCTGATCGAACACCCCATCACCGACTTCGCGACCTGGCAGGCCGCGTTCGGGCGCTTCGCCGAGCGCCGCCGTGCGGGCGGCGTGCAGGCCGAGCACGTCTACCAACCGGTCGACGACCCGCATCACGTCGTGATCACGCTCGAGTTCGACGACGTCGACCGGGCCCAGGCCTTCCGCACGTTCCTTGTCGATCGCGTCTGGACGGATCCCGCGGCGTCACCCGCGCTCAGCGGTACCCCGCGCACGGCCATCCTGGAGGCACGGGATCGGGGCTGACCTCGCACACGGTCGTGCATCCGCGCACCAGTTCGACCTTGTGCGACGAGGCGCCAACCTGTGAGATGTGGGTCTCGATCGACCGAGTGGGTGGCCGCCGCGTCACGGAGGAGGGTGCCTCTTGCCCGCGCCACACCCGTCAGGTGATGATGATTCGGCACCGGAGAGTGGCGCTACCGACACGTAGCGTGACTCTGGTGTGCGGATCGGCGAGGGGAGCTTCACATGGCGGAGCACGACCACTCCGGGGACTACGGCTACGACATGCTCGATGAGGTGCGGTCGGCGCTGGACACGCCCGCCCGCCGGGCCACGCGCAGGCCGCACGTCGGCGCGCCAGGAATCGGCCGCGAGATGGACCCGGACGGGGACTTCGGCTACGACCACGCCCACGAGCTCTAGCCGCCCCCACCCCCGTCCCTGATTACGGTGGGGGACATGAGCGACGTGGATGTCCTGATCGTCGGGGCGGGGCTGTCGGGCATCGGGGCGGCCTACCGCCTGCAGACCACGCATCCGCGGCGGACCTTCGCGATCCTGGAGGCCCGCGACGCGATCGGGGGCACGTGGGACCTGTTCCGCTTCCCGGGCATCCGCTCGGACTCGGACATGTTCACCCTCGGCTATCCCTTCCGGCCGTGGACGGAGGCGAAGGCGATCGCCGACGGCGGCTCGATCCTGCGCTACGTCCGGGAGACGGCCGCCGAATTCGGGATCGAGCGGCACATCCGGTTCGGGCGCAGGGTCGTCGCCGCGGCGTGGTCGTCGACCCGGCAACGCTGGACCGTCGAGGTGCGCGCTGCCGAGGGCGCCACCGAGCACTGGACCTGCGCCTTCCTCTACCTGTGCAGCGGCTACTACCACTACGACCACGGCTACACGCCCGACATCCCCGGCCTCGACGCCTTCGCCGGGCCGGTGGTGCATCCGCAGGCGTGGCCGGATGATCTCGAGGTCGCCGGGCGGCGGATCGTCGTCATCGGCAGCGGCGCCACGGCGGTGACGCTCGTGCCCGCCCTCGCGCAGCGCGGGGCGCACGTGACCATGCTCCAGCGCTCGCCGACGTGGATGACGTCGCTGCCCGCCACCGACGCGCTGTCGGACGCGTTGCGCCGACGGCTGCCCCCGCGGCTGGGACACGCCGCGGCCCGCTGGAAGAACATCCTGGTCACCCAGGCCTTCTACCAACTCTGCAGGCATGCGCCCGAGCTCGGGAAGAAGCTGCTGCGGGCCGGGCTCGCCCGGCTGCTGCCGGATCCCGCGGCCCTGGACACCGACTTCGCGCCCCGGTACGACCCGTGGGACCAGCGGCTCTGCGTCGTGCCGGACGCCGACCTGTTCCGCGCGATGAGACAAGGCACGGCGCAGGTCGTCACCGACCGGATCGCCTCCGTCACCGGCACCGGCGTGACACTGGAGTCCGGGCGCGAGCTGCCCGCCGACGTGCTCGTCACCGCCACCGGGCTGCGGGTGGTGGCGTGGGGTGGCATCGCTGTGACGATCGACGGCGTCGCCGTCGACCCCGGGTCCACCGTGGCCTATCGCGGCTGTCTCGTGTCCGGCGTGCCGAACATGGCGTTCTGCATCGGCTACATCAACGCCTCGTGGACCCTGCGCGCCGATCTCGTCGCACGCTACGTCTGCAGGCTGCTGACCTACATGGACGCGCACGGCTACGCGGTCGCCACGCCGCGCCTGCCGGGCGCGATCACCACCCGGCCGCTGCTCGACCTCTCCTCGGGGTATGTCCGGCGCTCGCTGTCCGCGATGCCGCTGCAGGGCACGCGCTCGCCGTGGGCCCTGCGGCAGAACTACCTCCGCGACCGCTTCGACATGGACCGCGGCGACGTCACGAGCGACATGGAGTTCACGGCGCCGGTGGCCGCCAGCTCCGTCGACAGCGCCGTCGAGGGGGCCGTCGAGGGGGCCGTCAGCACCCCAGCCGGGCCCGCACCTCACGGACATGACGGCGGCTGACCGGCAGCTCGACGGCCGCACGCCCGCGACCCACGCGCACCACGTGCCCGACGCTGCCCAGCTCCACCGCCGTCACCCGGTCGGCCGCCACCAGGTAGGAGCGGTGGATCCGCACCCAGCCCGCCTCCCGCCACCGCTCCGCGAGCGTGGCGAGGGAGATCCGCACGAGGTGGGTGCTCGTGTCGGTGTGCAGCCGCGCGTAGTCCCCACGGGCCTCGACGAACCGGACGTCCGAGCGCGGGACGAGCGTCGTCGTGCCCGCCAGCTCGACCGGGACGATCTCCTCGGGCGGTGAGAGGGGGAGCGGCCTCGCCACCCGGCGGGCGAACACCCGGGCGAGGGCCAGGTCGAGCCGTTCGGGCCGAAGCGGTTTGAGCAGGTAGTCGACCACGCCGATCTCGTACGCGTCGACGGCGCAGTCGTCGTGGTCGGTCACGAACACCACGGGTGGCGGGCTCGGCAGCTCCGCGACGGCGCGGGCCAGCTCCATCCCGCTCATGTCCGGCATGCCGATGTCGGTGAAGACGGCTCCCGGTACAGCGCCGCCGCGCAGGAGCCGCAGCGCGCCCGCCGCGTCCGTCGCCTGGAGGACCGAGGCGACCCACGGGTGTTCGCACAGCAGCTCGGTCGTCGTCGCCAGGGCGGGTTCCTCGTCGTCGACCGCGAGGACGACGATGCCGTCCGCGCTGCCCCTCTCTGGTCGGTCCACGTTGTGTCCAACGAGCGACGCCCGGACGGGCGACGGCCGATCGGGGACGTCAGGGCGTCTGCACCGCCTACCACCCACACGAGCGATCCGCCGTTACCCCTTTGATGCACTGCCCTGCCTCACGGCCCGCCGAGACGCTGCTACGGTTCGCCCGGTCGGGGGACCAGGAGGCTGACCGAGGGGGATTGGGGTTGCGCACAGGTCCGTCGCCTTGGAATCCGTCGCTGGAGTCTCCGCCGCACCGCCCACCGTGCCTGCGCAAGCGGGGCCGGCAGAGTTCTGATGCCCGCCGGACGAGCAGCGCATCGGTGCCTCCGCGGACGTTGCGTCCGACAGCCAGTTGCTCGCCCGCTGCCGCACGCGGGACGGCGTGGCCCGGCATGAGCTCGTCGACCGCTACCAGCGGCTCGTGTTCAGCGACGGGCTGGATGTCGAGGACGCTGCCGACGTCACTCAGACGACCTTCGTCGCGCTGCTCGACTCGGTTACTGCGCTGCGGTCCGACGAGCGGCTCGCGTCGTGGCTCGTGACGGTGGCGCGGCGTACCGCCTGGCAGCCGCGTCCGCGCCGCGAGCGGGAATGCGTCGCCGAGCTGCCCCGCGCGACCGACGCTCGGGACTGGGAGCAGGTCGCCGCCGTGCACGAGCGGCTCGGGAGGCTGGGCGCGCCCTGTCGGGACCTGATCGCGGCCCTCTACTTCGACGCAGGCGAGCCGTCCTACGGGGAGATCGCGCACCGGATGGGCAGGGCGATCGGCGTCATCGCGCTGATGGACGACGGCGAGTCCCGGTGAGCGAGCTTGCGAGAGCATCATCGACACAGCGCCGACCGAGCGTCTGCGAGGGAGAGTGGTGAGCGAGCCGGAGTCGCCGCCCGATTTCGCCACCGTCCTCGACTGGGTCGAGGGACGACTCGACGCGGGGACCGCAGCCCGGGTGGCGGACGCGGCGGTCCACGACCCACGGGTCCGGGAGATCGTCGCGTGGCTGCGCGGCTTTCACCAGGCGGCGGCCGCGATCCCGCTCGTCGACTCGCCGCCGATCGTCGGCCAACGCCTCCGCCAGTACTTCGCCCGCTGGAGCCGCGCCCGCGCGGAACTCGCCCGCGGGCCGGACGAGATCGTCGCCCGCATGCTCTTCGACAGCCGCCAGGACGTCGCGCTCGTCGACCTGCGCTCGGCCGACGGCCGGGACGAGGTCACCCACCTGGCGTTCACCAGCGAACCGGCCGACGTCGTCCTGGACGTCAGCAGGCTCGGGCCGGGACGGGTGCGGATCGAGGGCCAGGTCCTGCCCGTCGACGGCGTCGGCCGGACGTTCGCCGTCGAGGCGACCGGGCCGCGCATGACGGCGGTGCACTCCGTCAGCGGTGACTCCCACGGCCGGTTCCGGCTGTCCGAGCTGCCCGACCGGGTCAGCAGGCTGCGGCTCGACAGCGGCGAGCTGGTGGTGGTCGTGCAGTTCGATGTGGGGTGGTCGCGGTCGTGACGCCGGCCAAGCACGGGCTCGACGGCCTGCTCGGCCGCGGCAACGGCAGCGGCCGGGCTGGCGCGCCTCGGGCAGGAGGGGCGGCCGACGGGACCGGGCTGACGTTCGTCCTGGAGGTGGAGGAACTGGTCCACGAGGATCCAAGCGGCCGACGAGCTCGCCGCGGTCGTCGAGTCGGCTGCAGGCGAGCGGCGACACGATCACCCGCACGAGCGACCGCATCGCAGACAATCAGGTCACCGACGGAGCCTGCGCCCGTTCTGCTGGACGCTGCGCTGCTGATCCGCTGGAGCGCAGCGCCACGCTAGGGTGACGGGGCTGCGCGGGGTCAGGAGTGCACCGGTGGGGCCAACCAACCTGCCGTTGACGGGCACGAGCTTCCACGGTCGGGCGACGCGGCTGGCGGAGGTCACGGCCGCGCTGGCCAACGCTCCGGTGGTGACCCTGGTCGGGCCCGGTGGCGTGGGCAAGACGCGCCTCGCGCTCGAGGTCGCCCGCGCCCGGCAGGCATCCTTCCCCGCGGGCGTGTGGCTCGTCGACCTGGGCCCGGTGGGCGCTGACCGCGTCGTCGCCGAGGTCGCCGGGCCGCTCGGTGTCGCGACTCCGACGGAGGCGGGGGCCGCCGCGGAGTCGCTGGTGGTCGAACAGCTCGGCGACCGCCGGTTGCTGCTGCTGCTCGACAACTGCGAACACGTCGTCGACGCCGTCGCGGGCCTGGTCGCGCGGCTGGCCGGGGCCTGCCCCCTGCTGCGGGTGCTGTGCACGAGCCGGGAGCCGCTGGGTCTGGCCGCCGAGGTCGTCGTCCCCGTCGACCCGCTGGACGAGGGGGCCGCCGTCGCGCTGTTCCTCGACCGGGCGCGCGCCGTCGATCCGGGTTTCGCCGCTTCGGCGGACGAGGTCGACCGACTGCCGTCGGTCTGCGCACGCCTGGACAACCTGCCGTTGGCGATCGAGCTGGCGGCGCCGTGGGTGCGCCTCGCTTCGGTCGCCGAGCTCCCGCGCCTGGTGGGTCGGTACGAGCTCACGCCATCGACCCGCCGGGATCTTCCCGCGCGACAGCGCACGATGCGGGCGACCGCCCTGTGGAGCCACGACCTGCTCGACGCGACACAGCAGGTGCTGCTGCGCCGACTCGCGATCTTCCCTGACACGTTCGACCTCGCCGCCGTCGCCGCGGTGGTCGCCGGTCCGCCGCTGGATGCCGGGACGGTCGAGGAGCCCCTTGCCCAGCTGGTGGAGCGTTCGATGGTCAAGGTCCACCGCACGGGCGAGGGAACGCGGTACCGGCTGCTCGAGACGATCCGTGACCTCGCCGCCGAGCGGCTACCCGCCGTCGAAGGAGCGGCACTGCGACGTCGACACTTCGCCCATTGCCTGGCGACGGCGGAGCGCGTCGACGCCGAACGCAGGCGGACCGGATCCGACCGGGCGGTGTCGACGCTGCTGGCGGACGGTGCGGGCTTCCGGGCCGCACTCGCGTGGGCCATGGACCACGACGCACCCGGCGCGATGCGACTGGCGACCGCATTGGAGCCCTACTGGATGATCCGCTCGATCGACGAGGGCCGGGACTGGTTGCTCCGTGCGCTCGCGGCGGCGCCTGCCCGGACGCCCGACCGGGCGCGCGCACTCGTCGTACCACCGCTGGTGGTGGCGGGCGGACTTCCGTGGCCGCGCTGTCGCGAACTGATCAGCACTGCGATCGCGATCTTCGTCGAGCACGACGATGCCGCGGGCGCGGCCATGGCGCGCCTGATGCTCGCCCTGGCCGCGTTCATGCACGGCGAGCTCCGGGAGGCCGCGACCGCCGTCGAGCAGGTTCGCGATGGCGCGTGCGACCACCCTCTCGTCCGTGCGCGCACCGCGATCTACGGCGGCGTGGTGGCGTCCTTCCGGGCGCGGCAGCCCGCCGACGCGCTGCGGTCGCTGGCCGACGGCGCCGCGGCCGCGGCGGCACTCGGCGACACCTGGGGCGAGGGCCTGGCGCTGACGCTGCTCGGCCTCGCCGAGGCGCGGGCGGCCCGCCAGGATCCGGCGCGGGCGCATCTGACGACGGTGCTGCGGTCACGGTTGCAGGGCGGTGTGACCGCCACGGCCATGGTCGGGATGGCCCTGCTGCACCTTCCGAAGGACCCGCGGCGCGCACTGACCGTCCTGGAGGCCGCGGTGGCGCTGCGCGAGCGGACCGGTGTCCCGGCCTTCCCGGTGTCGGTCCAGAGGGTGCTCGACGACGCCCACGCGCAGGCGGCGCGGAGGGTGGCGGCGGCCGTGGCCCGCACGTGTCGGGACCGGGCGCGGGCGTTGTCGAACTCCGAGGCCGTCGCCATGGCCTGCGCCGGGCCCGCCATGACCGACCCGCTCACCGCCCGGCAGCAGGAGGTCGCCGCGCTTGTGGCGGGAGGGCTCTCCAACCGGGCCGTCGCCGAGCGGCTGCACCTTTCCGTGCGGACCGTCGAGTCCCACGTCGCCCGCGCCCTCGACACCCTCGGCCTCGCCGATCGCGCCCAGCTCGCCGCATGGGCGCACGAGGCCGGGCTGGTTCCGTAGCCGCCGCTGCGTGGTCCACGGATCCGCGGGGCCTCCGCGCGGTCCACCCTGCGCCGATGAGCACGCTCCCGACCCGTCCCCGCATCCTCGTCGTCGGTAGGGGAATCGCCGGACTGTCCTGTGCGATCGCGCTGCGGCGAGCGGGGTTCGCTCCGGACGTCGTCGAAGCCCGGCGCGACCCGCCGGTCGAGGGCGCCGCGATCACGTTGCACGGCAACGGGGTGCGCGCGCTGCGACGGCTCGCGCCCGGGGTCGGTCCGGCGCTCGACGCGGAGAGCGCACACCTGCCCGCGTGGACGTTCCACGACGCGGCCGGGGCGCTCCTCTGCCGCACCGACCTCACCGACCTCTGGGCCGGGGTCGCGCCCTGCCTGGGGGTCACGCGCGCCCGGCTGCAGGGGATCCTGCTCCACGAGGGAGTGTCGCCGCGGTTCGGCCGGGCTCTCACCGGGCTCGAGCAGGACGACCGCCGGGTCGTCGCGGCGTTCGCGGACAGGACGGTCGGCGCGTACGAGCTCGTGATCGGCGCGGACGGGATCGGCTCGACGGTTCGGCGCCTGGTCCTGCCCGCCGCCGCGGCGCGGCCCACGGAGACGTGGGCCTGGCGCAGCATGTGCGGCGTGCGTCCGGACGGCGTCGACCACCTCATGGTTCTGCTCGGCGAGGGCTGTTTCTTCGGACTCGTCCCGGTCGGCGGCGGCACCTACGGGTTCGCGGGTGCGGTGCCCGGCCGAAGGGATTCGGGGTCCGATCCGGGCGACGAGCCGATCGAAGGTCGAGTTCGGCGCCTCCGCGAGCGCTTCGCGGGCTTCTGCGGGCCGGTCCCCACGTACCTCGCGGCGCTGGAGCGCGACGAGCAGGTCCACAGTGGTCGAATCGCCTGCGTGGCGCCCGATGGCCTGCGTGCGGGCCGGGTCGTGCTGGTTGGCGACGCGGCACACACCGCCCCGCCGCACATGGGCCAGGGCGGCGCGATGGCGGTGGAGGACGCGCTCGTCCTGGCCGAGGTCCTGCGAGAGCGGGCAGACCCCGAACTGTCGGACCTCGGCCCGGCGCTGGACGCCTACACGGCCAGGCGGCGCACCCGGCTGGAATGGGTACGGCAGCAGAGCCACGTGGCCGCCGCCGCGTGGATCCGGCCAGCGGCCGCCCGTGATGCCGCACTGCGCAGCCAGGGCGACGCCCTGCTGCGCGCTCGCTATCTGCCGCTACGGGAGCCCCCGTAGCGATGGGTCACCGGCAAGCGTGGATCGGCGGCGTCCGGCCCGCCCACGGCCGGGCCTGCTTCAGCTGGGCCGCCAGGCGGAAGAGGGTGGCCTCGGCGCCGAACCGGCCGAGGAAGTGCACGCCGGTCGGCATCCCGTCCGGCGCGTGCGCCAGCGGGACCGACATCGCCGGGTTGCCGGTGATTCGCGACGACCAGGGGATAGGCGACCGTCGGCGTAGGCGACCGTCGGCGCGCCCCGCGCCAGGGCGCGCAGCGGCTCCCCGGGTGTCGAGGTGATCGAGTGCCTCGGCCGCTACGTCCGGCTCGCCGAGCGGCTCGGCACCGCGATCGGGCGCTGGGGAGCGCTGAGCAGCAGGGCGACGCTCGCGCAGATGACCGGACGGACCGAGGAGGCCGTCATGCTCTCGGAGGAGGCCTTGGCGCCTCGTCGGCGCGGTTCATGAGGACGACCGAACCACCGCGGAGCGCACGCACCCGGTTGTCGACGAGGAGCTCGAGGCATGACGCTTGACGCCGTGGACACCGATGCCCATCTCGTTCTGACCGCCGACAGCGTGAGCGTCGTCCTCGACGTCACCGGTGGGCGCCTGCCCGCGATCATCCACTGGGGTGCCGCCCTCCCCGCGATGGACGCCGGGCAGGTCGCCGCGCTCGTCGAGGCCGCCATGCCCGTGATCGGCTCGAACAACCCGGACGTCGCGCCGCGCGTGGCCGTGCTGCCGGAGCACCACACCGGCTGGACGGGACGCCCGGGTCTCGCCGGGTCGCGCGGCGGACGCCACTGGTCGCCCGCGTTCAGCGTCACGTCGGTGCTCGTGGACGGCGTGCAGGCCCACGGGTACGTGACAGCAGGCGCGGCGAGCGTCGAGTTCCGCGCGGTCGACCCGTTCGGCCTCCTGGGGCTCACCCTGGTGGTGCAGCTGCTGGACACGGGGCTGCTGCGGGTGCGGGCGGCGGTGACGAACCTCGCCGAGGAGCCCTACACCGTCGACGGGCTCACCCCGGCGCTGCCGGTGCCCGCCGACGCCGAGGAACTGCTCGACTTCGCCGGCAGGCACAACCAGGAGCGGGTGCCGCAGCGCACGCCGTTGCGCACCGGGGTGCACCTCCGGGAGAACCGCAAGGGTCGCACCGGCGCCGACAGCGCCTACGTCCTGCACGCGGGGCCTGCGGGCTTCGGGTTCGCCACCGGTCGGATCCACGCCGTGCACACCGCGTTCAGCGGCAACCACGTCCACTACGCCGAGCGCGTCCTGACCGGCGAGTGCCTGCTGGGCGGCGGCGAGGTGCTGCTCCCCGGCGAGATCCGGCTCGGCAAGGACGAGACCTACACCAGCCCGTGGCTCTACGGCGCGTTCGGCGAGGGCCTCGACGACATCGCCCGCCGCTTCCACCGCCACCTGCGGGGGCGCCCGCGCCCGGTCACGCCGGAGCGACCCGTCACCCTCAACGTCTGGGAGGCCGTGTACTTCGCCCACGACCGCGACCGGCTGCTGGACCTGGCCGACCGGGCGGCGGAGATCGGCGTCGAGCGGTTCGTGCTCGACGACGGCTGGTTCGGCGCGCGGCGCCACGACCGGGCCGGGCTGGGGGACTGGGTCGTCTCGGCCGAAGTCTGGCCCGACGGCCTGTACCCGCTCGTGGACCGCGTACGCAAGCGGGGCATGCAGTTCGGGCTGTGGTTCGAGCCCGAGATGGTCAACGCCGACTCCGACGTCGCCCGCGCGCACCCGGAATGGATCATGTCGGCGCGGCCCGAATGGCCGGTGGAGTCGCGCGGCCAGCAGGTGCTCAACCTCGGGATCCCGGGCGCGTACGCGCACGTCAAGAGCCAGATCCTGGCCCTGCTCGACGAGTACGACATCGGCTACATCAAGTGGGACCACAACCGCGACCTGATCGAGGCCGGCACGCAGACCGACGAGGGCAGGCCCGGCGTGCACGCCCAGACCCTGGCCTTCTACCGGCTGCTCGACGAGATCCGCGAGGCGCATGCGGACCTGGAGATCGAGTCGTGCAGCTCGGGCGGGTCGCGGATCGACCTCGCGGTGCTGGAGCGCACCGACCGGGTGTGGGTGTCGGACAACATCGACCCGCACGACCGCCAGCGGATGCTGCGCTGGACCGCCCAGCTGCTGCCCCCGGAGTACCTCGGCTCGCACATCGCATCCGGGCGCTCGCACGTGACGGGCCGCATCCACGACCTCGGCTTCCGGGCGGGCACCGCGCTCTTCGGCCACCTCGGCATCGAGTGGGACCTCGCCCTGGCCTCCGAGCGCGACATGGCCGAGCTCAAAGCGTGGATCGCGTTCTACAAGGAGCACCGCCGGTTCCTGCTCACCGGAGACATGGTCCGCATGGACGGCGTCGGGGAGCGGATCCACCTGCACGGTGTGGTCGCGCCCGACCGGTCGCGGGCGCTCTTCGCGTTCGCACCCGCCGACAGCCTCTACCCCGACCCCGCGCCGCGGCTGCGGTTCCGTGGCCTCGACCCGCAGCGGGCCTACCGCGTGCGGCCGGTCTTCGTCGGCTCCGTGCCGTCCGGGCTGCGCCCGCCGACGTGGTGGGGCAGGCCGGAGAAAGGCGTCCCGCCGCCCCCCGCGGACCGGCCCTACGAGCTGAAGATCCCATCCGACGCGGGTTACCCCGGCGGGGTCTTCCTCGGTGCCGCGCTCGAGCGGACGGGCGTGGCCGCCCCGGTCGTCCACCCCGACCAGGTTGTGCTGTTGCGGATCGACGCGGACGAAGGGAGCTCAGGATGACAACAACGTCCCGCCCCGACCCGCCACCCGGCATCGGCAAGATCCCGTTCAAGACCTCGACGCCGTCGACATCGGCTCGTCGCCGGTGTCGTCGCTGCCCGGGCTCAACGACGGCATCAACAACCTGTTCGAGGTCGTCGGCTGACCGAGACCACCGGGCCCCCGCGCGGCGCGCGGGGGGCCCGGGTCTTTCGGTCGTCAGGCGTAGAAGGCGTCGGTGGCGTACGGGTCGAAGCTGGTGCTGCGGACCTCGGTCACCCGACCGTCGCGGATCGTGAAGACGTCGATGTCGTGTGCGTCGAGCGTGCGTCCGGCGTGCGCCCCCGTGTGGTGGCAGAGCACCGCCACGTGCTCGTCGTCGGCCACCACCGTCTCGACCGTGATCGAGAGGCTGCCGCCGCTGCGCTCGGCAAGACCGGCGAAGAACTTCCCGAACACGTCGGCCTTGCCGGTGTAGGTCCCGGCCAGTGGGCTGTTCCCGGCGACGAGCCACACGAGGTCATCGGCGAACAGCGCGTCCAGGGTGGCCATGTCGCCGGTGGCGAACGCGGCGTAGCCGTTGCGGATCAGTGTGGCGTTGGGGTGCTCGGTCATGAGGTGCTCCTCGCTCCGGTGCCGCGACCAGCGGCCGCGCATGAGGGTGGTCGTCGTCACACCCGAAGGCGTTAACTCTCTCAACGGCCTCACAGCGTCGGGGGATCACCATGGGGTCATGGATGAGCCCCGGACGGTTTCCGATGCAGTTCGCTGACCTCGGTCAGGTGATCATCTTATGGGTGGTGGCCGCGTGGGCGCTGGGCGTTGTGGTCGCGCTGGTCGCACGGCGCACCGCACTCGGCCGGGTGCTGTCGCCCCTGGTGGGCGTGCCGGTGCTGGTCGGCTCCGCGGTCACGGCCGCGCTGCTGGTGGCCCAGGCCAGTGTGGTCGACGCGATCGCCGACCACGGCGGGCCGGGCCGGGCGGACTGGGGCGTCTGGGCGTGGTTCGTCGACCATCGCGCCGAGCCGTTCACGACGCTCATGAAGCTCGTGAGCCTCGCAGGTGACATCCCGCAGATGACCCTGCTCGCGATCGTCGGCGCCGTGCTGCTCTGGCGGGTGGAACGCCGTCCGGAGGCTGCCGTCGTGCTCGGCGCGGCCGTCGGTGCAACGTTCCTCATCGACGGCTTCAAGAACCTCTACGGGCGTGTCCGGCCGCCCGTAGCGCAGCGGTTGGTGGTCGAGACCAACCCCGCCCTGCCGTCGGGCCACGCGCTCGGCTCCATCGTCGTGCTCGGCGTGCTGGCGGCGGTCGTCGTCCTGGTCGCGCACCGGACCCTGATCCGGGCGGGCGCGGTGGCCCTCGCCGTCGTCGGCGTCGCGTTGATCGGCGTCAGCAGGCTGTACCTGGGCGTGCACTGGCTGACCGACGTCGTCGCCGGGTGGTTCCTCGGCGGTGCGTGGCTGGCGGTGTGCGTCACCGCGCTGTTTGTCCTCGACCGCCGCCGGGCGGCCGCCGCGCTGGTCCACGAGCACAGCGGGGCGTCCTAGGCTCCGCGCCATGGCGATCGTGCTGCACGGTGAGTCCCGCGTCTCGCCACGGTGAGTCCCGCGACGGCGGGGGGAGCGGGCGTCCAGTGGCGGCGTTGATGGGGAGTCAGCCCGGCAGGTGCCTCCCGAGCAGGCTGAGGTCGGCGGGGCTGAGTCGGCCGCCGGACGTCTTCGCCTGGTGCCAGTAGGGATAGCGCAGCGGCTCGGCGCTGATCGTGTCCAGCCGGGCGATGTCGTCGGCGCTCAGGGTCAGGTCGGCGGCGGCGAGGTTGTCCGCCAACTGCTCGTCGGTGCGCGCGCCGACGATGAGCGAGGTGACCGCGGGCTTGGCCAGCAGGTAGGCCAGCGCCACCCGCGCCGCGGAGACGCCGTGCGCCTCGCCCATCCCGGCGAGCACCTCGATGGTGTCGTAGAGCTTGTCCTCGTCGTAGACGGGCGGCTCGTTCCAGTCGCCGAGGTGCCTGCTGCCCTCGGGCGCGTCGACGCCGCGGCGGTACTTGCCCGAGAGCAGGCCGCCTGCGATCGGGCTCCACACGAGGATGCCCAGGCCCTGGTCGATCGCGACCGGCACGAGCTCGGTCTCGGCGTCGCGAGCCTGCAGCGAGTAGTAGATCTGCTGGCTGACGAACCGGGCCAGGCCGAGCCGTTCGGAGATGCCCAGCGCCTTCATCAGGTGCCATCCCGCGTAGTTGGACGCGCCGATGTAGCGCACCTTGCCCGACTGCACGAGCGCGTCCAGCGCGGCGAGGGTCTCTTCGAGCGGCGTCTGCCCGTCCCACTCGTGCACCTGGTAGAGGTCGATCCAGTCGGTGCCGAGCCGCCGCAGGCTGGCCTCCGCCCCGCGGATGATGTGGTGGCGCGACAGTCCCTCGTCATTCGGCCCCGTGCCCATGGGCATACGCACCTTGGTGGCGAGCAGCACCTCGTCGCGGTCGCTGCCCAGCGCCTTGCCGACGATCTCCTCGCACAGCCCCTCCGAGTAGACGTCGGCCGTGTCGATGAGGTTGACCCCCGCGTCGCGGGCCATCGCGATCTGCCGCCGTGCCGCGTCCACGTCGAGCGACCCGACGGCCTTCGCCCAGCCCTTGCCGCCGTAGCCCATGGTGCCCAGGGTGAGCGCCGAGACGCGCAGGCCCGACCGTCCGAGTTGCCGATACTCCATGCCCGGACCCTACGTCCCCGCCAGCCGCCTCGGCAGGTCGAGATCGCCCCTGCGCGGGCAGGCCCTCGCGTGTCAGGATCCGGCATGCCCGCATGGATCTGCGCCACCTGCGCCGTGCAGTACCCCGAGACCGGCGAGCCGCCGACGCACTGCCCGATCTGCGAGGACGAACGCCAGTACGTCGGCTGGGACGGCCAGCGCTGGACGACCCCCGAGGAACTCGCGCTCCGCCACACCACCGACGTCCGCGAGGAGGAGCCCGACCTGCTCGGGATCGGCCTCAGCCCAGCGTTCGGCATCGGCCAGCGCGCGCTCCTCGTCCGCACCCCGCACGGCAACGTGCTGTGGGACGCGATCCCGCTCCTCGACGACATCGCCCGGGCGAAGATCGCCGACGCGGGTGGCATCCACACGATCTGCCTCTCGCACCCGCACTTCTACGCGGCCCACGTCGACTTCGCCGACGCCTTCGACGCGCGCGTCCTCATCCCGCGCGCCGACGCGCAGTGGATCCAGCGCACGTCGCCGCGCATCGAGCTCTTCGACGACCACGTCGACGTGCTGCCCGGCGTCACGCTCGCCCGGATCGGCGGCCACTTCGACGGGGCCGCCGTGCTGCATTGGGCGGCCGGGTCGGAGGGCCGCGGCGCGCTGCTGACCGGCGACACGATCACGGTGGTGCAGGACCGGGCGTGGGTCAGCTTCATGTGGAGCTACCCCAACCTCATCCCCCTGGACGCCGACACGGTGCGGACCATCGTCGACCGGGTGGCGCCGTTCCGCTTCGACCGCATCTACGGAGGGTGGTGGGGCCGGGTCGTCCTCGCCGACGCGCCCGGGGCGATCCGCCGCTCGGCCGAGCGCTACATCGCGCGGATACAAGGCTGACCTCGCACACCTCCAGGCGACCTCGCCCGGCGTCGACCCTGTGTGAAGACGCCACAGGGTGTGCGAAGTCGGCGGCGATCAGCCCGGCGCGCCGTCGGCCAGGTGGGTCACGCGGGTGCGCAGGTCCCCTTCCGCCTCGGGGGCGGGCGACATCAGGCGGCCCAGGTCGTCGCGCAAGCCGTCGAGCCAGACGCGCAGGTCGGACATGTGGTACAGGTCTGATCCGAGATGGGTCGGCCATTCCGTGGCCGGGGCGTCCGGCAAGGGCCGGGCGAGGGCATCCTTTTCGCGGTGCAGGAGCGCGTCGGCGACATGTGCGTAGCGCTCGGCGACGTCGTTGGCCGAGATCGTCAGCGCGCCAAGACACGGCAGCAGACATCCGGTCGGGCAGTCGCGGACCAGCACCTCGGCACCGCGCACGGCGTGGTGACCCGCCACCAACGTGGCCTGCCAGTCGATCCGCGAGACCGGGTGGCGCTCGGTCTGGTACAGCGCGTACGAAGCGTCGGCGAGCATGCCCGCGCTGCGCGCCTGCGGCAGCGCGTCGCCCTGGGGAGCACTCTCGGCGACGACCAGCACCGTCTCCCGCACCACGCGGGCAGCGCAGGCGAGCAGCGTGCCGACCGCCCGGTGCAGCTCGCCCGACCCACCCCGCGGCCAGGCGAGGACGCCGATGAGGACGCCGACCGCAGCGCCGATCACGACGTCCACCACGCGCGCCTCGGCCAGCCGCCAGTCCACCGGCGAGACCTGGGCGAAGACGAACGCTATGACCAGCGTGAACAGCGCCTGCGCCCAGCCGGGGCCGAGCAGCGGGCCCGCGGCGAACCCGACCAGCATGACGACCGGCAGCACGACCATGTACACCGGCGTGGGCACGCCGACGACGAGCAGCGCGGCGGCGACGATCGAGCCCGCCACCGTGCCGACGAGGGCGGGCCGGAGCGCGGAGCGGGTCTCGGCGGCCGACGTGCGCAGGAGCGTGAGGACGGTCAGCAGCACCCAGAAGCCATGCGACAGGTCGAACACGCCGGCGAGCAGCCGGGCGAACGCCAACGCCGCCGCGAGCCGCAGCGCGCCCTGGAAGTACACCGAACGCGGCGTCAGGTGCTCCCGCAGCCGGTGCCACCACAGCCAGGGGGTGCTGCGGTACGCGTACCAGAGGGGACCGGGCTGGGCCGAGGCGGGCGTGTGGTCCGGTGGGATCGGCGAGCCCGCCGCGACCCGGATCGCCGCGACCATGGACTTCGTCCACTCACCCATGCTCAGTGCGAGCGAGCCCAGGCGCAGCCGGTCGGGCGGCAGGCCGTCGGGCGACGTGGCGGCCCTGGCGGCGCGGAACTCGGCGAGCGCGGCCGCGATCCGATCCGTGTCGGGCACCTCCGCCTCCACACCGCGCAGCCAGGCGGCCGCCGCGGCGGCGCACGAGGCCGTCTGCCGCAGCAACGCCGCCGCGGCCGGCAGCGTGACGGCGTGGTGGTCGTCGGCGAGGGAGAGATCGACCGTTCGGCCGAGCAACAGCCGGGCCGACCCGGCCGCCGATGCCAGCGCACGGTCGCGTCGACCCGCTGAGGCGGGCCGCTGCCCCGGCGGGAGGCGCGAGGGCCGCAGCGCCTCGGCCGCGTCGGTCGCTGCGGGCAGCAGCGCGGCAAAGCGGTCCGGACCCTCCGGCCGCCCCGACCACATGTCGGCTACCGCGTCCAGGCAGTCCGCGAGCGCCGCGACGGCGCCGCCGAGCTTCCTGGTGTAGCCGGCGGGCGTCGGATCCGGCCAGAGCGTCACCTCGGCGGCCGCGAGCAGCAGGACGCCGAGGGTGAGGCCTGCCAGCCGCCAGCCGAGCGACCCCGGGTCGTACGGGGGGAAGCAGGGCAGGATGTACAGCAGCTGCGTGCCCGCGGCGAGGCCGACCAGGCGCGGACCGCCGACCCCGGCGAAGCTCACCGCGAAGCCCAGCACGAACATGCCCGCCACGGCGGTCACCGTGCTCACCGACAGCAACGTGCCGAGAGTGACCAGCACCCAGCCGACCGGCAGCACGGCGAGGAGGGTGCGCGCCCGTTGGGCCGGGCTGCCCGGGATCTGCGACAGGGCGCCGAGCGCGACGACCCCGAAGAGGGCGTAGGGCGCCATATTGATGTTGTTCAGGCCGTAGCGGCACACGTAGAACGACAGGCAGGCGACGAGCGTCACCCGCGCGGCACGCCGGACCACCACCAGGCCGGGGTCGTGTCGCGTCAGCCAGCCCCACGGTGACGCCACGCGCGTCATCTTCGCATCCCGCCCGCTCGGCCGTGGGCCCGCGACGAACGTTCGGGGCGGACCCCCGGTGACGTCCGGTGGCCGCGGGCGTCCACGTCGCCGGTCATGGTTGGCGGCCACGCCGACCGAGCGGCCTGGCTTCGGTCGACCGACTCCCACCGCTCAGCCCGCGGAGCCTTTCGCCGCGGGTCGCGTGTCCTCCAGCGGCACCTGGCCGCCGCGCACCAACCCCAGCTGGACGCCCTGCCGTGGCAGGAGCGCGTCAAGGAGCCAGTCGGTGGCCACGCGCACCCGATTGCCCGGCATGGCCAGCAGGTGGTAGCCGCGGGTGACGGCGGCGGCGGGCAGCCCGGAGAGCGGCACGCCGAGCGGGTTGGCCGCGGCGTCGCGGCCGCCCAGCTCCACGACGAAGCCCAGGTCGTGATGGCGGTAGCGGCGTGCGCGACCGTGCCCGAGCGAGGCCGCGACGTTGCGCGCCGCCCGATTGCCCTGCCGGGTGGCGTGTTGGGCCGTCATCGCCGTCACCGAGCCCGGACGGGTCAGGTCGGGCACCGCGGCCGCGTCGCCGCAGGCGAAGAGGTCCGGATGCCCGGGCACGGTCAGCTTCGGGTCCACGACCAGGCGGCCGCGCTCGAGCGGCAGGCCGAGTTCAACGAGCATCGGGTCGGGGCGAACGCCGACGCACCAGACGAGCGTGCGGCTGGGCACCCGCTCGCCGCTGGTCAACACGACCTCGGTCGACCTGGCCTCGGACAGCGACATGCCGGTGCGCACGTCCACCCCGCGGCGTCGCAGCACCCGGTCGGCTGTCACCGACAGCCGGGGGTGCAGCTCCGGAAGCACCCGCGCCGCGAGGTCGAGCAGCATCCAGCGCATCCGCTGTTCGCGCAGGACCGGATGGGTGCGGGCCAATGCCGCGGTGAACAAGGCGCCCTGCGCGGTGACCTCGGTGCCGGTGTAGCCCGCCCCGACGACGACGAACGTGCAGCGGGCGGCGCGTTCGGCGGGGTCGTCGGCCACGGCGGCCAGCTCGAGCTGACGGGTGATGTGGTCGTGCAGGTAGAGCGCCTCGGCGACGCTGCGGAAGCCGTGGGCGTGGTCCGCGACGCCCGGCACGGGCAGCAGCCGGTTGGCGCTGCCGGTGGCGAGCACCAGGCGGTCGTAGGAGGTCTCGCCGCGGCCGCCCTCCGGATCGGTCCAGCCGACCGTCCGGCTGCGGATGTCCACCTGGTCGACCGTCCCGAGCACGAGGCGCGCGCCGGGCAGCGTCCTGGCGAGCGACACGGCGACGTGGCGGGGCTCCAGCAGGCCCGCGGTCACCTCGGGCAGCAGCGGCAGGTAGAGGAAGTGGTCGTGGCCGTTGACGACGACCACCTCGGCCGCCGCGCCCAGCCTGCGCAGCAGCCCCCGGGCGGCGGTGTGGCCCGCGAAGCCCGCGCCGATGACGACCACCCGCGGCCGGTCGGACGTGGCGAGCCGCAGCCCGCTACGCCGTCGGCCCGTTCTCACAGCCCGCGCTTGTCGAGCCATGTCAGGCACGCGTCGGCCTGCTCTCCTCGAACAGCGGCTTGCCGGGAGCGGGAATCGACCACTTCTCGTACAACTCGTCGGACTCCTCGTGCGCGATCACGTTGCCAAGACCGTAGCGGAACTGCTCGGCGGTGAGCGAGATCCCGCGTGGGAGCCCCTGTAGTCGCCCCGACACCGGACGGTCTGTCGCCGGGCGTGGTCGCGGACGGGACGACGTGGCGACGGCGTCACCCTGTCGCAGGTGGGTCAGCCGGCTTGTGGGGCGCGGACCGTTCCGCGTAGCACGACGATCGATCGCGGACCGGCCGTGACACCCTCGCCTGCGCCGCGGGTGCCGTGTGCCGCGGTGCCGGTCGGGTCGTAGGTGTCGATCTCCGCCACCCATTGTTGACCCGCGGAGGTCTGCGGCAGCACGAAGGTGAGGGGTTCCCACCAGGCGTTGACGAGGACGAGGAAGTCGTCGTCGAGCAGCAGGGTGCCATCGGCGTCGCGGTCGGGTTCGTCCTGGCCTTCGAGGTGGATCGCGAGGGACCGGGCGCCGGGGTCGGCCCACTGTTCGCCGGTGATGATCGTCCCGGCTGGGGTGTACCACCGCAGCGTGCCCGGCTCGACACCGGTGAGGAACCGCTTGCGCCGGAACACGGGGTGGGCGAGCCTGAAGGTGATCACCTGGCGGGTGAAGGCGAGCAGGTCGTCGTCGACGTGCGCCCAGTCGAACCACGTGACGGGGCTGTCAAGGCAGTAGGCGTTGTTGTTGCCCTGCTGGGTGTGGCCCAGTTCGTCCCCGCCGAGCAGCAGCGGCACCCCGAAGGAGAGCAGCAGGGTGGTGAGCAGCGCGCGTTGTTGGCGTGCGCGCAGGGCGAGCACGGCCGCGTCGTCGGTCGGTCCCTCGGCGCCGCAGTTCCACGACCGGTTGTCGTCGGAGCCGCCCTCGTTGCCCGTCCCGTTGGCCTGGTTGTGTTTGCGGTCGTGGGAGACCAGGTCGGCCAGGGTGAAGCCGTCGTGCACGGTGATCAGGTTGACCGACGCGGTGGGGCGCCTGCCGCGGCCGCCGTAGAGGTCCGACGAGCCGGCGAAGCGGGTGGCGAACTCGCCGATGAGGCCCTCGTGGCTGCGCCAGAAGTCCCGCATGCTGTCGCGGTAGCGGCCGTTCCACTCCCGCCACAGCGGGGGGAATCGGCCGATGTCGTAGCTGTCGGACTGGCCCACGTCCCACGGTTCGGCGATGAGCTTGGCGCGGGCGACGACCGGGTCCTGCGCGACGAGGTCGAAGAACGCCGAGAGACGGTCGAAGCCGCCCTGCTCGCGGGCCAGCGACGGGGCGAGGTCGAAGCGGAACCCGTCGACCCCCATCTCGGTCAGCCAGTAGCGCAGCGAGTCCATGATCATCTGCAGGGTGAAGGGGTCCGCCACGTTGAGCGAGTTGCCGCAGCCGGTCGTGTCCAGGTAGTGGCTCGGGTCCGCGGGGTCGAGCCGGTAGTACGCGGCGTTGTCGATCCCGCGGTGACACAGGGTCGGACCGCGGTGGTCGCCCTCGGCAGTGTGGTTGAACACCACATCGAGCACGACCTCGAGGCCTGCGCCGTGCAGGGCGTCGACCATGGCCTGGAACTCGGCGACCTGGCCGCCGGGGCGTCCCTGGCGCGCGGCGGCCGAGTAGGCGGCGTGCGGCGCGAAGTAGCCGATGGTGTTGTAGCCCCAGTAGTTGGTGAGTCCGCCGGCGGCCAGGAACGCCTCGGGCACGTTGTGGTGCACCGGCAGCAGCTCGACGGTGGTCACGCCGAGTGCGACCAGGTGGGCCAGCGCGGCCGGGTGCGCCAGCCCGGCGTAGGTGCCCTGGAGCGGTTCGGGAACGGCCGGGTGGACCGCGGTGAAGCCCTTGACGTGCACCTCGTAGAGCACCGTGTCCGCATAGGCGTGATGCGGCCGCGGCGCATTGCTCCAGGCGAACGTGGGGTCGACGACCAGGCTGCGCGGCACGTGGGCCGCCGAGTCGAGCGGGCTGGGCCGATCGGGATCCTCGGCGTCGTAGCCGAGCACCTCCGGACCGAACCGGACCTGTCCGTCAATCGCCCGCGCGTAGGGGTCGAGCAGCAGCTTCGCGGGGTTGAAACGCAGCCCGCGGGCCGGGTCGAACGGCCCGGTCATGCGGTAGCCGTAGGCCTGGCCGGGCCCGACGCCGGGCACGAACCCATGCCACACCCCGGCGTCGTACTCCGCGAGCGGGACTCGGGTCTCGCCCCCGCCTGCCTCGTCGAACAGGCACAACTGCACGGCGTCCGCCCCGGACGCCACGGCGAAGTTCGTGCCCCCCTCCGCCGGGGTCGCACCGAACGGGAACGGGCTGCCCGGCAGCACCCTGCTGGTCGCGGGGGCCATCACCGCGCTCATCGCCCGTCCGCCTGCTCGTCGCGCAGACGGCGCAGCAGGTCACCGACCGAGGCCACCGCGCCGTGGCGGCGCCGGATGACATCGGCGATCAGCCCGGTCCAGCCGGTCTGGTGCGCCGCGCCCAGCCCCGCGCCGTTGTCGCCGTGGAAGTACTCGGAGAACACCAGGTTGTCCTTCCACCGGGGGTCGTGCTGCAGGCGCTCGACCCAGCCGAAACACGGCCGCCGCCCGTCAGGGCCGACCAGGAAGATCGAGGTCAGCCTGTCCCACAGGTCGCGGGTGACAGCGTCCAGCGGCATCCGGTTGCCGGACCCGGTGGGATACTCGACGGTGTAGTCGTCGCCGAAGAACCGGTGATAGCGATCCAGCGCACCGACCACCAGGTAGTTGATCGGGAACCAGATCGGCCCCCGCCAGTTGGAGTTGCCGCCGAACATGTTCGTGGTGGACTCCGCGGGTTCGTAGTCGATCGAGGCGGACATCCCGTCGGTTTCCAGCAGGTAGGGATGCTCGCGGTGGTAGGCGGACAGAGCGCGCAAACCGTATGGCGACAGGAACTCGTCCGGGTCGAACAGCTTCTCGAACAGCCGCTCCAGCCGGTCGATCCCGACCACCCCCAGCAGCAGTTGCCGTTGGCCCGGCGCGCCGCGCAGCAGACCGAGCTTGGCGGCCTGCTCGGGGTCACGCAGCCCCTGCCGGTCCAGGAAGTCACCGAACTGCTTGGGCACCATCTGGGTGCGATCGAGCATCTGCTCGTCGACCACGCCCGCGGCCAGCATCGGGATGATGCCGACGATCGAGCGCGTCTTGACCGGCACCGCCCGTCCGTCCGGGAGGGCAAGTCGGTCGTAGAACAACCCGTCGGTCTCGTCCCACAGGCCCTCGGTCTCGATGGCCGCGCGGATCTCTGCGAAGTGCTCCAGGAACTTGCGCACCAGATCATCGGCGGGCCGCCCCGAGCGGCGGAGGACCAGCGCGATCGTCCCCATCACCATCGCGTAGGTGGCCATCCACCCGGTGGCGTCGGACTGCTCCAGGATCACGCCCGGCGGCAGATGCGAGCGATCGATGGGCCCGATGTTGTCCAGCCCGAGGAAGCCGCCCTCGAACAGGTTGGAGCCGTCGGCGTCCTCCAGGTTCACCCACCAGGTGAAGTTCAGCAGCAGCTTGTCGAATATCCGGGACAGGAAATCGATGTCGCGACCGCCGTCGATGGCGAAAACCTCTAACACCGCCCATGCCTGCACCGGCGGGTTCACGTCACCGAAGTCCCACTCGTAGGCGGGCAACGCCCCGTTGGGATGCTGGAACCACTCCCGACACAACAACGTCAGCTGGTACTTCGCGAACCCGGGATCGACGTGCGCCAGCGTCACGCAGTGGAACGCCAGGTCCCACGCGGCGAACCAGGGGTACTCCCACTTGTCGGGCATCGACATGATGTCGAACGCGTTGAACGAGCGCCACCGGGCGTTGCGCCCGTGCTGCCGCGAGGTTGGCGGGACCGGCTGCCCGGGATCGCCGTCCAACCATCGGCGCACGTCGTAGTAGTACAGCTGCTTGCTCCACAACATCCCGGCGAACGCCTGACGCATCACCCGTGCCTCATCCGCCGAGGCCGCGGCTGGGGTGAGCTCGGCGTAGAACTCGTCGGCCTCGGCCCGCCTGCGGTCACGTGCCTGCCCGAAATCCGCCCCGAGTCCGCCGGAGGCTCCCGCAGGCCGCAGCCGCAGCCGCAGCTCCACCGTCGCACCCGGCGCGACCGGCACCCGGTACCAGGCGGCGCACTTGCTGCCCTGCCGCTCCGGGTTCACCGTCTGCGCGCCCGCGACGACGTGGTCGTTGATGCCGTCCTTCGGGTACTGCGGTCCTGGCTGGCCGTAGAGCCGCCCGAGGTTGGTCTCGTTGTCGCAGAACAGCAGCTCCGGCAGCGTTCCGTCGGGTCCGGGACCGGCGATCAGCTCCAGCTCACCCAGGAACGGGTGCGCGATCCCGACCGTCGTCGGTCCGGTCGCCGTCATCGTCTCCGCGGCGGCGTCGAGCTCCCAGGACCAGGTGTTGCGGAACCACGCCGTGGGCAGCACGTGCAGCACCTCGGCCTCCGGACCCGCGTTGGTGACCTCCACCGTCACCAACAGATCATCCGCAGCGGCCTTGGCGTAGTGCACCTCGACAACCCAGTAACGGTCCTCATCGAAGGCACCGCTGTCCAGCAGCTCGAACTCCGGGTCCTGCTTGCTCCGCCCGGCGTTCTCCGCGCGCAGCCGCTCGTAGGGGAAGGCCTGCTGCGGATAGTGGTAGCGCCACCGGTTCCAGGCGTGGCTCGGAACGGCGTCGAGATACCACCAGTACTCCTTGACGTCCTCACCGTGGTTGCCCTCGCCACCGGTCAGCCCAAAAGCGCGCTCCTTCAGGATCGGGTCGCGGCCGTTCCACAACGCCAGGCCCAGACACAGCCGCTGCTCCACATCGGAGAAACCAGCCAGCCCATCCTCACCCCACCGGTAAGCCCGCGACCGGGCATGCTCATGCGGCAGGTAGCCCCACGCCTCACCGTCGGGGCTGTAGTCCTCCCGCACCGTGCCCCACTGCCGCTCACTGAGGTAGGGACCCCACCGGTACCACTCACCCGCCTGCCGCAGCCCATCCTCCATGCTGCCGAAGGACTCGATCCGATCGCGCTCAGCACCCACGATGCACCCCCTGCTCCGACCCCACGGCGTCGTACCAGCAAGTCTGCGGACCGCTCCGCTCGACGGCTCACCCCAAGAGGGCGGATCTGGCCCGGGTAAAGCGTCCGGGACCTCCCGCACCCTGTCTCAGGGCCTCCGGGCCTGCTGTCCGACCAGCCTGGGGGCCGGAACCCATTGAAATCAAGTCCCTCCTGGTCGGGAGGCACTTTCGTGCATCCAGAAGGGCCACGGCCGAATGCGATCATTGGGCTCGATTCGATGTGTAGCGGTCGGCACGTGAACGGGATTTGCGGCAGTGGTCCCGACGAGATGCAGACACAGATGGCGTTCTGTGCTATACGTAGCTCCGGCTCGAAAGTGAAAACGATATGAACAGTAGCGAAACGGGCTGATTCGGTGGCTCGTTATGGACGAAGTGAACGTGCGCCGGGGCCACCCCGAGCGTGTGCACCGATGGGCGTCGGGTGGGGCCAAGGACGGGTGTCCACGCAGGTCACGGGCATCCGGACGGCGACAGGTCGGCGCGGGGGCGGCACGCCGCAGCAGCGGGTACCTGACCCTCGCCATCTGAGGCGCTTCCACCACCGCGGCCCGGTGCCCCCGGCCGACCCCCGATGTTCGGCGACCACCGCCGCAAGATCCTGACCGAAACCATGGTGCTCAGACTGGTCGGGCGTTCTTCCCGGCCTCGTTCCGGGGGATGAGCAAGGCCGCGAACCAGCCGACGATCGCAAAGCCCTCGACGATCACGAGCGCGGAGAAGTACTGCCCGCCGCCGGGTATGGCGCCTGCGACCAGGGAGCCTGCGATCGCCACACCCAGCGAGGAGCCCAGGTTGGAGAGACTGCGCGACACGCCGGAGATATCGCCCTGGACACTTTCCGGCCAGGCCGACTGCACGAGGTTGACCGACGCGGTGAGCATGATCCCGACCCCGACGCCCATCAGGAACAGGCCAGGCAGGAAGCTCCAGATGCTGGGATCTGCGCCGCCGAGTACGAGCAGCAGACCGAGGCCGAGGGCGGTGACGAAAAAGCCGAACCGGATCAGCCGGCGTTGGCTGTGCCTGCGGGCCATGCGTGGGGCGGCCGCGGACGACAGCAGCAGGCCGATCGTGGCGGGCAGCAGCACCAGCCCGGTCTCGATCGCGGAGAAACCGCGGACCTGCTGGAGGAACACCGAGATCACGAAGAAGGCACCCTGCAGGACCAGCCACTGGAGGTTCTGGGTCAGCAGGCCGAGGTTGGAGGTGAGGTTGTTGAACAGCCTGACCGACACCAGCGGCGCACGGCCGCGCTTCTCCCTCGCCCACGCGTAGCCGAAAAACAGGGCCAGGATGACCACTCCGATACTCACGTAGAACCATACCGGCGAGACACCGCCCTGGTGGATGATCACGGTGCCGCCGATCGCGTAGTCCTGTGTGGCCGCGCCCCATCCGTAGACCCCGCTCTGCAGCACCCCGAACACCACGAAGAACAGGCCCAGCGCTGAGAGCACGGCGCCGAGCCAGTCGAACGCGGGCCGCTGCGCCGGCAGTGGTGGATCGGCGATGCCGCGCCCCAACCAGATGATCGCTGCCACGATCAACACCTGCAGGATGAACGACGCCCGCCAGCTGATGTAGCTGGTGACCAGGCCGCCGATCAGGGGCCCCGCCGCGGCGCCGATCCCGGCGGCGCCGCTCACCACGCCGAAGTACTTTGCGCGGGTGGTGGTGTCGTCGAACAGCATGGTGATGAGGATGTAGATCGGCGGGATCAGCAGCGCCGAACCCACGCCCTCGAGCAGGGAATAGCCGATGATCAGCAGGGGCAGCCCCTGTGCGGCCGACGCGAGCAGCGCCCCCACTCCGTAGATGACGAGCCCCAGTCAGGAAGCAGAACTTGCGGCCCCAGATGTCGGTCAGCTTGCTGCCCGGGATCATCAGTGCGGCCATCGTCAGCGTGAACAAGGTGATCGTGGTCTGGATCCCCGTCACCGAGGTGCCGAGGTCGCTGGCGATCGAGCTGATCGCGACGTTCATGTTGGAGCCTGCGTAGCTGGCGACGAACTGGGCCAGTGCCAGCGGCAGCACGGCGGCTTTCGCTGCGGCCACCGCCGCGCCGCCTGCTCCTCCGGTCCTCGTCATACCGATCCTCCTGGTCTGATGATGTTCACCGGTCGGGTCGGCGCCGTCACCGCGCCCGAAGCCGTGGCAAGGTCGAGGATGACCGCACCCGCTCCCCGTCCCGCGAGGCATTCCGCGGCCGCCGTCAGGAGTTGACTCCATGCGCATGTCGCCCGGATGACCATCCGGTGGACAGCAGGTAAGCCGACCTCGACACGGCCCTTGTGCATGCAGATGCTGCTCAGCAGGTGTTTCTCGGGCATGCCGAGGTCACTGAGCATGCTCCGGTGTGACCCGCGTGCCCTGCTCGAACACAGCGGTCGAGTCCGAGTCGCCGCGTCCGAGCAGCAGCACGCGCTTGCGGGAAGTGATGCGGTGGGCGCACGCGCCGCTGCCTGCCCCCGTGCCGATCATGATGACGTCGTCGTGCTGGTCGTCGGACACAGCGCCCCCTCGGTTGTTCCTCGACACGGCCACCGTCCTGCGGATGGCGCGCCCGACGCACCACCTCGCACGGGTGAGCTCGGACAACGAGTAGCCGCACCGGCCGTCGGAGCCGGGCGTCGAGTAGGCCGCTGGTGGCCCGATGTCCGGATCCGGCGCAGGCGGACAGGGCCGCCGCCGTCCGTTCCCCCGAAACGGCCCAGCACGTCTTCTTGCCTCGTCTTGCCTCGCCGGGTGAACGCCGGCTAGGAAGGACAGGTGAGCACGTTCGAG
Source organism: uncultured Actinomycetota bacterium (assembly GCA_963770115.1). Taxonomy (GTDB): domain Bacteria; phylum Actinomycetota; class Actinomycetes; order Mycobacteriales; family Pseudonocardiaceae; genus Pseudonocardia. The sequence continues at coordinate 221,997 of CAVYOT010000015.1, forward strand.
GTCTCGACCTCGCTGCGCCTGTGGATGAGCGCCGTCGGCGAGATCTCGCGAGCCGTCAACGCGGCGGAGCCGCTGGAGGTGCTGCTCACCCTCATCGCGGAGCGGGTGTGCAGCCTCATCGGCTTCGACCACTGCGCGGTCATGCTGGCCGACGCCGAGCAGGAGCACCTGCACGCGGTGGGCTGGTCGGGGCTCTCGGACGCCTACGTCGCGCTCGTGAGCGACGGCGCCGCACTGGTGGTTCATCCTGCAGGCCCGAACGGCGACTCGCCCGCCGCCCGCGCTTTCCGGGAGGGGCACAGCGTGGCGGTGCCCGACGTCGAGGCCGCCGAGGGGTACGGCAGGCTGCGGAGCCTGGCGCCCACGCAGGGCTACCGCGCTCTGCTCGCGGCCCCGATGCGCACGGCCCGTTCGGGTCTCGCGGGGGTCGTCGTCGCCTACTCGACCGTGGCGAGAGAGTTCAGCGACCTCGAGCTGGAGCTGATCGAGCTCCTGGCCGACCAGGCGGCGTTGGCGCTCGAGACGAGTCAGCTGCGCTCCAACCAGCAGAGCGTGATCCGCGAGCTGTCCCTGGCCAACGACGAGCTCCGCCGCGGCCGTGCGGCACTGGAACGCGCCGAGCAGCAGCACCGCGACCTGATGGAGATGGTGCTCGCCGACGTCGGGCTCGACGGGATCGTGGCGGGGCTGGCCGACGCCCTCGACGCGTCGGTCACGGTGGAGGACGCCGACGGCAGGCTGCTGGCGCGTGCCCCCGAGGCCCGGTACCACCCGCCCCCGGACGCCGCGACCCGCCGCCGTGGCTCGATGCGGGCCGCGCTGGAGGCGATGAGCAGGCGGTACGAGGTCGTCCAGGTGCCTGGTTCCGGCCCGGGCGGGCACGCATCGCGGCGCCCGGCGTGGGTGGCGCCCGTCGTCCTCGGCGGGGAGCTGGCCGGGCGGCTGTGGATCACCGACCGCGGTGTGGCGCCCGAGCCCTTCGAGCGTCAGCTGATCGAGCGGTTCGCGCTGGTCGTCGGCATCGAGCTGCTGCGCCAGCGGCATCTGCGCGACGTCGAACGGCGGTTGTCGGGCGACCTGCTCGGCGACCTCCTGCGGCCCGGCGGCCCGACCCACGAGCGGGGCCTGCTCGACCGCGCCGCGGCACTGGGCCACGACCTGTCGCGGCCGCACACGGTCGCGGTGCTCGCCCCCGATCCGCCCGAGCGGGTGGCCCGGCTCGGGGAGGTCGTGCGGGCCGCGCTGGACGGTCCCGGCCTCGACGGGTGGTACGAGGACGTGCACGTCGTGGTGTTTCCCGTCGAGCCGGACCCGCTCGACGCGATGCGCCGGGTGCTGGCCCTGGTCGAGCAGACCCTCCCCGGGCTCTCGGTCACCGCGGCGACCGGCCGGGTCGCGGGCATCGCCGACCTGCCCACCGTGTTCCGGGTTGTTCGCGGGGCGGCCCGGCTGCGCCGCACGCACCGGCGCGGCGGCGTCGTCGACGTCCGCGACCTCGGGCTGTCCGCGCTGATGCTGGAGACCGGCACGCCGGGCACGCTGCGCCGCTTCGCCCAGGGGATGCTGCGTCCCGTCGTCGCGCACGACGCGAGCCGCGGGGGCGACCTGCTGCCCACGCTGCGGGCCTGGCTCGAGCACGGATGCTCCGTGCAGGCCGCGGCCGCCACGCTGGTCGTCCACCCCAACACCGTCACCTATCGGCTCGGCCGCATCGAACAGCTGACGGGCCGGGAGCTGCGCCTGCCCGACGTCCGGCTGGAGCTGCAGCTGGCGCTGACGGTCCACGACATCATCTGGCTCGACAGGTAAGAGGGTCCTGAACAGCTCCGGCCGCCGCGCAGTAGGACTGAGTTGTTCAGGGCGCTCCCAGGCCGTTGGTCTCCGGGCCAAGGACTGTCCGTTCCTTCTGTGGCCGCAGCCATGGCCCGCTCCGGGGCCGACCGCGAGGATCGGGCCTGAGCACGTGGTCGGGATCACATCGGAGGTCGCCAGTGAAGCCACCGCCGTTCAGCTACTCCGCGCCGACGAGCCTCGCCGAGGCGGTCGGCCTGCTCGCCGACACCGCGGCCGACGAGCCGCGCGTGCTGGCCGGTGGCCAGAGTCTCATCCCGCTGATGAACTTCCGGCTGGCCAACCCCGGGCATCTCATCGACCTGCGCCGGATCGAGGAGCTGACGCGCATCCGCATCGAGGGGGACGTGCTCGTCGTCGGGGCCATGGTGCGCCAGGCCGCTGCCGAGCGCGCACCCGAGGTCGCCGACGGCGCGCCGCTGTTGGCCGAGGCGCTGGGCCACGTCGCCCACGTTCCCGTCCGCAACCGGGGGACGGTCGGGGGCAGCATCGCGCACGCCGACCCCGCCGCCGAGCTGCCCGCCGTCGTGCTCGCGCTGGACGCCGAGCTGGTCGCCGTCGGGCCGGTGGGCGCGCGCACCATCGCGGCCTCCGACTTCTTCCGCGGCCCGTACGAGACCGCGATGGAGCCCGGCGAGATCCTCACCGAGATCCGCTTGCCCCGCCGGGGCGGAGGACAGGCGTTCGTCGAGTTCACCCGTACCCACGCGAACTTCGCCGTGGTCGGGGTGGCCGCGGCTGTCGGGCTGGACGGCACGGCGGTGCGCTCGGCCGCGATCGCGCTGAGCGGTGTGGCGGGCACCCCGGTGCGGGCCGCCGCCGCCGAGCGCCTGTTGGTCGGCGCAGGCACTGACGACGCCGCCGTGCGCGCCGCCGCCGACGCCGCGGCCGACGAGCTCGCCCCGTCAGGCGACGTGCACGGCTCCGCCGAGACCCGTGTCGCGATCGCCCGCAGCTGCCTGCGGCAAGCCATCACGCTCGCCCTCTCGCGCGCACAGGAAGGCAGGTGAACGCGGTGGGCCCCGACAAGCAGGACGTCACCCTGACCGTGAACGGCCGCACCACCACCGTGACCGTCGAGCCGCGCAAGCTCCTGGTCGACGTGCTGCGCGAGGACCTCGGGCTGGTGGGCACGCACATCGGCTGTGAGCACGGCGTCTGCGGCACCTGCACGGTGCTGGTCGACGGCGCGAGCGCGCGGTCGTGCATCACGCTGGCCGTCCAGGCCGACGGCGCCACGATCCGGACGGTCGAGGGCCTGGCCGACGGGCGCCGGATGCACCCGCTGCAGGACGAGTTCTGGGACAAGCAGGCCCTGCAGTGCGGCTACTGCACCCCGGGGATGCTCATGCGCGCCTGCGAGATCCTCGAGAACGACCCCCAACCGTCGCCCGAGCAGGTCCGCGAGCAGATCGCGAGCAACCTCTGCCGCTGCACCGGCTACCAGTTCATCGTCGAGGCCGTGTGCTCTGCCGCGGCCCGGATGCGCGAGGAGACGCCGTCATGACCGCCACGGAGCACCCGGCGCGTCCGGCACCGCCCGTCCGCACCCACAAGCAGGACCGCAAGTGGGTCGGGAAGTCCATCCGGCGGGTCGAGGACCCGAAGCTGCTGCGCGGTCGCGGCGGGTACATCGGGGACCTCACGGTCACCGGAATGCTGTACGCGGCGGTGCTCCGCAGCCCGCACGCGCACGCCACGATCACCTCGATCGACACCGCGGCCGCCGAGGCCGCGACCGGCGTCCACGCCGTGATCACCGGCGCACAGGCCGCCGAGCTGTGCGACCCGCTCCCCGACTTCGGCCCCAACCCCGCCGCGCACACGTGGCGGTGCCTGGCGGTGGACAAGGTCCGCTACGTCGGCGAGGGCGTCGCGGTGGTGGTGGCCGAGAGCCGCTACCTGGCCGAGGACGCGCTGGCGTTGATCGACGTGGAGTACGCGCCCCTTCCCGTGCTGGTGGACCCGATCGAGGCGCTGGCCGAGGGCGCGCCGATGGTGCACGAGGCGCTGGGGTCGAACCTCGCCTACGAGCGCACCTTCGACTTCGGCGACGTCGAGGGCGATTTCGCAGGCGCCGACGTGATCGTCACCGACCGGATGCGCTGGCACCGCTCGGGCGGCCAGCCGCTGGAGACCGTCGGCGCTGTCGCGGACTTCGACCAGGCCACCGGCGAGCTGGTCATCCACACGAACTCGCTGTCGTTCACCAGCTACCTGTTCATGGTGGCGGGCACGTTGAAGATCCCGGTCAACCGGCTCGACATCCGCCCGGTGCCCGCGGGCGGCAGCTTCGGCTCGAAGCTGTTCGCCACCAAGCCCGGCGTGATCGCCGCCATGTGCTCGCGCGAGGTCGGCAGGCCCGTGCAGTACCTGGAGGACCGCGTCGACAACATCACCAACTGCGACCACCACGGCTCCGACCGCATCTACGACGTGCGGCTGGCCGTGATGCGCGACGGCACGATCCGCGGGATCGACATCGACACCGTCGACGACTACGGCGCCTACATCCAGTTCGGCGTCGGCCACCACGGCAACGCGCTGGCGCAGGTGGTGGGCCCCTACACGATCGGCAGCGTGCGCTACCGGGTGCGCGCGGCGCTGACGAACAAGAACCAACAGGGCGCCTACCGCGGCTTCGGCTCCGAGGTGAACAACTGGATGCTGGAGCAGATCGTCGACAAGGCCGCGCGGGAGCTGGGCGTGGATCCCGTCGAGATGCGCATGCGCAACTTCATCCGCGCGTTCCCGCACTTCATCCCTACCGGCAACGTCTACGACTCCGGCGACTACCCGGCCGTCCTCGACAAGGCGTTGAAGCTCGGCGAGTACGACCGTTGGCGCGGCGAGCAGGCCAAGGCCCGCGCGGAGGGCCGGTACATCGGCATCGGGCTGATCACCGCCCAGGAGCGCTCGGTGTTCTCGGCCACGGAGTTCTGGTTCTGGTTCGACGAGCCGGGCGCGCCGGTGACGTCGATGCCGGAGAGCGTGACGCTCAAGGTCGACGCCACCGGCGGCATCACCGCCACGCTGTACTCCTGCGCGTTCTGGGGCAACTCGCCGGAGACGATGGTCGCGCAGCTCGTCGCCGAGGAGTTCGACTGCGACCCGCACTCGGTCACGATCGTCTACCAGGGCAGCAAGAACGGCCTCCCGGCCACGGGCCCTGGCGGGTCCCGCACGACGGTGATGCTCGCGGGCGCGATCGAGGGGGCGACCGCCAAGATCAAGGCCAAGGCCCTGCGTGCGGCCGCGCACCTGTTGGAGGTCGACCAGGACGACCTCGAGTGGGTCGAGGGCGGCTACCAGGTCAAGGGCGTGCCGGACCAGCGCAAGAGCCTCGCCGACATCGCGATCATGCTGCACCTGTTCAAGCACAGCTTCCCCGAGGACATGGAGTCGGGCCTCGAGGACTCCAAGGTCTTCGACCACCCGTACACCACCATGCCCTCCGCCGACCGCAAGGACCTCGGGGTCTTCTACCCGTTCATGGGCCACGCCTGCCACATCCCCGTGGTCGAGGTGGACATCGAGACGGGCGCGGTGTCGATCCTCGCCTACGCCGCCGTGCACGACTGCGGCACGCTCGTCAACCCGCGCTCGCTGGCGGGGCACATCGTGGGCGGCACCGCGCAGGGGATCGGCACGGCGCTGTACGAGGAGTTCGTCTACGACGGCGACGGGCAGCTCCTGACCGCCAGCTTCCTGGACTACCTCATCCCGTCCGCGATGGAGGTGCCGGAGATGCGGATCGGGCACCACGAAACGCCGTCGCCGTACACGCTGCACGGCATCAAGGGCGGCGGCGAGGGCGGCCGGATGATGGCCCCGGCCGCGCTGAACGTGGCGGTGAACGACGCGCTCGCCCCGCTCGGCGTCCGCGTCACCGAGCTGCCCATGACCCCGGACCGGCTGCTCGCCGCGATCCGGGCGGCGCGCGGGTGAGCGAGCCGGGGAGCGCATCATCGACGCTGATACCGACCGAGCGTCAGGAGTGTGTGCGATGAGCGATCGCGTCGCGGTCGTCACCGGCGCCAACCGCGGCATCGGGCGAGCGATCGCGGCGGCGCTCGCCGCGGACGGCTTCGCCGTTGCCGTCACCGCGCGGGACCCGGCGACGCTGGCCGACACCATCGACGAGATCGAGGCGGTGGGGCAGCGCGCGGTCCCGCTCGCCTGCGACGTGTGCGACGAGGCGTCGGTCGCGGCGCTGGCCGAGCAGGTGCAGCGGCTCGGGCGGGTGCACACCGTGGTGGCCAACGCAGGCGTGGCGGGCCCGACGGCACCGCTGGCGGACATCACGCTCGCGCAGTGGCGCGAGTGCCTCGCCACCGACCTCGACGGCGTGTTCCTGACGTTCCGCGCGTTCGTGCCTGCGCTCGTCGCGGCGGGGGAGGGCGTGTTGCTGGCGATCTCGTCGATGACCGGCAAGCGGCCGCTGCACGGCCGCACCCCCTACGCCGCGGCGAAGATGGGCGTGATCGGGCTGGTCCGCACGCTGGCCGTCGAGCTGGGACCGCACGGGATCCGGGTCAACGCGATCTGCCCCGGCGCCGTGGCCGGTCCCCGGATCGAGGACGTCGTGCGCAGGCAGGCCGCGGCGCGCGGCATCAGCGAGGCGGAGGCGCTCGCCGGGTTCACCGGGTCGTCGCCGCTGGGCAGGCTGGTGGACGCCCGCGAGATCGCCGCGGCGTGCTCCTACCTCGCGTCTGACGCCGCGGCGTCGGTGACCGGCGAGGACCTCAACGTCACCGCAGGCGTGGTCATGTACTAGGGAGGACCCACGATGAGACTGATCGACCTGTCGCAGGACATCTACGAGGGCATGAAGGTCTATCCGGGCCACCTCAAGACCGTGCAGTTCGAGCACGCGACGCACGAGGAGACAGCACCGCGGTTCGAGGGCGGGTTCTCCTTCCAGACCACCGGCTTCATGCTCAACGACAACGGGCCCACGCACGTGGACTCGTTCTCGCACCTGGATCCCGACCCGTCGGCCGACACCATCGAGAAGATGGCGCTCGACCTGTTCTACGGAACGGCGGTCTGCCTCGACGTCACCGAGTTCAAGCCGCAGACCGACATCACGGCCGAGGACCTCGACCGGGTCCTCGACGCCGCGCCCGTCGAGGTCAACGCGGGCGACATCGTGCTGTTCCACACCGCCACCTGGAACCGCTACGCGGGCGACAAGCGCTACCTGAGCGAGTTCCCCGGCCTGGGCGCGTCGGCGAGCGAGTGGATCGTCGACAAGCGGATCAAGACGTTCGGCGTGGACAGCCCCACGCCGGACAACCCGGCGAGCACCAGCTATCCCTGCCACATGATGTGCAGGCGGGAGCACATCACCCACTACGAGAACCTCGCCAACCTCGACCAGGTCGTCAACACCCGCTTCACGTTCGTCGGCTTCCCGCTGAAGCTGCAGGGCGCGCACGGCGGCCCGACCCGGGCGGTCGCGATCGTCAACTGAGCGCGAGAGCGGCGTTATCGGGGTTCGATCACCGGAAACGTCGCGCTCGCCATGATCAGGCCGTGGCCGGCTCCGCCCGCGCCTGGCCCACCGCCGCGTCTACCTTCGGCATGAGCAGCCCGGCCACCACGGTGAGCAAGGCGGCGACGAGCACCCCGACGAACACGGCGGCGCCTGCGTCGGTCGCGGCGACGGGGTCGGTCTCCGGACGTCCGGACGCGGCGATCACGCCGTTGGCGACGGCGCCCAGCACCGCGGCCCCCAGCGCGCTGCCGATGGAACGGGCGAACAGGTTGGTGCCGGTGGCGACCCCGCGCTCGTGCCACTCGACGCTGGCCTGCGCGGCGATCAGCGAGGGGGTGGCGACCAACCCCATGCCCATGCCGGTGACGAAACAGGTGATGGCGACGGCGGCCACCGAGGGCCGGTGGGCCAGCAGCGCGAGGGAGGCCGTGCCGACGACGACGAGCCCGAGGCCGATGAGGATGGTCGGGCGGAAGCCGAGCCGCAGGTAGAACAGCCTGCCGGACAGGCTCGCGGCCAAAGGCCAGCCAAGCGTGAGCGAGGCGAGCGCGAGGCCCGCGACGAGCGGCTGCACGCCGAGCGCGTTCGAGAGGTAGGTCGGCACGTACGAGGTGAGTCCGATCAGCATGACGCCGACGCCCAGGGCGAGAAAGGTCGTCGTCGCGAGGAGTCGTCTGCTCAGCACCCACAGGGGGAGCACCGGCTCGGCGGCCCGGCGCTCGGCCAGCGTGAACGCGACGAGCAACGCGGCGCCCACCGCGAACACGGCGATGCCTGCCGGTGAGTTCCACGCCCAGGCCTGGCCGCCTTCCAGCACGCCGAGGATGACGAGGGTCATGCCGCTGGTCAGCAGCACCGAGCCGAGGTAGTCGATGCGGTGCTCCCGGCGCTGCACCGACTCGCGGAAGTTCCGCACGATGAGCCCTCCCGCGAGCAGGCAGAGCGGCACGTTGACGAAGAAGATCCAGCGCCACAGGCCGAGCTGGGAGAACACCCCGCCCAGCGTGGGCCCGATGACCGACGAGACGGCCCAGACGCTCGCGATGTAGCCCTGCGCGGTCGCGCGCTCGGCCACGGTGTAGATGTCACCCGCGATCGTGACCGCCATGGGCTGGACGGCGCCCGCCCCGAGCCCCTGCAGAGCACGGAACGCGATGAGGGCGGGCATGCTCCACGCCAGGCCGCACAGCACGCTTCCGGTGAGGAACAGCCCGATCCCGAACAGCAGGATCGGCTTGCGCCCGAAGGTGTCCGCCAGCTTGGCGTAGACCGACACCGACACACCCTGCGCCAGCAGGTACACCGAGAACAGCCAGGGGAACTGCGCGAACCCGCCGACGTCGCGGACGATCGAGGGAACCGCGGTGGCGAGGATCGTCGCGTCGATCGCGATCAGGCCGGTGGAGACCATGAGACCGAGCAGGATCGGTCCGCGTTCGGAGCGCAGGCCGACGGCGGCGCGAGATGTCGGGCTCACACCCAGGGACAAGTCCGCCGGGGCCGCCGCGCATTCCCTCGGCCGCCTGCCAGGCGCCGAGTGCGACACCAGCGGGTTCTCATCCGGACAAATCCCCGCTGACGTTCATCTCGGCGTCCTCGGGCCGACCGGCGTCGCCCAGATGGCGGAGCAGGGTTACCAGGCAGGCGGCGGCGGCGTCGACGCCCTCCTCGTCGTCCGTCGCGACGAGGTCGAGCAACAGGCCGCGGGTGGCCGCGAGGCCGAGGCGGGCCAGCGCCGGGTCGGCCTTGCCGTCGGTGAGCCGGTCGACGTCGTCGAGCCAGCCCTGGACCGCCGCGGGCAGGAGCCGGGTGAAGGGCGCCTCGCCCTGGGCCGCGCGGGAGTAGCACTCGAAGAACAGCCGCTCGAACGGGCGCAGCTCGGGTCGCCGCAGGTCGGCCCACATCGCGGCGAACGCGTCGGCAGGGTCGTCGGGCAGCTCGACCAGGAAGGCGGCCTGCCTGCGCTCCATCTCCTGGACCACCGCGACGATCAGTTCTTCCCGTGACCCGAAGTGGTGCAGCAGCATCCGGTGGCTGGTGCCGACGGCGTCGGCGAGCTCGCGCAGTGAGCGCCGGCCGATCCCTCCTTCGGCGAACGCGTCGATGAGGGCGTCGAGGAGCTCGCGGCGCCGCCCGTCGTCACGTGGGCGGGGCAACGCGGTGCTGCTGCTCGCTGCGCGCTTTGAGGCCTTGCGCCTCCATCTCCAGGTAACGCCTGGTCAGACCCCGCATGAGGACCCCAACGAGGACGCCCACCGGGCCGCGCTGGTCGATCCGCTGCCGGACGAGCGTGCGGTCCGGTGCCTGCGCGACGACCTCGTGGACGGCGAGGGTGAGGCCGCCGGGCGAGCGCTGGTGCCACGTCCAGCCCGCGCCCGGATCGAGCTCGACCACCTCCCAGACGAGCTTGGGCAGCCGGGGCTGCGTGATCTCGAACCGCTTCCCCACCGCGAGGCCGGGGCCGTCGAGGGCGACGAGGCGGTCGACCGAGGGCGTCCACTCGGGCCAGCGCTCCACGTCCGCGAAGACCTCCCAGACGGTGGCCGCGGGCGCGGCGATCTCCACACTGCTGTCGGTAATCATGTACCAAATGGTACGCCAACGACCTGGCTGCGCGCGAGACCCAACCCCGGTGGCGGCGATCATGGCCGGGCGCCCGCCGTCCCGCTACGGTTTCGACCATGACGCGGCGGGCTCTCGATCTCTGGTCGCCTGCGATCGGCGCGAGCGGTGCCGTTCTCGCCTACGGCCACTGGGGGCGCCCCGTGCTCGTCTTCCCGACCGAGGCGGGGCGGGCGGGGGACTTCGAGGCCAACGGCATGGTCGAGGCCGTCGCCGACCTCCTCGACGCCGGGCGCGTCAAGCTCTACTGCGTCGACAGCTATGACGCGGCGTCGTGGTCGGACCGCGACATCCCCCTGGAGGAGCGGGCCCGGCGGCACGGTGCGTTCGAGTCCTGGATCCTCGAGCAGGTCACGCCCTGGATCCACGACGACTGCGGCGGCCCGCTGCCGATCCTCACGTTCGGCGCCAGCATGGGCGCCTACCACGCCGCCAACTTCGCCCTGCGCCGCGCCGACCGCTTCCCGCAGGCGTTGTGCCTGTCGGGCAACTACGACCCGACGACCTGGCACGGCTGGGGCGAGCAGGGCGACGCCCTCTACTTCCAGAACCCCATCGCCTACGTCGCGGGCCTGAACGGCGACCACCTGGCGTGGCTGCGCCACCAGGTCCACCTCACGCTGGTGTGCGGGCAGGGCATGTGGGAGGACACCACGGGCGCGCTGGCCGGCACGCGGGCGCTCGCAGGCCTGCTCGCGGAGAAGGACATCCCACACGAACTGGACGTGTGGGGCCACGACGTCGCGCACGACTGGCCGTGGTGGCGTCGCCAACTCGCGCACCACCTGTCGCGGATGACCTGAGGAGGGAGTGCCCGTGAACCGTCACCTGGTCGGGCTGCTGCTGGGCACCGAGGAGGACTGGCCCGCCGCGTTCGAGACGATCATGCGGCGGCTCGGCCCTGTCCGCGCAGGCGCGGGCGGCGAGCACGCCTTCGACGTCGAGCGAATCACGATCGAGCCGTTCGACCTGCGCGCCAAGCCCCGCTACGACCTGGTGATCGACCGCCTCGCGTACTGGTACTACGTGCCGCGCGAGTGGCTGAAGAAGGTCGCTCTCATGGACGACGTGTACCTGCTCAACAGCCCGTTCACGTTCCAGAGCATGGAGAAGCACGCGGCCTACTGCGCGATGATGCGCTTGGGTCTCAAGGTGCCCGAAACGGTGCTGGTGCCGTACAAGAACCCGCCCGAGAACGCCAAGTGGGCCTACACCGCGGCCCGCTACAACCAGCCGTTCGACCTCGACGCCATCGCCGAGCACATGGGCTACCCGCTTTTCATGAAGCCCTACGACGGCGGCGCGTGGGTCGGCGTCACCCGCATCAAGAACCCCGACGACCTGCACGCGGCCTACGACGCCTCCGGCCAGCGGCTGATGCACCTGCAGAAGGCGGTGGACGGCTACGACGTCTTCGCCCGCTCGCTCTCGATCGGCGCCGAGACGATGGTCATGAAGTTCCGGCCCGAGTTGCCCATGCACGACCGCTACGAGGTGGCCCACGGGTTCCTCAATCCCGAGGTCGGCGACGAGGTCGTCACGATCTCCCGGCTGGTCAACGCGTTCTTCCGGTGGGAGTTCAACTCCTGCGAGAACCTCGTCGCGGGCACCGAGGTGCACCCGATCGACTACGCCAACGCCTGCCCGGACGTCGCGCTCACGTCGCTGCACTACTACTTCCCGTGGGCGATGGCCGCGCTCGTGCGCTGGACGGTGTTCACCAGGGTGACGGGCCGTCGGTCCAACCTGGACCTGGACTCGGCGCGCTACTTCGCGGTCGCCGACCGCGAGGACCTCTCCTACGGGGAGAAGCTCGTCGCCTACCGACGCCTGGCCGACGAGTACTTCGAGACCGACCGCTACCTGGATTTCTGTGCCAGTCGCATGGGCCATCTCGACGAGGTGGTGCTGGAGTGGGTCGACAGCGCCGATTTCGACGCGCTGCTCGTCGAGACGGTGAAGGCGACCTACCCGGCGCCCGAGCACGACCGGTTCGTCGCGCACTTCCGCGGCCTCGTCGGCCTGTGGGTGCGCGACGCGAAGGCGGCTCAGCCCGCGTAGAGCTGCAGGTCGGCGGCGAACCGGTCGGTCATCTCGAGCAGCTTGGACAGCTCGTGGTGCCGCACGACCACGCCGCCGTCCCCGACCACCGTGGTGCGCCAGTCGCGCCGCGGTGCGCCGATCGGGAGCAGGTCGACGCTGACGACGTGCTCGCCGTACGCGGCGAGCAGCGCGTCGAGACCCTCGATCGCGGTGATCCGCCCGAGGCCGTGCGCCCGCTTGAACACGTTGCCGCAGTTGAAGCGCTGGGCGATCGGCGCGCGCAGGTGCCCGAGCAGCACGGCCTCCGCCCAGGCGACGTAGAGGTCGGCGTCGCAGGAGTAGTTCATCAGCTCGACGACCCTGGCGCCCGGCGGGCGCGCCGCGATCTCCCCGAACACCGCGTCGCCCGACGCCGTGCGGTACCACTCCATGTGCGTGAAGCCGGTGCGGAAGCCGAGCGCGGCCAGCACCGCCCGGCCCATGGCGCGCCCGCCCTGCAGCTCGGGGACGGTCAGGTCGCGCAGCGCGATCGACACCGGGCTCACCCACTCGTGCATCCGCATCTGCAGCGGACGCGGCCGGTACCACATCACGTTCTCGAAGAGGATCTCGCCGCCCGCGCAGACCGTGTCGAACGTCAGCTCCTCGCCGTCGACGAACTCCTCGACGCTCACCTCCGGCACGTGCCGCAGCAGGGGCAGCACCTCGGACAGCTCGGCGGCGGAGTCGACGCGGTAGGTGTCGGCCGAGCCCGCGCCCGCGATCGGCTTGACGATGATCGGGTACCCGATGCGCTCGACCGCCGCCCACACCCCGGCCACGGTCGTCGTGCTCGCGTGCCGCGGCGTGCGGACGCCCGCGGCGTCCAGCACCTGCTTCATCCGCTCCTTGTCGCGGAACGGCACCGTCTCGGCGACGGTCATGCCGGGCAGCCCGAACTCACCCCTGATCCGCGCCGCCAGGATCATGTACGGCTCCCACAGGCACTCCACCTGGTCGAACCGGGCGTGCTGGGCGAGGCCGTGGAGCGCGGCGAGCACGGCACCCTCGTCGGCCAGCGACACGTGCTCGTAGTGGGCGAGCGCGGCGCGGGCCACATCGGGGAGCTCGTGCGGCGGCTGGTCACCGACCCCCACGACGCGGGCCCCCACGGCGGCGAGCGCCTGCGTGAAGTACGGCATCTCGGCCGGATAGCCGGGGGAGAGCATGACGACCGTCTTCATTGCGCCTCCACGAGCTCGACGCGGATGCCGTCCACGATCTGGTCGAGCGCGTCGCGGACGACTCCGGTGTCGGGGTCGCGGACGATCACGTAGCCCTCGCCCTCGTAGCTCGACGACGCGGGCTGCCCCGGCTCGGGCAGCCGGGCCTCGACCACGAGGTGCCCGAGCCTGCGCTGCACCTCCTCGACACCGTGCACCGCCCGGACCCGTCCGCGGCCCTGCCCCCGCAGGTATGCGCAGCCCGCGGCGTACCGGCGCGGCGGCGCCTCGAACCGGTCGAGGATCACCAGCTCGCACCACATCCGGAAGAAGTCCACGTCGTGCACGTACCCGAGCATCGTCGCGAGCTGCGCCCCCGGCGGCCGGGCGCCGACCTCGGAGACGGCGACCGAGCCGTCCGGGCGGCGGAACCACTCCATGTGCGTGAGGCCGTCGCGGACGCCCAGCGCGCGCACCGCGGCCGGGCCGACCTCGGCGATCTCGGCGTAGCGCGGGCCGTCGACCTCGCGGGGGAGCAGCACTGTCCACTGGATCCACGGGGTGCGCAGCACCTCGAGCGGCGACGGCCGGTAGTCCGAGACCGACGCCCAGACCGTGGCGCCGCCGACCTGCACGCTGTCGAACGTGTGCTCCTCGCCGACGAGGAACTCCTCCAGCAGGCCGGGCACCTCCGGTCGGGGCGGCAGTGCGGAGAGCCAGCTGCGCAGGGCGCCCTCGTCGTCGAGGCGGTAGGTGGCCTGCGCCCCCGCGCCCGCGGGCGGCTTCGCGACGAGCGGGAACCCGACCCTCGCGGCGAACGCGAGCGCCTCGCCGGGATCGCGGACGAGCTGGTGGCGCGCGCAGGGGACGCCCGCGGCGGCCAGCACCTCCTTCATCCGCGCCTTGTCCCGCACGTTCCGCGCGGTCTCGACGTCGAGGCCGGGGATGCCCAGCGCCTCGCGGGCGTGCGCGAGCGGCACCTGCAGCTGCTCCAGGGCGCCGACCAGCCGCTCGACGGGCCCGAGCTGCCGCGACAGGCCCCGGACGGCGTCGGTGATCTGCCGCGGGTCCAGCGCGTCGTCGACCCGCCAGTGTCCCGCCAGATGCCGGGCCAGATCGGCGGGCACCTGCTCGGCGGCCGCGGTCGTCACCAGGCCCAGCCGCACGCCGGGCAGCTGCGCCGCCGTCATCACGAACCGCGCGGTGGCGGGCATCAGGAACGGCGCGACGAACGCGGCGGTGATCTCCCGGTCGACCATGGTCGCAGACGCTACCGCCGCCTACGCTCTCCGCCGTGAACGTCGTCTTCGTCGAGCCCGCCTTTCCGCCCACGCAGCGGCACTTCGTGCGCGCGCTGGCGGAGGTCGGGGCCAGCGTGATCGGGATCGGGGAACGGCCCGTCGACCACCTCGACGACGAGCTCAAGGGCTGGATGACCCACTATCACCAGGTCTCGACGGTGGTCGACGCCGGTGTACTCACCGACGCCGTGCGCTGGGTCCAGGACAAGGTGTGGGTCGACCGGCTGGAGTCGACGATCGAGGCCCACACGATGGCCGCCGCCCAGGCCCGGGAGGCGTGCACGATCCCGGGCACGTCCGTGCGCACGGCGTGGCTCTGCCGCGACAAGCCGTCCATGAAGGACGCCCTGCGCGCCGCGGGGATCCCGACCGCGGCCTCGGCCGCCGTCACGTCCGCGGACGAGGTGCACGCGTTCGTCGCGGCGGTCGGGTTCCCGATCATCCTCAAACCCCGGACGGGGGCGGGCGCGCTCGACACCGTCCGGGTCGACGACACCGCGCAGCTCGACGCGGCGCTGGGCCGGTTCGGCGGCCAGAGCGTCGAGTCGATCGCCGTCGAGGAGTTCGTGGAGGGCCACGAGGGCTTCTACGACACCGTCTCCATCGACGGCCACGCCGCGCTGGACTTCGTCTCGCACTACTACCCGAACGTGCTGGAGGCGATGCGCGCCCGCTGGATCTCCCCGCAGTTCGTGTCCACCAACCGGATCGACACCGCGGCCGACTACCAGGAGCTGCGCGACCTCGGTGCCCGCGTCAACGCCGCGCTGGGCATCGGCACCAGCGCCACCCACATGGAGTGGTTCTTCGGGCCGAAGGGCCTGCGGTTCTCCGAGATCGGCTGCCGCCCGCCCGGCGTCGGGGCCTGGGACCTCTACTCGGCGGGCAACGACCTCGACCTCTACCGCGGCTGGGCGGACGCGATCGTGCACGGCCACGTCGCCGCGCGCCCCTCCCGCCAGTTCGCCACCGGGATCGTCGCCCTGCGCCCCGACCGCGACGGCCATATCAGCGGCTACTCGGGCGTCGACGCGGCGCAGGCCCGGCTGGGTGAGTGGGTGATCGACGCCCATCTCCCCGAGCCCGGCACGCCGACCCAGCCGGTCGAGGCCGGATACTGGGCCAACGCCTACGTCCGGATGCGCCACCCCGACTACGACGCGCTGCGCGGAATGCTCGACGACGTCGGCCGGACGGTGCACGTGCACGCCTCATGATCGTTCTGTTCTCATGATCGTTCTACTTGGCCCGCAGCGGCGGCCCACGCTGGACGCGCTCGGTCTGGACGGGCCCGTCGCGACGGTGACGGCGGGCTGGGAGGAGCGCGAGCCCGACGACGCCGAACTCGACGGGCTGCTCGCGGGCCGCAGCATCAACCTGCGCCTGCACGCGCGCTGGCAGGACGTGCTGGAGCGCGACCCCGAGTACGCCACCGCCGAGCGCGAGCACCGCGCCGCGCTCGCCGAGCTGCAGGAGCTGCACCTCGTGCAGCTCGACGGGGTGCTGGGCGCGCTGCGGGAGGTCGCGCGGCACGGGGGGAGCAGGCCCCAGGTCCGGGAGGCGGCCCGCGCCGACGCCGAGGCCGCGGTGCGGCTCGTCGACGAGCGGCATCTGGCGAGGGTCGCCGAGGAGCGCGCCGCGTTCGAGCGGCTCTGGCGGCCGGGGGAGCGGTGGGTCGCCGCCGAGCACCTGGCCGCCGTCCGTCAGGTCCTCGCCGGGGCGGCGGCGCTCGCGGTCGCGGGCGGGCACGTCGGCGTGCTGGGACACGTGCTGCGGCTGTTCGCGGTGACCGCACCGCCCGAGGTCGTCGCCTGGTCGGCCGGGGCGATGGCGCTCACCGATCGGGTGCTGCTCTTCCACGACCGGGCGGCGCAAGGGCCCGCGCACGCCGAGTTCGCCGACATCGGGCTGGGCTGGGTGCCCGGCGTCGTGCTGCTGCCGCATGCCCGGCGTCGGCTGCGCGTCGATGATCCCGCCCGGATGGCGGAGTTGGCCGTCCGTGCGGCGCCCGCCCGGTGCGTGGTACTCGACGACGGCGTGCGGCTGGACCTCGGCCCGGACGGCGCCCTGCCGCCCGCGGCACTCGTCGTCGGTCGCGACGGCCGCCTGCGCAGGACCGCCGAGACCCAGGCCGGGACACAGGCCGGGGCGCGGGTGGGCGGCGCATGAGGCTGGCGATCAACCGGCTGAAGGAGCGGCGCCCGGACGCCGCGGCTCTCGACCGGTTCCTGGCCCGGCACGAGGTGCCGATCGTCGAGGGCGACCGGTGCACGTTCCTGTGGCGGGGCGAGGCCGACGCCGTGCGTCTCGTGCACCGCATCACGGGCCTGCCCGACCGGCTCCCGCTGCGCCGGATCTGGAGCACCGATCTCTGGTACGTCGTGCTCGAGCTGCCGAGCGGCTCGCGGGTGAACTACCAGATCGAGGTCCGCAGGGGCGAGCACGTCGAGACGCGGAACGACCCGCTCAACCCGAAGCTCTCCTACAGCCCGGTCGGCACGTCCTCGGTCTGCTTCGCCGACGGCTACACGACGCCGGAATGGACCGAGCCCGACCCGGACGCGCGCCCCGGCGCGCTCACGGACATCGTCGTGCCCAGCCGGGCGCTGCGGCGCGACTGCCCGGTCACCCTCTACCTGCCCGCGCGCTTCCGCCGCACCCACGCCTACCCGCTGCTCGTCGTGCACGACGGCGGCGACTTCCTGCAGTACGCGGCGGCGAAGACCGTGCTCGACAACCTCGTGCACCGGCTCGACGTGGCCGAGCTGGTCGTCGCGTTCGTCCGCCCCGGCGACCGGCTCGTCGAATACGCCGACTCGCCCGCCCACGCGCGGTTCCTCACCCGCGAGCTGCTGCCGCGGTTGGAGGCGGAGCTGCCGCTCGTCGGCCAGCGCTCCGGCCGCTGCCTGCTCGGCTCCAGCTTCGGCGCGGTCGCCTCCCTCGCGGCCGCGTACCGGTCGCCCGACATCTACGGCACCCTCGCGCTGATGTCCGGGTCGTTCGTGTTCACCGACATCGCCGGGGCCGACCACGGCGGGGGCCCGGTGTTCGACCCGGTCGTCAGGTTCGTGAACCGCTACCGGGCGAAGCCCCGGCGCGTCGCCGACCGCCTCTTCGTCAGCTGCGGCGTGTTCGAGCCCCTCATCACGCCCAACCGTTCGATGGTGCCCACGTTCGAGTCGACGGGGATGACCGTGCGCTTCCTGCAGACCCGCGACGGCCACACCTGGGAGAACTGGCGCGACAGTCTCCGCGACGCCCTCTCGTGGATCTACCCCGGCCCACAGAAGCTGATCTACGAGTAGCCGTCGCCGGACCGCTCACAGGCCGTGCCGACGGTCACCGGCCACCAGTTCGTCCAGACGGGCCTCGGACGCGGCGGAGAACGGGTCGCGGTAGGCGGCGACGGCCGCGCGGGTGTCCTCGGCGACCAGCTCGAAGTTGATGTGGGCCGCCGCGGCGGCCCCGGCGGCCGCGGCCGCCCCACCCTGGAGCTGTTGCTGTCGCTGGCCAGGACCTACGGCGTCACCCTCGACGAGTTGGTCGGCGCCCCGCCCACCGGCGACCCGCGGGTCCACCTGCGCCCCGTGACGCGCGGCGGCATGACCATGCTCCCGCTCACCCGCAGGGCGGGCGGCGTCCAGGCCTTCAAGATCATTATTTCGGCGGACGGCCGGTCGAGCGAGCCCGATCCGCGGAGCCACGAGGGCTACGAGTGGCTCTACGTCCTGGACGGACGGCTGCGCTTGGTCCTCGGCGAGCACGACCTCGTGCTCACGCCCGGCGAGGCCGCCGAGTTCGACACCAGGACCCCCCCACTGGTTCGGCCCCACCGGCGAGCGGGGTGTGGAGTTCCTCAGCCTGTTCGGCAAGCAGGGTGAACGCGCCCACCTGCGCGCCCGACCCGGCTCGGGGTAGCGGGCGAGGTGCCGATCCTCCGCGGGGAAGATCTCGGGCCGGGCGGTGTCGAGGCGGAGGGCGACCGCGGTGCGGCCGAGCGCCTCGACGGTCTGGCCGCGTCCTCGTGGGTGCGGTAGGTGATGACGACGTCGGCGCCGTCGGCAGCGAGGGCGAGGGCCTCGCTGCGGCCGAGGCCGCGGATGCCGCCGGTGATGAGGGCGATCTTCGGAGTGTGCGCTGTCATGGCTCCACCCCGTGTCAGGGGTCCGGGCGGAGGAAGGTCGCGCGGATCCGGGGACAACTTGTCCGTGGCAGCGGGGTTGCCATCGGGCAAGCGATCGCTTACCCGGGCCGCTCGAGACACTGACGTTCGCGCGAGAGCGTCCCCCTGGCCTGCCGGGACAGAATTCCGCCATCTGTCAGACCGACCGCTGCCTCGGAAGGTTCCGATGATCGAGCTCGAGATCAGCGCGATCACCGCGCGTTCGCACGCCCGACAGCTCGGCTGGCTGCTGGACCAGTGCCGCGAGGACGACGTCTCCAAAGACGCGATCGACGACATCCAGCACACCATCATGCAGGCCGAGCACCTGGCCGACCTGCAGGATCCGCACGCCGAGGAGGACGGCTGCCCGCGCTGCGTCGTCCGCGTGAACGGCCCGCGGCGGCGACGGTCCCTCGTCGACCATCTGCCGAGCCGCAAGTGGCTGCGCTTCGAGGCGGCCTGGCAGCTCCTGCACATCGCCGACGAGTCGCTCCTCGCGGTCGCCCCCGACTGCATGTTCGTCGCACGGGCCGCCCGAGATCGCCGTCCAGGCCAGGCGATGGCTCGGTCCTGACGACCCCCGGCTCGCCCCGATCACGAACCTGCTGCGCCCGGGCCAGGAGCCTGCAACCGAGGTCACCCGCGTGCAGCGCTACGCCCTGGCGGGGATCCTGCACGCGATCCACTGCACGTGGGACCGCGGCTACGCGCGGGCCCGGTCCTTCCGGCATCTCGTCGTGGTCGCGACCGTCCTGCTCACGATCGGGGTGGCCGCCCTGGTCGCCGTGGGGGTCCTGTGGCCCCACGCGTTGCCGCTGTGCACGTCGGGGACCCTCCGGGTGTGCGCCACCGGCTCCACCGACCCCCAACCGGGCGACGTCGCGCTCGTCGCGCTCGTCGGCGCGATCGCGGCAGGCTTCTCCGCGGTCGCAGGGATCGCGCGTCTGCGGCCGCTGGTCGATCCGTACCGGACGCCGATCGTGCAGGGCCTGCTCAAGGTGCCGACGGGCGCGTTCACGGCCCTGCTCGGCGTGCTGGCCGTCGAGCAAGGTCTGCAGGCAGGCGCCGGACTACCCGCCTCCCAAGGCGGGATGCTGTTCCTGGCGTTCCTCTTCGGCTACTCCCAGCAGATCGTCACCCGCTTCGTCGACTCCTACGGATCGCAGATCCGCGCAGGCCTGGCCGGGCAGCGGACCCGCGGGGGCGAGCCACACGACGTGCCCTCGCCGCCCCTCTGAGGTCTGTCGCCTCGGCGCCGACAGCACCCGCCCCACCGGGCTCGTCGCCCGCCTGCGTCCGCGGCCAGACCACTGTCGTGTACGCCTCGAACCGGCACCAGGTGGGGCGACGACGGTGCCGACCGGCCGCGAGGGCGCGGGGTGAGCCGGTCACGACGGGCGGACGGCGGTGCCCGGGTGGCAGGCTGGACATCATGGGCGGGGCACCGGAGTACGCGCGCCCGGCGGACTGGCCGGACGTCGCGCTCGTCGACACTGATGTGCACATCACACCCCGGTCGCTCGGAGCGCTCTTCCCGTACCTGACCGCGCGGTGGCGCGACTATATCCGGGAGAGCGGGATCCAGAGCCTGGAGTCCGATCTCTACCCGCCCGGGTCGCCGATGTCCGCGATTCCCGGCTCGCGTCCGGTGGACGGGCCGCCGGGTTCGGCGCCGGACCTCCTGCGCGCCCAGCTGCTCGAACCGTGGCGCGTCGAGGCCGCGGTGACGCACTGCATCTACGGGATCGACGGCATCCACAACCCCGACTGGGCCGTCGCGATGGCACGGGCGGTCAACGACTGGCAGCACGCCGAGTGGCTCGCGGGGGAGCCGCGGCTGCGCGGCTCGGTCGTCGTGGCGGCCCAGGACCCGGCGTGCGCGGCGGCGGAGATCGACCGCGTCGGTGACCTTCCGGAGTTCGTGCAGGTCCTGATGCCCGTGCGGGCGCGATCGCCGCTGGGCAGCCGGAGCTACTGGCCGATCTACGAGGCCGCCCAGCACCACGGGCTGGCCCTCGCGGTCTACGCGGGCGGGACGAGCGGCAACCCGATCACGCCGGTCGGCGCCCCGAGCTACTACCTCGAGGAGTACGTCGGCCTCGCCCAGGCGTTCCAGGCGCAGGTGGTCAGCCTGGTCTGCGAGGGCGTCCCGGTGCGGTTCCCGCGGCTGTCGATCGTGCTCGTCGAGTCCGGGTTCACCTGGCTGCCGCCCCTGATGTGGCGGCTGGACAAGAACTGGAAGGGGCTGCGCCGGGAGGTCCCCTGGGTGGACCGGCTCCCGTCGGAGGTCATTCGCGAGTCGGTGCGGCTGACCGCCCAGCCACTCGACGGGCCGGACGACCCCGCCACGCTGTTGGAGGTGATCGACCGCCTCGGGAGCGACCGCATGCTGATGTTCGCCACCGACTACCCGCACCGCCAGTTCGACGACCCGTCGCGGTCGGCGCCCGCGGGTCTGTCCGCGGACGCGATGGCCCGCTTCCTCGGGCGCAACGCGCTCGACACCTACCGCCTCGGCGAGCGGTGATCGCCATGTCCCGGCCGCGTCCGCCCCTTGTCGACTGCGACATCCACAACGAGCTCATCCCCGGCGCGCTGCGGCCGTACCTGCCGCGTCGGTGGCTCGCATACGACGAGGCCTACGGCGACCGCGGCGACGGCGGGTTCTCCTATCCGAAGGGTGCGCCGCGGGCGGCCCGCGTCGACGCGTGGCCGCCGTCCGGACTGCCCCCCGGCGGTGATCTCGGGTTCATGCGCGAGCAGCATCTGGACGCACACGCCATCCGCTACGGGGTCCTCAACTGCCTGACCGCCGCGAGCAGGCAGCAGAACCCCGGCTACGCGGCGGCGCTGTGTCGCGCGGTCAACGAGTGGCAGGTCGCCGAGTGGCTGGAGAAGGAGCCGCGGCTGCGCGCGGGCATCGTCGTGCCCTACGAGGAGCCCGCGCTCGCGGCCGAGGAGATCGACCGGGCCGCCGTGCATCCCGGCTTCGTGCAGGTGCTGTTGCTCGTCCGCACCGACGAGCCGTTGGGCAGGCGCCGGTACCGTCCGATCTTCGAGGCCGCGGTGCGCAACGGGCTGCCGGTGGGGATCCACTTCGGTGGCGGCCGCGGGCGCAACCCGCTCACGGGCTCGGGATGGCCCTCGTTCTACATCGAGGACCACACGTCGATGGCGCTGGCCTTCCAGTCGCAGGTCGTCAGCCTCGTCGTGGAGGGTGTCTTCGAGCGGTTCCCGACGTTGCGGGTGGTGCTCATCGAGGGTGGGTTCGGCTGGTTGCCCTCGCTGATGTGGCGGATGGACAAGCACTGGGCGCGACTGCGGGACGAGGTGCCGCACCTGACCCGTCCGCCCTCGGAATACGTGCGGCAGCACCTGTGGGTCACCACCCAGCCGATCGAGGAGCCGCCGGATCCGCGGCACCTGCTCGCGGTGCTCGACAACATGGGCGGCACCGACCGGATCATGTTCTCCACCGACTACCCGCACTGGGACTTCGACGACCCGGACCGCGCGATCCGGGTGAAGCTCGCGCCCGCGACCCGCGCACGGATCCTCGGCGGCAACGCCATGGCGCTCTACGGCCTGGACTGACATGTCCGAGCATGTCGTCGCCACGACCGACGAGATCGGGCCGGGCCAGCGCAAGATCGTCGAGATCGAGGGGCGGTCGATCGGCGTGTTCAACGTCGGGGGGCGGTACTACGCGCTGCGCAACACCTGCCCGCACGCGGGCGCCCGGCTGTGCGAGGGGACCCTCACCGGGCTGGTCACCTCCCGTCTGCCCGGCGAGTACACCTACCGGCGGGAGGGGGAGATCCTGCGCTGCCCGTGGCACGGTTGGGAGTTCGACGTGACGACCGGCCGGTCGTGGTTCGACCCCGCCCGCACCCGCGTTCGGGCATACGAGACGACCGTCGAGACCGGCCCGCTCGACGACCTGTCCGACGAGCAGGCCGCGGGTTACCTCCCGGGGCCCTACCGCGCCGAGCGCTACACCGTCGAGGTGCGGCGCGCGTACGTCGTCGTCCACGTCTGAGTGTTCGTCCACCATGCAGCGCCACGTCGGCACGCCTGGGTGCTGGCCCGCAGCCGCCGCGAGGTGGCCGTCGCGTACTTCCGACGTGCCCTCGTCCAAACCGCACTGGCCGCAGCGCTTCGGCAGGCTCCAGTACTCCGTCGAGTACGCAGTCAGCTGGTCACCGTCACGGTCGACGGCCGGGCCGTCCACGTCGCGGCCGAACCAGGCCCCGGCCGTTCAGGCTCCGTCGGTCAGGGTGATCACGGCGAGGTCGAGGTCGCGGATGGCCCCGGTCAGCTGGGCGGGGTCGGGCTCGTGGCCGGAGTCGACGATGATCCCCAGCCGCCGCCGCGCCTCCTGCGGGCCTATGCGCGCCATCACCTCTTGCACGGTCGCGGCCACCGAGGCCGGGTCCTCGTCGAGCTCAGCGCGCATCGGCGCGCGCCGACCGTAACGGGTGACCTCGACGTCGGCTCCGCCACGCAGGTTGCGCCGCCACCCGCGCTGGGTGACCACCACGAGCCGGTCGCCGAGGTCGGTGAACCCGACGGGGATGTCGTAGCGGTGCCCCGTCCGGCGCCCGGTCACGTGCATGATGATCATCTCGTTGTCCAGCAGGGCATGCAGTGGGGAGCGCAGTGCCGCGCGGACGACCGGGTTCAGGGCGGTGACGAGCCGTTGGGGCGGGGTGCGGCGGCGGATGGTCGCGTGCGTGGGCACGGCCCCCGAACCGACGACCGCCGCGGGCTCGACGTGCAGGACGCGGAACTCACGGCGGCGCAGCAGTCGGAGCACCAGCGAGCGCGGCGGCCCGAAAGCCGCCAAGCCGTCCTCGGTGCTGCACGGCTCGATCCGGTCGACCGGGTACTCGACCCCGTGCTGGACGACGATGCACCGGCCCGCCGCCGTGATGTTGCGGTACCAGTCGACGTCCGGGCCGTAGGTCAACTCGGCGACGAAGCCGTCCGGGGTGCCCGCGAGCAGGAGCGGCGTCTCATAGGTCCGCCCGGTGCGCCGCCCCACGTGCCGGACGAGCGCGTGCGGGCCGTGCCCTGATCGGGCGACCGGCACCGCGACACGGTTGACCGTGTTCTTGACGAGCCTGAGGAACCCGCGCTTGAGGGGATGCGTGGTCATGGGACCTCCTGGTGTGTGGCCTTCAGCCTGCCGGAGCCGGTCGATCACGACCGCGGCCGAAAGACCCTTGTCGGGTGCGTCACGTCCGCGCCAGGTCGGCGCCGCTGGCCACACCGCTGTATCTCCTCGCCCGTGCACGTCATCGTGGTGACCGGGCACCGCCGGTGCCGCAGCTGCGAGTCACCCGCCACCGTGGCCGTCGACGGGCTGACCGGTGCCGTGCGGGCGACGTGCAGCCGCTGCCTGCGCACGCCCGAGGGCAGGGCGCCCCCCTTGCGCGAGAGCGGCCACCCTGGCACCATCCAGAGGGATGGTGAGCGGATGGTGGAGGGAGGGTTTCCACCAACCGGACCGACTTCATCCGCACCGCCCTCGGCCACCATCGCCGCCGTGGAGGTACCCGGCGCGTTCCGCGCCGTCGCCGCGCCGCGGTCGACGCCGTGCTGTCCCCCGCACCAGTTGACCGACCGCCGCATCGTTGACGAGGAGTGCCGATGGACGACCATGCCCGGGCGATGGCCGAGGCCACCCGGCTGACCCGGGAAGGCCGCCTCCTCGAGGCCACCGCCCTCATTCAACGCACGCTCGGCGGCCCGACGGTCCCTTCGGAGGCGACCGTGGAGCCCGGCTTCCCGAGCCGGTCGGCGCTCATGACAGGGCTCGGCGGTCTCGCTCGGCTGATCAGGCGAGGCTGCACGCGCGCCACCCCGCGGACCTCGCCTCCGCCATTGCCCGACCCCGACCTACAGCCCCGGACGTCCCGGGTGTCCTGGGCTCCATCGCCGGGTGACACGCCGCATCCTGGGCCCGGTGGTCTGGTCGAATCCCGGTTCCGCAACTCCGCCGGGGAACGCCGCTACTTCACCCACCGGCCGAACCGCACGACGGACACGCCCCTCCCACTCGTCGTCCTCCTGCACGGCGGCACGCAGTCGGTGGCCGATTTCGCCGCCGCGACCCGGATGAACGACCTCGCCGACCGGCTCGGCTTCATCGCGGTCTACCCCGAGCAGTCCCGGTCGGCCAACCCGATGCGCTACTGGAACTGGTTCCGGCCCGCCGACCAGACCCGCGACGCAGGCGAACCCTCGCTCATCGCGGGCATCACCCGCCAGGCCACGGAGGCACATCCGGTCGACCCTGACCGCGTGTACCTCGCCGGGTTCTCCGCAGGCGCCGCCATGGCCACGATCATGGCCGCCACGCATCCCGACCTCTACGCCGCCGTCGGCGTCCACTCCGGACTCCCGCACGGCTGCGCCCATGGCCTCCCCTCCGCGCTGGCGGCGATGCGCGGCGGCGGCATCGTGACCCCTGTGGTCCGGCCGGTCCCGCTCATCGTCTTCCACGGCGACAGCGACACGGTGGTGGCGCCGGTGAACGCCGCGCGCGTGATCGACCAGGCACCGGGTTCCCGCCTCGGCCCCCGGACGACCTCCCGTGGCACGGCCCCGGGTGGCCGGGCCTACACCCGCACCACTGTCCAGGCCGACGGCGTCGTTCTCGAACAGTGGATCGTCCACGGCAGCGGCCACGCCTGGTCGGGCGGGTCCGCCGCCCGGCCCTACACCGATCCTGCCGGGCCCGACGCCTCGGCCCAGATGCTGCGCTTCTTCACCGCCCACTCCCGGGACCCGCGGGCCTGACCGCGCGGGCTCCCGCTCAAGCAGCACGGTCGGATCGTCCACGTGCAGGCCTACGAGGAGGTCGGAATGGCAGGCTTGCGGGAGAAGGCGGGTGATCGGCTGCCGCGCTCGGGCGTCGAGCTGTCCGTGGACCGCGACGAGATGGGCAGGCGCGCGGCCGTGGACCGGTCCGGGTCGACGCCTTCGCGGACTCAGCAGCTTCACGCTGAGGTTGGCCCGCCGGATACGGCCCCGTGTGAAGATCAGCCGACATCGCTGGTAACACCGACCAGGGCCGCCGGGCCAGGTCACAGCAGCGGATCAGGCCGCGCCGCCCGCGCGGCTGGTGGCGAACATCTCGTCGAGCGTGACCGGGTTGAGGTCGCGACTGCGGATGAGGTCCAGAAGCTGGTCGAAGAGGCCGAGCACGGCCGGGTGGTTGGCGTGGCCGAGGTTGATGACGCCGGGCTGGAGGTATTGCCGGGCCTGGGCGAGCAGGAACTGGGGTGTGACGACCTCCGAGTCGGAGAACGAGCCGTTCCACATGACCGTGCGGGTGTAGCCGAGGTCGGCTGCGGTGGCGTCGATGGCCGGGGTGTGGCGGCCGAACGGCGGTCGGTAGTACGGCCGGGTCGTGATGCCGAAGGTGCGGGCGACCCAGTCGTCGTTGCGGTCGAGCTCGTCGCGGATCCGGGTGGGGGAGAGGGTGCGCAGGTCGCGGTGGGTGAAGGTGTGGTTGATGATCTGGACCTGACCTGCGGCGATGAGGGGCCGCAGCACCGCGGCGTGGGGGGCCCACTCGCGGTTGTAGACGCCGTTGGGGGAGAACGTCAGATGGATGCCTGCGCGGTGGGCGAACGCGACGTACCCCGCGACGACGTCGGCGGACGTGCCGTCGTCGACGGTCAGCGCGATGCGCCGATCGGTGGCCGGTCCGTGGAACAGCACCTGCGTGGGTCCCGGATGGGGCGGGGGAATCGGTGGCAGCGGCGGTGGCGAGCCGACGGCGTTCGGGGTGGGCGTCGCGTGCGCTGCGGCACATCCGGACAACACCGCGGCGGCCCCGAGGGCGAGCATGCCCAGGAGCCGACGCCGGTCGAGCCGCAGGTCCACAACCCTGCACGGTAGTCCCGCACCCCCGCGAGCGGCCCGACTCGACACCCCTGTCGCCGTTTTACGCGGGCTGTACGGGGGATGATTAGTGGGCGGCGCTGGCCGGGGTGTGCGTTGCCTGCCCGGTGCCGAGCACGACGTGGCACGTCATGACGCGCTGTTCCCGGCGCGGTTGATGATGAGCGGAAGCACGGCGGTGAGGGCGGTGACGGTGATGGCGCCGAAGGAGCCGAACACCGTGAACCGCTGGTCCACCTGGATGCCGCCGAGGGTGGTGATCGTCCAGCCGAGGGCCCAGATCGCGGCGAGGGCGGGCGGCGGCCAGGCCAGCGCGAGGCGGCCGAGGCGCGCGCGGAGCACGACGGCCTGGGCGGCGCCGACGGCGAGGCCGCAGATGGCGCCTCGCACGAACGTCACCATCCCGCGCGCCGCGAGCCGCAGCCTCGGCATTGGTGTGGTTGTGAGGTCGGCTTCTGGTGCTGGAGCGATCGCTTGGCCGTCGTCGATCAGCCTGCGGAGCGGGTTCTTGATGTCAGCGGGCATGACGGAACTATCGAGGCGAGTGCTGACGATGCGCTGACGATGCGGCTGCGGTCGGGAACACCTCGTAGCCGGGGGTGAGCAGGCCGTTCGGGTCGTGGGTGCGTCGGGCCCGGCTCAGCGGCTCGAACGCCGAACCGAAGTGCAGGCGCCAGTCCTCCTGTGCCATCGGGAGGGCGCTGACGGGGTAGAGCGTCCCGCCTGCGGAACGGACCCGTTCGTAGGCCGCCCGGTTGGCGGCCACGAGCCTGTCGGCCTCGGCAGTGCTACCGGTTGTCGGGATGCGGATCAGGTTGAACGCGTAGCACAGCTCGTCGGCGGGCAGCCGCAGCAGCGGGCTGGTGACCGAGCGTCGTCGAAACGCCGAGAGCACGACCTGGCCGAACTCGCCCAGGTCGGCCGGGGTCATACGGGCCAGCTCCGCGCCGACCACCTCCTCGACCGCGGAGTCGCCGACGAACGTGGTCAGCCACGGGTGCGGGAGATGCCATTGGCCGTTGGCCCGCAGCGCGCGCTCCAGGCCTGCGAGCCGGTTGAGGTGGTCGAAGTAGGGGAGGGTGCTCGGCTGCGCACGCGCACGGTCGTCGGACAGGCCGACCAGCAGCGTGTCGTCGTCCGGCGGGCGCCCGGTGAACTCCGCGGCCGCCTCCAACCGGAACACCCATCCGCCCGTCGGAGCGCGGAGCACGGCGCCCTGCACGGCGTCGAACCGGTCGTCGGAGGCCAGCAGGCGCGCGTCGGCCAGCATCGTCGGCAGGTCGGGGTAATACAGCAGGAACTGGCGCACGTGGTGCGGGGCCGGTAGGAGCGCGAGCGTCGCCCTGGTGATGATCCCCAGCTGCCCCAGGCCTGCGCGCACCGCGTCGAAGAGCTCGGGGTGGTCGGTCGGCGAGCACGTCACCGTCTCGCCGGTGCCGGTGACCACCTCCATCTCCAGGACGTGGTCGCTCTGCACGCCGTATCGCGAGGTCGTGGCTCCGACACCGCCGACGACCAGGGTGCCGGCCACCGACAGGTCGAGGTAGCCGGTGAGCACCGGCGGGGTGAGTCCGCGCGGAAGGGTCGCTGCGAGCACGTCGTTCCACGTGGCGCCCGCATCGACGACGACACGGTCGGGTCCGACGTGCTGCACGCGGCGCATCCGGGACATGTCGATCACGGTGCCGTCGCGGGCCTGGGAACGGCCGAAGACCGAATGACCCCGCCCGCGGGCCGCGACGGTACGACCGCGCGCCGCGGCCCAGCGGATCGTCGTGGCCAGATCCTGGGCGGACGCGGGCCACAGGACGGCGTCCGGCCTGCGGTGCACCATGTGCCCGAAGTCGTCGGCCGCCGCGGCCCGCGACTGCTCGTCGACGCGAATCCCACCCTCCACGGCTGTCGGGTGATACGTGATGGCCATCGGGTCGCCTCCCTCCTGGACGTCGCCGCGCAGGCGGACCGTCCCGTCACGGCACCACCGCGACGCTAGGTGCGGGGAGATCCCGTCGTCTTGGAAGAATTTGACCCTGCACCACGCGATCGCCACCCGAGCCCGGGGAACCGGGTGGTGTCAGCCTGCGGCTTTGCGTGCGAGGTAGCCGGTCACCGCGATCTCGGCGCGCAGCGGTAGGCCTGCGCGGACCCGCTCGGCGGCGAGGCGCACGGCCGCGTCGTGGAAGGCCTCTTCACCGACGGTCCGGATCGCCTCGTAGGCCGGTCCGGTCGAGGCAAGGGCGCGCGCGTAGGTCGGTGGGTCGGCGAACTCCCAGGCGAACGGCATGTCGAGCCTGCGGATGTCGACGTAGCCCGCCGCGGTCAACAGCTCCTCGCCCGCGCCGGGCCTGCCCAGTGCCACCATCGCCGCCTGGTTCGCGACGGTAGGCGGGTCGGCCAGCCGGAACGGGGCGAGGGCCCACGCGCCGGGTGAGGCCTTGATGTGCCCCCACACGGTGAGGCCGAGGCGACCGCCGGGCGCGAGGACCCGGTGGATCTCCGTGACCACGTCGGGGGTGGTGCCCCACACCCCGCGGAAGCTCGTGACCACGTCGAACGATCCCGCATCCCACGGAAGCCGGTGCATGTCCCCGACCCGGATGTCGGCGTCAGGGCTGCGGTCCCGCGCGACCGCCACGAGCCGGGCCGACGCGTCGATGCCCGCGCACACCGCTCCCTGCAGCGCGGCGAGCTCGATGGCCAGCCCGGAACCGCAGGCGACGTCGAGCAGCCGGTCCCCCTCATCCACCCTCAGCTGGTGGTGGAGGGCGACGTACTCGCGGCAGTTGGCAGGCTCGGACAACGTCGCGAAGTCGGCCGCTGCCCGCCCCCAGCCCTCGTCGACAATGCGCCATGCCTGCGTCTCCTCCTGAACCGTCATGCGGATCTCCTCGTCGGGTTGTGGTGCACGCGCCGGGCTTACGCGGCTTCCCGCGTCCGGCCGAGATGCTCGATGAGGTGGGTGCCCAGCCTCTGCGCGTCGGGCCCGACACCGGCGAGCAGGTTCGACCCGCGTCGGCGGGTGAAGGGCAGCCCGAGCACGTACATCCCCGGTATTTCGAGCACCCCGCCGTCATGGCGGATGGCGCCGCGGTGGTCGAGCAGTGCGGGGTCGAGCCAGGGGTAGCGGGGGCGGTGTCCGGTGGCCCAGACCACGGCGGAGAACCGGGCGAGGTCCAGCTGGGTCACCACCGCGGGCATCGGTGTCGCAGACGGCCGGTCGGGCGGCCCGACCTGGTCGTGCAGGCCGTGTTCGTCGACGTGGGTGTCGATGCGCTCCAGCAGCCTGGCCTGCTTGAGATCGGCCGCCTTGATCAGGTTGGCCAGCGACCCGGAGAACTGGGCGCGCCCGCGGGCCACCCCGACGAAGCGCCCGGTGAGCTGCACACCCCCCGCGGCGAGCGTGGCCAGATCCAGATTGCGCCGCTGCGGCGTGCCCACCAGCTGCAGCGACGGCAGCCGCCGCGCCCGGGCCAGGTCCTCGACCTCGTCAAAGCGCTCGTCCAGGATGCCCAGCTCGTCCATCCACCGGTAGATGTCGCGGCCGCGGTAGGTCCGCGGCACCCGGACGTGCTCGCCGACGGCGACGGTCACCGCCCTCCCCGCCCGCCGCAACTCGTCGGCGATCTGCACACCCGACGCCGAGGCGCCCACGACCAACACCCCGCCCGGCGCGAGCTGCCCCGGCCCGCGGTAGCCCAGCGCGGTGATCTGGTGGAGGTGGCCGGGCAGGTCCCGGGCGAGGGCGGGCACCTTCGACTCGCCCTCGGTCCCGGTCGCCACGACGACGGCCCGGCAGCGCCACGGGCCGTCGTCGGTGTCCACCTACAAACCCCGATCCGGTGCCCCCCACCCCGACGACCGTGGTGTGCGGGCGCACCGGGGCACCGAACGCGCGGCCGTAGCCCTCGAGCAGGGCGACGACCTCGCCCGCGCGCTGGTACCCGTCGGGGTCGTCGCCCTCGTAGCCGTAGCCCGGCAACCGGCTCATCCAGTTCGGGGTGAGCAGCCGCAGCGAGTCCCAGCGCCGCGCCCGCCAGGACTGGGCGCTCACGCCCCGTTCCAGCACGACATGATCGACGCCCGCGCGCGTGAGCCACCAGCTCATCGCCAGCCCCGCCTGCCCACCGCCGATCACGACGACGGCGGTGGTACGCATCTCAGTCGACCTCGACCAACACCGCGGTCGGGTTGGTCAGGATGTCGAAGACCGCCGACCGCTTCTGCGACTGCGCGACGATGGCCTCGATGTCCGCGCGAGAGGCATCGGCGTCGATCGCATAACGCACCCGCACACCGGTGAACCCATTGGGCACATCAGGATCCGCCCCGAGGATCCCCCGCACGTCATGGTCGGCCTCCACCACCGCGCTGACCGAGCGCAACTGCACACCCCGGTGGGTGGCGACCGCGGCGACGCCCGCGGTCAGACAACCGGCCAGCGCCACCAACACCACCTCGGCGGGCGTCGCCCCATGATCCTCCGACGCGAACACCTCCGGGTGATCACCCTCGAACGTGAACGGCGCGAGGTGGGTGTGCTCGGCACCCAGACCGAAGAAATCATGCACGGTGGTACGACTGTGCGTGCCGTTGATCCACTCGCAACGGGCCCGCCACCGGAACTGGGCGGCCTCCGGTGCTGCGGCCAACGCCTCCCGGGCGCCCAACAGCGCCTCCACGTTGACCCCGTTGTCCACGGCAGGGCTCTCGACGGTGCTCATCATGCCTCCTGATCGCGCGGCCCACCTCGGACCGGCTTGTCGGTCACCAAGACGAGGGCCCGGCCTCGGACCCAGATACTTGGCGACGGAAGAAATTTGCGAGAAGACCCACCACCGCAGCGGCGTCGCTTTCGCCTGGTATCTCCGCGCTTGTATTCCGCGACAACAGTGGAACAGAGACCGATTGCAGGACGGTTGCATGCCTGCTGCAACGGTGCGGGATCACCAGGTGCCGCTGAGCAGGAGCGACCAGGCGAGACAGGTGAAGGCGAGGGCGGAGGTGAGGGTCCGCACGAGGTTCCAACCCGCCCAGCGGGCCTCGTTGAAGCCACGGCGCACGGCGGCGAGATCGGGGATACGGGCGGGGTCGCCCGCGGCCCTGATGGCGTCGTTGAGGGGGACGTGCACGGTGAGGGTGATCACGAACGCGGCGAGGTAGAGAACGAGCGCGGCGGTGATCCAGGGCAGCGCGGGACGACCGAGGTGGGTGATCGCGCTGAGGACGGTGAACGCGAGCGCGCCAAGGAAGCAGCCGCCGATGAACCAGGGGTTGATGATCGCCCGGTCGAGGGACTGGAAGGCGCTGACGAACGTCCGGTCGGCGGTCTTCCGGAGACCGGGCATGATCGTGTGGGCGTAGAGGGCGAAACCTCCGGTCACCAGACCCATCGCGATCGTGGCGGCCAGCAGCGACAGAGGTCGTACCACGTTCATGATCTACTCCTGACAGGTGTGCCCTGCTTCCGCCTTTGGTCACGTCGTAACGATACGGTGAAACGTATCGGCGTTGCGATACTGTGTCAAGCGTGGGACGACCGAAGGAGCACGGTCCGCAGATGCGCGCCGCCCTCTTGGCCGCGGCCGAGCGGTTGATCGAGCAACAGGGCGCGGATGCGGCTTCGGTGCGCGGCATCGCCGAGGCGGTGGGGACCTCGACGCGCGCGGTGTACAGCGTTTTCGGGTCCAAGGACGGACTGCTGGAGGCGTTGGCGACGCGGCTCTTCGAGATGCTCGCCGAGGCCATCGACGCCTGCGGCCGCACCGACGACCCGCTCGCCGACATCGTCACAGCCTCGATCGACGGCTTCCGGCGCACCGCGTTGGAGCACCCGGCGCTGTACGGG
Organism: uncultured Actinomycetota bacterium; assembly: GCA_963770115.1. Taxonomy (GTDB): domain Bacteria; phylum Actinomycetota; class Actinomycetes; order Mycobacteriales; family Pseudonocardiaceae; genus Pseudonocardia. The sequence goes on from CAVYOT010000015.1 coordinate 254,440, forward strand.
TTGGTGTTCCTCCGGGTGGTGCCCGAGCTACAGCTGGGTCCGCTGTTCAACGACGCCGCCGCCGCGGCGTTCGACCGGCTCCAGGCCCATCTGGCCCGCCTCGACAGCGCTGGCGGCCTGGGCGGGATGACCACTGTCGACGCGGCGCGGGCGGTGCATGCCTTGACCGAGGGCCTGGCCAGCATGGAGCTGCGCGGCACGGTCGACACCAAGGGCGGAGCCGAGCAGCTCTGGCGCGACGCGCTGACCGCGCTGCTGCACGGATTCGCGCCTCTCCGGCAGGCCGGACCGGCAGGCGGCAGCCCGCTCCGATCTCCACCGCCCCGATCTCCACCGCGGCGGCGCCCTCGATGGCCGGATAGGGTCGCACGGCCAGGTCGTGCTGCGGAGCACGCCGGCCGGCGGTGGCGCGCGACCTGGACGACGCGCGGTGGGGCGGGTCGGGCCCTTCGCAGACGCGTTTGTCGCTTCGCAGGGCGCCGGGGCCTGCGAAGCGACTGCGGCCTCTGCGAGGTCGCTCGGGCGAGCACAGGGCCGACGGCCTCGCCTCAGCGCGATCGGCGGACGAACGCGGCCAATTCGGTCCGTGATCCGACGCCGAGCTTGCGGTAGATCTTCGACAGCGCCGCCTCGACCGTCCCGAGGGCGAGGTAGAGCTGCGCGGCGATCTCCTTGTTGCTGCGGCCTGCCACCACCAACGCCACGATGTGCCGCTCGGCCTCCGTGATCTCGCCCGTCCCGGGGGCGCGGCCGCCGATCCGGCCCAGCTCCGTGCGGGCCAGCCGCTCCCAGGCGGGCGCACCGAGGCCGTGGAACGCCGCACACGCCGCTTCCAGCGTCACCCGCGCGTCTCGGCGCCTGCGTGCCCTGCGTTGGACGGTCCCGGCGACGAGCAGGGTCCTGGCCCGCTCGAAGGGCATGTCCACGCGCTCGTGGGCGGCCAGCGCGGCGTCCGCGGCCTCCTGGGCAGCGTCGTGGTCGCCCTCCGCGCTGGATAGGAGCGCACGGCAACGGGCGGTGGCGGCGAGTGCCCACGGCCGGTCCAACGCCGCCGCCTGCGCCGCGAACGGCGCCAACAGCTCGGCCGCCCCGGCGCGCTTGCCGAGTGCGATCAGCGCCTCGACCTCGTCCGGCACGAACCGCGCCAGGCCGGGATCGAAGCGTCCGTCACGCGGTACGGACGCCGCCAGGGGGCCGAGACGGGCGTCGGCTGCGGCGTGGTCGCCTTCGGAGAGCGCGATGAACCCGAGCAAGGCCGTGGCGAACCGGGCGGTGACCGCGGATCCAACCGCCGCGCCCACGGTGAGGGCCTCCTGCGCGTCCGCTCGGGCGGCGTCGAGGTCTCCTCGATGCGCAGCGACCAGCCCCCGCGCGTACACGAGCAACGAGCGGTAGAACTCGTCGCCCGCCAGCTCGGCGGTGCGCAGGCCCTCCGCGGCGTGTTCGTGGGCCGCCTCCCACCGGCCTGCGCGGCACTCGAGTTCTGTGAGGGTGAACAGCACCACGGCCCGCGGCCGGTCCTGGCCCAGCTCGGTGAGCCGGGCGTCCTCGGTGCGCAGCATCGCCCTCGTGTCGGCGATCTGGTCCGCCCAGCCCGTCAGCAGGCTCACGACGACGCCAGGGCTCGCCTCATGGGGCGCGAACGAGCTCCAGGTCGTGTACCGACGGGCGCCGTCGAGCAGCTCGGTGCGCAGCCCCCGCCCGAGCCAGAACTGGGTCCAGGCGAGCGCGGCCTCACTCTCGGCGACCGATCGCGGGTCACCGGTCGCCCGCGCGCTGCGCAGCGCCGCCGCCGCGTGGCGGTCGCCCTCGACGAGCTCGCCCGCGATCACCAGGGACAACGCGAGATGGCGCTCGGCGGCCGCCCGCAGCGCGGGGTCGTCGGTTTCGCCGAGCGCCTGTCGAGCCAGCTCGACCGCCTCGGCCATGCCGTTCTGCGCCTGCCGTACGCACGCCAGCCACAGCAGCGCCTCGGCCCGCAGTCCTCCAGCGGGCAGCCGCGTCACGGTCTCGGCCAGGACCCTCCTCGCGGCCTCCGCGTCCTCCGCGCGGTAGTGGTAGACCGCCGTGTCGATCTCTCGACGGGCCCGCGTGGCGACGTCGTCGGCGCGGGTCAGGGCAGTCGCCCGCCCCGCCAGCGCCGCCGCGGTGTCGGGAGCGCCCCTGGCGAACGCGCGGCCCGCCGCCGCGTGTACCTCCGCCGCGACGTCCTCGTCGGCGCCGAGCGCCCCCGCGGCGAGGTGTACGGCACGCTCGTCGCGGTCGACGACCAGCATGGACAGCTCGCGATGCAGGACCCGCCGTTCCCTCGCGGGCAGGATCGCGGTGGCGGCCGAACGCAGGAGCGGATGCGGGAAGCGCACAGCGGCGTCGCGCAGCTCCAGCAGGCCGTGCGCGACGGCTTCGCCGAGGCCGTCGCGGGCCTGCTCGCCGAGCGCCGCGGCGAGGAGTGCCACGGTCGGGGTCGTCGCCGTCGCGGCCACGGCGAGCGTTCGACGCCCGGCGCGGCTCAGCGCGGCGATGCGGTGCGCGGTCACGTCGAGCACGCCGGGGGCAGCGGCAGCGCGTCGGACGCCGGGATCGGGCCCTGGCCGGACGCCAGCGCCCACCCGATCTCCACCGCCGCGAACGGGTTGCCGCCGCAGGCCGCATGGATCTGGCGCGTCGTCCGCCGCGGAAGCGCGAAGCCGTGCTGTTCGGTGAGCAGCATGTGCAGCGCAGCAGGGTCCAACGGACCCAGCTCGACCCGCCGGAGACGGGTGCCGATCCCCGGCCCGTCCATCCCGAGCGGCGGCCCGGGATCGGCGGCGGGCCTGCGCGTGGCGAGGATGCCGACCGGCTCGTGGGTCAGCCTGCGGATCACGTACCGCAGCACCCGCTCCGACGCGGTGTCCAGCCATCCCACGTCGTCGACGGCCAGAACGACCGGTCCCTGCGTGGCCAGCGTGCGCACCACCCCGAGCACCGCGACGCACACGGCGTGCTGATCGGCCGTCGCGCCGAACTGCTCGGATCGGAGCAGGGCGACGTCGAGCGCGTCACGCTGCGGCGGTGGGAGGGCCCGCGCCGCGTCGGCGGGCAGTTGCTCCATCAGGTCGCGGAGCCCGACGAACGGCAGGTCGGCCTCGCCCTCGACCGCCGTCGAGGAGATCACGCGGTTGCCCCGGCTCGCGGCCGCGGCGGCGGCCGACCGCCAGACGGTCGTCTTGCCGATGCCCGCTTCGCCTTCGACGAGCAGGGCGGACGGGCCGTCGGCGAGCGCGTCGACGAACCGGGTGGCGTCGTCGAGCGCATCGAGACGCCCGACGACGGCTCCGGCGACCGGCAAGGCCATCCCGACCACCTCCCGCGCCCGCGCCCGCACCGCTCATGCTCGCCCCAGCGGGCCGCCGATCCACCGCCGAACGGTCCAATGGCGACCCGACCAGGCCGTTCAGACCGGTCGCGCGAGGTGCGCGGCGAGCTCGGTGCGCGAGCGCACGCCCAGCTTGCGGTAGACCTTCCACAGGGTCGACTCCACCGTGGCGACGGTGAGGAACAGGGCCGTCGCGATCTCCCGGTTGCTGCGGCCCGCTGCCACGAGCTCGGCGATGCGCCCCTCGGCCTCGGTGAGCTCCTGCACGGACGCCGCGCGGCTCCCGGTGCGGAGCAGCTCGTCGCGCGCGAGCGTCGCCCACGCCGTCGCGCCCAGGTGCTCGAACGCGGCCAGCGCCTCGCCCAGCGTCGTCCTGGCCTCCCGGCGACGCCCGCGACGCCGCACCGATCCCGCGACCAGCAGCGTCCTGGCGCGCTCGAAGGGCATCGCCACCCGGTCGTGCGCGGCCAGCGCCGTGTCGGCCGCGGACAGCGCCGCGTCGTAGTCGCCCGCGCTCGCGGCGATCAGCGCGCGGCACCGCGCGGCGGCGGCCAGCGCCCAGGGCCGTTCGAGGACGATCGCCTGCGCTTCGAAGGGCGCGATCACCGCGGCGGCGAGCTCCGGCTCACCCAGGCGGACGAGAGCCTCGACGTCATCGGGGACGAACCGCACGAGGCCGGGGTCGTAGGTCGCAGGCAGGGCGGCGACGAGCGGCGCGAGGTGGCGATGGGCGCCCGCGTGATCGCCTGTGGACAGTGCGACGAACCCGAGGAGCGCCGCGCCGAAACGGCTCGCGACCGCGGCGCCCCCTCCCCGGGCGACCGCGACGACCTGCTCGGCGTCGGCCGCCGCCGCGTCCAGCAGGCCGCGGTGCGCCACCACGAGGCCGTGCGCGTAGCGCACGAGCGCGCCGTAGAAGACCTCGCCGGTCAGCTCGGCGATACGCAGGCCCTCCCGCGCGTGGCGGAGTGCTGCGTCCCAGTCCCCGGCGCGGCACTCCAGCTCCCCGAGGGTGAACAGCATGAGCATCCGCGGCCGGTCGTGGCCCAGCTCGACCAGCCGCGCGTCCTCGGCCTGCAGGGCTGCTCGGCCTGCGTCGATCCGGTCGGCCCAGGTCAACAGCATCGCGGCGACGGCGTTGGGGCCCGCGCCCTGCGGGGTGAGGCGCGTCCAGGTCGACCGCGTCGTGGTCGCGGCCAGCAGGTCGGTGCGCAGCCCGCGCCCGGTCCAGAACTGCGTCCACGCGTACGCGGCCTCGCTCTCGGCCACCGAGACGGGATCGCGGCTCTCCCGTGCGGTCGCCAACGCCGCGGTGGCGTAGCGGTCCGCGGTCGCGGGGTCGCCGTTGATGACGTGGGCGTAGGCGAGGTCGCGCTCGATCGCCGCACGCAGAGCGGGTCCTGGCGCTTCCGCCAGCGCGCGGTGGCCGAGCTCGACGACATCGGCCATGCGGTTCTGCGCCTGCCGCACGTAGCAGAGCCAGAGCAGGGCCTCCGCGCGCAGCTCGCCTGCCTGCAGGCGGTCGAGCACCTCGGCCAGCGCGGCGGCGGCGCCCGCGATGTCCTCCGCGCGGTAGCGGTACTCGCCCACGCGCACGGCCCGCGCGGCCACGCAGGTGGAGCCGGGCGGGGTCAGCGCCGCCGCGCGCTCGGCCAGCACCGCCGCGGCGTCGGGGGCGCCGCGGGCGAAGGCGCGTTCCGCCGCGGCGTCGAGGGCGAGCGCGATGGACTCGTCGGGGGCGGTCGCAGCTGCCGCGAGATGCCCGGCCCGTTCGTCGGGATCGTCGACGGCGACAGCGAGGCGTCGATGCAGCTCCCCGCGCTCGCCCGGGGTGAGCGTTGCCGCGGCCGCGGCACGCAGCAGCGGATGCGGGAACCCGACGCCGGTCGTGGTGATCGTCAGCAGCCCCTCGGCGGCCGCCTCCTCGACCGCGTCCACGGCGTCGGTCCCGACGACCTCCGCGATCAGCGCGACCGTCGGTGTCCGCAGCGTGGCCGCCACGGCCAGCGCGCGCCGGGCAGGACCGGTCAGCGCCGCCACCCGCTCGGCGGTCACCGCCAGCACCCCGCCGGGTATGGGGAGCGCGTCGTCGCCCAGCACCCGGGTGCCGGAGCGCGCCACCGCCCGGCCGATCTCCAGCCCGTAGAACGGATTGCCGGCCGCCGCCCGGTGGACCGCCCAGCCGACACGGCGCGGCAGCCGCAGACCCGCACCGTCAGCGAGCAGCACGTGCATCTGCTCCTCTGAGAGCGGAGGAAGCACCATGCGGCGCAGCCGCCTGCCGAAGGGCGGACCGGACAGACCGAGGGGCACCGGCGGGTCGGTGGCAGGCCTGCGGGCCGCCAGCACCCCGACCGGCTCGGTGGTGAGCCTGCGCGCGACGTAGCGCAGCACCCGTTCCGACGACGGATCGATCCAGCCGACGTCGTCGACAGCGATCAGCAGCGGCCGCTCGGCGCTGAGCGAGCGGACGGTGCCCAGCACCGCCACCGACACCGCGTGCTGCCCGGTCTGCTGCTCGACCACGAGGGGTCCGGTCGCCCGGAGCAGCGCGACGTCGAGGGCGTTCCGCTGGGCGGCGGGCAGTCCGGCAGCGCACTCCTCCGGCACGTCTTCCAGGAGGTCACGCAGGGTGACGAAGGGGAGATCGGCCTCCAGGTCGCTCGCGGTCGCGGCGAGGACCCGCACCCCGCGTTCTGTCGCGGCGGCCACCGCCGCCCGCCACACGGTGGTCTTGCCGATGCCCGCGTCGCCTTCGACGAGCAGCGCCGCAGGCCCGGACGCGACGTCGTCCAGGAAGTCCGCCACGGTGGCGAGCTCGCCCTCCCGGCCGACCGCAGGGCGCTCCGACGTCCGCATCCCCGACCCCCAGTGCCCGGACCGCACGGACCGGACTCACCGGACGAAAGGGTACGACCGAAGCGACGCCGCCACCACCGTCGCGGCGGCTGGCGGCCGCTCAGGCGTGCGCCGTCGCCGCGGCCGCCTCGAGCCCGAGCAGCTCGATCGACCGGGCCCGCATCTCGATCTTCCGGACCTTGCCGCTGACCGTCATCGGGAACTCGTCGACGACGAGCACGTAGCGCGGGATCTTGTAGTGCGCCAGCCGTCCCGAGGCGAAGGCGCGGACGCCGTCGGCGGTGAGCTCGGGCGCGCCCGGGCGGAGTTTGACCCAGGCCATGATCTCCTCGCCGTATCGCGTGTCGGGCACGCCGATCACCTGGACGTCCAGCACGTCGGGATGGGTGTAGAGGAACTCCTCGATCTCGCGCGGGTAGACGTTCTCGCCTCCGCGGATCAGCATGTCCTTGATCCGGCCGGTGATGTTGACGTATCCGTCCTCGTCCATCACGGCGAGGTCGCCCGTGTGCATCCAGCGGGCGGCGTCGATCACCTCGGCGGTCTTGTCCGGCTGGCCCCAGTACCCCAGCATCACCGAGTAGCCCCGCGTGCACAGCTCCCCGGGCTCGCCGCGGGGCACGGTCAGCCCGGTCTCGGGGTCGACAATCTTGATCTCGACGTGCGGGTGCACCTGCCCGACGGTCGAGACGCGGCGCTCCAGCGAGTCGTCCGCGCGGGTCTGGGTGGACACCGGTGAGGTCTCGGTCATGCCGTAGACGATCGACACCTCGGTCATCCCCATCCGGTCGACCACCTGCTTCATGATCTCCACCGGGCAGGGCGAGCCGCCCATCAGTCCGGTGCGCAAGCTGGACAGGTCGTAGGAGTCGAAGTCGGGGTGGGCGAGCTCCGCGATGAACATGGTCGGCACCCCGTAGAGCGAGGTGCAGCGCTCCTCGGCGACCGCGGCGAGCGTCGCGCCCGGCTCGAAGGACGGCGCCGGGTACACCATGCACGCGCCGCGGGTGGTGGCGCCGAGGTTGCCGAGCACCATGCCGAACGTGTGGTAGAGCGGCACCGGGATGCAGATCCGGTCCTCCGCGGTGATCGCGCAGAGCTGCCCGACCAGGAACGCGTTGTTGAGCAGGTTGTGGTGCGAGAGCGTCGCGCCCTTGGGATGGCCGGTCGTGCCCGAGGTGTACTGGATGTTGATGGGGTCGTCGGGGGAGAGCTCCCGCTGACGACGCCGGAGCGCCGCCGGGTCGCCCGCGTGGTCGGGCAGCGCGTCCCAGTCCGCGCTGCCGATCAGGACGGTCGCGCGCAGGCCGGGACAGCCCGGCGCGACCTCCGCGATCATGGCGGCGTAGTCGGACGACTTGAACCGCTGTGCGGCCACCAGCACGGACACCCCGGACTGGTTGAGCACGTAGGCGAGCTCGTGGGTCCGGTAGGCCGGGTTGATCGTCACGAGGATCGCGCCGATGCGGGCGGTGGCGTACTGCAGCAGCGTCCATTCCGGACAGTTCGCGGCCCAGATGCCGACGCGGTCGCCCTTGCCGACGCCGCTGCGCAGGAGACCGTGCGCGAGCGCGTCGACGTCGGCGCGGAGCTGCGCATAGGTCCAGCGGCGCCCGCTCGCGCGGTCGACGAGCGCCTCGCGGTCGCCGTAGGCCGAGACGGTGCGATCGAAGTTCTCGCCGATCGTCTCGCCGAGCAGCGGGATCGTCGAGGTGCCCGAGGCGTAAGAGGGGGCGGACGTGGCGACGGCCGTGATCGGCCGGTCGAGCATGGTGGTCATGGCGGAGAACTCCGGTCTGTGGTGATGAAGGAGTGCTCGACGCTAGGGACGATGTTAACGATTGGTAACCAGGAAACCTGGGCGTATTGCCCGGCCCCAGGCAGGCTGCGGGACGTGCCGCTGGCGGGATCGGTCCGATGGCGCACGCGATGACCCGGAGCGCTCCCGACGTCGACCGGGTGGCGGCGAAGATCGCGGTTTCCTTGGTTACGCGCGCCCGGGCCCGCTCGCCAGGCTCGGCCCATGTTCAACACCCGTCTCGCATGGACCCTCGCCGTCACGGCGTCGGCGTGGTTCCTCCTCGCGCTCGACCGGCTGGTGGTCGCCACAGCGCTGCCAGGCATCCGGTCCGATCTCGGCGCCGATCTCGCGGGCGCCCAATGGGTCGTCGACGCCTACACGCTGTCCTTCGGCGTGCTCCTGCTCACCGGCGCCGCCATGGGCGACCGCTTCGGCCGACGACGGATGTTCGTCATCGGGGTGGCGCTGTTCACCGCGGGTTCTGCGGCCGCGGCCCTCGCGTCGTCGATCGGCGCACTCGTGGCGGCCCGCGCGGTGCAGGGCGCAGGCGCGGCGATCGCCGCACCGGTCTCGCTCACGCTGCTCAGCGCGGCCACGCCCGCCCCTCGGCGCGGTGCGGTGTTCGGCGCGTGGGGCGCGATCGGCGGCCTCGGCGCCGCACTCGGCCCGCTGGTGGGCGGCGGCCTGACCGAGGCGCTCGGCTGGCACTGGGTCTTCTGGATCAACGTTCCGCTGGGTGTGGTGCTGGTGCCCCTCGCCAGTCGACGCCTCGAAGAGAGCAGCGGACCGCGTCGGCCGATCGACGTCCGGGGCATCGTGCTGAGCGGCGTCGGGCTGTTGGGCGTCGTGTGGGCCGTGATCAAGGCAGGTGGCGGCTGGGAGCGGCCTGCGGTTCTTGCCGCGTTCGCGGGCGGCGTGACGGCACTGCTGCTGTTCGGGGTGGCGCAGTCGCGGGCATCGGCCCCGATGCTGCCGATGCGGTTCTTCCGCAGCCGGGCGTTCACCGCAGCAAGCCTCGCGTCCGTGGGCATGTACGCGGCGCTGTTCGGCGGCCTGTTCCTGATGACGCAGCTGTTCCAGGCGGGCTGGGGCGCGTCGCCGTGGCAGGCCGGACTCTGGCTGCTCCCGATGGCCGTCATGCCGATGCTGCTCGCGCCGGTCGGCGGTCTCCTGTCCGACCGCCTCGGCGCCCGACCGCTGCTGACGTTGGGGGCGTCGTTGGTGGCCGCGGGCCTGGCATGGACGGCTGTGGTCGCCGGATCGGGCTCGTATGCCGCGCTCGTCCCCGCGCTGATCATGATCGGCGTCGGGTCCGGCCTCTACTTCGCCCCCGTGGCGGCGGTCGTGATCGCGGCTGTGGCTCCCCATGAGCAGGGCCAGGCCTCCGGCGCCGCGGCGGCCGTCCGCGAGCTGGCCGCCGTGCTCGGTGTCGCCCTTCTCGGCGCTGTCCTCGCGGGCCACGACGAATCCGGCACGTCGGCCACGGCAGCCGCCGGGGTTGGCCCGGCGCTGTGGGTCGGCGCCGTCCTCGCCGCGTCCGGCGCCCTCGCCGCCCGTGCCGTGCCCCGGAACCGTCCGTTGCAGGTGGTACGCCGCCTGTCCCACGAAAAGGAGAACCCAGAATGGAGCCCAGTATTGTCGGCAGGGTCCGATCGGACCAGGCGGCGCTCCAGGTCCGCCTGGCCGTCGACGCGGAGCGCGGCATGATCCGCGCCCTGCTCGATGTGGCCTACGCCGAGCATGAGGCGGCCGTTCCCGCCGAGGCCTGGGGCCGCTACCGGAGCGATCTGCTCGATCTGGACCGCCATGCGGGCCACGGCCAGTTGCTGATCGCGACCGTCGACGGCGTCGTCGCGGGCTATGCGGCGTTCTACCCCGACGCGACGGCGCAAGGCCTCGGCTGGCCTGCGGGCTGGGCCAGCGGCCGAGGCCTGGCGGTCGACCCGCGGCACCGGAGCAGGGGAGTGGCCGCCGCGCTGATGGCCGAGTTCGAGACCCGGTCCCGAGCGACGGGCGCTCCGGTCTTCGCCTTCCACACCGAGGCTTCATGACGGCCGCTCGCGCCCTGTATGAGCGCCTCGGGTACCGCAGGGCGCCGGAGTTCGACCGGGACATGAACGCCCACTACGGCGTCCGCGCAACCCGGGAGTGGACGGCGTTGGCCTACCGGAAGCCCCTCGCGGCCGCGTTGGCCGCATGAATCGACGAATCGAATGCTGTCGATGGCCTACCATCTCGGCCGCCACGGGCACGCGGTCACGATCCGCGCCGCGCGGCAGGCTACCGCGCGGCATGATGCGCGTGGCCCCCGCGGTCGGAGTCCTCGCGCTGCCGAGCCGGTGACGACGGTTGGTCCGGCCCTAGCTCTCTCGACAATTGTTAGTTAGATTGACTATCTAGAATGCCGAGGTAGCATCGCCTGCGCAGCGGCACACAGGGGATGTGATGACGGAGGGCCAGAACGATCCGGCGGCGCAGGCGGTCACGGGTCCGACCGTCCTCCGCGACCGCACGGAGCGGGCCGTCCTCGACATCGTCTTCGCCGAGGCCGGGCACCTGACCCGGGTCGACATCGCCGCGCGCACCGGCCTGTCCAAGCCGACGGTCAACGCCGCGGTCCGCAGGCTGGAGCACGAAGGACTGCTGGCCGCCGCCGGGACGCAGACCGGTCGTCAGGGACGGGTCGCCACCTTCTACGAAGTGGCCCGCACCGCGGGTGCCGTCGTCGGCGTCGAACTCAACCCCTCCGTGATCCGGGTCGCCGTCAGCGACCTCCGCGGCCGGAAGGTGGACCAGGACGAGCTCGCGCCGCCCCGCAGCCCCGAAGAGGTCGCGCGCGCGCTGGGGAGGGTGGTCGCGGAGGCGCGCGACCAGGTGCGCGGCGACGGCATCCCCCTCCGGGCCGTCGCCGTCTCGGTCGCGAAGCCGGTCGACCCACGGACCCTGGCCGTGATCGAGCTGCCCGACACGCCCTACCCGGAGGGGCTCATCCAGCCTGCCCAGATCCTCGCGCAGATCGATGCGCCGCTCCTCGTCGACAACGATGTCAACATGGCCGCGCTCGGCGAGCAACACACGGGCATCGCGAAGGGCATCCGGAACTTCGCGTTCATCTACGTCGGAGCGGGGATCGGCGCCGCGCTCGTCGTCGACGGCCGGTTGGTGCGCGGTTCCCGCGGGCTCGCCGGTGAGATCGGCTACCTGCCCAGCCGGTCGGACGTCCCAGGCCGACGCCACGGCCTCGCCCGCGTGGTCGCCGACTTCGGCCTCGGGCCCCGCCGCCGTGACGCGTGGTACGCCGACACCATCACCGAGGCCCGCGCACTGCTCGGTGCCGCGCAAGGCGGGGACCGTCACGCCCTCGCCGCGGTTGCGGATGCCGGACACGCGCTCGGCGAGGCCGCGATGGCCATCACCGCCGTCACCGACCCTGAAGTCATCGTCCTCGGCGGTCCGATCGGAGCAAGCCCGCTGCTGCTCGCCGAGGTGCAGCGCACGCTCGACGAGCTCGCCCCCGTTCCGACGAAAGTCGTGGCCAGCGCGCTCGGCGACAGCGCGCCCCTCCGTGGTGCGCTCGAGCTCGCCCGTCGGCACGCCCGCGAACTCCTCTAGGCCGCGGGACATGGCCTAGACGGCGCGGCGCGAGCTCCCGAGGTCCACCGCTGCACCCGTGGTGCCGTCCCTGGGCCACGGGTTCGTGATGGGCCGGACGTGCTGGCTTACCGGCTGGTAAGGCGACCGGGCCAACGGGGGGAACGGGAGTCTGGTCGTTGCGGCGATGTCGACCGCGCGCGGCGTGGGCGAGGGTCGGTGATGCCGCCGTCGGGGCGGGCCGCTGACAGGAGAAGGCACGACGATGTTGACCTCATGGACCCGCAACGCCCGCGCCGCGATCGTCGTGCTGGGTCTTTCGGCGGCGCTCGCGGCCGGTACCGCGCAGGGTGCGCTGGCGCAACCGAAGATCGATGACACCGGCGGGGCCGGTGGCGCCACCAGCACGGCCGCCGCGGCGCCCACGACTGCGCCGCAGGCCCCGGCGGCCCCGGCGCCGATGACTCCGGCGCCGAACCCGACCGCGTGTGACACGACGGCTGCCCCCGCACCGGTGCCGCCCAACCCCGGTCCGGGTGTGCACAAGGGTGTGATCATCGCCCCCGGTGGCGGAGCTCCGGAGCCGAAGCCGCCCGCGTGTGAGGGCGCGGGAGCGACCGCGGCACCGACCGGCACCCCGGCGTCTCCGCCGGATCACGGGGCGGGCGCGACCGTCACGCCGCCTGCCCCCGCTTCCCCGGTGCCTCCTGCGGGTGCCGGAACCGGTGGCACCGTGGCGCCCCCCGCGCCCGGCACCGCCTCGGAGGGGCAGGCCACGGGTGACGCGGCTCCTCCGTCGGGCCCGGTGATCCACAAGGGCGTCGTGTTCCCGCCCAGTACCGAGGCGCCGAAGCCGACCGCCGCCGCGCCGACCGCGGCGCTGTCGAGCATCGCCAACGCGACCGTGATCCGCAGCCGCAGTGTCTCCACGATCGTGACGGTGCCTGCCGGGCTGCCGGTGACGGACCCGACGGAGATCAGCATCCTGTTCGGATTCTCCGGATCGTCGCGGATGACCCAGATCTACAACCCGGCCGCCGGGAACCGGTTCGTGTTCAACTTCGACGCAGGCGACGGCACCGCGCGCACGGAGGACGTCGCGGTCAGCCTGGCCGACCGGGCCGTGGCGGGTGCGCACTTCGGGTTCGTGGCCAAGGTGCCGGTCGAGGCGCTCTACGACGCCACGCTGAGCCCGCTCACGTTCACGCTGGTCAACGACTGCGATTTCGACTTCGCCATGCTGTTCCCCCAGAACAGCGAGCCGGTGATCCATTGGGGCGACGACCGGGGCCAGGACGCGACGGGGGAGCTCAGCATGCGGGCCTTCAACTCCATCACGATCAACAAGTTCGCCCGCACCCTCACCGCGATCAGCGTGAAGGACAACATCAAGGCCCCGACGCTCTGGTGGGATGAGATCGACGACGTTCCCAATATCCCCATCGGGTTCACCTCGCACGCGCAGGACGCTGGACCGCTGCTGCCCTCGACGACCACCCACACCGAGAGCTACACCAGCCACGCCGACTCGGATGGGGCCTGCAACGGCAACTTCCACTTCACCGAGGCGGTCAACCTGCTCACCTACGACGCTCTGTAGAAGGTCGGCGATGGACCGCGTGGGGGGCGGAGCGGTGAACCGGATGACATCGCCCGCCCGTGGAATAGGGCAGCGGGCTCCTGAGACGCGGCGGCGTCCGGCGTAAGGCCGACGAGTCGCCGCAGAGGACCGGACGGGAATTCCCCGCTCGTTGTTGCCCGGCGACCGCCGAGGCGCGAGTCGCTGAGGGTGGGCGTGATGCGACGCATGTCAGGCTATGTCGACGGCCTCGTGTCCGGGGCGACCTGGGGTGTTGTGGCGATCTTGCTCCCGGGGTCGGGACAGCTTTCGGGCGCGTCATTGGTGGCGATGGCCGTGGCCGTCGCCGCCCTCTTCGATACGGCCGCTGCGCTCTTCCTGCTGATTCGCTCGGGCATTGCCGGGGCGCTTCGAGGTGTTCTGCGACTGCTGGCGTCGAAGCGGGCCCTTTCCGTCGGGGTGTGCAGCCTGCTGGGCGGCCCGCTTTTCATGGGTGGGTACATCGCGGCGGTCATCCTGGCGGGCCCGTCCGATGCGCTGACGGCGACAGCCACCTACCCCGTGGTCGGTGCGGTGCTGGCGCGGTCGTTCTTGCGGCAGCGGCTGGATCGGGTCGGATGGCTGGGCGTGACCGTCACGGCCCTCGGGGCGACGCTGATCGCTCTGGACGCGGGCGGGTCGGACGGGGGCGGCCGCGTCCTGGTCGGGGTGGCGGTGGCGCTGGCGGCCGGGGCAGCGGTGGCGCTGGAAGGGATTGTCGCGACCCGGGTGATGGTCGGGCTCGAGACGAACACCGTGATGGCCGTGCGCGAGTTGTTGTCCGCCGTGATGTTCGGTGTCGCTGTGCTGGTGGTTCCCGACGGCTTCGCCACGCTGGGCCGGGTGGTCGGCGAGAGTGAGCTGCTGGTGCCGATCGTGGTAGCCGGGGTCGTCGGCGGCTATTCCTACATTGCCTGGTACCGGTCGATCCGGAAGATCGGCGTGGCGCGGGCGATGGCCTTGAACATCTCCTACGCGATGTGGGGGGTGCTGTTTGCGTGGGGTCTTCAGCGTTCGTCCGTGACGCTGCTCGCGATCGCCGGATGTGCGGTCGTGACGGCCGGTGCCGTCTTGACGATCATGTCCGGTCGGCGGTCACGCAGGCCGCGACGCGTCACGGCGCAGGCTCAACCTCCGTCGTTGAAGCCCGCGTGACGGATCGACCGTGTCATGGGCCGCTTCGGGACCGTCAGGACTGCACCAGGGCTTTCCCGCTGTCGTCGCTGTCCGCCGTGGCGGCGGAGTCCGCGTGGGGGGCCGTGGCGGTCGGAGTTCGCAGGTCCGGAATCGTCGTCCGGTCGATCAGCCCGGCGGATGTCCGTTCCGGTGGAACATGGTCCGACACGGTTATCGGGGCCGTCAGCGGGGATCGGACGAGCGCACTGCGGCGGCGCCGGAAGGCTCCGACCCCCACCGAGACGCTCTGGCCGAGCGCGAGGAGCGCACCGAGAATCGCCGCCAGCAGCCCGGTTCCCAGGCCGGGTGGCGTCCACGCCAGCGTGAGCTCGCCGCGGGATCCGGGCGGTACGTCGACGGTGAGCAGACCCGCCGGGCCTCGGCCCACCGGCAGTGGTGTGTCGTTGAGCGCTGCGGTGTAGCCGGGCCATGCCAGTCGAGCGAAGGTGAGAGTGCCGCCGGGGCTGTGCTGGATGTTCAGCTGTTCCGTGCGATCCGTGGCGACGTCGTCGTCGACGAGCGTGCCCTGCGGTGCCTGGGACAGACGGCCGTTGGGCTCGGCCAAGGCCGCGGAGCGGCGCAGCACGGTGACGACGTCGTCGCGGTAGGCCACGCTCCACCGGTCGGCGATCGGGACCGCGGCCGCTCCGGGGAGGTCGTTCTGGATCACGATGGTGTCCAGCCGCAGCAGGTCGGCCAGCGGTGGCGATCCGGGCGCGGCGGGGCGCCAGATCGCGTCGAGAGCCTTGGCGCACGTCGACCCGTTGTAGGCCATGCACAGCCTGTCGCTGAACGCCTGAAAGCCCATCCCGTAGTAGGCGTTGACGCTGTTCACGCCCACCGCGTGGAGGAGGTTGCCGAACAGCAGGGCGTCCGAACGATCGCCGGGCCGGGACGTGTGCTGGGCGATCCCGTTGTCGGCGACGACCAGGACGGTGCCCGGGTAGCGCGTCGTCAGCGCGGCGCGGGTCCCCTCGAAGGAGGCGGGCACGGTGTAGCCGGAGAAGTTGAGGTTCCGGGGGTAGGCCGCCACCTGGAACGCGAGCACCATCACGCATCCGCCGACCAGCACGGCGACCGGTGCGCGGGACCCGCGTGGTCGTCGGAGGAAGGCCAGCACCAGGGCGGTCGCCAGGCAGGCCTCGAGCACGAGCGAGGCGCCGTGGACGTGCCAGAAGTCAGGCCGGGCCGCCACCGCCAGGTAGGTGCCCGCCAGCACCAGCCCGGCCGACGCCGCCGCCCGCCCGCGGACGTGGGTACGGGCCAGACCTTGCGCGAGGGCGACCGCCGAGAGCACCACCACGGGCAACACGAGGTAGGGCACCACGCGGAGCGGCCAACGGAACATCCATGCGTCGGAGGGTCCGGTGCACAGCGTCACGGCGATCGCGGTGAACACCAGCAGTCCGGCCATCGAGGGAAGCAGGCGGCGCAGCCGGTCGTACCGCAGCCACGGCAGCAGCGGCACGAGATACCACGCCATGTACGTCGCGGGAACGGTCAGATAGGGCGCCTCGAAGGCGTGCACGTAGGCGTCGAAGCCGGGGGTCGACGCATTGAGCAGGTCGGCGAGCCCCGGCACCATCAGGCCGTTGTTCGAGATGCCCGCCCCGCTGCGGTAGGTCACCGGTTGGGTGAGGACCAACGGCAGGTACACCAGGGGTACGACGAGTCCGGTCGCGGTCGCGCCGACGAGCACACGTCGTAGTCGCCGCCACCGGCGTGCCACGACACACTCGGTGATCAGCGTGATCACCACGAGGCCGACGCCGAGCGTGCCGTAGGGGTTGCCCGCGGTCACCGCGAGATAGCCCGCGACAAAGGCGAAGGCGGGACTGAGCGCGCCGCGGCCTGCACGCCGCAGCGTCCACCAGAAGTGCGGGACGAATGCGAACGCGATCAGGCCTGACGCCCACGAACTGGCGTCGAAGTAGAGGGTGGCCCCGGCGAACGGCACAGTGATCGCAGGAACGATCGACATCCAACGCCCGACATGATATTCGCGAGCCACGCCGTAGACGCCCAGTGCGAGGATGGTCAGGAACTCGGTCTTGACCAGGTCGGCGGCCACCAGCGGGTCCGGGATCGTGGAGACGAGCGCCATGTTCCCCAGCAGGACCGGATTCCAGATCCCGAACAATGCTTCGGCAGCGATGTTGCCGCCCGCCCACATCGAGGGTTCGAGCAGCGGGAACCGACCGGACCGGAGGAGCTCACCGAGGTGGTACCAAGTGGGGATGAACTGTGCGGCGCTGTCGTCGGCAACGTAGAAGAGCGCATTGTGGATCGTCGGTAGCTGGGCCATCGCCACGACCAATCCGACAACGCCGATGACCGGCGCGACGGCAGCAACCAGCCGGCTCGAGACTCGATGTCGACGCACCTGGACTCCTCGGTGTGAGGCCATGCACAGAAGGTCCGAGCACCGTACGGTTTCGCAGGTCAGCCGATCGGGCGGCGCGCCGAGCGAATCCGCCGAAGTCGTACGGCGCAGCAGCGTCGCGCCGAACCCGAGCCCCGGAGGTCGGGTGTCTCAGGTCGCGTGGGCGATGAGTGCGCGCAGTTCTGCGAGCACGTGGTCGAGGATCGAGACGAGCTCGCGGTCCTCGCGTCCGCCCACCCACCGGGAGAACGCCACCCGGAAGATCGTCACGCCGCACTCTGCGCTGAGCATCGCGGTCGGCTCCGGTGTGCCGCGCTCCCGCAAGGCGGCTGTCATCGCCGTGGTGAGCCCGGAGAGCTTGAGCAGCTCACGCTCGCGGAGACCGGGATTCGCGTCGATGATCGTCTGACGCTGTCGGGAGAAGGGTTGGCGCTCAGCCGGGAAGAACGCTGTCGCGACGGCCCGGACGGCCTGGGTGACAACCGCGAACGGTTCGGCGTCGGGCGACGCGGCCGCGATGCGCTCGACGAACATGCCCTCGAACGCGTCTTGGCCTGCGAAGAGCACCTCGCGTTTGTCGGCGAAATACCGGAAGAAGGTCCGCTCGGTCAGGCCTGCCCGGCTCGCGATCTCGGCCACCGTGGTTCCCTCGAACCCCTGCTCGGCGAACAGCTCCATCGTCGTCGCCTGCAGACGCTCGCGTGCGCCGGGCTCCCAGCGGGCCATCCTCCCAGCCTAGCGACGACACAGACTGACATCGAGGCGTAGCCTGATGTCAGTAGCTGTCATCAGGTGCTCGCGGAGCGGGCTTGAGGAGGTCGCGCGCATGCGCGTGTTTGTCACCGGAGCGTCCGGGTGGATCGGTTCCGCGACCGTCGACGAGTTGCTCGCGGCAGGTCACGACGTGTTCGGGCTCGCCCGCTCCGCCGCGTCCGCGGCAGCGCTGGAGGCCAAGGGTGTGACCGTGGTCCGCGGTGACCTCGACGATCTCGACGCCCTCCGCAAGGGCGCCGCCGACGCCGACGGTGTGGTCCACCTCGCGAACAAGCACGACTGGAGCAACCCGGCGGTGTCCAACGCCGCCGAGCGCGCCGCGGTGGAGGCGATCGCCGAGACCCTCGTCGGCACGCAGCGACCGTTCGTGCTCGCGTCGGGGGTCGCCGGGCTCGCTCCGGGCCGCCCCAGCACCGAGCAGGACCGGTCGCCGTTCCACGGACCCGACTCGCCACGCGGCGGGAGCGAGAACCTCGCGCTCGAGTACGTCGAGCGCGGCGTACGCACCGTGAGCGCCCGCTTCGCGCCGACCGTGCACGGCGACCGCGACCACGGATTCATCGCGTACATCGTCGCCGCGGCGTGCGACAAGGGCGTGTCCGCGTATGTCGGCGACGGCGCGAACCGGTGGTCGGCCGTGCACCGCTCGGACGCGGCCCGGCTCGTACGGCTCGGGCTCGAGCAGGCGCCTGCCGGCTCGCTCCTGCACGCGGTCGCCGAGGAAGGCGTTTCGACCAAGGCGATCGCCGAGGCCATCGGGCGCGGTCTGGGCCTGCCGGTGAGGTCGGTCGCCGCCGAGGACGCCGTCGGCCATTTCGGGTTCATCGGCACGTTCTTCGCGATGGACCTGGCCGCGTCGAGCACGCGCACCCGGGAGTTGCTCCGGTGGGAGCCCACCGGTCCGACCCTCATCGACGACATCGACGCGGGCGCGTACTTCCACTGACCGCCCAGCGCATCAGCGGCCGGGCCACAGACCGGCCGTGTTCGTGCCACACCTCGACGTGGGCCGCCGGGGCGGCAGAGCCTGCCACCCGACCTGCCGGGGCGGGGTGGCGAGCTTGCGGATCCCGCGGCCGACGGGGCGGGCGTCCTGCGGGAACTCAGTCGAGCGGCATCGCGCGGGCGTCGGCGAGGCGCTCGTCCAGCTGGGAGGTGAGGTGGTCGACGACCGCGACGACGCCTTCGACCCGTTCGGTGAGGCGCACCGCCAGCTCCGCGTCGACGCGGGCGTCGAGCTCGCCGGTGAGCGTGACGACACCGCCGTCGACCCGACCTGCACGTCCTGGGGTCCAAGAGGACCGGCGCAGCACTTCGTCGACGATCTCGGTCGGATCGACTCGTCGTCACGCAGGAACATCGCCAGCACGTCCGAGCGGGAGATGACGCCGACGACCCGACCCGCCGCGTCGCACACCGGCATCCAGCGGAGGTGACGTTCCACCATCAGGCGCGCCGCGGTCGCGACCGTGGTCGTCGGCGCCACCGCCTCGACGAACGGCGTCATGAGCTCGGCCGCGGTAGTGGCGCCCGCCTTGGCTTCCGGCTGGTCGCGGCGGACGTGGCGGGCCCGCCAGCGCCCGGGCTCGGTGTCGGGACGGGCGGCGGAGGCCATCAGGTCGGCCTCGGAGACGACGCCCAGCAGCACCCCCTCTGGATCGACGATCGGTACCGCCCGTACTCCGGCGGTGTGGAGCAGCTTCGCCAGGTGCGCGAACGACGACTGCGGGGGCGCGGTGACGAGCTCGGTCGCCATCACGTCGGCGACGACGGTGCGGTGCATCGCGATCCCCTATCCCTGTGCCGCGACGGTGGTGCCTGCGGCGGCCACCGGCTCGGTGACCTCCTTGTACGTCCCCGCTCCAACGATCATGCCGATGGGTGTCATAACACGCTCCTCACGGCGGGCGCGACAAGGGGCGGCCCGCTCCACCAGTAACCGTCGCCCAAGTGCGGCCCGGCGCGGCACGGGCCGAAGTCACGACCAGAACGGCCGGTAGTCCCGATGTGACGCGGCGGTCGGCTCGGTCGGTAGCGCGCGGCTGCGTCGGCTACCGCCCGAGCGGGGGGCAGGTCGTCTCACTGCCCGAAGGTCACTGGGCGGAAGGCACCCGCGGTCGTCCCGTCCCGTCCGGAGCGCTATTCGATACTCCCGAGATGGCGCGAACGGTGAACTGGGGGGTGCTCGGCGCGGCGAATATCGCCATCGAGCGGGTGATTCCGGCGATGAACGAGGCCCCCAGCGCGACGCTGCTGGCCGTCGCGTCCCGCGACGAGCAGAAGGCCCGCGCGGTTGCGCAGGAATTCGGTATCCCGCGGAGTTACGCAGGCTACGACGACCTGCTGGCCGATCCGGACATCCACGCGGTGTACGTGCCGCTGCCGAACACGCTGCACGTGCCGTGGTCGGTGCGCGCGCTCGAAGCAGGCAAACACGTGCTGTGCGAGAAGCCGCTGAGCATGACCGTCGAGGGCATCGACGAGCTGATCGCGGCGCGGGACCGCACCGGGAGGCACATCGAGGAGGCACTGGCCTACCGCAACCATCCGCAGTGGCAGCAGTTGGGCGAGCTGCTCGCCGTCGGGACCATCGGCGAGGTCCGGTCCGTGCACGCCACCATGGCCAAGGCGTTCCTCGACCCTGCCGACATCCGCAACGATCCGGCGGCGGGCGGCGGATCGTTGCGCGACATGGGCCCCTACGTCGTCAGCGCATGCAACGCCATCTTCGACGGTCCCCCGGCGCGGGTCGTGGCCGCGGTCGAGATCCATCCCGAGTTCGGCGTGGACGGCCTGACCAGCGCCCTGCTCGACTACGGCGGGCGGCACGCGTCGATCACCGTGAGCGTGCATTCCGGGCCGACCGGCTGGGGCTCCCATCAGCAGCTGTCGGTCCTCGGCTCGACAGGGTGGCTGCGGATGAGCTTCCCGTTCGCCCACGGCAGGCCCGTGGGATGCCGGATCGATGTCGGCGACACGACGAGTGTCGGTGACCACCCCAGCTCGTCGTTTGCGTTCGAACCTGCCAACCACTATCTGCTACAGGCCGAACGGTTCTCCCGGTCCGTGCTGGGTGAGGCCGTACCGCAGTGGCCTCTCGAGAACGCTCGCGACATCGCGTGCACCATCGAGGCCCTCTTCGCGTCGGCGCGCAGCGGCCGCTGGTGCGCGCTGTCGAGCTGAGTCAGTCCGCGATCTGAGCGGGTCACAACCAGCCGTGCCGCCGGAAGAACAGCGCCAACACGCCGCCGACGACGACCATCGATCCGGCGACGGCGGTGAATCCCCACGGCGCGTCCACACCGGGAATCCCGATGACGTTCATGCCGTAGACGCCGGTGATCACGGTCCAGGCAATGGCGACGGTGCCCCATGCCGTGACTTTCCGGACAAAACGGTTCAACTCGGTCGACACCCTCGTCTGGAAGAGGTCGATCATTTCCTGGAGGTATTCGCGTTCCAGATCGACGGTCTGCACGAGCTGGCCGAATCCCTGGCGCAGATCGCGCACGCGCCGCTCGTCGATGCCCAGCAGCCCGTCCTCTTCGGAGGATTCCAGGAGCCCGGTGTAGGTCTGAAATGCCTGCGCCGCGCTCGTTCTGATGGTCTGCAGGTCGTGGCGGAGGGCGAACAACTCGTCGAGCAGCCGCTCGGAGGCGACCGGGTCCTTCGCGGCGCAGCGTTTCTCGAAGTCCGCGATCCGGCCTGCCGCCTCGCCGACCAGGGTCTCGAGGGTGGCCATCATCGCGCGTCGGATCGCGGCGATGAGCTGCAGAGAGGTGGTCGGCCGGAACCCGTCCGCGTCGATCCGCCCCTGCACGACGGAGATCTCGGTTCGGGCAGCGTCGTCGGGCAGGGCCCTGCTCGTCGGCCCGAGGACGGTCACGACCAGCCCGGGGTGCTGGAACACCTTCAAGGGCACGAAGTACAGCCGGTCGTCGGTGCCGCGTGCCAGACCGTTGATCGCGGTGTAGTGATGGTCGGGGTAGCGATGCAGCTTCGGCACCGGTGTGCGGATGTGGCAGTCCGCGACGTCGGCTGAACGCACGTCGAACAGATCGGGCAGCATGCCCATACCGCTCTCGTCGGTGTGGTCGAAGTCGACCCAGACGAGCCCGTCGCCGGACGCAACGGTCTTTCCGATGTCCTCTGGACCGATATCGGCAACCGTTTCGTCCGTAACGTGGCGGATCCGCACGATTACCCCTTTCGGCGCCCGTTCCTGTCTCAGTTTCCCACCCCACTACCCAGCGGGGCAGGAGGTGGCCGACGGTTTCCGATGGGTGGGCGGAGAGCACGGCGAGCATCGCCGCCCAGGCTCGACAGGTGGCTGCCCTTCCACTCGGTGGTGATCGGTGACCTGCGGCGCGGCGATCTGGGACGCTGCGGTGTATGGCCCACCGGGGGGAGGTTTTCGCCTACATCGAGGACGGACCACACGGCGGCGAGACGGTGGCCGTTCCCGCGGAACCCGATGGCTCGCCGCCCGGGGAGATCGAGCTGCAGGATCCGGTCCCGCCCGCGGAGCCGTTCGTAGAGAGCTCCCTGCGGCATTCGATCCCGCTCGTGGCGTCGCGGTATCGGCTGACGCGCGAGGCCGAGCGTGAGCGGGGCGGGTACGTGTACATGCTGGTGCGGGATCTGGAAGCCGCCCCCTGACGTGGCCGAGGCCCCTGGCGTCCGAGGGTCGAGAACGGGGTGAGCGTTCCGGCGACGTCAGGGGGAGGGTCGTGGGGTCCAGCGGACGGCGGAGCGGCGACCTGTCGCCGACGCCGCGGAATGGTGGCGCGGGCGCGCCCGCTTCGGCGTGGGCACCGCTGGCGTCCGCGGTGTTCCGGGCGCTGTGGATCGCCCAGTTCGCGTCGAACGTCGGCACCTGGATGCAGACCGTCGGCGCGCAGTGGCTGTTGGTCGACCGCTCGCCGCTGCTGGTGTCGCTGGTGCAGACCGCCGCCAGCCTGCCGATCGTCGTGCTCGCCCTTCCCGCAGGTGCGTGGGCCGACCTGGTGGACCGGCGGCGCCTGCTGCTGGGCGCCCAGCTGGCGATGTTCGTGGCCGCGGCGGCGTTGGCCGTCATCACCTTCCTCGGCGCACCGTCGCCGGCGTTGATCTTGACGCTGACCTTCGCGTTGGGCTGCGGGAACGCGGTGGCAGGCCCGGCGTGGCAGGCGATACAGCCCGACCTGGTCGATCGTGGCCTGCTGCCGCAGGCGGCGGCGTTGAACGGGCTGAACATGAACGTCGCCCGCGCGGTGGGCCCGGCCATCGGCGGTCTCGTCGTGGCGACGGCAGGCGCCGGTTGGGTGTTCGCGCTCAACGCCGTCTCGTTCATCGGCATCTCCGCGGTGCTCGGCATGTGGCGCGCGCCCGAGCGAGCCGATGCAGGCCCGCGCGAGCGACTGGTGGAGGCGCTGCTGGCAGGCGGCCGGTACGTGCGGCACGCGTTGATCGTCCGACGGCTGCTGTACCGGGCGATCTTGTTCATTCCGGCGGCGAGCGCGGTCTGGGCGCTGCTGCCCGTGGTCGCTGCCACGAACCTGCACCTCGGGTCGGCGGGATACGGGTTGCTGCTCGGGATGGTCGGCATCGGTGCCGTGGCGGGCGCATTCGTCATCCCCCGGCTGCGGGCGAGGATCGGCTCGGCCCGGTTGGTCACCGGGGCGATGGTGATCACGGCGGTCGCCATCGCGGTGGTCGCGGTGGGCAACAGCCCGGTGTTGGTGGGCATCGCCCTGCTGCCGGTCGGCGGCGCCTGGATCGCCGTGATGTCCAGCCTCAACTCGGGCCTGCAGCTGGCTTTGCCGAACTGGGTGCGAGCCCGCGGGCTGGCCTACTACCTGGTCGTGTTCCAGGGTGCCCAGGCGCTCGGGGCGGTGATCTGGGGGGTGGTCGCCGACCGTACGTCGGTGACCGTCGCGCTGCTGGTGGCCGCCGCGGTGGTGGCGCTGGGCGCCGCGGTGGGCCTGCGCAGTCCGCTGCCGGACACCGCCAAGCTGGACCGCACGCCGTCGGCGTACTGGCCCGCACCGCAGTTGATGTTCACACCGGATGCCGCGGACGGGCCGGTGCTGGTCACCGTGACCTATCGGGTGCCGGAGGACAACTCGGTCGCGTTCAGCGACGCCATGGGCCACGTCGGCCGTTCCCGCAGGCGTACCGGCGCCCTGCGCTGGGAGCTGTTCCGCGACGGCGGCGATCCCACCCGGTTCGTCGAGTCCTACCTCGTCGGCACCTGGGCCGAGCATCTGCGTCAGCACGAGAACCGGCTCACCGGCGCCGACCGCCGATTCGAGGAGCAGGCGCGCAGCTACGCCCTCGGCGAACCGGAGGTCGCCCATCTGTTCCCGCCACCCACCACCGAGCCGACCAGGCGATAAGCGCCCGGCGAGCACGACAACGGGAGCGGCAACGGCACCCACGACCGGCTGAACTCGGCCACGTTGGGTGTAGGGTCAGGGTGTCGGGAGCGTGTTGCACCTGGGCGGCAAAGCCCAGGTCGTCCTCGTCGAAGACCCAGGTCGGGCGGGTTGCCGTTCGGAGACCGGAGCCCGAGGCGAGTCTGGATGGAAACACCGACAGCATCGACGCGTTGCAGGCCGTTGCCGCGCGGTAGTTATCTCAAGTTCTTGTCCGCTTACCTTAGAAAAAAGCGCTCGTCGGGCGCGCCCTGAGCAGCATTCGAAGAAATCAGGAGAACTGTTCGTGCCGATAAGTACCGTAAACCCCTCTGTACAGGTGGGACGCGACACCGTCACCAGGCCTCGACCGGCCGCCATCGGAATGCTGAGCACCTACCCGCCGACCCAATGCGGCCTGGCGACCTTCAGCGCCGCTCTTATCCAGCACCTGCACCTCTCGGCGGGGTCCCTCGGTGTGGTCCGGGTGGTCGAAAATGCTGAGCCCCGGCCTGTTCCGGACGTGGTGGCGCAGTTGGTGAACGGATCGTCAGACAGTGCCGCTGACGCCGTTCGTCGCCTCAACGGCTTCGATGTCGTGGTCGTCCAACACGAGTACGGCATCTACGGTGGACCCGACGGTGCCGATGTGCTGGGCATCGTCGATGGCTTGACGGTGCCGACGATCATCGTGCTGCACACGGTCCTCCAGGATCCGACGGCGCGGCAACGGCACATCCTGCTCCGCCTCCTCACCATGGCCGATCTGGTCGTGACGATGACGCAGACCGCCAGTAGGCGCCTTGTCGCGAGCTACGGGGCGGACCCCACGCAGATCGCCGTGATCCCGCATGGCGCGGTCGACCACGGGCCCGCGCTCCCGATGGAGCGTCAGCCTGCCGAGCGCCCCCTCGTCCTCACCTGGGGATTGATCGGGCCGGGCAAGGGCATCGAATGGGCGATCGATGCCATGGCGGGGCTGCGTGACCTGCAACCGCGCTATCTCGTGATGGGCAGAACCCATCCCAAGGTCGCGCAACGCGACGGTGAGACCTATCGCGACGGCCTCGCACAGCGCGCACGGGCCACCGGTGTGCAGGACATCGTCGAGCTCGACGACCGCTACCTCGGCGTCGGCGAGCTGGCCGAGCTGGTGCAGCGGGCCGATGTGGTGCTGCTGCCCTACGACTCACGCGAGCAGGTCACGTCAGGGGTTCTCATCGAGGCGGTGGCGGCGGGGCGACCGGTGGTCTCCACGGCCTTCCCCCACGCGATCGAGCTGTTGGCCGACGGGACCGGGCTCGTGGTGCCGCAGCGCGACCCCGTCGCCCTGGAAGCCGCTCTGCGCCGGGTGATCGAGGAACCGGGACTGGCCTGCGCCATGGCCGAGCAGGCTGCGCGGAAGGCCCCCGAGCTGCTGTGGCCTGCGGTGGCCGACCGCTACCGCGCGATCGCGGTGGATGTCGTCGCGGCGAGCATGGCCGAGGCCTCGTGATCGGAAGCGTGCGCGAACCGCGGGTCGAACCGATGGAGATCCCGGCTCCGATTTACACACATCTGCGCAGGCTGACCGACGCGGGCGGGTTGTACGAGCACGCAGAGGGGGCGATCCCGCGGCGCGGACATGGTTACTGCGTCGACGACGTGGCGCGGGCGCTGGTGGTCGTCTGCCGTGAGCAGGAGCCTGGCGAGCTGGACGACCTCCGTGAGCAGTATCTGACCTTCGTCTTGGCGGCGCAGCAACCCGACGGCCGATTCCACAATCGGCGGCGCTCCGATCTGAGCTGGACCGACGTCGCGTCGGTCGAGGACTGTTGGGGCCGCGCACTCTGGGGCCTCGGCACCGCCGCCGCGCGGGTGCCGCACTTTCGCGAGCGGGCGCTTGCGGGGTTCGACCGTGGCGCCGGGCTGCGTTCTCCCCATCCGCGCGCAATGGCGTTCGCCGCGCTCGGCGCTGCGGAGGTGCTTTGTGTGCTGCCGAGCCATGTCGACGCTCGGAAGCTGATCACGGCGGCCGTCGACGTGATCGGTGGGCCTGCGCTCGGCAAGCGGTGGCCGTGGCCGGAGCCCCGGCTCAGCTACGCGAACGCCGCATTGCCCGATGCCCTCCTTGCCGCCGGTGCCGCGCTGGACTCACCCTCCCTTGTCGCGGACGGCCTTGGCCTGTTGAGCTGGCTGCTCGACCGGCAGACCCGTGACGGCCACCTGTCGGTGGTCCCGACCGAGGGTTGCGGTCCTGATGAGGCCCTTCGGGGTTTCGACCAGCAACCGATCGAGGTGGCGGCGTTGGCCGACGCCTGCGCGAGAGCGCACCTGATCGCGGGGGGACGCCGGTGGGCCGAGGGGATCGGGCTCGCCGCGGCATGGTTCCTCGGCGACAACGACTCCGCCACGCCGATGCACGACCCGGTATGCGGAGGCGGCTTCGACGGGCTGGAACGCCTCGGCCGCAACGAGAATCAGGGCGCGGAGTCCACCTTGGCACTGCTCTCGACGCTGCAGCAGGCCTGCCGGATCGTGGAGGCTCGATGAGGGGCCTCGGGTGAACCAGTTCGTCACGCGGACGGACGTGGTCCTGACCGCGGACCCCGCACGGGTGCTGGCGCGGCTGTTCGTGCCCGGTCACGAGCTCTCCCACGATGGCCGGTCCCGGGCCTCGGGGGTTCTGTCGAGGATCCTCGCGCTGGATGAGGACGAGGTCGGCGCGACCGTGAAGCGGGTACGTGATCGCTACGAGCAGCGCCACCGTGACCTGCCGGGTGTGTTGATGGCGCACTACGAGCAGATCGCGCACCGGATACCCGAGGCCGCCGAGCTGTCCGATGAGCGACGCAGCCTCGTGGGTGCCTGTTTCACGCACGAGTTCTCGGTCGAGGCGGCGGCGCTGTTCAACCCGTCGGCCATCGTGCATCCCGACCAGGCAGGCCTCGCGCCGGGGAGCTGCCGATTCATCCTGAGCCTGCGCGCGGTCGGCGAGGGGCATCTCTCGTCGGTCGAGTTCCGCACGGGGGTCGTGGGTCCCTCGGGAGAGCTCAGTGTCGATGATCCCGGGCGGCACATCGAGGCCGGTCACAAGCTGGCGACGTCGTATCGCCGTGAGCTGTTCGCGGCCGCACTCGTCGGACTGGACATCGACCGTGAGTCTGCCGCCTTCGTCATTTCCCGACTGAGTCCTCGATTCCGCGCCGAGGAGCTGGAGACGGCGCTCGCAGCGCTCGCGAACGAACGTCTCACTCGCTCTACCGCCACCCGCACCGCTGAGCTGGCGCGGCGCATCGCCGCATGCAGCTACGAAGTCGAGTTCCCGCGGGAGACCACTCTTGCGGAACGCGTGCTGTGGCCGCAGGGCCCGTCCGAGTCGCGCGGCATCGAGGACGCCCGCTTCGTGCGCATCGAGGACGAGGGTGTCTACCGGGCGACCTATACCGCGTTCGACGGCGCGGAGGTCATGCCGCAGCTGATCGAGACCGAGGATTTTCGGCACTTCCGCATGTCCCAACTTGCCGGGCCTGCCGCGCGGAACAAGGGCATGGCCCTGTTCCCACGCAGAGTCGGCGGCCGCTACCTCGCCCTCTCTCGTTGGGACCGGGAAAACAACACCATTGCCACCTCGCTCGACGGCCTCTGGTGGGGTGAGACCCGCACGCTCCAGACACCGAATCGCTCATGGGAGCTTCTTCAGATCGGCAACTGCGGGTCGCCCATCGAGACCGAAGCAGGCTGGATCGTCCTCACCCACGGGGTCGGGCCGATGCGCGAGTACGCCATCGGCGCCGTGCTGCTCGACCTCGATGATCCGAGCCAGGTCATCGGGGCGCTGCGTGACCCGCTCCTGGTGCCCGCGGAGGACGAGCGCGACGGTTATGTCCCCAACGTCGTCTACTCCTGCGGCGCGCTACGACTCGGTGATCAACTGCTGCTGCCCTACGGTGCGAGCGACGCGTCGGTCCGATTCGCCTTCGTCGACCTTCCGCTGCTCGTCGGACGGCTCACCGCCGACGGCCCACCTGACGCGACGCGGGCGAACAGGTCGGCGTAGTCCGCCACCATGCGCGCCGCTGTGAAGCGCTCTTCGACGTCGTCACGGCAATGCCGTCGCGACAGCGAGGCGACCCGGCCGACCGCCTCGACCGCGCCCGCGATGTCGTCGACGAGGAATCCGGTCCGGCCGGGGCGGATGATCTCGGGCATCGACCCGAGCGGGCACGCGATCACCGGCGTCCCGGTCGCCATCGATTCGACGACGGAGAGGCCGAAGGGTTCGGCGAACCCGATGAGGTGCAGCAACGCGAGCGCACCGCCGAGCAATCCGTCCCGCTCGGCCGGGCCGACCGGACCCGCATAGCTGATGTCTGGCGCGGCGAGGTGCGGCTCGACGACATCCTGGAAGTAGTCCTCGTCCTGAACGATACCCGCAATGACCAGCGGCAACCGGGCCTGACGCGCGACCTCGATGGCCCGATGGGTGCCCTTGTCGGGGTGGATGCGGCCGAGGAACAGCAGGTAGTCACCGGGCTGGCCCGGTAGGTGAAGGGGGAGAGGTCGATGCCGTGGTGGATCGTCGCGTCATAGGTCAGGTCCGGGTGTCGGTCCGCCTCGCTGATCGCCACGTAGTGCGCGATGTCGTCGTAGGCGCGGTACACCGGCACGATCCGCTCCGACGAGAAGCCGTGGATGGTCGTCACGACCGGCGTCGACACCAGCCTGCTGTAGGTCAGCGGAAGGAAGTCGAAGTGGTTGGTCAACACGTCGAACTCAGCTGCCCGCTGGAACGCGGCCGCGTTGTGTAAGCCTTCGTACACCTTGGCGTCGACGCCGGGGTCCTCCTCGTAGCCACGCGGGGCCTCCGCGTGCAGCCGCGCCGTCGTGAGGGAATCGGCGGTGGCGAACAGGGTGACCTCATGGCCGAGCGCGACCAGCCCCTCTGCGAGCGTCGAAGCCACCTGCTCCCACGGCCCGTAGCCACGCGGCGGCGTGCGGTGCGCAATCGAGGCGAGCACACCGATGCGCAGCCGCGACGTACCGAGCCCGCCGTCCGCGCCGTCGATGTCCGTCCAATCGCTACCCGTATGCCAGCGTTCTGCCTGCTCAGCCGACCGGGGCCCGCACTCTACCGGTGAATGGGGACCGCGCCAACAGCCGGAGCTTCCATGCCGCCTGACCCCCGGCCTGCCTGCCGAACGGTGTCGCCCAGCTGCGCAGACGCCTCACCGAACAGGTCGGGATAGCGACCGTCGAGGAGATGGAGCCGGTCGACACGGCCCTGTCGGCAACATCCGAGCTCTGGCCTTCAACTGTCCGGCCGCCCCGACCAGCAACTGGTCGGGCGTGTGTCTCGGCTCATCGGTGCGCGTCTGCCGGGGTTGTCCGGCGAGTTCGCGGGAGAGGCTGCGCGCTGCGATGGTCAGTGCCATGAGGACGGTCTGCAGGGTTGCGCCCAGGTCGCGGACGGTCAGCTCGATCGCGGCCAGCACGTCGCCGCCGGGCCCGAATACGGGCATCGCCACCCCACAGGCACAGGCCTCGAGTTCGAAGCGGGTGACGGCGACGCGGGTGAGTCGGGTGACGGCCAGCGCGCGGCGGAACCGGTCGGGTGACGTGATGGTGTGCGTGGTGTAGGGGTGCAGCCCGCGCAGGATGGTCATCTCGACAAGGCCCGGTGGGGAGAACGCGAGCAGTGCGCGGCCGAGCGCGGTCGGGTGGGCGGGCAGCGTGGCGGCGGGGGTGAAACCGGTGACCGGGCGGTGGCCGGGTTGTTTCTCGATGTAGGCGACCTCCAAGTCGTGCAGCACGCCCAGGCGGGCGCGGCTGCGGGTGGTGGCGGCGAGGTCCTCCAGCACGCAAGGGGCGCGCTCGTGGAGGGTGGGGGTGCGGTCGGGGCAGTCGCTGATCATGCGCAGCGGCAGGCCCGCGCGGTAGAGCCCGTCGGGGGTGCGTTCGAGCAGCCGCCAACAGGTCAGCTCGGCGGTCAGCCGGTGCGCGGTGGAGATCGGCAGTCCGGTCAGGCGCGCGATCTCGGTGAGCGAGTGTTCGCTGCCCTCGGTGAACGTCATCAGAATTGAGGTGATCTTGCTGGTGACGGAACGTCCGGACTCGGTCGAGTTGCCTGCCACGGCGACGTCCTTTCGATTGATCGCGCGGCACGCCCAGGACCGATCGCGGACCACGGCACAGCCGTCGCGCGGGCACCTCGCAGACGAGCCGGTGCGCGGTGGAGATCGGCGGCCCGGTGATGCGCGGTCAGCCTCCTGGCTGGGCGGTGTCGACCACTTTCTCGGTGGTGGCGTCGGTGGCTGCCCTCGTGTGGGCGGTCGCCGACTCCACGGCCTCACGGGCCTTGCTCGTCGCGGCCTCGTTGGCTTCCATTGCGGCGGCGAGCACGCGCTTGGCGAATTCACGTTGGCTGGCCAGCATCTGCTCGGCGAAGTCGAAGAGGTTGTCCACGACCTGTTGGGGGCTGGGCAACCCGGACTGTGCGGGGGTTCCGCCTCCGACCATGGACTGGAAGTTGTCGGTCCACGTCCGCATGGCGGTGGTGATCGCCTCCTGGCCCTGGCGGGCTACCTGCGTGAACTGGTCCTGTGGTGCGGTCATCGCCTTCTCCCTTGTCCGTGACGGTCAATCGGTGCCGGTGGGGCCTGTTCGGCGGCATGCAGCCAATCTGGATCCAGAGCTGGTCGGGGTTCGTGCGGCGCGGACGGATCGGCGTCGGTTGGGGCAGCAGGCGTCCCGCTGATGGGTCTCGATATCGAGTCGGGGCCGGGTACGCGGGCCTGAGTGCGCTCACCTGAGACGGCGGCGGCAGCGGTCCTGCGAGGTGCCGCCCGGTCGTCGGCATGCGGGTGCGGATGCGCACGGAATGCCGTCGTGTTTCCGGCAATGGCGCGGTAGTCGCCCGACTCGACCCTGGCCCGATCGCGGCTGTCGGTGATGCGGGCCGATTCGACGGCGGCCCGATGCCGACGGCGGATCTCGCTCAGGCTGTAGGGGGTGGTGCAGGTGCACCCTTCCCCGTCGAGGGTGACGTCGCCGCAACGATCGCAGATGCGGACGGTCACGTCGCACCGCCGGGAGCCGACAGGTTTCGGTGGGGGTCCGCGCGAGAGCACCGAGACGGATCACGGTGCACCCGGCCGCTGTCGATCATCCGATTTCCGCCCCCATGGGCCCATCGAGACTTGGATCGCCGAGGTCCAGGGCGGAGTAAGAAAGAGTGATTATCGTCTCACACGATCGCAGGTGTTGTCGACGCGCGGCCGCTCGCGACCAGCGCGGCGTGGGGGCAACACGCCTGCGATCACGGCCCCGCGCGCACTGCTGGGTCGCACGGGTAGCGTCCGCTCATGGCCGACCAGAGTCTCCGTGAGCAGGCCCGAGAATCCGTGCTCAAGGCGATCATCAAGGCAGCTCCTAACGTGGGCAACAGCCCCGCAGGAGTCCGCGACCTCGCCGAGGCGTACGCCCTTCTGGAGCGCGACCTTCTACCCGTTGCGGGCGTGGTGAAGAACAAGACCTAGCCGGGCCCAGGGGGCCTCGGCGATCGGGTTGCCCCTACCGTTGGAAGGTCGCGTGCTACCTACCGGGATCCCGGCGCTGACCGGCCGGGTGCCCCGAACTTGCGGGGCACCCGGCCGATGAGGTAGCGGTCCTGCTTACCGGCTATCGCCGGTCGTGCTCGATCCGGTCGGGTGTCGAAGCCGTGGTGCGCGTCCCGGAGTAGGCGAGTTCCTTTGCCGTCGTAGTGGCAGCACCGAGCATGCCTGCGAAGGCGTCTTGCTGCACCTTCATCATGGATTCCGCCAAGTCCGACCAGGACTTGAAGACCTGCTGCCAAGCCTCGAGGACGGGCGCAAAGGCGTCCAAGCCTGCGGACGTCGACAGCGAGTGCCCGAGCCACGAACCCTGCTCGGCGTAGCCCTCGTGCTGACTCCGCTCTTCACGGTTCTCGCCGAACCCGCTGTCGCCGCGGCGGCTGAGGTTCGCGCCCTCGTCGCGGTTCTCGGAGGAGTCGTTGCCTTCGTTGTCCCGCTCGTCCCGAACGGCGGCCAGGCTCTCGCGGCGTTCGGCTTTGCTCCCGATCTGACCGTCCCCGCCCTGCCGATCCTGCTCGTCGAACGAGTCGGACAGGTTGATGTCCGGCTGGGCCGTGGCCGTGTTGCGTCGATTGGCCGTGGACGGCTGGTCGGTGGTGCGCGCCATAACGCTCCTTCATGGTGAAGATCAATGCTCGGCACACTGCCGAGGCGGTCTCGCATCCTGGATCTGGAGACCCACACTGCGATACTCCGTCTACCATAGGAGTATCTATACAACATATCAATACGCTGTCTGCCACGAACTGGAAGAGGGAGATCGATGCCCAGCGACGCCGCCCAGACCCGGCCGCCCGCCACGCCACCACCGGCGGGCCGCCCAGCGCTGACCCGCGAGCAGGTGCTGGTCGCCGCCCTGGAGATCATCGACCAGTACGGTGTCGAAGCGCTGACGATGCGCAGGCTCGGGCAGGCCCTCGACCGCAACCCGATGGGGATCTACCGCCACGCCGCCGACAAGGACGCCCTGCTCGACGGCGTCGTCGAACACGTCCTCTCCGCACTGGTCGTCTTCGGCGACCCCGGCGTGGATTGGGAAACCGCTCTGCGGCGCACCGCGCAGGCGTTCCGCCGGATCGCGCTGGCCCACCCCAACGCGGTGCCGCTCCTGGTGACCCGTTCGGTCACCGGTCCGCTCGCCCTGCGACCGCTGGGCACGCTGCGGCTCCTGGAGGAGCTGCTCGAGGTGTTCATCGGCGCCGGTTTCGACCCGCACGGCGCACTGCACGCCACCCGGCTGTTCACCGGATTCCTCTACGGCCACCTCCAGGACGAACTGCAGCAACGGGTCCCCGACCCCGATGAGACCGACGACCTGCTCCGCCTCGGACTGCATCGCCTACCCATCACCCAGTTCCCCCGGCTGCGCTCCCTCGCCACCGTCCTGGCCACCTACGACGGCGCCGCCGAACTCGACGAAGGACTGGACATCGTCATCGCGGGCCTCCGCAGCCAACTCCTCAGCTGACCACGGTCGACCATGGCCCACTGCCCCCGACTGCGTCCCCTCCCCCTGCGACGCAGGGCTGGCGTTGCCGCCGGATCGGGAACGGCGGTCACGGATCAGTGGGGTCTCGTCACGGGCGGCCCGACCGCGCACGTTCAGTCCGTGCGCGCTCACCGAGGGCGAGCAGCACGGCGTCGTCGTAGCTCATCGGATCGAAATCGACGAGCTCGCGGATGCCGTCGTCACGCACCACCACCTCGTTGCTCATCGAGTCGATGAGTGAGCGGCCGGTCTGCACGTCGACGTCGGTGACCAGCGACAGCCAGCGCGAGGAGAGCCGCGGGGACAGCAATGGGACCGGAACCACCACCAGGTGGCGGCCCTCGATCGCGGCCACCCTGCGCATCATGTCCACGTAGGCCAGGACGTCGGGGCCGCCGATGTCGAACGCGCGGCCTGCCGCTTCGGGCTTCTCCAGCACCTCGACCAGGTAGCGGACCACGTCGGCGATCGCGATCGGCTGGGTGCGGGTCCGCACCCACCGTGGGGTGACCATCGCGGGAAGGTGCTCGACGAGCTGGCGGGTCATCTCCCAGGAGATCCCCCCGTACCCGATGATGATCCCGGCCCGCAGCGTGGTCACCGGCACCCCGGTGGAGCCGAGCAGGTGTTCGACCTCGCGGCGGCTGCGCAGGTGCGCGGACAGGTCGTCGTCGTCGTCACCGAGCCCGCCGAGGTAGACGATCCGGCCCAGCCCGGCCTCGGCGGCGGCCCGGGCGAACGCGCGCGCCGCCTGAGCATCGCGTTCGGCGAACTCGGCGTCGCCCAGCGAGTGCACCAGGTAGTAGGCGCCGTCGCAGCTGGCGAGGGCGGTGGACAGCGAGTCGGCGTCGTGCACATCGCCGTATACCGGCTCACCCGCGCCGGAGTAGGTGTCGGGATGACGTGTCATCGCCTGCACTGTGTGGCCTGCGGCTACCAGCGCCGGGCACAGCCGCTGCCCGACGAATCCCGACGAGCCTGCGACAACGACCTTCACCGCTGCCCTCGCGACTGTGCAGTACGACCGGCGGGTTCGAGGCCCGGTACCGGCCTGGACGCCGCACGGTCCGCGGCAGTCGCAGGCTGATCGTGGACTGACCTTCGACCCCGGCACCGAAGCGGGAGTCCGCGGCGGTTTCCGCACCGGGCGACGTCATCCGGCCACGTCGAGAGCCGCCACGGGCTGATCCGGACGTCAAGCGTGTCGTTGCCGATCCGCACCCCACACCGGTCCGGGCGCACGGCGAGCAGATGCTGCAACGGCTGCGCCGAAAGCGAGAACGCGAAAAAGGGGGAGCTCTGAATCTCCGACATCGGGAGAGTGCCGCCGTCCGTCAAGGCTCGTGATCATGGTCTGGTGCGGTTGTCACCAGGAAGCCGAGGTCCTGGGCTCAGGTCAAGCGTAGGTCCCCGCAGCGACATACGCTCAGCAGAGGTCC
Source organism: uncultured Actinomycetota bacterium (assembly GCA_963770115.1). GTDB lineage: Bacteria > Actinomycetota > Actinomycetes > Mycobacteriales > Pseudonocardiaceae > Pseudonocardia. The sequence goes on from CAVYOT010000015.1 coordinate 288,912, forward strand.
GCGTCGCGCCTGCGCTGCACGCCCCGAACCGAACTCCGGACACGCAGTGAGAGCGAGTAGGCAGGCTGCGGGTCGTGGAGGAGGATGGCGTTGCGGAGTCTGCATGAGCTGACCGTGTGGTACATCCGTGGGAGGCGTGTATGAGCCGGAGGTGCCCGGGGCGGCCTGCGGCTGAGTTGCCGCCCGAACTGGCAGCCCACCCCGACGATTCGGCCGCGTATGCGGACTGGAAGGCGTGGCGGCACCGTCGGCGGACATGGTTCACCGAGCACTGCCTGACCTACGACTTCGTCGAGGATCTGCGTCTGCGGCAGTTCGTCCGGCAGCGCGGCGGCACGTGGGTCCAAGCCGAGCCTGGGCTGTCGGCGTGGGCCTCACCGGACGGCCTGCCGGAGCATTGACGTTGGCCAAGAGCGCACGGGATCTCCGCCCGGGATTTCACCGGGAGCCCGGTCGTCCCGCCAGGCGCCACCGCCGGTCACCACCGGCAGCTCCACCGGGCGGCCGTGCGCCAAGCGGACGCCCTGCCGATCCACGCATCGACGGCTGGTCTGCATCGACAACCGGGACCAACCCGGGAACCAGCCAGCGGTGTCGCACGTGTTTTTGGTGTACGTGATGAGTCGTGCTCGGATCGGCCCTTTCCCGCCGCGCCCGGACGCGGTTTCCTGAAGGACACACCGACATATTCCGGCACCGCCACCTACATGCGGCGAGCCCAGTTACTGGGCCCCCCAGGTGGTGGAGGCCGTCGCGGATCGCCGTTCAACGTCGGCCACCGCCATGATCGGATCATCGCGGCCGCGTGCTCACGTTTCACGTCGGCGGGCAGGCCGTAGCGCGCCATCTCGATCACACAATGGAGCCAGAGCTGAATTTTCGGCTGGCGAACACAGAAGAACCACCGAACCCGGAA